>AKXM01000064.1 GCA_000277545.1 Enterobacter sp. Ag1 | reverse complement strand
TTGCTCTCTATACATTCTCTCCGATAAAGAACGCTGCTCGTGGAAGGTTGGTGCCGTTCCTTCCTCCCATTCAACGCCGCATTTGTTTCTGGCTTTTTTGAACGTTGTGGTAAGGCTGCTGGAGGACACGCGATCTCCCCTGGTAGATTGAGAAGTTGAGTGGCGGAAGTGAACAAGATACTTGCTGATAACTGCGTCTCTGCATTTTGCAACCACATCGCGTAGCGTTAATCCTA
>AKXM01000063.1 GCA_000277545.1 Enterobacter sp. Ag1 | reverse complement strand
CCATCCTGCCGGCGCTACAGACAACGCCCACGGAACAGGCACACCAACCGGCAAAGCCGATCCTTCCCCCAAACCAACCTTTAAGAAAATGCACATCCTGCCGCGCCGTGGCATGCTCTCAGCCTTTTGTGAGGCAAAACGTCATGCTGGTAGGCTATGTCAGGGTGTCAACAAATGACCAAAATACTGCGCTGCAGAAAAATGCGCTGGAGTGTGCAGGATGTGAGCTGATTTTTGAGGATAAAATCAGCGGTAAAACGGCGGACAGGCCAGGGTTAAAAAAAGTGCTCAGAACGCTGAGTGAAGGCGATACGCTTGTTGTCTGGAAGCTGGACCGGCTTGGGCGCAGCATGCGCCACCTTGTTTCGCTGATTGAGGAACTGCGTACGCGCGGGATTAACTTCCGTAGCCTGACGGACAGCATTGATACCTCCACGCCGATGGGGCGATTTTTCTTTCACGTGATGGGCGCT
>AKXM01000062.1 GCA_000277545.1 Enterobacter sp. Ag1 | reverse complement strand
AGAATCCGTTTGCGGATATTAAGGCCGACGGTGCCGCCGCGATTTCTTCGGCTCTCGCAAACCTTGGTTTGGGGAATGCGAAGTTTGTCACTAGCCGGGGGAGCAACGTTAATGGCGATTGGACTATCTGGTCAGATGGTTCTATTGAGCTGAGTGGCTATAATTCCACTATTGTCGATGGTCTTGCGACCGTTATTTTTCCTATAACCTTACCCAAAGTGGCTATGAATATATCCACGGCTGAACATTTGAGTTTCGACCTCGGGTCATCAGTTCAGCAACTGCATGTTTCTATGGTTGTAGACAACACAATAACAACTAGCGGATTTAAAGCTCGTTGTCAATTTATAAGTGGCGGCCCATCAGGATATGGTTTTTCCTGGCGAGTTCACTGCCCATCCAATTAATGAAGGGATCACTATGCGTTACTTCAATTCTACTACAATGACTGAAGCTTTACCTGGTATACATGATATTACAGG
>AKXM01000061.1 GCA_000277545.1 Enterobacter sp. Ag1 | reverse complement strand
GTTTGTCCTGCAACGCTACAGCGAGTTTGCCTTCAAACCCTTTATTACCAATATGGAAGCCACTATTCATATTATTGGGAAGCGCAATGGAATTAAAAAATAAAATAATAATTAGCCTGTTATTATCTGGTGGTGTTTTTTTAGAGGGTTATTTATGGTTGTTATTTCGTTCGGTAGAAATTATTGCCGTACACCAGAGAAATAGTTATAGCGATGTCTTAGTAAGTAAATTTCCTTTTACTAACAAAGGTAAAATAGACTGGTGGTTGAAAAATAAAGAAATGCTAAAGACGAAGTATGATATTCCTAAGCCTTCATCCTACGGTAGTTCTAGTGTTGTTTTTTGGCTGTTTAATGATGGTTATAAAGAAGAGGGGAAATATGATCGGCTTTGTTTCAATGATATGGCAACAAAAGTAAACTGCATTGATAAAAACACAGTGCTTACTGTCGGTAATAGTAAGAGGTATGGAACTAGATTTACTCTCTCAGATGGAATTTATCGGATTGATGAAAATGGCAGAGTTATAAAAATCAATAAATAATGGTTGGTTGTACGGCAGAGATATTGATAAGAAATTTTAATTATAAAGGTTGAATAAGCATGACAGTACCCGAATTGTTGAGGCGTAGTATAAAGGGACTAAAATTTCTAGCTGGCGGTCTATTGGCTGGATACTGCTTATGGTTAGCATTTCGACCAGTTGGAATTGTTGCAGTTCATAAGAGAAATAGTTACAGCGATGTATTAGTGAAAAATTTTCCTTTTACAAAAAAAGGGAAAGTACACTGGTGGTTGAAAAACAAAGCCATGCTCAAAGAAAAATATGGTGCTCCAGGGCCAGACAAGGATGGTTTTTATGTAATTACATTTTGGTATTTTGGGGACGGTTATGTAGAAACGGATGGTTACGATCGGCTATGTTTTGACGATCTGGAGCCAACGTTA
>AKXM01000060.1 GCA_000277545.1 Enterobacter sp. Ag1 | reverse complement strand
GGGAGACTCTCCCGCCATATTACTTTATTGCACCCCAAAAAATGTCAGCTCAACTCTACATTGGCCGTTTTGCCCCCTCACCTTCCGGGGAACTGCATTTTGGCTCACTCATTGCCGCTCTTGGCAGCTACCTTCAGGCTCGCGCTCAACAGGGTCGCTGGCTGGTACGCATCGAAGATATCGATCCTCCTCGCGAAGTTCCCGGCGCCGCCGACACCATCCTCAAACAGCTTGAGCATTACGGCCTGCACTGGGATGGCGATGTGCTATGGCAATCCCACCGCCATGAGGCCTATCGCGCCGCGCTGAACTGGCTCCGGCAGCAAGGGCTGAGCTATTACTGCACCTGCACTCGCAGCCGTATTCAGCAGATCGGCGGTTTCTACGATGGGCATTGCAGAACCCTTGGCAACGGGCCACAAAACGCCGCAATGCGCCTGGTGCAAAACAACCCGGTGCTGAGCTTCCAGGACGGCCTGCGCGGGCAATTGCATGCCGATGAGTCTTTGGCGCGGGAAGATTTCATCATTCACCGTCGTGATGGTCTGTTCGCCTATAATCTTGCTGTCGTGGTGGATGACCACTTCCAGGGCGTGACGGAGATCGTGCGCGGTGCAGATTTGATAGAGCCGACGGTACGGCAAATCTCGCTATATCAGCAGTTTGGCTGGCCCGCTCCCGGCTATATTCATCTGCCACTGGCGCTCAACGAGCAGGGCTCTAAGCTTTCGAAGCAGAATCACGCGCCCGCGCTGCCGCAGGGCGATCCTCGCCCGCTGCTGGTGGAAGCGTTGCGCTTTTTAAATCAACAAGTAGCGGACGGCTGGCAAGATCTGACGCTGGAAAGGCTGCTGGAGCAAGCCGTAATGAACTGGTCGCTTAATAGTGTGCCGGTGAATACATCATTCTCAAATGCGCCACACTGAGCTATGATTAGCCGCTGTTTTTTTTGTCCCTATGATTGACACTGCCGAGGTGGACTATTTTTACCCGAGTCGCTAATTTTTGCCGCAAGGTGCTTAACCGCGATGACGTCGTGGTCGAGGAGACCGAAACTCTCCCGCACATTACTGTTATCCCGCGCGATCAGCACGCTATTTCCCGCAAAGATATCAGTGAAAATGCCCTCAAGGTACTCTACCGTTTAAACAAAGCAGGCTACGAGGCTTACCTCGTCGGCGGCGGCGTCCGCGACCTGCTGCTGGGCAAAAAACCGAAAGATTTCGACGTCACCACCAGCGCGACGCCAGAACAAGTTCGCAAACTGTTCCGTAACTGCCGCCTGGTTGGCCGCCGTTTCCGCCTGGCTCACGTGATGTTCGGGCCTGAAATCATCGAAGTGGCCACCTTCCGCGGCCATCATGAAGAGCAGCAGTCTGCCGACCGTCAGACCTCGCAGCGTGGCCAGAACGGCATGCTGCTGCGTGATAACATCTTTGGTTCTATCGAAGAAGATGCTCAACGCCGCGACTTCACTATCAACAGTCTTTACTACAGCGTTGCCGATTTCTCCGTGCGGGATTACGTCGGCGGCCTGAACGATCTGAATAAAGGCATTATTCGCCTGATTGGCGACCCGGAAACGCGTTACCGCGAAGATCCGGTGCGAATGCTGCGCGCCGTGCGCTTTGCCGCCAAGCTGAATATGACCATCAGCCCGGAAACCGGCGAGCCGATTCCTCGCCTTGCCACGCTGCTGAACGATGTGCCCCCGGCGCGTCTCTTTGAAGAATCGCTCAAACTTCTGCAGGCCGGATACGGGTTTGAAACCTACCAACTGCTGCGTGAATATCAGCTCTTCCAGCCGTTGTTCCCGATCATCACCCGCTATTTCACCGAGCAGGGCGACAGCCCGATGGAACGCATTATTGCGCTGGTGCTGAAAAACACCGATACCCGCATTCATAACGATATGCGCGTAAATCCGGCGTTCCTGTTTGCGGCGATGTTCTGGTATCCACAGCTGGAAATGGCGCAAAAGATTGCCCAGGAAAGCGGCCTCGCCTACTACGACGCCTTTGCGCTGGCAATGAATGAAGTGCTGGATGAAGCCTGCCGTGCGCTGGCGATTCCAAAACGCATTACTACGCTGGTGCGCGATATCTGGGGCCTGCAGCTTCGTCTGTCCCGCCGCCAGGGTAAACGCGCCTGGAAGCTGATGGAGCATCCTAAATTCCGGGCGTCTTACGACCTGCTGGCGCTGCGCGCGGAAGTCGAGAACAACCAGGAACTGCTGCGTCTGACCAAATGGTGGGGCGAGTTCCAGGTCGCTGCGCCGCCAATGCAAAAAGATATGCTGAACGACCTTGGCGATGAGCCTGCAGCTCGCCGCCGCACGCGTCGCCCACGCAAACGCGCGCCACGTCGCGAAGGTAATTCATGACCCTCGCGTATATCGCGCTGGGCAGTAACCAGGCGTCGCCGCTGGAGCAGGTTTCATCTGCCCTTGACGCCCTGGCCGCCATTCCACAAAGCCGAATGGTGGCCACTTCTTCGTTTTACCGCACCCCCCCGCTCGGCCCGCAGGATCAGCCAGATTATCTGAATGCTGCCGTGGTGCTGGACACCGACCTGTCTGCCGAAGCCCTTCTGGACCATACCCAACGTATTGAACTGGAGCATGGCCGCGTGCGCAAAGCAGAGCGCTGGGGGCCGCGGACGTTAGATCTCGATCTTATGCTGTTTGGCGATGAGGTGATGCACACCGAACGCCTGACTGTGCCTCATTACGACATGAAGAACCGCGCGTTTATGCTGGTTCCTCTGCTGGAA
Organism: Enterobacter sp. Ag1; assembly: GCA_000277545.1. Classification (GTDB taxonomy): domain Bacteria; phylum Pseudomonadota; class Gammaproteobacteria; order Enterobacterales; family Enterobacteriaceae; genus Cedecea. The sequence continues at coordinate 126,496 of AKXM01000060.1, read as the reverse complement.
ATAGCACCGGAATGCCGCTTTCCCGACGGGCAGTCTGTTGCCGCGATACTGGCTAGCCTCTCCCAGGAGGGCATCACCCGCTGGTAAACAGCGCGCCCGTATCCTGTTCTAACCTTTCTCCGGGGATGATGATGAAACCCACTACCACCTCCACCCTGCGTAAGCTCAAGCAGGATAAAAAGAAATTCGCCACCCTTACCGCCTATGACTTTAGCTTCGCTAAGCTGTTTGCTGACGAAGGCGTCGGCGTTTTGCTGGTTGGCGATTCGCTGGGCATGACGGTTCAGGGCCACGACTCTACGCTGCCGGTCACGGTGGCAGACATTGCCTACCACACTCGTGCGGTTCGCCGCGGTGCACCAAACTGCCTGCTGCTGGCTGACCTGCCGTTTATGGCCTACGCCATGCCGGAGCAGGCGTTTGCCAACTCCGCAGAGGTAATGCGTGCCGGGGCTAACATGGTGAAAATCGAAGGCGGCCGCTGGCTGGCTGACACGGTGAAAATGCTGACGGAGCGCGCCGTTCCGGTTTGTGGTCATTTGGGATTAACGCCGCAGTCGGTCAATATTTTTGGCGGGTATAAAGTTCAGGGCCGCGACGAACAGGCCGCGCAAACGCTGCTGGATGACGCTCTGGCGCTGGAAGCCGCTGGCGCCCAGCTGCTGGTGCTGGAGTGCGTTCCCGTTGAGCTGGCTAAACGCGTAACCGAAGCGCTTTCTATCCCGGTGATTGGCATTGGCGCGGGCAACGTCACGGACGGGCAGATTCTGGTGATGCATGATGCCTTTGGGATTACCGGCGGCCATATTCCTAAGTTTGCGAAGAATTTCCTTGCTGAGACCGCCGATATTCGCACCGCGGTGCGCCAGTACATTAGTGAAGTCGAATCCGGCAGTTATCCGGGCAACGAACACAGTTTTTACTGACAGGAGATAGGTTGTGCTGATTATCGAAACGTTACCGCTGCTGCGTCAGCAGATTCGCCGCTGGCGCCAGGAAGGAAAACGCATCGCCCTGGTGCCGACCATGGGCAACCTGCACGATGGGCACATGACGCTGGTGGAAGAAGCCAAAGCCGTGGCTGATGTGGTCGTGGTCAGTATTTTCGTGAACCCGATGCAGTTTGACAGACCGGACGACTTAGCCCGCTACCCGCGCACCCTGCAGGAAGATTGCGAAAAGCTGAACCGCCGCAAGGTGGATATGGTCTTTGCCCCGGCGCCGGTTGACGTTTACCCTCAGGGCCTCGACACACAGACATTTGTGGATGTGCCGGGCATCTCCACCATGCTGGAAGGCGCCAGCCGCCCAGGGCATTTCCGTGGTGTTTCCACCATTGTCAGCAAACTGTTCAACCTCGTTCAGCCCGACGTTGCCTGCTTTGGCCAAAAGGATTATCAGCAGCTAGCGCTGATCCGCAAAATGGTCGCCGATATGGGCTACGACATTGAGATTATTGGCGTACCAACCGTGCGCGCTAAAGACGGCCTGGCGCTCAGCTCACGTAATGGCTACCTGACTGCAGAGCAGCGTAAAATCGCCCCGGGATTGAGCAAGGTCATGAACGGCCTGGCGGAAAAACTGAGCGGAGGCGACCGTGATACCGAAGAGATGCTGATCCTCGCGGCCACAGAACTGAACGAAAAAGGTTTCCGTTCTGATGACCTGCAAATCCGCGATGCGGACACTTTGCTGGAGCTGTCAGCGGAAAGCAAACGTGCGGTGATCCTGATGGCGGCCTGGCTCGGTCAGGCCCGACTGATTGATAACGTCACCGTCGATCTGGCGCAGTAGACAGCCTAAATAAAAAGGGCAATACTGCCTCGAATATCCACGGCGCGGGTGATATCCGCGCTTTTTAAGCCCAGTAACAAAGGTTCAAGTTTATGATTCGCACCATGCTGCAAGGCAAGTTACACCGCGTCAAAGTGACTCAGGCGGACTTGCATTACGAAGGCTCCTGCGCCATCGATCAGGACTTCCTTGAGGCGGCAGGCATTCTGGAATATGAAGCCATCGACATCTACAACGTCACCAACGGGAAGCGTTTTTCTACCTACGCTATCGCCGGTGAACGTGGCTCTAAAATCATCTCCGTTAACGGTGCGGCGGCACACTGCGCCGACGTCGGTGACATCCTGATTATCGCCAGCTACGTTACTATGCCAGATGAGCAGGCGCGCAGCTGGCAGCCAAAAGTGGCCTACTTTGACGGTGAGAATGAGATGAAGCGTCTCGCAAAAGCCGTGCCGGTTCAGGTCGCGTAACAACCGCCCTCGCCCTAACCCTCTCCCCACGCGGGAGAGGGATCGAACAACCCCAGTTTAGCTCACGTACTCACGATTCAGGCTGATTGGTAATCGTCCTCGACATCGTCTCCAGAGAATCCGTCCTCATAATATAAAGCCGCTTCAGCAAGAACGGGTTGTCGCCCGGTTTCACCTTCCCACGCACCGTGGTTACCGCCATATGGAATCCTGCATCGTTCGCCGCTTTTACCGCAATATCGTTATAGCCGCCAAACGGATAAGAGAGATAAAGCACGTGCGGATTGAACTGCGACAGCGCACGGCGCGAGTGCTCAAAATCAAACAGGATATTGTGGTAGCTACGGCTCAGAAGAATCGGGCGGCGGTAGTTATCCACGCGATGCAGGAAATGCGTGTGCGACTGAATATCGAACACGCTTTGAATCGCCTCCAGCTCAGAAATACTCATAAACTGCAGAGACTTTGGATTCCACGGCTGTGGATGACGCTTAATGCGCGACGAGATAATGTAAGCCGTCGCTTTAAAGCCGTACTGTTTCAGAATCGGGAACGCGTAGCGGTAGACTGATTTCAACCCGTCATCAAAGGTTATCACCACCGAGCGAGCCGGGAGATTCATACGGTTACGCAGATAACCTTCCAGCTGATACATCGTCAGCGTGGTGTAGCCCATGTCACGCAGCCAGGTCATCTGGTTGCTGAACGCAACCACCGAGGTGGTCGTCGACGTATGGCGGAAACGCGTATTTTCCTCATCACGCAGAATGTGGTGATAGGTCAGAACCGGAATGCCGTTATCCGGCTGCGCGTCCAGGCTGCTGATGTAGCCCAGGCGATTGCCAATGCGAATTTGGTACCAGGTCTGGTTCAGGCGATCTTTGAGCTTGCCGATGATTGGGTAACGCAGGTTATCTGCCAGCGTGCCGAACACCGCTGACGAGGTGGCCGGCTCGCTATAGATAGCCACGTCGCGGAAGGTGATCAAGTTTTGGTTACTCAACGGATTGTTGAGATCCCCCAGCCGGTCTTCCACTCGCTGCTTGCCTTTTACCGGGCCAAGATGCGCCTTGTCGATAAACCCGGTACCGAAGCCGAAATTAAACTCGTAGTAATCTGCGGCCGTCGGCACCACCGCCAGGATTTGCCCCTGGCCGATACGGCCGACGGAAATCACATTATCACCCACCTGCGCCCAGATATCGGCATCTTCGGTGGTTTGCATATATTGGGCGGGAGTGTCATGGCTACTGAGCAGGCTAGCCTGAGCAGTTCCGATGCTGATGACCAGCATGACGCAATAAACAAGGCGAGTTAACATGGCAAATTAGTCAGTTTTTGTCGGAAAGACGGAAGGAAGTCATTAGTTTAGCAAAAGACAGAGGAATACCAACCTCAATAGATACATACCCTTAATAATTGTGCAGCAATACAAACGGCGGGTTCTTTTGCTGCTGATGCCAAAGGCTGGTCACCGCCTCCCCGCCCTGTTCCACAATAAGCTGCCGAAAGGCTTCGCTGGAGATATTTTCCCGCTGCTCACGCATCGCTAAAAGCAGCGGCAGCGTTACCCCGGCGATAACTTCGCAATGCTCATGCTTATGGTTCATCAATGCCGCTGCCCGGTAAGGTTCCGCCCCGGTGAGATCGGTCAGAAAGATAACGCCGTCGCCCGAATCGCAGTGGTGAAGAGCATCGCACATCATCCGGCTCAGCATATTGGTGCTTAACCCGTGCCAGAAATTCACCGCACAGCACTGAGGCTGCGGCCCAAAGCGCTGCTCGAGAGCATCCAGTATCTTTTGTGCGTAGTCGTCGTGTCCGGCAATGACCCAGCCAAGCATAAAGTCTCTCCTGTTTATGGAGCGACAGTGTGCCAGAACGCTGAATAAGTAGCCTGATGCGTATCAATTTGGCGTAAGAAAATCCCCCTAAAGAGGGGGATTTAATCAGGAACTATTAGGTCCGGAGCCCGCGACCGCGCTGGATGAGATACCAGCACAACAAGTAAAACACGACGATAAAGATTGCCAGCACACCTACGGTGGTCACCAATGGCACATCGGTAATGCCCAGGAAACCAAAACGGAAGCCGCTAATCATGTAGACGATGGGGTTCAGGTGCGAGAGCGCCTGCCAGAACGGAGGCAGCAGGGTCAGGGAGTAAAACACCCCACCCAGATAGGTCAGCGGCGTCAGCACGAAGGTCGGGATCAGACTGATATCATCGAACGTTTTGGCAAAGACAGCGTTCAGCAGACCGGCCAGCGAGAACAGAATAGCCGTCAGTACCAGCGTCAACGCCACGAACAGCCATGAATGCACCTGGAACGGGACGAAGAACAGCGACACCGCCGTGACCAGGATCCCCACGCACAGACCGCGCGCGACGCCGCCACCAACATAGCCCGCGATGATCACGTGCGTGGGTACAGGTGCCACCAGCAGCTCTTCGATATTGCGCTGGAACTTCGCGCTGAAGAATGAGGAAGCGACGTTGGCGTAGGCGTTGGTGATCACCGCCATCATGATCAGGCCCGGCACGATGAACTGCATATAGGTGAAGCCGTGCATTTCGCCGATACGCGAGCCAATCAGGTTACCAAAGATAATGAAATACAGGGTCATGGTGATGACCGGCGGAACCAGGGTCTGGATCCAGATACGGGCGAAGCGGTGAACTTCTTTGGTCCAGATGCTTTTCAGCGCCACCCAGTACAGCTGCATCATGCCTGATCCCCTTGTTTACCGTTTACCAGCGTCACGAACAACTCTTCGAGACGGTTAGCTTTGTTACGCATACTCTGTACCTGAATCCCCTGCGCGCTTAGCTGGCTGAACACGCTGTTAATCCCCTGTTCACGCAAAACTTCGACTTCCAGCGTGGACGTGTCCACCAGCCGATACTGGTAACCGTCGAGCTTAGGCAGTGGACTTTTAGGGGCCAGATCCAGGATGAAGGTTTCTGATTTCAGCTTGGAAAGCAGCGATTTCATCGAGGTGTTCTCTACCAATTCACCACGCTGGATAATGCCGATGTTGCGGCACAGCATTTCGGCTTCTTCCAGATAGTGAGTAGTCAGAATAATGGTAGTGCCTTTGTCGTTGAGATCTTTCAGGAAGCCCCACATAGAGCGGCGCAGCTCGATGTCTACGCCGGCAGTAGGCTCGTCCAGAATCAGCAACTTAGGTTCGTGCATTAACGCACGGGCAATCATCAGGCGACGCTTCATCCCTCCCGATAACATCCGCGCACGTTCGTTGCGTTTTTCCCACAGATCGAGCTGTTTTAAATACTTTTCGCTGCGTGCTATCGCTTCGCTGCGCTCAACGCCGTAGTAGCCAGCCTGGTGCACGACGATCTGCTGCACCGTTTCAAACGGGTTGAAGTTGAATTCCTGGGGAACCAGGCCAAGCTGGCGTTTGGCGTTGACCACGTCTTTTTGCAGATCGTAGCCAAACACCCGCACGCGGCCGGAGGTTTTATTCACCAACGAACTGATAATGCCGATAGTGGTGGATTTTCCCGCACCGTTAGGGCCGAGCAGCGCATAGAAATCACCCGCTTCAACGCGAAGATCTATGCCACGTAGCGCCTGGACGCCACCGGGATAGGTTTTCGTTAACTGTTCCAGTTCCAATGCAATTGTCATGGATATTCGCTTACCTTATTCGGTACTTGTTTGAAAATTCGTTGAGTTACCCTATATTACCCCATCGCACTTCTCGGGTGACAGGCGTTAACCTCACATGAAAGACATTGATTCCCTTATCAGCAATAATGAACTTTGGTCAAAAATGCTGGTTGAGGAAGACCCCGGTTTCTTCGAAAGACTTGCCCAGGCACAAAAACCTCGCTTTCTCTGGATTGGCTGCTCCGACAGCCGTGTTCCCGCCGAACGACTTACCGGCCTGGAGCCAGGCGAACTCTTTGTTCACCGTAACGTGGCAAACCTCGTTGTTCATACCGATCTGAATTGCCTTTCCGTTGTGCAGTACGCTGTAGACGTCCTTGAAGTTGAGCACATTATTATCTGCGGTCACTACGGCTGCGGCGGCGTTCAGGCTGCGGTAGAAAACCCGGAGCTGGGCCTAATTAACAACTGGCTGCTGCACATTCGCGACCTGTGGTTCAAGCATAGTTCGCTCTTAGGGGAACTGGCACCGGAACAGCGGATGGACACGCTCTGCGAATTGAACGTCATGGAGCAGGTATACAACATCGGCCATTCCACCATCATGCAGTCTGCCTGGAAACGCGGCCAGAAAGTCACGGTTCACGGCTGGGTCTACGGTATTCACGACGGGCGCCTGCGCGACCTTGAAGTGACGGCCACCAGCCGCGAGTCACTCGAGCAGGGCTACCGCAGCGGCATAGCCAACCTGAAGAATACCCACCATAGCCACCGGAATCGCGCAGCTTCGCAATAATTCCGTGAAATGTGGATAGCAAAAAGGGCCTTTTAAGGCCCTTTTTTGTTAGCTTACGACGATTGATTACTCGTCCAGCATCACCACTTTGCCAACGAACGGCAGGTGGCGATAGCGCTGGGCATAGTCGATGCCGTAGCCAACGACGAATTCGTCTGGGATAGAGAAGCCAACGTATTCAACGTTAACATTCACTTCGCGGCGCGTCGGCTTGTCCAGTAGCGTACAAATGGCCAGAGATTTTGGTTCACGCAGGCTCAGGATCTCGCGCACTTTACTCAGGGTGTTGCCGGAGTCGATGATATCTTCCACGATCAGCACATCTTTCCCACGGATATCTTCGTCCAGATCTTTCAGGATCTTCACGTCGCGAGTGGTGGACATGCCGCTGCCGTAGCTTGAAGCGGTCATAAAATCGACTTCATGGGAAACCTGAACTTCACGGCACAGATCCGCCATAAACATAAATGAACCACGCAGCAGACCCACCAGCACCATGTCACTGCCGCTGTCGCGATAGTGTTCGGTGATTTGACGACCCAGTTCAGCGACACGGGCTTTGATCTCCGCTTCCGGGATCATCACTTCAACAGTATGTTTCATATCTCTAACCATATGATTTAAAAACAAATCATTTAATGCTGGTTCACCTGCAGCCAACACAAAATAGTGAGGCGTGGAGTATACCAGCAAATCGCCTTCACATCCCCACTTCAAAAAAAAGCCATAAATGTGACAACCATCACACTTGTTAATAACTATAATTAAATGCTATCAAAACTTTATGAGTGTGATAATTGTGAAAATAAATAAAACCGGATCGCAACTATTTGTGACCCTCTCGGCCCTCTTTGCTGTACTTTGCGGGTTCTATTTACTCTTTGGCGGGATATGGTTAGTGGCTATAGGCGGGTCGTGGTATTACCCGATCGCCGGCCTGGTGATGCTCGGCGTCGCCTGGCTGCTGTGGAAGAGCAAAGCCTCCGCGCTTTGGCTCTACGCGGCCCTGCTGCTGTGTACGATGGCCTGGGGCGTCTGGGAAGTCGGCTTCGACTTCTGGGCGCTGACGCCGCGCTGCGACGTGCTGGTGTTCTTCGGCGTCTGGCTTCTGCTGCCGTTTGTGTATCGCCGCCTGGTGATTCCAGCAAGCGGCGCGGCAGCATCGCTGGTGGTTTCCCTGCTGATTACCGCCGTTGTGCTGGTCTGGGCGGGCTTTAACGACCCGCAAGAGATCAACGGCACGCTGAATCTGGATAATGCCGCAGCTACCGCTGAGTCTTCCATTCCTGATGCCGACTGGCCAGCTTATGGCCGCAATCAGGAAGGGCAGCGTTTCTCTCCGCTCAAGCAGATCACCACGCAGAACGTGGGCCAGTTGAAGGAAGCCTGGCGTTTCCAGACCGGCGACGTGAAGCGTGCTACCGACCCGGGTGAAATCACCAACGAAGTCACCCCGATCAAAATCCGCGATATGCTTTACCTGTGTACCGCCCACCAGCAGCTGTTCGCACTGGATGCCTCCACCGGGAAAGAAAAGTGGAAATTTGACCCTCAGTTAAATACCGACCCTTCGTTCCAGCACGTGACCTGCCGTGGCGTTTCTTACCACGAAGCCACCGCGGATAACGCCCCTGCGGATGTAGTGGCCGACTGTCCTCGCCGCATCCTTCTGCCGGTGAACGATGGCCGCCTGTTCGCGCTCAACGCCGATACCGGCAAGCTGTGTGAGAGCTTTGCAAACAAAGGTATTCTGAACCTGCAGACCAACCAGCCGGTGACTACGCCAGGTATGTACGAGCCGACTTCACCGCCTATCGTGACCGACAAGGTGATTGTGATTGCCGGGGCAGTGACCGACAACTTCTCTACCCGTGAGCCTTCCGGCGTTATCCGTGGTTTTGACGTTAATACCGGTAAACTGCTGTGGGCGTTTGACCCTGGCGCGAAAGATCCAAACGCTATCCCGGATGACGAGCATCATTACACGCTGAACTCGCCGAACTCGTGGGCTCCGGCGGCATATGATGCAAAACTGGATCTGGTTTACCTGCCGATGGGCGTGACCACGCCAGACATCTGGGGCGGCAACCGCACGCCTGAGCAGGAACGCTACGCCAGCAGCATCGTGGCGCTGAATGCCACCACCGGTAAGCTGGCCTGGTCCTATCAGACCGTCCACCACGACCTGTGGGATATGGACATGCCTGCCCAGCCAACGCTGGCGGATATCACCGACAAAAACGGCAACAAAGTGCCGGTGGTGTACGCTCCGGCTAAAACTGGCAACATTTTTGTTCTGGACCGCCGCGACGGTAAATTAGTGGTGCCAGCCCCGGAGCAGCCTGTTCCGCAGGGTGCCGCCAAAGGCGACCATGTTTCCCCTACCCAACCATTCTCCGAGCTGACCTTCCGTCCGAAGAAAGATCTGAGCGGGGCGGATATGTGGGGCGCGACCATGTTCGATCAGTTGGTCTGCCGCGTGATGTTCCACAGCATGCGCTATGAAGGCATCTTTACCCCGCCTTCCGAAAAGGGGACGCTGGTGTTCCCGGGCAACCTGGGCATGTTCGAGTGGGGCGGGATCTCCGTTGACCCAAATAATCAGGTCGCGATGACCAACCCAATGGCGCTGCCGTTCGTGTCTAAGCTGATTCCACGCGGGCCGGGTAACCCAATGGAACCACCAAAAGATGCGAAAAGCTCAGGCACTGAATCCGGCGTTCAGCCGCAGTACGGCGTGCCGTATGGCGTCACGCTGAACCCATTCCTGTCGCCGTTCGGCCTGCCGTGTAAACAGCCGGCCTGGGGCTACATCTCTGGCGTTGACCTGAAAACCAACGAAATCGTTTGGAAGAAACGTATTGGTACCGTGGAAGACAGCATGCCGTTCCCAACCGGTATTCCGATGAAATTCCGCATGGGGATGCCGATGCTGGGTGGCCCGATCTCCACCGCCGGTAACGTGATGTTCATTGGTGCTACCGCAGATAACTACCTGCGCGCGTTTGATATGCGTGACGGGAAACAGCTGTGGGAAGCGCGTCTGCCAGCCGGTGGACAGGCTACGCCGATGACGTATGAAGTGAACGGTAAGCAGTATGTGGTGATTTCCGCAGGTGGCCACGGTTCCTTCGGCACGAAGATGGGGGATTATATTGTGGCGTACGCTCTGCCGGACGACGCAAAATAAAACATTGCGGGTGGCTTAGGCCACCCGCTCTTTCTTTTATGCGACGGTAAAACCAAGCATCATTCCGGTATCTTCATGCTCCAGCAGATGACAGTGCGCCATATAGGCCGCTTCCTTTGGTGCAGCATGATCGAATTTCACCAGCACTTCGCTGCGCGCACCTTCCACCTTCACCGTGTCTTTCCAGCCCTGACGATGCGCCGCCACCGGTTTGCCGTTTTCGGACAGGATACGGAACTGGGTGCCGTGAATATGGAAAGGGTGCAGCATCATGTCGCCTTCCCCGGATATCGTCCACTTCTCGTATTTCCCTTTTTGTGCAGCAAACGCCGGGGTTGCCATATCGAAAGCTTTGCCGTTGATTTTGTTGGCATTGTGGAAATCAAAGCCGTGGCTCATACCGCCGTGATTCATCCTCCCCATGCTGCCGTGGTCCATGTTCTTCATGCTGCCATGGCTCATACCGCCCATATCACCGTGGCCGTCCATCGACATGCCCGCCATCGCCTGCATGCCATATTTATCCATCAGCGCCTGCATGCCCATCATGTCGAGCATCGGATCCATCATCAGTTGCAGCCAGCGTTCAGTTGCGCCTTCCAGCGACGGGAGCGCAGGTACGTTGACCAGTTTGTCCGGCAAAGTGCCAGAGGCTGCGATAATCAGCGGCTGAATGCGAACCACCGGGGCAGGTTTGTCGAAAGGTGCCACGGTCATGCCCATTTGCTTCACCGGCAGGGTGACAATATCAAAAGGCTTGCCGTCACGGGTATCGACCAGCACCTCGAACCGTTCCCCCATCAGAATTTCCAGCTCCGTGACTTTGACTGGCTCTGCCAGCAGTCCGCCGTCGCTGGCGATGACATAGAGCGGGCGATTGTCGCTGGCAGCAATGTTCAACGAGCGGGCATTACAGCCGTTAAGCAAACGCAGGCGCAGCCAGCCGCGCGGATTGGTGTGCTGGGGATAAACGGCGCCGTTGCATAGCAGCGTGTCGCCAAACCAGCCTACGGCCGCGCTCATGACGTCCAGCTGGTAGTCAATTTCTCCGTCCTTACCGAAACGTTTATCCTGGATAATCAGCGGAATATCATCGATGCCCCACTGCTTCGGCAGCATCAGTTGGGCACTTTCGTTATCTTCAATCAATACGAGGCCACCAAGCCCCATGGCCACCTGATGCCCGGTTTTACCATGCTGATGCGGGTGGAACCAACAGGTCGCCGCACGCTGCTGCGGCGTAAAGGTGACGCTGCGTTTTGCACCGGCGGCGATAACGCCCTGCGGGCCGCCATCGACTTCGCCGCCGACCTCAAGCCCATGCCAGTGCAGCGTGGTTTCTTCTGCCAGGTTATTATGGATATCGACCGTGACCGCTTCCCCTTGCGTTAACTTTAACGCCGGGCCAAGCAAAGCACCGTTATAGCCCCATGTCGTGGCAGATTTCCCGGCAAAAACGCTCTTTCCTGCGTTTACGGTGAGGCGAATGCTATTTTTGGCATCCGGGGCAAGCAAAGGTGGGATAGGCAACGCCGGACGATCGGCCGCCAGCGCGGCACGGCTCCAGAGTGGCAGCGCGCTGAAAGCCCCCAGCGCCGCGGTATATTTTAGAAAATTACGGCGATGCATAGTCAGTTCCTTTAGTTGGCATACTTGTCGGCGAGCATAAACCTTTCCCTAACGGTAAGGTCAAGTTTTAAGCTCATAATAAATATCGTCGACGCCCATTTAACTGTGTTAACGTTTCGTATCTGAGAAAAAGTGGTAGACGTGATGAAGATGGGAGTTAGGGCGTTATTACTGGGCATTTTGCTGGCTTTTTCTACCAGCAGCCTGGCGCTGAGTGAGTCTGAAGCAGAAGATATGGCCGATCTGACTGCGGTATTTGTGTTCTTAAAAAATGATTGTGGCTACCAAAACCTCCCTAACGGCCAGATCCGACGCGCGCTGGTCTTTTTTGCCCAACAAAATCAATGGGATCTCAGCAACTACGATAGCTGGAACATGAAAGCATTAGGTGAAGACAGCTACAAAGATTTGAGCGGTATTGCCATCCCCACGGCAACAAAATGCAAATCTCTGGCGCGCGATTCCTTAAGCCTGCTGGCCTACGTTAAATAACGCTTTCCCCGCCTGGCCTGAAATAATGACCGTGAAACCACGGTCATTGGCTCTAAGACCAAACAACGTGGGGGCGGTATCAGCCCCAGCGCGTTAACGCTGCTGCAGGAATTCCCGGTAAGCGTGTACCACCTGCAGGAAGTCCTCTACGCCGCAAAAAGAGAGGCTCTCTTCGTCGTAGTAGCTCATTCCCTCTTCCATCTCATCCCCGGAAATTTCCAGCTGGTTAGCGCGGACGATGACCTCCTCCTCGTCCAGCCACAGCGTATATTCGTGCCCGGCACGCTGCCACTGCCGCTCGCTGCCTTTCACGGAAAGCACGGCCTGCTCGACTTCATCCAGAAGCGCCAGGTTACCCTTCACTTCCTCATTAAACCAGTGGCCGACAACCTCGTGCCCCATTGACATACGCACCTTCACCATACCGGTGATGTCACGCAGAAATTCATAGTCCATCGCTGTTTCCTCTACATCGCGGGGGAAATCCTCACCCACGCCTATAGGCTTAATTATCGCAGCAAAGTCAGGGGAAAACAGCGTGGCGAGTAGAAGGACGAGAAATAAAAAGGAGAAACGCAGAGTGGTCTGGCGCCCTCACTCCGGCCCTCTCCCACAGGGAGAGAGAGCACAGAGTGAGGGTATTTAGCCTTTAAACGGCAGTCTGGAAGATGACGCCGTCCGCTTTCTCGGTGTACTGAGACAGCTGGTCAAAGTTCAGGTAACGGTAAGTGTCTACCGCCGTTTTATCAACCTGAGTCATGAAGGTCTGATATTCGTCAGGAGTTGGCAGTTTACCCAACAGGGAAGCCACGGCCGCCAGCTCAGCAGACGCCAGGAAGACATTTGCGCCGGTTCCCAAACGGTTCGGGAAGTTACGGGTTGAAGTCGACACGACCGTCGCGCCATCTGCCACACGAGCCTGGTTACCCATGCACAGGGAGCAGCCTGGAATTTCGATACGGGCTCCGCTCTTACCGAACACGCTGTAATAGCCTTCTTCCGTCAGCTGAGCCGCGTCCATACGGGTTGGCGGCGCCACCCACAGGCGAGTTGGCAGCTGACCTTTGTGGCTGTCCAGCAGTTTACCCGCCGCACGGAAGTGACCGATGTTGGTCATGCAGGAACCGATAAACACTTCGTCGATCTTCTCCCCGGCCACGTCGGACAGCAGACGAGCATCGTCCGGGTCGTTTGGCGCACAGAGGATTGGCTCTTTGATATCGTTCAGATCGATGTCGATCACTGCCGCATATTCTGCATCAGCGTCGGCTTCCATCAACTGCGGATCTGCCAGCCATTTTTCCATGCCCTGAATACGGCGCTCAAGCGTACGACGGTCACCGTAACCTTCGGCAATCATCCACTTCAGCAGCACGATGTTGGAATTCAGGTACTCTTCGATCGGCTCGCGATCCAGTTTAATGGTGCACCCTGCGGCAGAACGCTCTGCGGAAGCATCGGTCAGCTCAAACGCCTGCTCAACTTTCAGCGTCGGCAGACCTTCGATTTCCAGGATACGGCCAGAGAAGATATTTTTCTTGCCTTTCTTCTCCACGGTCAGCAGACCCTGTTTGATCGCGTACAGCGGGATCGCGTGTACCAAATCACGCAGGGTAATACCCGGCTGCATTTCGCCTTTAAAGCGAACCAGCACGGACTCAGGCATATCCAGCGGCATAACGCCGGTCGCCGCGGCAAACGCCACCAGACCAGAACCTGCCGGGAAGGAAATCCCGATTGGGAAACGGGTATGGGAGTCACCGCCGGTGCCGACGGTATCCGGTAGCAGCATGCGGTTCAGCCATGAGTGAATAACGCCATCGCCCGGGCGCAGAGACACGCCGCCACGGTTCATGATGAAGTCAGGCAGCGTGTGGTGCGTTGTCACGTCCACCGGCTTAGGATAGGCCGCGGTGTGACAGAAGGACTGCATCACCAGATCCGCAGAAAAACCAAGGCAGGCAAGGTCTTTCAGCTCATCACGGGTCATCGGCCCGGTGGTGTCCTGGGAACCTACGGAAGTCATCTTCGGTTCGCAGTAAGCGCCAGGGCGAATACCTTCCACGCCACAGGCGCGGCCAACCATTTTCTGCGCCAGCGAGTAACCGCGGGTGCTAGCGGCAACGTCTTTCGCCTGAACAAATACGTCGCTATGTGGCAAGCTCAGTGCTTCGCGCGCTTTGGTGGTCAGGCCACGGCCGATGATCAGCGGAATACGGCCGCCGGCGCGGACTTCATCCAGCAGCACGTCGGTTTTCAATTCAAAGTTGGCGATCACCGCATTGGTTTCGTGGTTACGCACTTCGCCTTTGTACGGGTAAATGTCGATCACATCGCCCATATTCAGATCGTTAACGTCAACTTCGATCGGCAGTGCGCCAGCATCTTCCATGGTGTTGAAGAAGATGGGGGCGATTTTGCCGCCCAGCACAACGCCACCGCCGCGCTTGTTTGGCACATTCGGAATGTCATCGCCCATGAACCACAGCACGGAGTTAGTGGCAGATTTACGGGAAGAACCGGTGCCTACAACGTCGCCCACGTAGGCCAGAGGGAAACCTTTTTTCTGCAGCGCTTCGATCTGTTTGATAGGGCCAATTACGCCAGCCTGATCCGGCTCAATGCCTTCGCGGGCGTTTTTCAACATCGCCAGGGCGTGCAGCGGGATGTCCGGGCGGGACCATGCGTCCGGAGCCGGGGACAGGTCATCGGTGTTGGTTTCACCGGTGACTTTAAAGACGGTAACGGTGATTTTCTCGGCCAGTTTAGGGCGAGACAGGAACCACTCGGCTTCGGACCAGGACTTCAGCACTTGCTGAGCGTAGGTGTTGCCCGCTTTGGCTTTCTCTTCTACATCGTAGAAGTTATCAAACATCAGCAGCGTATGGGACAGCGCTTTGGCGGCAATCGGTGCCAGCTTTTCGTTATCCAGCGCGTCAATCAGCGGATGAATATTGTAGCCACCCTGCATGGTGCCCAGCAGTTCAACGGCTTTTTCAGGGGAGATCAGCGGGGAAGTGGCATCGCCTTTGGCAATGGCAGCAAGGAAACCGGCTTTCACGTAGGCGGCTTCATCAACGCCCGGCGGTACACGGTTAGTAATCAGATCTAACAGGAATGCTTCTTCACCTGCTGGTGGGGTTTTCAGCAGCTCAACCAGTGCGGCCATTTGGGTGGCATCTAAGGGTTTTGGAACAATCCCTTCTGCGGCACGTTCAGCTACGTGCTTACGGTATTCTTCTAGCACGACGGTTCTCCTCGCTCTCATTGTCATTTGGCGACACCGGATCTCTCTCTTCACGCTCCTGTGAGACAGCAGTTTGTAGGGTAAATGCCCGGTACCGCGTCGGGCAGCATAGCAGGATTTTCAGGGGGTGTTAATCTGTTTACAAAAAAGCAACATTAAAACGTTGCTGAATCGTTAAGGGGGAATAGATTACTTTTTGATATGATCCTCAGACACAAAAAAACCGCCTTTCGGCGGTTCGTTTGCCCTGACAAAGTGGTAGCACACGATGAAAGGAAATGTTTTGTGGCAAGCCCCAAACGCTGTCTATTCTGCATTTGAAAATGAATCACGGCAAGATGAATTGTACCTTTTGCGTACAACGTTATAAAAACAACTGCAACTTACTGCAAATTAAAAATGATGATTCAGCGTTCAAGCGATCTACCGTAACGTTACTCTTGGCCTGCTTCGCTGGCGTAGCAGCCAGTCGCCGGGCATGGGAGCAGATCTACCGCTCTACGTGGCAAGCCTCAAACACTTGCCTGATTCTGCCTTTCCCGGTGAAGAAGGAATCGCCGTAGCCCAAAGGGTATACACGCAATGGAAATGCGTTTGCTGTACGCGCTGCTTCTGTTGTTAGGTTCACTGCTTTCGCTGAGCCAAAGTGGCTGGAATATTTCAGACATTACCGTTCAGTTCGTTTTGAACCTGGGCAATTAAGCTACTGGCCGCTCGCAAGGGCGGCCTTTTACGGACAAAAAAAACGGCCCCAAAGGGCCGCTTTATCAGACGCTGAAAGTTACTTTTTCTTCGCTTTCGCGTTTGGCAGGTCGGTGATGCTGCCTTCGAAGACTTCAGCCGCCAGGCCAACGGATTCGTGCAGCGTTGGGTGAGCGTGGATGGTGAGCGCGATGTCTTCTGCGTCACAACCCATCTCGATAGCCAGACCGATTTCGCCCAGCAGCTCGCCGCCGTTGGTCCCAACAATCGCCCCACCGATAACGCGGTGAGTCTCTTTGTCGAAGATAAGCTTGGTCATACCGTCTGCGCAATCGGAAGCGATAGCACGGCCAGAAGCAGCCCACGGGAAGGTGGCGGTTTCGTAGCTGATACCTTTCTCTTTCGCTTCTTTCTCAGTCAGACCAACCCATGCAACTTCTGGCTCGGTGTAAGCGATAGATGGGATCACTTTCGGATCGAAGTAGTGCTTCATCCCGGCGATAACTTCTGCGGCAACGTGGCCTTCATGAACACCTTTGTGTGCCAGCATTGGCTGACCGACGATGTCGCCGATAGCAAAGATGTGTGGCACGTTGGTGCGCAGCTGTTTGTCAACGCGGATAAAGCCACGGTCGTCAACTTCAACGCCGGCTTTGCCTGCATCGAGGTTTTTACCGTTCGGCACGCGGCCGATAGCCACCAGAACCGCGTCGTATCGCTGTGGTTCTGCAGGGGCTTTTTTGCCTTCCATGGAAACATAGATGCCGTCTTCTTTCGCTTCAACGGCAGTCACTTTGGTTTCCAGCATCAGGTTGAATTTCTTGCTGATGCGCTTGGTGAAGACTTTAACGATGTCTTTGTCTGCGGCAGGGATAACCTGGTCGAACATTTCAACCACGTCAATGTCTGAACCCAGCGCATGGTATACGGTGCCCATTTCCAGGCCGATGATACCGCCGCCCATTACCAGCAGGCGTTTAGGTACGGATTTCAGCTCCAGCGCATCCGTGGAATCCCACACGCGTGGATCTTCATGAGGAATGAACGGCAGCTCGATCGGACGGGAACCCGCCGCGATGATAGCGTTGTCGAAGTTGATCACGGTTTTACCGTTTTCACCTTCCACTTCCAGGGTGTTAGCCCCGGTGAATTTACCCAGACCGTTTACCACTTTCACTTTACGGCCTTTGGCCATACCCGCCAGGCCGCCGGTCAGCTGAGTGATAACTTTCTCTTTCCAGGTACGAATTTTGTCGATATCGGTTTTCGGCTCACCGAAAACGATGCCGTGTTCGGCCAGTGCTTTTGCTTCTTCGATAACTTTAGCAACGTGCAGCAGCGCTTTAGAAGGGATACAGCCGACGTTCAGACAAACACCACCAAGGGTGCTGTAACGCTCTACGATGACGGTTTCCAGACCTAAATCCGCGGCGCGGAACGCTGCGGAGTAACCTGCCGGGCCTGCCCCAAGTACTACGACCTGAGTTTTGATTTCTGTGCTCATCATGACCTCTTAATTTATACCCGTCGTCCACCGGGTCGTTCTATCCGCCCGCAGTTTACAAAATTGTTAACAATTTTGAAACAACAAACGGCTCACGAATTGTCGCTTTCGCCAATAACCTCACAAACACCATGAGATTACCAGAAAAAAGCCGGCCGATTGGCCGGCTTTTCAATTACATCACCAGGCGGCGAATATCAGACAACATGTTGTTGATGATGGTGATGAAGCGAGCTCCATCAGCGCCGTCGATTACGCGGTGGTCGAAGGAAAGAGACATCGGCATCATCAGACGCGGCGTGAACTCTTTACCGTTCCAGACTGGCTCCATCGCAGACTTGGAGACACCCAGGATAGCCACTTCTGGCGCGTTAACGATCGGCGCGAAGTGAGTAGTCCCGATACCGCCCAGGCTGGAGATGGTGAAGCAGCCGCCCTGCATTTCGCCAGCGGTAAGCTTGCCGTCGCGAGCTTTCTTGGAGATAGCCATCAGTTCGCGAGACAGCTCAGTGATGCTCTTCTTGTTCACGTCTTTGAAGACTGGAACAACCAGACCATTCGGGGTATCAACCGCCACACCGATGTTGATGTATTTTTTCAGCGTCAGCTTCTGGCCATCTTCGGACAGGGAGCTGTTGAAGCGAGGCATCTGCTCCAGCGCGGCCGCAACGGCTTTCATGATGAACACTACAGGAGTGAACTTCACGTCCAGCTTACGCTTAGCGGCTTCGTCGTTCTGCTGCTTACGGAACGCTTCCAGATCGGTGATATCGGTTTTGTCGAAGTGGGTAACGTGCGGGATCATCACCCAGTTACGGCTCAGGTTAGCACCAGAGATTTTCTGGATGCGGCCCATTTCCACTTCTTCGATTTCGCCGAACTTGCTGAAGTCAACTTTCGGCCATGGCAGCATGCCTGGCAGACCACCGCCGGTCGCAGCCGGAGCTGCTTCAGCGCGTTTAACAGCGTCTTTCACGTAAGCCTGAACGTCTTCACGCAGGATACGACCTTTACGGCCGGTGCCTTTCACTTTCGCCAGGTTAACACCGAACTCGCGAGCCAGACGGCGGATCAGCGGAGTCGCATGAACGTACGCGTCGTTTTCAGCGAATTCAGATTTACCTTCTGCTTTAGCAGCAGGTGCAGCGGCTTTGGCTGCCGGGGCTGGTGCCGCAGCGGCTGGAGCTGGTGCAGCAGCAGTTGGAGCCGCAGCAGGTGCAGCGCCTTCTACTTCGAAGACCATGATCAGGGAGCCGGTGGACACTTTGTCGCCGGTGCTGATTTTGATTTCTTTCACGGTACCGGCGAATGGTGCAGGCACTTCCATGGAAGCTTTGTCGCCTTCTACGGTGATCAGTGACTGCTCAGCGGCAACTTTGTCGCCCACTTTCACCATCACTTCAGTGACTTCAACTTCATCACCGCCGATGTCCGGGACGTTAACTTCTTTAGAGCCGGAAGCCGCAGGTGCTGCGGCAGCAGCCGGAGCAGCAGCCTGTTCTGGAGCGGCAGCAGGTGCGGCACCCGCCACTTCGAAGACCATGATCAGAGAGCCGGTAGACACTTTGTCACCGGTGCTGATTTTGATCTCTTTCACCACGCCCGCGAACGGCGCAGGGACTTCCATAGAAGCTTTGTCGCCTTCTACGGTGATCAGAGACTGTTCAGCAGCAACGGTGTCGCCCACTTTCACCATGATCTCGGTAACTTCTACTTCGTCACCGCCGATGTCTGGCACGTTAACGTCTTTTGCGCTCGCGGCAGCAGGTGCTGCGGCCGGAGCGGCTTCTTTCTTCTCTTCTGCCTTAGCAGGTGCAGCGTCTGCTGCACCTTCGGCGGAATCGAAAATCATGATCAGTTTGCCGGTCTCGGTTTTGTCGCCGACAGAGACTTTGATCTCTTTCACGACGCCAGCCTGTGGAGACGGAACTTCCATAGAGGCTTTATCGCCTTCTACAGTGATCAGCGACTGTTCAGCTTCAACTTTGTCGCCAACTTTGACCAGAATCTCGGTGATTTCAACTTCATCAGCGCCGATGTCTGGTACTTTGATTTCGATAGCCATTGTCTCTTTACCTCTTACGCCAGACGCGGGTTAACTTTTTCTGCATCGATGTTGAATTTAGTAATTGCGTCAGCAACCACTTTCTTATCGATTTCGCCACGTTTAGCCAGTTCGCCCAGGGCTGCTACGACCACGTAAGAAGCATCAACTTCGAAGTGGTGACGCAGGTTTTCGCGGCTGTCAGAACGACCGAAGCCGTCGGTGCCCAGTACGCGATAATCATCAGCTGGTACGTAAGTACGAACCTGCTCAGCGAACAGTTTCATATAGTCAGTAGAAGCAACCGCCGGAGCGTCGTTCATCACCTGAGCGATGTAAGGTACGCGCGGAGTTTCCATTGGGTGCAGCATGTTCCAGCGCTCACAATCCTGGCCATCACGAGCCAGTTCGGTGAAGGAGGTTACGCTGTACACGTCAGAGCCCACGCCGTAGTCGTTCGCCAGGATCTGTGCTGCTTCACGCACGTGACGCAGGATAGAACCGGAGCCCAGCAGCTGAACTTTACCTTTGCTACCTGCAACGGTTTCGAGTTTGTAGATACCTTTACGGATACCTTCCTCGGCGCCTGCTGGCATAGCCGGCATGTGGTA
This sequence comes from Enterobacter sp. Ag1, assembly GCA_000277545.1. Classification (GTDB taxonomy): domain Bacteria; phylum Pseudomonadota; class Gammaproteobacteria; order Enterobacterales; family Enterobacteriaceae; genus Cedecea. The sequence goes on along the minus strand of AKXM01000060.1, from coordinate 106,379 downwards.
GTTTTCGTTCAGGGTGGTGATGTAGTAATAAATGTTCTCTTGTGCTTCACCGTACATACGGGTCAGACCGTCGTGCATGATGACAGCCACTTCGTACGCGTAAGACGGATCGTAAGAGATACAGTTAGGAATAGTCAGAGACTGAATGTGGCTGTGGCCATCTTCGTGCTGCAGACCTTCACCGTTCAGCGTAGTACGACCGGAAGTCCCGCCGACCAGGAAGCCGCGAGCCTGTTGGTCGCCAGCCTGCCAGCACAGGTCACCGATACGCTGGAAACCGAACATCGAGTAGTAGATGTAGAACGGAATCATCGGCAGGTTGTTGGTGCTGTAAGACGTCGCAGCCGCCAGCCAGGATGCGCCAGCACCCAGTTCGTTGATCCCTTCCTGCAGAATCTGGCCTTTCTCGTCTTCTTTGTAGTATGCAACCTGCTCGCGGTCCTGCGGGGTGTACTGCTGGCCGTTCGGGCTGTAGATACCGATCTGACGGAACAGACCTTCCATACCAAAGGTACGCGCTTCATCGGCGATGATTGGAACCAGACGGTCTTTGATAGACGGGTTCTTCAGCATCACGTTCAGGGCACGAACGAAGGCGATGGTGGTGGAGATCTCTTTGTTCTGCTCTTCCAGCAGCTGAGAGAAGTCTTCCAGCGCAGGCAGTTCCAGTTTTTCGGAGAAGTTAGGCTGACGAGCAGGCAGGTAGCCTTTCAGCGCCTGACGACGTTCGTGCAGGTACTTGTGCTCTTCAGTGCCTTCTGGGAAGGTGATGTAAGACAGGTTTTCTACCTGCTCATCGGTCACTGGCACGTTGAAACGGTCGCGGATGTAACGCACGCCGTCCATGTTCATTTTCTTCACCTGGTGAGCGATGTTTTTACCTTCTGCGGTATCGCCCATGCCGTAACCTTTGATGGTGTGGGCCAGGATAACGGTCGCTTTACCTTTGGTTTCCTGCGCTTTTTTCAGTGCAGCGTAGACTTTCTTCGGATCGTGACCACCGCGGTTCAGGGCCCAGATCTGCTCATCAGTCCAGTCTGCAACCAGCGCTGCGGTTTCAGGGTATTTGCCGAAGAAGTGCTCACGAACGTAGGCACCGTCTTTGGATTTGAAGGTCTGGTAGTCACCGTCAACGGTTTCGTTCATCAGTTGGATCAGTTTACCGCTGGTATCTTTACGCAGCAGCTCATCCCAACGACCGCCCCACATCACTTTGATAACGTTCCAGCCAGCACCGCTGAAGATGCCTTCCAGTTCGTTGATGATCTTGCCGTTACCGGTGACCGGACCATCCAGACGCTGCAGGTTACAGTTGATGATGAAGCACAGGTTGTCCAGCTTCTCACGGGTCGCGATGGTGATCGCGCCTTTAGATTCTGGCTCATCCATTTCACCGTCGCCCAGGAAGGCGTAAACGGTTTGCTCAGAGGTGTCTTTCAGGCCACGGTGTTCCAGATATTTCAGGAATTTAGCCTGGTAGATCGCACCGATTGGGCCCAGCCCCATGGAAACGGTCGGGAACTGCCAGAATTCTGGCATCAGTTTAGGGTGCGGATAAGAAGACAGACCTTTACCGTGAACTTCCTGACGGAAATTGTTCATCTGCTCTTCGGTCAGGCGGCCTTCAAGGAAAGCACGTGCATAGATGCCCGGAGAGATGTGGCCCTGGAAGTACACCAGATCGCCGCCGTCTTTCTCGTTGGCTGCACGGAAGAAGTGGTTGAAGCACACTTCGTAAACGGTCGCAGAAGACTGGAAGGATGCCATGTGGCCACCCAGTTCCAGATCTTTCTTGGATGCGCGCAGAACGGTCATGATGGCGTTCCAGCGGATAGCAGAACGGATACGGCGTTCCAGATCCAGATTGCCCGGGTATTCCGGTTCGTCTTCAACGGCAATGGTGTTCACATAGTTGCGAGCACCTGCAGAAGCAGCGACTTTCACACCGCCTTTGCTGGCTTCGGACAGCAGCTGATCGATCAGATACTGTGCACGCTCAACACCTTCTTCACGGATAACCGATTCGATCGCCTGTAGCCAGTCGCGAGTTTCAATCGGATCCACGTCATTTGGGAAACGTTCTGACATGGGGGTATTCCTTATCTGTCTAATACGTTGATTTATCTGGAACCTGTCCCATTGCGCTCTTGCCCGAATGAATTCGGGTAACTGAAGAAAAGAACGCAATAAGACAGGTTCTGTGTTTAGTTGCCGCGCGCTAAAAGTTTGGCGCTTAATCCCTACGTTGCTGAAGGAGACGGAGAGAGCGCTCACGACGGCTCTGCTCACGGCTGCGATCCAGCAATATTTCCTCAATAAACGCCAGGTGACGGTGCGACGCTTCTCGCGCCTGCTCCGGCTGGCGAGCCATAATCGCCGCAAAAATGCTGGCGCGATGGCTGCTCACTTGCGCCAACATCTCGCGGCGCGCGTAGAGCAATTCAAAATTCTGGCGAACGTTCTGTTCGAGCATAGGCTCCATGCAGCGCAATAAATGAAGAAGCACAACATTATGCGCGGCTTCGGTTACGGCAATTTGATACTGCATGACGGCATCGGCTTCGGCGTCTAAATCACCGGACTCCTGAGCCTGCTGGATGGCAATATGGCAATCACCAATGCGCGAGAGATCTTCTTCGGTTCCGCGCAGCGCCGCGTAATAAGCAGCAATACCTTCAAGCGCATGGCGGGTTTCAAGCAGATCAAACTGGGATTCGGGATGGTCTGAGAGCAGTTCGACCAGCGGGTCGCTCAGGCTCTGCCAAAGGCTGTTCTGGACAAAAGTACCGCCGCCCTGGCGACGAAGCAGCAAACCCTTGGCTTCGAGACGCTGGATGGCCTCGCGCAGCGAAGGACGGGAAACATCAAATTGTTTCGCCAGTTCGCGTTCAGGTGGAAGTTTTTCGCCCGGGCGTAGAGTGCCCTCAAGGATGAGAAACTCCAGCTGCTGCTCTATCACATCGGATAATTTTGGTTGGCGGATTTTGCTGTAGGCCATCGTTCCCTATCTCTGCCATTAGCCCGGAGTCAATTGGTAAGACCAATTTCACGTTCGTGAGGCTAAAAGTAACAAAGTATTCACCTTCTGTCCATATTGGTTTTGATTGAAATCATGAAAGCAGGCACATTTTAACAATAACAAAAGAAGGGATTTTCAAAACCATAACTTGGGCACTAACTCGCGTTTACCCACAAAGCGGTAAGTTAACGTTTATGAAACGATATATTTTTCAAAAACAACCGAAAGACGCGGTGAATGTATGTCATTTTTGTGACGCAAAACGGCCGCTCAAGAAGTATTCCCGACTCACCTTGTCCTTCCCTCTTTTTTACAAATGGTTTCTTTTTGCCCAACTCGTCAGAGCAGTGGCAGAAAGCAGGTGCAAAGGCCTGCGCTTAACATTATTCTTTGCGATGCGGTAGCCCTATCCGCAAAATTCATAATTGATAACCGTAAAAAAAAGACTACACATTACGGAATACAACAATTACATCCGCGTCAATGTAGCGCAGACATTAACCACTACGAGGTTACATGATGGAAGGTCAACAGCACGGCGACACGCTGAAGCGCGGTCTTAAAAACCGCCACATTCAGCTTATCGCGCTGGGTGGAGCTATCGGGACGGGCCTGTTTCTGGGCAGCGCATCCGTCATCCAGTCCGCAGGTCCGGCAATTATTCTCGGCTATGCTATCGCCGGGTTTATCGCATTTTTAATTATGCGCCAGCTGGGTGAAATGGTCGTTGAGGAGCCGGTAGCCGGGTCCTTCAGCCATTTTGCTTACAAATACTGGGGTGGTTTCGCGGGCTTCGCTTCAGGCTGGAACTACTGGGTACTCTACGTTCTGGTCGCCATGGCTGAACTGACGGCCGTCGGCAAATACATCCAGTTCTGGTGGCCGGAGATCCCAACCTGGGCTACGGCGGCGGTATTCTTCGTTGCTATCAACGCCATCAACTTAACTAACGTTAAAGTCTTTGGCGAAATGGAGTTCTGGTTCGCCATTATTAAAGTGGTGGCGGTTATCGCCATGATTCTGTTCGGCGGCTGGTTACTCTTTAGCGGCAACGGTGGTCCACAGGCGTCCGTCAGCAACCTCTGGGATCAGGGTGGCTTCCTGCCGCACGGCATCACCGGGCTGGTCATGATGATGGCTATCATTATGTTCTCCTTCGGCGGGCTTGAGCTGGTCGGTATTACCGCCGCTGAAGCAGACAACCCGGAAGTGAGCATTCCAAAAGCGACCAACCAGGTTATCTACCGTATTCTGATTTTCTATGTGGGTTCGCTGGCAATTCTGCTGTCCCTGCTGCCGTGGACACGCGTGACCGCAGACACCAGCCCGTTCGTGCTGATCTTCCACGAGCTGGGCGACACTTTCGTGGCTAACGCTCTGAATATCGTGGTGCTCACCGCCGCCCTGTCGGTTTACAACAGCTGCGTTTACTGCAACAGCCGTATGCTGTTCGGCCTGGCGCAGCAGGGCAACGCGCCGAAGATGCTGAAAAGCGTCGATAAGCGCGGTGTACCGGTGAACACGATTCTGGTTTCCGCAGGCTTTACCGCCCTTTGCGTGCTGATTAACTATCTGGCACCGGAATCCGCTTTCGGCCTGCTGATGGCGCTGGTTGTCTCAGCTCTGGTGATCAACTGGGCGATGATCAGCCTGGCTCACATGAAGTTCCGCCGTGCTAAGCAGCAACAAGGGGTGAAAACCCGCTTCCCTGCCCTGTTCTATCCGTTAGGAAACTGGGTCTGCCTGCTGTTTATGGTTGGCGTACTGGTCATCATGCTGATAACCCCGGGTATGGCCATCTCGGTTTACCTGATCCCAGTGTGGATTGCGATTCTGGGCGTCGGTTATTTCCTGAAGCAGAAGAACCTGAAGGCAGTGAAAGCCTGATAAAGAAAACGCCCCGCAATGCGGGGCGTTTTATTACAGCCTTCCGGCCCTAAACCAAAGTGCCGTAAATCGTCAGTAACGCCACAACCGCCACAATCACCAATGAAATCTTCTTCGCCAGTGATACCGCAGCTTTAGGCGTTTTCATCTTATCCTGATGGGGTTCTCTCGCCAGCGAGTACTGTGCCAGTTGTGTGAGAACTTGGTATTGAGAGGTATGCCTGTCGGCAAGGGATGCAAACCAGGCCGGAAGCGCTCGCTCACCGTGGCCCAACAGGGCATAAGCGACACCCACCAAACGCACGGGCACCCAGTCAAGAATATGAAGAATGCCGTCAATTCCCGCGAGCAAGCGCTCGTGTGCCGTATGATGCCGGGCAAGCCATGTCTGCCATGCGCGCAGGAAAGCATACCCTGCGAGCGTAACCGGCCCCCATGTTCCGCCCACCACAAACCAAAACAGCGGCGCGAGATAGAAACGGAAGTTAATCCACAGCAGCGCGTTTTGTAGCTCGCGCAGGTATTCACGCTCGCTGCACTCAGGCGGAACACCATGAATCAATGTAAGCTCTGCAGCCATTGCATCACGGGCATGTTCATCATCATGGCTGGCGGCTTTAAGATACGAATGATAATGCAGCCTGACCTGCCCGGCCCCGATGCAAAGCACACCCAGCGCAATCCAGAACACCAGCAGTGGGACGTTGAATAGTAACCCATGCAAAGCACGGAGAATCAGGAAAACCACGGCCATAAATGCAGCGGTCATTAACAGCGTTCTTAACAGAGAAAAATGCTTAACCCGTCCAAACAGGACTTCAAGACGATGATCTAACTGCCAGTGTTCGCCCATTTTGAACAATCGCTCGCCCATCAGGACTAACAGCAGGGTAAACAGGGTCATGTGCTCTCCTTGTCAGTTGCCTCTTCAACCGCACCCCAAAAGCGCGGCCAGTCAAACGAAGGGCCTGGATCGGTCTTCCGACCAGGTGCTATATCGCTGTGGCCCGTGATGTTTTTCGCCATATCAGGATAGTGTTGAATCAGTAAGTTAGCTAAAACGCTGAGCTGTTCATATTGAGCGTCGGTATAGGCCAGCGTATCGGTACCTTCCAGCTCAATACCGATAGAAAAGTCGTTGCACTTTTCTCTTCCCTGATAGCTCGAGACGCCCGCATGCCAGGCTCGTTTATCGAAAGGGACGTACTGAACAATTTCGCCGTCCCGGCGAATCAGACAATGGGCTGACACGCGCAAATGCGAAATACCGGCAAAGTAAGGGTGCGCTGCAGGATCGAGCGTTCCGGCAAATAACGCATCAATCCAGGGGCCACCGAACTCCCCCGGCGGCAAACTAATATTGTGCACCACCAGCAATGAGGGGTTTTCCTCTTCCGGTCGGCCGTCACAATGCGGGGATGGCAGATGTTTTACCCCCACCAGCCAGCCGTCTTTAAGCTGCATGAGAGGTTCTCCTTAGAGTGGTACTTGAAGTCGCTTCAGAGTAGCATGAAACAATATTAACTTATTCATTCTGGAGTTTAATCATGCCGCCCCGCCGTTATAATCCTGACCGCCGACGTGACGAGCTGCTCGAACGAATTACCCTCGATATCCCTCTCGCCGTAGCCCAGGCGCTGCGAGAAGATCTGGGCGGCGAAGTCGACCCAAACAACGACATCACGGCACAATTATTACCCCCAGAAAACACGTCGCATGCGGTTGTTATCACCCGCGAAAAGGGCATTTTTTGCGGTAAACGCTGGGTAGAAGAAGTCTTTATTCAGCTTGGCGGCGACGTGACGGTGACCTGGCATGTCGAAGATGGCGCTGAAGTCACCATCAATCAGCCACTTTTTGAGCTTAATGGCCCGGCCCGTATTCTCTTGACCGGAGAAAGAACGGCGCTGAACTTCGTGCAAACGCTCTCAGGCGTAGCCAGCGAAGTTCACAGTTACGTGGCGCTGCTTGAGGGCACTAAAACGCAGTTGCTGGATACCCGTAAAACACTTCCGGGCCTGCGCACCGCGCTGAAATATGCCGTGCTGTGCGGCGGGGGCAGCAACCATCGCCTCGGCCTTTCCGATGCTTTCCTGATCAAAGAAAATCACATTATTGCTTCCGGCTCTATTCGTCAGGCAGTGGAGAAAGCATTCTGGATGCACCCTGACGTGCCGGTAGAAGTGGAAGTTGAGTCACTGGATGAATTGGAACAAGCGCTCAAAGCTGGGGCTGACATCATCATGCTGGACAACTTTACCGTTGAGCAAATGCGTGAAGCCGTGGCACTCACCCAAGGGAAAGCGCGCCTGGAGGTCTCTGGCAACGTGACCAAAGAGACGCTGAGAACATTCGCTGATACCGGCGTGGACTACATCTCCGTAGGTGCTCTGACTAAGCACATACGCGCCCTCGACTTGTCTATGCGCTTCCGCTAATGCAACACCACGGCGGGCCAGCCATTACTGCGCCCGCTTTTTTGCGTACTGACTTCCATTTTTATTGTCGATACATACAACTGCGTTAACTAACACGGAAAGCATTTCCCGAATGTCCGTTTCCCTGTTCGCCATTGCTTAGCCTTTTCAGCACAGTGTTGCTCTCTAACCAAAAGGAGCGACAGATGAACAAGCAAAAAGGATTTACGCTAATTGAGCTTATGGTGGTGATAGGCATCATCGCCATTCTGAGCGCCATCGGCATTCCTGGATATCAAAACTACCTTCGTAAAGCAGCCTTGACCGATATGCTGCAAACCTTCCTGCCCTATCGTACCGCCGTCGAACTTTGTGCCATCGAGCGTGGAGGGATCTCCGATTGCAATGCCGGCAGTAACGGCATCGCTGAAACCAAAACAACGCGCTACATCAATTCAATGAGCGTTACCAGCGGGATTGTGACGCTCAACGGCCAGGAGTCCTTGAACGGGCTGGCGGTTGCGTTCACCCCTCAGTGGAACGATGCTAACGGGGTAACCGGCTGGACAAGGGTCTGCACTGCGGAAAACGGCTCGCCGCTGAAACAAGCCTGTGAAGACGTATTCCGTTTTAACGAAGCGCAAGCGGGGGCTGGCAAATGAGCACAAAAGAACAGCTTAACGCCCTATGCCAGCACTACAACGCCATACTGATAGAGGAAACGCCTGGCGCGGTACGAATTGCTGCGGTTGAAGCCCCAAACGAGCAAATGTACGAGGCGCTCCGCTTTCTTTGTGATAAACACATTGATGTAGAGATCTGGCCCATTGAACGGCTCGAGAAATGGCAAACGCTGGAGCCTTCTCAGCCTTCGGAGCACGACCGAAGCAGTTCAGCGGTCGCACTTTTGAATACAACACTTGCTGCCGCCGTACAGCAGCGTGCATCCGATATCCATTTTGAGCCCTTCGAAAATGCCTATCGAATTCGGCTTCGCATTGATGGCGTGCTGCAATGTCAACCCCTACTGCCTCAGGCAATGGCAGCGTCCGTCACTGCAAGGCTCAAAATTCTGGCTAACCTGGATATCGCGGAAAAGCGGCTGCCTCAGGACGGACAAATGGACTACCTCGCCGAGGAGGTGAAAGCGTCATTTCGCGTCTCGACGCTGCCTTGTCGATACGGCGAGAAGGTCGTTTTACGGCTTCTTCAGCAGGGCAAACAGCATATGGACATTCATTCTCTGGGGATGTCAGAGGATGAAAAAAAACAACTTCAGCAATCACTCCAGGCCCCGCAGGGGATGATTCTGGTAACCGGTCCTACAGGGAGCGGAAAAACCATTACGCTGTATAGCGCCCTGGCGGCGCTTAACCAACCGGGTATCAACGTCTGCAGCGTAGAAGATCCCATAGAAATTCCTCAGGAAGGGCTGAACCAGACGCAGATAAACCCTAAGGCTGGTCTCACCTTTCAGCACGTCCTACGCGCATTACTGAGGCAGGATCCAGACGTCATTATGGTCGGTGAAATCAGGGATGGTGAAACAGCAGAAATTGCCATCAAAGCTGCCCAGACCGGGCACCTGGTTTTATCGACATTGCACACCAACTCCACCGTTGAAACGCTTGTCCGCCTGGAGCAAATGGCCATTCCTCGCTGGATGATCGCATCTGCCTTGAATATCATCGTGGCTCAAAGGCTGGTGAGAAAGCTTTGCCCTCACTGCAAAACACACCACGAACCAGCCATAACATTACCTGGACACATTTGGCCTTCCGCGCTGCCCAATTGGCATCCGACAGGATGTGAACGTTGCTACGGAGGATATTATGGGCGAACAGCGTTATTTGAAATCCTGCCGCTATCCGCCGCTCTAAGACAAGCCATCACGCAAGGCGAATCCGCAAGTAACATTGAAAGTCTCGCCAGAGAGCAAGGGATGAGTACGCTTTTCGAAAATGGCTGCGTTGCCGTAGCACAAGGCTATACGACGCTGGAAGAGGTTTACCGCGTGCTAGGTGTGCCACATGCCTAAACCTCTGCTTTGGCGATGGGAAGCCATAGACCACGAAGGCCAATTAAAAAATGGTGAATCGCTTGCCGGCAAGCGCGCTTCTCTTGAGGAGGAGCTTGCTCAGCAGCAGCTTCAGCTCCTGTCCGTTAAAAAATCATCGCTGTCAGGGAGATCCTGTTGGCATATTCAGCACAAAATTGACTTTGTCCGGCAACTTGCAGCGCTGATCCATGCCGGTATCGCCTTAACTGACGCGCTGTTGCTCATAGCCCGACAGCATCCCAAACCTGCATGGTCGGCATTATTACAGCACATAGAACGACAGGTAGCGCAGGGCATACCGTTTTCCGAAGCGCTTAAGCAATGGCCCCATATCTTCCCGCCCCTGTTTATTGCATTACTGCATACCGGAGAGCTGACGGGAAGGCTTGCAGAGTGCTGCCAGCGGCTGGCAGAACAACAAGAACAACACTACCAACTCAGCAAAAAGGTCGTGAAAGCCCTGCGTTATCCGCTCTTTATTTTGATTGTTGCACTGCTGGTAACCGCAGGCATGGTTGGGTTTGTTCTGCCTGAGTTTGCCAATATCTATCGTTCTTTTAACGCGCCTCTGCCCGCGATCACCCAGGCCGTTATGAGTCTTTCAGAGTGGGCAACGTCTCAAGGAGGATGGTGGATTTTAACCGCTATGCTCTTAGCCGTTATAGGTTGGTGGCTTCGCCGCACCCAACCCGTCATTCGAGAAAAAGAACAATTACTGCTGTTAAAAGTACCTGTCATTGCTCCCTTGAGGCGAGGCCAGCTACTCAGCCAGATATTTACCGTACTAACGCTGTCTCAGCACTCTGGCGTCCCCTTGTTACAGGGTCTTGAAGCGGTTGAAAAAACGCTGGCCCAAACGTTCTGGCAACGGCAAATTATTGAAGTACGCGATCGGGTTTCCGAGGGAAAGCCCCTCTGGCAGGCGTTGGAGCAGTCGGGGTATTTCACACCACTTTGCCAACAGTTGGTTCGAATTGGTGAAGAATCCGGTTCTCTGGATCTGATGCTTTAGCGCCTGGCGCGCTGGCATTATGAGAAAACGCAGGAGCTGGCTGAAAATCTTGCCGCCACGCTGGAGCCAGTCATGATGCTGGTCATTGGCTTGATCATTGGCACGCTGGTGATAGCCATGTATCTACCTATTTTCCAGATGGGGGATGCCATGGGAGGAGGATGACGCAGCCTGAGCTGCGTCATCGATGCTCATCAGAGGCTATTGAAAACGCGGTTTTCCTGTTCCGCTACGCGGATGAAAGTTGTGCGTTTAGTCAGCTCTTTAAGGCGAGAGGCACCTACATAGGTACAGGCAGAACGCAGGCCGCCAAGGATATCGCGAGCGGTATTTTCCACCGGCCCGCGCAGAGGCAGCTTAACGGTTTTGCCTTCTGCAGCGCGGTACTGCGCAACACCGCCTACGTGGCGGGTCATGGCAGACTCGGAGCTCATGCCGTAGAACAACATAAACTTCTCGCCATCCTGCTCAACAACGGTACCACCGCTTTCTTCATGCCCTGCCAGCATACCGCCCAGCATAACGAAGTCAGCTCCACCACCAAAGGCTTTAGCTACATCGCCCGGCACAGTACAGCCACCGTCGCTGACGATCTGGCCGCCTAAGCCGTGAGCTGCATCAGCACATTCAATGACGGCGGAAAGCTGAGGGTAGCCCACGCCGGTTTTAACGCGCGTGGTGCATACAGAGCCTGGGCCAATGCCAACTTTCACGATATCGGCCCCTGACAGGATCAGCTCTTCACACATTTCACCGGTAACCACATTACCCGCACAGATAACTTTATCAGGCCATGCTTCGCGGGCTTTGCTGACGAACTGGGTGAAGTGCTCAGAGTAGCCGTTCGCCACGTCGATGCAGATAAATTTCAGTGCAGGAGTCAGAGCCAGAATCTGCTTAGTTTTGGCAAAATCTGCATCAGAAGTGCCGGTTGAGACCATGATATGGCGCAACAGGTTTTCAGGCACGGAACGAATAAAGTTGCTCCACTCTTCTACAGAGTAGTGTTTGTGCACGGCGGTAAGAATATCGAATGAGGCCAGCGCCTGCGCCATCGCGAAAGTGCCTACGGTGTCCATATTCGCAGCAATAATAGGGACGCCAGACCAGGTGATACCGGAATGCTTGAATGTGAATTGACGTTCCAGCTCAACGTCTGAACGGCTTTTGAGGGTGGAGCGTTTTGGGCGAATTAAAACGTCTTTAAAACCTAACTTCAAATCTTCTTCAATACGCATGATGCAGATCCCTGGGTCGAATGGCGATGAACGCGATCGGCGGCAGGCTCTTCATTACTCAAGACAGAGAACAACGGCAAGCCCGGAACCCAGATATACAGAAATCAGACACTGGGGTGAGCAAGCACGGAAAACGTACCTGTGGCTTAAAGTAAAACGAGCAAACAACTGCCAACTCCAGTGACGCTATCATACGCAGTAATAATGACTCCGCAAGACTGCGAAAACCGACTTTTTTACGCTACAATCGTTTAAATTTACCTGGTAAACGGTAAAAAGCCCGCAGACGGCGAATACCCGATTTTTACGTGATACAAAATCACCTAAAATCACGCCACCAAAGACTTTTTATCTTATTGATAAATATAGCATCAGGATCGGTTATTTATGGTTTACACGGTTGCACTTACGGGCGGCATTGGCAGTGGTAAAAGTACCATCGCCGAAGCCTTTTCCCGCGCTGGAGTCACCGTCATAGATGCAGATGTAATTGCCCGTCAGGTTGTTGAGCCAGGCCAACGTGCGTTAGCTCTCATTTCTCAACATTTTGGCCCAAAGATCCTTCTGGAAGATGGTTCTTTAAACCGTCGAGCGTTGAGAGAAACGATCTTCAGCTCCCCGCAGCAAAAGCAATGGGTTAATAACCTGCTACATCCTATTATCCAGCAGCAAACTCGTGATGAGATTGCTCGTGCTACCTCACCTTACGTGTTGTGGGTAGTCCCTCTGCTGGTAGAAAACAATCTGCAACAAAAGGCGGACCGGATTTTAGTGGTGGATGTTTCCCCCGAGACCCAGATTGCGCGTACTATGCTGCGGGACAATGTTTCCCGCGAACACGCCCAGCAGATTCTGGACGCTCAGGCGTCCCGGGAAGCTCGCCTCGCCGTGGCAGATGATGTAATTAATAATGACGGCAGTCCCCAGGACGTTGTCGTGCATGTTGACCGCCTGCATCGCCAGTACCTGAAACTGGCTGGTCTGGCCGCACAACAGGAAGCAGAATGATGAACACTCAGGTTCTTTTCGAACACCCATTGAATGAGAAAATGCGCACATGGCTGCGTATTGAGTTTTTGATCCAACAGATGCAGTCAGCACTTCCTATCAATGACAGCGCAAAGGCGCTGCATTTTTTTCGTAACGTCGGTGACTTACTGGATGTGTTTGAAAGGGGCGAAATTCGCACCGATATTCTCAAAGAGATAAGCCGTCAGCAGCGTAAACTGCTGAGCTGGTCAGAAGTCCCGGGGGTTGATATGCAGCGCATCGACTCGCTGCGAAGCCAGTTGGAGAGCTGCGGCAGCGTGTTGATGGCCGCGCCGCGCATCGGGCAAATTCTGCGAGAAGATCGCCTTATTGCGCTGGTACGCCAGCGGCTTAGCATCCCAGGCGGCTGCTGTAGCTTCGACCTGCCTACCCTGCACATTTGGCTTTATCTGCCGCAGGAACAACGCGATGCTCAGGTTCATTTTTGGCTAAACAGTCTCGAACCAGTGAAACAGTCGCTCGATCTTCTGCTGGACATCATCCGCAATTCTGCGCCATTCCGGAAACAAACCAGCCTCAATGGATTCTACCAGGACAATGGCGACGATGCCGACCTGCTTCGTCTTCATCTCACTCTCGGCGATCAGCTTTATCCACAGATTTCCGGCCACAAAAGCCGCTTTGCGATTCGTTTTATGCCGCTGGATTCAGAGAATGGCCTGGTGCCTGAACGCCTCGACTTTGAGCTGGCCTGCTGCTAAGGAAACAACATGAACGAAGAAACCATCGTTAATTGTCCTGGCTGCGGCAAAGCGGTTATCTGGAACGAAAGCAGCCCATACCGACCATTTTGCAGTAAGCGCTGCCAGCTTATCGACCTGGGCGAGTGGGCCGCTGAGGAAAAACGTATTCCCAGCAGCGGCGACCTCTCTGAAAGCGAAGGCTGGAGCGAAGAACAGGAACGCTAATCGTTTAGCAGCTTTAAAATGACGGGCTCATTGGCTGGCGGAAACTCGTCGGCGATGAGTTCCCCTTGAGCAACCCAACGCCCGGGTTGCCCTTCTTTGCCCCAGGGTTCACCTTCCCAACTTTCTATCAGATAGAACCACAGGGAAATATGACGATCCGGGAACTGGTACTCCAGGGTTTCAAACAGGCTGGCACTTTGCACCACAATACCGGTTTCTTCCTGTAATTCCCGGATAACGGCCTGTTCCGGAGATTCACCTGCCTCAATCTTCCCGCCGGGAAATTCCCATTTATTCGCCATGTGCGCATCGGCTGCGCGCTGCGTGATAAAAATTTCACCCTGTTGATTACGGATAATGCCGACAGCGATTTGCAGTTGCTTCATACTCTCAAACTCCGTGCGTAAAAAAGGCGCAGCAAGCTGCGCCTTTTCGATTTTGTCAGACCTTAGCTCAGACGGCCATGGCACTGTTTGTATTTCTTACCGGAACCGCAAGGGCAAGGATCGTTCCGACCCACTTTACGATCGCCAGTTTCTGCTGCCAGCGCCTGTGCGGCCTGAGTTTCATCATCCACATGACTAAGCTGCTGCATACGTGCCAGACGCTCGGCTTCTTCACGACGCTGTTGTTCCATCGCTTCAACTTCTTCCGGCAGGCGGACCTGGACTTTGCTCAGGGTGCTGATCACTTCATATTTCAGTGACTCCAGCATCGCGGCAAACATAGAGAAGGATTCACGCTTGTATTCCTGCTTCGGATCTTTCTGCGCATAACCGCGCAGGTGGATCCCCTGACGCAGGTAATCCATTGCGGCCAGATGCTCTTTCCACAGGGAATCCAGCGTTTGCAGCATCACGCCTTTTTCGAAGTGGCGCATCATTTCTGCACCGACGACTTCTTCTTTACGTTGATAAAGCTCAATCGCCGTCTGCAGAATACGCTCACGCAGCGTTTCTTCGTGCAGCTCAGGTTCTTTATCCAGCCACTCTTTGATTGGCATCTCGAGATCAAAGTCGTTTTTCAGACGCTCTTCCAGACCTTCTACATCCCACATTTCTTCCAGAGACTGAGGCGGAATATGCGCATCGATGGTGACTTTGAAGACGTCTTCACGAATGCTGGCGATGGTTTCGCTCACGTCGGTAACGTCGAGCAGCTCATTACGCTGGGTATAAATAGCGCGGCGCTGATCGTTTGCGACGTCATCGTATTCCAGCAGCTGCTTACGAATATCAAAGTTACGGCTTTCGACTTTACGCTGTGCGTTGGCAATCGCCTTGGTTACCCAAGGGTGTTCAATGGCTTCGCCCGGCTTCATACCCAGTTTACGCATCATATTGGATACGCGATCCGAGGCGAAGATACGCATCAGGGCATCTTCCATCGACAGGTAGAAGCGGGAAGAACCGGCATCACCCTGACGACCAGAACGGCCACGCAGCTGGTTATCGATACGGCGGGATTCATGACGCTCGGTGCCGATGATATGCAGACCACCTGAAGCCAGTACCGCATCGTGGCGAACTTTCCAGTCCGCTTTGATCTGAGCAATTTGCTCTGGCGTTGGCTCATCCAGCTCAGCAATCTCTTCCTGCCAGCTCCCGCCCAACACGATATCCGTACCACGACCCGCCATGTTAGTCGCGATGGTTACCGCGGCTGGGTAACCCGCCTGAGCAACGATAGCCGCTTCGTTGGCGTGGAACTTGGCGTTCAGAACATTGTGTTTGATACCGGCCTTGGTCAACTCATTGGAAACCACTTCAGATTTCTCAATGGAGATGGTCCCCACCAGCACAGGCTGGCCGTTCGCGGTACGCTCTTTAATGTCTTCGATAATCGCGCCAATTTTATCCAGTTCGGTCATGTAGACCAGATCCGGCATATCTTTACGGATCATTGGGCGGTTGGTCGGCACAACGATGGTGTCGAGCTTATAAATAGAGCTAAATTCAAACGCTTCGGTGTCTGCAGTACCGGTCATCCCTGCCAGCTTCTCGTAAAGACGGAAGTAGTTCTGGAAGGTGATGGACGCCAGCGTCTGGTTTTCATTCTGAATTTCGACGCCTTCTTTTGCTTCAACGGCCTGGTGAAGACCATCTGACCAACGGCGCCCCTGCATAGTACGGCCCGTGTGTTCATCAACGATGATGACTTCGCCATCTTTAACGATGTAGTCAACGTCGCGGGTGAACAGCGCATGGGCGCGAAGTGCCGCGGTCACATGATGCATCAGCATGATGTTGGCTGGTGAGTACAGCGACTCGCCCTCTTCCATCATGCCTTCTTGCACAAGCAGCTCTTCAATCAGCACCAGACCACGTTCGGTCAGGTTAACCTGGCGAGATTTTTCATCCACGGAGAAGTGGCCTTCACCCTGGAAGGTGTCAGAGTCTTCTTTTTCCTGACGCATCAGGTGCGGAATGATTTTGTTCACGCGTTTGTACAGCTCAGAGCTGTCTTCCGCAGGGCCGGAGATGATCAGCGGCGTACGCGCTTCGTCGATCAGGATGGAGTCAACTTCATCCACCAGCGCATAGTGAAGCTTGCGCTGCACGCGCTCTTCAGGGCTGAAAGCCATATTGTCGCGGAGGTAGTCGAAACCGTATTCGTTGTTGGTACCGTAGGTGATGTCTGCTGCGTAAGCTTCACGCTTAGCCGGCGCTGGCATGCCTGGCAGGTTGATACCTACGCTCAGCCCCAGATATTCAAACAGAGGACGGTTGTTTTCGGCGTCACGCTGGGCCAGGTAGTCGTTCACGGTAACAACGTGTACACCTTTGCCACTCAGTGCGTTTAGATAAGCTGGCAGCGTTGCCGTCAGGGTTTTACCTTCACCGGTACGCATTTCCGCGATGCAGCGATCGTTCAGGACCATGCCGCCCAACAGCTGTACGTCGAAGTGACGCATACCGAAGACGCGTTTACTTGCTTCACGAACAACGGCGAAAGCTTCCGGGATTAGCGTTTCCAGCACTTCACCTTTTTCCAGACGCGCGCGGAACTCACCGGTTTTAGCCTTCAGCTCATCATCCGTGAGCTTTTCCATCTGCGGTTCCATGCTGTTGATCACGGAAACCACTTTGCGCATACGGCGCAGTGTACGATCGTTACGACTACCGAAAACTTTAGTTAATAATTTGATTAGCATAATAAATTCTCAAACGCCTGCCGTCAGTACGGTCAATAAATTGTTGTTAGTTTGGAAGATGAATTAGCTGAGGCAAAGCGGGCCTGCGCGGATGCCCTGCACCTGACGGATCCACGCCACGGTACTGAAAACGTCTCCTACAGGAGATGACCTAAACGCAGTCTGGCGAACAATAACGGGAGGTTTACTTTCCTGCGTTAACAGCGCGCTAAGCGTGTCCAGCAGGGCAAGGTGCTGTGCCTGAAGCGGCACGCTTTCCTGTGCCACAGGCAAAGCCTGAGGTGCCATAGCAAAGGAAAGATGACGGATAACGGTGCGGATTGCATGCTGGTGCCAGTAGTCCACACTGAAGGAAGGACGGCGAGTGCTTTCTTGCAGTTGAACAAGGCTATCGAAACGCAGCTGCCGTGCCGAATCGTGACGGCTGGCGGAAGCTTCAGCGGGCACACCGGTTTCTGTGTTACCGTTGAGCGCAGGCATGCCAAAACTCGCCGCGACCATCCCCAACAGGAGATGCGGCCAGAAATAACGTCTGCCAAATTGTCGCCAACGATTTAGAATACCAATCACTTTTTCCGCCGGAGCTTAATGTATGCGCGACAGTCGCCCGCAATCTTTAGAAAATCTGTTTGACGAAGCCGGTCAGGAAAGCATGCTACAGAACGTACAGCAACGTGCCGTCGCTCTGCTGCGTCTTAACCGGGCAGTGAAAAGCATTTTGCCTGCTCCACTGCATCCCTGGTGCCGGGTGGCCAACTTCCGTCAGGGCATTCTCGTCCTTGAAACCGCAAATGCCAGCTGGCTGATGCGCTTACGCTATGAACAAGCCACGCTGCTGAGTGCATTACGCGCCCAAATCTTACCATCATTGACATCAATCGACATCAGGATTAATCCTTCGCTGGCGGCAAAAGGGCAGGAATTTGTTCAAGAAAACACCACTCAGACAGAGACTGAGAAATACGAAGTGAATCGTCAACTGAGTAAGCAGAGTGCAGAAGCGTTGAGAGAGGTGGCTAAACGTAGCCCGGAGAAATTAAGAGCAACAATAGAACGACTGGCTTCACTGGCCGGAGAGGGTACCAGCAAAACCAGTCGTAATCGCTAATTTAAGCGTTACGCCAGCACCAGTTTAGGTGCTTTAAACGCCAACGGAAGTTCGGCTTCGTCTTCGAAGGTCGCCCATTCCCAGGCTTCCTGTTTAGCCAAAACAGCCTGCAGCAGTTTGTTGTTCAGGGCATGACCAGACTTATAGGCGGTAAACGCGCCGATAATGTTGTGGCCACACATGAACAGATCGCCGATAGCATCCAGCATTTTGTGACGAACGAATTCATCTTCAAAACGCAGGCCGTCTTCGTTCAATACGCGATAATCGTCAACAACGATGGCACAATCGAAGCTGCCGCCCAGGCACAGGCCGCGGGACTGCAGATATTCGATATCACGCATAAAACCGAAGGTACGCGCACGGCTAATCTGACGCATAAATGCTTCAGCAGAGAAGTTCATGGTGTAGCGCTGGGTGCTTGCATCAATCGCCGGATGGTTGAAGTCGATGGTAAAGTCCAACGAGAAACCATTAAACGGTGACATTTCAGCCCATTTATCGCCATCTTTCACGCGAACCGTCTCTTTCAGACGTATAAATTTCTTGGCCGAGTTCAGTTCGTCAATCCCTGCATCAAGCAGCAGATAGACAAACGGCGCCGCACTGCCGTCCATAATAGGGATTTCTGGCGCATCGACTTCAACAATAATGTTGTCGATACCCAGCCCTGCCAGGGCAGCGTTGAGGTGCTCTACGGTAGAAATCCGTACATCATGCTCATTGACCAGACAAGTACAGAGCATGGTATCCCGCACGGATTTGGCATCAGCCGGAAAATCTACCGGAGGATTCAAGTCGGTGCGACGATAGATGACCCCGGTATTTGCCGGCGCAGGGCGCAGCGTCAGTGTGACTTTCTTGCCGGTATGTAAACCGACGCCAGTCGCCTGAACGATACGTTTAAGTGTCCTTTGTTTGATCATCGTATAATCCCGCCAAATTACTAAGCTAGCCGAGAGTGTATATCACTAACGGCAGGCCAGTTTAGCACAAAGAGCGAATATTCCCAACTTCCGGTTTATTCTTAATCAGCTTGCTTACGCAGGAACGCTGGAATATCCAGATAATCAGGCTCTTTCGCCGTCTGCGGTGTGTTGTCGTTCACCACTTTAGCGGCCGGCTTTTGCTCTTGCGTCAGCGGAGCCATACCGTGCTGCTGGTAGCGATCCATCACTGGCTGCTGTACCTGCTTGTTAGTCACCAGGGTAATCTCAGGACGTTTGTCCATGCCGATCCCAGTAGCAACAACAGTTACGCGCAGTTCGTCGTTCATCTCTGGATCCAGAGAAGTACCGATAACCACAGTTGCGTTGTCAGATGCGAACGCACGAATGGTGTTACCCACGGTTTCGAACTCATCCAGACGCAGGTCGAAGCCAGCGGTGATGTTAACCAACACGCCACGAGCGCCAGACAGGTCGATATCTTCCAGCAGCGGGCTGGAGATAGCCATTTCTGCCGCTTCTTCAGCACGGTCTTCGCCGCTGGCAACGCCAGAGCCCATCATGGCATAGCCCATTTCGGACATAACCGTACGCACGTCCGCGAAGTCAACGTTCATCAGGCCCGGACGAGTAATCAGCTCGGCAATACCCTGCACGGCGCCTTTCAGTACGTCGTTTGCCGCACCAAATGCGTCAAGCAGAGAAATGCCGCGTCCCAGCACTTTCAGCAGCTTGTCATTCGGGATGGTGATCAAGGAGTCAACGTGCTTAGACAGCTCGGCGATACCCTGCTCCGCGAAAGCCATACGCTTCTTGCCTTCAAAGTTGAAAGGCTTAGTCACGACGGCAACGGTCAGGATACCCAAATCTTTAGCTACTTCGGCAACAACAGGAGCAGCACCCGTACCGGTACCACCGCCCATACCAGCAGCGATGAACACCATGTCTGCCCCGTCCAGCGCAGCGCGTAAAGCTTCGCGGTCTTCTTCCGCAGCGTTACGACCCACTTCTGGATTTGCGCCTGCGCCCAGACCTTTAGTGATCCCATTACCGATCTGGATCGTCTGGCCGACAGCGGTTTTACGCAGTGCCTGAGCGTCAGTGTTCACCGCAAAGAATTCAACGCCTTCGATGCGTTCACGCACCATGTGTTCAACGGCGTTACCGCCGCCGCCACCGACGCCGATGACTTTAATCACCGCGTCGTTGGTCAGTTCCATAGGTTCAAACATAGTTTCTCTCCGTTTTGTGCCTGTCGCCTGAGACCGCTAATTGTCTCCGGTCTCTTATAAAAATTAAAATTCTTTTCTCAGCCAGCTGTTCAGTCGCTTAAACCATGAGCCAACAGAGGTCCTTTTTTCCACTTCTGCTTCACCACTGAGATGTGACTCTTTCCCGTAGTGCAGCAACCCTACTGCGGTCGAGTAATACGACTCCTGGGCATAATCAGTAAGGCCAGTAATATTCAACGGCTGACCGATACGCACCTGCGTATGGAACACACGCTGAGCACAGGCTGCCAGGCCTTCAATTTGTGCCGCGCCGCCGGTTAACACAATCCCCGCCGCCAGATGATGTTTCACACCCTGCTGGCGAAGCTGTTCCTGTAACTGCAAAATCTCTTCATTGACCAGGTTGAGCAGCTCGGTGTAACGAGGCTCAATCACTTCAGCCAGCGTCTGACGCTGAAGACTGCGTGGTGGGCGTCCACCCACGCTCGGAACCTCAACATTCTCGTCTTTGCCGACGATAGATCCCAGGGCACAACCATGGCGAACTTTAATCGCCTCAGCATCGCTCGGTGGCGTTCCGAACGCATAGGCGATATCGCTGGTAACCACGTTCCCTGCATAAGGGATAACTTTGGTGTGACGCAGCGCACCGCCGGTATACACCGCCATATCCATGGTACCACCGCCGATGTCCACAACACAGACACCCAGCTCGCGTTCATCTTCGGTCAGTACCGCGTAGCTTGCGGCCAGACCGGCGAAAATTAATTGGTCAACTTTCAAACCACAACGTTCAACCGCTTTAACGATGTTTTTTGCCATATCGTTATGGCAGGTGATCAGATGCACTTTCGCCTGCATACGGACGCCGGACAGGCCTACCGGATTTTTGATCCCTTCCTGGTAATCAATAGCGTATTCCTGCGGAATCACATGCAGAACGCGGTGTTCATCGCGAACACGCACTGATTTTGCCGTATGCACCACATTTTCAACATCTTCTTGCGTCACTTCCTCTTCCGAAATCGGCACCATGCCTATCTCGTTTTGGCAGCTGATATGCTTGCCGGACAGCGCCAGGTAAACTGAAGATATCTGGCAGTCTGCCATCAATTCAGCCTGGTCAATCGCCCGTTGAACGCATTTAACCACCGACTCAAGGTCGTTTACTCCGCCTTTGTCCATACCACGCGAAGGGCAGCTGCCCACGCCAATAATATTGACCATACCGTCGGGCAGAACTTCCCCTACTAAAGCGGCAACCTTCGCGGTGCCAATCTCCAGTCCAACTACCAGTTTTCTGTCCGTCGCCTTGATCATCGTTGTTCTGCCTGTGCCTGATTCTGTTGCTGATTCGGATTAGGTACCGGAGGAGGAAGTGCCTCCCAACCTACCGCGGCGCCTGAATCGTATCGCAGGTCGACATAACTGATCCGTTTGTTATCAGCCTGCGCCTGCTGCTGCAGAACCGGGTACAGTTCTACAAAACGATCCAGACGTTTCATCGTGTCGCCCCGACCAAGGTTGAGCTTAATTCCGTTATTCAGCGTCAACTGCCAGGAGCGACGAGCGGTCATAGCCGCTTGTTTCAACGTAAATTTATCCTTTGCCAGCACCACGCCCATGTCACGGTAACCTTGCAGAACTTCGTTTTCGCTGCCTTCCGGGCCGGAAAGCATCGGCAAAGTCTGCTTGCTGGTGCGTTCTGCTGGTACGCTGAAGGAATTTCCCTCTGCGTCAACCATATGCTGGTCATTCCAACGTGCTATCGGCACATATTCAACCAGATGAATCTTCAATTCGTCCGGCCACTGCTTTCTAACGCTTGCCTGCTTGATCCAGGGCAACCGTTCTATCTGCTGTTGGATGATATTCACATCCTGGGTCATAAAAGTACCCGGAGGCCCCAGGGCCAGAATAGACTGGCGTATATCATCATTACGTGTGTAGTGCCGCTCCCCGGTTACCACCAGCCTGGAGAGTGGTAAACGCTGGGCATCTTCCATCCAGCCCACCACAATCCAACCGCCGATAAACACGCTCAACAATACCGCGCCCAGGAAAATCATCCCTGCGAGACGGGAGCCGTTGCTGCGCCGAGCGCTGGCATTTTCCTCGGCACGATTACGCGCATTCAGTGCAGCCTGCGACATATCAGTCCGCCAGTTCCAAAATACGTACAACCAATTGTGAGAAGCTCATTCCCGCCTGGCGAGCCGCCATCGGCACCAGGCTGTGGCTGGTCATCCCCGGAGAAGTGTTCACTTCTAACAGGTAAAACTGACCATCGCTATCCAACATCACATCGACCCGGCCCCAGCCGCTACAGCCGAGAATCTGCCAGGCCTGCAGAACTAATGCCTGCAATTCCTGCTCTCTTTGTTCAATTAATCCACCGGGGCAGAAATATTGAGTTTCATCAGAGAGATACTTCGCTTCATAATCATAGAAGGTTCCAGCAGGTTGGATCCGAATAGACGGTAAAATTTCCTCGCCTAAAATCGCAACCGTATACTCCGGGCCACTCAACCATTTTTCAATCAGCACTTCTTCGTCATGCTCGAAGGCCAGCTCAAGCGCGGCTGGCAGCACATCTACGCTGTCCACCTTAGACATACCTACGCTGGAACCTTCACGGCTCGGCTTGACGATAACCGGTAAACCTAATGCAGTAACACGCTCAACCAGCGCTGCGCTCAGGCCTGCTGCAAAATCCTGACGGTTGACGGCAACCCATGGTGCAACGGGTAAACCTGCCCCCTGCCACAGCAGTTTGCTGCGCAGCTTATCCATCGTTATCGCCGAAGCCATAACGCCGCTACCGGTATAAGGCAGTTGAAGGAACTCCAACAGCCCTTGCAAAGTCCCGTCTTCACCACCGCGACCGTGCAGCGCGATAAAAACCTTGTCAAACCCCTGAGCCTTCAGCTCAAGTACAGACTCGCTTTGTGGATCAAAAGCATGTGCATCAATACCCGCTTCTTTTAATCCCGCCAGCACCGCGCTGCCGGATTGCAGAGAGACCTCGCGCTCAGCAGAGGTTCCTCCCAGAAGAACGGCGATCTTATCAGCCATGACGCCCTTCCTCTTTAGTTTGAGGCTGCAATTTGATTTCAGCCAGGTTTCGGGCGATTTTGCCGATATTCCCGGCACCTTGAACGAGGATCAAATCATTTCCCGTCAACACAGGAGCTAAAATTTCCGCCACTTCCGCATGATCGGAAACTAAAATAGGGTCAACTTTGCCACGGCCGCGAATGGTGCGGCATAAAGAACGGCTATCCGCACCAGGAATGGGTGCTTCACCTGCAGGATAAACTTCCAGCATCACCAGGGAGTCAACCTGGGACAGCACCCCAGCAAAGTCATCATACAAATCACGCGTACGCGTATAGCGGTGCGGCTGGAAAATCATCACCAGATTTTTATCCGGCCAGCCTGCGCGCGCCGCCTTAATGGTGGCATCCACTTCCGTCGGGTGGTGGCCATAGTCGTCCACCAGCATAGCGGTGCCCGCTTTGCCGTTTACCGGTGCCAGCGGATATTCGCCCAGGAAATCGAAACGGCGCCCCGTCCCCTGGAAGCTTTCGAGCGCACGCAAAATAGCGTCGTCTTCGATGCCCTCTTCCGTCGCGACGGCAACCGCGGCAGCCGCATTCAGCGCGTTATGGCGGCCTGGCGCATTCAGCACCACATGCATCTCAGGCTTGTCCTGACGCACAATGGTGAAAAAGCCCTGAGCGCCCTTTTGCTGATAATTTTCAACGCGCACATCCGCGTCGTCGCTAAAGCCATATGTGGTGATTTGACGACCCACGCGCGGCAGAAGCTCACGAATCACCGGATCGTCTACGCACATCACCGCACGTCCATAAAACGGCAAGTTGTGCAGGAAATTAATAAACGTCTGCTTTAAATTTTCGAAGTCGCCCTGGTAAGTATCCATATGATCGGCTTCGATATTGGTCACAATAGAGACCATCGGTTGCAGGTGCAGGAACGAAGCATCGCTTTCGTCAGCCTCTGCAATCAGGTAGCGACTGTTGCCCAGGCGGGCATGGACACCTGCGGCTTTCACCAGACCACCATTTACAAACGTTGGATCCAGGCCCGCTTCGGCATAAATGCTCGATACCATCGCCGTTGTCGTGGTTTTGCCATGCGTCCCCGCAATCGCAATGCCGTGACGGAAACGCATCAGTTCAGCCAGCATTTCAGCACGACGGATGACCGGAATACGCGCTTCGTGGGCAGCAACAATTTCCGGGTTATCCGCAGAAATTGCCGTAGAAACAACAACCACGCTTGCCTCGCGCACATTTTCAGGGCGATGGTTGAAATAAATCGTGGCACCCAGTGCCGACAACTGCTGCGTGACCGGGTTCGGCGCCAAATCGGAACCGCTGATCTGGTAACCTTCGTTAGCCAATACTTCAGCAATACCGCCCATACCGGCGCCGCCGATGCCAACAAAGTGAATGTGCCGGACGCGACGCATCTCAGGCACAATTGAACGCAGTTTCGCCAGTTGTTGTGTATTCATTCTCTAAACCTGCAAGCGGCATGCCGCCATTACATCAAATTTACGGGCGACAATTTGCCACCCACAAGTATTACGCGCGCGCTGCGGCGCTGACTTCGTTTGCTACACGTTCAGTTGCATCAGGAATGGAGGCAGCGCGCGCTCGCTCGGCCATTGCCAGCAGCGTTGCTCTGTCCCATCCGGCCAGGGTACGGGTAACGGCATCCACGGTAAACTGCGGTTGCTCCAGTATTTTCGCGGCGCCCGCTTTTTCCAGCGGCAGCGCATTCCAGTACTGCTGCCGATCTTTGTGCTGGAAAGGAACGAACAAGGCTGGTAACCCTGCAGCCGCGATTTCACTCACGGTTAACGCCCCGGAGCGACAAACCACAACATCAGCCCATTCGTAGGCTGCTGCCATATCATCAATAAACTCGGTGACCTTGTGCTGAGGCTGCCCTGCTTCAGCGTAAGCCTGCTGCACAACCGCCTGACCACCCTTTCCGGTTTGGTGCCAGACAGTCACGGATTCACCTAAACGCCCCGCGACCTGCGGCATGGTTTGGTTCAACACTCGAGCGCCCTGAGAACCGCCGACAACCAGCACGCGAACCGGACCTTCTCTTCCGGCAAAACGCTCTTGCGGCAGCGGTAAAGCAAGCACATCTGTCCGCACCGGATTGCCAACAACGTCCGCTTCAGGGAATGCACCGGGAAAGGCCTGCATTACCTTGGTGGCGATCTTTGCCAACCATTTATTCGTCAGACCGGCAATGCCGTTCTGTTCATGCAAGACAACCGGAATGCCAAGAGACCAGGCAGCCAGACCACCGGGTCCGGAAACATACCCGCCCATGCCCAGCACAACATCCGGCTTCCAAGCTTTCATGATGGCGCGAGCCTGGCGCCACGCGTTAAAAATACGTACAGGAGCCATCAACAAGGCCTTTACGCCTTTGCCGCGCAGGCCAGAAATGCGAATAAAATCGATCTCAATCCCGTTTTTCGGCACCAGATCGGCTTCCATACGGTCCGCAGTACCAAGCCAGCGAATATCCCATCCTTCCGCCCGAAGGTGATGGGCAACGGCCAGGCCTGGGAAAACATGCCCACCTGTACCACCCGCCATCACCATCAATCGCTTCGCTTTGCCCGTCATTTGGCACTCCGTGTAAACGCCTGAGCCTTAGCCAGACGCGTTTCATAATCTATTCTCAACAACAGCATGATTGCCGTGGACATAATCAACAGGCTGGAACCGCCGTAACTGATAAGCGGCAGCGTCAGGCCTTTCGTGGGCAACATCCCCGCCGCAGCGCCAACGTTAACCAGCGCCTGGAAGCTAAACCAGATCCCGATAGAACACGCCAGGAAACCGGAGAAACGCTGATCCAATTCCAGCGCGCGCTTGCCGATGGACATCGCGCGAAAAGCGACGAAGAATACCATCAAAAGTGCAAGCACCACACCGATATATCCCAGCTCCTCGCCGATGATAGAGAAGATAAAGTCAGTGTGCGCTTCAGGCAGATATTCCAGCTTCTGAACCGAGTTCCCAAGCCCTTGTCCCCACAATTCACCGCGCCCAAAAGCCATCAGTGATTGCGTTAACTGGTAGCCGCTGCCGAATGGATCTTCCCACGGGTTCCAGAACGACGTTACGCGGCGAATACGGTAAGGTTCGGCGAGGATCAGCAGGATAACTGCCGAGATCCCCATCCCGATGATCGCGATAAACTGCCACAGCTTTGCTCCTGCGAGGAACAACATCGCCAGCGTAGTGACAAACAGCACAACTACGGTACCAAGGTCAGGCTGGGCTAGCAGCAGAACGGCCATCACCAGAATCACGCCCATTGGCTTCAGGAAGCCGCGCAGGTTATTTCGAACTTCATCCACCTTGCGCACAAGGTAGTTGGCGAGATAACAGAACAGTGACAGCTTGGAAAACTCTGCGGGCTGAATACGCAGCGGGCCGAAAGCAATCCAGCGCGATGCCCCATTAACCGAGCTACCGACGACCAGTACAATCAGCAGCATCACGATCGAAGCCAGCAGCATGGCCGTGCTGTGACGCTGCCAGAAATCCATCGGCAAGCGCAGCGTCACCATCGCCAGCACAAACGCGACGATGATGTAGAGCCCGTCGCGTTTGGCAAACAGGAATGGATCGTTTGCCAGGCGCTGGCCTACCGGCATCGACGCCGAGGTCACCATAATAAAACCGATCGCAGCAAGGCCTAAGGTCAACCAAAGCAGCGTGCGGTCATACAGCACCATGCTGTTGGCGTCGGCCTCACGGGAGCCCATTACCCACCCTTTTAACGCCGAAGCGACCCAGGCCAGGATACCAAACCCTGGAATACTGGGGACGCGAAGGCGAGGGAGAGATAAACGCATCAGCCTAGCTCCTTCGCTAATTGAGTAAACATGTCGCCGCGTTGTTCAAAGTTTTTAAACTGATCGAGACTCGCGCAGGCTGGAGAGAGCAGCACCATATCGCCAGATTCTACACGTGCCGTGGCAAGCTTCATCGCCTGCTCCATGGTTTCTGTACGCTCGGCAATATCCGGGCGTAACTCAGCCAGTTCAGCACCGTCACGGCCAAAGCAGTAAAGGCGTACGCGATCACCCTGCAGGTAGCGAGCTAAAGGTGAGAAGTCGGCAGACTTGCCGTCTCCGCCTAACAAAAGATGCAGAGTTCCTTCAACGTGCAGACCGTTTAACGCGGCTTCAGTACTGCCGACGTTGGTGGCTTTAGAGTCATTAATCCAGCGAACGCCATTCCGTTCCCAGGCCAGTTGGAAGCGATGAGCCAGGCCAGTATAGGTGGTCAACGCTTTCAGGCTGCTGGAACGAGGCAGATTCACCGCATCCGCCAGCGCCAGCGCTGCCAGCGCGTTAGTGTAGTTATGCTGCCCAACCAGTTTCATTTCTTTGGTGTTGAGGATTTTCTCCCCTTTCACCCGCAGCCAGGTGTCACCCTGCTGACGATTAAGATGATAATCGCCGACGTCCACACCGAAGCTGATACAGCGCTCGTCCGCGCCGCGTACCGGCATCGTTAATGCGTCATCTGCGTTGACCACGCAAACTTTGGCATTTTCATAGATGCTCAGTTTTGCCGCACGATATTGCTGCATCCCGAACGGATAGCGATCCATATGATCTTCCGTCACGTTCAGAACGGTCGCCGCCGCAGCCTTCAGGCTATGGGTGGTTTCCAACTGGAAGCTTGATAGCTCAAGAACATAAAGCTCACAGCCTTTGTCCAGCAGCATCAACGCCGGCAGACCAATATTTCCGCCAACGCCCACGTTCACCCCCGCGGCTTTCGCCATCTCTCCCACCAGGGTGGTGACGGTACTTTTACCGTTGGAGCCGGTAATCGCGACAATCGGCGCCTGGGCCTCTCGGCAAAACAGCTCTATATCACCAATGACCTCGACCCCGGCATCCACCGCCGCACTCAAGGCTGGAGTTGCCAGCGCCACGCCAGGGCTGGCAATAATCAAATCCGCCGCCAGCAACCAGTCCTCATTCAGCGAACCGGTATGACGATCAACGTTCTCAGGCAGCTTATCAAGACCAGGAGGGGAGATACGGGAATCCATTACGCGTGGCGTAATGCCGCGCGCAATAAAGAAATCCACGCAGGACAGGCCCGTCAGGCCCAGTCCAATGATGACAACATTTTTACCCTGGTAATCTGCCATATTTAGCGAACCTTCAGCGTAGCCAGGCCAATAAGCACCAGCATCAGCGAAATAATCCAGAAGCGCACAATCACGCGTGGCTCCGGCCAGCCTTTCAATTCATAGTGATGGTGAATGGGCGCCATACGGAAGATACGCTGCCCTCTGAGCTTGAACGAGCCCACCTGCAGGATCACCGAAAGCGTTTCAACGACGAACACGCCACCCATAATCACCAGCAGGAACTCCTGACGCAGCAGTACCGCGATAGTCCCCAGCGCCCCGCCAAGAGCCAACGAGCCTACATCGCCCATGAAGACCTGAGCCGGGTATGTGTTGAACCACAGGAAGCCCAGGCCTGCGCCGACAATCGCCGTACAGACGATAACTAGTTCACCCGCATGGCGCAGGTAAGGAATGTGCAGGTAGCCCGCAAAATTCATGTTCCCCGTAGCCCATGCCACCAGCGCAAAACCTGCAGCGACAAACACGGTAGGCATAATCGCCAGGCCATCAAGACCATCCGTCAGGTTTACCGCATTACCGGTACCAACAATTACAAAATACGCCAGCAGTACATAGAACAAACCAAGCTGCGGCATCACGTCTTTGAAGAACGGCACAACAAGTTCAGTTGCTGGCGTCCCTTTCCCGGCTGCATACATTGTGAAAGCAACGACCAGTGCAATCACCGACATCCATAAGTATTTCCAGCGAGCAATCAGACCTTTGGTATCCTTACGAACCACTTTGCGGTAGTCATCGACAAAGCCAACAATCCCGAAGCCGATCAGTACGAACAGCACGCACCAGACGTAAGGGTTCGAGGGATAAGCCCACATCAGCACGGACACCACAATGGCGGTCAGGATCATGATCCCGCCCATGGTTGGCGTCCCTTTCTTGCTAAAGTGCGACTCTGGACCATCGTTACGTACAACCTGCCCGAAGGAGAGTTGCTGTAAACGCGCGATCATCCGCGGTCCCATCCACAGGGAGATAAACAGAGCGGTCAGCAGGCTGACGATGGCGCGAAACGTCAGATAGGAAAAGACGTTAAAGCCGGAATAATATTTGACCAAATGTTCGGCCAGCCAAACTAGCATGCTTGTTTCTCCTGTAATGCGCGAACCACCTCTTCCATGGCCGCACTACGTGAACCTTTCACCAAAATGGTTAAAATTGAATGTTCCGCGATAAGCGCTTTCAAACGCGCCACCACGGCCTGTTTATCGGCAAAATGTTCACCAACTTCTGATGCGTCACTCAGCGTTTTGCTTAACACGCCAACGCTCAAAACACGGTCAATACCTGCGGCTTTTGCCGCTTCGCCAACCTGACGATGGCAAGCTTCGGCTTCCTCACCCAGCTCGCCCATATCGCCAACTACCATCACACGATAACCCGGCATTTCTGACAGAACCTGTGCCGCCGCGGTCATTGAACCCACGTTAGCGTTGTAGCTGTCGTCCAGAAGCAGTTGATTCTCTGCAAGCTGGATAGGGAACAGGCGGCCCGGCACGGCTTTAAGCTCAGCAAGCCCCGCTTTTACGGATTCGAGCGTCGCGCCAACGGACATCGCTAATGCGGTAGCCGCCAGCGAGTTAGCAATATTGTGGCGACCCGGCAAAGGCAGAATGACATCAACATCGCCCTGCGGCGTATGCAGAGTAAATTCGGTACCGTGGGAGGTGATATGGATATTCGTTGCGGTGAAATCGCTTCCGGCAGCGTTCGGTGAGAAGCGCCAGGTTTTACGATCGCCAATGATCGCCTGCCAGTTCAGCCAGTCGTTGTTATCTGCGTTAAGGATCGCCGTACCGTTTGCCGCGAGGCCGGTAAAGATCTCGCCTTTGGCTTTTGCCACGCCCACCAGGGAACCAAACCCTTCAAGATGCGCAGCCGCCAGGTTGTTTACCAGAGCCGCTTCCGGGCGGGTTAACCCTACGGTCCAGGCGATTTCCCCCTGGTGGTTTGCACCCAGCTCAATAACGGCATAATCGTATTCCGGCGTCAGGCGCAGCAGCGTCATCGGCACGCCAATATCGTTATTCAGGTTGCCAGCTGTATAAAGCGTGTTGCCGCACTGGCGCAGAATAGATGCCGCCATTTCCTTCACGGAGGTTTTGCCGGAAGAGCCGGTTAGTGCCACAACGCGAGTAGGCACCTGCTGGCGAACCCACGCACCTAGTTCGCCAAAAGCAAGGCGGGTATCGGCCACAACCAGTTGGGGAACATCAATATCCAGCTTACGGTTAACCAATAATGCGCCTGCCCCGCCTTTCACCGCATCGGCGGCAAAGTCATGGGCATCAAAACGCTCGCCTTTCAGCGCAACAAACAGACAGCCAGCTGTCAGCTTACGGGTATCCGTTGTGACATCAATAATGTCGGTGTCTGCGCCATGTAGCTGCCCATTAAGAATGGATGCCAGTTGCTTCAGGGAGACGCGAATCATGCCACAACCCCCAGCAGGCGCGCTGCGGTAACGCGGTCGGAGTAATCCAGACGACGGTTGCCAACAATCTGATAGTCCTCGTGGCCTTTGCCCGCCAGCAGAACCACATCATTTTCTTTGGCCTGCATAATCGCGTTAGTCACCGCCTCTGCGCGGCCCAGCACAACGTGCGCACGGCCTGCATCCAGCATACCGGTCAGGATATCGTCGACGATGGCCTTCGGTTCTTCGGTGCGTGGGTTGTCATCGGTCACCACCACCACATCGGCATATTGTTCGGCAATACCGCCCATAATTGGCCGCTTACCTTTATCGCGATCGCCGCCACAGCCGAATACACACCACAGTTTGCCGGAACAGTGCAGACGAGCTGCCTGTAGCGCTTTTTCCAACGCATCCGGCGTGTGGGCATAATCCACTACCACGGTAGGTTTGCCGGTAGTGCTGAACACTTCCATTCGCCCACAAACAGGTTGTAGACGCGGGCCTGTGGCAATTAATGCTTCGAGCGGATAACCCAGCGCCAGCAGCGTGGCTAAAGCCAACAGCAGATTACTGACGTTAAACGCGCCCATCAGGCGGCTTTCAATTTCGCCATTGCCCCACGATGAACTGAAGTGAATCGTCGCTCCACCATCGTGATAAACCACTTCATCCGCTTTCAGCCAGCGCCCATGCGCCCCCGGCTCAAGGTTATTTTCCATCGTGACCGCCACGGCATCCGGCAGGCGCGCCAACCAGCGGTGACCCACTTCGTCATCGGCGTTGATGATCGCCTGACCGCAGTCATGCTCGGAAAACAACAGCCACTTAGCGGCTTCGTAATTCGCCATATCACCGTGATAATCAAGGTGATCGCGGCTTAAATTGGTAAACACTGACGCGGCAAACTTCAGCGCCGCCACGCGATGCTGAACCAGACCATGGGATGAAACTTCCATGGCACCAAAGGTTGCACCTTGAGCCTTCAGGCTCGCCAGCACGTGCTGCACGTCTACCGCAGAACCCGTGGTATTTTCTGTCGGCACAACCTGCCCGAGCAGGCCATTGCCTACGGTCCCCATCACTGCGCCGGTTTCACCCAGCAGCTGCGCCCACTGCGCCAACAGTTGAGTCGTTGTCGTTTTGCCGTTGGTGCCGGTGACACCAACCAGACGTAAGGATTCAGAAGGTTGATGATAGAAACGGCCAGCCAATGCAGACAAGCGCTGATGCAACTGGCTCAGGTAAATGACCGGTACGCCGTGCATCTCGCGAACTTCGCCATCCGCCGCTTCACCGTCCGCTTCTGCGATCACGGCAGCCACACCCTGTGCTATCGCCTGCGGGATATAACGACGCCCGTCCGCCTGATGACCGACCACGGCCACAAAAAGATCGCCCGCAGCCGCCACGCGGCTGTCGAGTGTCATCTCTCGCAGCGCTCTCGCAGGTAGCCCGGCTACCCACGGAGCAAGAAGGTCGCTCAAATTACGATCTGCCACCTGATGCCTCTTTCTGATTAATTACAAATTCGCTTTTCTCACCGGTTGCCAGCGCATCCGGCTCGATGTTCATGGTGCGCAGTACGCCGCCCATGATGGCACCGAACACAGGTGCAGATACGGCACCGCCGTAATACTTACCGCCCTGCGGGTCATTGATAACCACCACCAGCGCAAATCGCGGCTGGCTGGCTGGCGCAACGCCTGCGGTGTAAGCAATGTATTTGTTTATGTATTTACCGTCCGGCCCGACTTTTTTCGCAGTACCGGTTTTAATCGCAATACGGTAGCCCTTAATGGCCGCCTTCACGCCGCCGCCGCCGGGAAGCGCCACGCTTTCCATCATGTGCACCACGGTGCGGACGGTTGATTCAGCAAAGATACGCTCGCCGGGAACCGGCGGGTCAACTTTGGTTATCGACAGCGGGCGATAAATGCCGTAGCTGCCAATCGTTGCGTAGACTCGCGCTAACTGTAACGGGGTTACCATTAGCCCATAGCCGAAAGAGAAGGTGGCCCTCTCTATGTCAGACCACCGTTGTTTTTGAGGATATAAGCCACTGCGTTCCCCGACCAACCCCAAATTGGTCGCTTTTCCCAGTCCAAAACGTGAGTAAGTATCTACTAACGCTGAGGAGGGCATCGCTAACGCCAGCTTAGAAACACCGACGTTACTCGACTTCTGTAATACCCCGGTAAGGGTCAATTCGCTGTACCGCGCCACATCTTTGATCTCATGACCATTAATGCGGTACGGAATCGTATTCAGTACGCTATTTTCATTCACCACACCACGCTGCAACGCGGTCATTACCACCATCGGCTTAACGGTGGAACCCGGCTCGAAGACGTCGGTGATGGTGCGGTTACGCATTACGTCTTTTGCCGTGCCGGTTAGATTGTTCGGGTTGTAGGACGGGCTGTTCGCCATCGCCAGAACTTCACCAGTATTAACATCAACCAAAACGGCACTGCCCGATTCGGCTTTGTTGAAGGCAACGGCGTTATTCAGTTCACGATAAACCAGCGCCTGTAGGCGCTCATCAATGCTCAAAGCCAGGTTATGGGCCGCCTGGCTGTCGGTAGAGGAAATGTCTTCGATAACGCGCCCGTAGCGGTCTTTACGCACAATGCGCTCGCCAGGCTGACCGGTGAGCCATTTATCAAAGCTTTTTTCCACCCCCTCGATCCCTTCGCTGTCCACGTTGGTAAAGCCGATGAGGTGAGCAGTCACTTCGCCGGATGGGTAGTAGCGACGAGATTCCTGGCGAAGGTGAATTCCCGGAAGCTTAAGCTTTTTGATGTAGTCGCCAATATCCGGGTTAACCTGACG
The DNA here is from genome assembly GCA_000277545.1 of Enterobacter sp. Ag1. GTDB lineage: Bacteria > Pseudomonadota > Gammaproteobacteria > Enterobacterales > Enterobacteriaceae > Cedecea. Next base: position 72,856 of record AKXM01000060.1, on the reverse strand, counting down.
CGCAAGATAAATAAACCGCCCATTGGGGTTGCTGTTCACGCGGGATGAAAGCTGGTCGAGAGGCATTTTTAGTGCATCGGCTAGCGCTTTCCAGCGGTTGTCCAGCGTGACTCCGCCAGCGTCATGCAATTCTTTCGGGTCGGCCCAGACGGCATTTACCGGTACGCTAACCGCAAGAGGGCGTCCCGCGCGATCGCTTATCATCCCTCGGGAAGTAGACACTTCCTGCACGCGCAATGAACGCATGTCACCCTGACGTACCAGCATGTCCGGGTTGATTATCTGCAGCCAGGCAACACGGCCCAGAAGGAAAGCCAGCGCCAACAGAATGCAACCGCAGAGCAACGCAAAACGCCAACTCACAAAGTTGGCCTGTTCTTCCTGACGTTTTGGTTTAAGCGTTTTTGCCGCTGCTCTCATCTGCCGCACTGTTCCTTATTGCTGAACTACGATGTTTTCCTGTGAAGGATCGACATGCTGCAGCTGCAGCTTTTCCGTCGCGATCCGTTCTACCCGGCTATGATCGCCGAGCGCATTTTCTTCAAGAATCAGGTTGCGCCATTCAATATCCAGCGCATCACGTTCGAGTACCATCTGCTCGCGCTGTGCAGTGAGCAGACGAGTATGGTGCGCCGTCGTGACCACGGAAACCGCGGTCACAATAATGGCAACGAACAAGCAAAGTGCCAGTTTCCCATGGCGCAGAAGATCGCCACCAATCACGGCAGGCAGCGCATGACGCTCGTTGCTGCCGAGCTGCGTCACTCTGCTGAGGGTTTCTGTCACCCGATTGATCATGCGTTAGTCCTCTCCGCAATCCGCAAAACAGAACTACGGGCGCGTGGATTTTCCGCCACCTCTTCTTCCCCTGGCATCAGCTTACCTAGCGCTTTCAACTGGCGGCCACCCAGCTTATTCAGCTGTGCTTCCGTCATCGGTAAACCGGCTGGGACCTGTGGCCCACGGCTGTTTTCACGCATGAAGCGTTTAACAATGCGATCTTCCAGAGAATGGAAGCTGATGATCGATAAACGGCCACCGGGAGATAACGCCTCCAGCGAGCCATTCAGCGCTTTTTCAATTTCATCCAGCTCGCTGTTGATCCAGATCCGGATAGCCTGAAATGTTCGGGTAGCCGGGTGCTTAAACTTATCTTTAACCGGCATAGCGGCAGAGACGACGGCCGCCAGCTCTTTGGTACGCGTCATCGGCTCTTCCCGGTTACGCTCAACGATGGCGCGTGCAATGCGCTTACCAAAACGTTCTTCACCAAAGGTTTTAATAACCCAGGCAATATCGGCCTCTTCCGCCGTCATCAACCATTGGGCAGCGGATTGACCTCGCGTTGGGTCCATACGCATATCCAGCGGCCCATCACGCATAAACGAGAAACCGCGTTCCGCATCATCCAGTTGAGGAGAAGAGACGCCGAGATCCAGCAAAATGCCGTCGATCTTGCCGTCCAGTTCGCGCTCACGTGCGTAATCTGCAAGCGCAGAGAATGGGCCATGAATGATGGAGAAGCGTGGGTCATCGATAGCGGTAGCCGCAGCAATCGCCTGCGGATCGCGGTCGATCGCCAGCAGCCGTCCTTGCTCACCGAGCTGGGACAGAATCAGGCGTGAATGGCCACCGCGACCAAAAGTGCCATCAATGTAGATGCCGTCGGGACGAATATTCAGGCCGTTCACGGCCTCGTCCAGCAGCACCGTAGTGTGTTTAAAATTTTCCATCATTTCTAAAGTGACAAGTCCTGCAGACGATCCGACAAGGTGTTTGTCGAACCCTGCTCAGCGTCGATATCTTCCTTGACCTGTTGATGCCAGGTCGCTTCATCCCACAGCTCAAACTTATTGAACTGGCCGACCAGCATGACTTCTTTGGTAAGCCCGGCGTGCTGCCGTAAAACGGGCGCCAACAGCAATCGCCCGGCGTTATCCATCTGACATTCACTGGCATGCCCCAATAACAGACGCTGTACGCGGCGTTCTGCGGGGTTCATGCTCGACAGACGGGCAAGCTTTTGTTCAATGATTTCCCACTCAGGAACGGTATAAAGCAGCAGGCAGGGGTGATGGATGTCGATGGTACAAACCATCTGACCTTCTGAGGTTTCGATCAGCTTTTCCCTATAACGGGTAGGCACGGCGAGCCGCCCCTTGCTGTCGAGATTGACTAACGTTGCCCCACGGAACATGCCAGCCTCACCCTTTAATGACCCATTTCACCACTTTAACCCACAAATTCCCACATAAAGGAGTTTACGGAGGGGAGGAAAACCTTGTCAAGCCAGCCAGGCCGCTTACGGGAATAAATTCCCGCGCCTAAGCGATTGATAAATGGCTGGCGTGAAAAAGCCCGCAATAGCGAGGCAAAATTAACGTTATGAATATTTGAAAGAAAAAGACCAATAAACATCAACAGCGTTAAAACGACCGAATACTTGTCTGGAGAAATATTAAGTACTCAGTTTGCGACGCGGGCGGCATTTTAAGGTATTTCAAAGCGAGTGAACAGCGCCAGATGCCCGTCTGGCGCTGGCTCGGCGCGAGACAGAAGTAAAGAGAGGTTGCTAATGATTAATAATCCAACATTTCTTAGCTGCTGGTGTGTAACAAAATAATACAAAGAAGAGATTTATTTCTCGATGGAGATTTTTTTACCCGATTTTTCCCGCCTAATTAATTGCCTTAAAAAATAAGGGTAAATATACGGGAAAAATCTTAATTAACTTTAAGTGGCTGATAATGATCTCTTTATCAGTAACGACTTAAGCTACCCCGACGATAAAGATTGCGGCGAATTCGGGTCAACCCAGGCTTCGGCTTACGTGGCTCATCAAGGCTTGCCAGCACCAGTTCCAGTACGCGCTCGGCAACATCGCGGTGACGCTGTGCGACCGCCAATACCGGACACTGCAGGAAATCCAGCAGCTCATGATCGCCGAAGGTGGCGATCGCCAACTCCGAAGGCAGCCGTCCCTGACGGCGCAGCGTGACATCCATCACGCCCTGCAGCAGTGCGAAGGACGTTGTGTACAGCGCATCAGGCATCTCGTGAGTTTCCAGCCACTTTTCAAAAAGCTGAGCAGCAGCCTCACGCTCATAGCTGTTAGCGTAGAGATAATTGACGGTACGAGGATCGTCTTTCCAGGCAGTACGGAACCCTTGCTCACGCAGGAAACTCACGGACAGTTCAGGTAATGCACCAAGGTAAAGGATATTTTCACCAGGGAATTTCCGCAGCTCTTCAGCCAGCATTTCTGCATCGTCCTGATCGGCACCGACAACGCTGGTGAAGTGTTCACGGTCTAATGCACGGTCGAGCGCAATAATCGGGAACGAATCGTTTGCCCAACGCTGATAAAAAGGATGCTCCGGCGGCAACGAGGTAGACACTATAATGGCATCAACCTGCCGCTGCAGAAGATGTTCAATACAGCGCATTTCGTTGTCGGGTTGATCCTCAGAGCAAGCGATCAGCAACTGATAGCCGCGCTGGCGAGCCTGACGCTCAAGGTAATTTGCTATACGGGTGTAGCTGGTGTTTTCCAGGTCTGGGATCACCAGCCCAATAGAACGCGTGCGTCCTGCACGTAGCCCAGCGGCTACCGCATTAGGGTGGTAATTATGCTCGCGTACCACCGCCATGACTTTCTCAACGGTTTTATCGCTGACACGATACTGTTTTGCTTTTCCGTTGATAACATAGCTTGCCGTGGTGCGCGACACGCCAGCCAGACGCGCGATTTCATCCAATTTCACTGTAGCCCCTTACTCTCCAGGTGATCCATACCCATGCTCTGGTTATGGTTAACGACATTCACATCTAAGCGCAGAATAATAACTCCGGCAACCGCTTTTGCAGGCGCTTGTTTTCTTATTTGCAAAAAAAAGCCCGGCAGTGATTACCGGGCATGTGAATTAGATCACATTCGGGACTAACGCATGATCTTATCGCCACGCGAAACGCCAACAATACCCGAACGGGCCACTTCGACGATTTTCGCAACATCACGGATCGTATCAAGGAACGCATTGAGTTTATCGCTGGTCCCGGCAAGCTGGACGGTGTAAAGCGTTGGCGTCACATCAATGATTTGCCCACGGAAAATTTCCGTGCTGCGCTTCACCTCTTCCCGCCCGTATCCGCTGGCCTGTACCTTCACCAGCATGATTTCACGCTCAACGTAGGCCCCCTGCCCCAGCTCACTGACGCGTAACACATCCACCAGCTTGTGCAGCTGTTTCTCAATCTGTTCCAGTACCTTCTCGTCACCCACGGTTTGGATTGTCATACGAGAAAGCGTGGGATCGTCCGTAGGCGCTACGGTAAGGCTTTCAATGTTGTAACCACGCTGGGAAAACAGACCAATGACCCGGGACAGCGCGCCTGATTCATTTTCCAGTAATACAGATAATATCCGGCGCATAATCAGGTTCTCTCCGTTTTGCTTAGCCACATTTCATCCATACCGCCACCGCGAATCTGCATCGGATAAACGTGTTCAGTACCATCAACTGTGACATCTACAAACACCAGTCGCCCGCCGCGCACGGTTTCCAGCGCTTCGGCAAGTTTGCTTTCCAGTTCTTCTGGCTTAGTGATATTAATCCCCACGTGGCCATAAGCTTCAGCCAGGCGAACAAAGTCCGGGAGCGACTCCATATAAGACTGAGAGTGGCGGCCCGAATAAATCATGTCCTGCCACTGTTTCACCATGCCGAGGTAACGGTTGTTAAGGTTCAAAACCAGAACCGACAAGCCGTACTGCAGCGCGGTAGAAAGCTCCTGGATATTCATCTGGATACTGCCATCGCCGGTGACGCAAATGACCGTTTCATCCGGCAACGCCATCTTCACGCCAAGCGCGGCAGGAAGACCAAAGCCCATCGTGCCTAAACCACCGGAATTTATCCAACGGCGTGGCTTATCGAACGGATAATAGAGCGCGGCAAACATTTGGTGCTGGCCCACATCGGAGGTGACATAAGCATCACCGTTCGTCAGGCGATAAGCGGTTTCAATAACAGCCTGCGGCTTGATAGCCTGGCTATGGCGATCGAACTCAAGGCAGTGACGAGCGCGCCACTGTTCAATCTGTTGCCACCAGTCCCGAATATCATCCCCGGATTGCTGAACGTCTTCCTGAGCAAGCAAGTCCAGCATTTGCGTCAGAGCTTGACGCGCATCCCCCACAATTGGGATATCCGCCGCAACTGTTTTGGAGATAGACGTAGGGTCGATATCAATATGCAGCACTGTTGCATTCGGGCAGTATTTAGCGAGATTGTTAGTGGTTCGGTCATCAAAGCGAACGCCAACGGCAAAGATAACGTCCGAATGATGCATCGTCATGTTGGCTTCATAGGTGCCGTGCATGCCCAGCATACCCAGCGACTGCCGATGTGTAGCCGGAAATGCACCTAGCCCCATCAGCGATGAGACAACCGGAATATTGAGCTTTTCGGCAATCGTCAACAATTCTGCCTCGCAGGCTGAATTGATCGCCCCACCGCCTACGTACATCACCGGTTTTCTAGCCGCAATCAGCGTCTGCAGGGCGCGCTTGATCTGCCCTTTGTGGCCCTGCGTCGTTGGGTTGTAAGAGCGCATACTAACGGCGTCTGGCCAGGCATACGGCAGCTTATTCAGCGGACTCATGATGTCTTTGGGTAAATCAACGACCACCGGCCCTGGGCGGCCGCTGGACGCAAGCCAGAATGCCTTTTTGATGATCCCAGGTATGTCCTCGACCTGTTTTACCAGGAAGCTATGTTTAACGACTGGTCGGGAGATACCGACCATGTCACATTCCTGAAAGGCGTCGTAACCAATCAATGAAGTTGCGACCTGCCCGGACAACACAACCATCGGAATGGAGTCCATGTAGGCGGTTGCAATGCCGGTAATAGCATTTGTAGCGCCAGGCCCTGAAGTCACCAGCACAACACCGGTTTCTCCCGTAGCACGCGCCAGGCCGTCGGCCATATGCACTGCAGCCTGTTCATGGCGTACCAGCACATGATCGATCCCACCCATAGTATGAAGCGCATCGTAAATATCGAGTACTGCGCCTCCCGGATAGCCGAATACTTGTTTTACGCCCTGATCGATTAACGACCGGACGACCATCTCGGCTCCTGACAACATCTCCATGGTTTTGCCTCCAGGCTCACGTTTTTGACGGCATGCAGAAGTCATTTCCGCACCGTCGTTGCGACAGGTTGTGTCTCTGCCTGTATCATTTTTATAGGTTTAGCCCATTAACATAACCGCTCAAGATCCGTCAGGCAATTACCCGCCAGAGCAACCTGAAGAGAAGAAATTGCACTCACCTCTATAAAAATCAGGCATAGCGGAGCGATCGACTAAATAGAGAGGGTGACTAATGACGAATATGCCAAAGATGCGGGGAATCACAGTGCGTTATGTATTAATTTAGCATTATTAAGCTGTGAGGAAGAGGCCACCAGAAAATGCTAAAGTACAAAATACTGCCTTTCTAACATAAAAAAGTGGAAACGGGCTGTTCAGGCCCGAGCATCCATAATACTGGTAACGTTATTGACATAAGCTTTTTGCTATCTGATTTTTCATCCACAAATGCCCCTTTTCTTGCCCGACTGAGCCATACCAGGATAAATAACAAGTACGCTTTCTTTTGATAAAAGGCACATGAAACATTCTTAAATTCAATTCATTAGGAACACTATCAACCAACCAGCGTGGTGCAAGTGCCACAAGCCGTGTTTGTGAAACCACATTTAATACACAGGTCATTGCCATTCCCTGATAGGCAATCGCATTTTGCTTATTCAACGTGTCATACCACGGTGAACTGAAGGAGCCATAACATTCTGGAGAAGCCACCGCATGCTGCTGATTATAGAAATCACGCGTCGTTAGCGGAGAACAAAAACCAGGGTGCTCCTGGCCAGTGACTAAAACGATTTCATCCTCAAACAGTGGGATTCTTTTAAACTCAGGCCGAGAGATTTGATCATAACAAATCAAAAAATCAACTTCCTGATAGCGTAGCTGCCGCTCAACATCCTCATTAAAAGAAGATTTAAAAATTAACTGAACGTTTGGTGCCTTATATTTCATCGTATCTAAAATACGTGACATTATTTTACTGTCTAAAGGACTGGCAACGCAAAGCGTAAACTGCCGCTTGCTCCTTAGAGGATCAAAGTCCCCTTCCGGTAGCTCATTCTGGACCATCTGTAAGGCGTCACGAATCACGTCATAAAGCTGAAAAGCTCTGGCTGTTGCTTGTATCGTCCGCCCATTGCGAACAAATAACTCATCCTTGAAGGTGGTTTTCAACCGGGACACGGCGTTGCTGACGGCTGGCTGAGACATCCCCAACAGCCTGGCTGCACCGGTAATACTTTGTGCCCTCATTACCGTGTCAAAAACAGTCAGCAGGTTTAAGTCTACATTACGTAACAGAGGTCTTATTGCATCCAGAGTCTCCCGACTCTTATGTATTTTAGAATCCATTTTTACTCCAGTAATAAATAGAGTGCCATTCCACAATGCATAAGTTGGAAATTTCATTTTAATATCTTTCTGACAAGAATTTATAACGACTCAATTAACCAGAACAGTTATTACTGAAGGAATAAAACCACTCAATAAAAACCAGTAAGTCACCGGATGGGTAATAAGAAATCTGTCAGCCCGTGAACAATACATCAGTTCTATCATATTCATAAGATGAATTATTTAAATTCAGTCTGTTCTCAGACGATATTACGCCTTTTAATCTTAATTAATATATTAAGAAAAGACATTTTCTCGGTATCTTTCACTGAGCAAACACGACGAACGCATCGGCCCAGCGATCCCACAACCGGCCTAAAGGTTGACACCTGCGTTGAGATCAAGTACCAATAAATACATCACGAAATTGCACAGGGCTTGAAACATGAATCGCACCGTCCGCCTACTTGGTCTACTACTAAACGCATCTTATTTGCGCGGTAGACTGGTGGGCGACAATCAGCGTTGATTCAAGCCTTCAGACAGAAAAAACCCGCGCCAATGCGCGGGTTTTTTTATGCTCGTCGCGAAGGCACCCAAAGAGATAAAGGACCGAACCATGAGCCAGCAAGTCATTATTTTTGATACCACATTGCGCGACGGCGAACAGGCTTTACAGGCAAGCCTGAGCGTAAAAGAGAAATTGCAGATCGCTATGGCGCTGGAACGTATGGGCGTCGACGTCATGGAAGTCGGCTTCCCTGTCTCTTCCCCCGGTGATTTCGAATCCGTACAGACTATTGCCCGCAATATCAAAAACAGCCGCGTTTGTGGCCTTGCTCGCTGCGTTGAAAAAGACATAGATGTTGCCGCTGAATCCTTAAAAGTCGCTGAAGCGTTCCGTATTCATACTTTCATCGCCACCTCTCCAATGCACATCGCCACCAAGCTGCGCAGTACGCTGGATGAAGTCATTGAGCGCGCTATTTATATGGTGAAACGCGCCCGTAACTACACCGATGACGTAGAATTTTCCTGTGAAGATGCTGGCCGCACGCCGATTGCCGACCTGGCTCGCGTAGTCGAAGCCGCGATCAACGCAGGCGCAACCACCATTAACATCCCGGATACCGTCGGCTACACCATGCCGTTTGAGTTCTCCAACATCATCACCGGTTTGTATGAGCGCGTGCCGAACATTGATAAAGCGATTATTTCCGTGCACACCCACGACGATTTGGGGCTGGCCGTAGGGAATGCCATGGCGGCAGTTCACGCGGGTGCTCGCCAGGTGGAAGGCGCAATGAACGGTATCGGTGAACGCGCGGGTAACTGCTCACTGGAAGAAGTCATCATGGCTATCAAGGTGCGCAAGGACATCATGAACCTGCACACCAATATCAATCATCAGGAAATCTGGCGCACCAGCCAGATGGTTAGCCAAATCTGCAACATGCCAATTCCGGCCAACAAAGCTATCGTCGGCACCGGCGCCTTCGCCCACTCCTCCGGTATTCACCAGGACGGCGTGCTGAAAAATCGCGAAAACTACGAAATCATGACGCCAGAATCCATCGGCCTGAATCAGGTACAGCTGAACCTGACCTCACGCTCCGGCCGGGCAGCGGTGAAGCACCGCATGGACGAGATGGGTTACAAAGAGGCTGATTACAATCTGGATAACCTGTACGACGCCTTCCTGAAACTGGCAGATAAAAAAGGCCAGGTATTTGACTACGACCTGGAAGCATTGGCCTTCATCAACAAGCAGCAGGAAGAGCCTGAGCACTTCAGCCTGGATTATTTCAGCGTGCAGTCGGGTTCTAACGGTATCGCGACGGCATCCGTGAAGCTGGTTTGCGGCGAAGAGGTCAAAGCTGAAGCAGCAAACGGTAACGGCCCGGTGGATGCGGTCTATCAGGCAATTAACCGCATCACCGATTACAACATTGAGCTGGTGAAATACAGCTTAACCGCCAAAGGGCAAGGCAAAGACGCCCTGGGCCAGGTAGATATCGTGGTGGATTACAACGGCCGCCGCTTCCACGGCGTAGGGCTGACAACCGACATCGTCGAATCATCAGCCAAAGCCATGGTCCACGTGCTGAACAACATCTGGCGTGCCGGTGAAGTCGAAAAAGAATTGCAACGCAAAGCTCAACATCAGAATAAAGAACAAAATCAGGAAACCGTGTAATGTCGAAAAATTACCATATTGCAGTTTTGCCGGGTGACGGTATTGGCCCGGAAGTGATGGCTCAGGCCCTGAAAGTACTGGATGCAGTTCGCAATCGCTTTGATATCCGCATCAGCACCAGCTCCTATGACGTCGGTGGTGCCGCGATTGATCGCCACGGCAGCCCGCTGCCGCAGGCCACAGTCGAAGGTTGTGAGCAGGCCGATGCGATTCTGTTCGGCTCTGTAGGTGGCCCGAAATGGGAACATCTGCCGCCAGCAGAACAGCCTGAACGCGGTGCCCTGCTGCCGTTGCGTAAACATTTTAAACTCTTCAGCAACCTGCGTCCTGCGCGTCTGTATCAGGGGCTGGAAGAGTTTTGCCCGCTGCGCGCCGACATCGCAGCTAACGGCTTCGACATTCTGTGCGTTCGCGAACTGACCGGCGGGATTTACTTCGGCCAGCCGAAAGGCCGTGAAGGTAGCGGTATGCACGAGAAAGCCTTCGATACCGAGGTTTACCACCGCTTTGAGATCGAGCGCATTGCACGCATCGCCTTTGAATCTGCCCGCAAACGCCGCAGCAAAGTAACCTCCATTGATAAAGCAAACGTGCTGCAATCCTCACTGTTGTGGCGTGAAATCGTCAACGAAATCGCTAAAGAATACCCGGATGTGTCGCTGTCCCACATGTATATCGACAACGCCACTATGCAGTTAATTAAAGATCCATCGCAGTTCGACGTTCTGCTGTGCTCCAACTTGTTCGGAGACATCCTGTCCGACGAGTGCGCCATGATCACCGGATCTATGGGCATGCTGCCTTCTGCCAGCCTCAACGAACAAGGCTTTGGCTTATACGAACCTGCGGGTGGTTCAGCACCGGATATCGCCGGGAAGAACATTGCCAACCCTACCGCGCAGATCCTGTCGCTGGCGCTGCTGTTGCGCTATAGCCTGGATGCTGAGGAAGCCGCGCAGGCTATCGAAAGCGCCATTAATCGCGCGTTAGAAGAAGGCCACCGTACCGGGGATTTAGCCCGCGATGGTCACGCAGTCAGCACCGACGAAATGGGCGATATCATTGCCCGCTACATCGCTCAGGGGAAATAATCATGGCCAGGACCTTATATCAGAAGTTGTACGACGCCCACGTCGTGTATGAAGCCCCGGAAGAGACACCGCTGCTGTATATCGATCGCCACCTGGTGCATGAAGTGACTTCCCCGCAGGCCTTTGACGGATTGCGCGCCCATGGCCGCCCGGTTCGTCAGCCGGGGAAAACCTTCGCCACAATGGACCACAACGTGTCGACCCAAACTAAGGACATCAATGCCTCCGGCGAGATGGCCCGTATTCAGATGCAGGAACTGATGAAGAACTGCAAAGAGTTTGGCGTTGAGCTGTACGATCTGAACCACCCTTATCAGGGCATCGTTCACGTTATGGGGCCAGAACAAGGGATCACCCTGCCGGGCATGACCATCGTGTGCGGCGACTCCCATACTGCCACTCACGGCGCATTCGGCGCGCTGGCTTTTGGGATTGGGACTTCCGAAGTTGAGCATGTCCTGGCAACGCAGACTCTGAAACAGGGTCGTGCGAAAACCATGAAAATTGAAGTCCAGGGCAAAGCGGCTCCGGGGATCACGGCCAAAGATATCGTGCTGGCTATCATCGGCAAAACCGGCAGCGCCGGCGGCACCGGTCACGTGGTTGAATTCTGCGGCGACGCTATTCGTGCCCTGAGCATGGAAGGCCGCATGACGCTGTGCAACATGGCGATCGAAATGGGGGCCAAAGCCGGGATTGTTGCGCCGGATGAAACCACCTTCAGCTATGTGAAAGGTCGTCTGCACGCCCCTAAAGGCGCGGACTGGGATGAAGCCGTCGAGTACTGGAAAACCTTCAGCACCGACGATGGTGCTAAATTTGACACCATCGTCACCTTAGACGCCGCCGACATTGCACCGCAAGTGACCTGGGGAACCAACCCAGGCCAGGTGATTTCCGTCACCGATAATATTCCTGCTCCGGAGTCTTTCAGCGATCCGGTAGAACGTGCTTCGGCAGAAAAAGCGCTCGCCTATATGGGCCTGCAACCGGGTATTCCGCTGACCGCAGTGGCTATCGATAAAGTCTTTATTGGTTCCTGCACCAACTCGCGTATCGAAGACCTGCGCGCAGCAGCTGAAGTCGCCAAAGGTCGCAAAGTCGCACCAGGCGTTTTGGCCATGGTTGTGCCAGGCTCAGGTCCGGTTAAAGCTCAGGCCGAGTCTGAAGGGCTGGATAAGATCTTCATTGAAGCCGGTTTTGAGTGGCGTTTGCCTGGGTGTTCCATGTGCCTGGCCATGAACAATGACCGCCTGAATCCAGGCGAGCGTTGCGCCTCCACCAGCAACCGTAACTTCGAAGGTCGTCAGGGCCGTGGCGGGCGTACTCATCTGGTCAGCCCGGCGATGGCAGCCGCCGCCGCTGTTTCCGGTCATTTTGCCGATATTCGTACACTGAAATAAGGGGAACTACCATGGCAGAGAAATTTATCCAACATACCGGCCTGGTCGTTCCGCTGGACGCGGCGAACGTCGATACCGATGCCATTATCCCGAAGCAGTTTTTGCAGAAGGTCACCCGCACCGGTTTTGGCGCCCACCTGTTTAACGACTGGCGTTTTCTGGACGATGCCGGGCAAGTGCCTAACCCGGAGTTCGTGCTGAACTACCCGGAATTTAAAGGCGCCTCTATTTTGCTGGCGCGTGAAAACTTCGGCTGCGGCTCTTCGCGCGAGCACGCCCCGTGGGCATTAACCGACTACGGTTTCAAAGTGGTCATTGCGCCAAGCTTCGCGGACATCTTCTATGGCAACTCGTTTAACAACCAGCTGTTGCCGGTTATCTTGAGCGATGAGCAGGTTGATGAGCTGTTCAAGCTGGTCGATGCCCAGCCCGGCATTAAGTTTGTCGTCGACCTTGAAGCCCAGACGGTTCAGGCGGGTGAGAAAAGCTATTCGTTCGAGCTGGATAGCTTCCGCCGTCACTGCATGTTGAACGGCCTGGACAGCATCGGCCTGACGCTGCAGCACGAAGCCGCTATTTCTGGCTACGAGCAAAAACTGCCAGCGTTTATGCGGTAATTCATTTTCCCCTCTCGCTCATGAGAGGGGAAAATTTTAAACGTTCTTAACCCGGCTAGTCAGGAACAGCGCAACCACCGCCAGCACCGCCATCAGCCAGTAAACAGAATAGTGACCAAAACCTTCCGCCAACGCGCCCTGCAGTATCCCAGCCAGAATCACGCCCGTTGAAATACTGTTGGTGAATAGCGTCGTTGCAGATCCCGGCCTTCCCGGCATCAAATCCTGGAACCACAGCATGCCTATCCCCGCAATGATCCCGATAAACACCGCATTAAACAGCTGTAAGATCACCAATGCCGTTTTAGAGTGGAACAGAATCAGCCCAACATAAAACAGGATGCCAGCAACAACCGCCGCCACCATCATGTTACGTTTTCCAAAGCGTTTCACGTAGTAGCCGGCGAGGATCATCGCGGGGATCTCAATCCCTGCAGCCGTGCCCATTAATAACCCCGCCAGCTCATCCGGCAGCCCAAGATCCTGGCTTATCCACAGCGGCATATCGATGATGTACATGGTGTTGCAGGTCCACATCAGCATCGAAGCGATAAAGAGCATCCGCACGTTACTGTCTTTCCAGCCGCTGACCTGCGTTATTGCCACCTCTGCGGGCTGCTCAACTCTCGGCACGGACGGCAGCGCGAAAATAATCAGCGCCAGTGAAATAACGAATATCCCGGCAGCGATAAGAAACATCGTGGTAAAGCCATATTTCAGCGCCAGCATAAAAGAGAGTGGCGGCCCGATGACCCACGCCAGAGAAAGCTGCGCCCGCATGATCGAGCTGAACATCACCACTTCGCGAGCGGAACGGTCGGCGTATTCACGCGCCAGAGCAAAAATCTGCGGCATGGCGGTATTGGCTATTGAGGCAAACATCACGCCAAGCGTAATCAGCGTCAGATAATGACGATTAAAGGCAAACAGAACGCAGTTTGCCACCGCCATCGCGCAGCAAACCATAATCAGTTTTCGCCGGTCGCCCCGACTGTCCGACCTTTTGGCCAACAGCAAACTGACGCCAATCCCGGCAATCGCGTTAACGGTGTAAAACAGGCCGACCCAAAACGGTCTCACTTCGACTTCTCGAGTTAAAAAAAGGCTAAGCGTCGGTGCCTGCAACGCCCCGGCCACGCCAATCATAAAAGAGACGGCCATGAAGGCAGCGTAAACAGGGTTAAAACGGCGTGCGCGGGTCAAAAACCAGAGCATGGAATGTCCTTAAAAGGAGATGTAATCAGAGGTATTTGTTAAATGCATAAAGATTAAACGAAAAAAGCCAGCAGTAAACAGCTGCTGGCCGGTGAAAAGCACCAATACTCAGTCACACATGAGTCGGCGCGTTGGCGTTCTCGGGCATCGGGGTTGTAACCTCCCACTGCATCAAGTCTTCGAGCATCCTTAGTCTTTGCTCCACCGTCAGGCGAGCCAGCCATCCAGAGCAAACAAACTGTGTTGCGGCAAAGTACTGTTGGAAAAACTTCGCAGGTGATGACCGCTTCATAAACACCTCCTCGCTTCATCGGGAATCATTATTGACGTAATATAGGGAGAGTTAAATTGATGAGTTTCCGCCAGGAGTTCCTCTTTTATGTCTTCGTCACGCCTGCAACAACAATTCATCCGCCTGTGGCAATGCTGCGAAGGCAAACCTCAGGAAACCACGCTCAATGATTTAGCAGATTTGCTGAGCTGTTCCCGCCGCCATATGCGTACGCTGCTTAATGCGATGCAGGAAAAAGGCTGGCTTAGCTGGCAAGCGGAAGCCGGACGAGGCAAGCGCTCGCAGCTCACTTTCCTCTATACCGGGCTGGCGCTTCAGCAGCAGCGGGCGGAAGATCTGCTGGAGCAGGATCGCATCGATCAGCTGGTTCAAATCGTCGGCGACAAAGCCGCTGTCCGCCAGATGCTGATTTCTCATCTTGGGCGCAGCTTTCGCCAGGGTCGACACATTCTGCGTGTCCTTTACTATCGCCCGCTGCTAAATCTGCTGCCCGGCTCGGCGCTTAGGCGCTCCGAAACCCACATTGCCCGCCAGATTTTTAGCGGCCTGACACGAATAAATGAGGAAAATGGGGAACTCGAAGCGGATATTGCTCACCACTGGCAGCAAATTTCCCCTTTACGCTGGCGCTTCTTCCTGCGCCCAGGCATCCATTTCCATCACGGTCGCGAGCTGGACATGCTCGATATCATCTCTTCCCTGCAGCGCATCAACGCCCTGCCGCTTTTTGCCCATATCACGCAAATCACCTCGCCGACTATCTGGACACTGGATATCCACCTTAGTCAGCCGGATGACTGGCTGCCGTGGCTGTTGGGCAGCGTGAACGCCATGATCCTGCCGCGCGAATGGACAACGATGACAAATTTCGCCAGCCAGCCCATCGGCACGGGCCCCTATTCCGTGGCTCGGAACAACCGCAACCAGCTGAAGATCCACGCCTTTGATGATTACTTTGGCTTCCGGGCACTCATTGACGAGGTCAACTTTTGGGTACTACCGGAAGTTGGCGAGGAGTCCAGCTGCGGCGTGCAGCTCCAGGGCATGCCGGACAGCGAAAAAGCCGTGGAAAGCCGCCCGGAAGAAGGTTGCTACTATCTGCTGTTCGACAGCCGATCCAGCCTTGGCGTTGACGAAAGCGTGCGCCAGTGGATTGGGCATATTCTCTCCCCGGTTAACCTTATCTACCGCGCTACAGAGCAGTATCAGCAGTACTGGTTCCCGGCTTATGGTTTGCTCCCCCGCTGGCACCATTCGAGGCCCGGGCCGTTGCTCCCTAAACCTGCCGGCCTGGAGAGCATAACGCTCACCTACTACCGCGACCACGTAGAGCACCGGGTGATCAGTAGCATCATGACCGAATTACTGGCAGAGCAGGGCGTGAAGCTGGTTGTGCAGGAGATAGACTATGCTGAGTGGCATCAGGGCGAGGCCGAAAGCGACATCTGGCTGAACAGCGTGAACTTCACCATGCCGCTGGAATACTCTCTGTTTGCCCAGCTTTACGAAGTCCCGCTGATTCAAAAATGCATCCCTGGCGACTGGCAGGGCGATGCCCGTCGCTGGCACAGCAAAACGCTGGCCCTGCCTGAGTGGTGCAAGCAAATGCTGGAGCGCAATGACGTTATCCCATTGATTCACCACTGGTTGCGCATTGAAGGCCAGCGCAGTATGCGTGGGGTGAGGATGAACACGCTAGGCTGGTTTGATTTCAAGTCAGCCTGGTTTGCCCCACCGGGCCCATAACGCTTTCGTAACATGACTTCCGTAACCCAAAGGAAATCAGTAGAATCCTCCCTGCTCAACGGGGTGCCAGGACAGTTTGTCCGCGCTGAGATAATACCCGTCGAACCTGATCCGGATAACGCCGGCGAAGGGATTTGAGACACTCAACTCAATTCCTTTGCCCCCTTTTACTGAGGTGCAAAGTGTTCAAAAAATTTCTGCCGCTGCTGGCGCTGGCCGCCATGCCCGTTTTCGCTAAACCTGTATTAACCGTTTACACCTACGACTCGTTCGCCGCCGACTGGGGCCCTGGCCCGGCGGTGAAAAAAGCCTTTGAGGCCGACTGTAACTGCGAGCTGAAATTTGTGGCACTGGAAGACGGCGTTTCTCTGCTGAACCGCGTGCGCATGGAAGGCAAGAACAGCAAAGCGGATGTCGTGCTGGGGCTGGACAACAACCTGGTAGAGGCCGCCACGCAAACCAAACTGTTTGCGCCTTCTAATATTGAAAGCGGCGTCCTTCAGGTGCCAGGCGGCTGGAAGAACAGCACCTTCGTGCCTTACGATTACGGCTACTTTGCTTTCGTATACGACAAGAACAAGCTAAAAACCCCGCCAAAAAGCCTGAAAGAGCTGGTTGAAAGCGATCAAAAATGGAAGGTCATTTACGAAGATCCGCGCACCAGCACTCCAGGGCTTGGCCTGCTGCTGTTGATGCAAAAAGTGTACGGCGACAAAGCCCCGGAAGCCTGGCAAAAGCTGGCGAAAAAAACCGTCACCGTCACCAAAGGCTGGAGCGAAGCTTACGGCTTGTTCCTGAAAGGAGAAGCCGACCTGGTACTGAGCTACACCACCTCCCCGGCCTACCACATCATCGAAGAGAAGAAAGACAACTACGCCGCCGCGGACTTTAGCGAAGGACATTACCTGCAGGTTGAAATTGCAGGCCGGCTGGCGAACAGCAAGCAGCCTGAACTCGCCGAGAAATTTATCAAATTCATCACCACGCCAGGTTTCCAGAACACCATTGCTACCGGCAACTGGATGTATCCGGTGACCAACGTGGCATTACCTGCGGGCTTCGACAGCCTGGTGAAGCCGCAAACCACACTGGAATTTCTCCCTCAGCAGGTGGCCACCCAGCGCGCAGAATGGATCAATGAATGGCAACGCGCCGTCAGCCGCTAATACCAGGCTGGCTGTATCCAGGGCTCTTTGCCGCAACGCTGGTCGTGGCGGTAGCCCTGGCGGCTTTTCTGGCGCTGTGGCTTAACGCTCCGCAGACGGATGTCTTTGCCATATTGCGGGACGACTATCTTTGGCACGTCCTGCGCTTTTCCTTCTGGCAGGCCTTTCTTTCCGCCGCACTTTCCGTTTTCCCGGCCATCTTTTTAGCCCGCGCGCTCTACCGCCGCCGCTTTCCTGGCCGACTGGCGCTGCTGAGGCTGTGCGCCATGACGCTGGTGCTGCCGGTGCTGGTCGCCGTTTTCGGTATTCTTTCCGTTTATGGGCGAGAAGGCTGGCTGGCCACGCTCTGCGGCTGGCTGGGCGTTGAATGGCACTTTTCCCCTTATGGCCTGCAGGGCATTCTGCTGGCGCACGTCTTCTTTAATATGCCGATGGCGACTCGTCTTCTGCTGCAGGCGCTGAACAATATCCCTTCGGAACAGCGTCAGCTGGCGGCACAGCTGGGGATGCAGGGCTGGCATTTCTTCCGTTTCGTCGAGTGGCCCTGGCTGCGCCGCCAGCTACTCCCGGTTGGCGCCCTGATTTTTATGCTTTGCTTCGCCAGCTTCGCCACCGTGCTTTCTCTGGGCGGCGGCCCGCAGGCAACCACCATCGAGCTGGCCATTTTTCAGGCATTAAGCTACGACTACGATCCCGCCAAAGCGGCATTGCTGGCTCTGCTGCAAATGGCGTGCTGCCTTGGCCTGGTGTTATTGAGTCAGAAGTTAAGCAAGGCGATTCCCGTCGGCGTCAGCCAGCTTCAGGGCTGGCGCGATCCACAGGATTCTCTGCGCCGAAAACTTAGTGATGGCCTGCTTATTGTGCTCGCCCTGCTGCTGCTTCTCCCACCGCTGCTAGCGGTGATGGTCGATGGGATTAACGGCAGCATGGGCAGCGTGCTGCGGCAGCCAGCGCTCTGGAACGCGCTCTGGACTTCACTGAGAATTGCCATTGCCGCCGGGCTTGTCAGCGTGACGCTGACGCTGATGCTGCTTTGGAGTTCGCGTGAACTTCGGCTGCGTAACCAACGCTTCGCCGGGCAGGCCATTGAACTTAGCGGTATGTTGATTCTGGCGATGCCGGGCATCGTCCTCGCCACCGGCTTCTTCTTGCTGCTAAACAATACCGTGGGCCTGCCGCAATCCGCCGACGGCATTGTTATTTTTACCAATGCGCTGATGGCGATTCCTTACGCTTTAAAGGTGCTCGAAAACCCCATGCGAGACGTGGCGGAACGCTACTCTCAGCTTTGCCAGTCGCTGGATATCAGCGGCTTTAATCGCCTGCGATTTATTGAGCTAAAAGCGCTGAAACGCCCAATAACCCAGGCACTGGCCTTTGCCTGCGTCCTGTCGATTGGCGATTTCGGCGTGGTGGCGCTGTTCGGCAATGAAGATTTCCGCACGCTGCCCTTCTGGCTGTATCAGCAGATCGGCTCTTACCGCAGCCAGGAAGGCGCTGTCACAGCACTGCTCCTGCTGCTGCTTTGTTTTATGCTGTTTACCTTGATTGAAAAACTTCCGGGGCAAGATGCTAACTCTGACTGATGTAACCTGGCTGTACCAGCACTTACCCATGCGCTTTTCCCTGAAGGTTGCGGCGGGGGAACGAATCGCCATCCTGGGGCCAAGCGGGGCGGGGAAAAGTACGTTACTGAGCCTGGTCGCCGGGTTCCTGGCGCCTGCCAGCGGCAGCATCGTCATCGACGGCGTGGATCACACCCGGACACCGCCTTCAGCTCGCCCGGTTTCCATGCTTTTCCAGGAAAATAATCTGTTTAGCCATTTGACCGTCCGGCAAAATATCGCCCTGGGCATGCATCCGGGAATGAAACTTGATGAAGCCCAGAAGCTGCGGTTGCAGGAAATAACGGAACGCGTGGGGTTAACTGACATGCTGGACCGTCTGCCGTCTCAGCTTTCCGGCGGACAGCGGCAGCGCGTCGCCCTGGCCCGCTGCCTGGTTCGTCAGCAGCCCGTTTTACTGCTGGACGAACCTTTCTCGGCGCTCGATCCGGCGCTGCGCAAAGAGATGCTACAGCTGCTCGACGAGCTGTGCCGGGAGCAACGGCTGACGCTGCTGATGGTCTCTCACAGTATTGAAGATGCCGCCCGCATCGCCAGCCGCAGCATCGTGGTAAAAGACGGGCGTATTGCATGGGACGGCGAAACAGGCACATTGCTCAGCGGCGAGGCAAGCGCCTCCGCGCTGTTGGGAATCTGCACTTAGTGCGACAGCACCTTCCGCAGGATGTCCCAGTAAACCGGCATCAAGGGATGCTGCAGCAAGGCCACAAAACTGCCAATGCCCGCCACAAGCATAAGCGGAGCCAGCCAGTTGAGTCGGGCCTGCGGTAGATAGCGGGCCAGGCGATCTGAGCCACGCTTACCGCTGCGATACCAACGCCAGCACAGCCATGCAGCCAGCCAAAGCAGTAAAACGACCGCCAGAAGCAGCCACTTGAAGCTGGCGCTTTTCATGTCTGTAGGAATGTCGATTGC
Source organism: Enterobacter sp. Ag1 (assembly GCA_000277545.1). Taxonomy (GTDB): domain Bacteria; phylum Pseudomonadota; class Gammaproteobacteria; order Enterobacterales; family Enterobacteriaceae; genus Cedecea. The sequence goes on along the minus strand of AKXM01000060.1, from coordinate 53,098 downwards.
CGCTCCAGCAAGGATGCCCGGCAGAAAATAGAGCGGTGGCCAGAACAGGCAGCCGATAATATTTGGCGGTAAAAACTTCGCCAGCGGTAAATCCAGCATACCGGCAACCATCGGCACCAGCGGGCGCGTAGGGCCGACGAAGCGTCCAACCAGAATGGTAAACATGCTGTGCTGATGCAGCGCGTGTTCGGTTTTATCCAGTAGAGCTTTATTCTTCTTCATAAATGACCAGCGGTGCAGCGGCCCTTTGAAACGCTGCCCAAGCCAGAACGAGATCCAGTCCCCCAGCAGACAGCCGACGATCCCGGCGCCCCAGGCATAATAGAAATTCACCTGACCACTGCCGATCAGCGCCCCCAGTCCGGCCATCATCACCGTGCCCGGCAGGATCAGCCCCACCAGCGCCAGCGATTCAAGAAAGGCCACCAGCATCACCGCGATAAGCGAATATGCAACTGACTGTGTAATAAAGTGTTCCAGTAAGGCTTCCATAGGCTTTCCGTCGATGAGCGAGCGGGCGATTCTCCAGAATTAACGTGACAGGCGTCAAGGTCTCATTTCTATGAATAAAGAATAGACGGTAAAGTTCCGGACAATTCGCACACCCGGCCAATAACACTGTATATAAATGCAGTAAGTAACGGTTGTTTACGCTATAATCGAAACACTTTTCCTGAGAGAGAATGCAGCGTGTCTCAAGCTCGTCAGGGGTTTCTGCTGACCAGGCACTGGCGAGACACCTCGCGCGGTACCGAAGTCGATTTCTGGCTGGCCACGGACGATGGCCCGCTTAAGGTGCGCCTGCCGCCACAGGAATCCGTCGCTTTTATTCCCCAGGCGCAGTTAGCCCAGGCGCAGCGTTTGCTAGCCGGTGAAAACCAATTCCGCCTTACGCCGCTTGAACTCAAAGACTTCCATCACCAGCCGGTGGCGGGCCTGTATTGCCAGCAGCACCGCCAGTTAATGCGGCTGGAGAAACTGCTCCGCGACGGCGGCGTGACGGTCTATGAGGCGGATATTCGCCCCCCGGAGCGCTTCCTGATGGAACGCTTTATTACCGCGCCGGTCTGGTTTAGCGGCCATCCTCAGGGCGAAGTGCTGCTGGATACCCGCCTGAAGCCCGCCCCGGAATACCGCCCGCCGTTGAAATGGGTCTCGCTGGATATCGAAACGAATCGACACGGCGAGCTGTACTGCATCGGCCTGGAAGGCTGCGGGCAGCGCCACGTCTATATGCTGGGGCCTGAAAACGGCGATGCTGCGGGCCTGGACTTTACGCTGGAATATGTCGCCAGCCGCCCTTTGCTGCTGGAGAAGCTGAATAGCTGGTTTGCCGAGCACGATCCCGACGTCCTGATCGGCTGGAACGTCGTGCAGTTTGACCTGCGCGTGCTGCAAAAAATGGCCGAACGCTACCAGGTTCCGCTCCGTCTGGGCAGGGGTAACAGCCTGCTAGAATGGCGTGAGCACGGCTTTAAGCAGGGCGTTTTCTTTGCCCAGCTTGCGGGCCGGGTGATTATCGACGGCATCGAAGCGCTAAAATCGGCGTTCTGGAATTTCTCTTCGTTTTCGCTGGAAGCGGTCTCCCGTGAACTTCTGGGTGAAGGGAAGTCGATTGATAATCCCTGGGATCGTATGGATGAGATCGACCGCCGCTTTGCCGAAGACAAACCCGCGCTGGCTACCTATAACCTCAAAGACTGCGAGCTGGTCACGCGTATTTTCCACAAGACTGAGCTGATGCCTTTCCTGCTGGAGCGGGCGACGGTCAACGGGCTCCCGCTGGATAAACACGGCGGCTCGGTAGCGGCTTTCAGCCACCTTTATTTCCCGCGTATGCATCGTGCAGGCTATGTCGCCCCCAATCTGGGCGAGGTTCCGCCGCAGGCAAGCCCCGGCGGCTATGTGATGGATTCCAGTCCTGGACTCTATGACTCGGTGCTGGTGCTCGATTATAAAAGCCTGTATCCGTCGATTATCCGTACCTTTTTAATCGATCCGGTCGGCCTCGTCGAAGGTGCAGCCCAGCCGGACGTGACGCACTCCGTTGAAGGGTTTATTGGCGGCTGGTTCTCCCGCGACAAACACTGCCTGCCCGAGATCGTGAGCCAGATCTGGCATGGCCGGGACGAGGCAAAACGCCACGGCAACAAGCCGCTCTCCCAGGCGCTCAAGATCATCATGAATGCGTTTTACGGCGTACTGGGTACCAGTGCCTGTCGCTTTTTCGATCCCCGCCTTGCTTCGTCGATCACCATGCGCGGTCACGAGATCATGCGCCAGACAAAAGCGCTGATTGAATCCCAGGGCTATGACGTTATCTACGGCGATACGGATTCAACCTTTGTCTGGCTGAAACAGGCCCACAGCGAAAAGGACGCCGCACAGATTGGCAGGAAGCTGGTTGAACACGTAAACGGCTGGTGGCGCGAACACCTGAAAACGACGCAGAACCTGGAATGCGCCCTGGAGCTGGAGTACGAAACGCACTTCTGCCGCTTCCTGATGCCTACCATTCGGGGGACGGACCAGGGCAGCAAAAAGCGCTACGCCGGGCTTATTCAGGAGGGCGACGAACAGCGCATGGTATTTAAAGGGCTTGAAACAGTGCGCACCGACTGGACGCCACTCGCCCAACAGTTCCAGCAAACGCTCTATTGGCGAATTTTCCGCGGCGAGCCCTATCAGGACTACATCCGTGAGACCATTGCCAGCCTGATGTCGGGTGAGCTGGATTCACAGCTGATCTATCGCAAACGCCTGCGTCGCCCGTTAAGCGAGTACCAGAAAAACGTGCCGCCTCACGTTCGTGCGGCCAGGCTTGCCGATGAACATAACCAACGTCTGGGCAGGCCGGCGCAATACCAGAATCGCGGCACGATAAAATATGTCATGACCCTGAGCGGCCCGGAGCCGGTTGATTATCAGCAATCTCCGCTGGATTATGACCACTACCTGACTCGCCAGCTGCAGCCCGTCGCCGAGGGGATTTTGCCCTTCCTTGAGGACGACTTTGCTACACTGATGACGGGGCAGATGGGGCTATTTTAAAAACCCTCTACATAACTCAGCTTACGGCAAGGCGCTAAGAGCACGCAGCCAGCGCCGCCGTAATTTGAAGCATGACGAGTGCGTGACGAATCCGTTGCCATCCAGTACCATAGCGCCCTTTCTTCGAATCCTTAGACCCAATTTTAAACAACTGCGCCGCCTGTGCGCGGTTGCCATGCTATTGCCTGCAAATTTAAGTCACTGAAATAGAGCCGAAAACTTATGCCTTTTACACTTGGTCAACGTTGGATCAGCGATACCGAAAGCGAACTGGGACTGGGAACCGTGGTGGCGCTGGATGCGCGTATGGTTACCCTGCTCTTCCCGGCAACGGGTGAAAATCGTCTGTACGCCAGAAATGACTCCCCGATCACCCGCGTGATGTTTAACCCAGGCGATGTGATTACCAGCCATGAAGGCTGGCAGCTGAAAGTTGATGAAGTTAAGGAAGAAAAGGGTTTACTCGCCTACCTCGGCACCCGTCTCGATACCGAAGAGTCTGACGTCCTGCTGCGCGAAGTGTTTCTCGACAGCAAATTGGTCTTCAGCAAACCACAGGATCGCCTGTTTGCCGGGCAAATCGACCGTATGGACCGCTTTGCGCTGCGTTTCCGCGCCCGCAAATATCAGAGCGAACAGTCGCGCCAGATTTGGAGCGGCCTGCGCGGGATGCGCACCAGCCTGATCCCTCACCAGCTAAACATCGCTCATGATGTTGGCCGCCGCCATGCGCCGCGCGTATTGCTCGCGGATGAGGTTGGCCTGGGTAAAACCATTGAAGCCGGGATGATCATCCACCAGCAACTGCTGGCCGGTAGCGCCGAGCGCGTGCTGATTGTGGTGCCGGAAACCCTGCAGCATCAGTGGCTGGTCGAAATGCTGCGCCGCTTTAACCTGCGCTTCGCGCTGTTTGACGATGAACGTTACGCGGAAGCCCAGCACGACAGCAGCAACCCGTTTGACACCGAACAATTGGTCATTTGCTCGCTGGACTTCGTGCGCCGCAATAAACAGCGCCTGGAAAACCTCTGCGAAGCGGAGTGGGATATGCTGGTTGTCGATGAAGCTCACCATCTGGTGTGGAGCGAAGATGCGCCCAGCCGTGAATACCAGGCCATTGAACAGCTGGCCGAACATGTTCCTGGCGTCCTGTTGCTGACCGCCACGCCTGAACAGCTGGGCATGGAAAGCCACTTCGCGCGCTTACGCCTGCTGGACCCAAATCGCTTCCATGATTTCGCCATGTTCGTCGACGAGCAGCAGAATTACCGCCCGGTTGCAGACGCCGTCGCCTTGCTGCTGGCAGGAGATCGCTTGACCGATGAGCAGCTGAATACCATGGGTGAGCTGATTGGCGAGCAGGATATCGAGCCACTGCTGCAAACCGCCAACAGCGATCGCGAAGGCAGTGAAGCCGCGCGCCAGGAGTTGGTTTCCATGCTGATGGACAGACACGGCACCAGCCGCGTGCTGTTCCGTAACACCCGTAACGGCGTGAAAGGTTTCCCGAAACGCGAACTGCACACCATTCGCCTGCCGCTGCCAACCCAGTACCAGACGGCGATTAAAGTCTCCGGTATTATGGCCGCGCGTAAGTCCGTGGAGGATCGCGCCCGGGATATGCTGTATCCGGAGCAGATTTATCAGGAGTTCGAAGGCGACACCGGCACCTGGTGGAACTTCGACCCACGCGTTGAATGGCTGATGGGCTACCTGACCAGCCACCGTTCGCAGAAAGTGCTGGTGATCTGCGCCAAGGCCGCGACGGCACTCCAGCTTGAGCAGGTTCTGCGTGAGCGCGAAGGCATCCGCGCAGCCGTCTTCCATGAAGGCATGTCCATCATCGAACGAGACCGCGCTGCAGCCTGGTTTGCGGAAGAAGATACCGGCGCTCAGGTCCTGCTGTGCTCAGAGATTGGCTCAGAAGGCCGTAACTTCCAGTTCGCCAGTCAGCTGGTGATGTTTGACCTGCCGTTTAACCCGGACCTGCTGGAGCAGCGTATTGGCCGTCTCGACCGTATTGGCCAGGCGCACGACATCCAGATTCACGTTCCGTACCTGGAAAAAACCGCTCAGTCGGTCCTGGTGGACTGGTACCATGCTGGCCTGGATGCCTTCGAACACACCTGCCCGACCGGCCGCACCATTTATGACAACGTCTATCCGCAGTTGATCGAATATCTCGCGGCACCGGAAAATACCGAAGGCTTTGACGCGCTGATCAAGCAGTGCCGCGAGCAGCACGATGCCCTGAAGCAGCAGCTTGAGCAGGGCCGCGACCGTCTGCTGGAAATTCATTCCAACGGCGGTGAAAAAGCGCAGGCGCTGGCAGAAGCCATTTCCGAGCAAGATAACGACACTAACCTCGTTAGCTTTGCCATGAACCTGTTTGATATCGTCGGCATTAACCAGGACGATCGCGGCGACAACATGGTCGTCATTACTCCGTCCGACCATATGCTGGTCCCTGACTTCCCGGGCCTGCCGGAAGACGGCTGCACAATCACCTTCGAGCGTGACGTCGCCTTGTCCCGCGAAGACGCGCAGTTTGTGACCTGGGAACACCCGATCATCCGCAACGGCCTGGATTTGATCCTGTCAGGCGATACCGGTAGCTGTGCCCTGTCTCTGCTGAAAAACAAAGCGCTGCCGGTGGGTACGCTGCTGCTGGAGCTGGTTTACGTTGTTGAGGCCAAAGCGCCTAAACAGCTGCAGCTCAATCGCTTCCTGCCGCCGACGCCGGTGCGCATGCTGGTGGATAAGAACGGCACCAACCTCGCGGCGCAGGTGGAGTTTGAAAGCTTCAACCGCCAGCTCAGCGCGGTTAACCGCCATACCGGCAGCAAACTGGTGAATGCGGTGCAGTCCGACGTGCACGCTATTCTGCAGGTGGCGGAAGAAAAAGTTGCCGATGCGGCACAGGCGCTGATCGACGCAGCTCGTGAAGAAGCCGATGAGAAGCTGAGCTCTGAGCTGTCCCGTCTGGAAGCGTTGAAAGCCGTTAACCCAAACATTCGTGACGACGAGCTTGCAGCTATCGAAACCAATCGCCAGCAGGTGATGGAAGCGCTGAGCCAGGCTAACTGGCGTCTTGATGCCCTGCGTTTGATCGTTGTGACGCACCAGTAAATATGCGTCGCTTTACTCAAATCATTCGAGTTGCAGCAAGGCGGCAAAAGAGAGAATTCCCAGGAGCTGACTAAAGTCAGTGACTGGGATAAGTGAGAGCAGCCAACGCGGCTGCAGCTTGAAGGATGCAGAGTAAATGCTGATGGAACCCTACAATCCGCCTCTCGATCCCTGGCTGGTTATCCTGTACCAGGATGAGCACATCATGGTGGTTAACAAGCCCAGCGGCCTGCTGTCCGTTCCGGGACGTCTTGACGAGCACAAAGACAGCGTGATGACGCGCATTCAGCGCGACTTTCCGCTGGCGGAATCGGTCCATCGACTTGATATGGCAACCAGCGGCGTGATCGTGGTGGCGCTGACCAAAGCGGCAGAGCGCGAGCTAAAGCGCCAGTTCCGTGAACGCGAGCCGAAAAAGCAGTATGTGGCTCGCGTTTGGGGACATCCACAGCCGGAAGAAGGTTTGGTGGATCTACCGCTGATTTGCGACTGGCCTAACAGACCAAAGCAGAAGGTATGCTACGAGACAGGGAAATCTGCGCAGACTGGATATCAGGTGCTGGAATACGCGGCGGATAATACCGCTCGTGTACAGCTCATGCCGATTACCGGGCGTTCGCACCAGCTTCGTGTGCATATGCAGGCGCTGGGGCACCCGATTCTCGGGGACCGCTTCTACGCGACGCCAGAAGCGCTTGCCATGGCGCCGCGTCTTCAGCTCCATGCCGAGATGCTCACCATCACGCACCCAAGCTACGGTACGCCAATGACGTTTAAAGCGCCGGCGGACTTCTAAAAAAGGCCTCTCAACTGAGAGGCCTTTTTCTACTTAAACCCTTTTGCGGTTTTAATCAGATCGTAAGCGCCCTGAATCTCCTGGGCCTTTTGCTTCGCCATCTGCATCATTTCCGGCGGCAGGCCTTTTGCCACCAGCTTGTCAGGATGGTGCTCACTCATTAACTTACGGTACGCGCGCTTGATAACCGTTGGCTCATCGCTGCTTTTTACCCCAAGCACCTTGCAGGCATCTTCCAGCGTCGGGCCTCTTTGTTGCTGCGCGAAGCCGCCTTGCGATTGCTGGTATTGGTACTGGCCACCACCGAACTGCTGGCCGCCTTCCATCATGCGCAAGAACTGGTCGAACTGGGCACGCGAGATCCCCAGTTCTTCGGCAATCACATACAGCACCTGACGCTCATTTGGGTGCAGCGAGCCATCCGCAAACGCAGCCTGGATTTGTATTTCCAGAAACATCCGAATTAAGTCAGACCGGCCAAAACAGACGCTTCGCATCTGCCCCATCTTTTCTCTGAGCGGATAGTTATTTTCTTTCCCCGCGCGAAATGCTCGCTGAGCGGCGGCGCGCGCCTCACCATGAAGCTGCATTCGGTCCATCAATAAAGACGCTATTTGAATATCAGCTTCCGTTACCCGACCTTTCGATTTGGTGAGGTGCCCCATCACTTCAAAAGTGGTAGAAAAAAAGATCGCCTGACGCTGCTGTTGGTTAGCAAACCAGGCCCCGCGACGGCTGCGTGCCTTATCAAACATATGGCCGATAAGAAAACCTATCACCACACCCCAAAAGCCGCCGCCTGAGATTAACCCCAAAGCAACACCGAGTACTTTTCCCCAATACTGCATATACTCCCCAAATCATCATGCTGTCGTCTAGAATTTGCTTTATCATACCCGCCATTGATAGCGCTGCCTAACGGCATACTGCTAATGGGCTGGATTAACACTAGCGCTGTGGTGATGAGTACGTTAGTCTCTGACCGTTTGCCTTCGCTATACCCTGATGACGGAACAACAAATAACACGTATGAAAAAACGTATTCCCACCTTGCTGGCCACACTGATTGGTTCAGCCCTTTATAGCCAACAAGGTATGGCTGCCGACCTTGCCTCGCAGTGTATGCTGGGTATCCCAAGCTACAATCGTCCATTGGTTAAGGACGACGGCAATAGCCAGCCGGTAACAATCCAGGCCGATCACGCCAAAGGTGACTACCCGGACAATGCCGTTTTTACCGGGAATGTTGACGTTCAGCAGGGCAACAGCCGCCTGCAGTCAGACGAAGTTCAGCTTCACCAGAAGCTGGTCGAAGGTCAAACGGATCCCGTCCGCACCGTAGATGCCTTAGGTAATGTGCATTACGACGACAATCAGGTCATCCTGAAAGGTCCTAAAGCCTGGTCAAATTTAAACACCAAAGATACTAACGTCTGGGACGGTAATTACCAGATGGTTGGCCGCCAGGGTCGCGGTACCGCAGACCTCATGAAACAGCGCGGCGACAACCGCTACACAATTCTCGAAAACGGGACGTTCACCTCCTGCCTGCCTGGCTCCAACACCTGGAGCGTGGTTGGTACTGAAGTGATTCAGGACAGGCAGGAAGAAGTGGCGGAGATTTGGAACGCCCGCTTTAAACTGGGCCCGGTACCGGTGTTCTACAGCCCTTACCTGCAGCTGCCTATTGGCGATAAACGCCGTTCGGGCTTCCTGATCCCCAGCGCTAAATACAGCACCAACAGCGGCATTGAGTTCGCGCTGCCCTATTACTGGAACATTGCGCCAAACTTCGATGCCACTATCACGCCTCACTATATTGATAAGCGTGGCGGTATCCAGTGGCAAAACGAATTCCGCTACCTGACCCAGGCAGGTTCAGGCCTGATGGAGTTTGACTATCTCCCGTCGGATGACGAGTACAAAAACGAGTCGGGCGTTGCGCCGGGCGAAAAAGATCGCCGCTGGCTGTTTTACTGGACCCACAGCGGGGTCATGGACCAGGTGTGGCGCTTCAACGTCGATTACACCAAGGTTAGCGACTCACGCTATTTCAACGACTTTAGCTCCCCCTACGGTAACAGTACCGATGGCTACGCTACGCAAAAATTCAGCGTCGGCTACGCTAATCAGAACTTTGACGCGACGCTGTCCGCCAAACAATTCCAGGTCTTTGCCAACCAGTTGGGCGCAGGCACAAGCTCCTACCGCGCAGAGCCGCAGCTGGACGTCAACTTCTACCAGAACGACGTGGGCCCGTTTGATACCCGAATTTATGGCCAGGCGGTGAAATTCACTAACGTGAATGACAATATGCCTGATGCAACGCGTCTGCACCTTGAACCGGTGATCAACCTGCCTGTCTCCAACGGCTGGGCAAGCCTGAACACCGAAGCCAAGCTGATGATGACTCACTATCAGCAAGGGAATCTGGACAGATATAAAGACTACACAACTAACTTATATAACAGTGCCCCGGGATATGCCCCGTATCAACAAGCACGGGATTCAGCTAACAACCTGGAATCGTCCGTCAACCGCACGCTGCCGCAGTTTAAAATGGACGGCAAGCTGATCTTTGACCGTGATATGGACTCCGTTGCCGGCTGGACACAGACGCTTGAGCCACGCGCTCAGTACCTGTACGTGCCGTATCGCAACCAAAGTGCTATCAACAACTACGACTCATCTCTGCTGCAGTCTGACTACAGCGGCCTGTTCCGCGACCGCACCTATGGTGGCCTGGACCGCATTGCTTCCGCAAACCAGGTCACGACGGGCTTAACTTCCCGGGTTTATGATGACGCATCGGTTGAACGTTTTAACGTATCCGCGGGTCAAATCTACTATTTCACCCAGTCCCGTACCGGGGATGACAACATTAACTGGGAGAAAGATAAGAAAACGGGCTCCATGGTCTGGGCCGGTGACACCTACTGGCGTATGACAGATCGCTGGGGCCTGCGCGGCGGGGTACAGTATGATGCTCGCCTGGGTAGCGTAGCGAACGGCAGCGGCGCCATTGAGTACCGTCGCGATGCCGATCGTATGGCACAGTTGACCTATCGTTATGCCAGCCCGGAGTATATTCAGGCTACGCTGCCAGCATATTCAACCGCCGATCAGTACAAAGAAGGGATCTCGCAGGTCGGTATGGTCGCCAGTTGGCCAATCGTGGATCGCTGGTCCGTTGTCGGGGCCTACTACTACGATACCAATGCCCGACAGTCCGCTGACTCTATGTTCGCCGTGCAGTACAGCTCTTGCTGTTATGCCATTCGTGTTGGCGTCGAGCGTAAGATCAACGGGTGGGAAAATAACATGAGTAAATACGATAACGTAATCGGCTTTAACATCGAGTTACGTGGCCTGAGTTCCAACTATGGCCTGGGTATTCCGCAGATGCTGCGTACTAACATTCTGCCATACCAAAGTTCGATGTAATTCACTTTGACGAATTCTCTAAATAATCCGCTTTGCGGCTAAGTAAAATGGAAAAAGTATGAAGAACTGGAGAACGCTGCTTCTTGGTGTCGCACTTGTAGCGAACACAACTTTTGCAGCCCCGCAGGTTGTCGACAAAGTAGCTGCCGTAGTCAATAACGGCGTAGTCCTTGAAAGCGATGTTGACGGCTTAATGCAGTCCGTCAAAATGAACTCACGCGACGCGGGGCAACAGCTTCCCGACGACGCGACGCTTCGCCATCAAATCATTGAACGTCTGATCATGGATCAAATCATCCTGCAGATGGGCCAGAAGATGGGCGTGAAGATCACCGACGATGAACTCGATCAGGCCATCGCCAACATTGCAAAACAGAACAACATGACCATGGATCAGATGCGCAGCCGTCTGGCCTATGATGGCGTGAACTACAACACCTACCGCAGTCAGATCCGTAAAGAGATGACGATTTCGGAAGTGCGTAACAATGAAGTTCGTCGTCGCGTCTCAATCCTGCCGCAGGAAGTTGATGCCCTTGCACAACAGGTCGGCAATCAGAACGACAGCAGTACCGAACTGAACCTGAGCCACATCCTGATTGCGCTGCCAGAAAACCCAAGCTCTGCTCAGGTTGATGACGCAGAAAAACAGGCACGTAACGTTGTCGATCAGGCACGCAACGGGGCAGACTTCGGCAAGCTCGCGATCAGCTATTCTGCCGACCAGCAGGCGCTGAAAGGCGGCCAAATGGGTTGGGGTCGCATCCAGGAACTGCCTTCTATTTTTGCCCAGGCATTGAGCACGGCGAAGAAGGGCGACATTATCGGGCCTATTCGTTCAGGCGTTGGTTTCCACATCCTGAAAGTTAACGATATGCGCGGTCAGAACCAGAATATTTCTGTGACCGAAGTTCACGCCCGCCACATTCTGCTGAAAACGTCGCCTATCATGAACGATACTCAGGCGCGCCAGAAACTGGAGCAAATTGCCGCTGACATTAAGAGCGGGAAAACCACCTTTGCCGCAGCAGCGAAATCCTTCTCGGACGATCCTGGTTCAGCGAACCAGGGTGGCGATCTGGGCTGGGCGGCAACGGATATTTACGATCCTGCTTTCCGCGATGCACTGCAGAAGCTGAACAAAGGCCAGATGAGCGCCCCGGTGCACTCTTCCTTCGGCTGGCACCTGATCGAACTGCTGGACACGCGTAAAGTCGACAGAACCGATGCGGCGCAAAAAGACCGTGCCTACCGCATGCTGTTCAACCGCAAGTTCTCCGAAGAAGCGCAAACCTGGATGCAGGAACAGCGCGCCAGCGCTTACGTGAAAATCATAGGCAGCAATGGCTAACATCTTTCGTGTGACCATCACTCCCGGCGAACCCGCCGGGATTGGTCCCGACCTGGTCGTCGCGTTAGCGCAACGCGACTGGCCCGTTGAACTGGTCGTCTGCGCTTCTCCAGAATTGCTACTTGCCAGAGCCTCTCTGCTCGGTCTCCCCCTGACGCTCCAGCCTTTCGAGGCAAATCAACCGGCAAAACCACAGGCTGCAGGTACGTTAACCGTGCTGCCCGTTGAGCTACGTGCGCCGGTCATTCCAGGGCAACTGGATGTGCGTAACAGTGCTTACGTCGTCGAGACGCTGGCTCGGGCATGCGATGGCTGCCTGAATGGAGAATTCGCCGCGCTGATTACCGGGCCGGTACACAAAGGCATTATCAACGATGCCGGGATTCCGTTTATTGGTCACACCGAGTTCTTCGAAGAGCGCTCACACAGCGAAAAAGTGGTGATGATGCTGGCCACGGAAGAGCTGCGCGTTGCGCTGGCCACAACGCATCTGCCGCTGAAAGCAATTTCTGACGCCATTACGCCGGATTTACTACGCCAGATTGTCACCATCCTGTATCATGACCTGCAAACCAAATTTGGTATCCCGCAGCCGCATGTACTGGTTTGCGGTCTCAATCCACACGCCGGGGAAGGTGGCCATATGGGCACCGAAGAGATAGACACTATTATCCCGGTGTTAAATGAGATGCGCGCTCTGGGGATGCACCTTTCTGGCCCGTTACCGGCAGATACGCTATTCCAGCCTAAATACCTCGATAGTGCTGACGCCGTACTGGCGATGTATCACGATCAGGGTCTGCCCGTGTTGAAATATCAGGGCTTCGGCCGCGCGGTAAATATCACGTTGGGGTTACCTTTTATCCGTACCTCGGTTGACCACGGCACGGCTCTTGAGCTGGCAGGCCAGGGGAAAGCCGACGTCGGCAGTTTTATTACGGCGCTTAATCTCGCCATTAAAATGATTGTAAATAGTCAATGAATACTCGAGTCCACCAGGGCCACCTTGCCCGCAAACGTTTTGGACAAAACTTCCTTAATGACCAGTTCGTTATCGACAGTATTGTCTCCGCAATTAACCCACAGCCAGGCCAGGCAATGGTCGAAATTGGTCCAGGCCTTGGTGCACTGACCGAGCCTGTGGGTGAACGCATGGATAAAATGACCGTTATCGAACTGGACCGCGATCTTGCCGCACGTTTGCAAACGCACCCGTTCCTGGCCCCCAAGCTGACAATTTATCAGCAGGATGCCATGACCATGGATTTCGGCGATCTTTCGCAGAAAATCGGCCAGCCGTTGCGCGTCTTCGGTAACCTGCCGTATAACATCTCTACGCCGCTGATGTTCCATCTCTTTAGCTATACTGATGCCATTGCAGACATGCACTTCATGCTGCAAAAAGAGGTGGTTAACCGCTTAGTCGCCGGGCCAAACAGTAAAGCCTATGGCCGCCTGTCGGTGATGGCGCAGTACTACTGTAACGTTATTCCTGTGCTTGAAGTCCCGCCAACGGCGTTTACGCCTGCGCCAAAAGTGGACTCTGCCGTTGTGCGTCTGGTACCACACGCGACTTTACCGCACCCGGTGAAAGATCTGCGCGTGCTGAGCCGTATCACCACGGAAGCCTTTAACAAGCGTCGTAAAACTATCCGTAACAGCCTTGGTCATCTGTTCAGTGCCGACCTGCTGGCGGAGCTGGGCGTCGATGCGACGCTGCGTGCGGAAAACATTTCCGTTGAGCAGTACTGTAAGCTTGCAAACTATCTGGCTGACAACCCACAACAGCCGTCGGAGAGCTAAACTATGCTTGATTCGCCCCGCGTATGCGTGCAGGTACAAAGCTTTTATATTGAATCGCAGTCCTCGCCTGAGGATGAGCGTTTCGTATTTGCGTACACAGTCACTATTCGCAATCTGGGGCGAACAGCAGTTCAGCTACTTGGCCGTTACTGGCTAATTACCAACGGTAACGGCCGCGAAACCGAGGTTCAGGGCGAAGGTGTCGTCGGCGAACAGCCGCATATTGAACCGGGCAACGACTACCAGTACACCAGCGGAGCGGTTATCGAAACGCCGCTCGGCACCATGCAGGGCCATTATGAAATGGTCGATGCGCAGGGAGAGGCCTTCAGGGTCGAGATCCCCGTTTTCCGTCTGGCCATTCCAACTTTTATTCACTGATACCATGTCTACATATCTGATTGGCGATGTTCACGGCTGCTACGATGAACTGATCGCGTTGCTGCAGCAGGTTAATTTCAACCCTGAAGAAGATACGCTGTGGCTGACGGGCGATCTGGTGGCTCGTGGGCCAGATTCTCTGGAAGTGCTGCGCTATGTTCGCAGTCTCGGTGACAGCGTACGAGTGGTACTCGGTAACCATGACCTGCATCTTTTAGCCGTCTTTGCGGGCATCAGCCGCAACAAACCTAAAGACCGCGTTACGCCACTGCTGGAAGCGCCTGATGCCGACGAGCTTCTCAATTGGCTTCGTCGTCAGCCGCTCATTCAGGTGGATGAAGAGAAAAAGCTTGTTATGTCTCATGCGGGGATCACGCCTCAGTGGGATATCAATACCGCGCTGGCCTGCGCGCGTGATGTCGAAGCCGTTCTCTCCAGCGACAGCTACCCGCTTTTTCTGGATGCAATGTATGGCGATATGCCCAACAACTGGTCCAGCGATCTCTCCGGGCTGGCACGCCTGCGTTTCATCACTAACTCGCTCACCCGCATGCGCTATTGCTTCCCTAACGGCCAGCTGGATATGTACTGCAAAGACACGCCGGAAAAAGCGCCTTCGCCGCTGAAGCCCTGGTTTGCGATTCCTGGCCCCGTTACCGCCGAATATTCTGTGGCTTTTGGTCACTGGGCATCGCTGGAAGGGAAAGGCACGCCGGAAGGGATCTATGCGCTGGATACGGGTTGCTGCTGGGGGGGAGAACTAACCTGCCTGCGCTGGGAAGATAAAGCCTGGTTCGTACAGCCTTCAAATCGTCAGCAGGATAGCGGCGAAGATCAAACCGCTGCCGCCTCTTAGAAGTTACCCCTCTCTCTGTCGAGAGAGAGGTAAAACTTAACGACGCTCCAGAATTTCGAAGCAATAACCGTGGGAGTTATTCTCGTCGGCATCGTGGAATTCACTGAAGGTTGACTGCCACTCATCCGGATCGTAATCCGGGAAATGCGTGTCCCCTTCCACTTCCGCATCAATATGGGTCAGGTAAAGACGCTGCGCCTTGGGCAGGAACTGCTCGTATACGCGCCCCCCGCCAATCACCATGATTTCTTCGGCATCACCGCAGGCTTTAATAGCCTCTTCCACCGATTTCACCCACTCAACGCGATCGTCATTTCCGGCCTGGCTGCTAATAACGATGTTTTTACGTCCCGGCAGCGGGCGGCCAATAGACTCCCAGGTCAGGCGCCCCATAACAACAGGTTTATTGAGCGTATTGCGCTTGAACCAGGCCAGGTCGGCAGGCAAATCCCATGGCATGGCGTTTTCCATGCCGATAACGCGATCCACCGCCAAAGCAGCAATCAGACTGATCATTTATATAACCTAAGGATGATGAAAAAAATTGCCGCCACTATACGGAAAGCGCAATCTTTCGTCGACAGCAGGCGATGGGCGTAACGAGAATTTTTTTTATTCTGCTGCGGCCATCGCGCCCTGATTTTCAACTGCGGGATATGGAACAAGGGGTTAGCGTTAACCCCCGCTCACTATAAGGAAAAGTAAATATTTTTCAGCAAGTTCACTCTGCTGGCCTGACCGGGGGTTCATCGGAAAGTTTACCGCTGTGAAGACCCTCTTTTGTTCCCTGCCAGCCATCACGTTGGATAACGTGCAGGTGCGCACGATCCTCGTTAATAACCTCTGTCAGCATCGCGCTGTTGCGCTTAAAGACATCCGCGCGCTCGGCGGTCTTATCATCAGTCGGCACCATTTCTTCAAGCATTTGCAGGTTAAAACGGCGGAAGTGGTCGGCCCGCTCGCGCGCTTCGTATTTGCCGACGCCCAATCCCTCCAGCGCACGACGGCCAATCTTCAGCGAGCTTTCGAACGTTTCACGTTCCGGCATCTCGACTCCCGCCTGGCGCAGGCGGATGTAGTGATTAATATCGCGCGCGCGGGCAAGGATCTGCAGATGCGGGAAGTGCTCCTTCGCCAGTTCAGTGAGCTGCATGCTGGCTTCAGGATCGTCGATGGCGTTAATCAGCACTTCAGCGCCTGCGGCCCCGGCTGACTCAAGCAGGTCAACGCGGGTGGCGTCCCCATAAAAGACCTTGGTGCCAAATTTTCGCAGCGTCTCTATATGGTCAGGATCGTGATCCAGAATAACCACGTTCACTCCGCTGCTCAGTAACAGACGACCGGCAATCTGCCCAAAGCGTCCGAAGCCCGCGATGATAACCCGGGGCTGCTCTTCATCAATTTCGTCGGCCTCTCCGGCCTGCTCGCTGCCCGTTTTCTCGAGCCTGTTCAGCAGCACCAGCAACAGAGGCGTGGCCGCCATGGATAGCGCCACGGCAAGCGTCAGCGACTTCGACCAGTCGTCGTCCAGCACCTGAGCCATATGAGCCGCGCCGAAGATAACAAAAGCAAATTCACTTCCCTGCCCCAGCAAAACGGCAAACCAGCGTCGCTGCTTACGCGGCACTTTTAAAGGCTTAGCGACCAGCCAGAGCACCAGCGTTTTGATGACCAGGAAACCGACCAGCAGGACGAGAATACGCAGCGGGTTGTCGAGCAAAGTCCCGAAGTCGATAGACATCCCAACCCCGATAAAGAACAGCCCCAGCAGCAGGCCCTTGAACGGCTCAATATCGCTTTCCAGCGCGTGACGATATTCGGAGCTGGCTAACAGCACCCCGGCAAGAAACGCCCCCATCGCCATCGAAAGCCCGGCCTCTTCAAGCAGCAGACCAAAGCCAAACACCAGAAATAGCGCCACGGCGCTGAACACTTCACGTAACCCCGAGCGCGCCACAAATCGAAGCACTGGCCGGGTGACATAGCGCCCAAGCAGTACAACCAGAGCCAGCGCCGCCGCTACCTTAAGCGCGGAAATTAAAAACGTCGCAAAGGTCATCGTCCCGCCGCTGCTCGCCAGCAGCGGGATCATTGCCACCAGAGGGATCGCCGCGATA
This sequence comes from Enterobacter sp. Ag1, assembly GCA_000277545.1. Lineage (GTDB taxonomy): Bacteria > Pseudomonadota > Gammaproteobacteria > Enterobacterales > Enterobacteriaceae > Cedecea. The sequence continues at coordinate 36,170 of AKXM01000060.1, read as the reverse complement.
TCCTGGAACAGCAGCACGGCAAACGCGCCTCGCCCCATCGGCGTGACGGTCAGGTTGCGTTCGTTCATCGCCTGCATAGCAATCGCGGTGGATGAGAGCGCCAGCGTCAGGCCAATAAGCAAGGCGATCTTCCAGTTGAGCCCCATCACGATACAAAATGCGCCGAGCGCCAGCCCGCAGGCCGCCATTTGCAGAAAACCGCCGCCAAACACCGAGGCGCGAAGCGTCCATAGCCGCTGAGGATCAAGCTCAAGCCCGATAACAAAGAGCATCAGCACCACGCCAATTTCAGCAAAGTGCAGAATAGTTTCGGCGTCGGTAACCAGCCCCAGCCCCCATGGCCCAATAATACAGCCGGCAATCAGGTAGCCCAGCACGGAACCTAATCCGAGCCGCACGGCGATAGGCACGATCAGCGCGGCAGAACCGAGGTAAATTAATGCCTGAATTAAGCTATGGCTATCCACGGTGAGCCTCCTGCCAGTCAATTAAGCGCTTCTTGTAGTCATCCGCCTGGCGGGCAAGCGTCAATTCATCGCAAACAAAGGTGAAATGAATCGCGAAGGCCGGAAGCCACTGCATTCCACAGTAGAGCGCCGTGGCCTGCAGAGGCTGGGCGAGAACGTCAAATCCAGGGTGATCTCCCAGTTCGAAATGTTTTTCGCTACCGCCGGTTGTCACGGCCCACATCACTTCTTTACCGTGCAGGGCATTCCCGCCTTTGCCGTATGCCCAGCCGTGCGAAAGCACTTTGTCTATCCACAATTTCATCAGCGGCGGCACGCTGTACCACTGCATGGGATGCTGCCAGATAACCAAATCAGCGCGGCTTAACGCCTGCTGCTCAGCGGCAATGTCGATATTAAAGTCGGGATAAAGTTCATAGAGGGAGCGAACCTCTACCCCCGGAAGCGCTTTGGCTCGCTCGAGCATTTGCCGGTTGGCATGGGAATGCTGGGGATAGGGATGCGCATAAATTATAAGAATCATTGTTAAGCCTGTCTTCACTACTGCCTGTAATGACAGTGAGTTTAGTCAGTTAATCGGCAGGCTAACAGTCAATATTGCTGAGCGTGTTGTTGGATATTTCTTAACTAGTTATCCAGCTCGCTCATCTCTTTCACCTGATCGCGGTTGATCTGCTCGGTTTTACCCGTTTCGGCATTTTTGTACGATACCAGACCCGTGTCTTTGTCGACCTGCGGTTTGCCGTCGGTCACGATCGTTTTGCCATCGCTGGTTTTAACCGCCTGATTGGACGAGCAGCCCGCTACAGTCAGCAGCGTTGCGGCAGTGAAGAGGGAAGCAAGTAAAGTTCGTTTCTGCATGGTGTTCTCCCTGCGTGTTTAGTCATTTTCAGTTGTGTGCTGGTTAACTGTAGACCATCTCGCTGGGTATAAAGTAAAACGGCCTCTTTTCAGAGGCCGTTGGCGTTATTTTCGGAACATTCTTTCAGGACGAGAAAGCTTAGCCCTTAATTTGGGCATGCATTTCCTGCACCGAAATCACCTTCTCGGTAGCATCGGCATTCAGCGCCATCGCCGTGGCGAAACCGCCGTTCAGCGTGGTGTCATAATGCACTTTGTACTGCAGTGCGCTGCGGCGAATCAGCTTGGAGTCTTCAATCGCCTGGCGGCCCGCGGTGGTGTTGATGATGTAGGTGTATTCGCCATTCTTGATACGGTCCTGAATGTGCGGACGCCCTTCATGCACCTTGTTCACCAGGCGTGGGTTAATACCCGCTTCGCCCAGCACAATCGCTGTACCGTGGGTCGCATCCAGCTCAAAGCCCTGTTTCAGCAGCTTCGCGGCCAGGTCAACTACGCGCTCTTTGTCACCTTCACGCACGGAGAGAAGCGCGCGGCCTGGCTTACGCATGGTGGACTGGCTGCCCAGCATCGCTTTAGAGAAAGCTTCTGCGAAAGTACGCCCCACGCCCATCACTTCCCCGGTAGAGCGCATTTCTGGCCCTAACAGCGGGTCAACGCCCGGGAATTTGTTGAACGGCAGCACCACTTCTTTCACCGAGTAATAAGGCGGGATGATTTCTTTGGTGACACCCTGCTCAACCAGCGTTTTGCCTGCCATAACGCGAGCGGCAACTTTTGCCAGCGGCACGCCCGTCGCTTTAGAAACGAACGGCACGGTACGCGCGGCACGCGGGTTCACTTCAATCAGGTAAACTTCATTGTCCTTCACCGCAAACTGCACGTTCATCAGGCCACGCACCTGGAGCTCAAAGGCCAGTTTCTGCACCTGCTGACGCATCACATCCTGAATTTCCTGGCTCAAAGTGTAAGCCGGCAGAGAACATGCCGAGTCACCGGAGTGAACGCCCGCCTGCTCGATGTGTTCCATGATGCCGCCAATCAGCACGGTTTCACCGTCGCAAATGGCATCCACGTCCACTTCGACCGCATCGTCAAGGAAGCGGTCAAGCAGCACCGGCGCGTCGTTGGAAACGCTAACCGCGGTCTGGAAGTAACGGCGAAGGTCTGCTTCGTCGTAGACGATTTCCATCGCGCGGCCGCCCAGCACATAGGAAGGGCGAACCACCAGCGGATAGCCAATCTGGACGGCTTTCTCTACCGCCTGCTCGATAGCCGTTACGGTGGCGTTAGCAGGCTGCTTCAGCTTCAGGCGCTCAACGGCGTGCTGGAAGCGCTCACGGTCTTCTGCGCGGTCGATAGCGTCCGGGCTGGTACCGATAACCGGCACACCCGCCGCTTCCAGCGCACGAGCCAGTTTCAGCGGAGTCTGGCCGCCGTACTGTACGATGACACCTTTTGGTTTCTCAACGCGGACGATTTCCAGCACGTCTTCAAAGGTGACAGGCTCAAAGTAGAGGCGGTCGGAGGTGTCGTAGTCGGTAGACACGGTTTCCGGGTTACAGTTAACCATAATGGTTTCGTAACCATCTTCACGCAGCGCCAGCGAGGCGTGTACGCAGCAATAGTCGAACTCGATGCCCTGGCCGATACGGTTTGGTCCGCCGCCCAGCACCATGATCTTGTCACGGTCATGGTTCGGGTTCGCTTCACACTCTTCTTCATACGTGGAGTACATATAAGCGGTGTCGGTAGCGAATTCTGCCGCACAGGTGTCTACGCGTTTGTAGACAGGGTGCAGGTTATATTGCTCGCGCAGTTTGCGAATTTCAGCTTCACGAACGCCAGCCAGTTTAGCCAGGCGTGCATCCGCAAAACCTTTGCGCTTCAGCATACGCAGGAAGTCATGGTTCAGGCCGGTGATGCCCACTTCAGCCACCTGCTCTTCCAGACGCACCAGCTCTTCAATCTGCACCAGGAACCAGCGGTCGATGTTGGTCAGATTGAACACGCCATCTACGGACAGGCCCGCGCGGAATGCGTCAGCCACATACCAGATACGCTCTGCGCCAGCGTCTTTCAGCTCGCGGCGGATTTTGGTCAGCGCTTCCGGGTCATCCAGGCTGACTTTCGGGTCAAAGCCGGTAGCGCCCACTTCCAGGCCACGCAGCGCTTTCTGCAGTGATTCCTGCTGAGTACGACCGATAGCCATGACTTCACCCACGGATTTCATTTGGGTGGTCAGACGGTCATTTGCGCCAGCAAATTTCTCGAAGTTAAAGCGAGGAATTTTCGTCACAACATAGTCGATGGACGGTTCGAAGGATGCCGGAGTGCGGCCACCGGTGATGTCGTTCATCAGCTCATCAAGGGTGTAACCGACTGCCAGCTTCGCGGCAACTTTAGCAATCGGGAAGCCCGTCGCTTTAGACGCCAGCGCTGAGGAACGGGACACACGCGGGTTCATCTCGATGATAATCAGGCGGCCCGTTTTTGGGTTCACGGAGAACTGAACGTTCGAGCCGCCGGTTTCCACGCCGATTTCACGCAGTACCGCCATCGAGGCGTTACGCATGATTTGGTATTCTTTATCGGTCAGCGTTTGCGCTGGTGCCACGGTGATGGAGTCCCCGGTATGAATCCCCATCGGGTCGAAGTTTTCGATAGAGCAGACGATGATGCAGTTGTCGTTCTTATCACGCACCACTTCCATCTCGTACTCTTTCCAGCCAATCAGCGACTCATCAATCAGCAGCTCTTTGGTTGGGGAGAGATCCAGGCCGCGCTCGCAAATCTCTTCAAACTCTTCGCGGTTATAGGCGATGCCGCCGCCGGTGCCGCCCATGGTAAAGGATGGACGAATGATGCACGGATAACCCACGTCTGCCGCAACCGCCAGCGCTTCTTCCATATTGTGCGCGATACCGGAACGAGCGGTGTCGAGACCGATTTTTTTCATCGCAATGTCGAAGCGACGACGGTCTTCAGCCTTGTCGATAGCATCGGCGGTAGCGCCGATCATGGTGACGCCGAACTCTTCCAGTACGCCCTGACGCTCAAGCTCCAGCGCGCAGTTCAGCGCGGTCTGGCCGCCCATGGTTGGCAGCACCGCATCCGGACGCTCTTTTTCGATGATTTTGCGTACCACTTCCCAGTGAATTGGCTCGATGTAGGTTGCATCCGCCATTTCCGGGTCGGTCATGATGGTGGCCGGGTTGGAGTTCACCAGAATAACGCGGTAACCCTCTTCACGCAGCGCTTTACAAGCCTGCGCGCCAGAGTAGTCAAACTCACAGGCCTGGCCGATAACAATCGGGCCCGCACCGAGGATCAGGATGCTTTTTATATCTGTACGTTTTGGCATGGTCTTCTCGGCTCCTGATTATTTAGCGGTAGAACGGTATTGCTTAATCAAATCGATAAAGTGGTCAAACAGCGGTGCAGCGTCGTGCGGCCCCGGGCTCGCCTCAGGGTGCCCCTGGAAGCTGAACGCGGCTTTATCGGTACGATGAATCCCCTGCAGGGTGCCATCGAACAGTGATTTGTGGGTTACGCGCAGGTTAGCAGGCAGCGTGGCCTCATCAACCGCGAAACCGTGGTTCTGCGCGGTGATCATCACGCAGTCTTTATCCAGGTCTTTTACCGGGTGGTTGCCGCCGTGGTGACCAAACTTCATTTTTACGGTGTTGGCACCGCTGGCCAATGCCAACAGCTGGTGGCCAAGGCAGATACCAAAGACAGGAATTTCTGTCTCCAGGAAGGATTTGATTGCGCTGATGGCGTAGTCGCACGGTGCCGGGTCGCCAGGGCCGTTAGAAAGGAAGATGCCATCCGGGTTCATCTTCAGCACGTCTTCCGCTGGCGTTTGAGCAGGTACCACCGTCAGGCGGCAGCCTCTGTCCACCAACATACGCAGAATATTGCGTTTCGCGCCGTAGTCATAAGCCACTACGTGGAAAGGTAACTCTTCGGTTTTTGCCGCTTCTGGCAGGTCGCCTTCCAGCGTCCAGCTCCCCTGCTGCCAGGTGTAAGCTTCTTTCGTGGTGACTTCTTTAGCGAGGTCCATGCCGTTCAGGCCAGGGAATGCTTTGGCTTTTTCCAGCGCCAGGGCCGCGTCTACGTTATCGCCCGCGATGATGCAGCCGTTCTGGGCACCTTTTTCACGCAGCAGGCGGGTCAGCTTACGGGTATCAATATCGGCAATCGCCACGATGTTATGGCGCTTAAGGTAAGAAGAAAGGTCTTCCTGACTTCTGAAGTTGCTGGCAATCAGCGGCAGGTCACGAATGACGAGGCCTTGCGCATGAACCTGGGAGGATTCTTCGTCGGCTTCATTGGTGCCGACATTACCGATATGAGGATAAGTAAGAGTGACGATCTGGCGGGAGTAGGAAGGATCAGTGAGGATTTCTTGATAACCGGTCAATGAGGTATTGAAAACGACTTCACCCACTGCCGTACCCGATGCCCCAATGGCCCGACCGTGGAATTGGGTTCCGTCTTCCAGAACCAACAGCGCTGACTTAATCAAAACGTCCTCCAGGGAATAAACATTCAATTTATTCGCATATTAATTCAAAACTAACGCCTGAATCAAATGCAAAAAGCGTCTGCCCTACGGATTTTTGGCAAACGGCGGCATTCTAGAGACAAGCCGGGTAAAAGTCTACCTCAAGACGAAGTTTTTATGTCTCTTTTGCCGCTCAGAGTAAAAATATCTGATTTGAAGGTCAAAATAGCCAACTAACCTGGGGAAAGTAATCGGTTGCTGACCATGAATACTGGGAAAGTGGAGAGAGAACAGTGAAAAAGTGGACCAAGTGGTCAAAATTAACATTACAACAACACAAAAACAGATGATAGCAACCAATTTAATGGATTACATATATAAATTAATATCAAACATTTAAAAAAACAAAAGGGTGAAATTAATCACCCCAAAATCAATCAATTAAAAACAATAAACCACATTCATAAGGATGCATTTAACTACAAATTATTGAGATCTAGCACATCTCGCATATCAAAAATACCGTTCTTCTTACCTTTAAGCCATGAAGCTGAACGAACTGCCCCATTAGCAAACGTCATACGGCTGGAAGCCTTGTGGGTAATCTCAACCCGCTCGCCAATATCTGCAAACATCGCGGTATGCTCCCCGACGATATCGCCCGCACGCACGGTGGCAAAACCGATAGTGCCAGGCACACGTTCACCGGTATGGCCTTCGCGGGAATAAACTGCACAATCTTTAAGATCTTTGTCCATCGCCTGAGCAATCGCTTCACCCATCGCCAACGCGGTGCCTGACGGGGCATCCACCTTGTAGCGGTGGTGCGCTTCGATGATTTCGATATCGGTGTAATCGCCCATGACTTTTGCCGCTTTCTCCAGCAGCTTCAGCATGACATTCACGCCCACGCTAAAGTTTGCCGCGAAAACAATCGGGATCTCACGCGCCGCATCGTTAATGGCCTGCTTGCCGGCCTCATCAAAACCCGTCGTGCCGATGACCATGCCTTTGCCATGCTTGAGGCAAAATGCCAGGTGAGCCAGCGTTCCCTCAGGGCGAGTAAAATCAATAAAAACGTCGAAATCGTTAGCGACCGCATCCAGGTTATCGCTTACCAGCACCCCTGTTTTTGCCACGCCGGCCAGCTCACCCGCATCGCTACCGACCAGGGAAGAACCCGGACGCTCAAGCGCCGCCCCAAGCTGAACGCCATCCAGCTGTAAAGCCGCCTGAATTAACTGGCGCCCCATACGGCCGCCCGCGCCCGCGATGGCTACGCGAATCTGTGCATCATGCATATCATTACTCTTTGGTTAAATAATTCGTAAAAACGTTATCAGGTTAACCAGCCCTCTAGCAGGCCGCCAGCCGAAAACACCCATAATTAGAATTTACTGTCATGGCCCGGCAGTTATCAATAACGCAGATAATTCCCCTGCTTTTAATGGGATAATTATTCACGGTGCCAACGCCAGAACTTCAGCAACCCACGCCTGAAAACCTGGAATATCAATATCCAGCGCAACCTGTGCATTGGCCGGACGTTCGAGACGATGTTCGAGATCCACCACTGTCGTTCCGCTGGTATAAGTACCGTGCGTTTCTACCGCGACAAAGCAGGGGAATGTCTGGAACAGCTCGGGCTTCACCAGCCACGCAATGGCGGTCAAATCATGCATTCGCAGCCCGGTATCCATGCTGCCGCTGCGGTAATGACTGAATAGCGCGTGCAGCATCTTCCCGGTGCGATTCAAGGCTGGCAGCTGAGCCAGAAATTCAGGCGCAAGCATTGCACGATTTGTCACATCCAGCCCACACATGACGATATCCAGCCCGCTGTCAAAGACGCGTGCTGCCGCCTCAGGATCAATGGCCATATTAAATTCAGCCGTCGGCGTAAAGTTGCCCCGCCCCGCAGAGCCGCCCATCATGACCACGCGTTTAATATACGTCTTACATTCAGGGTACTGCGTCAGCAGCATGGCAACGTTAGTCAATGGACCAATGGTAACCAGAGTCACCGGCTCATCGCTGCTTTTCAGACAATCGTACATGGCCTGGAATGCGGGAATTGGCAGTTCACGACGAGATGTTTCGGTGAAGACATACCCTTCCATTCCCGACTCGCCGTGTACGTAAGCTGCATCCCGCAGCGGGCGCAGCAGCGGGACAGAAGCCCCTTTCGCCACGGGCGTCTCTTTCTGCCAAAACTCCAGCAGTTGAAGAGCATTACGCGTGGTTTTGTCCACCGAGACATTTCCAGCCACGGTGGTGATGAGTTTCAAATCTAGCTGGGGTGCAAACAAAGCCGCGGCAAGGGCAACCGCATCGTCGATACCGGGGTCAGTATCAAGAATAATCGGGGTTCTGGTCATGCTGTTCTCCATAAAAAATGCCAGCGGGCATACACCAGCTGGCATCTTCTCATAAACGGAAACCTGCGACGCTAATCCACTTCACGGATGTCCACGCGCAGTTCACGCGGCACTTCAAAGACGATATTCTCTTCGCGCCCTGTCAGCTCCTTAGCTTCGCTCCCGCCAAGTTCGCGCAGGCGAGCAATGACGTTTTGCACCAATACATCAGGCGCAGAGGCCCCGGCGGTAACACCGACGCAATTCACGTCTTTTAACCAGGACTCCTGAATATCAGAAGCATCATCAATAAGCCAGGCGGCTTTCCCCATCCGCTGCGCCAGTTCGGCAAGACGGTTGGAGTTCGAGGAGTTTTTGGACCCTACCACCAGCACAACATCAGCTTCCGTGGCCAGCGCCCGAACCGCTTCCTGACGGTTGGTCGTGGCATAACAAATGTCGTCTTTACGCGGGCCGATAATTTTCGGGAAACGCTGACGCAGGGCGTCAATCACATCCGAGGTATCGTCCACGGAAAGCGTAGTTTGGGTCATAAACGACAGATTGCTTTCGTCTTTGACTTCAAGCGTCCAGACATCGTCCGGTGACTCCACCAGGTACATGCCCCCTTTCGGGTTGCTGTACTGGCCCATGGTACCTTCCACTTCCGGGTGGCCAGCATGGCCAATCAGAATAGACTCTTCACCACGGCGGCTGGCACGCGCCACTTCCATATGCACTTTAGTCACTAACGGACAGGTGGCATCGAAAACTGTCAGCTCACGGCTCTTCGCTTCGTTACGCACCGCCTGAGAAACACCGTGCGCGGAGAAAATCAGGATAGCGCCGTCCGGCACTTCGCTAATTTGCTCGATAAAAATCGCTCCGCGCTCGCGCAGGCTGTCCACCACATAGCGGTTATGCACCACTTCATGACGAACGTAGATAGGCGCGCCGTAAATCTGCAGCGCGTTTTCCACAATGCTGATAGCGCGGTCGACCCCAGCGCAAAAGCCTCTGGGATTAGCCAACAGGATCTGCATTCAACGCCTCCAGGACCGGATCAACTTCCAGCACTTCAATATCAAAATGGATAGTCTGCCCGGCCAGCGGATGGTTAAAGTCTACGGTGATAGAATCACCGTTAACTTCACGCACCACGCCCGGCATTTCGCTGCCATCCATTGCGGTAAAGAGCATGATAGCGCCCGGCTCCGGTTCGCCCGCTTCGACAAACTCACGGCGCGAGAAGTACTGGATCATATCCGGGCTTGGAATGCCAAAAGCTGCTTCTGGCGCCAGCGAGAACGCTTTTTTGTCGCCAGCTTTCAGGCCAACCAGTTGGTCTTCCAGGCCCGGCGACAATGTTTCATCCCCAAGGCGAAATAGCGCAGGTTTACCGTTAGCGCGGGTTGACTCCGCGGTGGAGCCATCCTCAAGCTTAAGCGTAAAGTGCACCAGCACCGCGCTGTTGGTTTGTACGGACTCAACCATGGATTACCCTTTTTGCTTCGCGGGCTTGTCGGAGGAAACAATGAATCCCTCCAGCACAATCAGCGCCGCACCGATACAAATTGCGGTATCGGCCAGATTGAAGGTGGCAAAATGCCAGTCGCCAACGTAGAAATCGATCATGTCGACGACAAAACCGTGCCACAGGCGATCGAACAGATTCCCGAGCGCACCGCCAATGATTAACGCATAGGCGATGTTATTCAGTTTCTGGCTGGCTTTAGCGCGATACATCATCCACACCAACGCTACACAGATACCGATAGCGATACCCGCGAAGAACCAGCGCTGCCAGCCGCCTTTGTCGGCCAGGAAGCTAAACGCTGCGCCATAGTTACGCGCATAGTGCAAATTCAGGGACGGGAACAGGGATACCGTGTCCCCCAGCATGAAATGCTGGAGGATCAGATATTTACTGCCCAGGTCCACAATCAGCACTACCACCACCAGCCACAGCCAGCGCAATCCGGTAGAGAAAATGGGTTTCATCAAGCAAACTTACGTTGTTCGCCGTCACCGGCTACGTTGCTGACACAGCGGCCGCAGATTTCTGCGTGTTCCGCTACCTGACCGATATCGGTGGTGTAATGCCAGCAGCGCGGGCACTTCTCACCGTCGGCTTTACGCAGAGCCACTTTCAGCCCTTTGAGGATTTCGCTCTGCTGAGCGTCTTCACTCGCCTGCGCATAATCGGCAACCGCAGCCCCGGAGGTCAACAGGACAAATCGTAATTCGTCGCTCAGGCTGTTCAGCCTGGCCGCCAGCTCTGCGTCAGCGTACAGCGTCACTGCCGCTTCCAGAGAACCACCGATGCGCTTATCAGCACGAGCCTGCTCGATAACCTTGTTCACTTCACCACGAACGGTCAGCAGCGTGTCCCAGAACTCACCGTTCATCGCTTCGTTTTCCGCCAGGCCAAACAGACCTTCGTACCATTCACCGGTGAACACATACTTCTCGCGAGAACCTGGCAGGTAGCCCCAGATTTCATCGGCGGTGAAGGACATGATCGGCGCCATCCAGCGGACCAGCGCTTCAGCAATGTGGTACAGCGCGGTCTGGCAGCTGCGACGCGCCACGCTGTCCGCTTTCGCGGTGTACTGGCGGTCTTTGATGATGTCGAGGTAGAACGAGCCCATCTCCACGGAGCAGAAGCGCATCAGGCGCTGCACAACTTCGTGGAAATCGTAGTTTTCGTAAGAGGCGATGATATCCGCCTGAGCTTCTTGCGCACAGCCAACGGCCCAGCGATCCAGCACCACCATTTCCTCCGGTTTCACCATATCGGTTTCAGGATTGAAGCCGTTAAGGTTGGCCAGCAGGAAGCGGGCGGTGTTACGGATACGGCGGTAAGCGTCAGCGGAGCGTTTCAGGATCTCGTCGGAAACGGCCATTTCGCCAGTGTAATCGGTAGATGCCACCCACAGACGCAGAATGTCCGCGCCGAGTTTGTTCATCACGTCCTGTGGGCTAACGGTGTTGCCGATAGATTTGGACATCTTGCGGCCCTGACCATCCACGGTAAAGCCGTGGGTCAGTACCTGACGGTAAGGCGCTTTGCCTTTCATCGCCGTGGAAATCATCAGGGAGGACATGAACCAGCCGCGATGCTGATCCGAGCCTTCCAGGTACATATCCGCCGCGTGGCCGTGGAATTCTGGACGCACGTCAACAACGGAAGAGTGAGTAGATCCTGAATCGAACCAAACGTCCAGGGTATCCGGCACTTTAACGTAGTTGTCTGCGTCATCCCCCATGATGTCGCGCGGATCGAGATCCCACCACGCCTGGATGCCATCTTGCTCAACGCGCTTAGCGACTTCTTCCATCAGCTCGAGCGAACGTGGGTGCAGTTCTTCGGTATCTTTGTGCACGAACAGTGACATCGGCACGCCCCAGGTACGCTGACGCGAGATACACCAGTCAGGGCGATTTGCCACCATGGATTCGATACGCGCCTGGCCCCAGTCAGGGATCCACTGCACGCCTTTGATCTCTTTCAGGGACTGCGCGCGCAGGCCTTTCTGATCCATGCTGATAAACCACTGTGGCGTTGCACGGAAGATGATCGGCGTTTTGTGGCGCCAGCAGTGTGGGTAGCTGTGCAGCAGTTTTTCAACGTGCAGCAGAGCGCCTTTGTCACGCAGGATGTTAACGATCAGGTCGTTCGCTTTGAACACCTGAACACCGTCCAGACCTTCATAGGTCCCTGGCAGATAGCTCCCGTCCGGGCCAACCGGGTTCGCGATTTCCAGGCCGTATTTCTGGCTGATGGTGTAGTCGTCCGGGCCGTGACCACCGGCGGTGTGAACCGCACCTGTACCCGCGTCCAGGGTAACGTGATCGCCCAGAATAGCCGGGACGTCAAAGCCCATGAACGGGTGCTTAAAGCGCAGCAGCTCAAGCTCAGCGCCTTTCACGGTACCGAGAACCTGGTAATCAGTTACGCCAGCACGCTTCAGCACGCTTTCCAGCAGGTCTTTCGCCACGATCAGCGCCTGGCCTTCAATCTGCACCAGTACGTAATCGAACTCGGCGCCCAGAGAGATAGCGCGGTTAGCTGGCAGCGTCCACGGCGTTGTGGTCCAGATAAGCAGAGAGACCGGGCCATTAACGGCAGAAGCACCAAACTTAGCTTTCACCGCATCGGCATCAACGGCATTGAACGTTACGTCAATGGACGGGGATGTTTTGTCGTAATACTCAACTTCGGCCTCCGCCAGCGCAGAACGGCAGTCCACGCACCAGTGAACCGGCTTAGCACCTTTGTGCAGGTGGCCATTGCCGATGATTTTGCCCAGCGCACGAATGATGTTGGCTTCAGTATTGAAGTCCATGGTCAGATAAGGACGCGACCAGTCGCCCAGCACGCCCAGACGGATGAAGTCTTCGCGCTGACCGTTAACCTGATTAGCGGCGTATTCGCGGCATTTTGCACGGAATTCTGCTGCGGTGAATTTCTCGCCCGGCTTGCCAAATTCCTGCTCAACCTTAAGCTCGATTGGCAGACCGTGACAGTCCCAGCCCGGCACGTACGGCGAGTCGAAGCCGGAAAGCCCTTTAGATTTGATAATAATATCTTTCAGAATCTTGTTAACTGAGTGACCAATGTGAATGCTACCGTTCGCATAAGGAGGGCCATCATGCAAAATAAAGGTTTTTTTGCCTTTTTTCGCATTACGGATGATGCCGTACAGATCGTCATCATTCCAACGCGCCAGCATACCCGGTTCGCGCTTGGCTAAGTCGCCGCGCATCGGGAACCCTGTTTCAGGCAAATTTAGGGTAGATTTAAAGTCACTCATTAGATTCTCGGTTCCGTATTTCGGTTAGCCTTTCAGGCATTTGACTCAAAAAATTCTCGGGCTGACACCACATCTCTGGCGATTTGCGCCTTCAGCTCATCGAGTGAAGCAAATCGCTGCTCATTACGTATCTTTTTACGCAGCACTACTTCTATATGGCGACCATAAAGGTCCATTACAACGTCCAGTAAATGGACTTCAAGCTGCTGGCGTATTCCCGCCACCGTAGGGCGAGTACCGATGTTTGCCACGCCGGCAATCGGCTTTTCACCAAGGCCTGAGACTTCCACCGCATAAACCCCTTTTACCGGGGAAACGTGGCGACGCAGCGGCAGGTTTGCCGTCGGGAAGCCAATAGTACGGCCCAGTTCATCCCCATGCACAACGCGGCCGGAGATCATAAACGGATGCCCTAACAGGTTTTCTGCCTGCTGCAGGTCATCATCGGCCAGCGCCTGGCGCACCGCGGTACTGCTGATACGCACCCCATCGTCACAAAACGTTTGGGTGCTGGTGATATCAAACCCGTATTCGCGCCCAGCCTTCTGTAATAACAAGAAATCCCCCTGGCGACCAGCGCCAAAGCGGAAATCATCCCCCACCGCGAGGAATTGCACCCCAAGCCGGTCAACCAGAAGGTCGCTCACAAAGTTTTGTGCGCTCAGCGCGGCGAAGCGGCGATCAAAGCGCACGCACAGCACGTAGTCCACGCCACACTCGGCCAGGTAGCGCAGCTTTTCTCGCAGGCGAGTCAACCGGGCAGGGGCTTTTTCCGGTGCAAACAATTCGAGCGGTTGAGGCTCAAAAATCATGACCATTACCGGAAGGTTGCGCGCACGCCCCTCTTCGCACAGACCCTTTAATAGCGCCTGGTGGCCACGATGCACGCCGTCGAAATTACCAATGGTGAGTACACACCCGTGGTGCTCCCGGCGCAGATTATGTATACCGCGTATCAGCTTCATGGCTGGCTCAAAACAGTGGAAATTGGCGGATTATACCAACTACCGCGATTAAGGTTAACCGGCGATTAGCGCCTTTAACGTAAAGCTTGAATGAATTCATTGTACTGGGAAGGGCTTTGCGCAGACTTCGCATTTGTCTTGACGAATTTTGATGCGAAAGACTGTATTCCGAAGCCTGATGCTGGTAGAATCCGCGCCATCACACGTAAGAGGTGTCGGAAATTTAACGACGCTTATTTGCACAAATCCATTGACAAAAGAAGGCTAACGGGGCATATTCCTCGGCCTTTGAATTGTCCACATAGATCATATTTGGGAGTTGGACCTTGGCTAATATCAAATCAGCTAAGAAACGTGCCGTACAGTCTGAAAAGGCTCGTAAGCACAACGCAAGCCGTCGCTCTATGATGCGTACTTTCATCAAGAAAGTATACGCAGCGATTGAAACTGGCGATAAAGCTGCTGCACAGAAAGCATTTAACGAAATGCAACCAATCGTGGACCGTCAGGCTGCTAAAGGTCTGATCCACAAAAACAAAGCTGCGCGTCATAAAGCAAACCTGACTGCGCAAATCAACAAACTGGCTTAATCGCCTTTTTGCTGTGAGCTTTGATAAAAAAACCGGCTAACGCCGGTTTTTTTATGCCTGTCATTCAGTCAACTTTAAACAGCGCGGAGTAATCCTTGCTGCAGATGCGCTGCACCGCAGGATGCTGAATCATGCGTTCGGCAAAAATGGCATGGTACTCCTCCAGCACGTTATCCATTCTGCCTATCTCGACGATATCGTCATCGCTATAGATATCCTGCGCATACAGCGTCGGTGCCACAAAGATAGCGTTATGTGCGGCGCCAAACGCCTTCATCAGCGCGGCATCATCAAACTCGCCCAGAATCTCAATCTTCAGTCCCTGGATGTTAATCCAGTTAAGCAGTTTGCGGCCCAGCATTGAGCGACGCCCGGGAATAAGCAGACGTCTGGTTTCCAGACAGGCGGGGAAAGGCAGTTCAGGCTTCGGTCCCTGGCACCAGAAACTGATACCGCATTCACCGAGCTTCACCGAGAACAGCCCTTCCTGCTGAGTAGAATCAATCGGGCAGTCCGAGATGATCATATCCAGCTTATGCTGGCTAAGCTGCTCCAGCAGCATTTCATGGGTAGATTCAAAACAGCGCAGGTGGATCTGCTCATCCTCGACCACGGCCGCATCCAGCACGCCGCTAACCAGACGCTTGGATAACGCATCCGCCACGCCAACATCAAACAAAATGTTAGCTTCTTTACGGTAGTTAACGATATCCAGCATTTCCTGGCTCAGGGTAAACATTCTGTCGGCGTAGCGGAACACCAGTTGCCCCAGCTCCGAAGGGACAAGTCCCCTGCCCTGACGGCGGAATAGTTTGCCCTGCAGGCGCTCTTCAAGCGCTTTGATTTGCCCGGTGATCGTTTGTGGGGTCAGGAACAATGCCTCAGCGGCACCGACAACCGACCCTTCTTTGCAAACGTGCCAGAAATAATAAAGATGATTGTAATTGATATGGGACATGCCCTTCACTCCCTGAGAATTAATCCATTATCGGGTCATCTGACGATGACCCGGCAGCCAGTAACGTCATGAAGTCGCCTTAGGCAATCGTACTTTTAGCATCATGAAGCCGACGACAGCAGAGAGTAACGACCCCAGCAAAATGCCCAGTTTCGCCCAGGTAATCAGCTCCGCGTCAACGTCGCCAAAGGCCAGTGAAGCGATGAAGATGGACATCGTAAACCCTATGCCACACAGCACGCCTACCGCCATAATATCCCTGAAGCTTGTTCCCTCTGGCAGTGAGGCAAGCTTAAACTTCAGCGCCAGCCAGCAAAACAGGCTGATACCCAGCGGCTTACCGATGAACAACCCGGCCATAATACCCAGCGGCAGAAGCGACGTTAGCCCCTGCATGGTCACTCCGCTGAGGGAAACCCCTGCATTAGCAAAAGCAAACAGCGGCAGGATCAGGAAGGCGACCCACGGATGCAGCACATGCTCCAGGTCCTGAGCTGGCGAGCGTCCCTTTTCTTCTTTCAGTGGAATGAAGAAGCCAATAATCACGCCTGCAAGCGTGGCATGCACGCCTGATTTCAGTACCGCAGTCCACAATATTACGCCCACCAGAATGTAGACTCCGGTACGACGCACGTTAAACAGGTTCAGCAATGCCAGTGCCACAATGGCCACGGCAGCGACACCTAGCGACATCACCGAAAGATCGCTGGTATAAAACAGCGCGATAATCACAATTGCGCCAAGATCATCAATAATTGCCAGCGCCATCAGGAAAACCTTCAGCGCCAGCGGGACACGGTTGCCTAGAAGCGCAAGGATCCCTAAAGCAAAGGCAATGTCGGTTGCCGCAGGTATCGCCCAGCCTTCACGGGTTACAGGATCAGCATAGTTAAAAACCAGATAAAGCAGAGCCGGTACCACCATCCCACCCAGGGCGGCAATGACCGGGAATGAAGCCTGACGGCGATCGGCCAGTGACCCGATAACCATTTCCCTCTTTACCTCAAGGCCAATCATCAGGAAGAAAATCGCCATCAAGGCATCATTCACCCACAGCAGCAGATTTTTACTGATATCCAGCGGCCCAATTCTCACTTCAACAGGTGTGGCAAGAAAAGCCTCATAGCCAGCGCTGGTCGATCCCATATTTGCCAGTAGCATTGCCAGTGCCGCAGCAACAATCAAAAAAATACCGCCAGCGGCATCATTCTGAAAGAAACGTTGCAGATTTTTAGTCATTATTTCACCCAACTCTCTAAGTAGCGTATTCATCCTGAACACTAATAGGGTAGCCAGAATAGCGACAATGACACATCGTTAAAAACAGCTTATATGGCAAAAAAAGATCGGAAAAACCGACCCATATCAAAAAGCATAAAAAAACCTGAACCGAATGAAGCAGTTCAGGTTTTTTGAAGCATACCAACAGGAAGAAATTACCGAGTTAAATCATCAAAGAATTTCTTCACCCCGTCGAAGAAGCTCTTCGAACGCGGGCTGTTATTCGCCCCGGTAGGGCCGCCGAAGCTCTCTTCTAAATCACGCAGCAGCTTTTTCTGTTTTTCGTTCAGACTAACTGGCGTCTCTACAACGACACGGCACAGCAGATCGCCCTGCGCACCGCCTCGTACGGACTTCACGCCTTTACCGCGCATTCTGAACAGCTTGCCGGTTTGTGTTTCACCCGGAACCTTCAAGTTAACTCGACCGTCCAGGGTTGGAACTTCAATTTCTCCACCCAGCGCAGCCATCGCAAAGTTGATCGGCACTTCGCAGTAGAGGTTATTGCCTTCGCGTTCGAAGATTGGGTGCTGTTTCACCTGAACCTGAACGTACAGATCGCCTGATGGCGCGCCGTGTTCGCCCGCTTCGCCTTCGCCAGACAGACGAATACGGTCTCCGGTATCCACGCCTGCCGGGATTTTCACCGACAGCGTTTTGGTTTTCTCTACGCGGCCGTGACCGTGGCAGCTGTTGCACGGATCTTTAATGATAGTGCCGCGGCCCTGACAGTGCGGGCAGCTTTGCTGCACGGTAAAGAAGCCCTGGCGCATCTGCACCTGGCCCTGGCCGTGACAGGTTGGACAGGTCTGCGGGGAAGATCCTTTCTTCGCGCCGCTGCCGTGGCAAACTTCGCACTCTTCGAGCGTCGGGATACGGATCTCTTTGGTGACGCCACGAACCGCTTCCTCAAGCGTTAAGTCCATGTTGTAGCGCAGGTCTGCACCGCGGGACGCACGCTGGCGGCGCCCGCCACCAAAAATGTCGCCGAATACGTCGCCAAAGATATCGCTGAAGTCGGCACCGCCGCCACCAAAGCCGCCGCCGCCGCCCATACCACCTTGTTCAAACGCAGCGTGACCGTACTGATCGTAGGCCGCACGTTTTTGGTCATCGGTCAGGATTTCGTAGGCTTCTTTGATCTCTTTGAACTTCGCCTCGGCCTCTTTATCGCCCTGGTTACGGTCCGGATGGAACTTCATCGCCAGGCGCTTGTAAGCCTTTTTGATTTCACGCTCTTCCGCTGACTTCGGAACGCCTAAAACCTCGTAATAGTCTCTCTTCGCCATCTCTTTTTTCTGCCCTTAACATACGAGCACGGGCGTGGAGTAAACTCCGCGCCCGTGCCGGTTAATTACCCTGCATCAGGGCGATTATTTTTTATCTTTAACTTCTTCGAACTCGGCATCAACAACATCGTCGTCTTTGCCGGCGTTGGCGTGGCCTGCATCTGCGGCATTGCCAGCCTGCTGCTCAGCGTGCTGCTGCTGAGCCAGTTCCATCAGCTTCTGGGAAACTTCAGCCAGAGCCTGGATTTTAGCTTCGATGTCCGCTTTGTCTTCGCCCTTCAGGGACGCTTCCAGCGCGGTCAGCGCAGACTCGATAGCAGTTTTGTCGTCAGCCGGCAGTTTGTCGCCTGCTTCTTCAACCTGCTTACGGGTGCTGTGCAGCAGATGGTCACCCTGGTTACGGGTCTGAACCAGCTCTTCGAACTTACGGTCAGCTTCGGCGTTAGCTTCTGCATCACGAACCATTTTCTGGATTTCGTCTTCGTTCAGGCCAGAAGATGCTTTGATGGTGATCTTCTGCTCTTTGCCGCTGTTTTTGTCTTTCGCGGAGACGTGCAGAATACCGTCAGCATCGATGTCGAAGGTGACTTCGATCTGTGGCATACCGCGCGGTGCCGGGCTGATCCCATCCAGGTTGAACTGACCCAGTGATTTGTTATCGGATGCGCGTTTACGCTCACCCTGAATCACGTGGATGGTTACCGCAGACTGGTTATCTTCCGCAGTAGAGAACACCTGGCTGTGCTTGGTTGGGATGGTGGTGTTTTTGCTGATGAGCGCAGTCATCACGCCACCCATAGTTTCTATACCCAGAGACAGTGGGGTAACGTCCAGCAACAGCACGTCTTTTACATCACCGGTCAGCACGCCGCCCTGAACCGCTGCACCGATAGCAACAGCTTCGTCCGGGTTAACGTCTTTACGCGGCTCTTTACCGAAGAACTCAGCAACTTTTTTCTGCACCATTGGCATACGAGTCTGACCGCCGACCAGGATAACGTCCTGGATATCGGAAACGGACAGGCCAGCATCCTGCAGGGCAACTTTCAGCGGCTCGATAGAACGGTTGACCAGGTCTTCGACCAGGGATTCCAGTTTCGCACGAGTCACTTTGATGTTCATATGCTTTGGACCGGTCGCGTCTGCAGTGATGTACGGCAGGTTTACGTCGGTCTGCTGTGCAGAAGAAAGCTCGATTTTGGCTTTTTCTGCCGCTTCTTTCAGGCGCTGCATTGCCAGCGGATCGTTACGCAGGTCAATGCCCTGATCTTTCTTAAACTCGTCAACGAGGTAGTTGATCATACGGCTGTCGAAGTCTTCACCACCCAGGTGGGTATCACCATTGGTTGCCAGAACTTCGAAGGTTTTCTCGCCGTCAACTTCGTCGATTTCGATAATAGAGATATCGAAAGTACCACCACCGAGGTCGTAAACCGCGATAGTACGGTTGCCGACTTCTTTATCCAGGCCGTAAGCCAGAGCGGCAGCGGTTGGTTCGTTGATGATACGTTTCACTTCCAGACCTGCGATACGGCCAGCATCTTTGGTTGCCTGACGCTGAGCATCGTTAAAGTATGCAGGTACGGTGATAACAGCTTCGGTTACCGGCTCACCCAGGTAATCTTCAGCGGTTTTCTTCATTTTCTTCAGCACTTCAGCAGAGATCTGCGGCGGTGCCATTTTCTGACCTTTTACGTCAATCCATGCGTCGCCGTTGTCAGCGCCGATGATTTTGTAAGGCATGATGGCTTCATCACGCTGCACTTCTTCGTCCTGGAAGCGACGGCCAATCAGGCGTTTAATCGCAAACAGAGTGTTTTGCGGGTTAGTCACTGCCTGACGTTTAGCCGGCTGACCTACCAGGATTTCGCCGTCCTGCGTGTAAGCAATGATAGAAGGCGTGGTGCGGTCGCCCTCGGCGTTCTCCAGCACACGAGCAGTTGTACCATCCATAATCGCGACACAAGAGTTAGTAGTCCCCAGGTCGATACCAATAATTTTACCCATCTAAACGTCTCCACTAAAAATTCGTCATCATGTGGTTGTGAACCTGTTATGCGGGCAAAAGCGTCTGTTTCAACTGCCCGAAGCGTTTTTTTTCAGGTCCGCCAACTGCGGTTGCATACAAGATGGGGTCGCAACGCTTGCCATCAAGGGGCAGGTGAAAAAAAATTTTCTGCTTTCCCCCCGCTCAGATCATAGACGCCGACGTGCTGCCTGATTATTATGCCGCGCCCGCAACCGGACTCCCGGCTGCGGGGCCTTAATTAACACTACATTTCAGATGAATTTTTCAGAGGAACTATGGGCAACACTAAGTTGGCTAA
This sequence comes from Enterobacter sp. Ag1, assembly GCA_000277545.1. GTDB lineage: Bacteria > Pseudomonadota > Gammaproteobacteria > Enterobacterales > Enterobacteriaceae > Cedecea. Next base: position 15,748 of record AKXM01000060.1, on the reverse strand, counting down.
TCCAGCTCCCCTGGGCTTAATGGGCTTCGGCATGACCACCATTTTGCTCAACCTGCATAACGCAGGTATTTTTGGTTTTGACGTTACTATCCTCGCGATGGGGATTTTCTACGGCGGTATCGCACAAATCTTCGCGGGCCTGCTGGAGTTTAAAAAAGGGAACACTTTCGGTTTAACCGCCTTCACCTCCTACGGCTCTTTCTGGCTGACGCTGGTGGCGATTCTGCTGATGCCTAAAATGGGCCTCAGCGATGCGGCCAACGGCCACTTCCTTGGCGCGTACCTGGGCCTGTGGGGTGTTTTCACCCTGTTCATGTTCTTCGGCACCCTGAAGGCCCCACGTATGCTGCAGTTCGTGTTTGCCAGCCTGACCGTGCTGTTTGCCCTGCTGGCGATAGGCCACCTGGCAGATAACGAAGGTATGGTGAAAGTCGCGGGCTGGATTGGCCTGGTCTGTGGCGCCAGCGCTATCTACCTGGCGATGGGTGAAGTGCTGAACGAGCAGTTTGGCCGCACCGTGCTGCCTATCGGCGAAAAGCACTAATCTTCCTTTAGCGGAAAACAAAACGCGGAGCCCTGCTCCGCGTTTTTTTATTCAGGAAGGCGTCAGCGCCCTTTCTTCTATCTTGTCCTGATGATGAATATCCTTTCTTAGCCAAATCCCCATCACCAAACCCACAACGGCAAGCGCCAGCACGTACCAGGCCGGAGCCATCGGCGAAACGCCCATTAACATGGTGACCGCAATCGGCGTCAGGCCGCCAAAAATGGCATAGGACAGATTGTAAGAAAACGAAATTCCGGTGAATCGTACCTGCGCCGGGAAGGCTCGCACCATAACAAATGGTACAGCGCCAACCACGCCCACGCTCAGCCCGACCAGGCCATACAGCAAGAAGAGATGTTCTGGATGCGTCCCACTCAGGTGATAAAACATCCAGCTACAGATGGCGAGCAAGATGCTGCCGACGGTAAAGGTTTTCCCTGAGCCATAGCGGTCAGCCGACAGCCCTGCCAGCAGGCAGCCCACGCACAGCATAATCGTGGCGATACTGTTTGCCTGCAACGTTAAGGCAGGCGCGATCCCATGCTGTTTTTGCAGCCAGATCGGCGACATCAATATCACCACCACGATGCAGGCGGAGAGCAGCCAGGTCAGCAGCATAGAAACCACCACCGCTTTTTTATGCCCAACCACGACTGACTTAAGCGGCATCTCCTCGGCCAGCGCTTTACGCTGCTGCATTTCGAGGAAGATCGGCGTTTCACGCAGCCAGCGGCGAAGGTACATCGCCACCAGACCAAAAATCCCGCCAAGGAAGAAAGGAATGCGCCAGCCGCCGTCATGAATCGCCTGCTGGGTCATGGAAGTATTAATAATGGTTGCCACCACGGAGCCCAACAGAATCCCGACGGTCAGCCCCATCGTCAGAATGCCGCAGGCAATACCAATCCGCTTATCCGGCACATGCTCAGAGACAAACACCCAGGCACCCGGCACTTCGCCGCCGATGGCCGCCCCCTGCAGAATACGCATCAGCAGCAGCAACAGCGGAGCCGCAATGCCTAATGAAGCGTACGTTGGCAACAAACCTATGGCCAGTGTCGGTATCGCCATCAGCAGAATACTGAGGGTAAACATCTTTTTGCGGCCGACCAGATCGCCAAAGTGCGCCATCACAACCCCGCCCAGCGGACGCACAAGATAACCGGCCGCAAAAATAGCGAATGTCTGCACCTGGCGCAGCCACTCCGGGATATCGGCCGGGAAGAAGAGCTCTCCCAGCACCGCCGCAAAGAAGACGAAGATAATGAAGTCGTAGAATTCGAGGGCGCCACCGAGGGCTGCAAGCGTCAGGGTTTTGTAATCCTGCCGGTTAAGAGGTCTGGCGTGCTGTTTTGACATAGGGGACCGCTTGTAAAGAGGAGTGTTAATTATTTTTTCCGTTTAGCTGTAAAGCCAGAGTTACTATAACGATAAAATGTTCACACTCCATACCAATTCGATCTTATGTCACAAAAGCTAATTATTCAGGGTTTTGTCTCGCGCCGAGCGCTTTTAGGGCGGAAAGCTGCTACCACATGGTCATGCGTTTCAACATAAGGCCCATCCAGCAGCTGTATACAATACGGTACACTCGCAAAAATTCCCGGCACCACAACCTTGCCGGTTTCATCTTTCACGCCTTCCAGCGTTTCCTGAATAGATTTTGGCTGCCCCGGAAGGTTGAGGATCAAGGCCTGTTTGCGAATGACGCCCACCTGACGCGAGAGGATCGCTGTCGGGACAAAATGCAGGCTGATCTGACGCATCTGTTCGCCAAAGCCGGGCATTAACCGATCGGCGACGGCAAGCGTAGCGTCCGGCGTTACGTCACGACGCGCCGGCCCGGTTCCGCCGGTGGTCAGCACCAAATGGCAGGCCATCTCATCCACCAGCTCGCAAAGTGCTTGTTCAATGAGGGATTGCTCGTCAGGGATCAGACGGGTTTCTATTTTAAACGGCGTCGTCAACGTCTGCTCAAGCCACTCTTGCAGCGCAGGGATGCCTTTATCCTGATAAACGCCGCTAGAAGCGCGGTCTGAAATGGACACGAGTCCAATGCGTAAGGTATTCATATCAATCCCGGAAATCAGCAAGTCTGAGAGGAATGATACACGGGGAAAGGCGTTGCAGACAGGGAAAGCGGTGAAAAGCGTGGCCGACGGAAGCCGGCCACGAGAATGATTACAGCAGGTCGCCGATCATTTTTTCCAGTTTTTCCTGGTCGATAGCAAACTTACGGATACCGTCCGCCAGTTTGTCTACGGCCATTGGATCCTGGTTGTGCTGCCACAGGAACTGGGACTCGGTGATACGCTCAGGACGCGCTTTCACTTCCCCGGTGTAGCTCAGCTTACGCTCAATTGCGCCTTCGCTTTCTGCCAGCTCTTTCAGCAGGGCAGGTGCGATAGTCAGGCGGTCACAGCCAGCCAGCTCGACGATTTCACCGACGTTACGGAAGCTTGCACCCATCACCACGGTTTCGTAACCGTGCTGCTTGTAGTACTGGTAGATTTCGGTCACGGAAACCACGCCTGGATCTTCCTGCGGAGCGTACTCTTTCTTGTCGGTGTTAGCTTTGTACCAGTCAAGGATACGGCCAACGAACGGAGAAATCAGGAACACGCCAGCTTCAGCACAGGCACGAGCCTGAGCGAAGGAGAACAGCAGGGTCAGGTTACAGTTGATGCCTTCTTTTTCCAGCTGCTCTGCAGCGCGGATGCCCTGCCAGGTAGAAGCCAGTTTAATCAGGATGCGATCGTTGCTGATGCCCGCGTCGTTGTAGAGCTTGATCAGGTGTTTGGCTTTCGCGATGCTGGCTTCGGTGTCATAGGAAAGGCGAGCATCCACTTCGGTCGAGATACGGCCAGGGATCAGCTTCAGAATTTCCAGGCCAATGTTTACCGCCAGCTTGTCGGAAGCGTCAACCACCTGCTGAGCGCGATCGTTGCTCTGGCTACGAGCCCAGGTAATCGCTTCGTCGATCAGTTTACGGTACTCAGGGATCTGCGCAGCGTTAAGGATCAGAGAAGGGTTGGTAGTAGCATCTTGCGGCTGGTACAGCTTCATCGCCGCGATATCTCCGGTGTCAGCAACCACGGTGGTCAGTTGACGCAAAGAAGTCAATTTATCCGTCATAATGAGTGTTTCTCTTCAGGTGTAGCTTGTTAGGGAGATGTAACCGGTCTGGCTTGATGATATCACGCCGCCCATCAGGTGCAACCGCGACAAGTGCTGTCCGTCCAGTGGACGAGAATATGCTAAACTCGACCGCCATTTTATCTGTAACGTAATGGATTGCATGGCCCGGGCCCGTCAACCTCGCCGCCATCACGCATTAACAAGAGGGACGTTAATGACAGATTTTTTATTTTTTATCAATGAGGTACTTTGGGGCTCGGTCCTACTTTGGCTGCTTATTGGCGCGGGCATCTGGTTCACCTTCCGCAGCGGCTTCGTCCAGTTCCGTTACTTTACCCGGCTGCGCCTTTTCCTGCGCAACAGCGACTCGCCGGATCCTTCCGGAATATCCTCATTCCAGGCACTTTGCACCAGCCTTGCCGCGCGCGTCGGCAGCGGTAACCTTGCGGGCATTGCGCTGGCCATCTCAGCAGGTGGCCCCGGTTCGGTGTTCTGGATGTGGGTTGCCGCCGTGCTCAGCATGGCCACTGCCTTCGCAGAGTGCTCCCTCGCCCAACTCTATAAAACCCGCGACAAAGAAGGAAACTACCGCGGCGGCCCGGCCTGGTATATGGAGCGTGGGCTTGGCATGCGCTGGATGGGAGTGCTGTTTTCCGTCTTTTTGATCGTTGCCTTCGGCATGGTGTTCAACGCCGTACAGGCCAACTCCATCGCGATTGCCACTCACTACGCGTTTGACGTGCCAAAAATCTGGGTAGGCCTATTCCTGGTTATGGTTACCGCGCTGGTCATCTGGCGAGGAATGCGGACCATTGCTCGCCTCTCCCAGTGGCTGGTGCCGCTAATGGCATTACTCTGGGTATGCATGAGCCTGTATGTTGTGGGGCTGCACATTGAACGTTTCCCCGAAGTCATCCGGCTGATTTTCAGCCACGCCTTCGGCTGGCACGAAGCCGCTTCGGGCGCGCTGGGTTATACCGTCAGCCAGGCCATCACCAATGGCTTCCAGCGCGGGATGTTTTCTAACGAAGCTGGCATGGGCTCCACGCCTAACGCAGCCGCAGCGGCGGCCGCATGGCCCCCACACCCGGCCACTCAGGGCGTGGTGCAAATGTTTGGGGTATTAATTGATACGGTGATCATTTGCACCGCGACTGCCGCCATTGTGCTGATGTCCGGCATGATGGATGGCACAGAAACGTCACGCAGCGGCATTATTCTGGTTCAGCAAGCGCTCAGCTCAGCCGTAGGCAGTTGGGGCAGCGGTTTTATCGTGGTTATCGTTTTCCTGTTCGCCTTCACGTCTATCATGGCGAATTACACCTACGCAGAGAACAATTTGCTGTTCCTGAACCAGGACAGCCGCGCGCTGAAATTTTTACTGCGCTTTATGGTGCTCACTATGGTGATGTTCGGTACGCAGGCCGCGCTGCCACTGGTCTGGCAGCTGGCAGACGTGGCGATGGCTATTATGGCGTTAACCAATATCACGGCGATCCTGCTGCTTTCTCCGGTGGTGAAAACGATAGCGGCAGATTATCTGCGCCAGCAAAAGCTGGGCATATCGCCTATTTTCAACCCCAACCGTTTCCCGGAGATTAAGACCCAGCTTGCCCCCGGCGTTTGGGACAGAGACGTGGAAAAAAAACCTTAGCTGATTGCAGCCATAGGCCGCGACAGGCAGGAAATTTGCTAAAGTAACGGCCAAACTATGCAAGGAGTGGACATGCTAATTCTTATCTCACCTGCCAAAACGCTGGATTACCAAAGCGAGCTGCCGACGGACCGCTATACACAGCCGGAACTGTTGGAATATTCACAGCAGTTAATCAGCGTTGCCCGCAAGCTTAGCGCACCGCAAATTGCCTCCCTGATGAGCATCAGCGATAAGCTGGCTTCTCTTAACGAAACCCGTTTCCATGAGTGGCATCCGGCATTTACGCCACAAAACGCGCGCCCGGCTATTCTCGCCTTTAAAGGCGATGTGTATACCGGCCTGCAGGCCGAAGAGTTTAGTGAAGCCGACTTTGATTTCGCCCAACAGCATCTGCGTATGCTTTCCGGGCTGTACGGCGTGCTGCGCCCGCTGGATTTAATGCAGCCTTACCGGCTGGAAATGGGCATTCGCCTGGAAAACCCAAAAGGCAAAGATCTGTATCACTTCTGGGGCGATACGATCACCGAGAAGCTCAATCAGGTGCTGGCCACCCAGGGCGACAATATCGTGGTCAATCTGGCGTCTGATGAATACTTTAAAGCGGTGAAGCCGAAGCAGCTGAACGCGGAGATCGTCAAGCCCGTCTTCCTCGATGAGAAGAACGGCAAGTTTAAAGTCATCAGCTTCTACGCGAAAAAAGCGCGCGGGCTGATGAGCCGCTACATCATTGAGAATCGCCTGACGAAGCCAGAACAACTCAAAGCGTTTAATACCGACGGCTATTTCTTTGATGAAGAAGCGTCCCAGAAAAACGAACTGGTGTTTAAGCGCCACGAGCAATAAAAAAACGCCAGCGTTAAGCTGGCGTTTTACTTTGAACTCGCGCCGGTTACCTGTCCCAGCGATTATCATGATGTTCCCGTGGCGGGCCATCAAACCTTGCGTGGCGCTGCCAACGATGTTCACGCCACTCATAGTGTCTTACCCACCAGTCGTGGTCTCGCCAGTAATGGCCGTCCCAGTAGCGCCCGTGGTTATCCTGATCGCCGAAGTGCAGCGTCACGGCAGGCACCAGCGTGATTTCTCCCGCCTGTACCGCCAGCGGCGTCACCACCAGCAGGGACAACGCCAGAAAAATGGATTTCAACATAATTTGCTCCTTACTTCTTAAGCCGGCCCAGTGGGCCCGTTAAGATGAGCTTATGTCGGAAATCACACCCGCGTTATTCTCCGCAATCCTAATCTCTAAGCACCCGCATTTTATGGGAATTTCTCCTTTTTTCCTGCTAAATGCCTGCTTATTTTCTCCCTGATTTACAGGGAAAAACGCCCCAGTCTGACAAGCAAAATGGGGCTTCAGAATTACGCTTTAACCATCATGAACTTACGCAGTTCGGCAAAATCAGCTGGGAGGTTGTGGGACAGCAGCGGCAGATCGGCGCGGGAGGCCAGCTCCTCCGGCAGCGGCAGCGCTTCGCCCAGAATCTCTTCCACGCTCTCTTTAAACTTCGCCGGATGCGCGGTCCCCAGGAACAGCCCAAACTCACCTGGCTGCAGCTGGTCGCGCAGAGCACGGTAAGCAATCGCCGCGTGTGGTTCAGAAACGTAGCCAATCGCCTTCAGCTCGCGCATCGTGTCTTTGGTGGTTTCATCTGTCACGGCAGCATAGCCAAGGTCGGTCAGACGCCAAATTTTGCGGCGGAAAAGCTCTTCCACTCGCGGCCAGTTGTTCGGCTGGCTAACATCCATGGCGTTGGACAGCGTGGCCACGGTCGCTTTAGGTGCCCACTGGCCTTCAGCCAGGAAACGCGGAACGGTGTCGTTGGCATTAGTCGCCGCAATAAAGCGCTTAATCGGCAGGCCGAGGGATTTTGCCAGCAGGCCAGCCGTCAGATCGCCAAAGTTACCGCTCGGCACGGAGACCACAAGCTGATTACGGGCTTCCTGCGGCAGCTGGGCCACCGCTTCGAAGTAATAGCAGATCTGCGCCAGCAGGCGGCTAATGTTGATGGAGTTTGCCGAGTTTAACCCCAGCGCCACCTTCAGTTCTTCATCATCAAATGCCTGTTTCACCAGCGCCTGGCAGGCATCAAAATCGCCGTCAATCGCCACGGTTTCGATATTTCCACCGAGGGTACAGAACAGTTTTTCCTGCAGCGGGCTGATTTTCCCACGCGGATAAAGAATAACGACGCGCACATTCTTAAGGCCGTAGAACGCATGGGCCACCGCCGCACCGGTATCGCCGGATGTTGCGGTCAGAATGGTTACAGGCTTGTCGCCGCTGATGTGGGTCAGCATCTGCGCCATAAAGCGCCCGCCAAAGTCTTTAAACGCCAGCGTCGGGCCGTGGAACAGTTCCAGGCAGCCCACGTCCGGCTCAACCATATTCACCGGTGCAGGAAACGCGAAGGCCGCACGCACGCGCTCTTCCAGAATCTCCTGCGGGATCTCATCCCCGATAAATGCGGACAAAATTTTGCTGCTACGGCTGACAAAATCCATCTCCAGCATGGCGTCGATTTCAGTCAGTTCAAACTCAGGCAGGTCATGCGGGAAAAACAGGCCCTGCTGTTTGCCCAGGCCCTGGGTAACCGCCTGTGCAAAGGAGACCTGCTCGTTGTGATCTTTAAGGTTGTACAGTTTCATGTCTTATCCCAAAACTCGTGCGCCAGCCGTATCCAGACGGCAAATATGTACAAAACCTTCCTGGTTCTGCAAATAATGTTGGCTGAGCCAGTCAGCCACGCGCTGCGCGGTATCGGTGTTATCGCACAGTGCAAATAAGGTCGGGCCAGAACCCGAAATCCCGCTCGCCAGGGCGCCGATATCCGCCACGGCTTTACGGGACTCATCAAACTTCGGCAGCAGTTTGGCGCGGTAAGGTTCAGCAATCACATCCTTCATCAGCTTCGCCGCGAGTGCAGGCTGGCGGGTATGACAGGCATGAATAAAACCGGCCAGATGGCGACCGTGGCTGATGCAGTCCTGACGGCGATACTGGGCGGGTAAAATCGCACGCGCTTCGGCGGTTGAAACCTTAATCCCAGGGTACGCCAGCACCCAAAGCCACTCATCAAAGCCTGGCACCTGCTGGCTGATGATGCCGTTTTCTTCGATCATTAGCTGCATGCCGCCGAGGAAACAAGGCGCGACGTTATCGTAATGAATGCTGCCGGAAATACGCCCTTCCAGCTCGCCCATCAGCGCCAGCAAGCGTGTGTCGCTCAAAGGCTTACCGCAAAATTCATTCATCGCCATCAGGCCAGCCACCACCGAACAGGCGCTGGATCCCAGCCCGGAGCCGATGGGCATGTTTTTCTCAAGCGTCATCGCCACGGGAATAGTCTTGCCAATTTCCTGGCAGAAACGCTCCCAGCACTGATAAACAATGTTCTCGCGCGGTTCATCCGGCAGCTTGCTGGCGAACCGCCCAAGGTTGGTCAGGCTGAAGCTGTCTGCCGCTTCAACCGTGACGTAATCACCCAAATGTGAGCCATCAACCGGCGACACCGCCGCGCCCAGCACATCAAAACCGACGCTCATATTGGCGCTGGAAGCCGGGGCATATACTTTAACCATCTTAAACTCCTAACTTCCATGACAGGGTGCGAAGCAGATCCGCGAAGACACCGGCGGCGGTAACGTCGTTACCCGCCCCGTAGCCACGCAGTACCAGCGGCAGCGGTTGATAATAGTGGCTGTAGAAGGCCAGGGCATTTTCGCCGTTCTTCACCTTATACAGCGGATCGTTGCCGTCTACGGCGTCGATTTTCACTTTGCAGCTGCCGTCTTCTTCAATAATGCCGACGTAACGTAGCACTTTCCCATCGTCACGCGCCTTCCTCACACGAGCCGTAAACTCATCATCCAACTGAGGAAGGCGTGCCATAAAAGACTCGACGTCTCCGCTTGCATCAAAATTTTCCGGAAGTACGGATTCGATCTCGATATCCGAAAGTTCCAGACTGCTCCCGGTCTCACGTGCCAGGATCAACAGCTTACGCGCCACGTCCATACCGGAAAGATCGTCACGCGGATCCGGTTCGGTATATCCCATTTCACGCGCAGTGCTGGTCGCCAGCGAGAAGCTCATGCCCTCATCCAGCTTCCCGAAGATGTAAGAAAGCGATCCGGAAAGAATGCCTGAGAAACGCTGCAGCTCATCGCCCGCATTCAGCAGGTTTTGCAGGTTTTCGATAACCGGCAAGCCTGCCCCCACGTTGGTGTCGTAGAGGAACTTCCGGCGAGAACTCTCTGCGGCATTACGCAACTGGTGGTAATAATTCATGCTCGAGGTGTTGGCCTTTTTGTTTGGCGTCACCACGTGGAAACCTTCGCTCAGGAAATCAGCGTACTGATCCGCCACGGCCTGGCTGGAAGTACAGTCCACAATCACCGGATTCAGCAGATGATACTCTTTCACCAGGCGGATCAGGCGGCCAAGATTGAACGGCTCTTTGGCCTGCTCCAGCGCCTGCTGCCAGTTTTCGAGATCCAGGCCATGCACGTTAGTCAGCAGGGCTTTAGAATTCGCCACGCCGCAAACGCGCAGGTCGATATGCTTCTCCTTCAACCACGCCTGCTGGCGTTTAACCTGCTCCAGCAGAGCCGCGCCCACGCCGCCAACGCCCACGAGGAACAACTCAATAACCTGATCGGTGTTAAACAGCATCTGGTGAGTCACACGTACGCCAGTCACGGCATCGTCGTTATTGACCACAACGGAGATAGAGCGCTCGGAAGAACCCTGTGCGATAGCGATAATGTTGATATTCGCGCGGGCCAGGGCAGCAAAGAACTTGGCGGAGATACCGCGCAGCGTTTTCATGCCGTCGCCCACGACGGAGATAACCGCCAGGCGTTCGGTGACCGCCAGCGGCTCCAGCAGCTCCTCTTTCAGTTCGAGATAGAATTCGTCTTCCATCGCTTTGCGAGCGCGGCCGCAATCGGCCTGCGGAACGCAGAAGCTGATGCTGTACTCGGAGGAGGACTGGGTGATCAGCACCACGGAGATCCCGGCACGGGACATCGCGGCAAACACGCGTGCAGCCATGCCGACCATGCCTTTCATGCCCGGGCCTGAAACGCTAAACATCGCCATGTTATTCAGGTTAGTGATGCCTTTCACCGGCAGCCCTTCGTCATCGCTCTTGTCGCCAATGAGCGTACCTGGCGCCTGCGGGTTTCCGGTATTTTTAATCAGGCAAGGGATCTGGAACTGGGCAATCGGGGTGATGGTGCGAGGGTGAAGTACTTTGGCGCCGAAGTAGGAAAGCTCCATCGCTTCCTGGTAAGACATCGACTTCAGCAGTCGGGCATCAGGCACCTGGCGTGGGTCGCAGGTATAAACGCCGTCGACGTCAGTCCAGATTTCACAACAGTCGGCTCGCAGACAGGCAGCCAGCACGGCGGCAGAATAGTCGGAACCGTTGCGGCCCAGAACAACCAGCTCGCCTTTGTCGTTCCCGGCGGTAAACCCGGCCATCAGGATCATGTGATCGTCAGGAATGCGGCTGGCGGCAATGCGGCGAGTTGACTCTGCGATATCCACGCTGGAATCCAGGTAATGCCCCACCGCCAGCAGCTTCTCGACCGGATCGATCACGGTCACCTGGTAGCCACGAGCCTGCAGCACGCCCGACATAATAGCGATAGACAGCTTCTCGCCCCGGCAAATGATCGCCGCATTGATGCTGTCCGGGCACTGGCCAAGCAGGCTGATCCCGTGCAGAACATGTTTAAGCTGAGCAAACTCCTGATTCACTAACCCTTTCAGTTCAGCCAGCGGAAAGCCCGGCTGCGCCTCTGCCAGACCATTCAGCAGTTCAGCAAAAATACGCTCTGCGTCGCTGATATTCGGCACAGCGTCCTGGCCCCCGATGGTTTTCTCAATCATCGCCACAAGGTGGTTAGTAATTTTTGCCGGAGCAGACAACACGGTCGCCACCTGCCCCTGTTTGGCATTACTTTCCAGGATATCGGCAACGCGAAGGAAACGCTCCGCATTTGCCACCGAAGTACCACCGAATTTCAACACTCGCATTGTTGTGACCCCTTGATTTTTTCCCGAAAAAAAAGCCCGCACTGTTTAGGTGCGGGCTTTTTTCATTTTTACCTGTATGCGTCAGCCCGCACCGTTACCTGTGGTAATGGTGGTTGTGATAATTGTGGTAATCAGGCTGAAGCGAAACATGGATGTTGTGTGCTCTAAATTTGTAATAGCTCTATTGGTTAAAGCAATCCCTTTACCAAGTCAATTTTTTTTAGTTCTGTCACAAAAAATCGCCTTGCCCGGTCGAGCTGAAAAACCCACCAAAAATGGGAGTAAAAGCGCGTAAACAGCGCAATAAGTTAGATGAACGTCTCAAAAAGAGTCATTCAAAAACATTTCATTCTGGTAATTTTTTTTCGATGTCATGAAGCAAACGGTGAAGCATTGCCGTGTCTCTCTGCTCCAGTAGCCCCAAACGCTGCTGGACCCAATCGACCATTTTTTGGTCGCCCGCAACCTCAAGACGATGCAAAAGCGCTTCCATTCGCAGACGCAGCGCATTCAACTGCTGCCCGTCACCGGCCACGTTTTCCACAGGCGGTTGCTGCATCAAAGCGGAAAGCTGGTAGCAATAAACCATCACGGCCTGCCCCAGGTTAAGCGACGGATAATCCGCGACCATCGGCACGCCGGTTAGCACATCCGCCAACTCCAGCTCTTCGTTGGTCAGCCCGGAATCTTCACGGCCAAAAACCAGCGCAACGCATCCTACCCACTGGCGTTTCTCTTCGAGTATAGGCAGTAGCTGCTGCGGCGTCGCATAGTAATGAAACTTCGCCCGACTGCGGGCCGTTGTGGCGATGGAAAAATCCACGTCACTCAGAGCATCCGCGAGCGTGTCAAAGTGGCGAATTCCATCAAGAATATCGCCCGCGCCGTGCGCAACCCAGCGCGCGGCGGGCTGGAGATGCGCATCACTGGCTACGATCCTCATCTCCGTAAACCCCATGGTCTTCATCGCCCGGGCAGCGGCCCCGACGTTCTCTGCTCTGGCCGGTGAAACCAGGATAATTGGCAAACGCATTGGAACTCTCTTCTAAAATTCGTTAAAACGTGCGAAGTGATGCACAAATTTGGATAATACGCATCGCAAATTTACTTTGTTGCAACATATATTGTGGCTATAACTTCTGATGGACTTATAACTTAAGCTTATGCTTTTACGTGATTATATACCATGAAAATAGGGGAAACACGGGTTATATCCACTTGTTTATCATGGTTTATTTCCCCACAAGAGAAACACAGCTGCAGGCCAGATTCAGCGTACTTTATTTGACGCTTTACGATCTTGATTATTAAAAAGTTGTGACAAAAGCTAGCATTGAGCTACGATGATTTATTGAAACTGTTAACGTGCTACAATTGAAATTGATATATGTCAACGAAGCGTAGTTTTATCAGGTGTCTAAAGCGCGTCAGCCTGTTATGTTGCTGTTAAAATGGTTAGGATAACAGCCGTTTTTGACACCGTCGGGTCCAAAGGGAATGCACCCACGACCAAGCTAATGATGTTGTTGACGTTGATGGAAAGTGCATCAAGAACGCAATTACGTACTTTAGTCATGTTAAGCCCGGCATGTTAATTTATGGCATGTAACAGGCAGGTCAGGGACTTTTGTACTTCCTGTTTCGATTTAGTTGGCAATTTTAGGTAGCAAACATGCAGACCCCGCACATTCTTATCGTCGAAGACGAATTAGTAACACGCAACACGCTTAAAAGCATTTTTGAAGCGGAAGGCTATGATGTTTTTGAAGCGACCGATGGCGCAGAGATGCATCAAATCCTTGCCGATAATGACATTAACCTCGTCATTATGGACATCAACCTGCCGGGTAAAAACGGCCTGCTGCTGGCGCGTGAATTGCGCGAGCAGGCTAACGTGGCGCTGATGTTCCTGACGGGTCGTGACAACGAAGTAGACAAGATTCTCGGTCTTGAAATCGGTGCGGATGACTACATCACCAAACCTTTCAACCCGCGTGAATTGACTATTCGTGCACGTAACCTGCTGTCCCGCACCATGAATTTAGGGGCCATCAGCGAAGAACGTCGTTCCGTTGAAAGTTACAAATTCAACGGCTGGGAGCTGGACATCAACAGCCGCTCTCTGGTTAGCCCGAACGGTGAACAGTATAAGCTGCCGCGCAGTGAATTCCGTGCGATGCTGCACTTCTGTGAAAACCCGGGCAAAATTCAGTCTCGTGCCGAGCTGCTGAAAAAAATGACCGGTCGCGAGCTGAAGCCGCATGACCGTACCGTCGATGTGACCATTCGCCGCATTCGTAAACATTTCGAATCCACGCCGGATACGCCTGAAATTATCGCCACCATCCACGGCGAAGGCTACCGTTTCTGCGGCGATCTGCAGGAATAAGCGGTGAGAAATAACGAAAAGGGCTGACTTCTGTCAGCCCTTTTTTATGCCTGTCTTTCAGCGGGAAATGCGTTCATTCCAGTCCCGGGTAAAGACCACGTCCCCATTGTGTTGAACCGTCATCTTTCCACTGACGATAAAATGCGTCAGGTCACTGCGCATCTCCAGCACAATATCTGTGTCCGTCCACCAGCCTTCCCGGCCGATTTTCATGTTCTGAGTCAGCAGGTAATGCGCCGAGAGAGGATCGCTGTTTTGCACAGTCAACTGGCGCCTAAGGCTATGATCGACGGTGGTATTGATATCATCAAACCGATACACGCCCTCGCCAAAAACGCCGCCCACGCCCTGAGTGATGCTCTGCCAGCTGTCTTTCACCACGTCATAGCGCAGTTCGCGATCGACCCGCCCTGGAGAGAGGATTGTCAGCGGCGTATTGGCTGCCGTTTCAGGATGCGGATTCGGGCCAGCAATCGGCTTCACTTCCCGGCAAACCGGCAATTGCAGCTGAGCGCTGGCCAGATCAACACTAAGCGTCGCATTTTCAGCCATCGGCCAGATCATCGGCCAGAAGGTAGTCGCGAGAGAAACCCGTAGCCGGTGCCCGGCAGCAAAGCGCCAGGCGATGCCGTCCAGCTGCACGGTAACATTGACCTTTTCGCCCGGCACCAGCGCCACGTTCTGCTCCTGCCCCTGCAAATGACTCAGATTCACCCAGCCGTGGCTGACGCGGGTTGATGCTCCGTCAGGTGCAATGTCTGACAGGCGGACATACAGCATGGCCGCAGGTTTATCGCTGGAAAGCGTGACGTTAAACTGCGGGAAACCGTAAATCGCCAGGCTTTCGCTCAGCGGGGCGCTGTCGAAACTTTCAGCCAGTCCGTCATCCATTCGCTGATCGCTTGGGCTTTCCCCCAGCACACCCGCGCCCATCCACTCTCCGGCGAACAACCCGTGATTCTGCACGCTACGGATGTCCTGCCGGTATTCATCGACTAAAGGCGATGTCACCAGCCGGCCAGGCTGCAGATGCCAGCGCTGAGGGAAGGTTTCAGCGTCGGTATCGTTCTCAATGGCAATCCACTCCCCAAAGGCCTGCGGCCGCTGCGAATCAGGTCGCTGGCTGTCGTTGAGCCAGGCCTGGACGCGCGGACCATCCAGCACGTCGTTATCGACATGTTTCAACCAGCGGTCCCACCAGCTCACAGCCTCCTGCAGAAAACCGATGGCCGGCGTAGGCGAGCCATCCTGAGGATAAATATGCGCCCACGGGCCGAGGATCGCCTTGCGCGGGACGTTAAGATTATCCATCAGGCGGAAGACCGCGTTGCTGTAGGAATCCGCCCAGCCGCCCACCGCCATCACCGGGCAGGTAATGGCCTGCCAGTCTTCCCCCACGGAGCCGTGCTTCCAGTAATCATCTTTCAGCGGATGTTCCATCCACAGCGCCGGGAAGAAAGGCATATTTTCAAGGCGATTCAGCCAGGCCTGATACCAGCCCTCCCCGACCAGCTCCGGATCCTGCGGGCGGCTTTGGTAGGCCAGCATAATGCCGCCCCACCACAAATTGTCATTCAGCAGGCAGCCGCCTTTATAGTGGATATCGTCGTTGTAACGATCGTCCGTCGAGCAAACGGTGATAATGGCTTTCAGTGCCGGAGGGCGGCGAGCCGCCAGCTGCAGGCAGTTAAAGCCGCCCCAGGATTTACCCATCATGCCCACGGCGCCGTTGCACCAGCCCTGACGGCTGATCCAGTCGATCACCTCCAGCGCATCCTCTTGCTCCTGCAAAAGATATTCATCGGCCATCAGCCCATCAGAATCCCCGCTGCCGCGCATGTCTACCCGCAGCACCGCATAGCCATTCCCGGCAAAATAGCCGTGCATCGGCTCATCCCGGGTACGCGTCCCGTCGCGCTTGCGGTAGGGAATGTACTCCAGAATGGCGGGCACCGGCTGCTGCGAAGCCGA
>AKXM01000059.1 GCA_000277545.1 Enterobacter sp. Ag1 | reverse complement strand
ACCATCATAAATACAAAGTTGCTCAAATATCCATTTTTTTAAAGTTAACAGGCTGATACTCACGCAAGGTGATAAATACAAAAATGTTCCATTAATTTAAGTTTCTTTAATATGTGCTTGTCTGGCGTATTTACTGACGGTTCTTTTGGCTTATTTATCCAGGCATCCTTGATATCTGCGACCTCACGCTTGATTAAAATAGGATGAATCGATCAATTGCATTCCTCTGATAGCCCAAGCCTATCACAAAAAGATAATTGATCGTTTTTGACTATTTTGTTGTTATGTGTATACTATTTCGCTACAACCTCTGAGTCGGTGCGAAATCAATGTAAACTACACTGTGGGCCTGTCTGAATTTGTGTTTTTCATTGGTTGGCATTCTTTTTTTGGTCATAATTAATAACGTGCTTTTTAATGTCACGCAGGAGACTCACATGGATAAGTGTGGTTACTGGCCGGAAAATGATTCTTTTTTTGGAAAGGGAATCATGGCAATTGCTGAGATAGCGGGCAGAAAAAATCTTTACTTTGTTAATCTTGATGAATCTACATTTTATGACTTTATAACACAGCCTCAGATTTTGAATATAAAAAGCATCGTTATTATCTCTAGCCCAACGTTATATCCTTTGTCACTCTTATTATTGACCGAATTTGCCAATGTACATGCAGTTTTATCCTCAGACAGTGGACTTGAACGACTGGCAAATAGTATACGCCGAATACCCGATAATGGAAAAATTACTGCTGCAAATTATAGTGCTGGCGCACTCACCCTGCCTGAGTATCGAACTCTGACTTTATTAGCACAAGACGTCAGCATGAAACATATAGCCTGCATTCTCGGCACCAGTATCAGTACAGCCTACGTATACAGAAAAAAACTATCAGAGAAAATGCGTTTCCCGCATAACGGAATACCTGTTTACATGAAACGGTGAGAGACATGAACAATGAAGTGCTACTGATTGTATTGACAGAGAATTGCTGGTTATACACGGGCCTTACCGCGCTGTTGCCCGAGATGGTTTGTCTACGGGTGGGGTTCAGTTCGCGATATATTCCTCCAGAAATCGAGGTTGCAGGACGTATAATTCTTGCTGTGGACAGCCGGATTGTGTTTCGGGGAGAATGGACGGCTCTGAACGCTCTTCATGCCCTTCGTCCTGATGCAGTTCGGATCTGGCTGACGTGTGATGAGAGCGGGAGATTATGTCCATTTGCAAACCAGAGATGCCTTAGCCTTAGTCAGCGACAGGATATTACCTCATTACAGTTCGCTTTGCGTCAGTCAGGACAACACGCTCTGGGAAAAAGCACCCGCGTCGAAAGCATAAGACTGACATTCACAGAGCGTCGCATGCTCCCCTTTTTTTTATCCGGGGTTAGCCTACCGTTACTTTCCCGCATGACAGGAAAACCGGTCAAAACACTCTACGCGCACCGAAAAAAAATTCTTGAGAAGACGGGACTACGGCAACTGGCATTTTTACAGTTTGTGAATGAACGTAACCGAGGATTGCCGGGCATTCCCGGCATGTAAGAAATTCATGATACTTTTTTAATGGATTTAATAGTAGGGATACTCCATGAGTTATTATTATAAGAAAAAAAGATTTTCTTTAGACATATAATTCCCGAGAAATAAAATAAGGATTGGTGTGTGCTTTCCTGCCATCTTTCCCTCTCCAGATATCGACGTTTATTTCAAATTTTTATTTTCAATTCATAACCTAAGAGGAAACCAAGTGAACCATAGATATCACCTCGCATGGAATTCAACTCAGCGAGCCTGGATGGCTGGTGGGGAATTGAGCCGTTCACATAAGAAAAAAAAAGTGATTTTCTCTATTGTCTTTTTTTTAGGCGGAATTAATAGTTCATCAGTCGCTGAAACAAAAAACATAACACTACCTGGGAATGGAGTGACCTATTTCCTCCAGTCAAATAAAGGCAGTAACGGTGTTGACTCATCGAATGGAATCAATGGATCAGATGGTTCATCATCTTATGAATTTACGACCAGTACTTTTAAACCTGAGGATAACCCCATCAGCATTACTGACGCTAATATAGCTGGGGGGATTGGAGGGGCAGGTACCATAGCAATGGGCAATGGTTCTGAAAGCGGTAATGGCGGTAATGGGGGGGACGCAGTCAGCATATCGACAGCTACTATATTTAATAATGGTGCAATACTAACGGGCGGTAACGGCGGCGATGCGGGTGGAGGCACCGGTCGATATCTCACCATGGGTTCTGGCGGAGCAGGAGGCAATGCAATATCTGGGAATCACCTTACTATCAACAATAACACAGGTGGAGTGCTAGCGGGTGGGGAAGCCGGTAGTGGTGGTGATGTTCTTGGTATTCAGATCGCCAGCGCAGGAGGCTCGGGAGGTACAGCTATCGCCGGTAAGAATCTATCCATCCTTAACGATAGCGTAATTTCGGGGGGTAATGGTGGTTCCGGTGGCACGGGCGGCGTGGACCTAAACGAATGGGGTTGGTCGGGACCTGGTGACGGAGGTGAAGGAGGCTCTGGAGGCGCAGGTATAAGTGGCGATAACCTTAACATCGTCAATAATGGAAGGATTAGCGGCGGTAGTGGCGGTAAAGGTGGCTCAGGTTCAACTACAGATACGAGCATAGGTGGTAATGGTGGTATTGGTGGCGATGCCTTAGTTGGAGGCAACCTGACTATTATTAACAACGGAACTATTGATCGGGGTGCAGGTGGTAACGCGGGTAACGGGAACGGTGGAACCAATGGTACTAGCGGAACGGGCGGTGCGGCAATTCGTTTAACCAGCAATGATAATTATTTGATCCTTAAATCTGGTTCAGAGATCAACGGTGACATCGTTCTTTCAGAAACCGACACTTTCAATACCCTCTCCATTGCCAGCGATGACGCCACGACAGTTACCGGAAATCTGACGGCGAATGCTTATACCAGCTTAACACTCTCCGGTAAGATGCTCACCCTAACGGGGCAAGCCTCTTTCGCCAGGAACACGTCGCTCACCTTCAATAACCCCACTTGGGACTCTGTGCTAAAGGCAGATTCGGTTTCTCTGGAAAGTACCGTTACCCTGCGTGGAAATATCAGTGAATGGCAGCAGAACACCTACACACTGGCCACCACCACCTCAGGCATTAGCGGATTTATATCAGGGAATGTTATCAACGAGCTGCTGACAGAGGCCGCAACAGACTACGCAAAGATGTCTCTTTCAGATGATGGAAACTCCATCATCTACAGCCTGCGGTGGAACAATACCGCAGGTGATGGCTATGGAACCTTTGACCTTAAAGGCGGAGCAGTACTCAACATAGGCACAATACTTGCCGATAATATCAATGGTGCCGATGGTGTATGGGACGGTAAGACATTGACCAAAGAGGGTGACGGCACCCTCATACTGACTGGCACCAATACCTACACAGGTACTACTACGGTCAGCCGCGGCACACTTAAAACCGGTGTTGAGGATACTTTTGCCTCCACCTCCGGTG
>AKXM01000058.1 GCA_000277545.1 Enterobacter sp. Ag1 | reverse complement strand
GGTCGTGAGAAGTCGATGCGGATCCCTCTTTCGTACACCCATTTGTACAGCATTTTCCCTGCAAGTTCAGAGCCATTATCGGTTTTCAGCCATTGTGGTAAGGGACGTCTGAGTGCAATGGCGTTCAGCATCTCTGCGACCTCCATTGAGCGCAGATTCTGACCCACGCAAATCCCCAGACATTCGCGCGTGTAGAGATCAATGACCGTCAGCAGACGTAGCCGACGCCCGTCAAATAAGGCGTCAGATACAAAATCCATGCTCCAGACATAGTTCGGATACAACCCCTGAGGCTGGGGCTGTCGCCGCTGTGCCGATTTATTTCGGCGCGGGCGTTTGAGGCGCAGGGACAGACCCTTCTCGCGATAGAGCCGGTAAATGCGTTTGTGATTATCCCGCCAGCCTTCCCGCCTGAGCATGACGTGAACTCTGCGGTAGCCATAGTGGACCCGGGTTTCAGTGATCTCCCTGATACGCAGGCGGAGCGCGCTGTCGTCTGCCGCCACAGCACGGTAGCGGAAAGCGCTGCGGCTGATCCGTAGTGCAAAACAGATCTGCCGCTCGCTGGCCCCGTAACGTGCCTGCAAATCCCGGCCCCATTCACGCAGACACGCCAGCGTCAGTTCTTTTTTTCCAGCACATCCTGCAGCATGGACTTGTCGAGGCTCAGATCGGCTACCAGCTTCTTCAGCCTGAGATTCTCTTCCTCAAGCTGCCGCATGTCCTTCAGCTCAGAAGGGGAAATCCCGCCGTATTTTTTTCGCCAGGTGTAAAACGTGGCATCGGAGATACCCAGCTTACGGCAAACTTCGGGCACGCTCGTACCCGGTTCGGCCTGTTTCAGGGCAAAGACAATCTGCTCTTCGGTGAATCGTGACTTTTTCATCGGCACCACCTCCGTTCAGGGAAGTATTCATCATGCCGGAATTCTGTTTCTGAATGGAGCAGGATTTTGGGTCAGGGTCACAATCACGCAACAGGTACTGGCGAAGAAAAATGGGCAGTGAAAGTTGTATCTGCTTTAGCGAGACTGATTCACTGTCTGAAGAAAAGTTTCTTTATATTCTAAGGAGGTTGGAGCGGGCGAAGGGAATCGAACCCTCGTATAGAGCTTGGGAAGCTCTCGTTCTACCATTGAACTACGCCCGCTTTGAGGTGCGTTACGCATTATAGACTTTCAGCACTCGCTGGCAAGTGCCTTTGTGTCCAGGTGATGGTTTTTCAAGCACTTTTTAAATTAACACGACGGTTTTAGGTAACGCTGAGGGTCAATTGCTGTGGCCCGGTAGCGAATCTGAAAGTGCAAACGCACCGAATCCGCCCCAGTGCTGCCCATCGTGGCAATTTTCTGCCCTGCCTTCACTTTCTCTCCGGTATTAACCAGCATCGTGTCGGTGTGGGCATAGGCGGTGATGTACTCTTCGCTGTGTTTGATCATCACAAGATTGCCGTAGCCGCGCAGCTGGTTACCGACATAAACCACCGTTCCCGCGCCGGAAGCATAAATAGGCTGCCCGCGAGAGCCTGAGATATCAATGCCTTTATTGCCGCCGTCGCTGCTGGAGAACGGTTCAACAATGTTGCCCTTCGTCGGCCACAACCAGCAGCGTGCTCCCACCGGCGGCGGCGCCACCTTTGCTATGGTCGTGTTTTGCGAACGAGCTGGCGCAGTGGTGTTTTTGGCCATGGCGGTGTTTTTCGGCCGGCTTGCAGAGCCTGAGCCTTTGATCCGAATACGCTGGCCCACCTGGATAGTATAAGGCGCAGGGATCCCGTTCAGTCGGGCGAGGTCACCCACGCTGCTGCCGGTCATTC
Organism: Enterobacter sp. Ag1; assembly: GCA_000277545.1. Lineage (GTDB taxonomy): Bacteria > Pseudomonadota > Gammaproteobacteria > Enterobacterales > Enterobacteriaceae > Cedecea. The sequence goes on along the minus strand of AKXM01000058.1, from coordinate 72,334 downwards.
TGGAAATTTTTGAGAGCGTATCGCCGCGCTTAACGGTGTAAACCGCGCCGCTAAACGTGCCTTCGTTTCGGGTACTTTTGGCTGGTTTTGAGGAGGAGCAGGCCGTCAGCATCAGGCTCGTCATGATAATGAAAGCGGTGATGTGCCAGCGTTTTAAAATGCTTTCCTTGCGCAAACCAGGCCCCGGAAACGTTGATGAACTTGAGGAAAATCCCCCTCCTTACGGAGGGGAATGAGGGCGTTACTTAGTCGGACGCAGAGCCGGGAACAGGATAACGTCGCGGATCGTGTGGCTGTTGGTGAACAGCATAACCATGCGGTCGATACCGATACCCAGACCCGCCGTTGGCGGCAGACCGTGCTCCAGCGCGGTGACGTAGTCTTCGTCGAAGAACATCGCTTCGTCGTCGCCTGCCGCTTTCGCATCAACCTGGTCCTGGAAACGCTGCGCCTGGTCTTCCGCATCATTCAGCTCGGAGAAGCCGTTGCCGATTTCACGGCCACCGATGAAGAACTCAAAGCGGTCAGTGATTTCCGGGTTTTCGTCGTTACGGCGCGCCAGGGGAGAGACTTCTGCCGGGTATTCGGTGATGAAGGTCGGCTGAATCAGGTGGCTTTCCGCAACCTCTTCGAAGATTTCGGTCACTACGCGGCCCAGGCCCCAGCTCTTCTCAACTTTGATACCGATACTTTCCGCGATGGCTTTCGCAGAGTCAAAGTTATCCAGATCGGCCAGGTCGGTTTCTTGACGGTGCTTTTTAATAGCTTCACGCATGGTGAGCTTTTCAAACGGTTTGCCGAAGTCGAAGGTCTCTTCGCCATACTGCACTTCGGTGGTGCCCAGCACGTCCTGAGCCAGAGTACGGAACAGGGATTCGGTCAACTCAATCAGATCTTTGTAGTCCGCGTAAGCCATATAGAGTTCCATCATGGTGAACTCTGGGTTATGGCGCGGGGAGATGCCTTCGTTACGGAAGTTACGGTTGATTTCGAAGACGCGGTCGAACCCACCCACCACCAGACGCTTCAGGTACAGCTCTGGCGCGATACGCAGGTACATGTCGATGTCCAACGCATTATGGTGCGTGATAAACGGACGAGCGGATGCGCCGCCAGGGATCACCTGCATCATTGGGGTTTCAACTTCCATAAAGTCGCGGCCCACCATGAACTGGCGGATGCCGGCCATGATTTTAGAGCGCACTTTAAAGGTATTGCGGGACTCTTCGTTAGCGATCAGGTCCAGATAACGCTGGCGATAGCGGGTTTCCTGATCGGCCAGGCCGTGGAATTTGTCCGGCAGCGGGCGCAGCGCTTTGGTCAGCAGACGCAGTTCGGTACAGTGAATGGACAGCTCGCCGGTTTTGGTTTTAAACAGCTTACCGCGCGCGCCCAGGATATCGCCCAGGTCCCACTTTTTGAACTGCTCGTTGTAGATGCCTTCCGCCAGGTCATCACGGGAGACATACAGCTGAATACGGCCGCCAACGTCTTGTAAGGTCACGAAGGACGCTTTACCCATGATACGGCGGGTCATCATACGACCAGCCACGCTTACCTCAACGCCGAGGTCTTCAAGCTCTTCGTTCTCTTTCGCATCGAAATCAGCGTGCAGTTGGTCTGAGGTGTGATCGCGGCGGAAATCGTTCGGGAATGGGATACCCTGCTCACGCAGAGCTACCAGCTTCTCACGGCGCGCTTTCAGTTCATTGTTAAGATCGGCTGCTGCGTCAACGCCCTGTGCTTGTTGTTCAGACATGTTGGTTCCTCATAACCCTGCTTTCAAACTTGCTTCGATAAATTTGTCCAGATCGCCGTCCAGCACAGCCTGCGTGTTGCGGGTTTCAACCCCGGTGCGCAGATCTTTAATGCGGGAGTCGTCGAGGACGTAAGAACGAATCTGGCTGCCCCAGCCGATATCCGATTTGTTGTCTTCCAGCGCCTGCTTCTCAGCATTCTTTTTCTGCATTTCCAGCTCGTACAGCTTCGCCTTCATCTGCTTCATCGCCTGGTCTTTGTTCTTGTGCTGAGAACGGTCATTCTGGCACTGGGTCACGGTGCCGGTTGGAATATGGGTAATACGTACCGCAGATTCCGTACGGTTAACGTGCTGACCACCCGCACCGGATGCGCGATAAACGTCAATGCGCAGGTCCGCCGGGTTGATGTCAATATCAATGTTGTCATCCACTTCCGGGTAAACAAACGCGGAGCTGAACGAGGTATGGCGGCGGCCACCGGAGTCAAACGGACTCTTACGCACCAGACGGTGAACGCCGGTTTCCGTACGCAGCCAGCCAAAGGCATAATCGCCCTGAATGCGAATGGTCACGGACTTGATGCCCGCCACGTCGCCTTCAGACTCTTCAATAATTTCGGTTTTGAAACCGCGAGCTTCTGCCCAGCGCAAGTACATACGCTCCAGCATGCTCGCCCAGTCCTGCGCTTCCGTACCGCCTGAGCCTGCCTGAATATCGATGTAGCAGTCGGCGCTGTCGTACTCGCCAGAGAACATGCGGCGGAATTCAAGCTGCGCCAGTTTGGCGTCCAGCACATCCAGCTCGGCAACGGCCTCGTTAAAGGTCTCTTCATCGTCGGCTTCTACCGCCAGCTCCAGCAGGCCGGAGACATCTTCCAGGCCCTGAGACATCTGATCTAACGTGTCGACGATGGCTTCCAATGAGGAACGTTCTTTCCCCAACGCCTGTGCGCGTTCAGGTTCGTTCCAGACATCGGGCTGTTCAAGCTCGGCGTTTACTTCTTCGAGGCGCTCTTTCTTGGCATCGTAGTCAAAGATACCCCCTAAGAACGTCGCTGCGCTCTGTGAGGTCCTGGATGCGGCTTTTTACCGGGTTAATTTCAAACATGCGTAATTTCTTATGTTGATTTCAGAAGACGAAATGCGGTCGTAAACCGGAAAGTTTACCGGATTTACGCCGCATTTTGTAGCATTCTCCCTGACATATAGCCAAGTAATTAACGCTGCAGCAGCGTCGAGAATGCGGGCTATATCGGCCAGAGATGATCGATTAAAAGCTGCACGCTGCGGTTGCCGCGGAACTCGTTCACGTCCAGCTTGTAGGCCAGCTCAACTTCGCGCACACCGTTGTCCGGCCAGCGGGTGGTATCCACGTTGAAGGCGATACCGTCCAGCAGCGGACCGCCACCGACAGGCTCCACCATCACCTTCAGGTGACGCTCGCCCACCAGGCGCTGCTGGAGAATACGGAACTTGCCGTCAAACAGCGGCTCCGGGAACATTTGCCCCCACGGCCCGGCGTCTCTGAGCATCTCCGCCACTTCGAGCGTCATCTCCTGCGCGGACAGCTGACCGTCGGACCAGATTTCCCCCTGTAACAACGCCGGGTCCAGCCACTCACCGACCAGGTCGCCAAAACGCTGGCGAAACTCCTCAAAGCGAGCCTCTTCCAGCGACAAGCCTGCGGCCATGGCATGACCGCCGAACTTCAGCATCATGCCCGGATAAAGCGTATCCAGACGTTCTAAGGCATCACGCATGTGCAGCCCCTGAACTGAACGGCCGGACCCTTTAAGCGTGCCGTCTCCCGCAGGCGCGAACGCGATGACCGGGCGGTGGAAACGCTCTTTGATGCGCGAGGCCAGAATGCCGACCACGCCCTGGTGCCATTCCGGGTGATACATTGCCAGCCCGTAAGGCAGGGCTTCGCTACTGCGCTCCAGCTGTTCGCAAAGGGTCAGCGCTTCGACCTGCATGCCTTGTTCAATTTCTTTCCGCGTTTGGTTCAGCGCGTCCAGCTCGTTAGCCAGCATACGCGCTTCACCAATGTTTTCGCTGAGCAGCAGCGCCACGCCAACCGACATATCATCCAGTCGGCCTGCGGCGTTCAGGCGCGGCCCCAGCGCAAAGCCCAGATCGCTGGCGGCGATCTTTTGCGGCTCACGATTAGCCACTTCAAGCAGCGCGCGAATGCCGGGACGGCATTTCCCCGCGCGAATGCGGCTTAACCCTTGCCAGGTCAAAATGCGGTTGTTGGCATCCAGCGGCACAACGTCCGCCACGGTGCCCAGCGCGACTAAATCGAGCAGTTCTGCAAGATTCGGAATGGCCAACCCACGCTGTTCGAACCAGCCGTTATCACGCAGATGCGTGCGCAGCGCCAGCATCAGATAAAACGCGACGCCGACACCAGCCAGGGATTTAGATGGAAATGCGCAGTCGGCGAGATTCGGGTTAATGATAGCTTCAGCAGCGGGAAGTGTTTCCCCTGGCAGGTGGTGATCGGTCACCAGCACCGGGATCCCCAGTGCATGGGCGCGCTCAACGCCCGCATGGGATGAGATGCCGTTGTCGACGGTCACGATCACCTGCGCACCGCGGGCATGGGCCTGATCGACCACTTCCGGGCTAAGCCCGTAACCATCCTCAAAGCGATTAGGCACCAGGTAGCCAATATTCTCAGCCCCCATGCTGCGCAGGGCCAGAACGCTTAGCGCGGTACTGGTTGCCCCATCGGCATCAAAATCGCCGACAACGATGATGCGCAAGCCTTCGCGAAAGGCGTTATAAAGCATGACCACGGCCCGATCGATGCCGCTGAGCTGTTGCCACGGCAGCATCCCTTTTACGCCGCGCTCCAGCTCTTGTTCGCCACGCACGCCCCGGCTGGCATACAGCCGCTGTAACAAAGGAGGCAGCGTAGCCGGAAGCGCCACCGAGCTGTCAACGACCCGGCGGCGGAGTTGCGTTTGCTGTTTCACCCGAAATTAACCACCCGCTTTCATTAACTGCTTGTGGGCATCCAGCATTTGTTTCATTTCTTTAGGCCCCTGATAACCCGGGATCATGCTGCCGTTGCTCAGCACGATCGCTGGCGTCCCCTGCACGCCAAACTGCACGCCCAGGTTGTAGTGGTTAGCCAGGTTAATGTCACAGCTTGCCGGTGCCACATCACCGCCCTTCATTGCGGCATCGAACGCTTTGTTACGGTCTTTCGCGCACCAGATAGACTTCATGTCGCTCTCGGCCTGGCTTTGCAGCCCCTGACGAGGGAATGCCAGATAACGCACGGTGATCCCCAGCGCGTTGTAGTCGCTCATCTCTTCATGAAGCTTGTGGCAGTAGCCGCAGGTGATGTCGGTGAACACCGTAATCACATGCTGCTCCTTCGGCGCTTTGTAGATAATCATCTCTTTTTCCAGCGCGTTCAGCTTGCCGATCAGCAGTTGGTTGGTCACGTTCACCGGCTGAGCGCCGCTCACGTCATACAGCGGCCCCTGAATCACATGTTTGCCGTCTTCGGTGACATAAAGTACGCCGCTATCGGTCAACACAGTTTTCATCCCGGCAACCGGTGCAGCCTGAATCTCTGCGCCCTGCACGCCCAGCTTCGCCAAAGATTGTTTAATAGCGGCGTCATCCGCGTGAGCAATACCGGAAACGGAAGCGGCCAGCAGCGAAAGCAGCCAAAAACCTTTTTTCATGAGGATTCCTTTATCTCTTGTAGCACTCACGCTCGAGGGTGGTGCTGTTGATGCAGCTGGCGTAAACGCGCCGTCGCTACATGTGTATAAATTTGTGTGGTGGACAAATCACTATGGCCCAGCAGCATCTGTACGACACGAAGATCCGCGCCATGGTTCAGCAGGTGCGTGGCAAAAGCGTGGCGTAGCACATGCGGAGACAGTTTTTCACTGTCGATACCGGCCAGCACGGCATAGTGCTTAATGCGGTGCCAGAAGGTTTGCCGCGTCATTTGCTGTGCGCGATTGCTGGGGAAAAGCACATCCAGAGACTGCCCGTTTAACAACTCCGGGCGGCCATACTTCAGGTACTCTTCAATCCAGTACACCGCCTCTTCGCCCAGCGGCACGAGACGCTCTTTGTTGCCTTTACCAATCACTCGCACCACGCCCTGCCGCAGGCTGATATCGCTCATTGTCAGCCCAACCAGCTCCGAGACGCGCAGCCCGGTTGCGTACAAGACTTCAAGCATGGCTTTATCACGCAGTTCAATAGGCTGATCGACACACGGAGATTGCAACAGCCGTTCAACCTGAGCCTCGCTTAAATCCTTCGGCAAACGCTGGGGAAGTTTGGGCGATGAAAGCAGCGCACTGGGGTCGTCTTCCCGCATTTTTTCGCGATACAGGTACTGAAATAACCGCCGCATAGCGCTGAGCAACCGCGCGGAACTGGTGGCTTTATAACCGCCCTCGACGCGCTCCGCAAGCAGCGACTGGAGATCCGAAGCCTGAACGGTTAAAAAACTGAGTTGCTGACGCTGCAGCCACTCGGCCACCATAGTGAGATCGCGGCGATAAGAGCTGAGCGTATTTTCGGCCAGATTTCTTTCCAGCCACAGCGCATCCAGAAACTGTTCGATACGGATCTTATCCTGCTCCACGCTCCACTCCTGATTTGGCGAATTGTGTCCATTATGCATGATGGCGAATGGGATCTGGTACACTTGGCCATCTGCACGCGATTAAAATGAGTTGTTATTGCTATGAACATTGGTCTTTTTTACGGCTCCAGCACCTGCTACACCGAAATGGCCGCCGAAAAAATTCGCGACATTATTGGTCCTGAACTGGTGACGCTTCACAACCTGAAAGACGATGCCCCGGCCATGATGGAGCAGTATGACGTTCTGATCCTGGGCATACCGACCTGGGATTTTGGCGAACTGCAGGAAGACTGGGAAACCGTCTGGCCGCAGCTGGATGACCTGAACCTGGAAGGCAAACTCGTGGCGCTTTACGGCATGGGCGATCAGCTTGGCTACGGTGAGTGGTTCCTGGATGCGTTAGGCATGCTGCACGACAAGCTGGCACCGCGCGGGGCACAGTTCATCGGCTACTGGCCAACAGAAGGCTATGAATTTACCAGCCCAAAACCGGTCATTGCCGACGGGCAGCTGTTTGTTGGCCTGGCGTTGGATGAAACCAACCAGTACGACCTGAGCGACGAACGCATTGAAACCTGGTGCGAGCAAATTCTTGGCGAAATGGCCGAACGCTTCGCTTAAATCTGCCCGCTTCCGCTCGCCTGTTGCTGCATCAGCAGGCGGCGTAGATCGCGCCATTCACCGATGTCCATGCTGTCAGCCGCCAGCCAAAGATGCTGGCAACGATGCTTTCCGGCACAACGCAGTCTTAGCATCGCCCCGCTGTCAATCATCCATGGATTTCCGACGATATCCCAGTCACGCCCCTGCCAACGCAGACGAAAATCCGTCAGCAGTTTAATTTCGCCCTGGCGAGCGTGAATGCGGCGCTGGCTGCGCACGCTGTCGAAAACCACAAGGGAAAGCAGCAGCATCCAGACCAGCGTGTAGCTCATCGGCCACGGCATTAGTAGCACGAATAGCGCCACCAGGCCGTGGAGAAGCAACGACATCCATTGCGCGCGCCAGGAAACCCGGAGATCAGATTGCCACAGGACCACGTTCTTTATTCCGTGTCTGAATCAGGGCAACCATACGCTGAAGCTCGGCATCTGCTGGTTTACCGTGATTCATCAACCAGTTAAACAGGTCTGGATCGTCAGACTCCAGCAGGCGAACAAACAGCTGTTTGTCGCTGTCGCTGAGCGTTTCGTATTCATGTTCGAAGAACGGCATAATCGAAATATCGAGCTCGCGCATTCCACGGCGGCATGCCCAGTGAATTCGGGCTTTATTATTGATATCCATGTGCACTTTCCTGCTTAGCCATCAAGTTGGGTACGGAGTTAGTGTAACGTGTTTTCGTCACCGGGATTACCTGAATGTTCCATTGTGCGCGCTTTCCCCACACAAACCCGTGTAACAGCACCGATTGCACAAGATTCCCCGAGGCAACACGCAAACGCACGAATGGCGTTATCAAACTGCTTGCATTGCCCTATGGCTCTTTTACCATTGAGAAATTAAACCGTTGGATAACCCGGGATCTTTGTTATGGCTTTTAATCCGTTTCCTCCTCGCCAGCCCAGTGCCGCCGCCCGTCTACCGCTGACACTAATGACGCTCGACGACTGGGCTCTCGTGTCTGCCGTGGGTGCAGACACTGAGAAATATCTTCAGGGTCAGGTGACTGCCGACGTCGCGAAACTTGACGCGGGCCAGCATCTGCTCTGCGCCCATTGCGATGCCAAAGGGAAGATGTGGAGTAACCTGCGTCTGTTTCATCGGGGCGAAGGCTTTGCGTTTATTGAGCGCCGCAACCTGCGTGACGCCCAGCTTACAGAGCTGAAGAAATATTCCGTTTTCTCCAAAGTCACTTTCAATGCGGATGACGCCAGCGTCCTGTTAGGGTTGGCGGGTTTCCAGGCGCGTTCTGCGCTTGCAGCCGTTTTCACTGCGCTGCCGGATGAAGATACTCAGGTTGTCCAGCACGGCGCAACAACTCTGTTGTGGCTAAATCTGCCGGCGGAGCGCTTCCTGATTGTCACTGACGAAGAAACGGCTCAGACGTTAACCGAAAAACTCAGTGAAGAAGCACAGCGTAATGATAGCCAGCAGTGGCTGACGCTGGATATCGAGGGTGGATTGCCGGTCATTGATAGTGTAAACAGCGCTCAGTTTATTCCACAGGCAACAAACCTTCAGGCGCTGGGCGGTATCAGCTTTAAAAAAGGCTGCTACACCGGCCAGGAAATGGTTGCCCGAGCCAAGTTCCGCGGGGCAAATAAACGCGCACTCTGGCTGCTGGCCGGGAGCGCAAGCCGCGTGCCTGAAGCAGGCGAAGATCTTGAGTTGCAGATGGGTGAAAACTGGCGTCGTACCGGCACCGTGCTGGCCGCTTCACGATTGGAAGATGGCCGTCTTGTTGTGCAGGCGGTGATGAACAACGATCTTGAACCGAACAGCGTCTTGCGCGTGCGTGATGATGCAAACGGCAAGCTCTCACTGGAGCCACTGCCCTATTCTCTGGAAGAAAATTAATCGAACATTGAGCCCCGAAACCGGGGCTCAATAATTTGATTTTGGCGAGTTAGACGCTTTAACGAATATAGAGATAAATCGCGAGGAAATGGCAGACGCTGCCGCCCAGCACAAACCCATGCCAAATGGCATGGTTGTATGGAATACGTTTGCAGACGTAGAAAATCACCCCCAGCGAGTAAACAATACCGCCAATCGCCAGCAGCGTAACGCTGCCCGGTGCCAGTTTGACCACCATTTGGTAGATGACGACCAGCGACAGCCAGCCCATCAGCAGATAGGTCACCAGCGACAACACCTTAAACCGGTGTGCAATGGTGAGCTTAAACAGGATCCCCGCCAGCGCCAGGCTCCAGATAACAATCATCAGCCCCTTCGACAGCGGCGAGTTGAGCCCTACCAGCAAAAACGGGGTATACGTGCCGGCGATCAGCAGGTAAATGGCGCAGTGGTCGAACTTTTTAAGCCACCGCTTGGCCCGCTCATGTGGAATAGCGTGGTAAAGCGTTGAGGCGAGAAACAGCAGGATCATGCTGCCGCCGTAAAGACTGTAGCTGGTAATTGCCGTTGCGCTGGCATTGGCATCGACCGCCTGCACCAGCAACAACACCAGGCCAACAATACCGAACACCAACCCAATGCCGTGGCTAATGCTATTGGCTACTTCCTCTGCCAGAGAATATCCATGCGCGACAAGTGGTTTACGAGCCATCTGGCTCCTCCCGAGATAAAGAAGAATAACGCAGCGTTCCTAGCCTAACTGAGAATGATTCCAGTGAACACATGTAAGCTAAAATAAATATGTGAGCGTCTGTGACGACGCCCTTCGTCAGCCTGGAGGATTTCTTTTACAATCAAACGACAGCCAAAAAACAGGGAAAACACGATGCAACAGGCATTTGGTGAAATGAGTGCGGTTATCCATTTCCTGATGGAGATTGATAAGCTGAAGCTGGTTCAGCGTCGCACCAAAATCATCGGTCATGAAAAACATGAAAACTCTGCCGAGCACAGCTGGCACTTCGCTATGGCGGCAATGAGCCTCGCCCCCTGGGCCGAAAAAGAGGTGAATATCCAGCGCGTGATCCAAATGGCGCTGCTGCACGACATCGTAGAAATCGATGTTGGCGATGTGCTGGTTTATGACATTGCGGCCCGTGAAGCCATCGCTGAAAAAGAAGCGGCGGCGGCACGCCGCCTGTTTGGTTTGTTGCCTGCGCCGCAGGGGCCACAATTTCTGGCTTTGTGGCAAGAATATGAGGCAGACACCACGCCCGACGCCCGCTTTGCCGGGGCGCTGGATCGCATTTTACCTATTCTGCTTAACCTGCATAACGAAGGGCAGAGCTGGCGAGAGAATAATATTTCCCTGCAGCAGGTATTAACTCGCAATGCGCAGGTGGGAGAAAGCTGGCCGGAATTGTGGCAACATGTCGAGCGTCAATTATATCGGGCGCACGAGAAAGGCTGGCTGCGTTAGTTCCAGCCATCCGTAAGCACCGTACCAGCAGGAAGAAAAAGTATGTTTACCCATGCGGCAATCGCCACCCTGAACGGCCTCGAAATGATGGTGTACAACTTTGTCATTAAAAACAAAGACAAAGTCATGTACATGACCATTCGAGAGCTGGCGGATGCCGCAGGAGTCTCCACCACGACCGTGTTGCGTTTTTGCCGCAAACTCAACTGTGAAGGGTATTCCGAGTTTCGCGTTCGTTTTAAATTATATCTGGAGCAAACGGAAACTCAGCCCGCCAATTTCGGCAGCAGCGAAATTATCAGTTTTTTTAAAAGTACCAATAATGAAGAATTCGATAATTTAATCGACCACGCCGTTGATATTATTTGCTCCTCCGAGCGTATTATTTTTGTTGGCGCGGGAACATCCGGTGCTTTAGCTAAATATGGTGCACGTTTTTTCTCAAACGTTGGTAAATTTAGCAACCATATTGATGATCCTTATTTTCCGGTCACCAATGATATGGCACGAAACGCGCTGGCTATTGTGCTTTCCGTTTCAGGTGAGACGGAGGAGATCCTGCGCTTTGCCAGCCAGTTCAGCCTTCACCACTGTAAAGTGATGTCTGTCACCAGCCATGAAAACTCGTCGCTGGCGAAATTAGCCGACTTTAATATTTCCTGGCATATTCCACCGGTACGTATTGCCGGAGTGTATGACATCACTACACAAATCCCCGTTATTTATATTCTTGAAACCATTGGCCGCCGCCTGGCAAAAAGAATGCTATAAAAAAACACCCTGTTTTTTATTTGTGACAAATCACAATTCGCGCTATTTGTTATATCGTGACAATCCGTTTTCATTTGTTAGACTCCAAAGCAGAAATAATACTTTCAGCGCGACGATGTGAACCTACGCACATTATTTCATGCGCTAACAATGAGATGAAAGAATATGAAACAACTTAAGTTACCGAAGGACTTTTTATGGGGCGGTGCGGTTGCCGCTCACCAGGTGGAAGGCGGCTGGAACAAAGACGGTAAAGGCCCAAGCATTTGTGACGTACTGACGGGCGGCGCCCACGGCGTCCCGCGCGAGATAACTCTGCAGGTCGAAGCCGGGAAATACTACCCGAACCACGAAGCGATTGATTTTCATGGCCGCTACAAAGAAGACATTAAGCTGTTTGCCGAGATGGGCTTCAAATGCTTCCGTACCTCCATTGCCTGGACCCGCATTTTCCCCAACGGCGACGAGCAGCAGCCTAACGAAGCTGGCCTGAAGTTCTACGACGATATGTTCGATGAGCTGCTGAAATACAATATCGAGCCGGTCATCACCCTCTCCCACTTCGAAATGCCGCACCACCTGGTGACCGAATACGGCGGCTGGACCAACCGAAAAGTGGTCGATTTCTTTGTTCGTTTCGCCGAAGTCGTGTTCGAGCGTTACAAGAGCAAAGTGAAGTACTGGATGACCTTTAACGAAATCAATAACCAGCGTAACTGGCGCGCGCCGCTGTTCGGCTACTGCTGCTCCGGTGTGGTTTACACTGAGCACGACAACCCGGAAGAGGTGATGTACCAGGTGCTGCACCACCAGTTTGTGGCGAGCGCAATGGCGGTGAAGATCGGCCACCGCATCAACCCTGAGATGAAAATCGGCTGCATGCTCGCCATGGTGCCTCTGTACGCCTTCTCCTGTAAGCCTGAAGACCAAATGTTTGCGCAAGAATCAATGCGTGAACGCTATGTGTTTACCGACGTGCAGCTGCGTGGCTATTACCCGTCTTATGTACTGAACGAATGGGAACGCCGCGAGTTCAACATTAAAATGGAAGCCGGTGACGAGCAGATCCTGCGCGAAGGCGTCTGTGATTATCTCGGGTTCAGCTACTACATGACGAACGCCGTTCAGGCCGAAGGCGGCAGCGGCGATGCGCTTTCCGGCTTCCAGGGTAGCGTGCCAAACCCGCACGTCAAAGCCTCTGACTGGGGCTGGCAGATTGACCCGGTTGGCCTGCGCTATGCGCTGTGCGAACTGTATGAGCGCTACCAGAAGCCGCTGTTCATCGTGGAAAACGGCTTTGGCGCCTACGACAAAGTAGAGGCAGACGGCTCCATCAACGATGACTACCGCATTGATTATCTGCGCTCTCACGTGGAGGAATTGAAAAAAGCCGTGACCTACGACGGTGTGGATCTGATGGGCTACACGCCATGGGGCTGCATCGACTGCGTGTCGTTTACCACCGGCCAGTACAGCAAGCGCTACGGCTTTATCTACGTCAACAAACACGACGACGGCACTGGAGATATGTCGCGCTCCCGCAAGAAGAGCTTCAACTGGTACAAGGAAGTGATCGCCAGCAATGGCGAGAATCTCTAAACGATCACCACCTCCATAGGAGGTGGTTTAGCGTTGATAAGCAAAAGGCGCCTTCATGGCGCCTTTTTTATTTAAACGGGCAACCCAAACCGGAAGCAGGCCCCGCGCTTTGGCTGGTCCACCAGCGAAATGTCGCTGCCGTGCAGTTGCAGCATCTGGCGCACAATCATCAGCCCAAGCCCGCCAACCCTGAGCCGGGATTGATTCACAATCGAAGGCCGCACAAACAGCCCCTCTTTTAGCTCCTGCGGAATGCCTGGCCCGCTGTCGCTGACCTGCACCATGACTTTATCCACCTCTTTCCACAGCCGGACTGAAATCATGCCTTTGTCCGGCGTATGGCGGATGGCGTTGTCCAACAGATTGGTCAACACACGCTCGATCATGCTGACATCGGCTTCAATCAGCGGCAGTCCTGGCTGGATGTCAGCTAAAAGTTCAAGTTGGCGAGTTTGCGCCGGAAGCTCAAATTTCTGGAACACATCCTGCAGCAATTCGCTCAGGGAGAAGCTCTCTTTGTGTGGCTTCACCACCCCGTATTCCAGCCTGGCCAGTTCGAACAGCGACTGCGCCAGCGCCCCAACCTTCTGACTCTGGGCCAGCGCAATATCCAGATAGCGCTTTTTCTCCGCCTCGCTCAGCGTAGCCGACATGACCGAGAGGCTTTCCAGGTAACCATGCAGCGACGTTAGCGGCGTTCTCAGGTCATGGGAGATATTGGCGATAAACTCGCGCCGCAGCTGATCTTGCTGAGTCAGGCTATGCCACTGCTCGGAGATTCGCCCGGCCATAGCAATCACCCCGTGACGCAGTTGGGCCAGCTCATCCCCATCTCCTCCTGGATTTTGCGGCAGAGCCGCCATGGCCTGCATTTCGGCCATCCCTCCTGATTCCAGCGCCTTAACGTGCTGCGAAAGTTCGCGTAACGGGCGTGTGATCCAGCGAAACGCCAGGCCGCCCACCACCAACCCCAGCACGCAGACCAGGCTGAGCAGAAACAGGCTTAGCTTTAAAACGGCATCAAACTGAGCGCTGTTGGCAAGCTGATTGTAGGTTTCCCCCAGCAGCACCACATACAAATAGCCCTCCAGCTTGCCGTCTCGCATCATCGGCGCCACGCTAAACACTTTCTGCCCGTCCAGGCTGCGCGGGTCGTCGCCATAAAGCGGGAATTTGCCGCCGTTCAGCGCGGCCCGTAGCGGAGCGAGATCGACCTGCTGGCGCTTAATATGCCCATCCGGGGCTGCATCACCAATGATATTGCCTTGTTTATCCAGCAGATAAACTTCCACGCTGGGGTTAACGGCCATCAGATGGTCGAACAGCGTGCGGACCGAGTCTTTGTTCAGCCCGTCCTGCCCGAGCAGAGGGTAGCTCTGGTTGATGTGCTGCGCCAGGTCACCGGAAAGTTGCTGAATCACGGCCTGGCTGTATTGCGTGCTGGTACGCACCTGCAGCCAGCCCAAAAAGGCGCAGGCGGTCAGCAGCAACACGGCAAAAACCAGCGTCAGGCGTCGGGAAAGCGTAAGAATTCGCATAGGGTTACTCACGTATCAGGGCGGTAAACTTATAGCCTTTACCCCACACGGTGCGGATAAAATTCGGCTCCGCCGGGTTATCTTCAATCTTGATGCGCAGCCGGTTGATGTGGGTGTTTACGGTGTGCTCATAGCCTTCGTGCTGGTAGCCCCAAACCTGGTTGAGCAGGTGCAGCCGCGAAAACACTTTGTCCGGGTTGCGGGCGAAAAAGTACAGCAAATCAAACTCACGCGGGGTGAGATCTATCGGCATCTGATTCAGCCGAACATCTCTGGCCAGCGGATCAATCGTAAGCGGGCCAAAAGTCAGCGTGCCGGCGTCTATCTTGAGGTTCTGGCTCATGGCCTCCTGACGGCGGAACAGCGCCTTCACGCGGGCGACCAGTTCGAGCATTGAAAACGGTTTCGCCAGGTAGTCGTCCGCGCCCAGCTCAAGCCCCAGCACGCGGTGCGTTTCGCTGGAGCGGGCGCTGATCATAATAATCGGCGTGTACCGCGTCATGCTTCTGGCAAAGCGGCAAATCTCCAGGCCATCGACGCCGGGCAGCATCAGATCGAGAATCAGCGCATCCCAGCCGCCCTGCCTGAGCTTTTCCAGGCCGAGATTGCCGTCGGCGGCATGCACAATTTCAAAGCCTTCTTCCCGCAAATGCAGCTGCAGAAGCTCGGCGATATTTTCGTCGTCTTCTACGATCAGTATTTTTTTTGCCTGATTCACTTTGTCTGTCCCCACACGCTGGCATAGCCAAAGTTTACACAACTCGCGTCGGTTAAGTTGTCACATTTAATTTAACTTTGCGTGAGGCAATGGGGAACAAATCTGGCCAATACTCGCTGCATCGAATCACGAGGAAGCCGGACGATGGAAAGCTCAACGCTGCATACCGCCCCAACGCTCATTCACCCACTGTGGCTGAGGCTCTGCCACTGGCTGAATGCGCTGGCGATCCTGATTATGGTCACCAGCGGCTGGCGCATTTATAACGCCTCTCCGCTGTTTCATTTCCAGTTTGCCAACGAACTGACACTCGGCGGCTGGCTGGGTGGCGCGCTGCAGTGGCACTTCGCCGGGATGTGGCTGTTTGCGGTCAACGGCGTGATTTATCTGCTGTGCAATCTCTTCAGCGGCCGCTTTAAGCAGAAATACTGGCCCTTATCGCCTCGCGAATTCTTCCAGGACGCCTTTGCGGCGCTGCGGGGGAAATTAGCCCACGCTGACCTGAGCCATTACAACATGGTGCAAAAGGCGGCCTATCTGTTTGTTATCGCCGATAGCCTGCTACTGGTTATTTCCGGCCTCGTCGTGTGGAAATCCGTGCAGTTTGCCCTGCTGCGAGAATTGCTTGGCGGCTATGACACAGCGAGGTTTATCCACTTTTATGCCATGTCCGCCCTGGTCGGTTTCGTGGTGATTCATCTGCTGATGGTGGCGCTGGTGCCCCGCACGTTGCTCGCCATGCTCCGTGGCCGCTGAGGAAGAAACATGAGCGATAAAAACGAAATCATTAAAGAAGCGACGCAGCTGATTAATAAGCAGCTCACGCAGGAAGGCCGCCGTCGTTTTTTAAAGCAGAGCTTAACGCTCGGCGGCATCGCGATGCTCACCGGCTGCGATATCAGCGATAACGCCACGGTTGAAAGTTCGCTCAGCAAGATTTCACGTTTTAACGACCGCATTCAGGCCTGGCTGTTTAACGGCAGCCAACTGGCACCGGTTTACCCGGAAAGCATGATCGACGCTAACTTCCCGTTTAACGCCTTTTACGGCGAGGACGAGGCGCCGGACATCAACGGCGACAGCTACCGCCTGGAGCTTGCCGGGCTAATTACCGACAAGCGCCCGTGGACGCTGGCACAGCTGCACCAGATGGCGCAGGTCAGCCAGGTGACCCGCCATATCTGCGTCGAAGGCTGGAGCGCCATCGGCAAATGGGGCGGCGTCCCTTTTGCCCTGTTCCTGAAAGGGATTGGCGCCGACCTGCGAGCCAAATACGTCAGCTTTAAATGCGCGGATGACTACTACACCAGCATTGATATGGCCACCGCGCTGCATCCACAAACGCTGATTGCTTTAACCTGGGATGGCAAAGTCCTGCCGCGCAAATATGGCTACCCGATGAAACTGCGTATCCCTACCAAACTCGGCTACAAGAACCCGAAGCATATTCAGGTCATTGAAGTCACCAATCGCTACCCCGGCGGCTACTGGGAAGACCAGGGCTATAACTGGTTCGGTGGTAGTTAACTCTCTGTCTCACTGCAAAATCAAGGAAATACATCATGAAAAAGATCTACGCTGCCCTGCTGTGCTCCACCATGCTGTTCGGTATCGCCGGGGCTAACGCTGCCGACTCGATGAGCAAGGATTCCATGGCCAAAGACGGCATGGGCAAAATGACCCACACCTGTAAAGACGGCATGAACAAAGACGGCATGAAGAAAGATTGCATGTCCAAAGATGGCATGAAGAAAGACGGGATGAGCAAAGACCCTATGGGCAAAGACAGCATGGCCAAAGACGGTATGGCGAAAGACAGCATGAGCAAGCAATAAGCCTGACGCTACGCCAGTCTCACCCTCTTCTGGCGTAGCGAACTCATTTCCCACCTGCCGCATCAATAAAGGTGCCGGTCACGTAAGATGCCTTTTCGCTCAGCAGCCATAGAATGGCCTCCGCGATCTCTTCCGGCTGACCGCCGCGCTGCATCGGCAATGCCGTTTTCACCCGATCAACTCTCCCCGCTTCTCCACCGGAAGCATGCATTTCGGTATAAATAAAACCGGGCCGCACGCCGTTCACGCGGATCCCCTGCGCGGCAACCTCTACCGCCAGCCCGGTGGTCAACGTATCGACGGCTCCTTTGGACGCGGCATAATCAACATATTCCCCAGCAGCGCCTAAGCGGGACGCGGCAGAAGAGACATTCACAATGGCTCCACCTTCCCCACCATGACGCCATGCCATGCGCTTCACCGCTTCCCGGCAGCAGAGAAAATATCCGGTAACGTTTGTCGTCAGCACGCGATTGATACGTTCCGCCGTAAGGTTTTCAATGGTCGATTGCTGGAACAAGATGCCGGCGTTATTCACCAGGGCGGTCAGCGGCCCAAATGCGTTATCGATTTCGGCGAACATCGCCATCACCTGCAGCTCATCGGCAATATCCGCCCGCAGCGCCAGCGCTTCTCCGCCCTGGGCAATGATCGTCTTGACCACTTCATCCGCAGCCTGCTTATTGCGGAGGTAGTTCACCACCACTTTATAACCATGCTGAGCCAGCAAAAGCGAGGTTGCTTTACCCATTCCCCGGCTGCCGCCGGTAACCAAAGCTATCTTCATGTGACTCTCCAGAAACAAGAAAGGGCACCGAAGTGCCCTTAAGGTTGATGACAAAGAGGAAAAAAGCGTGGTTTTTTCCTCTTTGTGATTATCAGCCGAAAATCAATAAATTGATTTTCCTTATTTTTTTGACGAATCGTCTAGCATTTCTACTATCACCAGAGGATTGTCAGCAGTCTTTAGGGCACCGAAGTGCCCTTGATTCAATCTGTAAAAACTATTCGTACTCGCTCATCGGCACGCAGGAGCAGAACAGATTGCGGTCGCCGTAAACGTCGTCAAGGCGTTTCACGGTTGGCCAGTATTTATTGCCGTGACCTGCCGGGAAGACCGCCAGTTCGCGGGTGTACGGGTGCGCCCACTCGGCAACAATTTCATCCTGAGTGTGCGGCGCGTTCACCAGCGGGTTGTCTTCCAGCGGCCATTCGCCTGCAACGACGCGGTCGATTTCGCTGCGGATGGACAGCATCGCATTAATAAAGCGGTCCAGCTCCACTTTGCTTTCGGATTCGGTTGGCTCAACCATCAGCGTGCCCGCTACCGGGAACGACATGGTTGGCGCGTGGAAGCCGAAGTCGATCAGGCGCTTGGCGATATCCAGCTCGCTGATGCCGGTTTCTTCTTTCAGCGGACGAATATCCAGAATACATTCGTGAGCCACACGGCCATTCGCGCCGGTGTAGAGCACCGGATACGCGGATTTCAGGCGGGTCGCGATGTAGTTGGCGTTCAGAATCGCTACGGAGCTGGCTTTCTTCAGGCCGTCCGCGCCCATCATGCGGATGTACATCCAGCTGATTGGCAGAATAGAGGCGCTGCCAAACGGGGCGGCGGAAACCGCGCCTTGCTGGGTCAGCATCTCTTCAATCTGCACCACGCTGTGGCCCGGTACAAACGGAGCCAGATGCGCTTTCACGCCGATTGGGCCCATGCCCGGACCGCCGCCGCCGTGCGGAATGCAGAAGGTTTTGTGCAGGTTGAGGTGTGAAACGTCCGCGCCGATATACCCCGGCGTGGTGATCCCCACCTGGGCGTTCATATTGGCGCCGTCCAGGTAAACCTGTCCCCCAAACTGATGCACGATCTGGCACACTTCGCGGATCGTTTCTTCGTACACGCCGTGAGTGGACGGGTAAGTCACCATGATGCAGGAGAGCGCTTCGCCCGCCTGTTCGGCTTTAACACGCAGATCCTGCAGATCGATGTTGCCTTGTTTATCACAAGCCACGACGATCACTTCCATACCCGCCATTTGCGCCGAAGCCGGGTTGGTACCGTGCGCAGAGCTTGGGATCAGGCAGATGTTGCGGCTGCCTTCGTTGCGGCTTTCGTGGTAGCGGCGGATAGCCAGCAGGCCAGCGTATTCGCCCTGGGCGCCGGAGTTCGGCTGCATGCACAGCGCGTCGTAGCCGGTCAGTTTCACCAGCCAGTCGGACAGCTGGGCGATCATCTGGTGGTAGCCTTCGGCCTGGTTTGCCGGGCAGAACGGGTGCAGCTCGGCAAATTCCGGCCAGGTGATCGGGATCATTTCGGCCGCGGCGTTCAGCTTCATGGTGCAGGAACCGAGCGGGATCATCGCCTGGTTGAGCGCCAGATCTTTACGCTCCAGAGAGTGCATGTAGCGCATCATCTCGGTTTCGCTGTGGTAGCGATTAAAGACCGGGTGGGTCAGGATCTCGTCATCGCGCAGCATCGGAGCCGGAATGGACTGGCTGTCGTTGGCAACGTCACGATCCAGCTTGTCGATATCCAGGCCGTGAGCATCGCCCAGCAGCACGTCGAACAGAGCAACAACATCTTCACAGGTGGTGGCTTCATCAAGAGTGATGCCTACCGCGTTCAGGATGTCGCTACGCAGGTTAATTTCACGCGCTTCGGCACACGCCAGCACGGCGGCTTTATCAGCCACTTCAACACAAAGGGTGTCGAACCAGTGTTTGTGGCGCAGAACCAGACCTTTCTGCTGCAGACCAGCGGCCAGAATGTCGGTCAGGCGGTGGATGCGGCCTGCAATGCGTTTCAGGCCAGCCGGGCCGTGGAAGACCGCATACAGGCTGGCAATGTTCGCCAACAGCACCTGGGAAGTACAGATGTTGGAGTTCGCCTTCTCGCGGCGGATGTGCTGCTCGCGGGTTTGCATCGCCATGCGCAGCGCGGTGCGGCCAGCGGCATCGCGGGAAACGCCGATAATACGGCCTGGCATGGAACGTTTAAATTCATCGCGAGCACCGAAGAACGCCGCGTGCGGGCCGCCGTAGCCCATTGGGACACCGAAGCGCTGGGCAGAGCCGAAGACAATGTCCGCACCCTGTTTGCCCGGCGCGGTCAGCATCACCAGCGTCATGAAATCTGCGGCTACGCTGACCACAACTTTACGCTGTTTCAGCTCGGCAATCAGAGCCGTGTAATCATGCACTTCGCCGGTGGTGCCCACCTGCTGAAGCAGCACGCCGAACACATCCTGATGGTCCAGCACTTTCGCCGCATCATCGACAATGACGTCAAAACCGAAGGTTTCCGCGCGGGTACGCACCACGTCCAGCGTTTGTGGATGAACGTCAGAGGCCACGAAGAAACGGTTAGCGTTTTTCAGCTTGCTGACGCGCTTAGCCATCGCCATAGCTTCGGCTGCCGCGGTAGCTTCATCAAGCAGAGAAGCGGAAGCGATATCCATGCCGGTCAGGTCAAGCGTGACCTGCTGGAAGTTCAGCAGCGCTTCAAGACGCCCCTGGGAAACTTCAGGCTGGTAAGGCGTGTAGGCGGTGTACCAGCCTGGGTTTTCCAGCATGTTACGCAGAATCACCGGCGGCGTTTGTACCGCGGTGTAACCCATGCCAATGTAATTTTTGAAGCGTTTATTGCGGCTGGCAATGCCTTTTAACTCTGCCAGGGCCGCAAACTCGGTCGCCGCGGCGCCAATCTGAGGCGGCTCAGCAAGCTGAATGTCCTGCGGAACAATGCTGGCGATCAGGTCGGGGAGCGTCTTCGCGCCGACGGTCTCCAGCATCTCTTGCTGCTGCTGCGCGTCCGGGCCAATGTGACGATCGATAAACGCTTCGTGATTCTCTAACTGACGTAAAGACTGGGTCATGAGCGGTGATTCCTGAAATGGTTTCCCCTCCCCACCAGGGAGAGGGGTTTAAAAATTACTCGTCTTCTAACAGTGCTTCATAGGCAGAAGCATCCAGCAGCGCGGCAACCTGTGCTTCGTCGCTGGCTTTAATTTTGAAGATCCAGCCTTCGCCGTAAGGTTCGCTGTTGACCAGCTCCGGGCTGTCGCTCAGCGCGTCGTTGACCGCAACGATTTCACCGCTGATTGGGGCGTAGATGTCAGAAGCCGCTTTCACGGATTCAGCAACGGCACAATCATCACCGGCAGAAACGGTGGCGCCCACTTCAGGCAGGTCAACAAATACCATGTCGCCCAGCAGTTCCTGTGCGTGTTCGGTGATGCCTACGGTGTAGCTGCCATCAGCTTCTTTACGCAGCCATTCGTGCTCTTTGCTGTATTTCAGTTCGTTCGGCACATTGCTCATTGTTTTCTCCTGATACCTGATTTCAAAATTTAAAGCGCGACCGGCTTACCGGCGCGAACAAAAATAGGTTTGGTGACTTTGACCGGCATTTCGCGGTTGCGGATCTGCACGATCGCCGTTTCACCGATGCCCGCCGGGACGCGAGCCAGCGCAATGCTGTAGCCGAGCGTTGGCGAGAAGGTGCCGCTGGTGATTGCCCCTTCGTGCGTATTGCCCTGCGCGTCGGTAAACCGTACCGGCAGCTCATTACGTAATACGCCTTTTTCGGTCATGATCAAGCCAACCAGCTCTTCGGTACCGTTCGCGCGCTGTGCTTCCAGCGCTTCACGGCCGATAAAATCACGATCTTCAGGCTGCCACGCGATGGTCCAGCCCATGTTCGCGGCTAGTGGAGAAACGCCTTCGTCCATGTCCTGGCCGTAAAGGTTCATGCCAGCTTCAAGACGCAGCGTGTCGCGAGCGCCCAGGCCGCACGGCTTAACGCCCGCCTCAACCAGCTGCGCCCAGAATCCCGCGGCCTTGTCGTTCGGCATCGCAATTTCATAGCCCGCTTCGCCGGTGTAGCCGGTGGTGGCAATAAACAAATCACCGGACTGCACGCCAAAGAACGGTTTCATGCCTTCAACGGCTTTACGCTGCGCTTCGCTAAACAGCGTGGCGGCTTTGGCCTTCGCATTCGGCCCCTGAACGGCAATCAGCGCCAGGTCGTCACGCACGGTGACGGACACGCCAAACGGTTCAGCGTGCTGGTTGATCCAGGCAAGGTCTTTTTCACGAGTAGCGGAGTTAACAACGAGGCGGAAATAGTCTTCGGTGAGGAAATAGATAATCAGGTCGTCAATAACGCCGCCGGAAGCATTGAGCATGGCAGTGTAAAGCGCTTTGCCCGGCTGGGTGAGTTTGGCGACGTCGTTGGCGACCAAGTAACGCAGAAACTCGCGGGTACGGCCGCCGTGCAGATCGACGATGGTCATGTGCGACACGTCGAACATACCGGCGTCGGTGCGTACGGCGTGGTGCTCATCAATTTGCGAGCCGTAGTGCAGCGGCATCATCCAGCCGTGGAAATCAACCATGCGGGCACCGCAGAGCGTGTGCTGTTCAAATAAGGGGGTCTGTTGAGTCATCTTTTCCTCTTTAACCATCTGGTGGCAAGGCGGATTTGGCTTTGCCAACCGTCAGACGAAACCCGGCATCGCCACCGTTCCCCGATAGCGACGCAAACGTTACCTTTGACCTGAACTTACCACCGAACGGGGGCGTAAACCATAAGCGAAAAACGGTCATTGCATTAGCTTATGACCAAAATGGGAGAGGAAGTGTGCAGAGTAATTCACTGTAAAAATGCGATTCACTCCACATTAACAGCAGGTATTTAGTGTCGAATTTAGCATTGGCTAACATTTACGACCATTTCAGAAACAAATTGACTACATCGCATAATTTGTAAGATTAGAAAATGTAATCCGAGATTTGTCCTGAGATTAGAATATTTCAAACGAGGGAGCAGATACCCTTCCCGATCATCGGGAAGGGAAATGTGACGGGGTTATCACTATAGATTCCATCAGGTGGGTGAGTACTGCTCACCCCCGTGTAGCTCGAAGTATGACGAGTATTTATTGCAGCCAGGATGGCAGATCTTGCAACCCCATCGCCTGGCGAACCAGTTGAGGTTTAACTCCCGGCAGCGTATCGGCAAGCTTCAGGCCAATATCTCTGAGGAGTTTTTTCGCCGGGTTGCTGCCGGCGAACAAATCGCGGAAGCCTTGCATACTGGCCAGCATCACCGCCGCGCTGTGCTTGCGGCTGCGCTCATAGCGACGCAGGTAGAGATGCTGCCCAAAATCTTTGCCTTCGCGATGCAGGCGGCGAATTTCCGCAATCAATTCCGCGGCATCCATAAAACCGAGGTTGACGCCCTGTCCGGCCAGGGGGTGAATGGTATGGGCGGCATCGCCCACCAGCGCCAGACGATGGCCGGCAAAGCTGCGGGCGTAGCGGCCCGTCAGCGGGAAGGTGCGGCGCTCGCTTTCAACAGAACACAGGCCGAGACGCATGTTAAACGCAACGGAAAGCGCCTGGTTAAACGCTTCATCGTCGGCCTGCTGCATACGAGCCGCTTCTTCCGGCGACAGCGACCAGACAATAGAGCAAAGATGTGGGTCAGAAAGCGGCAGAAATGCCAGAATGCCTTCGCCGTGGAACACCTGACGTGCGACGGCCTGATGCGGCTCGGCGGTGCGAATCGTCGCTACCAGCGCATGATGGTTATAGTCCCAGAACGTCAGCGGGATATCGGCTTTGTCCCGCAGCCAGGAGTTGGCGCCATCTGCGCCCACCACCAGCCTTGCAGTTAGCATTGTGCCGTCTTTCAGGGTCAGGAACGCGTCGTTTTCACCCCAGGCGACCTGGTGAATGTCCACGGGTGCCATCAGGCTGATGTCGCTGCATTGCTCCGCACGTTGCCACAGCGCCTGGTGGATCACCGAGTTTTCGATGATGTGCCCCAGGTGGCTAAAACCGAAGCTCTTATCATCAAAGGCGATTTGCCCGAAGCTGTCTCGCTCCCAGACTTCCATCCCGTGATAGCTGCTGGCTCGCTCGCTGATTTTTGGCCACGCGCCCAAATGCGTCAGCAGCTTTTCGCTCGCCGCATTGATAGCCGAAACGCGCAGTTCCGGGGCAGCGTCAGGCCCCAGCGGCTGGGGAAGATGACTTTCAATGACCGCAACGCGCAGGCCGCTGCCCTGAAGTCCGCAGGCCACCGCCAGTCCCACCATGCCGCCGCCGACAATCGCCACATCTACGCTTTGCAAATTGACTCTCCTTTAACGCGCCACCCAACCCAGGGTGCGCTGAGCCAGCACGTCTCGTGCCGGAGTAAAATGTTCCATCGCCATCAGGCCAAGGTTACGGCCCGCCACCAGCGGTGCCCAGCGGTTAGCAAACAGCTTAACCAGCCCGTCAGTGACGCCAATGGTTGCCGCTTTATCTGCGGCACGGCGCTGCTGATAAGCGGCCAGAACCGGGAAGCTGCCGACATCCGTGCCTGCAGCGTGCGCCTCTGCCAACCCTTCAGCCAGCGACATAACGTCGCGCAGGCCAAGGTTGAACCCCTGCCCGGCTATCGGATGCAGCGTTTGCGCGGCATTGCCTACCAGCGCCAGGCGATGGGATACGGTCTGAGAAGCCTGTTGTAACGCCAGAGGATAATGATGACGAATGCCTGCATGGGTAATTCGCCCCAGCCGCCAGCCAAAGGCACGCTGAAGCTGCTGACAAAACGCTGCTTCGCTCCAGCTTTCAACCTCGTCACGGGCATCCAGCGCATGGCACCAGACCAGCGAGCAGCGCCCGTCGGACATCGGCAGCATGGCGATTGGCCCGAATTCGGTAAAGCGCTCAAATGCCCGGCCATGATGGGGTTCAGAAGTAGTGACGTTGGCAATCACGGCGATCTGCTGGTAGCTCTGCGGCTGCCAGGTGATGCCGCACTGCGCCGCCAGCTTAGAACGGGTGCCATCCGCGGCAACCAAAACGTTGCCCTGCAGCTCAACGCCGTTATCCAGCACAACCTGCACGCTATGCTCATGCCGGGTAAACGACGAAACGCGCTGCGGGCAGTGCAGCGTTACGCCAGGCGCTTTACGCAGCAGGGTAAAAAGACGCAGCCCGACGTCGTGCAGCTCCACAACCTGCCCAAGCGCATCAATCTGGTAATCCTCAGCTTCAAGGGTGACGAAGCCGGCGTGGCCTTTGTCGCTGACGTGCACGGTTTTAATTGCCGTGGCGCAGTCGACGAGCGCAGGCCATACGCCAATGCGGGCCAACTGCTGCCGGGTGCCCTGGGCGAGCGCGATGGCTCTGGCATCAAACCCCGGATGAGCGGCTGAGTCCGGGGCAATCGCCTCGATGAGGTGCACCGGCAATTTCCCCTGGGTGAGGGTCGATATGGCTAATGCCAGCGTCGCCCCCGCCATCCCGCCGCCAACAATGATGACGCTCATGGCTGACGCGCCGCTGCCATCAGCGCTTCGATATCGTCTGCCGACTTCACCACGCTGGCGGTCAAGTTCTCGTTGCCGTCTTTGGTGATCACAATGTCGTCTTCAATGCGGATGCCAATGCCACGATACTGCGCGGGCACGTCCGCATCCGGAGCAATATAAAGCCCAGGTTCGACGGTGATGACCATACCCGGCTCCAGCACGCGTGACCTGTCCTGCCCGTAAGCGCCCACGTCGTGCACGTCCAGCCCCAGCCAGTGGCTCAGGCCATGCATAAAGAACGCGCGGTGGGCGTTATTGGCGATCAGATGATCGATATCGCCTTTCAGAATACCGAGCTTCACCAGCCCCTTAACCATGATGCGCACCACTTCCGTCGTCACTTCCTGCATGGACGTGCCCGGCCGGTAGAGTTTTAGCGAGGTTTCGAGCGATTCCAGCACGATGTCGTAAATTTCACGCTGCGCCGGGCTGAATTTGCCGTTAACAGGGAAAGTGCGCGTGATGTCTCCGGCGTAGCTTTGGTATTCACATCCGGCGTCTATCAGCACCAGATCTCCGTCGCGCAGTTCACTTTCGTTTTCGGTGTAATGCAGAATGCAACCGTTCTCACCGCCACCCACAATAGTGGTGTACGAAGGATAACGCGCGCCGTGGCGAGTAAACTCGTGGTGAATTTCACCCTCGAGCTGATATTCAAACATTCCCGGGCGGCAGGCCTGCATGGCACGAGTATGCGCCAGCGCGGAAATCTCGCCGGCACGACGCATAACGGCAATCTCTTCTTCGGATTTGAAGAGGCGTAGTTCGTGTACCGTCGGACGCCAGTCGGTCAGGGTTGCGGGCGCAGCGAGATTTTGACGCGAACCACGACGCAACTTATCCAGCGCGGCAAAAACGATGTTATCCGCATATTCGTACTCGCCCTGAGCGTGGTAAACCGCATCCAGACCGTTTAGCAGGAGATGTAATTGCTCACCGATTTCGCTGAAGGACAGCGCGCGATCCACCCCTAACTTCTGCGGGGCAGCGTCCTGGCCAAGCCTGCGGCCAAACCAAATTTCTGCACTTTTATCCCGCACGCGGTTGAACAGCACGCTGTGATTATGCGACTCATCGCTTTTAATGAGCACCAGCACGGCTTCCGGCTCGTTAAAGCCGGTGAAGTACCAAAAATCGCTGCTCTGCCGATAAGGGTATTCGCTGTCGGCATTGCGGGTCGCTTCCGGAGCCGCGAAAATTAACGCAGCGCTGCCGGGCACCATTTTCGCCAGTAGCGCCTGGCGGCGGCGAAGAAATTCCTGCTGGGTCATCACATCTCCTGATTTTTTGATCGTTAGTGGAGCGTAGGTTTGCGTACCTCTGGCGCGGTCGGTGCCGCGTGAGTAAAGGTGTCGTGGCACAGCAGCGCGGCAACACGCACATATTCAATGATCTCTTCGAGCGACATCTCCAGCTCTTCCTGGTCTTCGTCCTCGTCGTAACCCAGCTGGGCAATATTACGCAGATCGTCAATGGCTTCGCCGGTTTCACCGGTGACTTTGTCGAGCTTGCTCTGCATGACGCCGAGGCCCAGCAGGAAGTGGTTTACCCAGCCGGAAAGCGCATCGGCGCGATCGAAAACGGAGACATCATCCCCGTCCGGCAGGTAAAGCTGGAACAGGAAGCCTTCGTCTTCCAGCGCATCGCCAATGGCGCCGTGCATCTGGCGCAGCGGATCAGCGAGGTTCTGGCTAAAGGCCAGGCCTTCGTTAGTCAGGTCATGCAGCAGCGTTTGCCAGCTGGTGTCTTTGTTACCACCGCACAGCATGCCGCTGATCAAGCCGTGCATTTCTGCAGGCGTCAGACCCACACCCTGTTGGTTCAAAAGTTGGCCGACTAAGTCGTAGTCCGGCATTGCGTTCTGTATTGACATGCGCATTCGTCATCGTTGGCAGGAATAGTGTGTGTTATGCTACCACCAGGACCCCCGCAGATACCAGAAAAGGGCTTGTATCTTGATATCGGGATAGCTATAGTGGCGCCCCTTCCGCTACCGGGGCCGGTAGCGTAAAGGCAGGCGAGTAAACAGCAGGAAGGTGGCATGTCTGCACAACCAGTCGATATTCAAATTTTCGGTCGTTCATTGCGCGTGAATTGTCCGCCTGAACAACAGGATGCGCTGAATCAGGCTGCGGAAGAGCTGAATCAGCGGTTGCAAGATTTAAAAGTTCGCACTAGAGTCACAAATACCGAGCAGCTGGTGTTCATCGCAGCACTTAACATTTGCTACGAACTGGCTCAGGAAAAGTCGAAAACCCGTGACTACGCCGCCAATATGGAAGAGCGTATTCGGATGCTACAGCAGACCATCGAACAAGCATTGCTTGAGCAAGGTCGCATTGCAGACCGACAGGGTCCAAAGTTTGAATAACACTTCGCAGTTGACTGTGGTAGAGTAACTTCGAAGACAAAATTTCTCTGAGATGTTTGCAAGCGGGCCAGTCCCCTGAGCCGATATTTCATACCACAAGAGTGTGGCGCTCCGCGGTTGGTGAGCATGCTCGGTCCGTCCGAGAAGCCTTAAAACCATGACGACACACTCACCTTGAACCAAGGGTTCAAGGGTTACAGCCTGCGGCGGCATCTCGGAGATTCCCTCTTTACTACCCGGCCATCATGACGCATACCCCGTTAACCTCAACGCTTCGTCAGGACATTCGCCAAACGATTCGGCAGCGACGCCGCTCACTCACTCCCCCAGAACAACAAACCTTTGCCCTACAGGCTGCTGAACGCATGCTGGCGTTTGAGCCGGTCATTCGTGCTCAGACCGTAGCGTTGTTTCTCTCGTTTGACGGGGAACTGAATACCACCCCGCTGATTCAGGCTTTATGGCGGGCAGGCAAAAACGTTTATCTCCCGGTGCTTCATCCTTTTAGCCCCGGCAACCTGCTGTTTTTACGCTACGCGCCGCAAAGTCACCTGGTCACCAATCGCCTGAAAATTCTTGAGCCTAAGCTGGATATTCGCGACGTGCTACCGCTGAATAAGCTGGATGTACTGGTCACGCCGCTGGTTGCCTTCGATGAAACAGGCCAGCGTCTGGGGATGGGCGGCGGGTTTTACGACAGAACGCTGCAGCACTGGCAGCAGCACGGTTTCTACCCGGTTGGCCTGGCGCATGATTGCCAGCAGGTGGAGACGTTGCCGGTAGAACAGTGGGATATTCCTTTGCCTGCCGTGGTGACGCCATCGCGCCTTTGGCAGTGGTGATGCCCCTTCCCCCTTCGGGGAAGAGGCCATGGTCAGATCAGTACAGCAGACGGGCGCGGATGGTGCCCGGAATCGCTTTCATTGACTTCAGCGCTTTCTCAGCCACATCTTCCGGCGCATCAATATCAATTACTACGTAACCCATGTGCGGCGTGGTCTGCAGGAACTGAGCGGCAATGTTGATACCCTGCTCAGCAAAGATCTGGTTAAGCGCGGTCAGAATGCCAGGGCGGTTCTCATGAATGTGCAGCAGGCGGCTGCTGGTGCCCCCGTGCAGCGGCAGAGAAACTTCCGGGAAGTTAACCGCAGACAACGTAGAGCCGTTATCCGAGTATTTCGCCAGTTTGCCCGCCACTTCCAGGCCGATGTTTTCCTGCGCTTCCTGAGTTGAGCCGCCGATGTGCGGGGTCAGGATCACGTTGTCAAACTCGCACAGCGGAGAGTTAAACGGATCGCTGTTGGTGGCCGGTTCGGTCGGGAAGACGTCGATAGCCGCACCAGACAGATGCTTGCTCGAAAGCGCACCGCACAGAGCAGGAATATCTACCACCGTACCGCGAGAGGCGTTGATCAGCAGAGAGCCCGGCTTCATCAAGGCCAGCTCGTTCGCGCCAATCATGTTTTTGGTGGAGGCGTTTTCCGGCACGTGCAGACTAACCACATCGCTCATATTCAGCAGGTCGGAGAGATGCTGAACCTGAGTCGCGTTGCCCAGCGGCAGCTTGTTTTCGATATCGTAGAAGTAGACGTGCATCCCCAGGGATTCAGCCAAAATCCCCAGCTGCGTACCGATGTGGCCGTAGCCAATGATGCCCAGCTTTTTACCACGGGCCTCAAAAGAGCCTACCGCCAGCTTGTTCCACACGCCACGGTGCGCTTTGGCGTTAGCTTCAGGAATGCCGCGCAGCAACAGCAGCAATTCACCAATCACCAGTTCAGCAACGGAACGGGTGTTCGAGAACGGGGCGTTGAACACCGGAATACCGCGCTTCGCCGCCGCATCCAGATCAACCTGGTTGGTGCCGATGCAGAAGCAGCCTACAGCCACCAGTTTTTCAGCCGCGGCAAAGATCTCTTCGGTCAAATGGGTGCGGGAACGCAGGCCAATGAAGTGAGCATCACGGATCGACTCTTTGAGCGCTTCGGAATCCAGCGCGCCTTTATGGAATTCAATGTTGGTGTATCCCGCTGCACGGAGGCTGTCTACCGCCTTTTGGTGCACGCCTTCCACAAGCAGGAATTTAATTCTGTCTTTATCCAGTGATACTTTTGCCATTTCCCGACCCTATTTTCAGTGCTGTTGTATTCGTTTTTAGGCGGTGATGCGCCACCGCCTATAAGTTACCCTTCTGTCAAAATATCAAAATCTACGTTTGGGGCAATATGAACGATTGCGTCGCCGTATCGTCAGGCGGGAATAAGGCGGCGAGAGTCAGAATAAAATGCTGAGCGGGAGAGTGAACCAGGCATGAATCACAGAACTGTTACCAAAATGTGATATATGTCACCAAAAATGCGGTTAAAATAATTTGTCATTTTTTATACGGTTTTTTGGGGCGCAGAACGCGCCCCGGTCAGATCATTTCACGATGGTTTTTACGCCGTCAGCGGTACCGATCAGCGCCACATCCGCGCCACGGTTCGCAAACAGGCCCACGGTAACAACGCCAGGCATACCGTTGATGATGTTTTCCAGCTTCATCGGTTCCATGATGCTCAAACCATGCACATCCAGAATGATGTTACCGTTGTCCGTGACCACGCCTTGACGGTACTCCGGGCGACCACCCAGTTTTACCAGTTCACGCGCGACGGCGCTGCGCGCCATAGGAATCACTTCCACCGGCAGCGGGAAGTTACCGAGAATATCAACCTGCTTGGAGGCGTCCGCGATGCAAACAAACTTGTCGGCAACGGAGGCGATGATTTTCTCGCGAGTCAGCGCTGCGCCACCGCCTTTAATCATCTGCATCTGGTGGTTGATCTCATCGGCACCGTCGACGTAGACGCCTAATGAATCCACCTCGTTGAGATCGAACACGGGGATCCCAAGACTTTTCAGTTTCGCGGTGGAAGCGTCGGAGCTGGAAACAGCACCTTCAATCTGGTGTTTGATGGTGCCCAAAGCATCAATAAAATGCGCGGCGGTTGAGCCCGTGCCCACGCCCACAATGGTGCCCGGCTGCACATACTGGAGTGCTGCCCATCCGACTGCTTTTTTCAGTTCATCCTGCGTCATAATTTTATGCCTGTGATGTGGAAACTGACGCGCATTATAGAGCATGCGGCGGAAAAATGTCCCCGGCTTTGCCGCACTGCAAACCCCATCACGTTCAAACACAATGTCAGCTTGCTGATTTGGTCTGAATCAGCGGCAAATTTATGTCATAGTGGCTGCACGACGAAATCAGGAGCAGATGAACAACAATGAAACGCCCGGACTACAGAACGCTGCAGGCGCTGGATGCGGTAATTCGTGAACGAGGATTTGAGCGTGCGGCGCAGAAGCTGTGCATTACTCAGTCGGCGGTGTCACAACGTATTAAGCAACTGGAAACGATGTTCGGCCAGCCATTGTTGGTGCGTACCGTGCCGCCCCGCCCCACCGAACAGGGCCAAAAACTGCTGGCACTTTTACGTCAGGTGGAACTGCTGGAAGAAGAGTGGCTGGGCGATGAGCAAACCGGCTCCACGCCGCTGCTGCTTTCGCTGGCAGTTAACGCCGACAGTCTGGCCACCTGGCTGCTACCGGCCCTTGCGCCGGTTCTGGCCGACTCCCCCATTCGCCTGAATCTTCAGGTGGAAGATGAAACCCGTACTCAGGAACGCCTGCGTCGCGGGGAAGTGGTTGGGGCGGTTTCCATCCAACCTCAGCCGCTGCCGAGCTGCCTGGTGGATCGCCTGGGCGCGCTGGACTATCTGTTTGTGGGGTCGAAAGATTTTGCCGAGCGTTATTTCCCGAATGGCGTCACGCGATCGGCGCTGCTAAAAGCCCCTGCCGTAGCCTTTGATCATCTCGACGATATGCATCAGGCATTTTTACAGCAGAACTTTGATCTGTCCCCAGGCAGCGTGCCGTGCCACATCGTTAACTCTTCGGAGGCCTTTGTGCAGCTGGCTCGCCAGGGCACAACGTGCTGTATGATCCCGCACCTGCAAATTGAGCGCGAGTTAAATAGCGGGGAATTAATCGACCTGACACCGGGTCTGCTGCAGCGCCGCATGCTCTACTGGCACCGCTTTGCACCGGAAAGCCGCATGATGCGCAACGTGACGGATGCGTTGCTGGAGTACGGGCACAAGGTCTTGAGGCAGGATACGGAATAACGCTTTGATTAACCCTCGCCGGCTGCGGCGAGGGTTAAGGTGAAGATCACATCTTACTGAGCAGGTGCCGCAGGGGTTTGTGCGCCCTGCAGTTCAAACACCACATCGACCTGATCGTCAAACTGAATAGTCTGCTGATCGTAGGTATCCTGAGCGGAAGCCGGTGCAGCCGCGTCCGCTTTCATCATGCGAACCATCGGCGCGGGCTGGTAGTTAGACACGTGGTAACGCACGCTGTAGACCGGGCCCAGCTTGCTGTTAAAGCCTTCGGCCAGCAGCTTCGCCTGGCGGGTTGCATCGTTAATCGCTTCTTTACGTGCTTTGTCTTTGTACTCTTCTGGATGCGCAACGCCCAGCGACACGGAACGGATTTCGTTCAGACCGGACTTCAACGCGCCATCCAGCAGCTCGTTCATTTTATCCAGCTGACGCAGCGTGACTTCCACCTGGCGTACCGCACGGTAGCCCTTCAACTGAGTTTTACCGTCTTTCAGGTAGTCATACTCTGGCTGTGTGCGCAGGTTAGCGGCATTGATGTCCTTCTTCTCTACGCCATTTTTCTGCAGGAAGGTCAGGTATTGCGCCACGCGATCGTCGGCCTGTTTTTTGGCAGAGGCCGCGTCCTTAGCGGACACGTTGACTTCGATAGCGAGCGTGGCGATATCAGGAACGGCATCGACGCTGGCTGTCCCGGAGGTGACCACGTGAGGGCCGTTTGGCAACTCACCCGCCTGCACAGAAACAGAACCTAATCCCATTAACGCGGCTAATGCTAAAATTTTAAACTTCACTGTAACTCCTCCGTGCTACGTTCCACTGTGATTACGCCGTTCAACAAACTCCCGACGTCTGCCAGCAAGCTTAGCCTGTAATGGTAACTTGTCTATCAGATTATGGCGAATTAGCCCACGAGTGCCGCGATGTGCTGCACGCCATCCCGGGCCAGCTGAGCGGCAATAAACCACATCACAAGCCCAACCACCCCGTTGATAATACGCTGTGCTTTTGCGGTACGAAGACGAGGGGCCAGCCAGGCGGCAAGAATAGCCAGGCCGTAAAACCAGAGAATGGAGGCGCTAATGGTTCCCAGCGCGAACCAGCGTTTTGCTTCGTCCGCAAGCTGGCCCCCCAGGCTACCAAGTACCACAAAGGTATCCAGATAGACGTGCGGGTTGAGCCAGGTCACCGCCAGCATGGTGACCACGATTTTCCAGCGCCCCTGCTTCAACACTTCGGCCGAAGCCAGCTCCAGGTTGCTGCTCATCGCCGTGCGCAGCGCACCCCAGCCATACCACAGCAGAAATGCCACGCCGCCCCAGGTGACCAGCGCCAGCAGCCAGGGAGACTGCATCAGAATGGCGCTGCCGCCAAAAATCCCGCCGCAAATCAGAATGATGTCGCTCAACGCGCACAGGGAAGCAATCATCAGATGGTACTGGCGACGAATGCCCTGATTCATCACGAAGGCATTTTGCGGCCCCAGCGGCAGAATTAGCGCGGCTCCCAATGCAATGCCCTGAAAATAATAAGATAACACGCGACACACCCTTTAACTGTTCATCATTGAGCGTGAGTGTAATGCGCAAAAATTATTAGAGGAAATTGATATTTTTAATCGCTTATAAGCATAACTAATCATTGCAGGTGAAAATAAGGCCAGCGAAAGCTGGCCCCGGAGGTTATGCGTTATCAGAGTCTTTCATCTGGCGAACGTGAACGTCCATTTGCGGATAAGGAATACCGATGCCGTTGGCATCAAGCGCTTTCTTGATGCGCTCCAGCACGTCCCAATAAACGTTTTGCAGGTCACCGCTTTTGCTCCATGCCCGCACCACAAAGTTGACGGATGAAGGGCCAAGCTCGTTCAGGCGCACGGTGATGTCGCGATCCTTCAGCACGCGCTCGTCGCTGGTGATGATGTCAGTCAGGATCTGCTTAACTTGATCGATGTCGGCATCGTAGGCCACGCCGATGATGAACTCGTTGCGGCGGGCAGGTTCCCGGGAGAAGTTAATGATATTCCCGGCGATGATTTTGCCGTTCGGCACAACCACGATTTTGCCATCCACGGTACGCAGCGTGGTGGAGAAGATTTGCACGTTCAGCACGGTGCCCGCAATGCCGCCGAGATCGACATACTCCCCGGTACGGAACGGGCGGAAGGTAACGAGCAACACGCCTGCGGCCAGGTTGGACAGGGAACCCTGCAGCGCCAAACCAACGGCCAGACCGGCGGCACCCAGCACGGCAATCACCGAAGCTGTCTGCACCCCGACACGGCTCAGGGCCGCAATCAGCGTGAAGGCAATAATCCCGTAGCGCACCAGCGCGGAAAGAAAGTCGGCGACAGTGCTGTCGATGCTGCGAGCCAGCATCAGGCGATTAACGGCTCCGGAGACCAGACGGGCAACGATCATCCCGGCGATCAAAATGGCCACGGCGGCGACGATATTTACCGCATAGCTCAGGAGCAGCTCCTGATTGCGTACCAGCCAGCCCCCCGCATTATGAATACTGTCTACTACGTTGAGATCTTCCATTTACTGTTCCTTGTCTGAAAAGTTTCTCCGCCCGGTAAGGCAGTTCAAACCGTAAAGGGTAAACAAAAACGCATGGATGTGCCAAGTACGTCACAAAATTGATCTCAAATTGCGTATTAATGCGGCAAAAAAAGGGAAAAACCCGGACGAATGTCCGGGCTAAAAGTGGGCTTACAACGTTTGTGTGAAGGTCCGGGAAATAACATCCTGCTGCTGCTCGCGGGTAAGCGCGTTGAAACGCACCGCGTAGCCAGAAACACGAATGGTCAGTGTCGGGTAATTTTCAGGATGCGCGATGGCATCCATCAGCATTTCACGGTTCAACACGTTGACGTTCAGGTGCTGCCCGCCTTCCGTTTTGACATCGTGGTGGAAGTAGCCATCAAGCAAGCCGACCAGGTTCAGGCAGCGAATGGAATCCTCTTTCCCCAGCGCCGCAGGCACGATGGAAAACGTATAAGAGATACCATCTTTTGCGTAGCTGAACGGCAGCTTAGCCACGGAGGTTAACGAGGCTACAGCTCCTTTAGTGTCTCGCCCGTGCATCGGGTTCGCACCGGGTGCAAACGGCGTTCCTCCCCTGCGGCCATCTGGCGTGTTCCCCGTTTTTTGCCCGTAAACCACATTCGACGTAATGGTCAAAATAGACTGCGTCGGCACGGCATCGCGATAAGTTGGCAGCGCCTGAATTTTCTTCATAAAACGCTCAACCAGATCGCAGGCAATGGCGTCCACGCGATCGTCGTTATTGCCGTATTGCGGATAGTCACCCTCAATCACGAAATCCACCGCCAGCCCGGTATGGTCGCGCACCGGCTTAACCACGGCGTGTTTGATGGCAGAAAGTGAATCCACCGCCACCGAAAGCCCGGCGATGCCACAGGCCATCGTGCGGTAAACATCCCGGTCATGCAGGGCCATCAGCGAAGCTTCGTAGCTGTATTTATCGTGCATGTAGTGGATCAGGTTCAGGGCCGTCACGTACTGCACCGCCAGCCAATCCATAAAGCTGTCGAGGCTGGTCATCACCTTGTCGTAGTCCAGCACATCGTCGAGCAACATTGGCGTTTTCGGCCCAACCTGGATCTTCAGCTTTTCATCCATTCCCCCGTTGATGCAGTACAGCAGCGTTTTTGCCAGGTTGGCGCGAGCGCCAAAGAACTGCATCTGTTTGCCAATCACCATCGGGCTAACGCAGCAGGCAATCGCATAGTCGTCGCTGGCGAAATCGATGCGCATCAGATCATCATTTTCATACTGCAATGACGAGGTTTCAATCGACACCCTGGCGGCATAAACCTTGAACGCTTTCGGCAGCGCCTCAGACCAAAGGATGGTCAAATTCGGCTCCGGCGCAGGCCCCATGGTGTAAAGCGTATTCAAATAGCGGAAGGTACTTTTGGTCACCAGAGTACGACCATCCTGCCCCATTCCGCCTAACACTTCCGTTGCCCAAATAGGATCCCCGGAGAACAGCGAATCAAACTCCGGCGTGCGCAGGAAGCGCACCATGCGGATTTTCATAATGAAGTGGTCAATAAGCTCCTGCGCCTGTTGCTCATTGAGCAGGCCAGAGCGAAGATCGCGCTCAATATAAACATCGATAAAGGTTGCGGTGCGCCCCAGCGACATCGCTCCGCCGTTTTGCGACTTCACCGCCGCCAGATAGGCGAAATAAAGCCACTGAATCGCCTCCTGTGCGTTGCTCGCCGGCCTCGAGATATCGAAACCGTAGCCAGCGGCCATGTCCTGTATTTGCAGCAGTGCGTGGCGATGCTCCGACAGTTCTTCTCGCAGGCGAATCGTTGCCTCAAGATCCTCGCCGCGTTCAAGCTTTTGCTGCAGATCGGCAAACTGTAGCTCACGTTCGCGAACCAGATAAGCAATGCCGTACAGCGCCACGCGGCGGTAATCGCCGATGATTCGGCCACGCCCGTAACCATCAGGCAGCCCAGTCAGTACGCCGGACTTGCGGCAGCGCAGAATATCCGGCGAATAAACGTCGAACACGCCCTGATTGTGCGTTTTCCTCAGCTCGGTAAACTGATACTCAAACTCAGGGTCCATTTTGCGGCCATAGGCTTCAAACGAACTTTTGATCATATTGATGCCGCCGAAAGGATGCAGCGCGCGCTTTAGCGGCTGGTCCGTCTGAAGGCCAACAATTTTCTCATGCTGCTGGATAATGTAACCGGGGGCATGGGCGGTAATGGACGTGGCCACGTTAGTATCAAAATCGACCGGGGCATGAGTGGCATTTTCAACGCGAATACCCTCCATCACCTTTTCCCAGAGCGCCGTCGTCTCAGATGTTGCGCTCGCCAGAAACGCATCATCCCCCTCATACGGTGTGTAGTTTTGCTGGATAAAATCCCGAACATTAATTTCATGCTGCCAGCATTCCCCACGAAACTGCTGCCAGGCCTGAGCATAATTATCATGGGAAATATCAATATCCATTTTCATGCATTCAATCCTCTGTACCGCAAATAAAATTAAGCGAATGCCGCAAGCTCCGATGCCTTGCCCAATTCACGGGCATCAAGAGCAATCATTTTTTCTTCGTTGGTCGGAATAACTGCACACAGTACTGCCGAGTTCTGGGTTGAAATAACACGCTCGCCGTCAGAATTAGGCCGCATATTTTTTTCTTCATTCAGTTCGAAACCGAATACCCTTAAATGTTGAATAACCAGACGGCGAATAAGAGCTGAGTTTTCACCAATGCCGCCAGTAAAAATTAGCCCATCAAAATGTGGCAGCGAAGTTGCGTGTCCGCCGATGGTTTTGGCAATACGATGTACAAACGTGTTGATAGCCAACTCCGCGCGGGTATCCCCCTGCTGCCAGGCTTTTTCCAGCGTCCGTAAGTCAGAAGATATACCTGAAAGCCCCAACAACCCTGACTCGGTATTTGCCACCTGCTCAAGATCGTCCAGCGACTGCCCGGTCTGCCTTGCCAGCCACACCATCGCCCCAAAGTCGACATCGCCGCAGCGTGTCCCCATGATCAAACCTTCCAGCGGCGTCATCCCCATCGAGGTATCAGCGCTTTGCCCGTCAACAACCGCGCACACTGAAGCCCCGTTGCCCAGATGAGCAATCACCAGCCCCAATGAACGCCCTTTCAGTTCAGGTAGCTCGCTTGCCTGCATGGAAACATAGCGGTGAGAGGTCCCGTGGAATCCATAACGCCTGACGCCGTGCTCGTTGAAATAGCGGTATGGCAGGCCGTAAAGATAGGCTTCAGGTTTCATCGTCTGGTGAAAGCTGGTATCAAACACGGCAACCTGCGGCACGCCAGGGAAGCGCAGCCTGGCCGAAGCCACGCCACTGAGATTGGCATAGTTGTGCAGCGGCGCGAGAGGCGAGACCGCGCGGATTTGCTCCACGACGTCGTCCGTAAGCAATACCGACTCGCCAAAAATCGCCCCGCCGTGAGCAATGCGGTGGCCTATATAGGCCACGCTTTCGGTCAAATGACGTCTTTCAAGCTCGAGGGAGATTGCCGCCAGCGCATCCTCATAATCAGAATGCGCCAGCTTCACCGGCTCACCGCTATTAACGATAAGCATTGCGGCTT
Organism: Enterobacter sp. Ag1; assembly: GCA_000277545.1. Lineage (GTDB taxonomy): Bacteria > Pseudomonadota > Gammaproteobacteria > Enterobacterales > Enterobacteriaceae > Cedecea. Next base: position 34,446 of record AKXM01000058.1, on the reverse strand, counting down.
CGGTATTTATACCTTCGCAAATACCCGTTAAAAGTGGCTCCATGGTTAATTCATCCAGCACGGAGAATTTAACCGAAGATGAACCGCAATTTATGGTTAATATTACCGGATATTCATTCATATTAACGTTCACTCATCCTGAGCCAATGACAGTTAATTACAAGATTTTGTATACGATGTTAAGGATCGTCAGTAAGCCGATCACGGTAACAAAGATATTTTCACTTCTGCCTTTGTATTTGCTCAGCGCCGGCACTTTGCGAATCGCGTACATCGGCAGCAGGCAAAGCAACGAGGCAATGATCGGGGCGCCCATCGCTTCAATCAGGTCAAGAATATTTGGGTTGGCGTAGGCGACAACCCAGGTTGACCCCATGATAAACACCATGCTGATCAGATTAAGTTTGCCCTCGGAAACCTTCGTTTTGTCACTCTTATAGCCAAATTTCAGGACCAGGCCATTCAACCCTTCCAGCGTGCCCAGATAGTGGCCGAAGAAAGATTTGAAAATGGCGACCAGGGCAATAATCGATGCGCCATATTCCAGCACCGTGGCAAAAGTAGACTTCGAACCAGAGAGTGAAGAGAAATGGTTAGCGAGATAGGAGAGCACCGGGATGTTCTGCGCTTTTGCTTCGGCCATATTCTGTGGCGACAGCGTGAACAGGCAGCTAAAGGCGAAGAACATCACCACGCCAACCATCAACATGCTGGCACGCGAGATGATTTTTGAGCACTTGTCTTCGGTATAGGCTTTCCCGAAGTCCGCTTCGTACTCTTCACGCTTCGACACCACAAAGGAAGAGACGATCGGCGAGAAGTTAAAGGAGAACACCATGATGGAAATCCCGAGCCACACGGTCACCAGGATGCCGTCATGGCCGGTTAACGCGATTTCACTCAGGTTCACCTGATCGATAACCGCTGAATTCCAGTAGGGAATAAGCGACAGGGAAATAATGACCAGGCTGGCGATAAACGGGAACACAAGCCAGCTCATCACCTTCACCATCAGATCCTTACCAAAGAAGATGACAAAGGCCATCAGCATCAGCAGGAATAGCGCTACCAGCCCACGATTTAAGGGCATCAGCTGGAGCTGATTTTCCCAGAAGGTCATGAAGGTGTTAGTAATGGTGACGCCGTAAATCCACAGCAGCGGGCAAATCGCGAAGAAATAAAGGAAGGTGATAACGACGCCACCCGTTTTACCAAAATGCTCCTCGACAACTTCGGTGATATTTCCCGATGGATTGCTGCCGGAAAGGCACAGTCGTGCCAGCGCGCGGTGGCAAAGGAAGGCTATCGGATAGGCAAGAACAAGCATGATAAGTATTGGGATAAGCCCGCCGTAGCCCGCGCGAATCGGGAAAAACAGGACCCCAGCGCCAATGGCGGTACCAAACAGACCTAAAGTCCAGGTGGTATCGGACTTACGCCACAGGGAGGACTCTTTTTGACCAACAAGGGTTGTTTCAACATTACTCATAATGAAGATCCTTATTTAGACCAGGCAGGCTTCCGCTGCGCCAGTAATTTCAGAAACACGAGACAAATCGATATTTCCACCAGAAATAATACTCACGGTTTTCCGGCCTTTAATGTACTGGTCAAGCTTGCCGCTTAATAATGCAGCAGAAGCCAGTGCACCAGCACCTTCAGTGACAATTTTGTTTCTCTGAATAAGTGCGACCATACTATTTCTGATATCGTCTTCACTGACCAAAATAATATCGGTGACTAATTTTTTAACGATTTCGAAAGTTAGCTTTCCTGGGCGGGCAACGTCACAGCCGTCAGCCAACGTGCTGCCTGCCCGATACGCGGTAATTTCACCAGTGCGGAAAGAGGAAGCCATGCCGTGGACGTTTTCCGCCTGCACGCCAATAATATTAATTGTTGGATTAATGGATTTAATGGCTACCGCAATGCCGGCAATCAGGCCGCCGCCGCCAATCGGCACAATCACGTTATCGACGTCGTAAAGGTCTTCAAGAATTTCCAGGCCAATCGTCCCCTGCCCGGCAATGACTTTTTCATCATCGTAAGGTGGGATAAAGATACGCCCTTCCGTCTCAACAATTTCGCTGACCTTGGCGATGGTTTCGTTAAAATTATCGCCGTGGATAATCACTTGAGCTGAATAGTCAGTCGTGGCGGCAACTTTTGACTTCGGTGCACCTTTAGGCATCACCACTTTGCCGTTAATACCGAGCAGCGCACATGACAATGAAACACCCTGAGCATGGTTACCCGCAGAACAGGCCACCACGCCCCGGGCTCTTTCTTCTTCACTCAGTGAACTGAGTTTATTGAAAGCACCGCGCATTTTAAACGAACCGGTACGCTGCATGTTTTCAAATTTCAAATAGATGTCGCCCTTACAGCATTCGCTAAGATAATTAGAGCGAGGCATCCCGGTTTTATACACAAATCCAGATATTCTTTTTTTCGCTTCAAGAACATCGTTAATTGTGACTGGCAATTCATTATCTATATGCATGTTGATCTCCGCATCAAAGCAATAAAAGATATTCGTAGCGAATAATAAAAAACTCGCCTTTTTAATTTAATGAGTGATAAAAAGTGATTATGCTAAGTAAGCTAAGCCACCACCGTTAATTTATTAAATTGATATTTACTACGCACTGAATGCACTTTGGCTAATTCGACCAGCGTCGCCGCTGATTTTTTTATACGGCAATTTTTCGACCATACCGCAGCATAGCGTGCAACAGGTAATTCATCCGTTAATGGAATTTGAACAAACTCCTGAGAGCCAAAAGGTGCGATCATTTCACGGGGAATAATCGTCAGGAAACCGGCGGTCAACACCATGTTATAAATGGTGACAACTGAGTCGGTTTTAATGATTTTATCGCTGGTGATATGGTTCTGTTGCAGGATGGTCAGAAGTTCACTGTAGTAGCCCATTTCGGTTTGAGGCAACACCCACTGCTCATGGCTTAATGAGCGGAGCGTCATCACGCCTCCGCGCGTTCGTGTTCGTCCGGCTACCAGAACAAACTCTGATTCAAACAGGGGTTCGATATGCAAATCCTGAAGCAGCATCTCATCGCTCAGCGTACCGATGGCAAAATCCAGCCTGCCGTCACGTATCGCCGGTAAGAAGGAGCAAAGTTGAGCTTCAAACATTGAAACTTCAGCCTGTGGATACTGCTCTTTAAAGGCTTTCATCATGCCCGGCAGGAAGGTAAAACCGATAAGTGAAGGATAGCCGAATGAAACATCTACCGCTTCGCTACCGACCAGACTGTTCATTTCGTTGCACATGTTGCGCATTTCGCGGGTAATCGACTCGGCGTAACCGAGCAGTACTTTACCGGCAGCCGTAAGCTGAACACCGGTATTTTTGCGAATGATAAGCTCCAGACCAAACAAGGCTTCCATATCGCTGATAATTTTACTTACCGCAGGCTGAGTCAAACTTAGCTGCTTCGCCGCAGAGCCAAATGAACCACTTCTTACCACTTCCTGAAATACAACCAGGTGCTGTGTTTTAGGTAATGTCGTATTATCCATAAAGCGCCATGCCTAATAAGTTATCAATGGCGGCGATCTTACGTATTCTCCCTACTATGTTATGTGCGGCGACTCACAAGAGCTCAACCCTCATCAGTACAACAAGCAACAAAATGAATATAAACCCATAAATAACAATGAGTTAATGTTTTATAATTTGCTATTTCCATGATTAAGGTCAACCTAAACATCCTGAATAAAAGAAATTTATGGAGATAATAAATTCATATAACCAGCCATAAACTCTTATTCAGACTGAAAACTTATCAATATTGACGTTTATTTACTCAGAGTAAGGTGCATAAAACAAAGAATTAAAAATGGCTGCAAATATTACGCTTATATTTGAATATAAAAAAACCCGCCAAGGCGGGTTTTTATCGAAGCAAATATTAGCTCAAATTACAGAACGTCTACCGCGTTCAGCTCTTTGAATGCCTGCTCCAGGCGAACGATCATAGAGGTCTGAGCTGCGCGCAGCCAGACACGTGGATCGTAGTATTTTTTGTTCGGCTGGTCAGCGCCTTTCGGGTTACCCAGCTGACCCTGCAGGTAAGCTTCGTTTTCTTTGTAGTAGTTCAGGATGCCGTCCCAGGTTGCCCACTGGGTATCGGTATCGATGTTCATTTTGATTACGCCGTAGCTTACGGAGTCTTTGATTTCCTGAGCAGAAGAACCGGAACCGCCGTGGAAGACGAAGTTCAGGCTGTTGTGCGGCAGGTTGTGTTTCTTAGAAACATATTCCTGAGAATCACGCAGGATGGTCGGGGTCAGAACCACGTTACCTGGTTTGTACACGCCGTGTACGTTACCGAAAGAAGCTGCGATGGTGAAACGTGGGCTGATTTTGCTCAGTTCGGTGTAAGCGTAATCAACGTCTTCTGGCTGGGTGTACAGAGCAGAAGCGTCCATGTGGCTGTTGTCCACGCCATCTTCTTCACCGCCGGTGCAGCCCAGTTCGATTTCCAGGGTCATGCCCAGTTTGGACATGCGAGCCAGGTATTTGGAGCTGATTTCGATGTTTTCTTCCAGAGACTCTTCGGACAGGTCAATCATGTGGGAAGAGAACAGTGGTTTACCGGTAGCGGCAAAGTGTTTTTCACCCGCGTCCAGCAGGCCGTCGATCCACGGCAGCAGTTTCTTAGCGCAGTGGTCAGTGTGCAGAATAACCGGCACGCCGTAGTGTTCAGCCATCTGATGTACGTGGTGTGCACCAGAGATTGCGCCCAGGATAGCAGCACCCTGTGGAACATCAGTTTTCACGCCTTTACCAGCGATGAATGCAGCACCGCCGTTAGAGAACTGGACGATAACCGGAGATTTTACTTTCGCAGCGGTTTCCAGAACGGCGTTAATAGAGTCGGTACCGACGCAGTTAACGGCTGGCAGAGCAAAGTTGTTCTCTTTTGCTACCTGGAAGATTTTCTGTACGTCGTCGCCAGTTACAACACCTGGTTTTACGAAATCAAAAATTTTAGACATGTTGATGTGTCCTGTAGGCCTTGGAAAAATCGAATCACCGTCCTGAATCTTGCCGGGCGGCAATAAATCAACGGGCAGGTTACCCTGCCCGTAGGAATTACTTCTTAGCGCGCTCTTCGAGCATTGCTACAGCTGGCAGTACTTTGCCTTCCACAAACTCAAGGAATGCGCCGCCGCCGGTAGAGATGTAGGAAATTTTGTCTGCGATACCGAACAGGTCGATAGCGGCCAGAGTGTCGCCGCCGCCTGCAATGGAGAAGGCTTCGCTGTCTGCGATAGCACGGGCAACGATTTCGGTCCCTTTACGGAAGTTAGGGAATTCGAATACGCCAACCGGGCCGTTCCACAGAATGGTTTTCGCGTTTTTCAGGATCACGGCCAGTTTCTCAGCGGAAACGTCGCCCATGTCCAGAATCTGCTCTTCGTCTTTGATGTCGTTCACAGACTTCAGGGTTGCGGTCGCAGTTTCGGAGAACTCGGTTGCCACACGCACGTCGGTTGGTACTGGGATGTCGCAACGGGTCAGCAGATCTTTAGCGGTATCAACCAGGTCTGCTTCGTACAGGGATTTACCTACGTTGTGGCCCTGGGCTGCAACGAAGGTGTTCGCGATGCCGCCGCCAACAATCAGCTGGTCAGCGATTTTGGACAGGGAGTCCAACACGGTCAGTTTGGTAGAAACTTTAGAACCGCCAACGATAGCAACCATTGGGCGAGCCGGCTCTTTCAGAGCTTTGCCCAGTGCTTCCAGTTCGTCAGCCAGCAGCGGGCCAGCACAAGCAACGTCAGCAAATTTAGCGATGCCGTGAGTAGAAGCCTGCGCACGGTGTGCAGTCCCGAAAGCATCCATCACGAACACGTCGCACAGTGCAGCGTATTTTTTGGACAGTGCTTCGTCGTCTTTTTTCTCGCCTTTGTTGAAGCGAACGTTTTCCAGAACAACCAGCTCACCGGCAGCAACCTCTACGCCGTCCAGGTAATCTTTTACCAGACGCACCGGGTTAGACAGCTTGTCTTTCAGGTAGTTAACCACTGGCAGCAGAGAGAATTCTTCGTTGTACTCGCCTTCGGTCGGACGACCCAGGTGAGAAGTCACCATGACTTTAGCACCCTGTTTCAGCGCCAGTTCAATGGTCGGCAGAGATGCACGGATACGCGCATCGCTGGTGACTTTCCCGTCTTTAACCGGCACGTTCAGATCGGCACGGATGAATACGCGTTTGCCCGCCAGATCCAGATCGGTCATCTTAATTACAGACATGGTGAATCCTCTCGTTGATTCTTAAAGTTTTGCAGACGCAACGTGCGCCTTACCTGAAATCCATTGAGCCATAACCAACGTGGTGTCGAGCATCCTGTTGGCAAAGCCCCATTCGTTATCACACCAGACTAGAGTTTTAATCAGATGTTGCCCACTGACCCGCGTTTGCGTGCCGTCGACGATTGCACTGTGCGGATCGTGGTTAAAATCAGTAGAGACCAACGGTAATTCCGTATAGTCAACTATACCATGAAATGCTTCCTGTGCCGCTTTTTGCAGCAAGTGGTTGACTTCACATGCATTTACTGAATTTCTGACCGTCACGCTCAAATCAATGGCCGTCACGTTTATCGTGGGAACGCGTACCGCGATCGCCTCAAAACGGTCATTAAATTGTGGGAAAATACGCGTGATACCGGCCGCAAGACGCGTATCCACCGGAATGATCGACTGACTCGCCGCACGAGTGCGTCGCAAATCAGGGTGGTAAGCGTCAATCACCTGCTGATCGTGCATGGCCGAGTGGATGGTAGTGACCGTCCCGGACTCAATGCCAAACGCTTCATCCAGCAGTTTAATGATTGGAATAATACAGTTTGTGGTGCAGGAGGCATTGGAGACGATACGGTGGCTGTCTTCGACCTGCTCATGGTTCACGCCGTAGACGACGGTTGTATCGAGGTCGTTACCGCCAGGGTGTGAGAACAGGACTTTCTTCGCCCCTGCCGCAAGGTGGGCTTCACCGTCAGCGCGGGAGCCGAACACGCCGGTGCAGTCCAGCACGATATCAACGCCCAGCTCACGCCACGGGAGCGCTTCAATGGTCGGTTCATGCAGCAGGCGAATGCTGTCATCGCCCACAAACAGGACTTCACGCTCCTGGCGAACATCCCAGGCAAAGCGACCGTGGCTGGTATCGTACTTCAACAGATGCGCGATACCCGCAGCGTCTGCCAGTTCGTTGATTGCTACCACGGTAATTTCCGCACGGCGACCAGATTCGTACAAAGCACGTACCACGTTGCGCCCAATGCGACCGAAGCCATTAATAGCGATGCGTACGGTCATATCTCTCCTGCCAGAATCCCTGGGATTTAGTGGCTGACAGAGTAATCCAGCAACCGCCTGAGGGGAATCCTCGCACTCATGAAACTGCACTTGTTTGCTTAATTGTCGAACATTTATTCGACTGAAACGCTTCAGCTATGTTAAGCGAAAGCGGGAATAAAAGGAACGATACCCCAACATGCTCCGCTCAACTTCTGACGTACATCACAGTTTTGGTGGAATAACTGCAACTGAGCGCCCCGATGGTGGAATAAAGAACAGGCTATAAGTGGAATAATCGGCATAAAAAAGGGCCGCCGAAGCGACCCTGATAGTTAGCGAGACGGATTACAGAATCGCTTTAGCCTGTTTCACCACGTTTTCCACGGTGAAGCCAAACTCTTCGAACAGCAGTTCCGCTGGAGCAGACTCACCGAAGGTGGTCATGCCCACGATAGCGCCATTCAGGCCAACGTATTTGTACCAGTAGTCAGCGATGCCGGCTTCGATAGCCACACGAGCAGAAACGGCTTTCGGCAGCACGGATTCACGGTAAGCCGCATCCTGCTTGTCGAACGCGTCGGTAGACGGCATGGACACCACGCGCGCTTTCACGCCTTCGGCAGTCAGCTTGTCCCATGCGGCCACCGCCAGCTCAACTTCAGAGCCGGTAGCGATGAAGATAAGCTCTGGCTGACCTGCGCAATCTTTCAGCACGTAGCCGCCGCGAGCGATGTCTTTCAGCTGCTGCTCGGTACGATCCTGCTGAGCCAGGTTCTGGCGGGAAAGGATCAGCGCGGTCGGGCCGTCGTGACGCTCAACGCCGTACTTCCACGCGACTGCGGACTCAACCTGGTCACATGGGCGCCAGGTGCTCATGTTCGGGGTCACACGCAGGGAAGCAACCTGCTCAACCGGCTGGTGAGTCGGGCCATCTTCGCCCAGGCCGATGGAGTCGTGGGTATACACCATCACCTGACGCTGTTTCATCAGCGCAGCCATACGCACCGCGTTACGGGCGTATTCTACGAACATCAGGAAGGTAGAGGTGTACGGCAGGAAACCGCCGTGCAGGGAGATACCGTTGGCGATAGCGGTCATACCGAATTCGCGCACGCCGTAGTGGATGTAGTTCCCGGCAGTATCTTCGTTAATTGCTTTAGAACCAGACCAGATAGTCAGGTTAGAAGGCGCCAGGTCAGCGGAGCCACCCAGGAATTCCGGCAGCAGCGGGCCGAACGCTTCGATAGCATTCTGGGACGCTTTACGGCTGGCGATCTTGGATGGGTTAGCCTGCAGCTTAGCGATGAACTCGTTCGCTTTTGCGTCGAAGTCAGAAGGCATTTCGCCTTTCACGCGGCGAGTGAACTCTGCGGCTTCCTGCGGGAAGGCTTTCGCGTAGGCAGCGAACTTCTCGTTCCATGCGGCTTCTTTAGCCTGACCCGCTTCTTTCGCATCCCACTGCGCGTAGATGTCAGAAGGGATTTCGAACGGTGCGTGGTTCCAGCCAAGCGCTTCACGGGTCAGTGCGATTTCTGCATCACCCAGCGGGGCGCCATGAGAGTCATGGGTACCGGCTTTGTTCGGGGAACCGAAACCGATGATGGTTTTGCACATCAGCAGGGATGGTTTGTCGGTCACCGCACGCGCTTCTTCTACTGCACGTTTGATAGCCGCGGCATCGTGGCCGTCTACACCGCGCACGACATGCCAGCCGTAGGCTTCGAAGCGTTTTGCGGTATCGTCGGTGAACCAGCCTTCAACGTGACCGTCGATGGAGATGCCGTTGTCGTCATAGAACGCAACCAGTTTACCCAGCTTCAGGGTACCAGCCAGGGAGCAAACCTCGTGAGAGATGCCTTCCATCATGCAGCCGTCACCCATAAATGCATAGGTGAAGTGGTCCACGATGTCGTGGCCAGGACGGTTGAACTGTGCCGCCAGCGTTTTCTCTGCGATAGCCATACCGACCGCGTTCGCAATACCCTGACCCAGTGGGCCAGTCGTGGTTTCAACACCGGCGGTGTAGCCCACTTCCGGGTGGCCCGGAGTCTGGGAGTGCAGCTGACGGAAGTTTTTCAGCTGTTCAATCGGCAGATCATAACCGCTGAGATGCAGCAGGCTGTAAATCAGCATAGAACCGTGGCCGTTGGACAGCACGAAGCGGTCGCGGTCTGCCCAGGAAGGGTTCTGTGGGTTATGGTTCAGGAAATCACGCCACAGGACTTCGGCAATGTCGGCCATGCCCATAGGGGCACCCGGGTGACCGGATTTGGCTTTTTGTACTGCGTCCATGCTGAGCGCACGAATAGCATTGGCAAGCTCTTTACGAGAGGACATTTTGACTCCAGATCGGATGGTTGAAGGTCGCGCCTTGACTACGATGCGTTATGGGCTACGCCCGAAAATGTGACAACAATGTACACCAGGGGAATGGTCATGTACATGCGGCGTGCCGTTGACAGGGTAAGAAATCTCTGGATAACGCTCGCAAGTTGCGCAACCTGATGCGCAGGCCATTTATTCTTCTTTATACTGGTTCTGGAGCCGCCTCGCCTGCGGTAAATCCGATTCTGTTTTTACCTATTATAAAGAAAGGAAAATGGCCATGAAGATGCGCCCAATATTGTTGAGCCTGAGCGTCGCAGCCCTGCTGAGCGGCTGCCAGGGAATGGATTCCAACGGGCTATTGACCTCTGGAGCCGAAGCTTTCCAGGCCTACACTTTAAGCGATGCGCAGGTGAAAACCCTGAGCGATGATGCCTGTAAGCAGCAGGACAGCAAAGCTACGATAGCCCCGGCAGACAGTCCATACACCCAGCGGCTGAACAAAATTGCCTCCGCGCTGGGGGATAACATCAACGGTCTGCCGGTTAACTATAAAGTTTATGTGACCAAAGACGTCAACGCCTTCGCCATGGCGAACGGCTGCATCCGCGTCTACAGCGGCCTGATGGACATGATGGACGACAACGAAGTTGAAGCGGTGATTGGCCACGAAATGGGGCACGTCGCGCTGGGCCACGTGAAAAAAGGGATGCAGGTCGCGCTCGGGGCTAACGCAGCCCGCGTTGCTGCCGCATCCGCAGGCGGCGTGATTGGCAACCTGTCGCAGTCTCAGCTTGGGGATTTAGGCGAAAAACTGGTGAACGCTCAGTTCTCTCAGCGTCAGGAATCTGAAGCGGACGACTACTCTTACGATCTGTTGCGCAAACGCGGCATCAACCCGACCGGTCTTGCCACCAGCTTCGAGAAACTGGCTAAGCTCGACGAGGGCCGTCAAAGCTCCATGCTGGACGACCACCCGGCGTCTGCCGCTCGTGCCCAGCATATCCGCGACCGCATGGCAGCGGATGGGATTAAATAAAGCGAAACCGCCCCCAATGGGGCGGTATTTAAAGGCTTATTCGCCTTTCTTGGCCGCCTGGATATACAGCATTTCCAGCGCCAACGTTGCCGCAGCCAGCGCGGTGATTTCAGACTGGTCGTAGGCTGGAGCCACTTCCACCACGTCCATCCCCACGATATTCAGATCTTTCAGGCCCCGAACCAGCTTGATAGCACGATCGGACGTCAGGCCACCAATCACCGGCGTACCGGTTCCCGGCGCAAACGCGGGATCCAGGCAGTCGATGTCAAAAGTCAGGTAAACCGGCATGTCGCCGACGATCTGCTTAACCTGGGCAATAATGTCGTCTACGCCGCGATCGTTAACCTGGCAGGCATCCAGCACGGTGAAGCCGTTATCTTTGTCGAACTCGGTACGAATACCGATCTGCACGGAGTGGTTCGGATCGATCAGGCCTTCGTTTGGCGCGGTGTAGAACATCGTGCCGTGGTCGAACTCGCAGCCATTCGCGTAGGTGTCGGTGTGCGCATCAAAATGCACCAACGCCATTTTACCAAAGTGCTTCGCGTGAGCACGCAGCAGCGGCAGAGTCACGAAGTGGTCACCGCCGAAGGAAAGCATACGCTTGCCGGAAGCCAGCAGACGCTCAGCGTGCGCCTGGAGATTTTCGCTCATCTCACGGGCATCGCCGAAGGCGTAAACCAGATCGCCGCAGTCCACAACGTTCAGACGCTCGCGCATGTCGAAGTTCCACGGGAAGCGGTTTCCTTCCCATGCCAGGTTGGTGGATACCTGACGAATCGCTGCCGGGCCGTGGCGGCCGCCTGCGCGACCGGAAGTTGCCGCATCAAACGGAACGCCGGTGATCACCCAGTCTGCATCGCTATCGTACGGCTGGAAATTCAGCGGGAAACGTAAAAAACCAAAGGCATTAGATACCAGGGAGTTATCGTATTTGTGGCCTAAGGTGCTCATTGTCTGACCTCTCGGTTGGGGGTTAAAAAACGCCTAAAAAAAATCCCCTCCGCGTCGTTAAACCCGACGAGGAAGGGATTGGATTGGGTGACTACTATTTATTGCGCGGATTATCGCCGCTAATTCATACAGGTTCAAGAGAGTATAGGCTATTGCACGCTCTTTGCCCCTCTCCCTGAAGAGGAGAGGGAAAGCGATAGCTTACTCGTCTTCCAGATACGTATAACCGTACAGACCCGCTTCGAACTCTTCGAGGAACTGCTGCTGCAGCGCATCGTCAAGGCCGGTGTTCTTGACCTGGTCGCGGAACTGAGTCAGCAGCTTGTTCGGATCGAGCTGCACGTACTGCAGCATGTCCGCCACGGTATCGCCTTCGTCAGACAGTTCAACTTCCACGGAGCCATCAGGGAAGACGAAGACGTCCACAGCTTCGGTGTCACCGAACAGGTTGTGCATGTTGCCCAGGATTTCCTGGTACGCACCCACCATGAAGAAGCCCAGCATCGGTGGGTTCTCCGGATCGTATTCCGGCATCGGCATCGTCGTGGCTATGCCGTCGCCATCAATATAGTGGTCAATTGCCCCATCGGAGTCGCAGGTAATGTCCAGCAGCACCGCACGGCGCTCAGGCGCGTGATTCAACCCTTCCAGCGGCAGTACCGGGAAAAGCTGATCGATCCCCCACGCGTCCGGCATCGACTGGAACAGCGAGAAGTTGACGTACATTTTGTCCGCCATGCGCTCCTGCAGTTCGTCGATAATTGGACGGTGCGCGCGGTTGCTTGGATCAAGCTGCTTCTGCACGTCGTGGCACATGTTCAGGTAAAGCTGTTCTGCCCAGGCACGCTCCTGCAGGCTATATGCCCCGGAGGAGTAGCCGACGTGGATATCGTGCAGGTCCATCTGGCTGTCGTGCAACCATTCACGCAGCGAGCGGCGAGTCCCAGGCTGATGCATCTCCTCCCAGGTTTCCCACATGCTTTGCAGTGCGCGAGGGGCGTCAACCGCAGGTGGAGTTGCTTCGGTATATTCGTTACGCTCCACGCCGATAATATTGGAAACCAGCACGGTGTGGTGCGCGGTCACGGCGCGGCCAGACTCGGTGATCACCGTCGGGTGCGGCAGGCCATTTTCTTCGCAGGCATCGCCAATCGCCCAAATAATATTGTTCGCGTATTCATTCAGGCCGTAGTTAACGGAGCAGTCGGACTGGGAGCGAGTCCCTTCGTAGTCCACGCCCAGGCCACCGCCAACGTCGAAGCACTGGATGTTCACGCCCAGCTTATGCAGCTCAACGTAGAAGCGCGCGGACTCACGAACGCCGGTGGCGATATCGCGAATGTTCGCCATTTGCGACCCCAGGTGGAAGTGCAGCAGCTGAATGCTGTCCAGGCGGCCGCGTTCACGCAGGATTTCCACCAGCTGCAGAACCTGGTTTGCCGCGAGGCCAAATTTGGACTTCTCACCGCCGGAAGACTGCCATTTACCGGATCCCTGAGAGGCCAGACGGGCGCGAACGCCCAGGCGAGGAATCACATTCAGTCGCTCGGCTTCTTCCAGCACGATGCCGATCTCGGACATCTTCTCGATAACCAGGTAGACCTTATGGCCCATCTTCTCGCCGATCAGCGCCAGGCGGATGTATTCGCGGTCTTTATAGCCGTTACAGACGATAACCGACCGGGTCATGCCCGCGTGCGCCAATACGGCCATCAGCTCGGCTTTAGAACCTGCTTCCAGGCCCAGCGGTTCGCCGGAATGAATCAGCGACTCAATTACACGGCGGTGCTGGTTAACTTTGATCGGGTAAACCAGAAAATAGTCGCCGTTGTAGCCGTAGGATTCACGCGCACGCTTAAAGGCGGCGTTAATCGAACGCAGGCGGTGCTGCAGGATCTGCGGGAAACAGAACAGCGCAGGCAAGCGCTGGCCCTGAGCTTCACGCGCTTTCACCAGTTCGGCGAGATCCACGCGAGCTTCAGGAACGTCCGGGTCCGGGCAAACGCTAATATGGCCCAGTTCGTTAACGTCGTAATAATTATTGCCCCACCAGGCAATATTGTATGTACGCAGCATCTTGCTGGCTTCCTCGGAGCTCATGGCAACCTCCTGAATGGAACGATGTACATCCTGCTCGCCCACTGACGAACCCGAAACAGAAGTGATTTTGTCAGTCATGGCGAACCTCAAATTTTGTCGATTGTGCAAAACAGTTGACTACTATCGCAGGGGTATCCTGCAATAACAACCCATTAACAGCGCGCATTGACAGCACAAGACGCTGACAGCCAGGCTGTGCGACCGGTTTCATTTTCATATCATTGTAAAACACGTATCCGAACCCTGTATGACAGGACGGCGAAACCACGAGAAAACTCTTGTAATACAAGAGCGCCCTTGTTCAGTTACCACGGCGGATTACAGACCGGCCCGGGGATCCTGAGAAGCGCCGAGATGGGTAAAACATCGGCAAGTTTGAAAACATGAGATGCAGGCTGCGAGGAGCATATACGCGCCAGAACGGCGTGCTGGGTTATATGAATGACGGCGGTTCATTACTTGTATCACCTCCACGCATACGTTGAATATGTATGCGACAAGCCAAAGCTGCGAACACTGTACCTGACAGGCTCTAAATAATTGCTCAACCCGGCTGGAAGTGGGCAACACGAATCGTGTGCTTTTGATTAAGCCGCGCGCGCCGCTTTATACCCATATAAGGGGTAAAAAGCAAAACAAAATGTGTAAATTGCCAGCAGTGTCAGCTCCACTTTCCACTCAAGATTTATCACATGTTGCCGTTACCCTAAAAAATTCTGGCTATCTGCCGATTGTCTAATCTAAAATGGCCGTCCAGATGTTAATCCATCTATACTGATTAACTGTTAGACTGCCTGTTTTTCAATCTGTGGCAATAAGTTCCCGGGTTGGTCTATCTCGCCACCGCTGTGGCGTAGAGCAGCAGCCTGAACTAAATAAATCCTCTTAGGGTGAAGAAAATATGGCTAAACACCTCTTTACGTCCGAGTCTGTATCTGAAGGGCATCCTGATAAAATCGCTGACCAAATCTCCGACGCCGTCCTTGACGCCATCCTCGAGCAGGATCCGAAAGCACGCGTAGCCTGTGAGACCTACGTCAAAACCGGTATGGTTCTGGTTGGCGGCGAAATCACCACCAGCGCGTGGGTTGATATCGAAGAAATCACCCGCAAAACCGTGCGTGAAATCGGCTATGTGCATTCAGATATGGGCTTTGACGCCAACTCCTGCGCTGTTCTGAGCGCGATTGGTAAACAATCCCCGGACATCAATCAGGGCGTTGACCGTACCGATCCGCTGGAACAGGGTGCGGGCGATCAGGGCCTGATGTTTGGCTATGCGACCAACGAAACCGACGTGCTGATGCCAGCGCCAATCACCTACGCCCACCGTCTGGTGCAACGTCAGGCTGAAGTGCGCAAAAACGGCACCCTGCCGTGGCTGCGCCCGGACGCGAAAAGCCAGATCACCTTCCAGTACGACGACGGTAAAATCGTCGGTATTGATGCGGTTGTGTTGTCCACTCAGCACTCTGAAGACATCGCGCTGAAAGACCTGCAGGAAGCGGTGATGGAAGAGATCATCAAACCAGTTCTGCCGGGCGAGTGGCTGAACGCCTCCACCAAATACCACATCAACCCAACTGGCCGTTTTGTTATCGGTGGCCCAATGGGTGACTGCGGTCTGACCGGGCGTAAAATCATCGTTGATACCTACGGCGGCATGGCTCGTCACGGTGGCGGCGCATTCTCAGGTAAAGATCCGTCTAAAGTTGACCGTTCTGCTGCCTATGCTGCGCGTTATGTCGCGAAAAACATCGTCGCCGCTGGCCTGGCTGACCGCTGCGAAATTCAGGTTTCTTACGCTATCGGCGTAGCAGAACCTACTTCCATCATGGTGGAAACCTTCGGTACCGAGAAAATCTCTACCGAGCAGCTGACCCTGCTGGTGCGCGAGTTCTTCGACCTGCGTCCATACGGCCTGATTCAGATGCTGGATTTGCTGCATCCGATCTACAAAGAAACCGCCGCATACGGTCACTTTGGTCGCGAACATTTCCCATGGGAAAAAACCGACAAAGCCGCACTGCTGCGTGAAGCCGCTGGCCTGAAATAACCCGCCACCGCTTTGTACTTTAAAGGCCAGCTTATGCTGGCCTTTTGCTTTTTGGTTCTGTACCTACAGGTTTCTCTTCTCCTGGCTCCCTGCTATCACCGGCAACAATTTGAAACCGATTACACATAACAGGAATAGCCTTTATTGCCACTTTTATTCATATGTGCGTTCAGGCACATCATTTGTTACATAAACAGCTCATCAAACACCGATTTTTAACCGCAGGGCGGATTTTATTAGCCGTAAATTCCCTGTCTTATCAACATTAAGTTTCCTCTCAATTTAGACCCCCAGTGTAAACGATTACATCACTGTGATTATCATCACACACTTCCGCCGTTTACTGCCCTACCCTTAAAAACGTCAAATCCGAAAAAATCCACGTGGAGGGCGATATGCCTGACAATAAAAAAACCGGGCGCTCCAACAAAAGCATGACCTTTTTTGTCTGCTTCCTCGCCGCGCTCGCCGGCCTGCTGTTCGGCCTGGACATTGGGGTGATTGCCGGTGCGCTGCCGTTTATCGCTAAAGACTTTGCCATCACCTCCCACACCCAGGAATGGGTGGTGAGTTCGATGATGTTCGGGGCAGCCGTCGGGGCCATCGGCAGCGGCTGGCTCTCTTTCAAACTGGGGAGAAAATACAGCCTGATGATAGGTGCCGTGCTGTTTGTGCTCGGTTCCCTGTTCTCGGCCTTTGCGCCCAACGTTGAAGTGTTGATCGTGTCTCGTGTCCTGCTGGGCCTGGCCGTAGGCGTCGCTTCCTACACCGCCCCGCTTTACCTGTCAGAAATTGCGCCGGAGAAGATCCGTGGCAGCATGATCTCCATGTACCAACTGATGATCACCATCGGTATTCTGGGCGCTTATCTCTCCGATACAGCTTTCAGCTACACCGAATCCTGGCGCTGGATGCTGGGCGTGATCACTCTTCCCGCTCTGCTACTGCTGGTTGGCGTGTTCTTCCTGCCGGACAGTCCGCGCTGGTTTGCCGCCAAGCGCCGCTTCCACGATGCTGAACGCGTGCTGCTGCGCCTGCGCGATACCAGCGCAGAGGCGAAACGTGAGCTGGAGGAAATCCGCGAAAGCCTGAAGGTGAAACAAAGCGGGTGGTCGCTGTTTAAGGACAACTCGAACTTCCGCCGGGCGGTCTTTCTTGGCGTATTGCTGCAGGTCATGCAGCAGTTCACCGGCATGAACGTCATCATGTACTACGCACCAAAAATCTTCGAAATTGCCGGGTTCGCGAATACCACGCAGCAAATGTGGGGCACCGTGATCGTGGGCCTGATTAACGTGCTGGCTACCTTTATTGCTATCGGTCTGGTTGACCGCTGGGGACGTAAACCTACGCTGGTGCTCGGCTTCCTGGTCATGGCCGTCGGCATGGGCGTGCTGGGCACCATGCTACACGTCGGCATCCATTCCCAGGGCGCGCAGTACTTTGCGGTTGCCATGCTGCTGATGTTTATCGTTGGCTTCGCCATGAGCGCTGGCCCGCTGATTTGGGTGCTGTGTTCGGAAATCCAGCCGCTCAAAGGGCGCGATTTCGGCATCACCTGCTCCACCGCCACCAACTGGATTGCCAATATGATTGTCGGCGCCACCTTCCTGACTATGCTGAACACGCTGGGCAACGCTAACACCTTCTGGGTTTATGCGGCGCTGAACCTGTTCTTTATCGTCCTGACGCTGTGGCTTATTCCTGAGACGAAACATGTCTCTCTGGAACACATCGAACGTAACCTGATGAAAGGCCGTAAATTACGCGAAATCGGCGCACACAACTGAGTCCTGAAAGCCCCTTCCGGTAACGGGAGGGGCTTGCACCGCGCTTCCTGCCCCATTATTCTCTGCCGGTATGAAAGCCCTCAGACTCCCTATCGCTCTCCAGCAAGCCGTTATGCGCTGTCTGCGTGAAAAACTTCAGCAGGCCAACGCGCATTTAGGCACCCATTATCCTGAGCCCAAAGTGGTCTATCAGCAGCGCGGCACCGCCGCCGGCACTGCCTGGCTGGAAAGCAACGAAATTCGCCTGAATCCGGTGCTGCTGATGGAAAATCAGCAGGCTTTTGTCGCAGAAGTTGTCCCTCATGAGCTGGCTCACCTGCTGGTATGGAAGCACTTTGGCCGCGTCGCCCCCCACGGCAAGGAATGGAAATGGATGATGGAAACCGTGCTCGGCGTCCCGGCCCGCCGCACGCATAAATTTGAAGTCGATTCGGTACGCAAAAATACCTTCCCCTACCGCTGCCCTTGCCAGCAGCATCAGCTCACCGTGCGCCGCCACAATCGGGTGCTGCGCGGCGAAGCCGAATATCGCTGCACTCATTGCGGCCAGTTATTAAAACTCGACGTTACAACCCCATGTAATTAATCGTTTATTTCTGGAATTTTTACACTGCCTCTGATTGAAACTGGATATCCGATCAGGTAGGGTGCGGGCACGTTTTAGTAAGGATTCTGGAAATGTCTCGCAAAATTTCTTGGGCTGTTGCATTCGTTGCAGCCTTCAGTTCGCTTCCCGCCTTCAGCAACGGCATCAATAGCTTCGCACAAGCAAAAACCGCAGGCGTCAAGGTCAACGCCGATGCTCCGGGCGACTTCTACTGCGGCTGTAAAATTAGTTGGCAGGGTAAAAAGGGTATCCCGGACCTTGAGTCCTGTGGCTATAAAGTGCGGAAGAACGAAAACCGGGCCACCCGCATTGAATGGGAGCACGTCATGCCTGCCTGGCAGTTCGGCCACCTGCTGCAGTGCTGGCAAGACGGTGGACGTAAAAACTGCGCCAAAGATCCGGTATACCGCAAAATAGAAAGCGATATGCATAACCTGCAGCCTGCCGTGGGCGAGGTTAACGCCGACAGAAATAACTTCATGTACAGCCAATGGAACGGCGGCGAAAGCCAATACGGCCAGTGCGCAATGAAAATTGATTTTAAGGATAAAGTGGCCGAGCCGCCGGAACGCGCTCGAGGCGCAATTGCGCGCACTTATTTCTACATGCGCGACCAATACCAGCTGTCGCTTTCTCGCCAGCAGACTCAATTATTCCAGGCCTGGGATAAACGCTACCCGGTCAACACCTGGGAGTGCGAGCGGGATGAGCGCATTGCGAAAGTCCAGGGCAATCATAATCCATATGTGCTGCGGGCTTGCCAGGCGCGAAACAGCTAACCTACACTAGCGGCAATTCTTTATTTGCTGTGACGAATATCGCCCTCGACCTACAGAACAAGGGGGCGAAAATCCCCTCTCCCTTTTTGGGATAGAGTCAGGATAAGAGCCCATTCCTGCAGCGCAACTAACCGGAACTCACTTCATGCGTATACCCCGCATTCACCATCCTGAAAATCTTTCCGTTGGCCAGGACGTTGCCCTGAGCGAAGATGCGGCTAACCACGTTGGACGCGTGCTGCGCATGACCGCGGGCCAGGCTATTCAGCTGTTCGACGGCAGCAATCAGGTGTTCGACGCGGAAATCGTGCAGGCGGATAAAAAAAGCGTGCGCGTTAAAATCCTGGCGGGCAACGAGGACGACCGTGAGTCACCGCTCTGGCTGCATCTCGGCCAGGTCATGTCCCGCGGCGAAAAGATGGAATTCACCATTCAAAAAGCCGTGGAGCTGGGTGTGAACGAGATTACACCATTGTTTTCCGAGCGCTGCGGGGTAAAACTGGATGCGGAAAGGCTGAACAAGAAACTCCAGCAGTGGCAAAAGATTGCGATTGCCGCCTGTGAGCAATGCGGCCGCAACCGGGTGCCAGACATTCGCCCGGCGATGGACCTGGCCGCCTGGTGCGCCGAGCAGGATGACGCCCTGAAGCTCAATCTGCATCCGCGAGCCAGCGCCAGCATCAACACGCTGCCGCAGCCGGTCGAGCGCGTCCGCCTGCTGATTGGCCCGGAAGGCGGCCTGTCTGCAGATGAGATTGCCATGACCGCAGAGCACCAATTTACTGATATTCTGTTGGGACCGCGCGTTCTGCGTACTGAGACCACCGCGCTCACCGCCATCACCGCACTGCAGGTGCGCTTTGGCGACCTGGGCTAAAGGAGAACAACAATGATCAAGCTCGGCATCGTGATGGACCCCATCGCACACATCAACATTAAAAAAGACTCCAGCTTCGCCATGCTGCTGGAAGCGCAGCGTCGTGGTTACGAACTGCACTACATGGAAATGGCCGACCTGTATCTGAACAACGGCGAAGCGCGTGCCCGCACGCGCCTGCTCAGCGTCGAGCAGAACTACGATAAGTGGTATGAGTTTGGCACCGAGCAAGATATCGCCCTGGCCGATCTGAACGTGGTACTGATGCGCAAAGACCCGCCGTTCGACACTGAATTTATCTACGCGACCTATATTCTTGAGCGCGCAGAAGAGAAAGGCACGCTGATCGTTAACAAACCGCAGAGCCTGCGCGACTGTAACGAAAAGCTGTTCACCGCCTGGTTTGCCGACTTAACGCCGGAAACGCTGGTCACCCGTAACAAAGCTCAGCTGAAAGCCTTCTGGCAGCAGCACGGCGACATCATTATGAAACCGCTGGACGGTATGGGTGGCGCCTCTATTTTCCGCGTGAAACAGGATGACCCAAACATCGGCGTTATCGCCGAAACGCTGACCGAACTGGGTACCCGCTACTGCATGGCGCAGAACTACCTGCCTGCCATTAAAGACGGTGATAAACGCGTGCTGGTGGTCGACGGCGAGCCGGTACCTTACTGCCTGGCTCGTATTCCGCAGGGTGGTGAGACCCGCGGTAACCTGGCCGCCGGTGGCCGTGGTGAACCACGTCCGTTGACCGACAGCGACTGGGAAATTGCCCGCCGCGTTGGGCCTACGCTGAAAGCCAAAGGGCTGATTTTTGTTGGTCTGGATATTATCGGCGATCGCCTGACCGAGATTAACGTCACCAGCCCAACCTGCATCCGCGAAATCGAAGCTGAATTCCCTGTGTCGATCACCGGGATGCTGTTCGACGCCATCGAAAAACGCCTCGCTCACTAAGCGCATCTGGCGGGTAGCTGTTACCCGCCTTCCCCCTTCGAAGGCACGATTCACGGCGGGTAGCCCGCCTTCCTTCATTAGTGGTAAGCTGGCCACACTTCGCGCAGCCACTGCCGCTTTTATCAACCGGGATCAGAACCTCTGACAATGAATTTACAGCATCACTTTCTTATTGCCATGCCGGCTCTCCAGGACCCTTTATTTAAGCGCTCCGTAGTTTATATCTGTGAATACAACGATGAAGGCGCGATGGGCATTATCATCAATAAACCGCTGGAAAACCTGCAGGTGGATGGCGTTCTCGAAAAGCTAAAAATAGAACCAGACCCGCGCGACGCTACGATTCGACTGGATAAACCCGTATTTATTGGCGGCCCGCTGGCGGAAGATCGCGGGTTTATTCTGCACTCACCGCCGGACAACTTCGGCTCAAGCATTCGCATCTCCGACGACACGGTGATTACAACTTCCCGTGATGTGCTGGAAACGTTAGGCACGGCCAAACAGCCGAAAGAGGTGATTGTTGCCCTCGGCTATGCTTCCTGGGAAAAGGGGCAGCTTGAGCAGGAGATCATGGAAAACTCATGGCTGACGGCTCCTGCTTCGCCTGAGATCTTGTTCCATACGCCCATTTCAGAGCGCTGGCGCGAGGCCGCCCGTCTGATAGGTATCGATATCCACACCATGCCAAGCGAAGCGGGGCACGCCTGATGAGCAGTGGAACTTTAATGGCTTTTGACTTCGGCACCAAAAGTATCGGCGTCGCCATCGGCCAGCGCATTACCGGCACTGCGCGCCCGTTAACCGCGCTCAAGGCGCAGGACGGCACTCCGGACTGGAATGCGGTAGAAAAAATCCTGAAAGAGTGGCAGCCGGAAGAAGTCGTTGTCGGCCTGCCGCTGAATATGGATGGCACCGAACAACCCCTGACCGCGAGAGCCCGCAAGTTTGCGAACCGCCTGCACGGCCGCTTTGGCGTGAAAGTCTCCCTGCAGGACGAGCGGCTGAGCACCGTCGAAGCCCGCGCCGGGTTATTCGAACACGGTGGTTTCCGCGCCCTCAACAAAGGCAGCATCGACTCCGCTTCTGCGGTGATTATTCTTGAAAGCTGGTTCGAGTACCACCCGTGAAGGACTTAACTGCCGGGCGCGTCGTTCCCTGCGTTCAGCAGTTCATGCCTTGCGGCAATCGCCAAAAAATGGCTGCGGTCCCGGTAGCCTGAAGAGGGCTGTTTTACCCGGGAATCAATACGCCGCAGCAGCGCGTCTGGCAGCATGATGTTTAGCCGCTGCTGCTTTCCTTCCAGCGCGGATAAATCCACATCAACCAGCAGCCATTGCTGGCAGTAGCCGTACTCCGGGTCTGCGGCATAAGCAAAAGGCCCCGCATCACACAGTTGAGTAATGTCTTTGCCGCTCTCCACCATTAAATCCACAATCGACAGCACCGCATCCTGCACCATCGGGCCGATATCCACCTGACTGTCTGCGGCCGATACGCAGCCAAATTCATCATTGCATAGCGCGGGCACGACCAGGCCAAACGCTTCGTTTTCAGTTGCGGGTAATTCCACACCAACGGAAAAAAACATCATCAACCTCCGGCAGCGACAGACTAAATGCCTGCCATTTTACAAATGGATTTGACGGTACCGACGGGCAAATCCTTTTTGGGATGCGGAACGGGGAACGTTTTTCCGGTTGTAGGTGACCACCAGATCCAGTGGCTACCCCCAGAACGCCTGACGGGTTCGCACCCCGTGGCCCTCAATTCCTTTATCAGCTCAGCAGAGGTCATCATGCTCTCCCTGAATGATGGATAATATACACACCAATACACATCACGGCAATAAAAGCGTTCAAAACGTCGCCTCCCATGGCCCGCTGGCTGCCCGATCGTTTCCAGCAATCCTACCTTCACGCAGCAGCAGCGCCTCGCTCTGGGCAAAGCTTTGCATGCCATGCTGCTGGCCGGTTTGCAGCACGCCAGGCAGTTGATGCGTCTTCCCCTCACGAATCAAATTTGCCACAGCCGGGGTATTGACCAAGAGTTCGTACAGCGCCACCCGGCCACCGTCAGTCGCCGGTACAAGCTTTTGTGCCAGCACCGCTTTCAGGCTTCCGGCAAGCTGAGTTTGAATCAGGCTTTTCTCCTGAGCAGGGAACACGTCCACCAGCCGTTCTACCGCCTGAGCAGCACCGCGTGTGTGCAATGTCGCCAGAACCAAATGCCCTGTTTCTGCCGCGGTCAGCGCCAGGCCAACCGTCTCGCTATCCCTGAGCTCGCCCAGCAGGATGACGTCCGGATCTTCCCTTAAAGCGGCTTTTAGCGCTGCTGCATAGCTTTCACAGTGCAGACCGGGCTCGCGCTGCTGAATCAGGCAGCGGCCAGAGGCGTGAATAAATTCGATGGGGTCTTCAAGCGTTAGCACATGGCCGTCAAGATGCTGGTTGAGATGCTGAATCATCGCGGCAAGGGTTGTAGACTTCCCGCTCCCGGTAGCACCTGTCACCAGTATCAGCCCTTCACTTTCCCGTAAAAGCGCCTTCAGTTGGGACGGTGCGCCAAGCGTATGCAGATCCGGACAAGAAGACGCGAGTAATCTAAGCGCCAGCGAATAACCTTCCTGATGGCGAAAAGCATTGCCGCGCAGCCTGAAACCGTTCGTGAGCGTAAGTGAAAAATCGAGCTGGCCGGCGCGGCTAAG
Organism: Enterobacter sp. Ag1; assembly: GCA_000277545.1. GTDB lineage: Bacteria > Pseudomonadota > Gammaproteobacteria > Enterobacterales > Enterobacteriaceae > Cedecea. The sequence goes on along the minus strand of AKXM01000058.1, from coordinate 10,913 downwards.
CTGCAACTTTTGCTCCTCATTTAACCATCCGTTGAGAACCTCTTCGACTTCCGGCACCTTCTCCGGGCACGCTTCCAGCCTGCCACACTTTCGCCAGCGTGCCGCCTGGCGCGCGCACAGGTGTAGATCGGAGACATTATGCTTTACACTAAGGGCCACAATTTCTTCGATATCCATATCACTTCCAACGATCATGAATGAGATAGCGCACAATCTGGCACAGGTACATGGGAAAATCTCAGCCGCTGCGGCACGTTGCGGCAGAAGCCCCGAAGAAGTGACTCTGCTTGCAGTCAGCAAAACCAAGCCTGCGAGCGCCCTCGCAGAAGCGATTGCTGCCGGGCAACGCGCCTTTGGCGAAAACTATGTGCAGGAAGGCGTGGATAAGATTCACCACTTTGCTGAACAAGGTGTAACAGGGCTGGAGTGGCACTTTATCGGGCCGCTGCAGTCGAATAAAAGCCGCCTTGTGGCGGAGAATTTTGACTGGTGCCATACCGTCGATCGGCTGAAAATTGCCAGCAGACTCAGCGAACAACGCCCGTCGACGTTGCCGCCGCTAAACGTACTGATTCAAATTAATATCAGCGACGAAAACAGTAAGTCCGGCATCGCGCTGAGTGAGCTGGAGCAGTTAGCTGCCGAAGTGGCGGCCTTACCGGGACTGACGCTGCGAGGCCTGATGGCCATCCCTGCGCCAGAACCGGATTACGAGCGCCAGCTTACCGTTTGCCGCAAAATGGCAGAGGCCTGTAATGCACTCAAAGCCCGCTTTACCACGATCGATACATTATCTCTCGGCATGACCGATGACATGGAAGCCGCGATTGCCGCAGGCAGCACCATGGTGCGCATTGGAACCGCTATTTTCGGCGCGCGGGATTATCCCGCTCGTTAATCACCATCATTTTTGAGGAAAACCATGCTTACGTTGACTTTCCTGGTCAAAACCCTGATTGAGCTTTACGTAATGGTGCTGCTTATCCGTATCTGGATGCAGTGGGCGCGCTGTGATTTCTACAACCCGTTTGCCCAGTTCATCGTTAAAGTTACCCAGCCCGTTGTCGGACCGCTTCGTCGCGTACTGCCATCCCTGGGCCCTATTGACACCTCATCCCTGCTGGTGGCATTTATACTCACCACGCTGAAATTCCCTATTCTGCTGCTGATCCAGTCCGGCGGGCTGTCGCTCGATCCATTAAACTTACTCATCGGCGTGCTGTCGCTGCTGAAATCAGCCGGTACCCTGGTGTTCTGGGTGATCATCGTTCGTTCCCTGATGAGCTGGATAAGCCAGGGCCGCAGCCCTATTGAATACGTGCTGATGCAAATGACCGAGCCAATGATGGCGCCGATTCGCCGCATCTTGCCTGCGATGGGCGGCATTGATTTCTCCGCCATGGTGGTCATTCTTATTCTTTATGCGCTGAACTACCTCGGTATGGACCTGTTCCCTGGCCTTTGGTACGCGATTTGAGTGCTGTGACACAGCAGCCTGACGGGCTGGTTCTGCGGCTGTATATTCAGCCCAAGGCCAGCCGCGATAGCCTGGTCGGTATGCATGGCGACGAGTTAAAAGTCGCCATCACCGCACCACCGGTAGACGGGCAGGCCAACGCTCACCTGGTAAAATATCTGGCCAAACAATTCAGGGTAGCGAAAGGCCAGGTCGTGATAGAGAAAGGCGAACTTGGTCGCCATAAACAAGTTAAAATTATCGGCCCGCAGCAGATCCCGACGGAAGTCGCGGCATTGATTGCCCCCCTCGAATAACACAGGACTGACTATGCAAAAAGTCGTATTAGCTACCGGTAACGCCGGTAAAGTGCGTGAACTCGCCAATCTGCTGGCGGATTTTGGCTTCGATGTGGTCGCGCAAACCGAGCTGAACGTAGAGTCTGTCGAAGAGACCGGCCTGACCTTTATTGAGAATGCGATTCTCAAGGCTCGCCATGCGGCTAAAGTGACCGGGCTACCGGCGCTGGCCGACGATTCCGGCCTGGCGGTGGATGCGCTGGGCGGCGCACCGGGTATCTATTCCGCACGCTACGCGGGCGGGGATGCCAGCGATCGGCAGAACCTCGACAAGCTTCTGGAAGCGCTCAACGACGTGCCGGACGACAAACGCCAGGCTCAGTTCCACTGCGTGCTCGTCTATATGCGTCACGCGGAAGACCCAACGCCGCTGGTGTTTCACGGTAGTTGGCCGGGCGTGATTACCCACGCGCCAGCAGGGCAAGGTGGCTTTGGCTACGATCCTATCTTCTACGTTCCTTCCGAGGGTAAAACCGCGGCGGAACTAACCCGCGATGAAAAGAGCGCGATCTCCCACCGTGGGCAAGCGCTGAAACTGTTACTGGAAGCAATGCGTAATGGCTAATTTGCCACCTCTTAGTCTCTACATTCACATCCCGTGGTGCGTACAGAAGTGCCCGTACTGTGACTTCAACTCCCACGCGCTGAAAGGCGACGTGCCGCACGACGAATACGTGAGCCATCTGCTGCACGACCTCGACCGCGACGTGGCGCTTGCTCAGGGGCGTGAGGTAAAGACTATTTTCATTGGCGGCGGTACGCCAAGCCTGCTCTCCAGCGAAGCCATGCAAACGCTGCTGGACGGCGTGCGCTCACGCCTGAAGCTGGCGGGCGACACAGAAATCACCATGGAAGCCAACCCCGGCACGGTCGAAGCCGACCGCTTTGTTGGCTACCAGAAAGCGGGTGTGAATCGTATTTCTATCGGCGTTCAGAGCTTTAGCGAGCCCAAATTAAAGCGCCTGGGCCGTATTCATGATGCGGGTGAAGCCAAACGTGCCGCGAACCTGGCAAGCGGCCTGGGGCTGCGCAGCTTTAACCTTGACCTGATGCACGGCCTACCTGACCAGTCGCTCGAAGAGGCATTGGACGATCTGCGCCAGGCCATTGCCCTGAATCCCCCGCATCTTTCCTGGTATCAGTTGACCATCGAGCCGAACACGCTGTTTGGATCACGTCCGCCGAAGTTACCGGACGACGACGCGCTGTGGGATATCTTCGAGCAAGGCGATAAGCTACTGACCGCCGCGGGCTACCAGCAATACGAAACCTCAGCCTATGCTAAGCCCGGTTATCAGTGTCAGCACAACCTGAACTACTGGCGCTTTGGCGACTATTTGGGGATTGGCTGCGGCGCGCACGGCAAAATCACCTTCCCGGACGGGCGCATTACGCGCACGGCGAAAACGCGCCATCCGCGCGGCTACATGGAAGGAAAGTACCTCGACCGCCAGCATGACGTTGAGCAGGCAGACAAACCGTTCGAATTCTTTATGAACCGTTTCCGCCTGCTGGAGACCGCACCACGCAGTGAGTTCACGCTTTATACCGGTTTAGATGAAGCGATAATTCGCCCGCAGTTGGATGAGGCGCTGGCGAAAAACTATATGACGGAAACGGATGAACACTGGCAGATAACCGAGCACGGGAAACTGTTTTTAAATTCCCTGCTGGAGCTGTTTTTAGCCGACGAAGCGTAAGTTTTTACCCTCACCCCGGCCCTCTCCCAGAGGGAGAGGGGGAAAACAAGTGATGGGCGACATGACTTATTCCCTCTCTCTTTGAGGGAAAGAACTGGCGAAAGGGAACATGGTTTATCCCCTCTCCCCTTAGGGGAGAGGGTTAGGGTGAGGGGAAAATTACTTCAGCGCCCCCACAAGCCCTTTACGCTGATTTTCCAGCGACACCACCCGGTTACACACCTCGTGGCCGAACTGTTCAAAATCAGCCTGCTGATTATTCCATTCGTTCTGAACCGCCGTTTGCAGACCGCCCAGGTTACCCAGCACATTCTGCAGCGGGTTGCCGCCGCCTTTCAGCACCGCCTGCGCGCCCATTTCATTAATGCTGTCCTGCAGAATGCCGCCCATCGCCTGGTTCACCAACTGCTGGCCATCGGCTCTCACCTGATCGACCGCTTTATAATGGAACGTCAGCCCGTCCTGGCGGCGCTCAATAATCCGGTTCATCTGCTCTTTTAGCTGGGCATCCAGCTTGGTCAGGCGGTTACGCATGCTGCTGCTTTCCCCGACCTGTTTAGCAATAATGCCGTCCAGCGCGACGCGGCTTTTCTCTACGCGAGAGCGAGCCCCATTATCGATCCACGGTAAATCCGTGCGCAGGGCTTTCTGGTAGTTCAGCGCCTGCTGGCGCTGTGCAGCGGTCAGCGTCTTCTGAACACCGTTGTATTGCACGCTGCCGTCAGGCGCGATGACCAGATTGCCGTTCTCACCCACAACCTGCACGGACTGCGGGTTAATCACCACGTCATCACGTGGATTGACGCTGCACTGATAGTCCGCGTGTGCCGAAGCGGCGGTGACCAGCAGCGCGCCTAAAAGAACCTTACGGATCATATTTTCTCCTGAAAAATCAGCTCCTGAAAAAAAGGCCGGTTAATTAACCAGCCTGTTTTTGCTAAAGCTTAATCCCACCAGACGTCGAACAGATCGCTGATGCGAACATCTTCGAGCTTGCGGTCTTCTAACCATTTACGCACCAGCGCCTGATGCTCTTCGGTGCATTTGCCAATCTCTTCCATGCACACCAGACCTTCCCAGACCAGGTAACCGCTGCCGTCAAACGCCAGCTTGTTCGGCGCGATCACTTCGGCGATCAGCTCGTCCACGGTTTTATCAATTTGCTCTTCGGAAGTGCCCTCCGGGAAGCGCCAGGCAATCGAGAATCCCAGTTCCTGGAACTCTTCGATATGCATTTTCTTACGCAGACGACGGCTACGATTCTTTGCCATTATTTCACCCTCTCGAACATTAAGTCCCATACGCCGTGACCAAGACGATGGCCACGTTGTTCAAATTTGGTTACCGGACGTGAGTCCGGACGCGGTACGTAGTCGTGACTCTCCGACTGGTTTTTATACCCTTCGATAGAGGACATCACTTCGAGCATATGTTCAGCATAAGGTTCCCAGTCGGTAGCCATATGGAACACGCCGCCCAGCTTCAGCTTGCGTTTTACCAGGTCAGCAAACGGTGCCTGAACAATACGGCGTTTATTATGACGTGCTTTATGCCATGGATCAGGGAAAAACAGCTGAACCATGTTCAAAGAATTGTCAGGAATCATGTTTTCCAGCACTTCCACCGCGTCGTGGCACATCACGCGGAGGTTCTCCACGCCGGCCTCATGCGCGGTGCTCAGGCAGGCGCCCACGCCCGGCGAATGCACTTCAATACCGAGATAGTTATGCTGCGGATTGGTTTCCGCCATGGTTACCAGCGAAGTGCCCATACCAAAACCGATCTCCAGCGTGACAGGCGCTTCGCGGCCAAAAATCTCGCTAAAGTCGGCAGGCTCGGCCTGGAACTCAACGCCCATCACCGGCCAGTAGTTATCCAGCGCGTGCTGCTGGCCTTTTGTCAGACGCCCCTGGCGACGGACAAAGCTGCGGATGCGGCGCAGCACACGGCCTTCTTCATTAAATTCCGGTGAAATGACGTCATTCTTCATGGTTTTCTTAACGCTTCGCTTAGTGTTCGGGAAACGGGCATTATCCAAAGTTAAGGATGAGAAGCAAGTGGCAGAAAGTTCCGGTTTACAGCTTTACGCCGCTGTGCTGGAATCGGCTCCTTTATTACACCTTTGCCGGATATCCCGCGTTGACCATGCAAGCTCCTCAATTCGCCCAACAAGTCCTCGACTGGTACCACAAGTATGGGCGCAAAACCCTGCCGTGGCAGCAGGAGAAAACGCCTTATAAAGTATGGCTCTCTGAGGTAATGTTGCAACAAACCCAGGTCGCGACGGTCATCCCTTATTTTGAGCGCTTTATGGCGCGTTTCCCCACCGTGACCGACCTGGCGAACGCCCCGCTGGACGAAGTGCTGCACCTGTGGACGGGGCTGGGTTATTACGCCCGCGCGCGCAATCTGCATAAAGCCGCTAAGCAGGTTGCCAATAAACACGGTGGCGTTTTCCCTCAAACGTATGACGAAGTGGCCGACCTGCCTGGCGTCGGGCGCTCAACCGCAGGCGCGATTCTGTCTCTTTCGTTGGGTAAACACTTCCCGATTCTCGATGGCAACGTAAAGCGCGTGCTCGCCCGTTGCTATGCCGTTTCCGGCTGGCCGGGCAAAAAAGAGGTTGAAAACCGCCTCTGGGAAATCAGCGAACGCGTAACCCCTGCACAGGGCGTTAGCCAGTTTAATCAGGCGATGATGGACCTCGGGGCCATGGTCTGCACCCGCTCAAAGCCAAAATGCGAGCTTTGCCCGCTGAACAACGGCTGCGTGGCCTATGCCAACCACAGCTGGGCGAACTATCCCGGCAAGAAGCCTAAAGTGACGCTGCCTGAACGCACCGGCTATATGCTGATGATGCAGCATGGCGATGAAGTCTTCCTGGCGCAGCGTCCGGCGGTCGGGCTATGGGGAGGCCTATTCTGCTTCCCACAGTTCGCTGAAGAACAGGAATTACAGCGCTGGCTGGAGCAGAGAGGTATTCCGGCAGATAATCTCACTCAGTTAACGGCTTTCCGCCACACCTTTAGCCATTTCCATTTAGACATTGTGCCGATGTGGCTTCCGGTGTCGTCCATGGACGGCTGCATGGATGAAGGCCCCGCTCTCTGGTATAACTTAGGCCAGCCACCGTCTGTCGGGCTGGCGGCTCCCGTGGAACGCCTGCTACAACAATTACGAGCCGAACCGGTTGCCTTAGCGCCCGTTCGTGCCGAAGAAGAGGAATAATCATGAGCAGAACGATTTTTTGTACTTACCTGCAGCGCGACGCTGAAGGCCAGGATTTCCAGCTGTACCCGGGCGAACTGGGCAAGCGGATCTACAACGAAATCTCCAAAGAAGCCTGGGCGCAGTGGCAGTCCAAGCAGACCATGCTGATCAATGAAAGAAAGATGAGCATGATGAACCCGGAACACCGCAAAGAGCTGGAAAACGAGATGGTCAATTTCCTGTTTGAAGGGAAAGAAGTCCATATCGAAGGCTTCACCCCGCCAGAAAAACAGTAATCGTCGGCACCTTTTTGCAAACACAACACGCATACACGGAATGATGAAAAAACTTCTCGCGCTGGCTCTCGTGGCCCCGTTGCTGATCTCCTGCTCCAGTAAAAAAGGCGATGACGCTTTTAACGAAGCCTACGTAAAGGACACCAACGGGTTTGATATTTTGATGGGGCAGTTTGCCAACAACATCGAAAATATCTGGGGTATGAAAGAGGTCCTGATCGCAGGCCCGAAGGATTACGTCAAATATACCGACCAATATCTGACGCGTAGCCACATCAACTTCGACGAAGGTACCATCACCGTTGAGACCATCGCGGGCACCGACCCTGCCGCGCACCTGCGTCAGGCCATCATTACGACCCTGCTGATGGGGGACGATCCTGGCTCAATAGATCTCTATTCCGATGCCAACGACGTCCAGATCTCCAAAGAGCCGTTCCTTTACGGGCAGGTCGTGGATAACACCGGCCAGCCCATTCGCTGGGAAGGCCGTGCGACGAAGTTTGCCGACTACCTGCTGCAAACGCGTCTGCAAAAGCGCAGTACTGGGCTGAAAATCGTCTATAGCGTGACCATCAATCTTGTGCCTAACCACCTCGACAAACGAGCACATAAATACATCGGTATGGTGCGTAAAGCGTCGAAGAAATACGGCGTGGACGAGTCACTGATTCTGGCCATCATGCAGACGGAATCCAGCTTCAACCCGTATGCGGTAAGCCACGCGGATGCACTGGGCCTGATGCAGGTTGTTCAGCACAGCGCCGGGGTTGACGTGTTTAAGGCGCAGGGGAAATGGGGCAAACCAAGCCGCAGCTTCCTGTTCGACCCGGAAAGCAACATTGATACCGGCACGGCCTATCTGGCGATTTTGCAGAACAGCTATCTGGGGCAGATTGATAACCCAACGTCACGTCGCTATGCGGTGATTACGGCCTATAACGGCGGCGCGGGCAGCGTGCTGCGGGTGTTCTCTAACGATAAGATGCAGGCGTTTAGCCTGATTAACAGCATGGCGCCGGGCGATGTCTATCAAACGTTGACCACGCGACATCCGTCCGCAGAGTCTCGTCGTTACCTGTACAAAGTGAATAACGCCCAGAAGAGCTATCGCCGGCGGTAATTTACCCTCTCCCTAACCCTCTCCCTAAAAGGGAGAGGGGACTTTCCGGGAATACACTTCTTCACCCTTCTTTCCTCCCTCGCCCCCTTGGGGAGAGGGCTGGGGTGAGGGGCTATTCCCTCTTACTTCAGCATGTAGCCGTACAGCCGCTTAATGCCGTCCGAATCCGTCTCGCTGTACACGCCCTGCAGCTCAGGGGAGAAGCCCGGCAGCATATTCACGCCCTCTTCCAGCGCCAGGAAGTAACGCAGTGCCGCCCCGCCCCAAACTTCACCCGGCACCACGCAAAGCACGCCCGGAGGATAAGGCAACGCGCCTTCCGCCGCGATACGTCCTTCAGATTCGCTCAGGCGCACCAGCTCCACGTTGCCGCGAATAAACTCGATGTTGGCGTCCTGCGGGTTCACCACCACGGCAGGCAGGCTCTCCTTGCGGAACATCGCCTTCTGCAGCTCTTTGACCTCAAAACTCACGTACAGATCGTGCATCTCCTGGCAAAGCTGGCGCAGGGTGTAGCCCTTGTAGCGCACCGGGTATTTCTGATAAATCGTGGGCAGCACATCCGCCAGCGGCGTGTCGTCCTCAATATGCTGTTCAAACTGCGCCAGCATGGCCACCAGCTGAGCCAGCTTCTCGTGGCTCTCCGCCGGGGTAAGCAGGAACAAGATCGAGTTAAGATCCGACTTCTCCGGCACAATTCCGTTTTCACGCAGATAGTTAGCGAGGATTGCCGCTGGCACACCGAACTCGGTGTAGCGCCCGGTTTCGGGATCGATGCCCGGCGTGGTTAGAAGCAGCTTGCAGGGATCGACAAAATATTCGTCCTTCGCATAACCTTCAAAACCGTGCCAGCGCTCACCGGGTTCAAAGCTGAAGAAGCGGCGCTCCTGAGCAATCTTCTCCGTGGGGTGATCCTGCCACGGCCGCCCGGCCACTTCCGGCGGAATAAACGGTTTGATCATCTTACAGTTAGCGATAATCGCCTTGCGTGCTTCAATGCCCAGTGCCACACATTCCGCCCACAGGCGACGACCACTTTCTCCCTCGTGGATCTTGGCATTTACATCCAGCGCGGCAAACAGCGGGTAAAACGGACTGGTTGAAGCATGCAGCATGAAAGCATTGTTAAGCCGCTTGTGCGGGCAAAAACGGGCCTGACCGCGAAGATGGTTATCTTTCTTATGGATCTGCGAAGTCTGGGAGAATCCGGCCTGCTGCTTGTGAACCGACTGAGTGACAAAGATCCCCGGATCGTTTTCATTCAGCTCCAGTAACAGCGGCGAACAGTCCGCCATCATCGGAATAAACTGCTCGTAGCCGACCCAGGCCGAATCAAAGAGGATGTAATCGCACAGATGGCCGATGTTATCTACCACCTGGCGAGCGTTATAAATTGTGCCGTCATAGGTGCCGAGCTGGATCACCGCCAGGCGGAAAGGCCTTGCCTCCTGAGCTCGTTCAGGTGCCACTTCCGTAATCAGCTCCCGCAGGTATTTCTCATCAAAACAGTGCGCATCAATGCCGCCGATAAAGCCAAAGGGATTGCGGGAAGCTTCCAGATAAACCGGCGTAGCACCGGCCTGGATGAGTGCGCCGTGGTGGTTTGATTTATGGTTGTTGCGGTCAAACAGCACCAGATCGCCGCGTGTCAGTAGAGCATTGGTCACCACTTTGTTCGCCGCAGAGGTACCGTTAAGCACGAAATAAGTTTTGTCGGCGTGGAAAACTTTCGCGGCAAACTTCTGCGCGTGCTTAGCTGAGCCTTCGTGGATCAGCAGGTCACCCAGCTTAACGTCCGCGTTGCACATGTCTGCACGAAATACGTTCTCACCAAAGAAATCATAAAACTGCCGTCCCGCCGGGTGTTTTTTAAAGAATTTCCCGTGCTGGTGCCCCGGGCAGGCAAAAGTGCTGTTGCCCATCGCCACGTATTTGGTCAGCGTGTTGAAGAACGGTGGCAACAGATCTTCTTCGTAGCCGCTGGCCGCGGTTTCCAGCTCCAGAAAATCCTGCGCTTTCCCGGCAATCACGCCGGTTACCGCAGGCAAACCGTCAACGGCGGTTTCGCTAAAAATAAACACCGGCAAATTAAAACCCGAGCGTTTAAGCAAGGCCAGAATGCCGCTGCGGCTGTCCGCAACGGAGATGACAACTGCCGCCACATCGGTGAAGTCGGTCTCGTCGAGCGTGACCACTTCACGATGCGTTGAGAGTAATGCAGCCACGTCGTGGCTGGCGGCAATTTTCAGTGATTTCATAAGCACAAATCCCCGTCTGCAAGGATGAGTGAGTGCCATCCGGCACGGCAAAGGGAAAATTCCCCAACGAAGGCGTTCTGAAGGTCTTAGGTGTGAATCCACTTCGACCGCCAGACATCAGTAAAACCAGGAGATTCCTGATTTTACTGATGTCCTGCAGCGAGCAAGCATTGCCCTCACCGCATGGTGAGCAAGGGACTTCGGAAGGTTATAGCAGCACGGACGAGCACCATCCCGAAAGATGCATGGGAATTGAGAGTGAACATCAAGGCGCCCCGTAGTGGATAAGAAAACTGGCGCAATCATGGCACCTTCTGCCAGGGGGTTCAACATGAAGTCTGTAACAGCCCGCACATAAATCAGGCAAACGCACCGTGCCGTGCAACAAAGCCATTGACGCGGAATGGGGTTTACGGTTTAATGCGCCCCGTTGCCCGGATAGCTCAGTCGGTAGAGCAGGGGATTGAAAATCCCCGTGTCCTTGGTTCGATTCCGAGTCCGGGCACCACTA
>AKXM01000057.1 GCA_000277545.1 Enterobacter sp. Ag1 | reverse complement strand
CCGCCTATCCCTGACGGTGGTGTTACTGGCGGCGGCTATTGCCGCCGTTATCGGTACCCTGCTGGGCATGCTGGCAGGCTATGTTGGCGGCTGGCTGGATGCCGTTATCATGCGCCTGATGGACATCCAGCTGGCGGTGCCGTTTATTCTGCTAATTTTGCTGGTGATGGCGCTGTTCGGCACTTCACTGGAAAACATTATTCTGATCATGGGCGTGACCAGTTGGGCGATTTACGCCCGCGTGGCGCGCGCCAAAACGCTCGAGTTACGCGAACTGGAATACATCGAAGCCGTTCGCGCCATGGGCTTTTCCACGCCGCGTATTCTGCTGCGACATATTCTGCCTAACCTCGCCACGCCGCTGGTTGTTCTGCTGACGCTGGATATTCCAAGGCTGATTGTCCTCGAAGCCTCCATTGGCTTTCTCGGGATGGGGATCCAGCCGCCAACGCCTACGCTCGGCAACCTGATTGGTGAGGGGCGTTCCTACATGCTGCTGGCGGAATGGCTGGTGCTGTGGCCGGGGCTGATTATCGCAGCGCTGGTGGTCGGCTGTAACCTGCTCGGCGACAGCCTGCTGCGTAAAACCCACACGAGGCTCGACTGATGCTGCGCTACATTCTTTCCCGCTTCGCGCAGGCCGTGCTGGTGATGTTTGGCGTCTCACTGCTGATCTTTTACAGCCTGCACCTGACCGGCGATCCTGCCGCGGTGATGATGCCGCCCGGTTCTTCCCAGCAAGAAATAGACAACTTCCGCCACGCAATGGGTTTTGACCGTCCGCTGCTCTGGCAATACGGCCATTACCTGACCGGCCTGCTGCACGGCGACCTTGGCCTGTCGCTCCGCTATGATCAGCCGGTGACCGAACTTATCGCCCAGCGCGTGCCTGCCACGCTGCTGCTGGCCGTTTCTGCCCTGGCGTGGAGCACCCTGGTTGGCCTGCTGCTTGGCCTGGTGAGCGCGGTCTGGCGCAACAGCGTTTGGGACTTACTCGCCCGCCTGTTTGCCTTCAGCGGCCAGGCCGTGCCGGTATTCTGGCTGGGTCTGTTGATGATCATCTGGTTCAGCCTGCATCTACGCTGGCTGCCCTCCAGCGGCTACGGCACCTTCAGCCATCTGATCATGCCCGCCATCAGTCTTGGGGCCTATTACATGAGCGCCATTGCGCGCCTGGTACGTGCCAGCCTGATCGACGTGCTGGCTCAGGACTACATCCGCACGGCGCAGGCCAAGGGGCTAAGTTCGTGGCGGATCCTGATTCGCCACGGCCTGCGCAATGCGCTGATCCCGGTCGTCACCGTGCAGGGAATGTATTTCGCTTCCCTGCTGGGCGGCGCGCTGGTCACCGAAATTATTTTTGCCTGGCCCGGCATTGGCCGCCTTGCGGTGCAGGCCATTCAAAACCGTGACTTCCCGCTGGTGCAGGCTATTGTCCTGCTGGCCGCGCTGGTGTTTGTGGTGGTGAACCTAATCATTGATTTGCTGTACGTGGTACTGAACCCGAGGATCCGGCTATGAAGTCACTCGATGCAACGCTGGATCTCCTGCACCAGCTGACGCCTTTCCGAAGCGTGGCGGGCAATATCGACCAGCAGCGCGACCTGGCGCAGTGGCTTGAGCGTTGGTTAATTGAAGAAACTGACGCTGAAGTGCTGTACCCGGTCAGCCAGCAGCCTCAGGACGACGCACCGCCGCTGGTACACGTGCGAATTAATATCGGCTCGCCACGAACCCTCGTGCTGTACAACATGTACGACGTGATGCCCGCCGAAGAAGACGGCTGGGAGGTCGACCCGTTCGTGGGCGGCCTCAAACACTGGTCGGATAAAGGCGATGTGTTTATTTCTCGCGGGGCGGAGAACAACAAAGGCCCGCTGGCAGGCATGCTGAGGGTGGTGCGCGATCTCTATCACTCGGGCCGCCTGCATACCAACGTTGAAATCCTGCTGGAAGGCGAAGAAGAGATTGGCAGCGGCAACCTGCGCCGCTACCTCGCCCGGCAGCCTTGCCCGGTTGCCCCGGCAGAAGCAGTGCTTTTCCCTTCCCTGTGCGAATACGGTGGCGGCGCACCGCGCATTTACCTCGGCTTCACCGGCCGCAGCGGTGGCCGTCTGGTAGTCAAAGGCGGCAGCTGGGGCGGCCCGAAAGCGGCGATTCACGCCAGTAACGCCGCATGGATCGATAGCCCGGTCTGGCGGCTGGTGCAGGCGTTAAGCACTCTTGCCCCGCCTCACGCCAACGGCGTGCTCGAAACGGGCGAGCTGGACGAAGAAGCCAGCTCCATTCTGGACGACCTCGCGCGGGAATTTAATTTGGCGGACGAACTGACCTTCCGCCGCAGCGAAAAATACGCCATCACTGGCGATAGTTTCAGCAACCTGGCATACCTGCTGGGCAGCGCGGTGCTAAGCGTGTCGGAGATAGCCAGCCTGCCGCGCGGTGCTCAGGGCGTGATCCCTCCGGAAGCCTTCGCCGATGTGGTGTTAAGAACACCGCCCGTCGTCGATGGCGAACGCCTGATGCGGCGCATAAAAGAACAGCTTGCCAGCCCGGCACTTGCCGGAGCGGTGCTCGAGCCGGGGGACAGCTACCCCGGCTACCGCTTCAGCATTGATGACGTCGGCGTGCTTGAGCTGATGGCGAGCTATCACCAGCAGCAGGCAAAACCGCAAATCTGGCCCTGGGCGCCAGGCTGCGCCCCGGCCTACGCCTTCGCCCCTGTGGCACCAGCCTTCCTGATCGGCGGCCTGGGCTACGGCGGCAACGCCCACGGCGTGAACGAATTCGTCACGCTCAAGGGCTTACAACGCTACCAACAATCGCTTAATGACTGGCTACTTGCCTTTTAAATACGGCCAGCACCCGGGAACCAGACAGGATAATGCATGAAAAACGTCAATGATTTTGAACGTGTTACGCTCGGATTCTTCCCCACGCCGCTGGAATCTTTACCTCGTCTGAGCGAAACGCTAGGCGTTAACATAAAAATTAAGCGCGACGACTACAGCGGTTTTGGCGGCGGCGGCAACAAAGTCCGCAAGCTGGAGTACCTGATGGCCGAAGCCTGCCGCAAAGGGGTGAAAGTGGTGATAACCACCGGCGGTCACCAGTCTAACCACGCGCGCATGGTCGCGGCGGCCGCCCGTAAATTTGGCATGAAGCCGGTACTGGTTTTACGCGGCGATGAGCCACAGACTTATCAGGGTAATCTCCTGCTGGACAAACTGTTTGGGGCAGAGCTGCAGTTCCTCGACCCGGAAGGTTATTTCACCCAGATTGAAGGCGCGATGCAGGCCCATGCCGATGCGGCCACGGCTCGCGGCGAAAAGCCGATGATCATTCCGCTGGGGGGGGCCACGGCGCTAGGTGCGCTGGGCTATGTTCGCGCCGTTGAAGAGATGGATGCCCAGCTTCGCGCTGCGGGCGAATCTGCCCCGGACGTGATTATCGCCCCCACCGGCTCCGGCGGCACGCTGGCCGGGCTGTATGTCGGCGCTCGCCGTTACTGGCCGAAAACGAAGATTATCGGCATCAGCGTCAGCGCCAAAGCCGACTGGTTCCAGACCCGAATCTCCGCCATGGCCGAGGACTGCGCTCGCCTGCTCGACTGGGATCAAACCTGGCAGCCGCAGGATATCCTGATCGAAGACGGATTTGTTGGCAGTGCCTACGGCGTGCCTTCTGACGGCGGCATTGAAGCGATTTATCAGGTCGCGCAGCAGGAAGGCGTGCTGCTGGATCCGGTTTACACTGGTAAAGCGATGCACGGTTTAATCACCCTCGCGAAAGAAGGCCGTATTGCCGCCGGCAGCAGCGTAGTGTTTATGCACTGCGGGGGCTCTCCGGCGCTTTACCCGTTCGCTCAAAAACTTCTGGAGCACTGATCATGCAGATAGTGAACCGTCAGCAGGTGGCCGACCTTGGGGGGAATGATCCGGTACAGGCTCTGCAGGACATCGAGGACACCGTGCGGTTGCTGAGGCGCCGCGAGGCAGCGATGCCCGCCGAAACCCACGTCAACCTCGATACGCCGCTGGGGAAGGTTTACGCCCTCCCGGCCAGAGTCGGCGGGCGGTTCAATGCGACGGGCGTAAAATGGACGGCGCATCGACCTCGCGCCAACGACGGCTATCCACAGGCGATGGCCACCACGCTGGTTAATCGCGCAGACAACGGTTTGCCGATAGGCCTGGTCGAAAGTGGCAGCCTGACCGCGACCCGAACCGCCGCCGTGTCGGCCCTCGCCTTGAAGCTGGCGGCTCCCCGCCGCCCTTCACGTGTTTTATTGCTCGGCGCTGGCGTGCAGGCCCGCGCTCATCTTGAGATGCTGGCTGCACATTTTCCCGATCTGGACATGGTCTATTGCTGGAACAAAACGCCGGAGCCTCTCGCCGACATGCTCAGCCATGCCGACAAACTCCCCTGGCCTGTCACCCAGTTTGAAACACTAAACGATGCGCTGCGCCAGCACTGGGACGCGCTGATTACCTGCACCAGCGCCAGCGAGCCGTTTTTACGCCCTGGCATCTGGCGGGCCGGCACCCTGGTGCTGCAAATCGGCTATCACGAAGTGGCCTTTGAGACGATTGCCGCCGCCGACAAGGTAGTGGTCGACCTTTGGGGAGACTTCAAGCTGACCAGCGCCAAAAGCCTGTTTCAAATGTACCGGGCCGGGCTTTTTGATGAGCAAAACGTCTCTGCAGATTTAACAAATTTACTGGTCGATGGCTGGCGGCCTGCGGAAACGGACAAGGTTTATTTCTCTTCTTTCGGCCTCAACGTGTTTGATATCGCCCTCGCCGCCCGCGTTCTAAGGGCTGCTGCCGAACAGGGCAAGGGCAGCAATCTGCCTTTTGGCTGGGAGACCACCGATGCTGATTAACGCGCCGGATCTGGTAAAACGAATCGAGAACGGCGAGATATTCGCGCTGATCGATGTCCGTGAACGAGAAGCCTGGCAAACGGCCTCCCTACCGGGCGCGCTGAATCTTAACGTCTACGACTATTTTGTGTCTGACTCGACCCCGAAAGGTTACGCCGCGATGGCCGGGGCATTTGTTCATGCCTGGCAACAGCTCGGTATCGCGAGCGGGGCTACGCCGGTATTCTTCGAGCAAACCGTGGGCATGCGATCTCCGCGTGGATTATGGTTTTTGTGGTTTGCACTGGGTGCAGAAGGACTGATTCTGGACGGCGGTGTAGAAGCCTGGGGAGACGCCGGGGGGAAATTAACGCCGGGGAAAGGTTCAGCTGCGATTGTTTCTGACGCCGGAGCCCCTGAATGTCAACCGGCCATGCCTCAGCTGGCCGCCACCCGCGCCGAAACGATCGACGCCGATCCGGCATCAACCTTACTGCTGGACGCCCGCAGGCCAACGGAATATAACGGCAGCTTTGTGCATGAATGCTGCGCGCGAGCGGGACGTATTCCTGGCTCAAAACTGCTTTTCTGGGAAGATGCAGTCGAGCATGGCCGGTTCAAATCCGCTGCAGCGCTGGCAAGCCTTGCCGCCGAAGCCGGATTTACGCCGTCAAAAAGAGTGATTGCCTGGTGCCACCGTGGCGCTCGCGCCGCCACGGTTCTGGTGGCTCTCAAACTTGCAGGTTACCAGGACGTGGCCGTTTACGTCGGCTCCTGGCATGAATGGGCGAGTCACCAGGAATTACCGCTGCTTAGTGGGGAATAATCACCCCACCTTCCGCAGCTTCAGCGCCTGCTGAATATCCGGCGCGGCGGCAATCAGCTGCCGCGTGTATTCATGCTGTGGCTTGTCCAGCACCTGCTTTGTGGCCCCCGTCTCCACAATTTCACCGCGATACAGCACCACCACTCTGTCACACGCCTGACGTACGGCGCCAAGGTCGTGGCTGATAAACAGCACGGTCAGACCCAGACGGTCACGCAGATCGGCGAGCAAGGCGAGGATCTGCCCTCGCACCGAAAGATCCAACGCCGAAACGGCTTCATCGGCCACCAACAGTTCGGGTTCAAGCGCCAGCGCCCGCGCAATGGCAATGCGCTGCCGCTGCCCGCCGGAGAAAGCCGACGGCAGACGATTCGCCGCCGCAGCATCCAGCCCGACCAGCTCCAGTAGTTCGCGAACGCGGCTTTGAACTTCCCCCGCGGGTCTCAATTTATGCACGCGCAGCGGTTCGGCAATTTGCTCACCCACCGGCATTTTGGGATCGAGGCTGGCGTAGGGATCCTGGAAAATAATCTGCGCCCGGCGGCGCATCCCCCGCTGCTGCTCACGGCTGGCGCGACGAACGTCCAGACCATCAAAAATAATGGTGCCGCTGTCGGCCGGAATTAAACCTATAGCCGCCCTGCCGAGCGTCGTTTTACCCGAACCGGACTCGCCGATCAGCCCGACGATCTCGCCTCGTTCGATTTCGAGACTGGTTGGCTTGAGCACGGTCTGGCGGCTGTCCGGGAAAAAAGGCAGCGTATGCGCCTGCGGGTAGCTTTTGGTGAGCTGCGACAGCTGCACCAGCGGCGAACGGGTAACGTTTTTGCGCCTGGCGGGCTGAGGCTCCGGCTGAGAAGCGGCAATCAGCCGACGGGTGTAGTCGGCCTGCGGCGCGGTCAGCAGCGTTGGCACATCGCCCTGCTCAACAATATTGCCCTGATACAGCACGCAGGCACGGTCTGCATAGCGAGCCACCACGCTTAAATCGTGGGTGATGAACAGAATGCCCATCGCCATTTCCTGCTGCAGTTCCTGTAGCAAAGTCAGGATTTGCGCCTGAATGGTGACGTCCAGCGCGGTGGTGGGTTCGTCGGCAATCAGAAGCGCAGGTTTGCAGCTAATGGCGCTGGCAATCATCACGCGCTGGCGCATGCCGCCGGAAAGCTGATGAATATACTGTTTTGCCCGCTGCTCAGGGTTCACAATCCCGACCCTGTCCAACAATGCGACCGCCTCACGGTGCGCCTGCTTCCAGCTGAGCTTTTGGTGGCGCACCAGCACTTCCGCAATTTGCTCCCCCACTTTCAGCACCGGGTTCATGCTGCTCATCGGCTCCTGAAAAATCGTGGCGATTTGCTGCCCGCGAAGCTCGCGCGGATAGGTTTTCCCCACAGCCGATACAACCTGTCCGTTAAACGTTACGTCACCGCCCGTTTGCCGCACGCCCCCCGGAAGCAAACCCATAACCGCCAGCGAGGTTAACGTTTTCCCTGAGCCTGATTCGCCTACCAGCGCAACAACCTCCCGGCGTGCAACGCTGAATGAAGCGTCCTTCACCAGAGGTTTACCTTCCAGCGTACTGATACAAAGCGAATTAACGGTTAACAGCGGGGTTTGATCGGTCATACGGGTTCCAGACGGGTGCTAACAGCGTGATTTTTGAGACTATAATATCTGCCCCAGTGCGACAAGATGATTTGCTGATAGCTTATTCATTTGGTCTTACTCTCCGGCATTATTTATACTTTAGTCATGCTGACCTGATGTGATTGCCGCCATGACAACTCAAACTTTTCCCCGCCGTTGGGCGCTGCCTGCGGGCTTATTGGCCTTGCTGATAACTACCCTGGCGCTGGTGTTTATCAGCTATCACTGGAGCGCTTTTATTCAATGGTGCCTGAGTATGCAGATCAGCCTGCACCGCTACCTGGTCTTCTATTTACTGCAAATCAACAACCACCAGTACATCGGCGGCGTCTGGCTGCTGGTCGGCAGCTTCTTTTACGGCGTACTCCACGCCATCGGCCCTGGGCACGGTAAATTTATCGTCACAACCTACCTCAGTACCAACCAGGAAACGCCTCTCGCCGGACGAGTGGTTCCGTTTCTCGGCAGCCTGATGCAGGGCGTGAGCGCCATCGTATTTGTCTTTGTGCTGGCGATTGCGCTTAATTTGTCCAGCGGCGATCTCAGCGAAAGTCGCTGGTATGTGGAAAAAATAAGCGCGGTGATGATTGGCTGTTTCGGGATTTATATTGTGCTGAAAGCGCTGCGACAGCAAGCGCCGCTCAGGATGAAATCCTTCACGCCGATAAGCAGTGATGCACCAACGCTGAATCATCATTCACACGATGATCGGTGCGGCTGCGGGCACAACCACGGCGTTGGCTACGATGCCCGGGGCGGCAACTGGCTCACGCACCTGGGCGTCATTCTGGCGATTGGCGCTCGGCCTTGCAGCGGGGCCATCATGATTTTGGTGTTTTCGAATGCGTTGGGATTTATTAGCTGGGGCATTGCCGCGGTGATGACTATGGCTTTCGGTACAGCCCTGTCGATACTCGGGCTGTCCGTGTTGGTCACCCGCACCCGCGACTCGGTGAGCAAACTCTGGCTTTCGCGCACTCCTACTCAGGTTCGCATTATCACCACCGGGCTGAAAGTGCTTGGCGGCTTGCTGATCGTGCTTTTTGCCGCGGTGCTATTTATCACCACGATTCCCGTTAGCGCCAACGGCGACTTTATCGCGGCAGGCTGTTAGTTCAGAACGGGTTAGAACAGAGAGAACAGCAGCGCGACCGGGAAACTCATCGGCCAGGTGGCGCCAATCAGCACTGAACAAAGCAGCTTAATGCGTTTAGAGTCTTTGGCGAGCAGCCAGGTGATCCCGGCGCAGATTAACGCCATTACGGCGTAAAAAACCAGCATGTGTTGATAAAGCGTCATACAAGACATTACTACTTGTTAAAATTTTTTGCAGAATATGCTCTTTTTTATGACGCAGATCAAGTTTAGAAACTTTATTTACTCAGTAATAGCTGACTTCCGTCGTCACCTGCTGCCGCTGGGTCTGCTGCGTTTTCCCGATGCCGGTCACCAGCGTGATATCGCAGGCGATGGGTGACAAGTGCTCGTCGTAGCGGCAGTGGCTTTCCATCGTCAGGAACGGCGTTCTCATCGTTTCAGTCACCAGTTTGTAGTCAAACGGACGGCGCTCCGCATTCTCGTAGCTGACTTTGGTTTGCGAAGCCACTTTGTCATTCAGGTAAAAATCGATCTGACGAGGGAGACCGTTAACATCGTATTCATGGTGAGCGATGCGCTGCCCGCCCGGCATGAAAAAAATATCCTTCAGCAGCCCGCCAGGCCAGTAGGCATATTTCACTTCGCCCAGCTCATCTTTTCTCTTTTTCACCAGACACTGTTCATCAAGCTTGAGGGTTAACGGTTTGCCGTTTTGGGTCCCCGTTAGCGCGCTGCCTTCGCGGTGAAGCTGTAGCACCATTTTTTGCGCCGAGTCTCTGATATCGAGGCTGGTCACACACCCGGTACGGTCTACCTTTAGTCGGTTCTCATAGTTGACTTCCCCTGACGGATGCTTCATGACGGTATGCATTTCGCGCACGTTGCCTGCCGGGGCATTGAAATCAAACATTGTCGCCAGGTTGGCGATAACCGGGTTTCTTGCCGTTTGGGCATAAGCGAAAGAACAGAAAACAAGTGGGATTGCCAGCAGAATGGCTCTTTTCAACGTCATACATCATCCTTGAAAGCAGGCCAACACCTCGTCGGCAAATAGCAGAAAATAAACAGATTAATTCTGAGGTTTAACGTGACACTTTACGCGATCCACCAAACAAAACCCACCGAAGTGGGTTTTTAGGGCACTTACAGCTTAGGAATAATCAGTACCTGTCCGGGGTAAATTTTATCCGGGTGGCTTAGCATCGGTTTATTCGCTTCAAAGATGGTGTTGTACTTGTTGGCATCGCCATAGACATGTTTAGAAATGGCGCTCAGCGTGTCGCCTGATTTCACCGTATAGTAAGTGGCTTCCTGCGCAGCATCCGTCGCCTGAATATTATTTTCAACGCTGCTGATACCGGCCACGTTACCTACCGCCACCTGAATTTTTTCTTTCAGCGCCTGAGTCAGCCCGTCTCCCCCGGAGATCACCGCTTTGCCGTTTTCTACGGTAACATTCACTTTGTCAGCGCCCGGAATGCCGCTGTTTTTCAAATGCTCCTCAAGCTTGCTGCCCTGCTCGCCTTCGTTCCCCTTCAGCGAGTCCCAAAGTTTGGCGCCCGCGTCTTTGACAAAATCAAATAATCCCATGGTCTTTTCTCCTGTTTACTGGTCCCTGTAAGCCTGGCAAAAGAAGCCAAAACCGCCAGTCGCAAGCTCAGTGCTTAATCATCACGTGCCGAATAACGGTGTAATCCTCCAGCCCGTAAAGCGACATATCTTTGCCGTAGCCGGACAGTTTTTGCCCGCCGTGTGGCATCTCGCTCACCAGCATAAAGTGCGTGTTCACCCAGGTGCAGCCATACTGCAATCGGGCACTCAGGCGATGCGCCCGGCCCACGTCCTGCGTCCATACCGAAGAGGCCAGGCCGTAGCTGGAGTCGTTGGCCCACGCCAGCACCTGCTGCTCATCGTCAAATTTTGTGACGCTGACGACCGGGCCAAACACCTCTTTTTGCACAATGGCATCGCCCTGCTTAGCCCCGGCCAGCAGCGTAGGCTGGTAGTAATAGCCGTCGCCTGCGACTTTACTGCCGCCGGTAATCACCTGGATATGCGGCAGCGCTTTGGCGTCTTCCACGGCCTGGCTGACTCGCTCAAGATGTGCCTCTGAACTCAGCGGCCCCAGCTCGGTGCTTTCGTCCTCAGGAGGCCCATATTTGAGACTGGCCACGGCTTCCCCAAGCTGCTCAACCAGCCGGTCGTAAATCCCGCTTTGAGCGTAAATCCGGCAGGCGGCGGTGCAGTCCTGCCCGGCGTTGTAATAGCCAAAGGTGCGCACGCCTTCGACCACCGCCTGTAAATCCGCATCGTCGAACACGATAACCGGCGCTTTGCCGCCCAGTTCCATGTGCGTGCGCTTAATTGACGGGGCGGTGTGGCTAATAATGTGTTCCCCGGTGGCGATAGACCCGGTGAGCGACACCATGCGCACTTTTTCATGCCCGGTCAGCGCATCGCCGACGGTTTGCCCGCGCCCAAACAGCACGTTAATCACGCCCGCCGGGAAGATATCCTTCGCCAGTTCGGCTAGCTTAAACGCGGTCAGCGGCGTAATTTCGGACGGTTTGATCACCACGCAGTTCCCGGCGGCCAGCGCCGGAGCCAGTTTCCAGGCCGCCATCATCAGCGGATAGTTCCAGGGAGCAATAGACGCCACCACGCCGACCGGATCGCGGCGGATCATCGAGGTGTGCCCGCTCAGATATTCTCCGGCGGCAAGACCGCCCAGGCAGCGGCTCGCCCCGGCAAAAAAGCGAAAGACATCCACCACCGCCGGGATCTCATCGTTAAGCACGCAGTGGAAAGGTTTGCCGCAGTTCTGCGACTCCAGCCTGGCGAAGGCTTCCGCGTGTTGCTCGATGGCGTCCGCTAGCGCCAGAAGATGTTCGCCACGTTCTTTCGGCGTCGTCTGCCCCCATGCGGCAAAAGCTTTATCCGCCGCCAGGACCGCATCGTTAACTTGCTGAGCCGTGGCTTCCGCCACCTCCAGCAGCACCTGCCCCGTGGCCGGGTTGTAGACAGGCAGCTTATCTCCAAGGCCAGCCACAAGCAGGCCGTTAATCAATAACTGACTTTGCATCCCTATCTCCTTTCCCGTTCTGATAATCATGGCCCCAGCGGCGTTCTGGCTTAAAAGGACTGAAGTAAAAAGCATAGCGTCGGCTTGACGGCGGCAGCGGTGCCGGGCGGTGATTTTCACCAGGTTGTGATGCACTGCGCAGTAAGCCTGTCCCGGCGCTCCCCTTTGGTATAACAGGCCGCGGCGCAAATGAGGTATCTATTGAAAATTAATATGAAAAGAAGGCGGGATCCCCCTATGCTTTAGGCAGTCTTTTTCTTAGTTCACCGCCAGGAGGCACCATGAGTATTTCCGCCCGCAATCAGTTAACCGGCACCATCAGCAACGTCACGGCCGGCGCCGTTAACGACGAAATAGAATTAACCCTGAACGGCGGCGGCAAGCTGGTCGCTGTGGTGACCCGCAGCAGCAAGGAAGCCTTAGGCCTGGTTAACGGCAAAGAAGCGTTGGCCCTGATCAAAGCCCCGTGGGTGGTGCTGGCCAGCGAAGACTGCGGCTATCACTTCTCCGCCCGGAACCAGTTCCCAGGCGCGGTGAAAGCCATCGCGGAAGGCGCGGTGAACACCACCGTGCATATTCAAACGGACGCGGGTTTTGCATTAACCGCCGTGGTGACTAACGAAGCCGCTGATGAAATGGCGCTGAAGGTGGGGTCTCGCCTGCTGGCACTGGTGAAAGCCTCATCCGTGCTGATTGCGGTAAAAAAATAACGCCATAACGTCCGGCAGCCACTCCGGCTGCCGGTTTTAACTCGCTTACTTGTAGCGTACGTCAAGCTTGCTGTAGGCCACCACCGATTCAGAACCATCCTTGTTTTTGTCCTGGTTATAGTTGCCCGCCTTGAAGTATAGCTGGATCCCTTCCCAGCCCTGCTTCGGATAGTCAAAGGTTTGGCTGGCCTTTTTGCCTCCGGCGCTGGCCTCCACCGTCACCTTCATGCCGCTCGCCGTGCCTTTGGCTTTGATGCTGTAATCAATTTTGTCTTTCAGCCCGACGCCCGAAAGCAGCGTGGTGCGTTTTTCCGGGTCGCCGTAGTTTTCTTTCACGCCCGCCACTATCGCGCCGTCTTCCCAGCGCAGTTTCAGCATCTCTGAGCCGCCGGGTTTGTCGCCGTGAATTTGAGCAAAAATAATTGAGCGCGTGGACGGATTTTTGACGGTATACACCGACCCGCGCTGCTCATTGTCAAACTCGCTGCCGTTAACAAAATTGTGCGTGGCTCTCAGCTCGACGCGAGGAAATTCACTGTGCGGCGTAGATCCAAACCCGGACGGGGCTTTAAACACCATCGCCCCCGCCGGAATGGCAGAATCACAGCTTTTGTCCCCACCGCAGTTGCTGTAGAAATAGCGGTTATGCAGCCCCGACGTGATCTTCACTTCATTCGGTTTTTCACTGCCATCAAAGGATTGCAGCAGATAGTCCTTTGTCAGCACCGGGTAGTTTTCACCCGGCGCGGTCTGGCCGCTCTCGGCCCATGCGCTACCGCTCAGCGCCGCCAAAAAAAGGCTGACAGGCAGCCCGTAACTTAGTGTTTTACGCTTCATCTTTAACCCCCAATGCAAAATGTAAACCCGCCCAAGCAGCTAACCACTAATCAGCGTAGATGCTTTACTTAAAATCTGTTGCGGTAACATGTCAGTAGTAACAATGGGTTTCCGGTAATTAACCTGATGCATAAAGGGAACAGTCATGATCAAAAAACTGCTCGTTTCAGTTCTGTTTGCGGCCAGCTACTCCGCCTTCGCGCTGGCGGATAACGCAGGCGCGGCGTTTAAAACTTTTCCGCTCGGCAAGCTTGAGCTAACCGCGCTGCACGATAAAAACAACACCCTGCCCAACGATGGCAAAGTGATTGGCGTCGACGTGGGAGAAAAATCGGTGGCCGAAGTGCTGTCTGCGGCGGGCGCGCCGACGGACAAGATTAAGCTCAGCGTCGATGCCCTGCTGGTGAAAGACGGCAGTAAAGTCATTCTGCTGGATACCGGGCTTGGCCCCAACGCTCAGGGCCAGCTGGTTGAGAGCCTCGCAAAGGCGGGTTATAAGCCAGAGCAGGTAACCGATGTGCTGATCACCCACGTTCACGGCGACCATGTTGGCGGGCTGCTGACGGCGGACGGCAAGCAGGCATTCCCCCACGCCACGGTGCAAATCTCCGCCCCGGACTGGGCATGGCTGCAAACGCTGCCGAAGATGAAGGCACTGGCTGAGGCCATCCAGCCGCAGGTGAAAACCTTTAAGCCAGGCGACCAGGTGCTGCCGGGGATTACCTCTGTGCCGCTGCCGGGCCACACGCCGGGGCACGTTGGCTACCAGATTGTCTCCGGCAAGCAGCGACTTTTAGACATTGGCGACTCGGCGCACAGCTCGATTGTGTCGCTGACGAAGCCCGAATGGGCGATTGCCTATGACAACGATCGCCAGGAAGGCATAGCCAACCGCAAAGCGCTGCTGGCCAGACTGGCCGCCGATCGTGAACTGATTTTTGCCCCGCACTTCCCGTTCCCGGGCGTCGGGCATATTGTGGCTAAAGGCGACCATTACGTTTTTCAACCGACAGAATAGCGGTGACACAAGCCGGTTCGCCGGCTTTTAAACCTCCTGCCGGTGAATCTGATACCAGACATGCCGGAGCAGCGGATGCTGCTCCGGCACCATGGGATGGTCAAACTCTCCGCTTCGGCGCATGCCCAGCTTCTCCATCACCCGCTGAGACGGCAAATTTGGCAGCGCGGTAAAAGCCTCAATGCTGTCCAGATCGTATTCGTCGAAACCAATGCGCAGCGCTTCCCTCGCGGCCTCAGGCGCGTACCCTTTGCCCCAAAACGCTTTTCGAAGCCGCCAGCCGACCTCGACACAGGGGCCAAACGGCAGCGAGTAGCCAGGGCGATTCAGGCCCACAAACCCGACCAGCTCACTGCTGCGTTGCTCTTCCACCGCCCAGAAGCCAAAGCCGTTTTCAGCCATACGCTGACGGAATGTCTCGAGGTAACGCTGGCTCTCTTCCGACGTCAGGGGCTGCAAGAAATAGCGCATCACCTCCGGGTCAGCGTTCATTTCGGCAAACGGAACCAAGTCCTCGTCTCGCCACGCTCTCAGCAGCAATCGTTCAGTCTTGTACATGGTGTTCCTCAATCAATTCCTTGATTAAACGTGACAACGTCACCACGGCCTGGCGCTCTCTTTCGCCCCAGTTCCACGAGGCGTTGAAGCGGAAATAGTTATCCCATGCCCTGCCGGTGGTGAACATTTTCCCCGGGGCGATGCTTATCTTATGCGCCAGCGCCCGCTCGTTAAGCAGGCTGGTATCCAGCCCCTCCGGCAGTTCAATCCACAGGAAATAGCCGCTTTCGCTGCGGTGGATTTTGACTTCAGGAGGGAAAAGCTCACTTAGCGTTTGCCAGGCCTGCTGCTTGCGTTCTGCCAGCTGCCGCCGGAGGCGGCGCAGGTGTGTGTCATAGCGGCGGGTAGCCAGAAAATCGACCAGCGCCAGCTGCATCGGCGAACTGGTGGACAAGGTGCTCATCAGCTGCAACTGCTGAATGCGGCGGGCGTGCTTCCCGGCGGCGACCCAGCCGATGCGAAATCCGGCCACCAGGCATTTTGAAAACGAGGAGCAATGCAGAGTCATATCGTGGGCATCATACGCCCGGGCAGGCAGCGGCCTTTCCCGCCCGTAATAAAGCTCGCTGTACACGTCATCCTCAATCAGCGTGACGTTATGTGCCCGCAACAGTTGCACCAGCCGCGCTTTTTTTTCCGGCGGCAGCGTCACGCCCAGCGGGTTCTGGCTGTTGGTCATTAGCCAACAGGCTTTGACCGGGTATTCGGCCAGAGCCTGCGCCAGGGCATCGAGATCGATCCCGCTTACCGGGTCAGTGGCGACCGAGAGCGCTTTCAGCCTCAGACGCTCCAGCGCCTGCAGCGCGCCGTAGAAGCAAGGGTTTTCGACAATTACCCAGTCACCCGGCTCGGTCACCGCCTGCAGACTGAGGTTGAGCGCCTCAAGCGCGCCGGCGGTGATAACAATTTCGTCCGGTGAAACATGCATCCCCTGCTGGGCGTAGCGCTGGGCGATGGCGTGGCGCAGCGCTTCGTTGCCCGGCGGCAGGCTTTCAATCACGCTGATGGCGGTCGCCGTTTTGCTGACCGCCGCCATTGAACGGTGGAGCGACTGGAGCGGAAACAGGCGAGGATCCGGGAACGCAGAGCCAAACGGCACCACGGAAGCATCCGTGCTTGCCTGCAGCACATCAAAAATATAGGTATTGATATCGACGGTTTCCGCGCGAGTGACCTGCACCGCAGGCGGCGCGGTGCGTGCCACCGGTCGGGGCGCAACGTAGTAGCCGGACTGCGGCCTGGCCACAATCGCCCCCTGGCTTTCCAGCATCTGATAGGCGTGGCCGACGGTCATAAAGCTCATGCCACTGTGGCCGACCTGCTCGCGCAGCGACGGCAAACGATCCCCCGGCTGCCAGACGCCGAGGGCAATCTGGTCGAGGATCTGCTGTGCCAGCTGCTGGTACTTTTTCATGCGCTGCTCCCTGTCTATATCACAGCGCTAAAAATACGCTGTTTTGTACAACTGTTATAGTCAGAAAGTGAGTTTTTAACACGAAGATAGCGGGCGGTAAAACCGCCCGTGAAAAGGTAAACGTGGGGATTTTACTTCACATCGGCCAGCGCGGTTTTCTCAACATACGGCTTCATCAGGCTGTCCGCCGTTTGCTGGGCAGATTTCGCTGCCGCTTCCGGGGTCACCTTTTGATCGTTCACCACCGCCGCCAACTGGTTTTCCATCGCCTGACGAACGGCAACCGTTTCATAAGTCGAATACCAGGGATGGGCATATTTCAGCTGATCCAGCGCGATTTGCGCCCGCGGATCTTTCTGCAGGTATTCTTTCATTTCCGGCGTGTCGTAGGAGGCCTTCAGCGGGGAGAAATACCCGGTGAAACGGCTCCACGCGCCGTTAACCTGCGGGCTAACCAGATACGTCAGGAACTGATAAGCCGCCTTTTTCTGCGCGTCGGAAATGCCCTTGAAGCTGACCAGGCTCGCGCCGCCGATAGGCACCGCCCGCTGTTCTTTGGCGGGCATCATCGCCACTTCCATATCAAAATCTTTGCTGTTTTCGCGCATAAAGCCCAGCGCGCCGGTGCTCAGCATCGCCATGCCCAGTTTACCGCTGAAGAACGCAGCGCTGATCTGCTTGGAGTTAAGCACGCCGGACGGCATCACTTTGTCGCGGTAAACCATGTTCTGCCAGAAGCGCAGCGCGCCAATGGTGGTCGGCGAGTCGTAATACACTTCGCCCGGATAGTTTTCGTTGAAGTAGTTACCGCCATTGGCTCGAACCAGCGAGGAGAAGATCCAGCCGCCGTAATCGTCGTTGGTGGACGGCAGCATGATGCCCCACCGCCCTTTGCTGGCGTCGGTCAGCTTCTTCGCATCGGCCAGCATTTCGGCCCAGGTCTGCGGCGGCTGCTTGATGCCTGCCTGATCGAACATGGTTTTGTTGTAGTACAGGATTGGCGTGGAGTTATGGAACGGAATCGCGTACGTCACGCCCATTACCTGGGCATTCTTGTGCATTGCTGGCCAGAAATCGTTCATCAGGAAATCGCCCGCCTTGCGGTTGCCGTATTTAAACAGCTCGTCCATCGGCAGGATTTCGTCTTTTAGCGCAAGGTCGGTGGTGAAGTTGGCCGACATAATGACCAGCGCCGGCGGCTGCCCGGCTTTCTGGGCGGATTCCGCTTTAATTTTGGTGGTGTCGTAGCTGCCGGTAAAAATACCGCGGACTTCGACGTCCTGCTGCGAATCGTTAAACGCCTTGATGACGCGGGTCATCTCCATTGTCAGCTTGCCGTCGACCGGCGCCGGGAACATAAAATCAATTTTCTCTTTTGCCAGCGCTGCGCCGCTCACGGCCAGCGAACAGCAAACGGCAAGCGCCCGCCATTTATGCATCAGGGGGTTAAACATGGTCAATCTCCTGGTGTAAGTTGTGGTGAAGGTCTGTGTGGAAAAGGTGTATATCCGATGAAGAAAAACCGAGGGTAAGCGTATCGCCTTTTTCTGGTACCTCGCCGCGGTGGCGACGGGTGTAGCGTAACGTTCCCAGGGGGGTACTGACATGGAGCAGATAATCTGCGCCCATCAGTTCTCGTTGCAGCACCGTCGCCGTTAGCGTCAGGTGCCCGTTTTCTGGCCTGTCGGTGAGGTGCTCGGGGCGGATCCCGAACCAGACGCTTTGCGCTTTTTCCGCAGCAGGCGGCAGAGGCAAATTCATCGTGGCGGGCAAAACGCGGCCGTTTTCACAAGGCAGAGAAACCAAATTCATGGCCGGGGAGCCAATAAAACCGGCAACAAACAGGTTGGCTGGATGGGCATAAAGGTGCTCCGGCTCGCCCACCTGCTGCACCACGCCGCCGTTCATCACCACTATGCGATCCGCCATCGACATGGCTTCCGTCTGATCGTGGGTGACGTAGATGGTGGTGGTTTTAAGCTGATGATGCAGCGCCATGATGCTGTCGCGCACCTCGGTGCGCAGGCGGGCATCCAGGTTAGAGAGCGGTTCATCCATCAGGAACAGACGCGGATTGCGCACAATGGCTCTCGCCATTGCCACACGCTGACGCTGCCCACCGGACAGCTTGGCCGGTTTACGGTCGAGCATTTCACCCAGCTGCAGCATCGTGACCACCTGCTCGAGGCGCGGCTGCCAGCTGGCTTTATCTTCTTTACGGATCTTCATGCCAAAGGTGATGTTGTCCCGTACCGTCAGGTGCGGAAACAGCGCATAGTTCTGGAAGATCATCGCGAAGTTGCGCTCACGCGGCGACATCGCAGTAATGTTCTCGCCGCCGAGCCAAATCTCGCCGCCGCTAACCTCTTCCAGCCCCGCCAGCATCCGCAACAGCGTACTTTTGCCGCAGCCGGACGGGCCGACCAGAACCACAAACTCGCCTTCGTCGATGCTGAGCGACAGCGCGTTCAGCGCCGCTTTGCCTTCAAACTGCTTGCTTACCTGATTCAGTCTTAACATAGCGATTAATACTCATCCGTCGGGCAACTGATCGCCGCGTCATACAGCCACGGGCCAGCATAATGCGCCAGAGAATGCTGATAGCTGACCCACTGGTCGCCCACCTGGCGGTGCATCAGGCAAGACGGCGGCGACAGATCGTAATACGGGCGGCTGTCCTCAAAGTGATACGGAACCTGGTGAACCGTGCCGGGAATCGTCGCTATCGTTGCCTGGCGGTATTGGGTCATCGTCAGGCTGTGGTTGTGGCCGCAGAAAATACGCACCAGCGCCGGGAAACGGGCGACCAAATCAAGCAGCAGGTGCCCGTTTTCGCAGGCGATTTTGTCCATTTGCGCGTTGCCCAGCGGCAGCGGCGGATGGTGCATAAAGACCGCCGTGGGCTTGTCGCCGCTCGTGGTTAACTGCGCTTCAAGCCAGGACACGGTATTGTCGGTCAACCAGCCCTTAGAGTGCCCGGCGAGGCTGGAGTCGATAAACAGCAGCCGGGTAGCGAAGTCGTCCACCGCATAGCGGATGTTTTCCGGGTCGTTCCCCAACGGCGGGCAAAGCGGGCGCAGGTATTCCAGAAAATGCGATTTATCGTCGTGGTTGCCGGGGATCAAATAAAGCGGCGACTTGATGGTGCCGAGCACCTGGCGCGCGACCTCGTACTCTGAAGGGCGCCCGCAGTTGACGATATCCCCGCTGACGATGACCGCATCCGGGCGCTCACGCAGCGCGTTCAGCTGCGAGGCCACGTCGGCATTGCCCGCGTTGATGTCGATAAAGCCGTACAGTTTCTGGTTCTGACTGCGGAAATGGGTGTCGGAAATATGGGCCAATAACATCACTCAACTCCTTACTTGATACCTGAAAAACCAAAACTTCGCAGAAACTGCTTCTGGAAGGCGATAAAGGCGAGCATCAGCGGCAGGCAAACCATAATGGTCCCGGCGCTGATGGTGCCCCACTGGCCGCCGGATTCGGCGCCCATAGCAAACGAAACGAGCCCGACCGTCAGCACCTGCTTGTCCGGGTCATTGAGCATCATTAGCGGCCAGAGGTACTCGTTCCAGTGGTAGGTAATACTCACGGTGGCGAAAGCCAGCACCGACGGCCAACACATCGGCAGCAGCACGCGGTAAAGCACCTGCCACCAGCGGCAGCCCTCCATGAGCGCGGCCTCCTCCAGCTCTTTCGGGATGGCGAGAAACGCCTGACGCATCAGGAACACGCCGAACGCGGAGGTGAAATACGGCATCATCACGCCGGTCAGCGTATTGAGCAGGCCCAGCGCTTTGAGCGTCATCATGTTCGGCACCATCATCACGACGGGCATGATCATCAGCTGCACCAGAAACAGCAGGAACAGCGTCTGTTTGCCGCGAAACTCATGGCAGGCAAAAACGTACCCGGCGGTGGTGATGGTGATGAGCTGCACGAAGAAAGTACCGAAGCTGAAAATCAGGGTATTGGCGTACAAACTGAGCCAGTCGGCGCTCTGCCACGCATCACGGAAGTTATTCAGCGTGAGCGGAAAACGCGGCAATATTGAGGCCATGCCTTCCCCGAAGGTGCTGGCGCTAAAAGCCGATGAAAGCATCCAGATAAACGGACTAACCCACAGCAGCGCCAGGCAGCACATCAGCACGGTGAGCGTCACGCCCTTTGATTTTCGCAGGCGCAACCACAGCGGCTGCGGTACGCTACGCGCGTTGACAACGGACCCAGAAAACTCAACGCTCATGGTGGGCGCCCCTTTCCAGCAGTTTGAGGTTAACGAACGAGAAGACAAACAGCCCGGCCAGCGTCAGGAAGGTGGCGGCAGAAGCTTTGCCTAAATCATGGGTGTCCCAGGCGAGACTCTGGATGTAGTACAGCAGCACGGTGGTGGCGTTATCCGGCCCGCCGCGCGTCATCACCGCCACGTGGTCAATCTGCGTAATCGAGTAGATAAGCGCCGTGGTTACCACAAAGCTCAGCGTCGGGCGAAGCAGCGGTAAAGTGACTTTGAAGAATACCTGCGTGGAGGTTGCCCCTTCCATGATCGCCGCTTCTCGCGCCGAGGCTGGCAGGCTTTGTAAGCCGGCGAGGAAGAACAGCATGTAATAGCCCGCGAACTTCCAGACACCAATCAGCGCCAGGGCGTACAGCGCGCTGTTGCTGCGGCCGAGCCAGTTGTTATTCATCGGCCCGAACAGCTTCGCCAGGTAGTAATCCAGCATCCCCATGCCCGGCATAAAAATGAACAACCACAGCGCCGCAGCACTGACCATGGGAATGATCATCGGGAAGAAAAATGCCGTCCGCAGCCAGCGGTTAACGCGATGATTTTCCCACAGCGCAACCGCCAGCAGCAGCGCGAGCGCCACGCCGGGGATCACGGTCAGCACAATATAGAACAGATTATTCACCAGCGATTTCCAGAAAACCGCGTCGGCAAAAAGGCGAACATAGTTACCTGCGCCCACATACGCGCCGGCCTCGCCCGCCAGACGCGTATCAAACAGGCTGTCGTACACCGAGCGGATCAGCGGGAACCAGGTAAAGAGCAGTAAAAAGATCAAAGATGGCGTGAGGATCAGCCACGGAAGCCAGGGACGTTTTGCCATTGTCTGCAAACCTGTCAGGGGTAAGAAGTCAGTCAGTATGGGAGGGGTTTATGGCAGAAACGTGACGGGGAAATGGCAGTTTTGCGCCAGATAAAACAGGCAGCGTCCCGGCTGAGGGATAACTGTCTGTCGTTCAAAGAGATTGTCTTTGCAGGGATATATTCTTTAACCGTGCAAAAATGCTACTGCATCTGTTCCAGACTGGCCTTTTTCGTTTTGCGGTTATAAAGACACAGTTCTTTGCCAGGCACCGGCTGGCTGTTCTTAAATTTGTAGTTGCCTGAAATCACCACCGCCGAGTAACCGACCTCGTCGCTGAAGTCAGTGCGCTTCCCTTCTATCTTTTTCTCCTGCAGGGCGCTGATGGCGAGACAGCTTTTTTGCACGTCTTTGTCCAACTGCTGCCAGGCCGCTTCCGAGGAAGCCAGGCTGCTAAAGGTCGTCAATAAAACCGGAATTGCGGCGAGAGCATATCGCTTCTTCATGGACACCTCGAAAACAAACGGATAACGGGCTTTCACTCCCCTCAGGCGGATAATCTAAAACATTATCCGCCCGGAATTATCTGTATTGTATAGCCAATGCCTGTATCACTTGCCCAGCTTCGACAGCATCTCAGGCCGCATAAACTTATGGATGACCAGCATAAACAGCAGCGACGGTACCAGCAAAATCAGCGCGGTAATCGACGATACCTGGTAATTCCCGGACATGCTGGCGTTGTAAAGCAGCAGCGGCAGCGTGGTGATATCCGGCGCGCCGACGAAAAAGGTGCCGGTAAACTCATCCAGCGATTCCAGGAACACGAAAATCCCGGCGGCCATGATCCCCGGTAAAGCTTGAGGCAGCACAATGTGCCAGAAGGTAAACAGCGGCCCTGCCCCTAAATTACGGGACGCCCGCGCCTGCAGCGGGTCAACAGCCGAAAACGCGGCTACGCAAATCCAGACTGAATACATCAGGCCATGTACGCTGTGCACCAGCACCACGCCAGCTACCGTGCCGTTCAGCCCCCACTGATAGAAAAGCCGCGCGATGTTCATATACACCGTCAGGTTTGGAAACGCCTGAGGGATCAAAAACAGCAGCATAAACACCACCCGGAACGGCATCGCGCGCCGGGAAAGCGCGTAGCCGGCGGGAACGGAAATCAGCAGGCAAACCAGCACCGACAGCACGGCAATAAACACGCTGGTCAGCAGCGAGCCGGAAACATCGCTGTACGGGCTAAACACCTGATACCAGTACTTTAATCCCCACTGGCTCGGCAAGGTATGCGGATAAAACCAGCTTTCCGCCACCGTCCAGATCAGCAGGTTCAGCAACGGGCCGAACATCGCAAACAGCATAAAGGCCAGCAGCAGTACCTGCAGCGGCAGGCCGAATCGGCCTTTTATCAGGCTCATGCTTCCCCTCCTTTCTGGCGCAGGCTGTGGCGCAGATAAAACCATGACAGCGCCCCGCAAATCAGCAGGGAGATCACGCCCAGCGCGTTAGCCACCGCATAATCGCTGTAGGAGTTAACGCGGAATGCCATGTCGACGGTCAGCATCGTTGGCGTTCCGGTGCCAATCATCAGCGGCACGGACAGCACGGACATCATGGTCACCGTGGAAAGCACCAGCGCGACGCCAATAGCCGGTAACACCTGCGGTAAAATAATGTCGAACAGAATGCGAACTCGCGAACCCCCCAG
The DNA here is from genome assembly GCA_000277545.1 of Enterobacter sp. Ag1. GTDB lineage: Bacteria > Pseudomonadota > Gammaproteobacteria > Enterobacterales > Enterobacteriaceae > Cedecea. The sequence continues at coordinate 141,903 of AKXM01000057.1, read as the reverse complement.
GTTTCTGGCAGCCAGCACCTGCGAAGGCTCCAGTGCCGCCATCGCCCCACAAATCAGTAAGGTGGCAAACGCCAGCTGCTTCCAGACAAAGGTAATGATGATCCCTTTCCAGCCGAGCCAGGAGATCGTGTCCAGCGGCTGCACCAAATCGCTGGCAACCAGCAGGTTATTCATCAGGCCGTTTTTAGCCAGAAACGTGCGCATCATCTGCGCGGCAACGATAAACGGAATAAACAGCGGCAGGCGGTAAAGCATGCCCAGCAACCGAATAACAGGGCGGCAGGCAGAAAGCGCGATCACCGCCGAGATCGTTATCGATAACGTGGCCAGCAGCGCAACCGACACCAGCACGATAAACACCGTGAACAGGATATCGTTGGAGTACAGCGCCAGGACTTTGGCAAAGTGCTGTAACGTCAGCGCCCCGGCGTCCGAAGTAAAGGCAGCCACCAGAGAAAATCCCAGCGGGTACAGAAACAGCACCACAATCATCAGCGCGGCGGGGCTCACCAGCAGCAGATAGTTTAACGAAACGCGCATAGCAAACCTTTGAACTTGAGCGTGGCGCCCGACCTGAACCGGGCGCCGGGAAAGGATTAGTTAGACACCTGGCTTTCGTACCCTTCTTTGATGTCGTCAAAGTAAGGCGCTATCGGGAAGCTTTTGCCGTAATCGGCGAGCGCTTTCGGGGAAATCTCGGCAAACAGTTTGCTCCAGGTTGCGTCATCCAGCTTCGGTTTAACGTACTTAGCGTCAATGCCCGGATACCAGTTGAACTGCTTCACGATCCCGTCGGCCTGCACTTCCGGGCTGGTTGCCAGCGCAATGAACTCGCGCGCCAGTTCAGGCTGTGCCGCTTTGGCCGGCGTGACGTAGTACATCGGCTGCCCCGGCATGCCCGGTGAAAGCAAAGCGAGCTTGATGGACGGCGGCAGCTTGCCCTGATCTTTCCAGGTGTAGAACATATCCACCCAGACCGGTCCCATGGCGATTTCCCCACGGGTCAGCATATCCAGCGTACCGGCGTTGCCCGGCGTAAAGGTCACGTTCTTATTAAACGCTTTCAGCTTCTCAAAAGCCTGCGACCAGTTTTTCTCTACGCTCTTATCGTAAGGCAAGGCGGATAAACGCTGGGCGTCGGTGCCGTAGGCGTAGATCCAGCCAACGACAAAACTGACGCCGGACATGCCGTTTTTAATGCCGTTGTAGCCGAACGCCTGCGGGTGTTTCGCCGCCCACTCAACCAGCTCGTCATAAGAGGTCGGCGGCGCTGTCATGGTTTCACTGTTCCAGGCGATAGCCGTCTGGCTCAGGAACATCGGCATCACATAGCCGTCCACGTTCACGCCCAGCGCATTTTTCGCGTTATCCGCGGAGACCATTTCGCCCGTTTTGATGTGCTGTCGGTATTTTTCCAGCAGCCCTTTTTCCACCAGTTCGCCGCCCACTTTCTGGTGAACCACCGCCACGTCGATATCCCAGGTTTTGGCCCCGCTCTGCTGCTGAGCACTCAGTTTTTCGATGATTTTATTCGAGCCTGCGTCCCCCGGTCCGGTGCCGACCACGCGCACTTTCACCCCCGGATGCGCGGCCTCAAACTTTGGCCCCAGCCAGGTTTTGACGTAATCCACCATATTCTGGTCACCGGCGGTGGCCACGTTTAAAACGGTTTCCGCCTGTACGCCATAACTTAAAAACAGCGCCGTGACGGCGGCAAGTCTGGTTTTAGTAAACATAATTACCCCTCAGAAAAATAGACTGGTTCAAGCTGTGTGGGACGAACTAAAAATATGCAGGGCTGACTCAGGCACATGCAGCCTGACTTTTGTATTCAACGGCAAATTATCAACGGAGTCGGCATGGAAAAGACGCTGCCGATAGCGAATGGCGTAACGATAGTTGTGGCCAATAAAAGCATTTTGCTCAACCACCCCTTCAAGCGTTAATCCACCCTCCGGGAAAGATTTATTTAATGATGAAAGCGCTGCATCCGAACTTCTGAAATAGATTTCCTGGTCACCGCTATTATTTATCGAGGCCAGGCCCAGGGTATTTATTTCTTCCGCCGTAATACGGTTATCGGCTCCCATAAAATCAGCCACAAAGGGCGTGGCGGGCTTTTGATAAATCTCTTCCGGGGTGCCGATTTGCTCGATTTGGGCATTATTCAGCACCACAATGCGGTCGGCCATCACCAGCGCTTCCTGCTGGTCGTGGGTGACGATCACCGAGGTGAAACCCAGCTTTTTCTGCAGTTGCTTGATTTCGTGGCGCACGTTCAGCCGGACTTTGGCATCCAGATTCGACAGCGGCTCATCCAGCACCAGTACGTCTGGCTCAATGGCCAGCGCGCGCGCCAGGGCCACGCGCTGCCGCTGCCCGCCGGAAAGTTCGGTAATTTTAGCCCCGGCAAGGCCGGTCAGATTCACCATCTGTAATAGCTCAAGCACTCTGGCCTGAATCGCGTCCCGCCGCCACTTGCGTAGCTTCAGGCCATAACCAATATTTTGTTCCACCGTTAAATGCGGCCACAGCGCATAGCTTTGAAATACCATGGTGATATTTCGCTGCTCCGGCGGGCTTTGGGTAATATTATTCCCGGCCACAACAATGTGGCCCTGCTTAACAGGAATAAACCCACACAACGCGTTCAATAACGTTGTTTTCCCGCAGCCGGACGGGCCCAGCAATGCAATCATCTCGCCTTTCTTCACGGCAAGATTAATTTCTTTTAGCACCACCTTTTCGCCGTAACTAATTTGCAGGTGCGCCATTTCCAGGTAGCTCATAACGGTATCCGACATGTTTGTTTACGTCTTTTTTGCTCTGAATGAACACGTGTTCATTTCGCTGTAAAAAAAATGAAACGCCGCTCAGAGATGATGTGAGCCTACTGTGGCGTGTCTTTGTGACACTTTAATTAACCGCGATAAATTTTTAGCGAGGGGCAATGAAAATCGACGTGCTTGGCTGCGGCAGCGCTTTCTCCCGCTGGCAAAATACTTCCGCGCTGCGGATTGTTGATGACGAAAACCGGCAATGGCTTGTCGACTGCGGCCCCACCATTCCTCGTGCGCTGTGGCAGCGCGGCGGCGGCATCAACGACATCGACGTGCTGTTTTTCACCCACGTGCATCCCGACCACTGCACCGGGTTAACGGCGCTGCTCAATCACTGGAAGAGTTGTGCCCGCCAAAAGCCGCTGGAGATCTACAGCCAGCCGGCACAGCGCGAAGTGTTGATGCAGCTGGCCTCGCTCGCCAACTGGCCAGAACCTTCGCTCTGTTTCCCCATCGAATGGCGCGACAGCGAAGCTGATTTTCACTGGCATCACTGGCGGATTCGCACCGCCCCAACCCGCCATGAAATGGCCAACCTGGCGCTGCGCGTGGATATCCGGGAATATGCTTTGTTCTATAGCGGCGACGGGCGGCCCACCGAAGCTTCCATCGCGCTGATGGCCGGCGTGGACCTGGCGTTTCAGGAGTGCGCCTCGCTGTCTGAACTGGCGGAAGACTCCTCTCACGGCGACTTCCCCGACTGCCTGAAACTGTTTACATCGCTGGGGTTGCCGTCGCTGGGGTTGTATCACTGTAACGATGCCATTTTGCCCGCGCTAAAGCTGGCCTGCCGCCCCCACGCCGGGCTGTTCGTCAGCCAGGACGGGCTGCAGTACGACTTCCATCAGCAGCGGTTTTACACTGAGGATTATTTGCCTTGAGTTCGTCGATGCATAAACAAAGCGTGACCGCCGAAGATGTGGCCCGCCGGGCGGGCGTTTCGCGCGCCGTGGTTTCCCGGGCGCTGAGCAACAACGGCAGTATTTCCCCTGCCACACGGGAACGCGTGCTGCAGGTAGCCGAAGAGCTTGGTTATCAGGTCAATTTTCTTGCCCAGGGCCTTAACCGCCGCCGCAGCCATCTGATTGGCGTCATCGTGTCGCGCATCAACGATCCGTTTCGCAGCAGCCTGCTTGACGGCCTTCTAGGCGAAATTCAGCGCAACGGCTTTCAGGCTCTGGTGACAGAGATCCGCTCTGAGCAGGAGCTGGCGGAAACGCTGCGCCACTTCACTCAGTTTCGCGTCTCCGGCGTCATCGTCACCTCCGGCAAGCCTCCCGAAGCGCTGGTGAACGAGTGCGTGCAGCAGCATATTCCGGTGGTTGGCATCAACCGCCAGCCCGACATTCCCGGCGTGGATTACGTCTGTTCGGATAACGCAGCCGGGGCGGTGCTGGCCGCCGAACAGCTGGTCAACAGCGGGTGCAAACATTTTGGCTGGCTCAATAATCACTCTTCTACCTGGGCCGGCAGAATGCGCGGCGAAGCGTTCCGCCAGGCGCTGATCGAACGTGGTGTAGTTGAGCAAAACCTTGCTTCGCTGCTTTGTGAAGAGGAAGGCTATGAAGGCGGCTGGCAGGCTGCAGCGGCTGTAACGCAGATCCCCGACGGTATTTTCTGCGCCAACGCTCAGCTGGCATGTGGCTTTCTCGACGGGATGCGCCAGCGCGGCAAATATGCGCCACAGGATTTTCAGCTGATCGGCTTCGACAACACGCCACAAACGGCGCAGTACAGCTACCGACTCACCACCCTCAACCAGGATGTGGCGGAAATCTCCCGGCTGGCGCTGGCTCACCTGCTGGAGCGCGCCCGAACGCCTGCACAGCCTTCACGCACCAGTTGGGTGAAGGTCAACCTGATTCACCGACACACGTCAATCTCCCTTACTTAAGAGCAAAACATGACCGAACAACAGCTACAGGCGTTATGCACGTTAATCCGCGAAGCCGGCGCCCGCGCCCAGGCGCTGCGCGATGCAGGCTTAAGCGTGGAAAAAAAAGGTCGCCAGGATTTCGTCTCACAGGCGGACATTCTGGTTGAGCAAGAGATTAAAAGCTGGCTGCGGACGCATTGCCCGCAGGACGGCTTTCTGGGGGAAGAAAGCGGCCTGGAGGAAGGTGAACGCGGCGTCTGGGTGCTCGATCCGGTTGATGGCACCACTAACTTTATTCTTGGCATGGACTATTGGTGCGTCTCCCTCGCTTACGTCAGGCAGAACGTGATTGAGCTGGGGATTATCTACGCCCCCGACCGAGATGAGTTCTTTTTTGCCCGCCACGGCGCGGGCGCATTCCTGAACGGTAAACCGCTCAAGCTTCACGATCCGTCCCCGGAAGGCGTGGTCATCGGCCTGGGCCGTTCCAGCCGCGCGCCGGTTCCACTTTATGCGCGCACTATAGAAGATGTGCTGAACGACGGCATGGAGTACCGGCGTTTTGGCGCAGGCGCGCTGATGCTGGCGCACGTTGCCGCGGGCCAGGTCCACGCCTACTACGAGGAGCATATGAACAGCTGGGACGCGCTGGCCGGGCTGCTGCTGATCACCGAGGCGGGCGGCAGCAGCACTGCATTTCTCGCCAACGGCGGCCTGTTGCAAGGTAATCTGGTACTGGCCGGCTGCACCAGCGTGCAGGAGAGGTTGATGGCGCTGCTGGAAGCCTAAACGATAAAACCCGCTGCCCACTTCGCGGGTTTTATCTTCTCAATGCTCAATCACAAAGTCTTCGTCGTTGGTGCGCCAGCGCAGCGGGGGCGACAGGCTGTAATTCCGTTCCCTGAGAAAGCGGCGCTGTTCAAGCTCAATTCGCGACGTTTCTTCATGGGCTTTTTCCTCCCGCATAATCGTCACCCGTGCATCTAAAAACGCGTTCAACCAGGCCTGCTCGCTGCCACCCTGTGCGGGTGTTTGAGCAACATTACTTGCCGCCGCGCGTATGCCACCGAACGCCTCCCGTTGATCACCCGGCCCATGCATCACCAGCGCATCATAGTAGATAAACTGCCCGAGCGTGCTCAGCCCGTCTTCTTTCGCTTGCTCGACGGCGGGCTCCAGATACTGCTCCGTCAGAATTTCATCCTGCGCGGCCCTGAAGGCGGGATCGCTGGCGGCACTTTTCCATGCGCGGACAAAATCAGGATCAAGTCCGGTATGGGCGCTGCTTTCTTCTTCCGCGAGCCTTTTTAAGGCTGGCAGATACTTCGCAAGCGGGTTGGCCGCCCGCTTTGACGTGTAGCGCTCCACAACGTCGAGCATATCACCATTGGCGGAAGTAAAACCGATCAGACCAGCGGTATAGCCGCGATCGTCGTCGATATCTTCTATATAGGCATACTGTTTTCGCCAGTCCAGCGAGGAGTTTTCCGCGCTGGACACCAGCTGCATGGCGATCTCTCTTTTGGCGGGGGACAAAAGATCCAGGGCAAAAGCCTGGGATGCCAGGCAGAGTCCAATCAGTAAAAATACGCCAAACTTCGATGACAGCATCTTGTTCCCCTAAAAGAGCATTCGCGATATAGACTGGAAAGTTTCGAATTAGTTCTCAGTCAAACTGTTATCCCTTTTTCGTGCCCCTCTGTTTCTACATCCCAGACGTGGCGCGGCCTACAATCGAGCCGAATAATTTGCTATGCGGAGTTCTGCATGTTCGGTTTAGACGCTTTTCACCTGGCGAGGATCCAGTTTGCTTTCACTGTCTCCTTCCACATTATTTTCCCGGCCATCACCATCGGGCTTGCCAGCTACCTCGCGGTACTTGAGGGGCTCTGGCTTAAGTCTAAAAACCCGGTTTACCGCTCGCTGTACCACTTCTGGTCGAAGATTTTTGCCGTCAACTTTGGCATGGGCGTGGTCTCCGGGCTGGTCATGGCCTACCAGTTCGGCACCAACTGGAGCGGGTTCTCGCAGTTTGCCGGCAGCATCACCGGCCCGCTGCTGACCTACGAAGTGCTGACCGCTTTCTTCCTTGAAGCCGGTTTTCTGGGCGTGATGCTGTTCGGCTGGAACCGCGTTGGCCCGGGTCTGCACTTCTTCGCCACCTGCATGGTGGCGCTCGGGACAATCATTTCCACTTTCTGGATCCTCGCCTCAAACAGCTGGATGCAAACCCCTCAGGGCTTTGAGATCCACAACGGACAGGTCGTCCCGGTGGACTGGCTGGCGGTGGTCTTTAACCCCTCATTCCCTTATCGCCTGCTGCATATGTCCGTGGCGGCGTTCCTCAGCAGCGCCTTCTTTGTTGGGGCCTCCGCCGCCTGGCACCTGCTGCGCGGCAATAACACGCCAGCCATTCGCACCATGTTTTCAATGGCCCTGTGGATGGCGGTGATTGTCGCCCCCCTTCAGGCAATGATCGGCGACATGCACGGCCTGAATACGCTCCAGCATCAACCGGCTAAAATCGCCGCCATTGAGGGACACTGGGAAAACCGTCCCGGCGAGCCGACGCCGCTGCTGCTGTTCGGACTGCCGGATATGGACCAGGAGCGCACTCGCTTTGGCCTGGAAATCCCGGCGCTCGGCAGCCTGATCCTCACCCACAGTCTGGAAAAACAGGTGCCTGCCCTGAAAGAGTTCCCGAAAGAGGACCGCCCTAACTCGCCGATTGTCTTTTGGTCGTTCCGCGTGATGGCGGGCTTAGGCATGCTGATGATCCTGCTCGGCGTCGCCAGCCTGTGGCTTCGCTACCGCGACCGGCTGTTTGAGAGCCGCCCGTTCCTGCACTTTGCGCTGTGGATGGGGCCCTCGGGGCTGATTGCCATTCTCGCCGGGTGGATTACGACGGAGGTTGGCCGCCAGCCCTGGGTCGTTTATGGCCTGCTGCGCACCAAAGATGCCGTGTCTGCCCACGGTACGCTGCAAATGAGCCTCAGCCTGGCCGCTTTCTTTGTGGTGTACATGTCGGTGTTTGGCGTCGGCTACGGCTACATGATTCGGCTCATCAAAAAAGGCCCGCAGCCGTTCGACGACCATCCGGCACAAGGCACCCCATCCCGCCCGCTGTCCGCGGTCGCTGAATCACTTGAGGAGACGCGCTAATGGGCATCGATTTATCTGTTATTTGGTTTGTGATTATCGTCTTCTCCACCCTGATGTATATCGTGATGGACGGTTTCGATCTGGGGATTGGTATTCTGTTTCCGTTTATTCGCGACGCTGAAGACCGCGATGTGATGGTCAACAGCGTGGCACCGGTCTGGGATGGGAACGAAACCTGGCTGGTGCTGGGCGGGGCTGCCCTGTTTGGTGCCTTCCCGCTGGCGTATGCGGTTATCGTCGATGCCCTGACTATTCCGCTCACGCTGATGCTGGTGGGGCTGATTTTTCGCGGCGTCGCCTTCGAGTTCCGCTTTAAGGCCACGCCGGCGCATCGCCCCTTCTGGGACAAAGCGTTCCTGGGGGGATCGATTCTGGCGACTTTTTGCCAGGGTATCGCCGTCGGCGCCGTTATCTCAGGCTTTTCAGTCAGCGGGCGGCATTTTGCCGGTAGCCAGCTTGACTGGTTGACGCCGTTCAACCTGTTCTGCGGCCTGGGTCTGGTCATAGCCTACGCTTTACTGGGTGCCACCTGGCTGGTGATGAAAAGCGAAGATCCGCTGCAAAGAAGAATGCGGAGCCTGACCCCAGCATTGCTGCTGGCGCTTTTGGCCGTGATAGCGGCGATCAGCCTCTGGACGCCGCTTCGCCACGCGAATATTGCAGAGCGTTGGTTCTCCCTGCCAAATCTGCTGTTCCTGCTGCCGGTCCCGCTGCTTGTCGTGCTCTTCAGCCTGTGGCTCTGGCGCAGCGTGCGGGCAACCGACAGCCTGCACGCCACACCGTTTGTGCTGACGCTGGGGCTGGTTTTTCTGGGCTTTAGCGGGCTGGGCATCAGCATCTGGCCAAACATCATTCCGCCGGACATCACGCTGTGGCAGGCCGCTGCGCCACCGCAAAGCCAGGGCTTTATGCTGGTTGGCGCGCTGTTTATTATTCCGATAATCCTGGTTTACACCTTCTGGAGCTATTACGTATTCCGAGGGAAGGTGCAGCCTGGCGAGGGCTACCATTGATGAAAGAGACCGCTAAACGTGTCATGTGGATGGTTATTCTATGGAGCGTCAGCGTATTTGCGCTGGCCGCAGTGGGGATGGGATTTCGCCTGCTGATGACCGCCGCAGGCTTTAAATCTTAATTCGCTGGGCCGTGCGTCGTGGGAAGGAATATGTTCAGTCCTTCCCGCTAACTCATTCTGAATCTATGGTGAAGAAATTGATTTTCTTTAAAACTGTGCTAATTCTTTAATGCGTTAATGAGGAAAAACAGTTAACCATTTCAATGAAACATTCAGAGGATGACAAAGATGAAATATATGCTACCCGCACTGGCTTTAACGCTGTTAGTTTCATCACCTGTTTTTGCGGCAAAACAAATTACTCATGAAGAATCATCTGGTTATACAAAAGTTGGCGATCTTTCCCTGGAACAAGACGGGACCCCGACCGTCGGACACAAGGATTTATCCAAAGAGGTAAATCAAAAGTGTGAAGCGTCCAACGTGAAGCCTGCCGACTGCTTTTATGTGATAATCGCCGCCACCGGCGACGAGTCTAATCATAAAAATATTAATATCGAAGTCTTTAAGAAATAAATAACCAGACGGCCCTAAAACAGGGCCGTCATTCATTTTTATTTCACTTCTGTTTTCACACTGGCCTGCGGCACATTACGATATTGTAATATTCCAGCGGCAACATCTAAATAACGCAGCGAAAAATACACTCTGTCCTGCCCCACTGCGGGTTTGACAGACATTAAGCGCTTCTGCTCGGCAGTAGAAACAGGCTCGGCGCTAAAGTGAGCAGTATTTTTATCCTGACGGAAGAGTTCGATCACCTCACCGCTGCTTTGCGTTTGCCGGTACAGCGCTCGCGCAGCGGGCGTTAACACGCCCGTCCCGGCCCCGTCCTGCACCCAGATTTTCACCCCGCTGTGGCTCAGGGTGGTCACCCATTTTTGGTAGCCATCCGGCGACATATTGCCGGCAAAGAAGCTGCTGACGGCAACCGGTTTATCGGCCACCGAGGCGAGAGACTCATGGGTTTTTGTCAGCCATGCCAGCGCGGCCTGCTGCATATCCGGGCTTCGCCAGCGGCGGTCGTCCAGCTCGCTGCTGATGTACCAGCCCGCAATGTTTTCAGCCCCGAGCACCTGCGTCCAGCGCGTGGCAACCGCCACGTCCTGGGCGCGCAGCAGGTTAAAGTAACTTTCCAGCGCAGTGAGCGGCTGATTTTGCCGTTCGAAGAATTTATCGTCCGCGGCCAGGCCCAGCACCAGCTTCAGCCCGCTGTTTTTTACCAGGCGAGCCTTGCCCTCCAGCCAGTTTTGCGGTTCCCCGCCGGCGAAGGCGTCCCCATAGCGGCTCCACTGAAAGACCAGAGTATCAATGCCCTGTTGCTTCAGCTGCGCCAGCATCGTGGTCCATTGCTGGTCGGTCATCGACATATCACGCAGCTGGGGCTGATACATTACCGCGTTAATGGCAAAGGCAGTCGCCGGGCAAAACAGCACGGCCGCCAGCGTTAATGCCGGAGTAAATTTCATTACCAACGCACTCCTATGGTAAGGAACAGACTGTTTTTGGAATCTATATCGCGGTTACGGCCGTCGAATACCCGCTGGTATTCCAGCCCCACGCTCGCCTTGTGGGGATAAGCATCATAATGTGTTTCGCCAAACCAGGTGTTATAGCGAACGCCTACGCCGCCGAGCCTGTTATCCATACTGCGTGAATGCCGCGTCTGGTTGTTGTACTGCACATGCCAGTAAGGTTCGATCGTGTGTCGCGCCGAAACCTTGTGGTGCCAGCTTTGGCGGTAATCGGCCGTGTACAGCTGATAGTCGTATTTCACGAAATGCGCCGCGTCCAGATAGAGGTTCTGCGCAAACCAGCCTTTACCCAGCGGGTGCCAGTCATCGCTGTACTCCCCGCCGTTCAGGAACGAAGCGCTGGCTCGCAGCATCATATCCGTCCGGGCATCGTCCGCCTTATCGAGAGGAAGCTGCTGCTCCACCGCCAGATAAATAACCTGCTCACGCAATGGCTTCCAGCGAACGCCCATTCCCACCATCGGCTGATAGACAGGCGCGATATTGCTGTGCCCTGCGCTGCCGCCAAACAGTCGGGTATAAACCGAAAGCTGATCGCCATCCAGAATTTGATTCTGGCCAATGCGGTATTCAGCTTCAGCCTGGCCATAACTACGGTTGCTTTTATCTCGTGAGACGCCGCCGCCTGCGCCCGCTTCATTTTTAGAGGCGGAAGTCAGGCCCAGCGAACTGTCAAAGGAGAACGTCCAGCGCCGCTGGCTATCTTCGTGCACGCGGCGGAAGGCGAAGCGCTCTTTTTGCTGCGCGTCGGTTAAGCCTTTGGACGGGGTCAGCGTGTTGTCGATATCATCCACAACGCGTTCGCTGTAACGTTTGGTTTGAGGCTTGTCATCCAGCCGCTGGTTGATATAAACCATCTGTCGCAGGATTTCCGGCGAGTCAGGCATGGTTTGCAACGCTTGCTCCAGCTCGCTGCGCGCGCCGGGCATATCTCCCGCTTTAAACAGCGCAAAACCGCGCGTGGCGTGATCCTGCTCCGGCGGGGTCTCAAAGTTCAGCTCCGGCATGGCTCGCTGCCAGGCCACCTGTCGCCAGTAGTCAAGCGCGGCGTTGTCTTTCGCCAGCCAGGCGCTGCGAGCTGCGGCACGGATGTCTTCATCGCTAAGCGTTTTAACCGGCACGCTCCGCAGGCTACTTTGCGCCAGCGCGTAGTCTTCTACGGCAAACGCCAGATAAGCCACCTGCCGCGCGTAGTAAGGATTAGCATCGCGGGATTGAGCCTGCTGGGCGGCATACAGCGCCATTCCCGGCGAGGTTTGCTGGTAGCATTCCGCGAGGTGCGACCAGCTCTGCGCATCGTACTGCGGCGACATGTCGCCCAGGATGGTGATAACTTTATCGCACTGGTCTTTAAGCACGCGCGCCTGCGCCATACGAATTTCAGCGGCGGAAAGCGGTTTTGGCTTCACAACCGGCAGCGTTGCCTCTGGTAGCTTCAGCCCGCCCCACGTCACCATCAGATAGCGCCAGTTATGTTTCTCACTGTCCGTATCAAAGGCAGGCTTGTGGCTGGACAGGTAATTTTCCAGTTCGGGATGTTTCTTGCGCTCCGCCAGGGACTGCGCGTAGGCCAGCTGCATACCCGGCGTGTTCATGACGCCCTGCTGCTGGAGATCCAGAATACGGCGATCGCGCCCAAGATGAAGCAGGATGGCAAACCACTGCTGATACTGCTCTTCACTCAGCGTCGCCAGCCGGTCCTGCAGGGCAAAGCCGCGATCGGCTGTTTGCCAGTCCTGCAGATAAATAGCGCGCTGAGTCAGGTTGTTAATCAACGTGTGCCCCGCAGGCGAGGTGCGAAACGCATCGTCGTTAAACTGCTGCAGCGCGATATCCAACGCCCCAAGCTTAACGGCAAAGTTACCCACTTCGGCGCGGCATACCACGGAAGGAGAAGCGTTACATTCGTCGTTAAACGCCAGCAGTTGCTCACGCGTTGTCACATTTTTAGCAGGAAGGGGAATAGCGTCCCGCGCCCGACGGACCTGCGCGTTGTCGGGCGTTTTGCGTAGTTGCTCATTCAGCAGCGCAGCCGCTTTATCGTCATGGTGAAAATGGCGATACGCTTCGGCAAGCCAGAGCGTCAGTCGGACGCTATCCGGGGCCAGCTCGCGGGCGTGCTGAAAGCTGCTGATGGCACGCTGCTCATCGTTGGCTTTCAGCGCCTTTTGCGCGCGCTCAATGTGTGGATACACCTTGAAGTAGCGGTAATCGCTTAACCCCAGATCCTCTTTCGAACCTTCGGTGGCCGCCAGGGAATACCCGGCGATCATCAGGCCGCATGTCAAAATAGCTAACGGTTTAAGGCTGAACTTCATGCTATTTCTCCTGCAAGGCTGGAGATTTGCAGGCTGCTCAACCCGGCTTTATGCATCAGCCCATTTAAAGAAGGCTGGAGTATTTTTTGCTGTTCCAGCGCACGATCGACCGCGTGTTGGTCGACAACTTGTTCCTGCACCAGGAAATCACCAAACTGCATTTCACTGCGCTCATAGCGCAGCAGTACCGCTTTCAGTACAGCCTCATCCAGGTGACTTTCCGTAATCAGCACTTCGGCAAACAATATTTGCCCGGAGACATATTCCTGCCAGATAGCCTCGGCCTGATCCGAAGTTAACATTTCCGCATTGACCGCTCTGGAGAGCAGTTCCGACGGGTCGTTTTCAGACTGGAGATACCAGCGACGTAGCCCCACCACAACTTCACCTCGCGGCACGATAACGTAACTTACTGGACGCTGAACTTTGCGCCCCAGCGCAGCAAGAGAGACGGGATCAATGGCACTTTCGCTGGCAAAAATCAGCGTCCCCTGCTCCTCGCGTAGCGGAAGCACCGCGTAGTGCAGCGCCACATTTGCCGGCACCGATTTAACCAGCGCCTCATCTAAACGACGGCTGTCGATGATTTCCATCGGCACGCTTGCCTGTTCCGCCAGAGCATTCGCTAGCTGTTGGGCCGTAATCACCCCGCGATTAACGAGGCTCCCCCCAAGTTTGAGGCCAGGTACTCTGTTTTGCAGCGCTTCCATCAGTTGCTCTTCGCTGATAACGCCCTGGCTGACCAGAATTTCACCCAGCGGACGAAGAGCACGGTTGCGGGTATTGACTGTCGGGAAGTCATGGGTTGTTTTATCCCAGGCAACGCGCCTCGGATCACCATGCTGGATCACCTGACGAATTGCACGCCAGTTGGCCATAAAGTTGATTAAGTTGCCCCAGAAAAGGCGTGGAATGGACATCAGTCCCTGCCCTAAGCCGTAGTAACCGGTGACGAAGATAATTCGCTGTAAAATTCGGTTGGCCATCAGGAAAAAGTTTATCCACAGCAGAGTGCTGAGCCATGCGCCACCGACAAAGATCGACAGGAACTGCCAGGCGCCTTCTACGCTGCGCTGATAAATTAACAGCGCCACCAGCTGCAGCATCACCAGCATGGCGGCAAAACTCAGGAAGTTAGCCACGGCGCCTTTCCGGTCGCGCCACAGGAAGTAGTTAAGTACCCAGTTATTGCTCCAGCGATGCGTCTTAAATCCCTGAAAAACGATACCAATAATCCAGCGGGACTTTTGGCGCACCGCAGTCGTATACGTATCCGGGAAATATTCGCGCACGCAGATTACTTTTGCGGTGCGTTTACGCTGGCCGAACGGCCTTGCGGAACGATCGGTGTCATCCACCACCGGGAAGCGACAGAATATCTCCTCCATCCCTTTTTGCCGCAGGCGGAAACCGATGTCATAGTCTTCGGTCAGACTTTGCACATCAAAGGCGATACCGTCACCATCGGCAAGCAGCGCCAGCACCGCGCGGCGGCTGAAGCAGGTGCCGACGCCAGCGCTTGGCACCTGGCCTGCCAGCGCCTCACGCACCGGGACATCCTTGCCGTGGAGCTCGGAGAACTCGTCGAGATAGCTCAGGCTGGTGAAATGGGTCCAGCGGCGCTCGAAGGGGTAAACCGGGATCTGAATCAGATCTTTACGGTCAACGAGGTAGTTGAACAGCCGCAGCTCCATCGGAGAGATAACATCCTCTGCATCGTGCAGAATAAACCCTGAAAAGGAGAACCGGGCGTTACGCTCAAACTGTAAAATCGCATCAAGGATATTATTCAGACAGTCAGCTTTACTGGTTGGGCCTGGGCGGGCACAAACCACTTTGTGCACGTTAGGGAAACGGGCACACACCTCATCGACGTCGCGCTGCGTGTCAGGATCGTTGGGGTAGGTACCGACAAAAATATGGTAATTCTCGTAGTCAAGCGTGCTTGCCGCAAGGCTCGCCATATTGCCAATAACACCGGTTTCATTCCAGGCCGGCACCATGATAGCAAGCGGCTTTTCCTGCGGTTCATACAGCTGCTTATAGCCTAAATGATTATGACGACGATAAACGGTACAGGCGCGCCAAAAGCGGCGGAGCCAGAACACAATATCAATAAACAGATCGTCGATTCCGCTGATAAGCATCAGAATCGCCAACCCGATCGCTATGACCTTCAACCCATACAGATAAGTAGAAAAATAGTCTACTAACCAGTCCATGCCTCACCCCGAGGTTATTTATCGTTAACGACACTACACGACATCGCAGGCATACGGTCACCCTCAAATGTTACCGGTATCATAGTTGATCAGAAAAATCCTACAAAGGATAATATTTTGCTATTTTCTTTCCTCAACATTAAAGGCACTGCTCATTAACCATATAACCAGCTCAAGATTCTTTAATTAACAAATTAAACAGTTCATAAACATTCATCAGGATGCGTTCGCCTTTTTACCTGGCCGTCTTTCGAAAAATACGGCACCAGGTCAGAATAGCGCTCCGCAACCGCCGTCTCTCACTGGATACACCGACATGACCTACAGCTGGCTTATTCTCGCAATCGTTGCCGAAGTGATTGCTACCACCGCGTTAAAACTTTCCGATGGTTTCAGCCGCCTGTGGCCAAGCGTCGTCACGATTCTTTTTTATGCTGTCGCATTTTACGCGCTATCTATTACCATGCGCACTATCCCAACCGGGATCATTTATGCCATCTGGTCCGGCGCCGGCATCGTGCTCATTGGTATGATTGGCTGGCTTTTCCTCGGGCAAAAACTCGACTGGCCTGCCCTGGCAGGGATGGCGCTGATTATACTCGGTGTGCTGGTTATTAACCTCTTTTCTAAATCCGTTGCACATTAACGAGCGCCGTCCGGGCTGTCTTATCACGGCAGCCCGGGTCTGTTAATTTTGCTCGGCCACCATAATGGCCATCGTGTCCGGCTCCAGCGCCCGGAAAATATGCGGCTGATCTGCCGGGTAGCAAATATAGTCCCCGACGCCCAGCTCTGCGGCAGACTCCGTCAGGCCGACCAGAGCCCGCCCCTGCGTCACAATCATATGCTCCACCGAACCCGGTGGATGCGGCTCTGAAAGCCTTGGCGTGCCGGGCTGCGCTTCGACCAGATAGATATCCCGACGCACGCCTGGCGGACAGGTTGCCAGCAAAATAGCGACATAATTAGCCTGTTCGGCGGCAATGCGGCTGCCCTCACCCCGGCGAATAATCTGCGTCCGGGCGCTTTGCGGCTCCAGCAGCGTGGCGAACGGAATATTTAACGCCACGCACAGCGCCCAGAGCGTCTCCAGGCTAGGATTACCGTTCCCGGCTTCCAGCTGTGAAAGCGTGGATTTCGCAATCCCGGCCCTGCGGGCGACTTCCGCCAGCGACAGCCCCGTCCGCCCACGTTCACGCACCAAACTTTTTGCGATGGTGTCTATTGGCTGGGTCATAAAACTCCCCCACTGTTCGTTAAAATGAACGATTCGTTCGCTTGATATGGTAACAGATTGCGGTCATTATAATGGCGATTTCGTTCGATATGGAAAACATAAGATGATGCGAGAACATCTCCGTACCCTGCCCGGAGACACCAAAAAAGCGATATTTCTGGTCTGCCTGGCCGTCGGCGTCGTGGGCGTCTCCTACGGCTCGCTGGCGATGGCCTACGGGTTCCCACTCTGGCTGCCGGTTCTGGCCTCTTTTGTTGTGCTGGCGGGGGCATCCGAATTTATGTTTATCGGTATTATTGCCAGCGGCGGGAATCCTTTTGCCGCCGCGATGGCCGGTCTGTTGGTCAACGCCAGACATATTCCGTTTGGCGTCGCCGTGCGGGAACTGGTGGGCACACGCCTGCTAAGCCTGTTGGGCTGCCATATCATGAACGACGAAAGCGTGGTGTTCGGGCTGTCCCAGGCCACGCCTGAAAAACGCAAAGCCGCCTACTGGCTCTGCGGGGCTGGCGTCGCGATCTTCTGGCCCGCAGGAACGCTGCTTGGCGCAGGCGTAGGCAGCCTGCTTCCCTCGCCGGAGGTTATCGGGCTGGATGCTGTATTCCCGGCTATCCTGCTGGCGCTGGTGATCCCGGCGTTTAAAAGCCGTACCACCCTGGTTCGCGCCTCGACCGGGGCCGCCATTTCACTTGCCGCCACGCCTTTCGCCCCCGTTGGCCTGCCGGTACTGCTTTCAATGCTGGGCCTGCTGGCGAGGAAAAAATAATGACCAATACATTCACCGTGCTTGCCGGCCTGGCAGTGCTTTCCGCAGGAACATGGCTGATGCGCTTCAGTGGCGCAAAGCTCGGCAGCAAGCTGGCGCTTTCCGAACGCTCGCAAAAGCTGCTTAACGACGGGGCAACGACCCTGCTGTTTTCGGTGGCGCTGGCAACCACTTTTTTCGAAGGTGCGCACTTCGCCGGATACGCCAGGTTTGCAGGCGTTGCCGTGGCCGTATTCCTTGCCTGGCGCAAAGTGCCATTGATTTTTGTCATTATCGCCGCGGCGCTGGTTACCGCGCTCCTGCGCCTCGCCGGTCTTCACTGATGGGCTGCCGCTTTTGCGCGGCCCTTCGCATATTCCGCCTTAACCGCAGCGCAACAAAACGCCTTCCTTGCCCGTTTTTACCTTGCTGACAAACCTTTAAATCACTTTTGATTCACCGAATAGTTTCGCGCGGGGATTATCGCTAGAGTAGCCAGGTTGCGTGCTGACGCTGCCTCTCATCCCGGCCTTATCCCCAAAAGGGAGAGAGAGAAAACAAACTGCGCATGGTTTTTATTCCCTCTCCCCTTTGGGGAGAGGGTTAGGGTGAGGGGCGCAAACAACAATGGCTCAAGAAAAAAAACCACGAGGCGTGGCAAGATGGCAATAAAACAACCGCTCAACATTATCCTGTTATTAATTGTTACCGCACTCTTCTCCGGCCAGACCATGGCTGAACGTCACGGACATGAATACTTCGTGGTGAAAGAGATGGACATTCAGCTTAGCCACCAGGCAGACAGCGACGAACTGCGCCAGGCGGCAGAAGATTCCGCTGATGATTTTCGCGAACACCATCATGCGGTCACCCACAGACGGCCAGCCACCTATTTACGTTAAGTCGATTTTCAACAATCGTTAGTAAATTTTCTTCGTTCTCATCCTTTATTGCCTGAGTTGTTATGGGTTTCAAGGCGCTGCGTGCGCCGCTAACAATCAGACAATAAAGGATAACACCATGCCATCATCGCCTCGCCAGAATACGATCGCTCGCGGTCTGGCATTAGCAGCAGCCTTTGCTGCTTTCAGCCCCAGCGCCGCCCCGGTAAAAGGCGGGGAATTGGTCTACCTGGAACAACAGGCTCACACTAACCTTTATCCTCCGGCCGGGGGCTTTTACCCGAACGGCGGCATCCTGAACCAAATTACCGACAAACTGACCTGGCAAAACCCCAAAACGCTGGAAGTGGAACCGTGGATCGCCGAATCCTGGACCAGCAATGCCGACAAAACCGAATACACCTTCAAGCTGCGCCCTGGCGTGACTTTCTCCGACGGCAGCCCTCTGGATGCCAATGCCGTGGCCAAAAACTTTGATACCTACGGTCTCGGCAACAAAGCCCTGCGCCTGCCGGTATCTGAGGTGATCAACAACTACGACCATAGCGAGGTTGTTGACCCGCTGACCGTCAAATTTTTCTTCAAAAAACCGTCGCCGGGCTTTTTACAGGGCACGGCAACCATCGGCTCCGGCCTGGTTTCCCTGAAAACGCTGTCGCGCACCTTTGACGAACTGGGCGATGCCCGCAATATCATCGGTTCCGGCCCGTTCGTGGTGCAAAACGAAACCCTGGGCCGGGAAGTCGATCTGGTCGCACGGAAAGACTACCAGTGGGGGCCGAAAAACAGCCCGCAGCAAGGGCCAGCTAACCTCGACGGCATTAAGATTCTGGTGACGCCGGAGGACAGCGTGCGCATCGGCGCGCTGCTGGCGGGCCAGGCGGATTTTATTCGCCAGGTGCAGGCCTATGACGAAAAACAGGCCACAGATCAGAAGTTCCCCCTTTACGCCGCCCCGACCCGAGGCGTGAACGACGGCATAGCGCTGCGCCCGGATAACCCGCTGGTCGCTGACGTTAAAGTTCGCCAGGCGCTGCTGCACGGCACCAACGCTCAGCAGGTTGTCGACACCCTGTTTTCCGCCAACTATCCGGTTGCTACGTCGGTGATCGCCAGCACCGCAGCGGGCTATGTTGACCTGCGCGACAAGCTGAAATATGACCCGGCGCTGGCAAACAAACTGCTTGATGAAGCCGGATGGAAAAAAGGCAGCAACGGCGTTCGCCAGAAAGACGGCAAGCCGCTAGCGCTGACCATTTACGAATCCCTGCCGCAGCCGCAGAACAAAGAAGTGCTACAGCTGGTTGCCCAGCAGTGGAAGCAAATCGGCGTGGGCCTGAGCGTGCGCGCCGGTGATGCCGGTAGCCGGGTGCTGGATACCAACGATCCGCATAAAACCGGGGTTAACGTCATCGAAGTAGGTCGCGCTGACCCGGACGTGATCAAAAGCCAGTTCCATCCGGCCAACCGCGATGCCCTGCTGCAAAAAGGCGGCCTCAGCGCCGCCTCCCAGTTTACCGACGACAAGCTGAACGCCCTGCTGGTGGGGATCTCTTCCGAAGTGGATCCGCAGAAGCGCCTGGCGCTGGCGGGCGATGCCCAGCGCTACCTTATCGACCAGGCCTACGTCATCCCGATCTTTGAAGAGCCGCAGGTCTTTGCCGGTGCACCGTGGCTGAAAGGCGTGGCGTTTGAAGCGGTCGGACGCCCGTCGTTCTACGCCGCCTGGCTTGAAAAGCACTAAGGGGCAACCATGACACGTTATCTGGCCGGGCGCATAGCCCAGGCGTTACTGGTACTGTGGGCGGCCTATAGCGTGTCGTTCATTCTTCTGCAGCTCTTGCCGGGCGATGCCGTCCTGATCAAATTCCAGAACCCGGATCTCGGCCTGAGCGCCGAGCAAATTCAGGAGATGCGGGTGATCTATGGCGAAAGCACCCCGCTCTGGCAGCAATATTTGACGACGCTCGGCCATATGCTGCGCGGTGAGTTTGGCTACTCCATCGAGGCTGGAGTGTCCGTCAGCCAGCTGATTGCCGCCAACCTTCCTTCGACGCTGCGGCTGGCCGGGCTGGGTTTTGCCGCCGCAATTATTCTTGCCGTGGGCATTTCAGCGGCCTCTACGCTGGCCCCACTTCGCTGGCTGAGAACGCTCTTTGCCAACCTTCCGGCGCTGTTCATTGCCGTCCCGACATTTTGGCTCGGCATTGCGCTCATTCAGCTGTTTTCCTTCCAGTGGCGGCTGATTCCGGTGATCAATCCCGGTTTCTGGCAGGGGCTGATTTTGCCAGTCGCCACGCTTGCGGTGCCCATTAGCGCCCCGCTGGCCCAGCTGCTGATGCGAAATATCGACCAGGTGCTGACCCAGCCGTACGTCGCCGTTGCCAGGGCAAAAGGCGGCAGCCGCGCCGGGGTACTGTGGCGGCACGTGGCCCGCAACGCCCTGTTGCCGGTGCTGACCGTGGCCGGTTTGCTGCTGGGCGAGCTGATTGCCGGGGCGCTGATCACCGAAACCGTCTTTGGCCTTAACGGCCTGGGCCAGCTGACGCAGCGGGCGGTGAATAATCAGGATGTCGCCGTGCTGCAGGCGGTGGTGATGATCTCCGCCCTGAGCTTCGTGGTCATTAATCTGCTGGTGGATGTGCTTTATCCCCTGCTCGATCCGCGCCTTAAATCTATTCGGGGAGTCACCGCATGACGACCGTTGATATTAATACTCCGCTGTCGCGCCGTGCGGTAAGCCGCTTTTCGGGCCTGCGCGCTAACATTCAGCCCGGTCTTTGGCTAGCCTGGTTAACGCTGATTATTGTCACACTTTGGGCGCTGTTCCCGGCGCTATTCACTCAGTGGAGCCCAACCGAAGGCGTCCCGGGCGCGCAGCGTCTTGCACCTCAGGCCGGACACTGGCTGGGCACCGATCAGCTTGGCCGCGATCTCTACGCGCGAATCGTCTGGGGCGCATCGCATTCGCTCTCCGGCGCGCTGGTCGCGGTAGCGCTCGGGCTGGTGGTCGGTACTGCACTTGGCGTCCTGGCCGGGGCAACCGGCGGCAAAACGGAACACGCGCTCATGCGAGGCGTGGATGTCCTGCTGGCGATCCCCGGTCTGCTGTTGTCGCTCAGTGTGATTATTCTGCTTGGATTCGGCACCGTAAACGCCGCCATCGCGGTGGGCGTGACGTCTATTGCGAACTTTACCCGCCTGGCCCGCGCGGAAGTGATTCGTATTCGCCACAGCGATTACGTCGAGGCTGCGGTCGGCAGCGGTGGCACCTTCCTGCAGGTGCTGTGGCGCCATATTTTGCCGAATGCTTTGACCTCCGTGTTCGCCTTTGCCGCGCTGCAGTTCGGCTCCGCTATTCTGGCGCTGTCTACGCTGAGTTTTCTGGGTTATGGCACGCCACCGCCGACGCCGGAATGGGGCCTGTTGATTGCCGAAGGTAGGAACTATCTGGCAACGGCCTGGTGGCTTTCCACCTTCCCCGGCGTGGTTGTCGTGGCCGTCGTGCTTGCCGTCAATCGTCTTAGCCACCCTTTTGCCCGGAGATCGTCATGAATACACCGCTGCTAAAAATCACCGACCTCAGCATCGCCTGGCGCCAGCGCGGCGGTAACAAACGCGTGGTGCATAACGCCTCCTTTAGCCTGAACGCTGGCGAGGTGCTGGCGATTGTGGGCGAATCCGGCTCAGGGAAAACCACCCTCGCCCAGTCGATTATTGGGCTGCTGGGCGACAACGGCGTAATTGAATCCGGTGAAATTCAGCTCAACGGGGAAGCCATCAGCCGCTGGTCTGAACGCCAGCTCGATGCCCTGCGCGGAGCCAGCATCAGCCTGATCCCGCAGGATCCGGGCAGTTCCCTGAATCCGGTAAAAACCATCGGCGAACAGGTGGCAGAGGTACTGAAACTTCACGCGCGGTTGCCAAAAGCCGAGCGGGAAAGCCAGGTTGTGGCCCTGCTAGAAAAAGTGGGCTTGAGTCACCCGGCGCAGCGCGCGGGGCAATATCCGCACCAGCTTTCCGGCGGGATGAAGCAGCGGGTGCTGATCGCCATGGCTATCGCCCTGAAACCCGCGCTGATTATCGCTGATGAGCCGACCAGCGCGCTGGACGTTACGGTGCAGAAACGCATTCTTGATTTGTTGGATACTCTGCGGCGCGAGTCCGGTACGGCGGTGCTATTCGTCACCCACGACCTGGCGCTGGCCGCCCAGCGTTCCGACCGTATTCTGGTGCTCCGCGACGGGCGAATCCAGGAGGCGGGCCCCACGAATGACGTCGTTCGACAGCCTAAAAACCCCTATACGCGCCAGCTGTTTGCCGATGCGCCAGGGCTGTCGCGCACGCTGCGAGCCTGGCCTTTACGCGCCCCGCAAACGGCGGCCATCGAAATCCGTAACCTAAGCCAGCACTTCTCCCTGGGGAAAGGCAGTGACCAGACGCTCCGGGCTCTGGACAACGTGTCATTTACCGTAGCCAAAGGCACCACCCACGCGCTGGTTGGCGAGTCAGGCTCAGGTAAATCCACGCTGGCGCGCATTCTGCTTGGCTTCCAGAAGCCGGACAGCGGGCAAGTGCTGATCGACGGCATCGACACCACCGATCTCAGCCCGGAAGCGCGCCGTCAGCTCCGGCAGAAAATTCAGCTGGTGTACCAGAACCCCTTTGCCTCACTCGACCCGAGCCAGACGCTCTTTCGTATCATCGAGGAGCCGCTGCTTAACTTCGGCAAGCTGTCGAAGGCCGAGCGGCGCGCCAAAGTAGAGGCGATTACCGAACGCGTGGCGCTCCCGCTGGAGGCGTTGACCCGCAAACCTCGTGAGCTTTCCGGCGGGCAGCGGCAGCGCGTGGCTATAGCCCGCGCGCTGATTCTTGAGCCACAAATTCTGGTGCTGGATGAGGCCACCTCTGCGCTGGATGTCACGGTACAGGCACAAATTCTGCGCCTGCTCGACGACCTGCAGCAGCAGCTCGGCCTGACTTACCTGTTTATCTCCCACGACCTCGCCACCGTGCGCCAGCTGGCCCACAGCGTTTCGGTGCTGCGCGCCGGAGAACTGGTGGATAACGGCCCGATTGCCGACGTATTTAACGCCCCGGCCAGCGATTACACCTGGCAGTTGCTAAACGCTATTCCCGATATTGGCTTTGGCCATAAGGACGTTGCATGACCATTAAACGACTGGGCTTTTTTACCCGCCTGCTTGACCATGCCCCGGCAGCCGAACGCTACCGGCTGGCAACGGAACAAATTATTCACGCCGAATGGCACGGTTTTGATGCCGCCTGGGTGGCGCAGCACCACTTCCACGAAGCCGAAGGCGGCCTTCCCGCCCCGCTGGTGTTTCTCAGCCACGTGGCGGCCCATACCCGGCGCATCCGCCTTGGCACAGGGATTATTACCCTGCCGATGGAATCCGCGCTGCGCGTGGCCGAAGACGCGGTTGTCCTGGATCTGCTGAGCGGCGGGCGCTTTGAACTTGGCGTCGGCTCCGGCGGCACACCGGGCTCCTTTCCGGCATTTGGGTTACAAAGCGCGGAAAGGGGCAAAATTTACGCCGACAACCTCTCATTGCTGCGCTCAGCCCTGAACGACGAGCCGCTGGTGGGCACGGATAACCATCTTTACCCGGCCTCCCCGCAGCTAAAAAACCGCATCTGGCAGGCGACTTTTTCCGTTGACGGCGGCGCGCGGGCAGGAAAAGCGGGCGACGGGCTGATGCTTTCCCGCACTCAGCCTCGCCCGGCTGACGCGCTGAATACCCCGCTGGATGAGATACAAAACCCGATCATCGATGCCTATCTGGACGCCTTGCCCGAGGGCGTTGAGCCTCGCATCCTTGGCTCCAGAACCGGGTTTGTCACCGACGACGGCGAGCTGGCAAAGCAGCTAGCTGCCAAAGGGCTGCGCCAGCAGGCAGAGCAGCACCGGGCGCAGGGGCATCCGGTATTGGGCGAGACGCTGGATAGCCATATTGCCTCGTTTGACGTTCATCTGGGGACGCCGCAGCAGGTCATTGCCTCGCTGACACGCGACAGCACGCTCCAGCGCGTGACCGACCTTTCGTTCCAGGTGCACTCCATCGATCCGCCGCATGCCTACATTTTGCGGTCTATTGAACTGCTGGCGCAGCAGGTTGCCCCGGCGCTCGGCTGGGTTCGCAGCAGCGCCCGCCCAACCTCTACCTCGTCATTGTCTAAGGAGTCATTATGAGTCATTCGGATTTGCTCAATCATCTGGCGGGCGTTATTCCCGGCACCGCGCTTGCGGAAGCGCGGGAAATCCGCGACGCTGCCACAGCCCACGCGCAGGGCAGCTATGAGGCGCTTTTCGGTGAGGCCAGTTCAAGTGGCCTGAGCCTGCCAGAAAGGCTGCATCTCGCGAGGCGAGTGGCGGACTGGCACGACGATGCCCGGCTCACGGACCATTACGCCCAGCGTCTGGCTGGCCAACCCGCCAGCGAACGCTTTAGCGCCTGGCTCGATCATGCCGAAAGACTGAGTTTCCAGCCGGTGCAGGCAGGCCCGCAGGACGTCCAGACGCTGATTCAGGCGGGCTTTAGCGAAGAAGAAGTGGTGACACTGTCACAAATTATTGGCTTTGTGGCCTTCCAGAGCCGACTGCTGCGCGGCCTGCGCCTGATTGGCGGCCAACAGGCAAACGGCGAACAGGTTCGCATTCCTGCCGCCGGCGAGTGGCACCGCCAGCCGTTAACCGCCAGCGGCAAATCCGCTCCGGTGACGTTTACCCAGGCCGAGCTTAACTGGGAACCCTGGATAGCCGCCCTGCCTTACGCGGAATTCGCCCCGGAAGAGCAGGAAACCCTGAAACGTTTTGGGCACCAGGACTCGGATTATTTCCGCCTGCTGGGCCGCAATCTGCCGGTACTGGAACAGCGCACGCTCACCGATAAAGGCATTTTCTATACGCCGGGCGGTTTGCCCCGCGCCGAGCGCGAACTTGCCGCCACGGTTGCCAGCAAGATCAACGGCTGCATTTACTGCGCCTCCGTGCACGCCCGCAAGGCCAGCCAGCTGTCAAAACATAACGAAGCGATTGAACGTCTACTGACCATCGAACCTGGCGGGACGCTGAGCGACGGGCAATCCCCTCGCTGGCAGGCGGAAATTAACTTTTCGGCGGCATTATCCGCCACTCCGGCAAGCGCCAATGCGCAACAGATACATGCCCTGAGGGAACTGGGATTAAGCGAGCTTGAGTTGTTGGATTTGGTGCAGTCCACGGCCTTTTTCGCATGGGCCAACCGTCTGATGCTGACCCTGGGCGAGCCGTTTAACTGATTGCAGGCAGGCAAACGTGCCGTGGAATTATGATCCACCGGCACGCTTAAGTGAAACCGTCACGGATGATTAATGATTCGCCGCCTGACGAAGATCGCACACCCGGATAGCTTTTCCTTCTGAACGCGGCAGGCTGCCGCAGTTCACAATGGTGATATCCGTTGAAATCCCCACCATCGACTTAATGCGGTGGCGCAGCTCATGGCAAACTGCGCAGCGCTGTTCGTGGCTGAGATACAGGCTGCTTTCCTTCAATTCCACCTTGATCGCCAGGGTATCCAGGTGCCCGCGACGATGCACCTCCAGCTGATAATGCGGTGCAAGGTGCTGGAATTT
The DNA here is from genome assembly GCA_000277545.1 of Enterobacter sp. Ag1. Lineage (GTDB taxonomy): Bacteria > Pseudomonadota > Gammaproteobacteria > Enterobacterales > Enterobacteriaceae > Cedecea. The sequence continues at coordinate 116,353 of AKXM01000057.1, read as the reverse complement.
CAGGATCTCCTCTTCCAACTGGGACGGGAACACATTCACGCCCCGGATAATCAGCATATCGTCTGAACGGCCGGTTATCTGATCCATTCGGCGCATGGTACGAGCGCTGCCCGGCAGCAGCCGCGTTAAATCGCGGGTACGGTAGCGGATCACCGGCAGCGCCTCTTTGGTCAGCGTGGTGAACAGCAGTTCGCCGTGCTCGCCGTCGTCCAGCGGGACACCGCTCTGCGGGTCAACGATTTCCGGGTAGAAATGGTCTTCCCAAATCGTCGGGCCGTCCCGGGATTCCAGGCATTCCATTGCCACGCCCGGCCCCATCACTTCCGACAGGCCGTAGATATCCAGCGCGGTAATGCCCAAGCGACGTTCAATTTCCGCCCGCATCGCTTTGGTCCACGGCTCCGCACCAAAGACCCCGACGCGGAGCGAGCAGCCGCTGGCGTCGCCGCCCATCTGCCGTTCCAGCTCTTCAATCAGGTTCAGGCACCAGGACGGCGTGACCATGATCATGTCTGGTTTAAAATCACGGATCAGCTGCGCCTGTTTTTCCGTCTGGCCGCCGGACATCGGGATCACTGTCGCCCCGAGGCGCTCTGCGCCGTAGTGCGCCCCCAGCCCGCCGGTAAACAACCCGTAGCCGTAGGAGACGTGAATTTTATCTTTTGGCGTTCCGCCTGCGGCACGCAGCGAACGCGCCACAAGGTTAGCCCAGGTATCAATGTCGTTTTGGGTGTAGCCCACAACGGTAGGTTTGCCCGTGGTGCCGGAGGAGGCATGAATGCGAACGACCTGCTCCATCGGCACGGCGAACGTGTCAAAAGGATAGTTATCGCGCAGATCCTGCTTGGTGGTGCACGGGAACAGGCGAATATCTTTCAGCTCTTTAAAATCGTCAGGGTGCACGCCCACGGCGTCAAATTTGCGCTTATACATCGGGACGTTACTGTAGGCGTGATTCAGCGTCCATTTCAGGCGCTGCGTCTGCAGGGCATGAAGCTCATCCAGCGATGCGGTTTCAATCGGTTCCAGCTTGGTTTCAGAGGTTATCATTATTAGGGTACTCGCAGGTTTGACTAGCTCACACGCTCAAGGACCAGGGCAATGCCCTGACCCACACCGATACACATAGTGCAAAGGGCATACCGCCCGCCGCGCCGGTGCAGCTCCAGGCTGGCCGTTAACGCCAGTCTGGCACCGCTCATCCCCAGCGGGTGTCCCAGGGCAATCGCGCCGCCGTTAGGATTCACATGCGGGGCATCATCCGGAAGCCCCAGTTGGCGAAGCACGCCGAGCGCCTGCGCGGCGAAGGCTTCATTGAGTTCAATCAGATCCATGTCGTGGATGCTTAATCCGGTCATCTCCAGCACTTTACGTACCGCAGGCACCGGCCCCAGCCCCATCAGGCGAGGCTCCACGCCCGCCGTCGCCATCGCGACTATGCGCGCCTTAGGCGCCAGGCCGTGCTGCAGCGCGGCAGCTTCGCTGGCGATAAGCAGCGCTGCCGCCCCGTCGTTCACGCCGGAAGCATTGCCCGCCGTCACGACGCCGTTCGCGCGGAACGGCGTTTTTAGCGCCGCCAGCTGTTCAAGCGTGGTTTCCGCACGCGGGTGCTCGTCTTCCCTTACTTCCGTCACCGCGCCTTTGCGACCGCTTAGCGTGACCGGCACAATCTCTTCAGCCAGAATGCCTGTCTGCTGCGCGAGAGCGGTACGCTGCTGGCTGCGAAACGCAAACCGGTCCTGGTCTTCACGGCTTATTTTTAACAATTCCGCTACATTCTCTGCCGTTTCCGGCATGCTGTCAGTACCAAATTGCGCTGCCATGAGCGGGTTCACAAAACGCCAGCCAAGGGTGGTGTCAAACATCTCGGCCTGACGCTGGAACGGCGAGCTGGCTTTGCCCATCACAAACGGTGCCCGAGACATGGATTCCACCCCACCTGCCAGCATGAGCTGAGCGTCACCGGCTTTGATGGCGCGAGCCGCAAAGCCCACGGCATCCAGCCCGGAGCCGCACAGGCGGTTGATCGTGGTGCCCGGCACAGTCTGTGGTAAACCGGCCAGCAGCGTCGCCATGCGTGCCACGTCGCGGTTATCCTCCCCGGCCTGGTTCGCGCAGCCAAAAATCACGTCGTCTACGGCGCTCCAGTGGAGAGTGGGATAGCGTGCCAATAGCGCTTTTAGCGGCAGCGCGGCCAGGTCATCCGCGCGCACGCTCGCAAGCGCGCCGCCGTAGCGGCCAATCGGGGTGCGTACCCCATCGCAAATAAAAGCCTGACTCATAATTTTTCTCCTGAAACCGTCGTCCCGATGCGATGTGCGCGGCCGCGAAACAGCGCCAGCGTCTTCTCGTCCTGATTAATGATCTCGATGTCGTAGACGCCCGTCTGCCGCCCCTGCTGGCGCACCCTAGCCACCGCTTTAAGCCGGTCCCCGGCCTTGCCGGGACGCAGAAATTCAATGCTGCAGCCGGAGGCCACCGCCGCCAGCCCCTGGCTGTTGCAGGCGTAGGCAAAAGCGGTGTCGGCGAGCGTAAACAATTGCCCGCCGTGGCAGGTCTGGTGCCCGTTAAGCATGGCCTCAGTGATGGTCATGGTGAGCAGCGCAAAACCGTCGCCCATCTCAACCACTTCAATGCCCATCTGTCTGGCGCAGTTGTCCCGCGCGTACATCACGCGGGCGTTATCCCAGGCGTTAGTGCTCATGTTGGTTCTCCAGCAGCGCGCGCTGGCGCAGTAAAGAGGTCGGGCGGTAGCGTTCTTCGCCGTAATGGCGCTGCAGATTCTCCAGCAGCGTCAGAATGTTTTGCCAGCCCAGGCGGGCTCCCCAGGCCAGCGGCCCGTGCGGATAGTTCACGCCGAGCTGCATGGCGGTATCGATGTCGGCTTCCGCAGCCACGCCTTTCTGCAGCGCATCCAGCGCTTCGTTGGCGAGCATCGCCACGGTGCGCCAGGCCAGCATGCCGGGGTAGTCACCGATCACCAGCACCTGTTTACCCTGCTGCTGGAAGTAATGGGTGACCTGCGCCAACTGCTGAGGCGTGACCGAAGCCGACGGCGCTAACACTTCCAGCGAAGACTCGGCGAGTCTGTCCCGCAGCACTACCGGGCGTTTCAGCTCGGCCGACATGGCAGTGGCCGTAATACCGCTGGTTATGGCAACGGCGATGCCGTCGATTTCAAGAGTTTTGCCGACCTGCGTGACCTGTTTAGCCGCCAGTTCGGCAGGCACTTGAGGCTGATATGCCGGTTTCGCCTCAAGCGGCCAGCGGTAGACGCCCTGCCCGGTTTTCTTGCCCAGCCGCTTGCCAAGCACCAGTTCCTGCTGGGCGAGAGAAGGCAGGAAACGACGCTCCTGCCAAAAGGCGTTAAACACCGAGCAGGTGACGGCGAAGTTGACGTCCTGACCTATCAGATCCGTTAACGCCAGCGGCCCCATCGGGAAGCCCGCCCCGTCGCGTAACGCGGCATCAATAGCCGCCGCCGGGGCAACCTGCTCCTCCAGCGCGCGCCAGGCTTCAGCATAAAAAGGCCGAGCCACGCGGTTAACGATAAAGCCCGGCGTGGAATGGCAGCGCACCGGCTGTTTACCCCAGCGCAGAGCCAGCTCGCAAAGCCGCTCGGCAATCTCCGACGAGGTTTCCAGGCCGCTGACCACTTCGACCAGTTTCATCACCGGCGCAGGGTTAAAGAAATGCAGTCCGACCACGCGCGCCGGGTGGCTGATGCCGCTGGCGATGGCGGTGATAGAAATGGATGAGGTATTGCTGGCTAAGACGGTATCAGCCCCGCAGACCGCCGCTAAATCGCGGAAGATGGCCTGCTTGACGTCAATTTGTTCGGCGGCGGCCTCAATCACCAGCGCGGCCTGAGCCAAATCAGCCAGCGTTTCCGCCGGATGCAGCCGGGCAAGCGTTGACTGACGGAGCGCCTCGTCAAGTTTGCCTTTGGCTACGCGGGCGCTGAGTACGGTATCAATGCCGTCTATCGCACGCTTTGCTGCGCCGGGCTGAATATCGTACAGCCACACCGGATGACCCGCGCTGGCCGCCACCTGGGCAATACCTGCGCCCATGGTGCCGCTGCCAATCACCGCAATCACGGCCTCAGGAGTTAACATACTTATTTCCCCTTAAAGGTGGCCGGGCGCTTCGCCAGAAAAGCAGACACGCCTTCGCGGTAATCTTCGCTGCGGCCAGCCAGACGCTGATAGTCGCGCTCCAGGTCGAGCTGGGCGTCCAGGGTGTTGGTTTCCGAGGCGTAAAGCGCCTGCTTGATAAGCCCCAGGCCAAAGGTCGGCTGGGTGGCAAAGTGCTGGGCCAGCTGGCGGGCGGTATCGCTGAGCTGTTCGTCGTTCACGACCTGCCAAATCATGCCCCAGTCGTGCGCCTGCTCGGCGGTTAGCGTGTCGCCAAGTAACGCCAGCCCCATGGCACGCGCCCGCCCGGTCAGGCGAGGCAAGAACCAGGTGCCGCCGCAGTCGGGCACCAGCCCCAGCTTGCTGAAAGACATAATAAATTTTGCTGAACGCGCGGCGATAACCATGTCGCAGCCCAGCGCCAGCGTAGCCCCGGCTCCCGCCGCCACGCCGTTAACCGCCGCAATCACCGGCTTTGGCAATTTCGCCAGGCGGCGCAGCAGAGGGTTATAAAACGTTTCAACCGAGTAACCGAGGTCCGGGGCGTCACCGCTTGGGTCAACGTTGCGGTCGTTGAGATCCTGCCCGGCACAGAAGCCGCGCCCTGCGCCAGTGATTAGCAGGCAGCGGATGGTTTCGTCCCGCTCGGCCTGGGTGAGAACTTCCGCCAGTTGGCGATGCATTTCGTCATTGAAGCTGTTCAGCCGCTCCGGGCGGTTGAGGGTCAGGGTCATCACCCCGTTTTGCACATCGCTGACAATAAAACTCATGATTAACGTCCTTTGAATTCAGCAGGTCGTTTTTCCAGGAAAGCGGCGAGGCCTTCCCGACGATCTTCGGTGGCGGCGAGCAGCGTAAACAGCTGGCGTTCCTGCAGCAGCCCCTGGCTCAGGCCCGTGTTCTGTGCCTGTTGAAGCGCATTTTTGGCGGCCTGCAGCGCCAGCGGCGCATGACGGGCAATACCGGCGGCAAGCTTCTGGGCGTATTCCAGCGTTAGGGCTGCGGGATGCACTTCGGCGACCAGCCCTGCACGTAAAGCCCGGTCCGCGTCGATAGCTTCGCCGCTCAGCACCATGCGGTAAGCCAGCGCTTTGCCTACGCTACGAATAAGCCGCTGCGTGCCGCCCGCGCCGGGCATAATCCCCAGAGTGATTTCCGGCAGGCCGAAGCGCGCGTTATCCCCGGCCACGATGATGTCGCTCAGCAGCGCCAGCTCGCAGCCAGCCCCGAGCGCATAGCCGTTCACGGCAGCGATCAGGGGTTTAGGGAAACGCTCGAGACGAGCCCAAAGCTGTGGCCGGGGGTCGTTGAGCGTGGCGGGCATATCCCGGCTGGCCATCTCTTTGAGATCGGCTCCGGCAGCAAAAAAACGTTCGCTGCCGGTAATGACGACGGCACCAATGGCGGCGTCCTGCTGCGCAGCTTCGAGCGCTTCGGCAATCAACGTCAGCAGCGCGTTGTTGAGCGCGTTCCGCGCCTGCGGGCGGTTCAGCGTCAGGGTTAACACCCGGCCGTTTTGCTGGCTAAGAAGTTCGCTCATCACACCCCCTGCGCGTCAAAGTCGAGCACCACGTCGTCGCCCTTCGGCAGCGCCTGGCAGCTCAGGACGTAGCCTGCGGCCAGCTGATCCGGCTCCAGGCTGTAGTTGACGCCCATTTCCACTTCGCCCTGCAGCACCTTGCAGCGGCAGGTGGCGCAGACGCCGCCTTTGCAGGCATACGGCAGATCCGCGCCCTGGCGCAGGGCCGCGTCGAGAATGCTTTCGTCCCCGGCGGTCAGGGTAATCTGGCGATCTACGCCGTCCTGGCGCAGGGTGACGGTTTTACCCGCCGCCTGAGCGCGGGAACGGGCACCCGGCGCAATGCCCGGCGTGTTGAAATGTTCGAGATAGATATCCTCAGGTGCGACGCCCATCTCTTTCAGCGCGGTTTCGGTGGCCTGCATCATGCTTTGCGGGCCGCAGATAAACGTGCGGTCAAAGCCTTTGACGTCCAATAGGTGGTCGCCAAGCTGCTTCAGTTTTTCGCCGTCCAGCCGGCCGCTGAGCAGGTCGCTGTCCGACCTCTCCTGACTGAACAGGTAAATCAGCTGCAGGCGCTGCGGGTAGCGATCTTTCAGGTCGGCCAGCGTCTGGCGGAACATCATGCTGGCGCTGCTGCGGTTGCCGTAAACCAGGGTCACGCTGCTTTCTGGCTCGGTGGCGAGCGTGGCGCCGATAATGGCCAGCATCGGCGTGATGCCGGAGCCGACGGCGAGTGCCAGATAGTTGCCGCGAGTTTCCGCTTCCGGCTGGTAGCCAAACGTTCCCTGCGGCACCATCACCTCGAGCGACATCCCGGCGGTTAAATCGCTGACCGCATATTGTGAAAAACGGCCGCCTTCAATGGCTTTTACCGCCACGCAGATTTCACCGGGATCCTCAGAGCGGCAAATAGAGTAGCAGCGGCGCAGCTCTTCCCCGCCCAGCCGGGCTTTCAGCGTCAAATGCTGCCCTGGACGAAAGCGGTACTGCCCGCGCAGCGCGTCCGGCACCGCAAAGGTAATCGCTACCGCCTCTGCGGTTTCGGGTTCGATGCGTGCCACTTTCAGGGAATGAAACGTTGTCATGGCATCCTCAAATACATTTAAAGTAATCAAAGGGTTCCCGGCAGCTGTCGCAGCGGTAAAGCGCTTTACAGGCCGTGGAGCCGAATTCACTGATGAGCGACGTGTGTTCGCTCCCGCAGCGTGGGCAAGTCACCTGGGTGGCGACCGCCGCGTGGCAGGCATGTCCCTGCGGCGGGCTGATGCCGTATTCGCGCAGCCGGGTTTTAGCCTCCGGCGACATCCAGTCCGTCGTCCAGGCGGGATGCAAAACCTGCCTGATGTGCACCGGACTCAGCTTTGCGCCTTCCAGGGCTTCCCGGATGGCGGCCAGCAAAAATTCAGTGGCCGGGCAGCCGGAATAGGTTGGCGTAAATCCGATATGCCAGCCGTCCGGGCGGTGCTCGACGCTGCGCACCATCCCGAGGTCGGTGATGGTCAGCACCGGGATTTCCGGGTCACTGATCTCACTCAGCAGACGCCAGACGTCGCGGACGGCAGCGGGCTGAAGCGTGGCGGTTTGCATCCTCTCCTCCTTACCACTGCTGGTTCGGGTAAGCGCGCTGCAGGTACTGCATTTCAGCCAGCAGCGGGCCGAGGTGTTCGGTGTGTAAGCCTTGCTTACCGCCGGTGCGGTATGGCTGCTCTGCCGGGGCCTGCAGCGAGGCATCGCTCAGTCCGGCGGTCACTTCTTGCAGCCATTCGGCCTTGAGGCTACGCGGGTCGACGGCGATGCCCTGCTCCGCCAGCATGGTTTCCAGCTCATCGACAACGAACATTTCGCCGCTGAAGCGCCATAGTTTGTTTAAAGCACTTTGCGTTTTCGCCTGCGAAAGCTCAGTGCCGTTGCCCAGGCGAACCAGCCAGCCACGGCTGAAGCGCAGGTGATAGCGCACTTCTTTAATGGCTTTGGCTGCGATGGCCGCCAGCTGCGGATCTTTGCTTTCTACCAGGCGGCTGAACAGCGAGACGTGCCACGCGTCCAGCAGGTACTGACGCACCAGCGTTTCGGCGAAATCACCGTTGGGCTGTTCCGCCAGCAGCAGATTGCGGTACTCGCGCTCGTCGCGGCCAAAGGCCAGCCTGTCTTCGTCGAGGTGCTCGCCTTCGCGCTCGGCGGCGTAGGTCAGGAAGTTGCGCGCCTGGCCGAGCAGGTCGAGGCCAATGTTGGCCAGCGCCAGATCAATCTCCAGCTCCGGCGCATGGCCGCACCACGCGCTCAGGCGTTGGGCCAGCACGAGGCAGGTGTCGCCGAGGTGCAGGCTGTAGGTCGCTACAGGATCGAGTGTCATTGGCGGCCTCACATGTGCTCGATGCCGTCAGGCAGCGTGTAAAACGTTGGGTGGCGGTAGACTTTGCTGTCTGCCGGGTCGAAAAATTCCGGGCGCTCTTCCGGCTGGGAGGCGACGATTTCGCTCGCTTTCACGACCCAGATGGAGCAGCCTTCGCTGCGGCGGGTGTAGGCGTCGCGCGCGTTTTCCAGCGCCATCTGGTCGTCGGCGGCGTGCAGGCTGCCAACGTGGCGATGGGACAGCCCTTTTTTATTGCGAATAAAGACTTCATACAGCGGCCAGTAAATTTTGCTCATCTCTTACTCCTTCAGGCGGCGGTGCGGGCCTGTTGTTTTTCGGCATACGCAAGGGCGGCTTCGCGCACCCATGCCCCCTCTTCCCAGGCTTTGCGCTTGGCGGCGAGGCGCTCTTCGTTGCATAAGCCGCGCCCGGCCACCACGTCGTTGAATTCCTGCCAGTCGATGTCGCCAAAGCGGTAATGGCCCGTGACCTCATCGCGATACAGATCGGGATCCGGCACGGTCATGCCCAGCAGCTCAACCTGCGGCACGGTATTGTCGACAAAGCGCTGACGCAGCTCGTCATTGCCGAAGCGTTTGATTTTCCAGGCGAGGCTTTGGGCGCTGTTCGGCGAGTTGTCGTCGTTGGGTCCGAACATCATCAGCGCCGGCCACCAGAAGCGGTTAATGGCGTCCTGCAGCATCTGGCACTGTTCGGCGCTGCCGTTCGCTAGCACGGTGCAGGCTTCAAATCCCTGCCGCTGGTGGAAGCTTTCTTCTTTGCAGATTTTCACCATCGCCCGGGCGTACGGGCCATACGAGGTCCGGCACAGCGCGACCTGGTTGACTATGGCTGCCCCGTCCACCAGCCAGCCAATCACGCCGATGTCGGCCCAGTTGAGCGTCGGGTAGTTAAAGATGGAAGAGTATTTCATCTTGCCGTCGAGCATCTTCTGGTAGATATCTTCCCGGGCGCAGCCCAGGGTTTCCGCCGCGCTGTAGAGGTACAACCCGTGCCCGGCTTCATCCTGCACTTTGGCCAGCAGAATGGCCTTGCGGCGCAGGCTGGGGGCGCGAGTTATCCAGTTACCTTCCGGCAGCATGCCAACGATTTCCGAGTGCGCATGCTGGCCTATCTGGCGGATCAGCGTTTTGCGGTAAGCCTCCGGCATCCAGTCCTGTGGTTCGATGGCGGTTTCCTGCTGGATGCGCTCATCAAAGCGTTCTTGTTCTGTCACGGCATCACCTTATGATTCAATTTAACTCAACAATCTGCGATATTGCGAATCACTTCATGATTAAAAGTTACAGATAAGTTAACGAAGATCGCAAAGATTACACCGCACGTTTGTGAGGTCTATCACGCTAAATATCGTAAAAACCAGACTTATCATTGAGATAAATCAATAACAAAAAACACAAGCCATCACAATGTTAACAATTCATTAAATTACAGCTTGATTTTTATGATTCATAAAACAAACACTGTAATGATTAAATGCAGCATGTAATGGAGAGTGAGATGCAACAGTTAACCAGCTATCTGTCCGGGACGTGGTTTAGCGGCCAGGGAAAAGAAAGAACTATTTTTCATGCCGTTAGCGGCGAACCGCTGTGGCAGGTGACCAGCGAAGGGGCGGATATGGCGGCGGCAAAGCGCTTCGCCATTGCGCAAGGTGGCAAAGCGCTGCAGGCGATGACGTTTATTCAGCGTGCCGCGATGTTAAAAGCGGTGGCTAAGCACCTGCTGGCGCAGAAAGAAGCGTTTTACCAGGTCTCTTACCAGACCGGTGCCACCCGCGCCGACAGCTGGGTAGACATAGAAGGCGGCATCAGTACGCTGTATGCCTACGCCGGAATGGGCAACCGCGAGCTGCCGGACGACACGCTGTGGCCGGAAGACGAATTGATGCCGCTGTCCAAACAGGGGGGATTCGCGGCCCGCCACGTACTCACTTCGAAGTCAGGCGTAGCGCTGCACATCAACGCCTTCAACTTCCCCTGCTGGGGAATGCTTGAGAAACTGGCCCCAACCTGGCTGGCCGGGATGCCCGCGATTATCAAGCCCGGCACGGCGAGCGCGCAGCTAACTCAGGTGATGGTGAAAGCGATTGTGGAATCAGGGCTGGTGCCTGACGGGGCGATAAGCCTGATCTGCGGCGGCGTGGGCGATCTGTTTGAGCACCTGGATGAGCAGGACGTGGTGACGTTCACCGGTTCGGCCAGCACCGGCCAGAAGTTACGTTGTCACTCAAATATCATTGCCCGTTCAATTCCCTTCACCATGGAAGCCGACTCGCTGAACTGCTGCGTACTGGCGGAAGATGTCACGCCTGAACAACCTGAATTTGCGCTGTTCGTACGGGAAGTCGTGCGCGAGATGACCGCCAAAGCCGGGCAAAAATGCACCGCCATTCGCCGGATTATCGTGCCGCAAAATCGGCTGGGTTCGGTGATTGAAGCGCTGAAAGTGAAACTGGAAAAAATACAGCCCGGCGACCCGGCACTGGAAGGCGTGCGCATGGGGGCGCTGGTCAGCCTTGCGCAGCGGGATGACGTGCAGCGGAAAGTCGACCAACTGGTTGGCGCCGGCTGTGATGTCCTGCTGGGCGGCAAGGCCGATACTGCACAGCCGGGCGCGTTCTTCCCGCCAACCCTGCTGCTTTGCCAACAGCCTGACGAAACGCCTGCGGTGCATGAGCTTGAGGCCTTCGGCCCGGTAGCGACCGTGATGCCATACCGGGATGTCGAACATGCCATGGCGCTGGCTCGCGCCGGTCAGGGCAGCCTGGCGGGGACGCTGGTGACCGCCGATGAGCAAACGGCACGTCACTTTATCCTCGGCGCGGCCCGCGCTCACGGGCGCATTCAGGTGCTGAACCAGGAGTCTGCAGTGGAATCCACCGGGCACGGTTCTCCGCTGCCGATGCTGGTGCACGGCGGCCCAGGTCGCGCGGGCGGCGGGGAAGAACTCGGCGGCCTGCGGGCGGTGAAGCACTATATGCAGCGCACCGCCATTCAGGGCAGCCCGACGATGCTGGCCGCCGTTAGCGGGCAATGGAACTACGGCGCAAAAGTTCACGAGGACGCCTTGCATCCATTCCGCAAACATTTTGAGGAGCTGCGCATCGGGGAAAGTATTCTGACTGCCCGCCGCACCGTCACCGAAGCTGATATCACCAACTTCGCCAACCTGAGCGGCGACCGGTTCTACGCCCATACCGACAAAATTGGCGCGGCGGAGTCGTTCTTCGGCGAGCGCGTGGCGCACGGTTACTTCGTGGTGTCTGCCGCCGCCGGGCTGTTTGTTGACCCAGGCGTCGGGCCGGTGATTGCCAACTACGGCATGGAAAATCTGCGCTTTATCGAGCCGGTAAAAATCGACGATACCATTCAGGTGCGCCTGACCTGCAAACGCAAAACCGCCAAGCCGCAGAAGACGGCGGAAGATAAGCCGGTTGGCGTGGTGGAATGGGCGGTGGATGTCACCAACCAGCATCAGCAGATTGTTGCGCGCTACTCAATCCTGACGCTGGTTGCCCGCCTGCACGGTGATGTTGCCTGTTAGGCCTTAAACGTTAGTTCGGCCTGGCATCGCGCCTGGTTTTTACCCTCACCCTAACCCTCTCCCTGCCAGGGAGAGGGAAGAAACAAATCCCCCGCAGGTTGCCTTCCCCCTCTCCCTCTGGGAGAAGCCGGGGTGAGGGCTGGATTTAGCCCGACGCTCATCGACCCGGAGTCACAATCCTCCCCAATCCCACATTCTGGCAACCACAGCAAAACACTTGGCAGGGAGCGCAAGGGAAGCCCTGGCGGAAGTTGTTATGTTGAATCCGACAGTCTTTATCCAGCACGCACATAACAACACAACGCACTTTTAAGGTGAAAAAGCGATGACAATGAAAACTGGAAAAAAAGCGCTGGCGCTGGCTATTGCGCTCCTGACTTCGGCGGGGATTAACGCCCCCGCATTTGCCCACGGCGGCGAGGCACATATGGTGCCGATGCAAAAAACGCTGACGGATTTTGGCGCCGACGTCCAGTGGGACGATTACGCGCAGATGTTCACCCTCGTGAAAGACGGTGCCTATGTGAAGGTGAAGCCTAATGCCACCTCCGCCATCGTTAACGGCAAAACGCTGAAGCTTGAAGTGCCGGTGATCTTTAAAGGCAAAACGGCGTTTATCTCCGAAGGGTTTATCAATGAAATCTTCCAGTCCGGGCTGGATCAAACCTTTGCCGTCGAGAAAAAGCCGCACCCGCTGAACTCTCTGAGCGCCGACGAAATTAATAAAACGGTGGAGATAATCAAAGACGCGGCTAACTACAAGCCGACTATTCGCTTTACCGAAATCTCACTACGCGAGCCGCCTAAAGAACAAGTCTGGAAGTTTGTGATGGACGGCACCAGCGTCAGCCAACCACGCGAGGCGGACGTCATCATGCTGGATGGCCGCCATATTATTGAAGCCACGGTGGATCTGGCCGCCGGGATAGTTAAGAGCTGGAAGCCTATCGAAGGCGCACAGGGCATGGTGCTGCTGGACGATTTTGCCAGCGTGCAGTCAATCATCAATAACAGCAAAGAATTCGCGGAAGCGGTGAAAAAACGCGGTATCAGCGATCCGTCGAAGGTCGTCACAACGCCGCTGACGGTCGGCTATTTCGACGGTAAAGACGGCCTGAAGCAGGATCAGCGCCTGCTGAAAGTGGTGAGCTACCTTGACGTTGGCGACGGCAACTACTGGGCGCATCCGATTGAAAACCTGGTCGCGGTGGTGGATCTCGAGCAGAAAAAAATCATCAAAATTGAGGAAGGCCCGGTCATTCCTGTGCCGATGACGCCCCGCCCTTATGATGGCCGCGACCGGCAGGCTGCCAACCTCAAGCCGCTGGATATCATTGAGCCGGAAGGAAAAAACTACACCATTACCGGCGACACGATTCACTGGCAAAACTGGGATTTGCACCTGCGCCTGAATTCCCGCGTTGGCCCGATGATTTCCACCGTGACCTACAACGACAACGGCACTAAACGGAAGATCATGTATGAAGGGTCGCTCGGCGGGATGATTGTGCCGTATGGCGACCCGGACATCGGCTGGTATTTTAAAGCGTATCTGGACGCCGGGGATTACGGCATGGGCACGCTCACGTCCCCTATCGTGCGCGGCAAAGATGCGCCGGCTAACGCGGTCCTGCTGGACGAAACCCTGGCCGATTACACCGGCAAACCCACCACCATTCCTCGAGCAATTGCCATTTTCGAGCGCTACGCCGGGCCGGAATACAAACATCAGGAAATGGGCCAGCCGAACGTTAGCAGCGAACGCCGTGAGCTGGTGATCCGCTGGATAAGCACCGTCGGCAACTACGACTACATCTTTGACTGGGTCTTCCATCAGAACGGCACCATTGGCATTGATGCAGGCGCGACCGGCATTGAGGCGGTCAAAGGCGTGAAGGCCAAAACCATGCATGATGCCACCGCCAAAGAAGATACCCGGTACGGGACGCTGATCGACCATAATATTGTCGGCACAACGCATCAGCACATCTACAACTTCCGTCTGGACCTGGACGTGGATGGCGAAAACAACAGCCTGACCGCGATTGACCCGGTGGTGAAGACAAATACCAGCGGCGGCCCGCGCACAAGTACCATGCAAACCAATGAGTATGCGATTAAAAACGAGCAGGACGCCGCGCAGAAATTTGACCCTGGCACTGTCCGCCTGCTGAGCAATCCGAACAAAGAAAACCGCATGGGCAACCCGGTGTCCTACCAACTGATCCCCTACGCGGGCGGGACTCACCCGGTCGCCACCGGCGCGAAGTTTGCCCCGGACGAGTGGATTTATCATCGCCTGAGCTTTATGGATAAGCAGCTGTGGGTGACCCGCTACAACCCGGATGAGCGCTATTCTGAAGGGAAATACCCGAACCGCTCTGCGCACGACACCGGTTTAGGGGCTTACAGCAAAGACAATCAGTCACTTGAGAACACGGATAATGTGGTCTGGCTAACCACCGGCACCACGCATATCGCCCGCGCCGAAGAGTGGCCCATCATGCCGACCGAGTGGGTACATGCCCTGCTGAAGCCGTGGAATTTCTTTAACGAAACGCCGACGCTTGTGAAATCAGAGGAAACGACCAGTAAATAAAGGGTTTGCGGCGCACTATTACAGCGCGCCGTTTATTTAACGCCTGGACGAAATATTCGACCTGGCTTAGGTAGTCATTTTGGTTTGTCATGAATAATAAAAATGTGGCGTAGCCAGCATTGATTTAGTCTTTTTAATTTTATTTCATTATGGGTGTAAATACCCCCCACATTATTTACCACACCGATTAATTCTTGGTATTTACCATAATAATAGGCTTACTCATGACCACCATATGACCCTATTTTTCTATGTAAAACATTCGTCAATTGCTGCGCAATGCTTAGCTCCTCTGAGTTCTCTTTTGCCGCGCCGGAATAGCAGCCAACCAGATAATAGATGAAATAACAAACCAACTATAACACCTTAATTAAGGCGTTATAGTTGGTCATTAAGAAGAAAAAAACGATGAACTCTCAGTTTTGCGGCGTGCTATTCCCGCCCGCCTGAAGATTTTACCGCCTGCCAGCCGTGAATCAGCAGCGACTGGAAGAACGGTGTTACGCTGGCGAACCCGGCTTCGCGCAGCAGAGCTTCGGTCTGGCGAGGCGGCAACAAGAGCAACCGCTGGTTGAGCTCAGCTTTTACCTCAGCAATATCGCGCTGGCGTTGGGTATAGGCCTGCTGCAGCGCAACCCAGTTTCTTAATTGCCCATCAAAATCGGGATCCGCCATATCTCCCGCTATTTCTGCGGCAATCAGCTGTCCCACGGGTTTTAGCCTGTCGCCGATGTGCTGATAGATCCCGCCCCGCTGCGGATGTTGAATAAAATGCGCCACCAGTAAGCACAGCGCAGCATCAAATTTATCCTGTTCCGGGACGTCTTTGACGTGGCCTACAATCAGCTCACAGCGGCCGCTCAGCCCCTCCCGTTCAAGCTTTTCTGCACAGACGGCCAGCATATCGGGGGAAGGATCGACCCCGGTAAAATGCCAGTCAGGATGCTGTTTTGCCAGCCGGACGATTTCGGTGCCGGTCCCTACGCCCACGCAAAGCACTTTCGCCTCAGATGGAAGATCCCTGAGAAGCAATGACAGCAAGGCGTGCAGGTTGTTAGAGATGTCTTTCAGACGTTCGCTGCTGGCATCGTACTGGCGGGAAAATTCCGCGTTAAAGATATCATTTGTGTCGTTCATCACTTCACCTCCGGCGGTGCACTGCGGCTAAACATCACCATCATGGATAAAAGGTCAAATGACCTCTGAAATATCATGTAACTTACGATATCACATGAAAGATGGGTATAGAAAGACTTTGTATCTTGCTTTTCTGACGCCTGCCGAAGCCTATTTTTGTAGCAAATATAATAATCGCCGTTTTCTTTTCACAACGCTATGTAAAGGGCAAGCCCTGCCCTTTAGTTATTTCGATGTTGTTCGCCGCTGGCTAAAAATCACCGATTTCTTAACGAGTTAAAAGGTGAAACTGGAGTAATCAATTTCCCGACAAGGGGTAATCTCGGATTATTATCAAAAGGATTTCGCTCCTTAAAAATAGCCCCCTGATTATTTAAAAGACCTAAAATCCCTTGATATTCCGATTTATAAGATAAACGTTCATATCCACCATATACATATATTCTTC
This sequence comes from Enterobacter sp. Ag1, assembly GCA_000277545.1. Classification (GTDB taxonomy): domain Bacteria; phylum Pseudomonadota; class Gammaproteobacteria; order Enterobacterales; family Enterobacteriaceae; genus Cedecea. Next base: position 100,591 of record AKXM01000057.1, on the reverse strand, counting down.
TCTGCAATACATTAGCTAACCTCTGCGCCACGCTAAGCTCTTCAGAATTTTCTTTTGCCTCGCCAGAATAACAGCTTAAAAGATGTAGCGGTCTTTTATCTCTCGAGAGATCAAGTGAATGGCGAAAAATAAGATAACGGTGAAGATCTTCCGGTGTAAATGTCTGATAAACAGGATCAGGTCCATCCCCCATGATGTATAACTTACCGCTTTGAGAACCATGCACCATAAGACCCGGCTCTCCTGTACCCAAATAATCACTGACGTATCCCAGACGGAGTCGGGTAGCTTTCCCATTCTTTTTCTCACCTATTTCAATCGCTTTATAATAAGCAACTGGCTTTGCATCAGCAGGATTAAAATCAATGCTTAAATTTCTCTTTTTTCGTTCAAATAAAAATTGATTAATGCTTTTACAAATAGTCATAGCAATATCCATATCATAAATAAGGCATAGGACATTATAATAAAATGGCGAGAAGCACCATGAACAAAATCTTAATTAAGGTATTATCCCCCGCTCTGAACGGAGAGCATTTTAAACCCTAAAAAAAATAGAAAATTAAAGATGAAGCAGAAACAAAAGTGAGTACTTCGTTGGCATAATCCTTAAACATTTTACCGAAGTCGCCGCAACTTTAACTGCTACATCGGCTGCAAACCTGACGGAAAAGACAGCAATCCAGGCGTAACGCTCGCTGCATGTTTTTTGTACATGACCTCACACTGTTTTCCTCTGCCCGGAGATATTATTTCCACATAATTTCAAAATCAAAAAAATGAGAACGATAAGCATTTTTGGTTAATAAAAATAAAAATAAGAAAAAACAGAATCATATTTTTAACTTTAAAATAAACAGTGATATACTCAAAAACGATATCAACTTGCAATCACTAAATAAAAATCACGTATAACGTGCATTTTATCTCTGCCTTTAGCAGTCGTTTTATGGAGCATTTGCGCCATAGCTGAATACCGAGAAAAAACAATATGACACGACACAAACTTCAAGACACCATCGATAAATACAGCCAACAAGTTAAAAAACATCCTCGTTTTCGAGAAGCCATACAGCATCATTATGATCACCTGTTAATCACCTATAAAAAACAACCTCTTTTTTATAAAACCATTCTGCAAAGCTCGCGCTTTCATGTGGTTCTGGCCCTGCTCTGTTTTCACTACGGTGACCGCCAGGCGGTGCTCGCAGACATCAAAGAGTTTTGCGTAAAAATGGGGTTGACCAGCCTGAACACAGTGAATTCTCTGGTCACGCTCCTGCGCATCACCGGCAGAATGACGCTTGAAAAAAGTGAGGATGACCGCCGGGTTCTGTTGTATTCCCCGAGCGTAAAGGGTCTCAATGAAACCCGCAGCTATATGCAAATATCCATCCCTTCATTGAAATTTTTGCTACCGGAAAATGCTCTGTCGTTTCACGCTCTGGAGGATGAAAACACATTTGCGAATTTTTTCCGGCGCAGCGCCAACCTTCTTTTTGACGAAGTCATTTTAAGTCGACTGGTACCCAACAGCGCCATGTTTGTTGACAAAGATGCCGGGCATATCATTATGTTGAGAATATACCTGAGGGCAAAACAGGATGATGATGGCCGCTGGTGGCTGAAGCCTAATTATAATAAAACGTCCAAAGATCTTTTTGTCTCGAGAATGCATCTGAGACGCATTGTTAATTGCGGCATTATGGCCGGATTATTCAGTGAAGACAGTGAGGGCAAGCTCGAAATACACCGTGCCTTCATGGAGACGGCTGAGTCTTATTTTGGATATTATTTTTCCTTTATCATGTACGGTCTGGATATCGACCCGACGATATTTTGAACAACATCAAGCCGGCTTTCGCCGGCTTTTTTGATTATCGTTCTCTGAGCGCTTCCTTTGCTTTGTTCAGTGGTTTCAGCAGGTAATCGAGTACCGATTTGCTACCGGTTTTGATATCCACGGTGGCAATCATCCCCGGAAATATCGGAAACGTTTTGCCGTCCCTGTTTGTCAGTTGGCTGACATCGGTGCGGATGTAAACCCGATAGTAGTAAACATCACGTTTGACCTCATCCTGAATCGTATCCGGTGAAATAGTGGTCACCACGCCCTTTAATCCGCCATAAATCGAGTAGTCATAGGCGGTGATTTTCACCAGTGCCTTTTGGCCGGGATGAATAAACGCCACGTCACGAGGTGAAATTTTTGCCTCAATCAGCATTTGATCGTCGAGCGGAACCAACGTCATGAGCTTTCCGTTTGGCGGGATGACGCCGCCCACCGTTGTGACCTCGATGCCCTTCACTATCGCCCTGACCGGCGCGGTAAATTTGAGCCGGGTTAACGAATCCTCCCGCCCGCGCATCACCGAGCGCTGGGTTTCAATTTCTTCGTTAGTTTTCGCCAGCTCTTCGCGCGCGCGCACGTAATACTGGTTCTGCATTTCGGTAATTTTGTTTTCCAGCTCGTTTTTTTGTCTCTGCAGGCGCAGGACCTCCACGCTGCTGGCCGCCCCCTGTTTAACCAGCGGCTGCGTCATCGCCAGCTCGCGCTGAACCAGCGAAATGGCTTCCCGCAATCCGGCAACCCCTTTTTCAAGACTGCTCCGGCGCGAGTTATAAAGCGCGGTTTCCTGGCGAACAAGTTCGCTCTCTCCGGGGAGCATCTCGGGAAAAACCAACGGCGTGCCGCTCACTTCAGCCTTCAGTCGTGCGGCGGTAGCCATCGCGGCATGTAGCCTGGATTCACTTTCCTGCACGCCGGACTCGGTTTTGGTGCGATCGAGCTGCGCGAGAACCTGGCCCTTCTCTACAATATCCCCCTCCCGAACGTCCAGTTTGTAGAGGATGCCGCCTTCCAGGGACTGAATAACCTGCTCGCGAGAGGACGGCACGACTTTGCCAGACCCGGTGGTCACTTCGTCCAGAGAGAAAAAGTTTGCCCACAACACAAATGCGAGCAGCATCAGTCCAAGTGCCCACGCCACCAGGCTTGCTCGTGGAAGCGCCGGCTCTTTCAGTCGGCTGTTATAACGCGTGATGTCGTTCATGCCCGAACCTCCGTGTCACCTGTCGGTTTTAAGGTCGCGGTTCTGCGAGGGGCAGCTTTTTTTTCCATAAGACCGTGCTGCTGCAAGATTTGGTCCCTTGGGCCGTCCATTACGATGCGGCCGTTATCCAGCACGATGATGCGGTTAACCAACTGCAAAATTGGGATACGATGCGTGGCCACCACCAGCGTGCGGTTGCCGAGCCACGGGCCAAGCTGCTGGATAAGCTGCTGCTCGCTGACTTCATCCAGCCACGCTGTAGGTTCATCCAGTAATAAGATTTGCGGCTGCAGGATCAGCGTTCTGGCCAGCAAAAGTGCCTGCCGCTGGCCGCCCGATAGCCCACTACCGCCTTCGCTGATCGTGTAGTTGAGGCCATTTTTCTGTTTTTGCACAAATTCCAGCGCCCCGCTTAGCGCCAGCGCCCGGTGGATTTCTTCGTCCGTGGCTAACGGGCGCCCCATGGTGAGGTTGTCACGTATTGAGCCGAAGAAGAGCCGCGCCTGCTGGCTGAGCAGATTCATGTCGCGTCTCAAATCGGCAGTGTCGATTTGCCCGAGACTGGTGTCGTCCAGCAAAATCTGGCCGTGCTGAGGCGTTTGCATCCCCGCCAAAAGCTGAAGTAGCGTGCTTTTACCCGAACCGTTTCGCCCGAGCACCGCAATTTTTTCCCCGGCGCGGATCGTCAGGCTGGCAATGTCCAAATCGTTGACCTTCTCTTCTTCGTCGTAATAAAACGCCGCGTAGTTGAGCTGGTAGTTCCCCTGCAGGTGGGCTTTATGCACTTTCTTGCCCTGTTCAGGATCGTCCAGCGGGCGCTGCATCAGGTCGTCCAGCCCTTTGCGCGCCACCTTCGCCTGCTGCCAGCGCGAAAGCACGCCGGAAATCTGCGCCAGCGGCGCGATGGTGCGTGAGGCCAGAATGGAAGTCCCCACCAGGGCGCCGGTGGTCATGTCGCCGTTAATCACCAGGTAACAGCCGACGAGCAGCACCACGGCATAAACAATGGACTGCACTTCCTGCGTCCAGGTCATGAGCAGGCTGGTCAGCCAGCGCTGTTTCATCCCGACCGCCGCGGCAACGTCGTTGGTGTTGTTCCACTGGTTCTGGAACCGCTGTTCGGCGCGCAGCAGTTTAATGTCTTCGATGGACTGCACGGCTTCTACCAGCGTGGCATTGCGAATGGCCGACTCGCGCATCCCCTCATTCGAAAGGTGCGCCAGCGGGCGCTGCACCAGTAAACCGGGGATCAGCAGCAGCGGGATCGCCAGCAGCACAACGAACACCAGCGGGCCGCCTATTAGCCAGAGAATAAAAACAAACAGCAGGAAGAACGGGATATCCGATACGGTGCTGATGGTGGTGGAGGTAATCAGCTCGCGCACCGACTCCAGCTCGCGAATTTGCGAGATAAAGGAGCCGGTAGATTTTGGCCGGGCGCTGTTTTTGATGCGTAACGCCCTGGCAAAAACCCTGTCGGAGATACGCAGGTCGGCCCGTTTGCCGACCACATCGGCAATATGCACGCGCAGCATACGCATGGTGAATTCAAAGAGGATAGCCAGCATGACGCCGCCAAACAGCACCCACAAAGTGGGCACCGACTGCGAGGGCACCACGCGGTCATACACCTGCATGGAAAAGATCATCCCGGCCAGCGCCAGCACGTTGGCCGCCATCGCCACCAGCATGATATCGCCGTAGCGTTTCCAGTCTTTCAGCGCCAGCGTCCAGAACCAGTTTTTCTGATAGGGCTTCACGTAATCATCGACGCGTGCATCGGGAATTGAATTCAGCGGGCGCAGCACAACCAGGCTCTTTAGCCTTTTGGCCAGCACATCCCGAGCGATCACCGTCTCCAGACCGCCATCGCCGCTAAGCTGCAGGCTTAGTTGCCCGTGATTATCCATATGGGTAACCACCGCTATTTGGCCCCCCTCAAGCTCGGCCACCAGCGGCAAGCGCCACGGGTCGATAAGCGAGACGTCCGCCGGGGCGCGACGCATCGCTAAACCAAGCTGGCGGGCCATATCTTCCAGCACCAGCTGCTGCGGGCTTTGGTTTTCCTGGTTAACCACCACGCGGACGTGCTCTTCCGAGAAATCCAGCCGATAGTGGCGCGCGACGGCCAGCATGGCCTGCAGCCAGGGTTCATAGCTTGTATTCGTTGAAGTCATGATGTTTCACATCCTGCGAAAATGCCAAAAAACGCCTGTGTCGTCCTTTCCGCGGCTTGTTTCATAAACATGTTTTATACCGGGTAATAAAAGTTAAGCTGCTGATATTCCGCCGGACTTAAGGCCCGGCGGAATAAGGGCTAGATAACTAACAGTTGGTGGTTAGCCAGCAGCGTGGCGAGATCGGTTTGTACCCCGTTGAGCGTGACTACCGTGGTTGGGTCGAAGACGCCGCCCTTACCGTCGCGGTCAATTTGAATCTCAGTGCTGCTGCCGTTCTGCACCACTTTGATGTAGTCCCCGATATTGCCCGCCCCGGCCCCCAGCTGCGCAACGCCATTGATGTAATGCGCCGATGCGTCCCCGGCGTAGCCGCTGCCCTGCAGCAGCTCACGAAGGTCAATACGGTCGCTGTCCGCCGTACCTTCCCAGGTTCCCACGCTGAAGCCGTTCACCACATCATGGCCGTTGCCGCCGGTGGCATCCGAACTGTTCAACAGCTTGTAGAGCAACGTATCGTGGCCGCCGCTGCCGATGTTGAAGGTGTCGTTGCCGCCGCCGCCTTCGAAGGTGTTGTTCCCGCTATTGCCGGTGATCACGTCGTCATGGCTGGAGCCGACGATCCCTTCGATGTTGGTGAAGGTTGCCGTGTTAAAGCCGGTGTTTTGCGCCCCGGTTTTGCCCAGATCAACGGTGATGCCTACCCCGGAGTTACGGAAGTCAACCACATCCATCCCGCCCGTCGCGCTCCACGTCTGGTGATCGGATGAAGTTTCCCAGCCGCCGCCGCCGTTATAGACGTAGGTTCCCTGCTCGGCGATAAAGGTATCGTTATAGCCAGTGCCGTTCAGCGTGCCGCCGTGAACGCCGGTGGCGGCCTCCGCCGTCAGGGCATAGCTTTCTTTCCCGTCTCCGGCGGTTAGCCCATTCCAGGTCACATTGCTGGTGACGCCGTTAATCGCTCTGACCAGCTCGGCATGGTAGGTTTCATTCGGGTTGAGGCCGTAGAAGCTCACCAGCGCCGACGCGTCGTTCGCCCCAATGCCCGACTGGGCGTTGATAATCTGCGTCGAAACCAGCTTCCCGGTAGAGTCATACAGCCGGACGGTATTGCCGTAGAAGACGTTGATCCCTTCACTGTCGACAATGCGCAGATGCATCGCGGTACCCGGGGCGATGGTGTTGGTGTTGGCCACCAACACCACTTTCCCGTTTTGCTGAGACACCAGCAGATCCTGAGTACCGTTCCAGTCGTAGTCCGCCACCGCAACGCCCGTGACGTTAACCAGTCCTTTTGCCAGCTGGCTTTCGGTCCAGTTCTTGCCGGTGCCGTCGTTGCTAAACAGACGCGCTGTCTGACTGGTGCCGTAGGTGGAAAACTTAACAATATCCATGTCGCCATCACCGTCCCAGTCCACGGCCACGGACATATAGCCTGCGTTAGCCGCGGTCGACGTAGACTCCACGCTGGTGTAGTTGCTGTTCAACTGACCATTGCCATCGTTGTAGAAAATCTTCCCGCTGTAATTCACCGTCGCAGAGGTCACGCTCCGACCGGTGGCGATATAGAGATCCAGGTAGCCATCGCCGTTGAAGTCGGCCCACGTCATGGAGGCAGCGGTCGTCGTGTTCGCCGCGTTATCGACAAACACGTTGGCAATAGACTGCAGGGTCGTCAGCTTGCTGCCGTTGTTAGAAATCACACTCAGCGCACTGGTCCCGTTGCTGTTGGTATGCTGAACAATATCGATGTTACCGTCATTGTTGATGTCCACGCCGGACAGTTCGCGGTAGCTGACGCCGGTCAAGCCGCCGTTGCCATTGGTCCCGTCGGCCACCATGCTACCCTTGTTGTTAATCAGGTAGGTTCTGGAGTCGCCCCCGGCGTCACCGTAGGCCAGGTCGACATAACCATCGCCGTTTTTGTCATAGGCGATAACGCCGCCGTACCAGATCGTGGTGCCGTTGGCCTGGGTACTGGTGGTATAAGTGCCATTGGCGTTGGCGATCCACATGGTCTGTACCGCGTTGCCGTAAGTGGTTTCCGTGCCGTATATATCAACGGTGCCGTTACGGTCAAAGTCCAGCGCGGTGTAGCTGACGGTATTCGCACGCGTATTAGGCAGCGACGTCTGGGTGTAACTGTTCAGATCCGTGCCGTTGTATACCGAGGTATTGGTCACCAGCGTCCACAGGCCGTTATTGTTGAGCATTAACGTGCTGGCGCTGTTGTTCGCATTGCCCGCCGTGTTCGCCCAGCTGGTGTCATTGGCCGTTTCGGCATGCACGACCAGCGATCCTGTCTGGATCCCGGTGTTGTTGCCGTTACCCGCGCTGCTCTTCACTTGGGCGGTGACGTTGTAGCTGTTCAGCCCCAGCAGGTCGCTGTCAGGAATTTGCAGATACCAGCGGTTGGATGAAGGATCGACCACCACCGGACCTCCGCGCTCGGAGCTGTACGTTTTGCCATTCACGGTCACGACCACGAATTCACCATTCATCAGTTGGGCACTGACATCCCCGGTGAGAATCGGCGTGGTATCTGAAGTCGATACCGCATCTACGTGGGCAATTGTCGTCGGCACCGAGGTATCGACCGTCAGCGTGAAGTCGTTCGACTCGGTGTAGTTCCCCGCTTTGTCCGTCACGCGCAGAACATAGTGGTAATTTCCGTCCAGCAGGCCAGAATCCGCAAAGGTCCAGCTTGTACCGCCGGTAATGGTCACCTTGCCTACCAGCACGCCATCGCGGAAGATCTGGGCAATTTCACCGTCGGCCAGCGCATGGTTCAGCGTACCGTTCAGCACCGGCGAGGTATCGTCGGTGGAGTAGCTGCTGTCGAAATTACCGGTACGCTCGCCGTCATTATCCGTATAGCTGACGATAGTGCCGACGGTATCCGGCGCTACGGTATCAACGGTGACAACCTGGGCTGCGGTTGAACCCACGTTTCCGGCCTGATCGATAATCCGCACCTGATAAAGATGGTCGCCGTCCGGCAATGTACGTCCATCCACGTAATGCCACGCCGTGCCGTTCACCACGGCATCCACCCAGCTCTGACCGCCGTCCAGGCTGATTTGCACACGCTCGTCGCTGGCAAGGGCGTGGCCCAGGGTGCCGTTCAGCGTGAGCGTGGTATCCATAGTGATAAAGTCGCTGGCGCTCTGCCCGGTATCATCCGAAATACTGTCGATGGTGATGCCGTAGGTTGGCGCGACGGTATCTACCGTTACCGTCTGGCTGGTGGTTGCTCCCACGTTTCCAGCAAGGTCGACAACGCGAACCTGCCAGGTGTGGTTACCGTCCGCAAGCTGGCGGCCATCGGTATAGCTCCAGCTTGTCCCGTTGACGGACGTGGCGTTAACCCAGTTGGCTCCGCCGTCGAAGCTCACCTGAACATATTCATTTTTGCCAAGCACCGCGCCAAGTGAGCCGTTCAGCGTCAGCGTGTTATCGTTGGTGATAAAGTCGCTGTTGCTGAAGCCGCTGTCGGTGGTGATGCTGTCCACGGTAACGGTGATAGCCGCATCCGGCGGCGTGGTGTCTACCGTTACCGTCTGAGAAGCGCTCTGCCCGACATTACCCGCAGCGTCGACCACGCGAACATAGTATTGATACGTGCCGTCAGTTAACGTTCGCCCGTCGGTAAAGTACCAGGTTGTGCCTACCGTGGTGACCGTTTTCCAGGTGAGGCCTCCGTCCATGCTTATCTGCACATATTCGCCGTCCAGCAGTGAAGCGCCCAGAGAACCGTGGATAGTCAGCGAGGTGTCGCTGGTGACAAAGTCGCTATTACTCAGCCCTGTATCGTCGGCAATGCGGTCAATGGTGACGGATTTGCTCGCATCCGGTGCCACGGTATCAACGGTGACCAACTGGCTGGTGGTTGCCCCGATATTGCCCGCATCATCAATCACGCGCAGTTGATAGAGATAATCCCCGTCGGCCAGCGTGCGGCTATCGATGTAGCTCCATGTGGTGCCGCTGATACTCACGTCAACCCAGGTTTTTCCGCCATCAATACTGATCTGGGCATGTTCACCGGCCGCCAGCGTTCCCCCTAACTTGCCGCTAATGGTCAGCGTATTGTCACTGGTAATAAAGTCGTGCGCATCGAGACCCGTATCCTGGGTAATGGCCTCAACGGTAATGGTTTTACTGGCATCCGGCGCAACAGTATCAATAGTTACGTTTTGCGTTGCCGTCGAGCCCACGTTGCCGGCATTGTCGATGACGCGTACGTTATAGGTCACGATACCGTCCGGCAGCGTGCGCCCATCGGCATAGCTCCAGGATTTGCCGTTAACCACAAGGTCAATCCAGCTGGATCCCCCGTCGAGGCTTATCTGCGCCTTTTCGTTATTGCCGAGTGCCGCGCTCAGGGAACCTTTCACCACCACCTTGTTATCGGCGGTAATAAAGTCAGTCTTGCTCAGCCCGGTGTCGTTTTGCAGAGCGTCAATGGTAATGGTCATCTGCGGCGGTGTGGTGTCCACCGTGACGGTGCGATCTGCTCCCGCACTGTTACCGATGCTGTTGCTGACGCTGGCATGAATCACATACGAGCCGCCATCGACCAGCGCGGAAACCGCACCGCTGCCGAGGGTGTAGCTCCAGGTGCCGTCGCCGTTGACCGTGGTGGTATAGCTCTGATTATTCAGGGTGATAGTCACCGTCTGGCCCGCAGGCGCGTTGGTCACGCCGCTTATCACCAGCGGCGTGCCGTGTTCTGCGGCGCTGACAATGTTGTCCTGCGCGAAGTCATTGACGCTGATGGTCGGCACCTCGCCGTTCAGGGTCACCTGCTTATTCGCACTGCTGCTGTTCCCGGCTTTATCGCTAACGCTGGCGGAAATCTGGTAACTGCCGTCTGTCGCGCCCAGGAAGTCCTGTGCCGGGACGGTCACAGACCATGTTCCGGTGTCGCTCACCACCGCCTTATAAGAGTGATTATTGAAGGTAATGGTTACCGTCTGCCCAGGCTGAGCGTCAGTGGTGCCGCTAATGACCTGGCCTGCCTGCTGCTCGGCGCTGTTAATGATGTCGTCCCCCGCCACCTTGTTAAAGGTGATGGTTGGCGGGGTGGTGTCCACCGTCAAAGTACGATCCGCGCTGCCCGGGTTTCCTGCCTTATCCTGAACGGAGGCGCTAACGTTGAAGTCACCGTCGGTAAGCTTCGCCAGGTCGTCCGCGGCAACGGTCACGCTCCAGGAGCCGTCCGCCTGCACCGTAGCTTCGTAGCTCCCGCTTCCCAGCTTAACGGTCACTTTTTGCCCGGCTTCCGCGCTGCTGGTACCGCGAATGGTTAACGGCAGCTGCTGTTCCGCCGCGTTGATCACGTTGTCACCGGAGATATCGGCGAGGGTGATGACCGGCGCTGCGGTGTCTATGGTGATGTTATGGCTTGCCGAAGTGGCGTTATTTGCGCCGTCCGTCGCCGATGCCACGACCGTGTAGCCGTTACCGTGCACCAGGTTTTGTACCTGATTCGCCGGCACGGTAACGCTCCAGCCGCCGCCTTGTTGAACAGTGGTGTGGTACTGTACGCCGTTCAGCGTAACGGTCACCTGAGTGCCCACGGCAAGTTCAGCGCTACCTCCGCCGATAACCAAATCCTGCTGAGATTCTGCGGCGTTAATCACGTCGTCATCGCTAATAGTCCCGATGGTTAGCCCGACACGGACGGCGTTAACCTCAACCGTATGGGTGTTAGTGCCCTCGTTGCCGGCGCTGTCGGTGAGCGTGGCGGTAATCGTTGCCGTGCCGTTTTTCAGCGATGAAATCGCCGAAGCCGGGACGCCTATGCTCCAGTTGCCGTTGGCATCTATCTGGGTGACATACTGAGTGCCGTTGAGGGTAATAACAATTTTATTCCCTGCCGCTGCGCCGCTGCTGGAGCCAGAGATAATCTGCGCCTGAGCGTGCTCTTCAAAGTTGATGATGTCGTCACCCGCCACGACGTTAAAGCCGATCGTCGGCGCGGTGGTGTCTAGCGTTATCGTTTTGCTGCTGGTTGATCCGTTACCCGCCGCATCGCTGACGCTCGCACTAAGCTGATAGTTGTTATCTGCCAGGCTCCCCAGGGCTGTAGCATCAAGCGTTACGCTCCAGGTGCCGTCCGCTTTCACTACGCCAGTATAGGTTTTTCCGTCCAGGGTCAGCGTGACCGTCTGTCCGGCTTCCGCGTTTGACGTTCCGGTGACGACGACGCCCGCGCCTGCTTCTGCGGCATTGATAACGTTGTCCGTGGCAATGGGGTCAATGGCAAGCCCCGGCGGCGTGGCATCCACGCTGAACTCACGCTCTGTGCTGGCTCCGTTGCCGTTCACGTTAGTCACGGTAGCTTTTACTGACGCATCGCCATCCTTCAGCCCAGCCATATCGCCTGCTGGCACGGTGTAACTCCAGCTCCCGTCGGCCGCAACCTGCGCCGTATAGGTGTGCCCGCCGAAAAGAATGGTGACGTTTTGCCCGGCCTCAACGTTCTGGGTCTTACCTGAAAGAACCAGATCGGCCCCTTTCTCAGCCGCGTTAAGCACGTTATCTGCTGTGATAGCGTCAACGCTGACCGCAACCGGACTGAGGTCGACATTCACCATACGATCGATAGAGATCGGGTTCCCCGCGCTACTGCTGCCCGCGGCGGTAACAGTGACATTGCCTGCCGCCCACTGGCTGACATCTTCCGCAGGTACGGCGGCCGACCAGGTTCCGCTGGCGCTCACCGTTGCCAGGTAGCCTTTGCCGTTGATGGTGACGGTCACGGTACTGCCTGCGCTCATACCGCTAGCGCTTCCCTAACAATCAGGTTCTGATTGTGTTCAATGGCGTTGATCACATCGTCCCCCGCCACGGTGTGGATCCGAAGACCCGGCAGGCTGGCATCAATGGTAAATTCACGTTCTGCCGTGCCGCTGTTGCCGTGCCCGTTAGTGACCGAGGCCGTGGCGGTGAGTTTTCCGTTCCCCAGGGCGGTAAGCACGCTAGCAGGCAGGTCGAGGCTCCAGCTCAGATCGCTCTGCACCGTCGCGGTGTAGGTTTTCCCCCCCAGATTGATCGTGACTGTGTCGCCGGCTGCCGCATTGCTGACTTTTCCGCTCAGAGTCTGGCCTGCTGCGATTTCAGACGCGTTAAGGACGTTGTCTGCGGTCACTGGATTAATCGTGACGCCCGGCGCGGCGGTGTCGACCAACAAACTGGCGTGAGTGCTGGCACTGTTACCGATAGCGCTTGTTGCGGTAGCGGTCAGCGTATAGTTGGCTTCGCCCAGCCCGACCAGATCGCCCGGCTGAACGTCAACACTCCAGTTACCGCTGGCGTCGGTGGTGGCGGTATAATTTTTACCGTTCAGCGTGACAATAACCGCAGTGCCCGGGGCCAGATTAGCGCTGGTCCCGCTCAGGGTTAATGTTTCCCCTTTTTCACTAGCGTTAAGCACGTTGTCACCGCTTAACGGATTGAAGCTGAGCGACGGTAAACCGGTATTGACCACAACGTCACGGCTACCGATCCCCGTATTACCTGCTGCATCCGTCAGGCTGGCGTGAATAGTGACGGTGCCGTCCGCCAGCTGGCTGACGACGCTGGCCGGGACGCCAATGCTCCAGTTGCCCGCAGCGTCCACGGTGGTGGTCCAGCTGTTGGAGCCAATGGTCACGGTAATTTTGTCCCCTGCCGCAGCGCCGCTGCTGGAACCGGAGATAATTTGTGCCTGCCCGTGCTCGGCGAGGTTAATCACATCGTCGCCCGCAACCACACCAAAGGAGATGGTCGGCACGGTGACGTCCACGCTGAAGTTATGGTTTGCGGAGGTGTGGTTGCCTGCGGCATCGCTGACGCTGGCTGCAACGGAATAGACGCCGTCACCAAGCGCAGAAGCTTTCTCCGCCGGAACGGTTATGCTCCACGTTCCGTCAGCCTGCACGGTACCGGTATAAGTTTCATTATTCAGCTTCACGGTCACGGTCTGGCCCGGCTCCGCATTGCTGGTACCGTTGATGACCAGCGGCTGCCCGGCCTCGGCTGCATTGAGCACGTCATCCCCGGCGATAGTGTTGATTTGCAGGGTCGGGGCTGCGGTATCCACGCTGATTTCACGCCCGGCCGATGCTCCGTTACCGCTCACGTTAGCGACGCTAACTTCCACAGAAGTCTCGCCGTCTTTCAACCCTTTCATATCATTAGCCGGTACGGTGAATGTCCAGCTACCGTCGCTTGCTACCTGAGTAGTGTAGGTGTGCCCGGCAAAGGTAATGGTGATGGTCTGCCCGGCCTCCACATTCTGTGTTGCCCCGGACAGCAATAAATCAGCGCCCTTCTCGGCAGCGTTCAGCACGTCGTCCCCGGCAATCTGGCCGATGGTTATCGCCACCGCGCTGAGATCAACATTGACGGTGTGATCGATGGACACCGGGTTGCCTGAGCTGCTGGTTCCGCCTGCCGAAACGGTAATATCTCCGGCCTGCCACTGGCTGACTTCGTTTCCTGGCACCACAGTCTGCCAACTGCCGTCGGCGCGTACCGTCGCGGCATAGTCTTTACCGTTGATGGTCACGGTTACCGCACTGCCTTCGCTCAGGCCGCGGCTGGTGCCGTTGATGACCAGGTTCAGGCCATGTTCAATGGCGTTGATAACGTCATCGCCCGCAATGGTATTAATCCGGATGCCCGGCAGGGCCGCGTCGATAGTGACTTCGCGAGAGCCGGTACCGGTGTTACCCGCGCCGTCCGTCACGGAAGCATTAATTTTAAGCGAGCCGTCGCCCAGTGCGGTCAGCACATCCTGGCTAAGGGTCAGGCTCCAGGTGAGATCGCTTTGCACCTTCGCGGTATAGTTGACGCCGCCGATGTTAATGGTCACGTCTGCGCCGGCCTGCACGCCGGTCACGCGCCCGGTGATCGTCTGGCCAGCGGCCAGCTCGGAGGCATTGATAATGTCGTCGATCGCCACGGCATTGATAATAACGCCCGGCAGCGTAGAGGCGACTTCCAGCGTGCTGCTCTGGCTGCCAGCGTTGCCCACGCCGTTGCTGGCGCTGACGGAAACCTCATAGAAGGCCTCGCCAAGTTTGCCCACGTCGCCTGCTGGTACGGTGGTGGACCATTTGCCGTCGTCGCCCACGGTAGCGGCATAGTTTTTACCGTTCAGATGTACGGTGACGGCGCTCCCGCTCGCCAGCCCGGTAGAGGAACCGCTGATGATGACATCCCCGGTTTTCTCATCGGCATTGAGGATGTTGTCCCCCGCAATAATGTCGATGGTCAGGGTTGGTGCCGCGGTATCGACCTTGACGTTATGAATCGCATCGCCGGTATTGCCCGCTTTGTCGGTAATGGAGGCCGTCACGGTGTAGGTGTTATCGCCCAGCGCGCTGATATCCGCCCGCGGGATGCCGACGCTCCAGTTCCCGCTCGCGTCCACTACGCCGGTGTAGCTTTTACCGCCTAGCGTAACGGTAACAATATCGCCAGCCTGCGCGCCGGTGCTGGTACCGGAGATCACCTGCGCCTGGCCGTGTTCGGTCTGGTTAATCACGTCGTCAGTAGCGACGGTGCCGATGGTCACTTCAGGCACGGTTTTATCAACCAGCACGTCGCGGCTGGCGCTGCTCGGGTTACCCGCGCGGTCTTCCACGCTTGCGGTGACGGTGACGTTACCATCAACCAGTTTGCCGACGTCCGATGCAGGTATGGTCAGGCTCCAGTTTCCGTCTGCCTTTACCGTTGCCTGATAGCTTTCGCCGTTCAGCTGCACGGTCACGGTCTGGCCCGCCTCTGCGGTACTGGTTCCGCTGATAATCAGATCCTGCTTAGCCTCTGCGGCATTCAGCAGGTTATCCTGGCTGACAGGATCCACGGTCAGGGTCGGAGCAAGGCTGTCGACGCTGACGTTTTGCGCCGCTTCTGTGCTGTTGCCATTTTTGTTGGTCACGCTCACCTGAACGGTGGTGTCACCCTCTTTCAGGTTCACCATATCCGCCGCCGGGACGGTGTACTTCCAGCTGCCGTCCGCCTGAACCGTGGCGGTGTAGGTGTGCCCGGCAAAGGTAATGCTGACGGTTTGCCCCGGCTCTACGTTTTGCGTCGTGCCGGAGAGTTCGAGGTTGGCGCTCTTTTCGGCGGCGTTCAGTACATTATCGCCGGTTATGGCGTTAATGCCGATCACCACTTCGCTGAGATCGACGGTAACCTGATGCTGGATAGCCACATCATTTCCCGCGCCGCTGCTGCCCTTCACCTCAATGGTGACGGCACCTTCTGCCCAGCGAGCGACATCTTCTCTCGGTACGGCGGCCTGCCAGCTGCCGTCTGCGCGAACGGTTGCCGCGTAGTCTTTACCGTTAATCGTTACGGTTACCGCGCTGCCCGCGCTGAGGCCGGTGCTGGTGCCGTTGATAATCAGGTTCTGGTTATGCTCGATGGCGTTAATCACGTCATCGCCCGCGACGGTGCCCACGCGCAGCCCCGGCAGGTTCGCGTCGAT
The DNA here is from genome assembly GCA_000277545.1 of Enterobacter sp. Ag1. Classification (GTDB taxonomy): domain Bacteria; phylum Pseudomonadota; class Gammaproteobacteria; order Enterobacterales; family Enterobacteriaceae; genus Cedecea. The sequence continues at coordinate 84,875 of AKXM01000057.1, read as the reverse complement.
AACAATATCGCGACTGCCGCTGCCGGTGTTGCCGTGTCCGTTGGTCACAGAAGCAGTAATGGTCAGCTCGCCGTTGCCCAGCGCGGTGAGGATCTCTTTGGAAACCAACAGGCTCCAGCTCAAATCGTCCTGGACGGTCGCCTGATACAGCTTGCCGCCGAGATTAATAGTGACAACGTCACCTTTTACCGCCCCGGTGACGAGGCCGCTGAGCGTCTGGCCGCTGGCGATTTCCGTGATATTGAGAATATTGTCGCTGGTGACGTTGTTGATAGTAACGGTTGGCAAGGCGCTATCGACCTGCACGCTGTGGCTGTCGCTATTGCTATTACCGTGGGCATCGGTTACCGCCGCGGTCACCGTGTAATTAGCCTCACCCAGCTTGCTGACGGCAGAAGCCGGAATCGTTGTGCTCCAGCTGCCGTCGGTTCCGGCCACGGCCTGGTAAGTAATCCCGTTCAGGGTGACGGTGATGAGGGTGCCAGCGGGCTGGTTGCTGGTCCCGGAAAGCACAAGGTCCTGCCCCTTTTCCGTCGCGTTAATGACGTCATCCACCGCAATGGCGGCAATCGAGATCGCCGGCAGCGCGGTATTCACGCTCAGGCCGCGATCGGCGCTGCCGCTGTTGCCAGCCGCATCGGTGACGCTGGCGGTGATGGTGTAGCTGCCGTCCGCCAGGCCATTAATGACCGACGCCGGGATGCCGACATTCCAGTTACCCCCGGCATCAAGCGTTGTGGTGAAGGTGAATGACGTTCCCTGCCCGTTGGTCACCACGACGGTAACCACATCCCCCGCAGCAGCTCCGGTGCTGGTGCCGCTCACGGTGTGGGCCTGGTTATGCTCGCTGGCATTAATGATGTCATCGCCTGCCACGGTATCGATAGTCAGCTTCGGCTCGGTAATATCAACCAGCATGCCGCGATCGGCGTTTGCAGGGTTACCTGCTTTGTCAGCCACGGAGGCGCTGACGGTGATGATGCCGTCCTTGAGCGCGGCTAAATCATTGGCCGGAACGCTGACGCTCCAGCGGCCATCGGCGCCAACGGTCGCGGTATAGTTGACGTTATTCAGCGTCACCGTAACGTCCTGCCCCGGCTCTGCGCTGCTGCTGCCGCTGACAATCAGCGGCTGCTTCGCTTCTGCGGCGTTAAGCAGGTTATCCCCGCTCAGCGGATCGATAAGTAGCGTTGGCGCGCTGGCGTCCACGCTGTATTCCTGGGCGGCGTTTGCCGGGTTACCGTTCACGTTGCTGACGCTGACGGTCACCTGGGCATCACCGTCTTTCAGTTTTGCCATGTCGGCGGCTGGTACGGTATAGCGCCAGCTCCCGTCGTCATTCACGACGGTGGTATAGCGATGCCCGGCGAAGGTAATGCTGACGGTCTGGCCCGGCTCAACGTTAGTGGTCAAGCCGGAGAGCACCAGATCGCTGCCTTTTTCTGCCGCGTTCAGCACGTTATCGGCCGTGACGCTATTCACGCTGATGGACACCGGCGCTAAATCGACATCCACGATACCGTCGATGCTGACCGGATTTTGGGCGCCATCCTCTGCTTTTGCGGTTACCGTCAGCACGCCGTCAGGCCAGCGGCTAACGTCGCTTCCCGGTACGGCGGCGCTCCAGGTGCCGTCTGCGTTTACCGTTGCCAGATAGTCTTTGCCGTTTAGCGTCACGGTTACCACGCTACCCGCGTTGAGGCCAATGCTGGTGCCGCTGACAATGAGATCCTGGCTATGCTCCGCGAGGTTGATCACGTCATCGCCCGCGATAGTATTAATACGCAGGCCCGGCAGCTGGGCTGCGATCGTGATGTCATGATCCGTGCTGCCGGTGTTACCGCGCCCGTTGGTGACGGAGGCGTGAACGGTAAGCTCACCATCGCCCAGCGCGGTGAGCATCTCTTTGCTCAGCGGCAAACTCCAGCTCAGGTCGCTCTGGACGGTAACCGTATAGCTTTTACCGCCAAGAATGACGGTAACTTCATCTCCTGCCGCCGCGTTGAACGCGCTGCCGCTGAGCACCTGTCCGGCGTTAACCTCCGCCAGGTTGATGATGTTGTCGCCCGCGACGGTATTAATAGTGATGACAGGCAGCGAGCTGTCGACCAGCACGCTGTGACTGGCAGAATTGCTGTTACCGCTGGCATCCGTGACCGATGCGTTAACGGTATAGTTAGCTTCACCCAATTTTGCGACGTCCGGCGCCGGGATCTTAACGCTCCAGGCACTGCCGTTGACGACGGCAGCATAGTCAACGCCGTTCAGATTCACGGTGATTTGTGTCCCGTCCGGCTGGTTGCTGGTCCCGCTAATGGTAACTTCTGCGCTCTTTTCTGCCGCGTTAATCACGTCATCCTGCGCGATGACATTGATGGTGATTTGCGGCAGTCCGGTAGCAACATCAAACGCCAGCGAGCTGCCGCCGACGTTGCCTGCTTTATCCGTCACCGCGACCGTTGCGGTATATTTGCCGTCTGCCAGACCGCCTATCACCTCTGCAGGCAGGCCAATGCTCCAGTTTCCACCGGCGTCCAGCACCGTAGAATACTCGACGCCGTTAACGGTGACTTTAACGCTGTCGCCCGCGGCCGCGCCGGTGGCTTTACCGGACAAGATCTGCGCCTGGGAATGTTCGGTGCGGTTAACGATGTTATCGCCAGCGAAAACATTGATGGTGACCACCGGCACGGTGGTATCGACCAGCATGCCGTGGTTGATACTGGCCGGGTTGCCTGCTATGTCGCTGACGCTGGCGCTGATAGACCAGTTACCGTCGGTTAGATTAGCCAGGTCTGCAACCGGCACGGTGATGCTCCAGGTGCCATCGGCCAGCACCTGCCCGGTGTAGCTTTGGTTATTGAGGTTCACGGTGACCGTTTGCCCCGGCTGTGCGGTGCTGGTACCGGTGATGACCAGGTCTTGTGCCGCTTCGGCATGATTAAGAATATTGTCAGCCGTGACGCTGTGGAGCGTGATTGACGGTGGCTGGGTATCGACAAGCACTTCCCTTGCGCCGCTGGCGCTATTACCGCTGGCATTGGTAACGCTCACGGACACTTCTGCGCGGCCATCAATCATGTCGCGCATATCCGCCGCTGGCACGGTATACGTCCAGTCACCGTTTTCGTTAACGGTTGTGGTGTAGGTGTGCCCGGCAAATTTAATGACTACAGTTTGCCCGGTTTCTACGCCCTGAGTTTTCCCGCCCAGGGTGAGATCTGCGGCCTTCTCAACCGCATTCAGCATGTCATCGCTGGTCACGCTGTTGATGGAGATAGCGACGGAGTTCAGGTCAACGTCCACCGGGCGGGAGGCCGCAACCGGGTTGCCCCATTCATCGGCAGAACTGGCGCTAATGTCCAGCTTACCGTTCGGCCAGCTGGCCAGATCGCTTGCCGGGATCCCTATTTGCCAGGTGCCGGTGGCGCTTACGGCCGCCGGGTAATCCACGCCATTCACGCGTACGGTAATAATTGTCCCGGCGTTGAGGTGTGAGCTGGTGCCGCTCACCGTCAAATCCTGATGCTGCTCGATGGCGTTAATCACGTCATCCCCGGACACGGTATTGATGCGCAGCCCCGGGAGCTGAGCGTTGATATTAAAGCTGCTGTCGCCCCGGCCTGTATTGCCGTGACCGTTGGTCACGGACGCAACCACGGAGACATCGCCATCGCCCAGCGCCTGCAGGTCGCCCGCAGAAACAGTGATGCTCCAGGTCAAATCGCTTTGTACTTTGGTGGTGTAGTTTTTTCCACCTACGTTAAGGGTAACCGTGTCGCCTTCACGCGCGCCGGTGACTCGTCCGCTCAGCGTCTGGTCGTTAGCGATTTCGCTGTTGTTGATGCGGTTGTCGCCCGCGAAGGTCGACACCACTACCGTAGGCAGTGCCGTATCAACCAGCAGCGTCGCATTCGCCGTCCCCGTATTTCCCGTACTGTCCGTGCCGCTGACGCTCAGCGTGTAAGTGGTATCGCCCAGCTTGACGACATCATCAACGGGTACCTGAACCTGCCAGACACCGCCCTGAACGTCCGCGGTATAATTGACGTTATTCAGCCTGACGGTGACGGTGCTGCCGTCCGGTAAATTGCTGGTGCCGCTCAGCGTTAACGGCTGAGTCGCCTCAATGGCGTTCAGCACGTTGTCCTGGCTTATCGGATGGAAGGCAACCGCTGGCGGCGTAGAGCTGACGGTGATGTCATGGTCTACTCGGCCACTGTTTCCCGCCGCATCGGTGATGGTTACGGTAACGGTATTTGTGCCTTCCGGCAGCGATGAAATAATTTCTTTGGGTACGCCCACGCTCCAGCTGCCGTCCTGCTGCACGCTGGTTTGGAAGGTTTCTCCTCCAATAGAAACGGTGACCTGGTCTCCAGGGGCTGCGCCACGGCTGGTGCCAGAAATGATCTGTGCCTGACCCTGTTCGCTGACGCTGAGAATATCATCCCCGGCCACGGTATTGACGCTGGCTTCCGGCGGCGTGGTGTCTACCAGCAGGGACGCGTTAGTGGTGGTGGTGTTGCCCGCTTTATCGCTGACGCTGAAGTTCAGCGTGTAGCTATTGTCCGCCATAGTCTGCACATCACCCGCCGGCACGGTCATGCTCCAGCTGCCGTCTGCGCTTACCGTTGCGGTATAGGTTTTGCCGTTAAGCTTAAGCGTGACCACCTGCCCGGCTTCGGCGTCAGTTTTACCGCCGATGATCACCGCCGCGCCGTGTTCAACCGCATTAATGATGTTGTCGTCGGCGATGGCATTTACCGTTAGCCCAGGCGCTTTCGTGTCCACCACCAGCGTTTCACTGGCAGTGACATTGTTGCCTGCGGCGTCTTTCCCGCTCACGGCTACCGTCCAGCTCCCGTCCGCCAGGTTTTTGGCGTCGGCTGCAGGCACGGTTACGCTCCAGCTGCCGTCGCTACCTACGGTTGTGCTGTAAGTTTTCCCGTTCAGGGTGAGGGTTAACGCCGTGCCGCTGGCCAGCGCCTGCGAACTGCCGCTGATGATAACGTCATTTGCCTGCTCCGCCGCGTTGATCATATTGTCGCCTGCCGTCGTCGCGACGGTCAGTGAAGCCTGAGCGGTAACAACATTGAGGGTAATATCCCCGGCTGAGGTGACTTTATTGCCGTCGATTTGCACCACGCTGTAGGTGTGCGTCCCGTCCGGCTGCTCGCTCAGCAGCACTTTCCAGTTGCCGTTGCTGTCGACCATGGTGCTGGCAATGGTGTTGCCGTTGCTGTCTTTGACCTGAATAGTGGCTCCCGGCTGTCCGGAGCCGCTGAAGGTTGGCGTTGCGTCATCGGTCACCGCGTTGCTGCTCAGCAGCCCTTTGCTGTCGCCTTTGTTGTCGGTAACCGTGAACGTTGGCCGGGCGCTTTCGACCTCTTTGGTATTGTCGATAACGGTGGTGTGTGACTTCCCGCCGCCGTGTGCCAGCAGCGCCCCGATACCCGCGCCCCCGGCCACGGCACCAGCAACCCAGCCCCACGGCACATCGCCGAGCGCAGAGCCGTCCATGAATGGTGCAATGGATTCAATGGGGACGGAGGTTGCCGTTAAAGCCGTGCCCTGGGTGCCAACCGCGGCGCCCGCTTCGTCGAAAGTGATATGCGTCAGTGCCTTGCCGTCATCAAACACCAGTTCTGAATGGTGCCCAGACCGCCCTTCTTCCTCCACAAAATAGCCATTGCAGCGAATAACGCTGCCGTCTTTCATGTATACCAGCAGATCGTTGCCCTGACGCAGATAGTGCGCCACATCTTTAGCGCTGCCGTGAATCTGAATGACAGAGGGGGATGAAAGCGACACAGAGAGATTCCCATCGCCTGTTACCAGGGTTTTCTCTGCGTCCTTGCGGGAAATAACTTCAAGAATCTTACTCATAGCACTTCTCCTTATATATGCCGGAACGAGGCATACGGTATTAATTTTTGGATGTGGAAACCCCTGAGAATTCCGGATCTCATTTCACATCAACTTATTTTTATGTGGCGGGGCTAAGCCACTACTTTCACACCATTTATTTCAAATCCGGTAATTTCGAGGCGGCATTTTTCTCGACGCCTGTCAGGGGCAATAGATTATCAACGGCGGCAGCGTAATTTACTGCCGCCTGCCAGCCGTCGAAGTCCGCATTAATTTGTGCATAGGCCGCCTGGAACACATCCTGCTCCACGCTTAATAAGTCGTTGAGACTGCGCTTGCTTAATTTATATTCATTTTTATAAACTTCCCGCGCGCGTCGGGCATTTTCCAGCTGGAGTTTTCCCGCCGTTTCACGGCCTCTGGCCCCGTTCCAGTCAGCCATTGCCACGGACGCTTTTTGCAGCACGTCGAATTTCGCCTGCTCAACCTGAGAAGCCGCAATACGTCTGGCTCCCTGAGCCTGCTCGACCTGGGCGGAGACCGCCCCGCCCTGATAGATAGGCGCGTCCACGCTCAGCTGAATCTGATCGTCCCAGTACGCGCTGTTGTTGGACTGGTAACGAGTGCGTCCGCCTTTCAGGCTCAACGTGGGCCAGTGGCCCGATTTCGCTTTCTCTACGGCATACCCTGAAGACTCACGCATGGCCTCCGCCGCCAGCACGCTCGGGATCAGCGAGTAATCAATGTTGTCGAGCGGTTCCTGTTCAAGCGCCAGGCGTACCGGCATGGCCTGATATTGCGCGGCGTTGATTCCGGTTAATACCGCCAGTCTCGCTTTCGCGCTTTGGAGTGCCGCCTGATATTGTTCAAGCGTTGAGCGCATACCGGCAATGCGAGTCTGGGTTTGCAGCACGTCCGAACTCGAGCTCAGCCCGGCATCCGCCCGCAGCTTTGCCATGGTGTTGACGTTTTGCAGCGCGGCAATACTCTCTGTCGTTGCCGCGATCAGCGCCTGGTTACGCTTCACATCGACATAGGCCTGCGCCGTTTTTTCTGCCACACCGGTCAACGTCGCCATAAGCTGGTAGCGATAGCTCTCACGCTGGCTCTCCTGCTGACTAATGTTGCTGCTGGTTTTCCCAAAGTCATACACCAGCTGCGTCAGGCTAAGCCCGTAGGCAGCCGAGTTCTTGAGGGAACCGCTGGAGTCCGTGGTACGCGAATGCCCGGTGCTGCCGCTGAGGGAGATCTGCGGCATCCAGGCGCTTCGGGCTTGATCAATCTGCGCCTGACCAATCCCGAACTGAGCTGCCTGCTGAGAAACGGCAGGATCGCGGTCAAGAGCGAACAGAATACTTTCGTTCAGCGTGAGGGTTGCCGTTTGCGCGATGCCGGGTGCTGTGGCCCAGGCCGGCGCTGGTGCGGCATTCACCCGCATGCCGCTGCCGAAAAAAATAACGGCAAGCATCGCGACCGGCAGGGAATAAGACTGAAGCATAAACGGCAATATCCTTATCCATTAAATAATCAGGATGATGTTGCTCCTTCCTGCATTGGGAATAAACAGGCACGGATGAGTAGCTGATGTATTTAAACGACTGTAATGGTTGAATTAAAACGCCCACATTATGGCGCCCCGTTTATTTCTGGAGCGAGACGTTGTGACTATAAAGAGGTAGAAAGCTGTCGACCGCTTTCATGTCTTCTTAATAAATGAAGGTCATGATTTCACGCTGCCTCTTAATATAAAGGCGTTACGCAATATGACTTATTTAGTCCTGCGGAGCAAATCACTTAGATCCTTTTTCCGAATCATCCTTAAGAAAAATCCTACCAAATAAAAATTAACCTCACCAATGATTTATTGTTAATAGTATGTTACTCAAAAGGAGGTGCTCTGAAAAAACAGATCGATTGATCTCGTGAATAGAGACATCGTGATAAATAGCTAATGGTTATAATTCATAAGCTTATGGCATAAGCATTGATTTACATCAATTTTACATTCCAGCGAAGTTCTTCAATAAATCCGTGCTGCTCATTTTTGGTTGTTTTTCCATAAATGTTACATTGTCGCAAGTTCTACGCAAAATAAGGGCGTTGGGCAGATGTTAACCCGGGGAGATCGTCACGGAAAAAAATCATTTCATGACTAAAATAACGTCTTCTTGACAAAAAAATGCAAAAAAAAGACCGGGGGGAAACCCGGTCTGAAGGTAGCAACATTTCTTATCAAGATTAATGGTCAAGATCGGACAACGATCTTCCCTCGCGGGAGGGGACCTGCAGATTACCAGCGGCAACTTATTCCGGGACGTGATAAGTACCGAAATGTGCCAACGTTCAGTAACGCACGCATACGGTTTTGGTTTCGGTATAGGCGTCAAGCCAGTCCGGGCCAAAATCACGCCCGTAGCCCGACTGCTTCATGCCGCCAAACGGCATATTCGCGTCGATTAGCGTATGGCTGTTCACCCAGACAGTGCCCGCCTGTATACGGCCAGTGTACTGCATTGCCGCCTGCAGGTTGTTGGTCCACAGACTTGCCGTCAGGCCGTAGTCGCTGTCGTTGGCCTGTCGCAAGGCTTCTTCCGCATCCGCCACGCGCACGAGGTTAACCACCGGGCCAAAGACCTCTTCTCTGGCAAGGCGCAGAGAGGCGGCAGGGTTCACTACCAGCGTTGGGGCAATATAGTAGCCGCTGCCCTGCGGGCCTGAATTCCCGGAGATTAGCTCCGCGCGCTGCTCTTGCGCCTGTGCCATATATTCGGCCACTTTTTCCTGTTGCACTTTCGATACCAGCGGGTTGATGTGGGCCGCTGGGTTCATGCCCGCCCCCACCTGCAGCGATTTCACCGCTTGCTCAAAGCCGCTCACCAGCGTGTCGAACAGCGGGGCTTCGATATAGATCCGCGAACTGGCGGCGCACACCTGCCCCTGGTTAAGGAAGCTGCCCGCCATTAAGCCTGCAATCACCATCGCCGGGTCGGCATCTTTCAATACGATTGCCGGGTTTTTCCCCCCCAGCTCCAGCGTGACGCGCGTTAGCCTGTTCGCTGCTGATTTGGCAATGCCTTTGCCTGTCGCCGTCGAACCGGTGAAGCTGACTTTGGCAATCAGCGGATGTTCGGTCAGGGCTTTACCGCAGCCGGAGCCGCTGCCGGTGACGACGTTAAATACGCCGTCCGGCACGCCTGCTTCTGTAGCCAGTTCGGCCATACGCAGCAGCGTTAGCGGCGTAGTTTCTGATGGTTTGACGACAATCGAGCAGCCTGCCGCCAGCGCCGGCATCACTTTCCACATGCCAATAAGCAGCGGGAAGTTCCACGGCACGATCCCGGCCACGACCCCCACGGGTTCTTTGCGCGTCCAGGCCTGATAGTGCGCCCCTTCCGGCATCGGGATAGAAACATCCAGCGTCTGGCCGCTGATTTTCGTTGTCAGGCCTGCGGTATAGCGCATCCAGTTCAGCGTGCAGCCCACTTCAAATGCGCGAGAGATGTTAATGGACTTGCCCTGCTCCAGCGTTTCAAGCTGCGCCAGTTCTTCCGTGTTTTGCTCAAGCAGGTCGGCAAACCGCAGCAGGATCCGCTCCCGCCCGGCAGGCAGCATGTTGGCCCATACGCCGCTGCTGAAGGCACGCCAGGCAGACGTTACCGCGCGGTCGACATCCGAGGCGCTGGCGTCGGCACTGCTGGAAATTTGCAGCCCGTCCGCCGGGTTAAAGACCGGCAGGCGCCCTTCGCTGTCTGACGCCTGCCAGCGGCCGTCAATGTACAGCCCATGTGAACGCTGAAGAAACTGGCGCACACAGCCCAGCACGCTTACCGTTTCTGGCTCGGTCATAGCATCTCCTTATCAAGGTCATTATCGTGTAGCCCACCTTCATTCTAGGCGCTATGTTGAGGTTAGGGTTTTCTCCGGCTGACATTCGCTTTGCTGGCTGTGACACGCTACACAAATGTTGATGATGATTCTTTTTTTGAATCACGTTTACCTATAGTTATTGGCTTCTGGCGGCAATCAGTGAGGATATATGGCAGAAAAACAGTGCAACGAGCGATTCGAAAAATGGCTTGACCAGGTGAATCGCGCATGTGGTCGTTTTTCAGGTGCGGCGCTGGAGAGCGGGTTTCACGGCAGCCTGAGCGAACACCTTGCCCATGCCATTAAACTTAGCGTGGTGGAAATTAACCAGGCACGCCTGCTGCGTACAAAGCAGGAAGTTACCCATAGCAACGACGCCTGGTTTTATACCGTTTTTCAGCTGGAGGGCGAAGCCGTCATGGAGCAAGGCGATCGCCAGGCCGTGCTTACTCAGGGTGATATTACGCTGATTGATGCTGGCCGCCCCAGCTGTTTTACCTATACCGACGGGGCGAAGCAGGTTTCGCTTTTACTGCCGCGCCATCTGCTGGAACAGCACCTTCGCCAGGGCGAAGTCCCCTGCGCACAAAGACTCTCCGCAGAGATGCCTGTTGTGCGCCTGAGTCACAGCTTGCTGCGTGAAAGTATGGGTAGCGAGGGGCTCAGTGGCGGAGAAAGTGAAGCCACGCTCGAAGCGATTGCCTGCCTGCTCGCGCCGGCGCTGATTCAGCACAGCCTGCCGGGCTCAAAGCGCGACCGCCACCTGCAGAAAGTCATGTCGCTGATTGATGACCATATTCAGTCCGAAACGCTGCGCCCGGAGTGGATCGCCGCCGAGTCGGGGATGTCGGTGCGCAGCCTTTACCGACTGTTTGCCGATAAAGGCCTGGTTGTGGCGCAATACATTAAGAATCGCCGACTGGATCTCTGCGCCCAGGCGCTGCGCACGGCCAGCCACAGTGAAAAACTGGCGGGGATTGGCTACAGCTGGGGATTTGCCGATCACAGCCATTTTTCAACGGCGTTTAAGGGCAGGTTTGGCGTGTCGCCGGGGGAGTATCGCAAGCGTTTTCAATCAGCCTGAAAGGCAACCCTCACCCCGGCTCTCTCCCAAAGGGAGAGAGGGAAGACAAATGAGGGGGAATAGACATAAAGCTACTTCTTCATCCACTGCCCGTTCAGCCCGCGGACGTATTCTCCGGCAGGTGCCCTGTCCACCAGCTTCTGACCAGCCAGGCGAGCAACCTCATTGAGCGAGACATTGTTGGTGTCCGCCAGCTGCTGATAGTGCTGGGCGCGACCTTCATTGATGCTTTGTACCAGTGCCAGCGTCTCCGGATCCTGCTTGATGGGCGCAATATAGCCGCTTAGCGTTTCGCCCACCCGCCCCTGCTCACGCGCTTCGTTTAGGGTCAGCGCCATCACGGATGTGCTGAACAACAGGCCAGCCAGCAGCACGCTTTTAATCATAGAGTTCATCGCCGTTCCCCTTCTCAGAACAGATCGCTACGGTTTTTAAGCAGGCTTTCAACGTCTTTATCCACTTTGATGTGGATTTCGTGTTCGATTTTGACGTTCATATTGATGGTGATCGGCTCTTTAGGGGCGGCCACTTCAATGCGCGGCGTGCAGCCTGTCAGCATCAGCGCCGCCGATGCCAGCAGCACAGGGGTAAAATAGTTCATTTGGGTTCCTCACAGGCTTCACCGGACTGGGTGCAGCGAGCCGTTGGCAGCGCGGCGTTCTCTTCCAGCCAGGTTTGTAAATTATCGCCAAAGCGCAAACTGCGCCACAGGGTAAACAGGTTTTCCTGATGGGTATAGTTGAGATTGACGGTGTTAGTTTTTCCCTCCACGTGGCTGATGCCGGTCACGCTGGAACGCATCCTGACCACGCCGAGGTTGTCGAGGTCGATTTGTGTCCATGATCGCGAGATCTCCATGTAGCGCAGCCAGTTGATTGCCGCGCCAGCCGCCATGTTGTTGTCCACGATGGCATCCGCCATGTCTTTGTCCATGCGGAAGGTCATTGGGCCAGGGTTGGTCAGCCAGCCGTCTTTGATAATCCACTGCGGGTGATTGAGCCACAGCGGCAGCGCGCCGTTGAAGCGCCCGGACATACTGAACTGTTTAGGGTTGATGGCGGTGACGAGCTGGCTGGAGGAGAGCCCTTGCAGCCGTAAAAGCGCCGCGTCCCGCTGGGGCATGCGCAATTGCTGCATTGAGATCTTGCCGCCCAGCACATCCGCATTGACGTTGGTCAGCAGCAGCGGCTGCTGTTCGCTCCATGGATACCAGCCTTCCAGATCGGCGGTGATGTTTTGTGCCGCTATCTGGTTGCGAATTTCAGCAATGCGCAGCGTGACCGGCCTATGCCTGCCAAAGTGCCAGGTTGAATCGCTAAAGCGGAACGGCAGCACAAAATCGACGCCGTTAATCTGGTTATCCGGCATCCACACGCTGCCGCTTTTGACCACGCCGTGGCCCCCGGCTTCAAAGCCCTGCCCGGCCGCCGCGGAGAAGGCCACCTGGGCGTAGAGATCGCCCCCTTTCAAATCCATTTTCCAGTCGGCGGGCAGCAGCGGCTGGAACACGGTGAGCGTCTGTTTTGGCCACCACGCGTTGCCTCTCAGGCGCTCCCCGTCCCAGCGTCCGACCACACGCACCGGGCCAATTTTCCCGGCGTGTAAATTGCCTTTGAACAGGAAAGCAGTCGGGTTTTGCCCGTCCACGCTGAATTTAAGCGTCGATGGCGGCAAGGTGCTGCCGCCGCTAAAGGTGGTCGCCCCCGCGTCCAGAGAGAAATCGCCGGTGAAGATCTCTTTTTCTTCGTTCCGCTCCCAGCGCAGCGGGTTGTCCAGGCTAAGACGAGGCTTCGACATCAGCATTGAGCCGTACTGCAGCTTGTCGAAACCGGTGGACAGCGAACTCAATTCAATGGCGCTGTCACGCCATTCGCCCACGCCGCGAACGTCCCATTTTGCCTGCATCGGCGTAAAGCTGCCTTTGCCCCAGTAGCGCCATTGCCACAGTCCGGCGTCCGGCAGGAAGTCATTGGCTTTCCCGTCCAGATGCAGTTCCACGGCGCCCATTTCATTGTCGTGGGCGCGTAAGATAGCCTGTAGCCTGCCGTCGATGCCTTTACTGGAGACTCGCACGCCCGCCAGCGGCCAGCGCACATCGTCAATATTCAGCGTTTCAATCAGGCGGCCACGGGAACGCAGCAAGGCGCCCGGATGGAACAGCAGCGACGGGTCGGTCAATGCGCCCGTCAGTTCACCGGGCAACGCGGCATAGAAAATCAGCTGGTCCTGCTTCGCCTCTCCGGTGAGCTGCAGCGGCAAGGCGCTGTCGGTCAGGCTGAGTTTCCCTGGGCCGAAGTTAAGCACGGCGTTCCCTTTCCCGGCGTCGCCCTGAGTCAACACATTCAGCCGCCCCGTGAAAATGGCGTTATCCAGCCCGGCCTGCCAGTTATCCACCTTCAGCGACACTCCGCCGCCCAGCGGGAAACCTTCATAAGGCCAGCGCCACTGCCCGGCGTTAATCTCAAGGGCGTTTTCGCTCAGGCGCCAGGGAATGCTCAGCAGCGGGGCCTCGTCGCCTGATAATTTTTTCACCGTCAGGTTGCCGGCGTTAGTGTGCCAGTTCAGGGCCACGTGCAGCCTGTCCGGCTCCTGCGGAATTTGTACCTGCGTGGCCACTTGCCCATCCGTCGGCAGGCCATCCGGCACCAGCGGGAGCGTTAAGTCACCCACCAGCTCAAGCGGCGGAAGCCCTTCGAATGCCCCGACTTTTAGATCGCTAATTTTCAGGTTTTGCCCTTTAAGCGTGGCGGAAAGCGTGAGCAATTTCCCCTGATAATCCAGCTGTTGCTGCTGCGCGGTCAAAGAGAGATGCAGCGCCCCCGCATACTGCAGCCACGGCGTGACGTTAAGCTGGTCGATAGTCAGCCAGGTGTTCGGCAGCATTTTCTGCCATTCTTCAAGGGTGCGCGGTGCGGCGGGAGCCACATCATCGGCGGGGATCTTGCTGATGCAGTCTGGATTGAGATTCAGTTCCGCGAGGTGAAGCCGCCAGCGGCTCGGATGGCTGAGGCTTGCATCTTTGAGGCTGGCAAGCTCGCACTCCCCGGCCAGATAACGAAGATCGGGGATAATAATCGCCCCGTTGTGCAGGCGTGGGCTGGCCTCCAGCGCAATACGGGTGCCCTGTGGCAGCCAGATCCCGGCGAGCGTCGGCAGCCAGTACGCCACCGTGAGCAGCAGCGACAGCGGCAGCAGAATCAATGCAAGTATCAGCGCAAGCGCGGCTTTATATTTACCCTTCATGGGTGGTTAATATCCTGATTCAGCGACAATTTAAGCCGAAATATGTCATTATTCTGGCACGATTCAGGCCGGGCGTGAAGGCGGCGGCAATAGTAAGCATAGTCTGCCCGGGAAGTGAAATAGTCACCTGCCGTTAAAATTTCAGTTTATAAATTGTATGATTATTTTAAGCATGATAGTTTTGGAACCAACCCTTTCTGGAGATAAGTCTTATGAAACTTGCGGTTTATAGCACAAAACAGTACGACAAAAAGTATCTGGAGCAGGTTAACCAGGAATATGGCTTTGATCTTGAATTTTTTGACTTCCTGTTGAGCGAAAAAACCGCCAAAACGGCCAACGGCTGCGACGGCGTGTGTATTTTCGTTAATGATGATGGTAGTCGCCCGGTGCTGGAAGAGCTAAAAAAACACGGCGTTAAGTTTATCGCGCTGCGCTGTGCCGGCTTTAACAACGTCGATTTAGACGCGGCGAAAGAGCTTGGTATGCCCGTGGTTCGCGTCCCTGCCTATTCGCCGGAAGCCGTGGCTGAACACGCTATCGGGATGATGATGTGCCTTAATCGTCGCATTCATCGCGCCTACCAGCGCACACGTGACGCCAACTTTTCGCTCGAAGGCTTAACCGGTTTTACCATGCACGGCAAAACGGCAGGCGTGATCGGCACCGGGAAAATCGGCGTTGCCGCGCTGCGGATCCTGAAAGGGTTTGGCCTGCGCCTGCTGGCGTTTGATCCTTATCCGAGCGCAGCGGCGCTGGATTTAGGCGTGGAATATGTCGATCTCGAAACGCTGTTTGCGCAGTCCGACATTATTTCCCTGCACTGCCCGTTGACGCCGGAAAACTATCACCTGCTCAACCACTCCGCCTTTGATCAAATGAAAGACGGCGTGATGGTGATAAACACCAGCCGCGGCGGGCTGATTGATTCCCAGGCCGCCATCGACGCGCTCAAGCACCAGAAAATCGGCGCGCTGGGTATGGATGTGTACGAGAACGAACGCGATCTTTTCTTTGAAGATAAGTCTAACGACGTGATTCAGGACGACGTGTTCCGCCGCCTTTCCGCCTGCCACAACGTGTTGTTTACCGGCCACCAGGCATTTTTGACGGCGGAGGCGCTGACCAGCATTTCCGAAACGACGCTTGAAAACCTGCGTCAGCTGGAAAAAGGCGAGCCTTGCCCGAACCAGTTGAATTGATTTTCCGCCCGCCTCTCGCAGGAGGCGGTTAATTTTAAGAGTATCCTTACTGATTCATGCGCCACATCCTGCGAAAGTGGCGCGCTTTCATTGATGACTGATAAAACTTAGGGAGAAGAAATGAAAAAGTTCGCTTCACTGATGCTGGCAAGCGTAGTGCTGGCAGGTTGCGCCCAGCCGTCAGATTCCGATAAAGGTGCCGTGACCGCACAAGATTTGCAGCACCATCGCTTTGTGCTGGAGAGCGTAGACGGTAAGCCTCTGGACGTGAAAAACAGCAAACGCGCGCCTGAGCTTAGCTTCGGTGAAAACATGCAGATTTATGGTCAGATGTGTAACCGCTTTATGGGCCAGGCAACTCTGGAACACAACACGCTGAAGGCGAAAGGCGTGGGCATGACGATGATGCTTTGCAGCGACCCGCTGTTGAACGATCTGGATCACCGTATCAATGACATGCTGACCAGCGGGGCCAAAGTTTCTCTGGCTAACCAGCAGCTGGTGCTGAAGAGCGGCCAGCATACGCTGACGTACAAACTGGCCGATCTCGTTAATTAATCAGTAGCTTCCACAGGTGCCAGCGGCAAGCGAGTTTTCGTTACAGCGCTTGCCGTTCGGCATGGCACACATGCCAATCGCGCTGCCGTCCAGCTGACGCGCAACGCTCATCGTACCGCCAATCATCGCACAGTTCGCTTCGCCCTGGCTGGACATTGCCGCCCTGAGGCCCGGAGGAACGTGGGCCGCAGTGGCCTGTTGAGGGGGTTCATTACTGCATGCCGATAATAACAGTGCGGCACAACCGGCTAAAAACGCAGCGCGCATGGCTTCTCTCTCCCGTCTGAATATGCAAAACCTTTGCATAATGGCGCATGGTTCCCGCTGCGTCGAGAGCATAAGGCAATAAAATGTGTTGATTTTTGTGGCAAAGATCACCTTTCAAGCCAAAACATCAGAGTTTTCTGAGCATCCTTCATTCCTTTTATGATTCAGCGCAGTACGTCCCCAGGTTATTTCACTGTTAATCGTGGATCAATTTGTGCACTCGGCAGGCCCATAACTTCTAATGGCCAGGGTGGACACACTATAATTGAGGAATTACAACGGGGCTCCAGGCTTTCAGGCGAGTCCCTTTATTTTGCGCAATGTAAGGGTGTCTTATGATCACTATCGACGGCAACGGCGCAGTCGCCTCCGTGGCGTTTCGTGCCAGCGAAGTAATTGCCATCTACCCGATTACTCCCAGCTCGACAATGGCGGAACAGGCGGATGCCTGGGCGGGTGACGGCAGGAAGAACATGTGGGGCGATGTCCCTCGCGTAGTCGAGATGCAGTCTGAAGCAGGCGCAATTGGCGCGGTGCACGGGGCGCTACAAACCGGGGCGCTTTCCACTTCGTTTACGTCATCGCAAGGCTTACTGCTGATGATCCCGACGCTGTACAAGCTTGCGGGCCAGCTGACGCCATTTGTTCTCCACGTTGCCGCGCGCACCGTGGCCACCCACGCGCTTTCCATTTTTGGCGATCATTCTGACGTGATGGCCGTGCGCCAGACCGGCTGCGCCATGCTGTGCGCCAGCAGCGTCCAGGAAGCACAGGACTTCGCACTGATTTCCCATATTGCGACCCTGAAAAGCCGCGTGCCGTTTATTCACTTCTTCGACGGCTTCCGCACCTCGCACGAAATCAACAAAATTGTGCCGCTGGCGGACGATACCCTTCGCGGCCTGCTGCCGCAAAAAGAGATCGATGAACATCGCGCCCGCGCCCTGAACCCGGAGCATCCGGTGATTCGCGGGACGTCGGCCAACCCGGATACGTACTTCCAGTCCCGCGAAGCGACCAACCCGTGGTACAACGCGGTTTACGCGCACGTTGAACAGGCGATGAACGACTTTGCCGCCACCACCGGCCGTAGCTATCGTCCGTTTGAGTATTACGGCCACCCGGAAGCGGAGCGCGTGATTATCGTGATGGGCTCCGCCGTCGGCACCTGCGAAGAAGTTGTCGATGAATTGCTGACCAGGGGCGAAAAAGTCGGCGTGCTTAAAGTGCGCCTGTACCGCCCCTTCTCCGCCGAACATTTGCTGGAAGTTCTGCCGCAAACCGCGCGTCAGGTGGCGGTGCTTGACCGCACTAAAGAGCCGGGGGCCCTTGCTGAGCCGCTGTATCTCGACGTGATGACCGCGCTTGCCGAGGCGGTAAGCCGTGGCGAGCGCGAAACGCTGCCTCGCGTGATTGGGGGCCGCTACGGGCTGTCATCCAAAGAGTTCGGTCCGGAATGCGTCCTGGCTATTTTCAATGAACTTCGCGAAGCCAAACCGCGCCCGCGCTTTACCGTGGGCATTTACGACGATGTGACCAACCTGTCGCTGCCGTTGCCGGAAAATACCCTGCCGAACCGCGCTAAACTCGAAGCGCTGTTTTATGGCCTGGGCAGCGACGGCAGCGTGTCTGCCACCAAAAACAATATCAAAATTATCGGTAACTCCACGCCGTGGTTTACCCAGGGTTATTTCGTTTATGACTCCAAAAAGGCCGGGGGGCTGACGGTTTCTCACCTGCGCGTGAGCGAGCAGCCGATCAACTCCACCTACCTGATTGAGAAAGCCGATTTCGTTGGCTGCCACCAGCTGCAGTTTATCGACAAGTACCAGATGGCTGAGCGCCTGAAGCCCGGCGGTATTTTCCTGCTGAACACACCTTACGCCGCCGATGAGGTGTGGAGTCGCCTGCCGCAGGAAGTTCAGGCGGTGCTCAATCAGAAGCAGGCTCGCCTGTACGTCATTAACGCGGCGAAGATCGCCCGCGAGTGTCATCTTGGTGCCCGTATCAACACCGTAATGCAGATGGCATTCTTCCACCTGACGCAGATCCTGCCTGGCGACACCGCGCTGGCAGAGCTGCAGGGCGCGATTGCCAAAAGCTACAGCAGTAAAGGGACGGAAATCGTCGAACGTAACTGGCAGGCGCTGGCGCTGGCTCGTGACTCCCTCGCCGAAGTGCCTCTGCAGGACGTTAACCCGGCAAGCGCGATGCGTCCGCCGGTCGTCTCCGACGCCGCACCTGATTTTGTGAAAACCGTTACCGCCGCGATGCTCGCCGGTCTCGGCGATGCCCTGCCGGTTTCCGCCCTGCCGCCGGATGGGACCTGGCCGATGGGCACGACCCGCTGGGAAAAACGCAACATCGCCGAAGAAATTCCTATCTGGAAGCCGGATATTTGTACCCAGTGCAACCACTGCGTCGCCGCCTGCCCGCATTCGGCTATTCGTGCCAAAGTGGTTCAGCCTGAGGCAATGGAAGGCGCCCCGGAAGCCCTGCAGTCGCTGGACGTGAAGTCCCGGGATATGCGCGGCCAGAAATACGTGCTGCAGGTAGCGCCGGAAGATTGCACCGGCTGTAACCTTTGCGTAGAAGTTTGCCCGGCCAAAGATCGCCAGAACCCGGAAATCAAGGCGATTAATATGCTGTCTCGCCTTGAACACGTTGAAGAAGAGAAAGAGAACTATGACTTCTTCCTCGCGCTGCCGGAAATCGATCGCACCAGCCTGGAGCGCATCGATATCCGTACCTCGCAGCTGTTAACGCCGCTGTTTGAATACTCCGGGGCCTGCTCAGGCTGCGGCGAAACGCCGTACATTAAAATTCTGACCCAGCTGTTCGGCGACCGTATGCTGATCGCTAACGCCACCGGCTGTTCGTCTATTTACGGCGGCAACCTGCCATCCACGCCGTACACCACCGACGCAAACGGCCGCGGGCCAGCCTGGGCTAACTCGCTGTTTGAGGATAACGCCGAATTTGGGCTGGGCTTCCGCCTGACGGTAGATCAGCACCGCGCCCGCGTCATGCGTTTACTGGGCCAGTTTGCCGATAAACTTCCGGCCGAGCTTAATGAGCAGCTTCACGCGGAAGCGACACCGGAAGTCCGCCGTGAACAGGTCGCCGAGCTGCGTAAACATCTGGCGAACATTGACGATGCTGATGCCCGTCAGCTGGTCACCGATGCCGACGCGCTGGTGGAGAAATCTATCTGGCTGATTGGCGGTGACGGCTGGGCCTATGACATCGGTTTCGGTGGCCTCGACCACGTGCTGAGCCTGACCGAAAACGTCAACATTCTGGTGCTGGATACGCAGTGTTACTCCAACACCGGCGGCCAGGCGTCTAAAGCCACGCCGCTGGGCGCCGTCACCAAGTTTGGCGAGCACGGCAAGCGTAAAGCACGTAAAGATCTGGGCGTCAGCATGATGATGTACGGCCATGTGTACGTCGCGCAGATTTCGCTGGGGGCACAGCTGAACCAGACGATGAAGGCCATTCAGGAGGCGGAGGCTTATCCTGGTCCATCGCTGATCATCGCCTACAGCCCTTGCGAAGAGCACGGCTACGATCTGGCACTGAGCCACGATCAGATGCGCCAGCTGACCGCCACCGGCTTCTGGCCGCTTTATCGCTTCGACCCGCGTAGGGCTGATGAAGGCAAGGTGCCGCTGGCGCTGGATTCCCGTCCACCGTCCGATGCGCTGGCCGATACGTTAATGAAGGAGCAGCGTTTCCGCCGCCTGAACGCCCAGCAGCCGGAAGTCGCCGAGCAGCTGTGGAAAGATGCCGCCGCCGATTTGCAGAAGCGATACGACTTCCTGGCGCAGCTGGCGGGTAAAGCGGAGAAGGTTAGCGAGTAATCGGGGGAATGCCCCTCACCCCGGCCCTCTTCCTGGAAGGGAGAGGGGGAAAACAGAAATTGGCGTTCTTTTATCCCCTCTCCCCCATGGGGAGAGGGTTAGGGTGAGGGGAAAACACGCCCACCCCTTCAGATACCTTCGCCCCTGGGGGGAGAAGGTCAGGCGGAGGAGAAAACGCGTTTACTTCAGCAGGCGAACCTTCACTGATTTACCTTTGATTTTGCCCTGCTGCAGCTGTTTCCACGCGTGACGCGCCACGGACTGGCGCACCGCAACGTAAACATGGATTGGGTGGACGTCGATTTTGCCGATGTCCGCACCTTCCAGCCCCATATCGCCGGTTAACGCCCCCAAAATATCGCCCGGACGCATTTTGGCTTTCTTGCCGCCGTCAATGCACAGCGTCGCCATTTCCGCTTCCAGCGGCTTCACGGAAACGCCGGACGGCACCTGCTGCCATTTCAGCGAAAGATTCAGCATTTCAGCCAGCACGCTCGCGCGCTGCGCTTCTTCCGGGGCGCAGAAGCTAATAGCCAGCCCGCTTTGCCCGGCTCGCGCGGTACGGCCAATGCGGTGAACGTGCACTTCCGGGTCCCACGACAGTTCGTAGTTAATGACCATTTCCAGCGCTTTGATATCCAGCCCACGCGCCGCAACGTCTGTTGCCACCAGCACGCGGCTGCTGCCGTTGGCAAAACGCACCAGCGTCTGGTCGCGGTCGCGCTGTTCCATGTCGCCGTGCAGCGCTAACGCACTTTGATGTCGCTCGTTCAGCGCATCGCACACGGCCTGGCAATCTTTTTTGGTGTTGCAGAACACCACGCAGGACGCCGGCTGATGCTTGCTGAGCAGCGCCAGCAGCAGGCCGATTTTGCCCCCGCGGGAGATTTCATAGAACTGCTGTTCAACGGACGGCAGCTCATCAACGGTATCAATTTCGATAGTCTGCGGGTCGCGCTGAATTCGCCCGCTGATAGCGGCAATAGCGGCAGGCCAGGTGGCGGAGAAAAGCAGCGTCTGGCGTTTGGCCGGCGCATGGGCAATAACTTCATCGATGGCGTCGGCGAAGCCCATGTCCAGCATACGGTCGGCTTCGTCCAGCACCAGCGTTTGCAGAGCCTCCAGCTTCACCGTTTCTTTTTTCAGGTGATCTAACAGGCGGCCCGGCGTGGCCACGATAATGTGCGGTGCATGCTGTAACGAGTCGCGCTGTACGCCAAACGGCTGGCCACCACACAGGGTTAAAATTTTAATATTTGGCATGTAGCGCGCCAGGCGACGCAGCTCTTTAGCGACCTGGTCGGCCAGTTCGCGGGTTGGGCACAGTACCAGCGACTGGGTTAAAAACTGGCTGGCATCAATGTGCTGCAGCAGGCCAAGGCCAAAAGCTGCGGTTTTGCCGCTGCCGGTTTTGGCCTGAGCACGGACGTCTTTTCCGGCCAGAATGGCGGGCAAGGCCGCTTCCTGAACGGGCGTCATTTCGTGATACCCCAGTTCGCTAAGGTTGGCGAGTTGTGCTTCAGGTAAAGCGTTCAGTACGGAAAAAGCGGTCACAATGGTCATCTCTTAATAATAACGGGCAGGCGCGTATGCTAGCAGATTCGCGTAGTTCAGGCGTGAGTTTATCAATTTTGCTGCGTTAGCGAGTGATACAGTAAAAACGGTGCCTTTCGCTAAAGCACCGTTTTCCATTGGGAATAATAGCGCTATTCGCTAATCGGCAAATAGCCCTGCCATTCTGGCCTGAAGCGTTCGCCCTGCTCCGCTTTTTCCAGATGGATAAAATAATCCCCCACGCTTTCTAACAGCAGGCAGTCATCGACATCTTTCAGGTTGTCTTTGTGCTGCTGGTAGCTTTCGACCAGCAGGTTCGCAATCGCCTTCTCCTTTGCCTGGGCCGGATTTTCAGCCACGAAGAAATCAAAGTCATGCAGCTCTGCCAGCGTTTTCGGGCTGTAGCCGCCGACGTTCACAAAAAAGAGCTTTGGCGTTTGCTCTACGGGTTTATCGGAAAGACTAATGCGGTAGCCGTCGGCCCAACGCAGCTTGCCGTACCCGTCGATATGGATTTTATCTTTGTCACCAAACCAGGCCGCCCGCAGCGCGGGCCACGCGTCCTCTGGCTTCTCTGCAGCCACAAACTGGACGTCATGCACTTCGATATTGGATTTTCCGGCATTGCCGCCCACATAAAAGACGTAAAGTTCCATTTGTTCTCCTTATTAATCGCTATATAAAATAATATATAACGATTGATATTTGAATGACTTTCATGTGGCGGGAAGATTGATCGCAAGCAGGAAGACGGATAAAAAAACGATTACTATGCTTGAGCTTTTCGCCCTAAGCTAAATCAGCAGCCAACGCAGAAGCTTAAACAGACAAGGAGCCAGAATGTTCGAAGATAATGACTATAAGCTGTATGTCATCGTGAACCGCACTGCCGACGTCAGCGTGCAAATGAATGCCGTGGGCCACCTCTGCGGCGGTATTATGCTTAAAGTCGAGGAGCCTGTATTTCATGACTATCCCAACCAGGATAGCGGCTTAAGCGCCTGGATGAACCATTATCCGGTGGTTGTACTTCAGTCTAAAAACAGCAGCCAGTTGGGGACGACGCTGGAGAAATGCAGGGAAGAAGGCGTGCTGTATAACTTCTTTACCACCACCATGCTGTCGCACTCTTCTGAGCAGCAGATCAAAGATACGCGCGACACGCCTTTCGCTGAGCTCGATTTTGTTGGCATCGCGCTGTACGGCGAAACGGAAAAACTCAAACCGCTGACCAAAAAGTTTTCCGTCTTTAAAGGTTAAACATTCCGGGTAATGATGCCTCGCGCAGTTACCCACCCCTTACCCTTCGTCTCCGGCGTAAAAATTGATGATGTCATCTTCAAACCAGCAGCCCACTTTGTAATACATCGCACAGCCAATCAGAAAACTGGCAATGAGTATTAATGCTGTCAACAATCCTTTCACTTCGAAACGCTCTCCCATGATGCTTGCTGTGATATTGACAGGCTGGTTGAAAAAAAGTTCAGCGGCGAAACTATTCTGGCCATAGCACGATCATCACAGACGCTTCGGTCTTTGCGATGGCAATTCTGTCACAACGTTCTGGTTAAACTAGGGTTGCTAATTTTCTGAGCAAACCAGGTGCCATTGTGTCCGATAACCACCTTCATTTCAAAAACGTCAGCGGTTTCTTTTTTCGCGCCGTTCCGGCGGAGTTCCTCAGTAGCGTGCTGTCGCGCACCCGGCCCGATTCCCCAGGGCGTTACCATCGGCCAGGGCAAACAATTCTTTATATGAGCCCGGTACCTGAGTGGGCAAGGCTGGCGGTTGCCGCCCATATGCAAAAAGACGGCAAGCCGCGGCTTCTCGTCCCACTGTATGTCGAAGACGCGCGGGTGCTGGACCAGCGAGATGAATATTCATGCCTGGCTTTAGGCATCAACCGCGATCTGTCTAATCACTGCTGGCTCAGCGCTCTGCAGCAAAATGTCGACCCGCCTTCGTGGCAAAATGCTGACCGGGCTCGCTTCTCCAATGCCGATGGCATTATCGACCGTTCCCGAAGTATTCCCGATGGCTGGCACCTGAATTTATTCCGCTGGAACGAACTTGGCGGCCCACGCGTCACGGTGTGCGGGGAACCGATCGCTGTTCCGCTTCCCGAAAATGTAAATGTGTAACGGCAGCACATTCAGCACACCCACGCCTGCGGTAGATCGGCATAGCGAGTGGTATAGCGCGGCGACAGCATGTCGCGCTTCATCGCCCACGGCTGCTGTATGCCCTGCCCGGCAAAATAGAGCGTGCCTTTGCCCTGCTTTTTATTCAGGAAGTCCAGCACGGTCATCAGTTTTTCGCCGTTAGGGCGTGGAACATGGTTGTCGAATAAATCGAATTGCGCCACGCCCTGACTAAAAAAATCCCCCAGCATCACGCCGGCTTTCTGGTAGCGATGCCCCGCCTGCCAGATAGCGTCCAGGCTCTGCAACGCGGCCTGGATAATATCCCGGCTGTCCTGTGTGGGGATGAGCAGCGAGACGGACGAGCAGTTGCCGTAATAGAGTTCGTTCACGGCAAACGGACTGCTTTTCACAAAGGCAGAGATCACCCGGCAATATTGGTGCTCAGCCCGCAGCTTTTCCGCCGCCCGGCTGGCGTAGCTGCCGATCGCCTGGCGCATAGCCTCATACTCGGTAATGCGTTCTCCGAACGAGCGGCTGCAGATGATCTCCTGTTTGGCGGCGGAGAACTCATCCATTTCAAGGCATGATTCCCCGCGCAATTCGCGCACGGTTCTTTCCAGCACCACGCTGAAATGCCGTCGAATAAAACGAATATCCGCGTCGGCAAGCTGTAAAACCGTTCTGATGCCCATGTCGTCGAGTTTTTTCGACAGCCGCCGCCCCACGCCCCAGACTTCGCCCACGGGCAGCTGTGCCATAAGCCAGCGCTGGTGCTTCGGGCGGGATAAATCAACCACGCCACCGGTTCGTTCTTGCCACGTTTTTGCCGCCAGGTTTGCCAGTTTAGCCAGCGTTTTTGTCGGCGCGATGCCCACGCCCACCGTCAGGCGGGTGCGCTGGCGAATGGTCGAGCGGATCGTCTGACCAAAGGCCTTCAGGTTGTAGCAATTGCTCACGCCCGTTAAGTCACAAAATGCCTCGTCGATGGAGTAAATCTCGACCCTGGGCAGCAGCTCTTCAAGCACGCCCATCACCCGCTCGCTCATGTCGGCATACAGCTCGTAGTTGCTGCTAAACGTCAGCACGCCATGCCGCCTGAGCGCCTCTTTCTGTTTAAAAAAAGGCGCCCCCATTTTGACAAAGGGCCGGGCTTCCGCAGAGCGGGCGATGACGCAGCCGTCATTATTGGATAAAACCACCACCGGCTTTCCGGCTAAATCCGGGCGGAAAGCCGTTTCGCAGGAGGCGTAGAAGCTGTTGACGTCCACCAGCGCAAACATGTTTAGCCCGCCGCTTTGATGATAAAAGTGACGATGCCAAAAATATCGAGTTCGGCCTCATCGGGGACGGGAATCGGTGCCCAGGCGCTGTTCATCGGCAGTAGCATCACCGTGGGGCGAAGCTGCAGGCGCTTCACGGTGAACGCCCCGTCAATCGCCGCAATCACAATATCGCCCTGTGACGCGGTTCTTGAGCTGTCCACAATCAGCAAGTCCCCTTCGCCAATTCCCCCTTCTACCATCGAATCCCCCGCCGCCTTTACGAAATAGGTCGCGCCGGGATTGCGCACCAGCAGCTTATTAAGATCGATACGTTGCTCAACATAGTCCTGAGCCGGTGACGGAAAGCCGCATTGCACCAGGTCAGCAAAGAGAGGAAAGGAAGCGTCCGGGCAACAGGCCGCAGGTTTGAGAAGATTCATGATACCGCCAATACAAATACTGTTTAAATATACAGTATCAGGTAAAAAAGACACTTCAAGTAAGAAAACACGTACTTTTGCTAAGCCCTTCGTTTTGCAAACGAAAAAATTCGAGCATGCTGGCAGAAACCACAAAAGCCTTCAGGTGTAATGGGCATAAGCATAATGATATGGTCGATTGCAGGCCCGTTACCCAACAAAAGGACGCGTGATGACACAGCCAGTGAGTCAGGATTTGCTTAGCCAGCTCGAAACCCCGGAAGATGCCGCGGCGCTAAGCTGGGTGGAAAAACAAAATAAGCGCACCACGGACAGGTTTGCCACGGGAGAGCGCTTCCAGCAGATGCGGGGCGCGATCCTGCAGTCGCTGGACGATAAAACCAACATTCCCTGGGGGAACCACTACCGCAACGAGGTGTATAACTTCTGGCAGGATGACGAACACCCACGCGGCATCTGGCGCCGCACCACTGAAAGCTCTTACTTTACCGCTGCACCAGAATGGGAAACGGTGCTGGATGTCGATCGCCTGAACGAAGAGGAAGGCGCGAACTGGAGCTATCACGGCGCCGATCTCCTCCACCCGGACTATTCCCGGGCGCTGATCTTTTTATCCAGCGGCGGCGATGCCTGTGAAATTCGTGAATTTGATCTGGTAAATAAAACGTTTATCCCCGAGGGCTTTTTCCTGCCGGAAAGCAAAAGTTCGGTCAGTTGGCTGGATGAAAACACGCTGCTGCTGGCGCTCGATGCAGGGGATGATACGCTCACCACCTCCGGCTATCCACGCCGCGTCTATCGCTGGACTCGAGGGACATCACCGCAGGATGCACCGCTGATCTACGCAGGTGAAGCAACGGATATGGCCGTTTCCGCCTGGCATGATGATACCCCCGGTTTTGAGCGGGATGTGGTGCACTGCAGCAAAGACTTTTACCACGGGCAAACCTGGCTTTTGACCGGCCAGAATACCCTGACGCTTATCGCCATTCCGGAAGATGCCTCCTGCGGATTTTTCAAAGACTGGCTGCTGGTGACGCTTAATTCCGACTGGACAATCGCTGAGACAACCTGGCCTGCAGGCGCTCTGCTGGCTATTGATTTAGCTGATTTTCAGCGAGGTGAGCGCAATTTCATTTCGCTCTTCACGCCAAATTCGCGCACGACGCTGCAAGGCTACAGCTCAACCCGCGATTACCTTCTGCTGAACCTGAGCCAGGACGCCGTTGAGAAGGTCGAAGTTGTGAAAATCGACGGCGGCCAGCGGCACTGCATAAAAACGCTTGAGCTGCCCGATTTCACCAACGTTTCCGCCGGCGGCATCGACGATGAAAGTAACCGCTACCGGCTGGTCAGCCACGGTTTCCTGCAGCCCCACAGCCTCAGCTATGGCGATCTGGACGACGACACGCTAAGCCTCGTGAAACAGGATCCAGCCTGCTTTGACGCGGGAGAATTTAGCGTGACCCAGCACTTTGCCCTTTCGCTGGATGGCACCCGCGTCCCCTACTTCCAGGTGGCCGCCAAAGCGCTGGCGCTGTCCGGTGATAACCCGACGCTGCTGTACGGTTACGGCGGATTTGAGGTTTCTTTAACACCTCATTACCTGGACTCAAAAGGCGTGACGTGGCTGCAAAAAGGCGGGGTTTACGTCGTCGCGAATATTCGCGGCGGCGGTGAATATGGCCCTGCATGGCACCAGGCTGCGCTCAAACAGCATCGTCATCGTGCCTGGGAAGATTTTACCGCTGTCGCAAGCGATCTGGCGGCGCGGAAAGTGACCTGTGACGCGAAGCTTGCCGCTCAGGGTGGGAGCAACGGCGGCCTGTTGATCGGTAATATGCTCACCGACTACCCAGAATTATTTGGCGCGCTGGTGTGCGAAGTCCCGCTGCTGGATATGCTGAATTATCCCCGCTGGCTCGCGGGAGCCTCCTGGATTGCCGAGTATGGCGACCCGGACATTGCCGAAGAACGAGAGTGGCTGCAGCGTTATTCTCCGTTCGACAAAGTGTCCGCCGATGTGGATTATCCCCCCACGCTGTTCACCACCGGCACCCAGGATGACAGGGTTAGCCCGGCCCACGCGCGTCGGATGGTGGCGCGGATGCAGCAACAAGGGCACGAGAACGTCTGGCTGTATGAGGAAACGGATGCCGGCCACGGCAGCGCGCCGGAAAATAGCCAGACGGCGGCACACCAGGCCATGATTGAAGAGTTTCTCTGGCAGATGCTGACCGGGAAATAAGCGCGGGCGGTGCGTCAAAGGCGCGCCGCCTCATCATTAGCGCACCTAATGCAACAGCATATTTTTTAATTTTTATTTATCACTCAAACGCTATTTAATTCGTCCTCACTCAATGAAAAGGAGACGGATAAATGGCTGGCGAGAATAACCTGGCAATACTACTGAGTAATGCTGCCCCGGAGCTTAACCCGGGTAAATATGTTTTTTGCACTTTAGCCTCACCTTCTGCGGAATTAAAAGATGCCGCCATTGTGACCGTCCGCGAGGCTGAAGGCGTCACGCTGGTCCTGCCTCAGGATCTGGCGGATAAACATGCCGTAAGCTATGACTACGTCGCCAGTTGGATCACCCTGAAGATTCACTCATCCCTCGCCGCCGTTGGCCTTACCGCCGCATTTTCACGCGTGCTGGCGAAAAAAGGTATCAGCTGTAACGTGGTGGCTGGGTATTATCACGACCATATTTTCGTGGCCCATAAAGATACCGAGTCGGCGATGGCGGCCTTGTCATCTTTGACATCCTAGGCATAAGCGGGGAAATAAGAAGGGGAAGCTTTCGGCCTCCCCCGATAACAGCGCTATCAGCTGCGGATAAATTTCAGGATATCCGCATTGATGGTATCGGCATGCGTGGTATGCATCCCGTGAGGATAGCCGGGGTAGATGTGCAGCGTGCTGTTGCTGAGCAGTTTATCCTGCAGAATAGCCGCATTTTTGTACGGCACAACCTGGTCGTCATCGCCCTGCAGAACCAGAACCGGCACGGTGATGGCTTTCAGATCGTCGGTCTGGTCGGTTTCTGAAAACGCTTTGATCCCTTCATAGTGGGCCTTCGCGCTGCCGGCCATGCCCTGCCGCCACCAGTTCCGAACACTCCCCTCAGAAACATCGGCGCCCTGGCGGTTAAAGCCGTAGAACGGGCCTGAGGCAACATCAAGGTAAAACTGCGCACGATTTGCCGCCAGCGCCTTACGGAAGCCGTCAAACACCTCGAGCGGCGTTCCGCCCGGATTACTCGCCGTTTTCACCATCAGCGGCGGCACGGCACTGACTAAAACGGCTTTCGCAACGCGCCCCTGAGGCTGCCCGTATTGGGCGACATAGCGAGCCACTTGCCCACCGCCGGTTGAGTGGCCGACGTGCACGGCATTTTTAAGATCCAGATGTTCCACCACCGCCGAGGCATCTGCCGCATAATGATCCATATCGTGCCCATCGCTGACCTGGTCAGAACGGCCATGCCCGCGTCTGTCGAACGCGATAACCCGGAAGCCTTCGCCTAAGAAAAACAGCATCTGGTTATCCCAGTCATCGGCGCTGAGCGGCCAGCCGTGATGAAAAACAATCGGTTGCGCCGTTTTCGGCCCCCAGTCTTTATAAAAGATATTGACGCCATCTTTCGTCTTTACGAATGTCATAAACCTCACTCCTTGTTGCTATGAATGTTCGGTAACCTGGTAAAGCATAGTCGATGGACGTGGCGTGACCGTAAATCCTGCTGGCATTCGCCGCTGCAATCCGTACCCTACGCGCCGGCATGACACGCCGTGCGTGTTGGATTCAGAGCCAGAGACTTTCATGGCCACTCAAAAAGAACAATACAACCTGATTTAGCACTGCATTGATTTTGGGCCAGGGTCAAAAACCCGGAAATCTCAAAAAGTGCGTGGAACTAAAACGGGTGTACTTACATAAAGGCGAACAAAAACCGTATGACAACGTGTCGAGCATTGGTGACCGTCGGGGCGCAGCTGTAAAACGTGCTGGAATTCGCCGCCGGAATCCGTACCATACACGCCACACTTACGCATGCTGGCTGTTATCTGCAGGTGCGAACCCCTCATTTATTGCAAATCAGATGGGGCATGAAAACGCGCAGATGGTTTATGAAGTCTATGCTGCATGGATTGAAGAACTGAGCGGCAACCAGGTGAATAGGCTTCACAGTAAGCTGGCGCTTTGAAAAAGTTTGCCCCTTATATGCCCCTTTTGGTTTCAGAGACAGTAAATAATGCAATTGAATCAAGAAGCTACAAAAAAAGAACAGTACAACCTGAACAAGTTACAGAAGCGCCTGCGCCGCAACGTGGGTGAAGCGATTGCCGATTACAACATGATTGAAGACGGCGACCGCATCATGGTTTGCCTTTCCGGCGGCAAAGACAGCTACACCATGCTGGAAATCCTGCGTAACCTGCAGCAAAGCGCGCCAATCAGCTTTAGTCTCGTGGCGGTAAATCTCGACCAGAAACAGCCGGGGTTCCCTGAGCACGTGCTGCCTGCCTACCTGGAAAGCATCGGCGTTGAATACAAGATTGTGGAAGAGAACACCTACGGCATCGTGAAAGAAAAGATCCCGGAAGGCAAAACCACCTGTTCTCTGTGTTCGCGCCTGCGTCGCGGCATTCTTTACCGCACCGCCACCGAGCTGGGCTGTACCAAAATCGCCCTGGGCCACCATCGCGACGATATTCTGCAAACGCTGTTCCTGAACATGTTCTATGGCGGCAAGATGAAGGGCATGCCACCGAAGCTGATGAGCGACGACGGAAAACATATTGTTATCCGCCCGCTGGCCTACTGCCGCGAGAAAGACATTGAGCGTTTTGCCATCGCCCGCGAATACCCAATTATTCCGTGCAACCTGTGCGGCTCGCAGCCAAACCTGCAGCGCCAGGTGATTGCCGACATGCTGCGCGACTGGGATAAACGCTATCCGGGCCGCATTGAGACGATGTTCAGCGCGATGCAGAACGTGGTGCCATCACATCTCTGCGATACCGAGCTGTTTGATTTTGCAGGCATTACCCACGGTGCAGAAGTGGTGAACGGGGGCGACCTGGCGTTCGATCGCGAAGAGATCCCTATGCAGCCCGTCGGCTGGCAGCCGGAAGAAGACAGCGCTGACGCCCCGCTGCAGCGCCTGGATATTCTGGAAATTAAATAATCCCCATTCCCTCTCCGCCCGGAGAGGGAAAACCTCAATGGTGTGTCGGCGGGTCGATTATCGGCCTTGGATCCGGGTCGGTCGGCGGATCGGGTATGGGCTGTGGCCGCGGAAGCGGGTCGGGTACCGGCACGGGTTCGGTGGGGAAAGCCGGGTCGCTCATCATCAGGCTGTTGCGATACAGCATCGTCATCTCCTGGGTGGGTGAATCGCCCTTTAAAGCATAGTCCACAAATTGCAGGCAAAAAAAAGCCGACTTTGAAAGTCGGCATGGTATGAATCAATTGTGCTATGCAGTAATTCTAAAAAAGGAAGTAAGACAATATGGAGCGCAACGCCCATCGCTTGACGTTGCATTCACCTGCAAGAGAGAGTTTGCCGCGGCAAGGCTTTCGGTTTCTTGATTTTGCTCAATAACAGCGCCGTTTTCGCCCACAAACTCGTTCCAAATCCCGCAACTTTACAGCCATTTACTGCGATGTAACCACCAGGCAACACCACCAATCATAACCACCAACATGATGCAGAACAGCGCAAAGCCGAAGGCCCAGCCTCCGCCGGGAATACCGCCGAGGTTCACGCCAAACAGCCCGGTTAAAAACGTGCTGGGTAAAAATACCATCGCCATCAGAGACATGGTGTAGGTTCTGCGGTTTAAGGATTCCTGCATAACCTGGGAGATTTCATCGGTCATCACGCCGGTGCGGGCGATGCAGGCGTCGATTTCATCCAGCCCCCTGCCCAGCCTGTCGGCAATATCCTGCATGCGGCGGCGCTGGTCGTCGTTCATCCAGCTTAGCCGCTCGCTGGCGAGGCGCGCATAGACGTCACGCTGCGGAGACATATAGCGCCGCATGACAATCAGCTGTTTACGCAACAACGCCAGCGCCCCACGAGGCGGCACCTGCTGGTCGAGCAAATTGTCTTCAAGGTCGATGATTTTATCGTGCATTTGCTCGATAAATTCGCTGGCGTGGTCGGTCAGCGCATCGCAGGCATCCACCAGCCAGCTGCCGCAGTCGGTTGGGCCGGTGCCTTCATTCAGGTCGTTCACCACATCATCCAGCGCAAGAACCTGCCGCCTGCGGGTTGAGACAATCAGCCGTTCGTCAATGTAGAGCCGCACGGCTACCAGCTGGTCCGGGCGTTCATCGGTATTGCCGTTGATGCAACGCAGAGTGATTAGCGTGCCGTCACCCACGCGAGAAACGCGGGGACGCATACTTTCACCGGCTAACGCCTCCCTGACATAGTTCGGCAACAGCGGCGTGTTGGCCAGCCAGTCGGCGCTGTCGGCGTTGGTGTAATTCAGGTGTAGCCAGCAGGGATGCTCGCTGTCGATAATTTCATTGTTGTCGAGAGGCCTGACGCCGCCCCTGCCATCCAGTTGCCAGGCAAACACCGCGTCCGGCACGTGCAGCTCGCTGCCTTTAATTACATCCACTGCGCAATCCTCAAGCTGAATCAGTTCTTTCTGTCAGTCTAGCCATCTCTGAAACGAAGGCAACCACCTGAGGTTATCAAACGCGCTGAATTTGCAGAGAAAAGAGTAAATAAAGCTTAACCGGAGACATAAAAAAACCGGGCGATGGCCCGGTTCTTACTAGCGTAACTGGCTGTCTTTCGAGCCACGGCGGTTATAGCCTGAGAATGTGGCCCGGCGCGCATCTTCCGCCTGCTGGCAGCGAATACACAACCGCACGCCCTGAATCGCTTTGCGCCGTGCTTCCGGAATGCATTCGCCGCATTCTTCGCAGTATTCGAGGCTTTCGCCCTTCGGTAGCTCGCTGCGCGCTCTGGCCACGGCGTCGTCCACGGTACTGTCGATTTGCTCCTGAACGGCGCCGTCATTGGCCCAACCTGATGCCATCTCGTCACCTCCGCAATCGCTATGCCTGAGGTGACGATCATAGCACTTTTTCTGACTAAACTTTAGCCATACTTAGTGTTTGATAATATACATCGTGCGGCTGTAGGCCACGTCTTCCGGGTTGTTGATCGGGTAGCCCTTCAGCCACGGTTTGATCAGGCGACCGTTGGTGTACTGGTAGATTGGCGCGATAGGCGCTTTTTCCTGAATGATTTTTTCGGCGGCGTTGTAATCCGCATTCCGTGCTTTGTCGGTAGTTTCCTGCGCTGCCTGGGACAGCAGCTTGTCGTATTCCGGGGAATTGAAGCGTGAAATATTCCCGCTGTGGGTGGACGTTAGCAGCGACAGGAAAGTAGAAGGTTCATTGTAATCCCCGACCCATGACGCACGAATGACGTCGAAATTGCCGGTGTTGCGGCTATCGATGTAGGTTTTCCACTCCTGATTTTGCAGCTTCACGTCAACGCCCAGATTTTTCTTCCACATCGACGCAACGGCAATCGCTATCTTCTGGTGGTTTTCAGAAGTGTTGTACAGCAGCGTCAGTTTAAGCGGTTTGGCATCGCCATAGCCGGCGGCACGCAGCAGCATTTTCGCCTGGGCGTTCAGCTCCTGCTGGCTCATGTCTTCGAACGGAGAGCGGTCTGGCTTAAAGCCCGCGGTAACGTCAGGCGTAAAGCGCCAGGCCGGTTTCTCTCCCGTGCCCAACACTTTTTCAGCCATCAGGCGGCGGTCGATGGTCATACTCAGGGCGAGACGAACGCGAGCATCCGCCGTCGGCCCTTTTTGCGTGTTAAACGCATAATAATAAGTGCCAAGCTGCGGCGGCGTGTAAACCTGCCCCGGAATGTCCTTCAGCAGTTTCTGGTAGAGATTTTTCGGGAAAGATTCGGTGATGTCGATATCGCCGGCCAGGTAACGCTTGGTGGCCGCCGACTCCTGGTTAACAGGAATAAAGGTCACTTTGGTCAGCACCGTTTTCCCGTTGTCCCAGTAATTTTTATTCGGCACCACAACCAGCTTCTCGTTCACCACGCGGTCCTGCAGCGTAAATGCGCCGTTGCCCACGAGATTGCCGGGTTTCGTCCATTCATTACCCAATTTTTCAACAACCGCTTTAGGCGTGGGATAGAAGGCAAAGTTTGCCGCCAGGCTTGGGAAGAACGGTACGGGTTTATCAAGCTGTACGCGAAGCGTTTTAGCATCTACGGCGGTAACACCGAGCTTATCAGCCGGCATTTTCCCGTCGATAATGGCCTGGGCGTTGGTGATACCCGCCAGCGCGGCAAACCAGGCAAACGAAGAGGTATTTTTAGGGTCAACCAGCCGCTGCCAACTGTAAACAAAATCCTGCGCGGTGACAGGCGTTCCATCGGACCAGCGGGCGTTGTCGCGAAGCGTAAACGTCCAGATGCGGTTGTCGTTGCTTTGCCATTTGGTGGCAACACCCGGCACCAGTTCACCCTTTTCGTTTTGGTTAACCAGGCCTTCAAATAAATCGCGAATAACCTGAATTTCCGGCAGACCAACCGCTTTGATTGGGTCCAGGCTCGCAGGTTCATCTTTAATATGTCTGACTAACTCCTGACTGCTCGCCAGCTTCGTTCCCGCAGGAACATCCGCCGCCCAGGCGCTTTGCAGCATGGCGGCCACGGCCAACGCACAACAGCTAAAACTGAGGCTTTTTTTCATCGCTTTCCTTCCGTGTTTTTGCATTCAGGAGATTGGTGTAAGTTACTGTAGCGTAATTTATTCTTTTGATTCCAGGAAAAAGCTCACATCTGCGGATTAAGGTGAGTTTTCCCTAAAACATTGCTATTAATGACGTTAATAGCCGCTTTATTCAGTGAGAGGAATATCATGCCCACGACCCGCCCTCGCCCCCAGCGCGGCCACCTGCCGCCGGGCTGTGAACGCTACGGCAAATCGGTACTAGGTGCGCCGTTGCTCTATTTCCCCGCCACTCAAACGGAAGAACGCAGCGGGCTTATCATTGCCGGTACTCACGGGGATGAAAACGCCGCGATGGTGGCGCTTTCCTGCGCCTTAAGAACGCTTGAGCCGCAGTTCAGGCGGCACCACGTGGTGCTGGCGGTTAACCCGGACGGCTGCCAGCTTGGCCTGCGCGCCAACGCGCACGGCGTCGATTTGAACCGCAACTTCCCGGCGGCCAACTGGAAAGCTGGCGATACCGTTTACCGTTGGAACAGTAGCGCGGACAAGCGTGACGTGGTGCTATCTACCGGGCAAACGCCGGGCTCCGAACCAGAAACCACCGCGTTGTGCCAGCTTATTCATCAGCTGCAGCCCGCCTGGGTAGTCTCTTTTCACGATCCGCTGGGCTGTATTGAAGATCCGCACAGCTCGGCGCTGGGGCACTGGCTGGCTGAAGCCTTTGCGCTCCCGCTGGTGACCAGCGTTGGCTACGAAACGCCGGGGTCGTTCGGCAGCTGGTGTGCCGATTTAGGCCTGCCGTGCATTACGGCTGAATTCCCACCGATTTCAGCCGATGAGGCCAGCGAGCGCTACCTGCGGGCGATGACTGACCTTTTGCACTGGCACAGGTAAGCATTAGGGATAAAGTTTTCCCGTTTCAAAATGCAGCGAGGGCTCCACGTCGACGGCAAGCCAGGTGGGGCCATCGAGATCGGCAAAGCGCACCTTAGCCGCCAGCGGTAAAGCGGCGGCAATGGCGCGAGATGTGCAGAGCATACAGCCGAGCATGACATCAAAACCCTGTTCTCGCGCGGCCTGAGCCAGCAATAATGCCTCAGTTAAGCCCCCGGTTTTATCGAGCTTAACGTTCACCATGTCGTAGCGCCCGGCAAGCGCTGGCAGGCTACTACGGGTGTGGCAGCTTTCGTCGGCGCAAATCGGCAATGGGTGAATGAAATTCGCCAGCGCATCATCATCCCCCGCCGGCAGCGGCTGTTCAAGCATCGCCACGTTGAGATCGGCCAGCAGCTGGCAGCGGGCGGCCAGGCCATCACTCCGCCAGGACTCGTTGGCATCCACAATCAAAATGGCTTCCGGCACCGCCGCCCTGATAGCCACCATCCGTTCGGTGATGAGGTGATCGTCGAGTTTCACCTTGAGCAGTCGGGCGCCCTTCTGCCAAAGCAAAGCCGCTGAGGCAGCCATTTGTTCCGGGGCGGCAATCGTAACGGTTTGCGCCGTGGTCACCATTTCCGGCAATTCGACGGCGTTCAGGGCCGATATCGTGGTGTGTTTCTGGCGGGCTTCCAGGTCCCAAAGCGCGCTGTCAATGGCGTTCCGCGCCGCCCCTGGCGGAAGAGCCTGCTGTAATTCAGCGCGCGTCATGCCGCGCTCAAGCTGTGAAAGTACCGTGGTGACCTGGGCCAGCACCGAAGCATCGCTTTCGCCATAGCGTGGATACGGCGTGCATTCGCCGACGCCTTTTATGCCGCCTTGTTCGATTTCCACCACCACAACAACCGCCTCGCTGCGGGTTCCACGCGAGATTACAAATGGCGTATGGAGCGGCCAGGCTTCCTGGTAAACTTTCACTGTTCTCATCATCAGTCTCCCTTGGGGTTATCGCCTGAGTATAGCGAGCCCGAGCTTTTGCATGTACTTTCAGTTTTTTATGTTCATCACGGATTTCCTGGAATACACTGTTCCCGGCGTTAATTTTATGTAAAAGGAAGATTAAACATGTCACAAACCGTTCATTTCCAGGGCAACCCGGTCAAGGTTGCAGGTCAGATCCCACAGAAAGGCAGCAAAGCCGCCGCCTTCTCTCTGGTCGCGAAAGATCTTTCTGACGTTGCGCTGAGCCAGTTTGCCGGCAAACGTAAAGTGCTGAATATTTTCCCAAGCATCGACACCGGCGTGTGTGCCGCGTCCGTGCGCAAATTCAACCAGTTGGCTACCGAGCTGGATAACACCGTTGTGCTGTGTATTTCTGCCGACCTGCCGTTCGCTCAGTCCCGTTTCTGCGGCGCTGAAGGCCTGAACAACGTTGTCACCCTTTCCACCCTGCGTAACCCTGAGTTCCAGCAGACTTACGGCGTCAGCATTGCCGAAGGCGCGCTGAAAGGCCTGACCGCACGTGCGGTAGTGGTTATCAATGAAAACGATGAAGTGATCTTCAGCGAGCTGGTGAATGAAATCACCACCGAGCCGGATTACGCTGCGGCACTGGACGTGCTGAAGGCTTAAGCCTCAGACCTGTATGAAAAGAAAACCCCGGGTTTCCGGGGTTTTTTGTTTTTACTCTTCGCCCTTCTTCTGGCTCAGTCCGTACTCACGCAGCTTGTTGGCGATCGCAGTATGGGAAACACCCAGCCGTTTTGCCAGCTTACGGGTACTTGGGTAACTGCGGTAAAGCTGCGTTAACACCGAGCGCTCGAAGCGGCTGGTAATATCGTCCAGCGAGCCTTCCATCGCCTCTTCCCCCACGGCCAGGCTGGCCGAGTCGAAGTCCGGCAACAGGATGTCCTGAGGGCGCAGCTCGTAGCCTTCCAACTGAGTTAACGCGCGGTAAATGGCGTTTTTCAGCTGACGCACGTTACCCGGCCAGCCGTAGCGGGTCAGCACGCTGCTTAAATCGTGAGACAGCTTAGGCCGCGGTACGCCCTGCTCGTCGGCAAAGCGCGCCACAAAAAGCTCCGTCAGCGGCATGATGTCCTGCGGGCGATCGCGCAGCGGCGGCAGGTTCAGGGTCAGGACGTTGAGGCGATAATAGAGATCCTCGCGGAACTCGCCTTTCTGCACTAGCTCCACCAGATTTTTTTGTGTCGCGCAAATCACGCGGACATCAACATGCACCTCATGCTCTTCGCCGACGCGACGGAACGTGCCGTCGTTCAGGAAGCGCAGCAGTTTGGTCTGCATACGCGGCGACATTTCACCGATTTCGTCCAGCAGCACAGAGCCACCGTTGGCCTGCTCAAAGAAGCCTTTTTTCCCTTCGACGGCGTTGGCATAAGCCCCGGCCGCGTGACCAAACAGTTCGCTTTCGATCACGTCGTCAGGAATAGAGCCGCAGTTCAGCGCCAGATAAGGTTTTTGCGCTCGCGGGCTGCTCAGGTGGCAGGCATTGGCCAGAAGATCTTTGCCCGTACCGGTATCGCCCACAATCAGCAACGGGGCATTCAACAGCGACAGTTTGCGCGCCTGCTCAACCACATGACGCATTTTCTGGCTGACGGCGACAATCTGGTCAAAGGCGCTGAAATCGCTGCTGGAGAGGTTTTGCAGCTGGCGCCCCATGCGCACGGTAGAGCGAAGCATCACCACCGCGCCCACCAGCAGCGGCTGATTATCTTCGCCATCCAGATGAACCGGGGTGATCTCCAGCAGGAAGTTTTGCCCGTGGATCACAACATGTTCGGTGTGGGAGTCGTGCGGTTCGCTCTCCAGCCAGCGGGTGAAGTTAAACCCGCTGATCAACGTGCCCGCATTATGGTTCCGCAGACGATCTTCGCTCTGCCCGAACAGCGCGCAGCTTGCCGGGTTGGCCAGTTCAACTTTGCTGCGCATATCCAGCGACAGCACCGGCTCCGGCAGCGCCTCAAGTAGCGCACTCAGGGCGCGATGTTCACGCTCGGAAGGCATCCACGGTACTTTACGCACGTCGGTAACGTCTGGGATGCGGCGAATTTCCGCCATCAGGCTGCTGAAAGATTCAAAATCAAGGGAGGAGAAATTAAGGTAAATACGCCCGATCGGGTCAATTTCGATACCGCGCAAATCAATACCGCGCAGCACTAAAAGATCGAGCAGTTCACGAGTGAGACCAAGGCGGTCCTGACAAAAGACTTCCAGACGCATGCAGGTGACCTTATGTTACGGAAAACGGCCTATACGACCTTCAGCCGGGCTGAAGGACCTCATAGAGTTGCAGGGATAATAACGCAGTTAGCCGTTGGCAAGAAGATGCCTGTCATGAAATGTTGACACTAAAAGACAAACCACTGGTCAACAAGCACGAAATTTATACGTGTGCTGTAAACAACAAAGGGCAGCCGAAGCCGCCCTCCAGGTCAATGATACAAATTCAGTTGGTAGGTTTGTTTTTCCCGGAGGCCAGCGTCTCTTTCAGCTGAACCAGAAGCTGTTTGCGGAAATCCCCCAGCCGGGGCTTGTCACCCTCCAGCCACGGCAGCGGACGGCAGAGCTCCATCGCCTTAATGCCCAGGCGGGCAGTTAACAGCCCGGCCCCAATCCCCTGCGCGGCGCGAGCCGAAAGTCTGGCGGCAATGTCCTGCGACATCCAGTCCATGCCGACTTCACGCACCAGCTCGCTCGCCCCGGCGAAAGCAATATTCAGCAGCACCAGGCGGAACAGGCGAATACGGCTGAAATAGCCCAGTTCGATACCGTACAGCGTGGCGATGCGGTTGATCAGGCGCAGGTTACGCCAGGCAATAAAAGCCATATCCACCAGCGCCAGCGGGCTGACGGCGATCATCAGCGTGGATTCGGCAGCAGAACGGCTAATTTCACGCCGGGCCTGAGCGTCCAGCACCGGCTGAACAAGCTGGGCATAAAGCGCCACGACTTCCCGGTCGTTGTGGGTTTCATGGATCGAGGCATACCAGCGCTGCAGCGCCGGATGGCCTTTATCCAGCCCGGCCTGGCTGGCCAGTTTTTCGCAGAACGCCCGCCCTCTGCCCGTGCTGTGACTGGCGAGCAGTTCTCGTGCCTCGTCACGCTCTTCGGCACGCTGGCGCAAACGCCATAACCGCCGCCATTCGCTGGCAATCGAGCCGACGCCAGCCGCGACGATAAGCCCCCCGGCAACGCCGCCGCCAAGCGCGATCCAGTCCTGAGCCACAAAAGCGTTGTGGGTCCACTGTACGCCCTGGGCCACAACGCTGACGCCAAACAGCGCCAGTCCGGCTGTCACCATTTTGCGCCACAGGCTGCGTTTCGGTCTTAAAGCAGCTTCAATAACAGCCTCGGCCTGCCCTTCTTCGTCGGCAAGCATTTCAACGCTGGTGGTGACCGGGGTAAACTTTTGCGCTTCCGGTTCACTAAACGCGTGTGCCGCTTTCCAGTCCTGCTCTTTTTCCGCCTCCAGCGGCTGCGCAAAATCGATGCGCGGTTTAATAGGATCGCTCATCGCAATTTATCTCCAATTAAGAATTCCAGCGCCGCGTCCAGCCTGATGTGCGGCAGCGGACGGTCAACGTCCATCACCTGCGGCCGGAACTGTTCGAACTGAAAGCCCTGATTTTGCCAGAAAGCATTGCCGGGCAGGCGCGAAGGCACCTCCCCCGGATACACCGTCAGCGGCGCACCGTCGTTCAGGCGATTGCCGCGCAGCGCCGGGATTTGCTCCCCCTGCACGTCTACGATGCCGCTTTGCGTTGCCTGCACGGAGGCCAGCCCCATGCAGTCCATACTGATGCCTTCGAAGGCCGCGTTTTGCCAGGCGTCCTGCACCAGCTGTTGCAAGAGAGAAACCATGTTAGCGTGCTGGTCTACCGTGACATGGTCGGCTTTGGTGGCGG
Source organism: Enterobacter sp. Ag1 (assembly GCA_000277545.1). Taxonomy (GTDB): domain Bacteria; phylum Pseudomonadota; class Gammaproteobacteria; order Enterobacterales; family Enterobacteriaceae; genus Cedecea. The sequence goes on along the minus strand of AKXM01000057.1, from coordinate 44,978 downwards.
CAAACAGCAGCTTATCGATCACCGGGGAAAACAGGCGACGGAACAGCGTGCGCTGCCCGTAGTGGAAGCTTTGCATCAGCTGGGTTAACGCCAGGCGCATATCGTTGAACGCCTGGGGCCCGCTGTTGAGCGGCTGCAGGCAATCCACCAGCACAATCTGTCTGTCGAAGCGCAGGAAGTGATTCTTATAGAACCCTTTCACCACCTTTTCACAGTAGTAATCAAAACGCGCGCGCAGCATGCCGATGTTGCTGCCTTTATCCGCCTGGGCCAGCTTCGACTCACCAAAAGCATCCACATCCGGCCATGGGAAAAACTGCAGCGCGGGCGCGCCCGCCATATCTCCGGGCAGGACAAAGCGCCCCGGCTGAATAAAATGCAGCCCTTCTTTCTTGCAGCGCAGCAGGTAGTCAGTCCACGCTTCGGCAACCGCCGCCAGGCGGTTTTCATCGGCGGGAGCGAGAGGATCTAAACCCTCGCAAAGGTGACGCCATTCCGCCGACCACTCGGCACGCTGGCCCTGCAGCAGGCCTGTCATCTGGCGCGACCAGCTCAGGTAATCCTGCGCCAGCATGGGCAGGTCAAGCAGCCACTCCCCCGGATAATCAACAATCTCCAGGTAAAGCGTGGACGTGTCTTTGAAGTGGCGCAGCAGCGAATCGTTGGAGCGGTAGCGTAACGCAAGGCGCATTTCGCTTACGCCACGAGTCGGCGTCGGCCAGGCCGGTGGCGTGCCGAAAAGCTGCGCCATACCTTCATCATAGGTGAAGCGCTGAATGCCCAGATCGCGCTGAGGCACGCGCTTAACGCCGAGCAAACGCTCTTCACGAGCGGCGCTAAGCATTGGCAGCCGTGCGCCGGTGTGAATGCCCAGCAACTGGTTGACCATCGCGGTGATAAATGCGGTTTTACCGCTACGGCTCAGCCCGGTTACCGCGAGGCGTAAATGACGATCAACGCCCCGGTTTACCAGGGCGTTAAATTCGTTTTTGAGTCGGTTCATAAGCGTCCTGATTGCCTTCCGCTGCAGAAAATACCTTTATTGATAATATCAAATGGGGCTGATTACCAAGAATCAAAACGTTAAGCGGAAGATTTCGCCGCCGCGAGGAGGGTTATTTTGCCATGCGGCGGTCGTAACGGTCAGAGACGTTGCGCAGGATGCGGGTCAGTAACGGCTCCAGCACCACGGCCAGTATCATTTTCAGCGGGCGGCGGGCTACCGATTTGATCGCCCACGCCGCAAAACCCGCCGGGCCGAACCGCAGCGCGGCAAGTAAAGCAAGCTTCCCGGCAAGTTTCAGGCCTGGTTTAGCTTTCTGGCTGACGGAATGGAATGTAGTCATTGTCTCTCCAAAAGCGGTTAATTGCGGTGTGTGGTTGGCATTGAGCCTGGGCGCCCTCACCCCGGCCCTCTCCCCCTGGAGAGGGAGAAAACCTGTTTATCCCCTCTCCCTCAGGGAGAGGGTTGTTTTACAGCTGGCGAAAACGGCTGCGCAGCGTGAAAGTGTCAGACGTAATGTAACGCTCCATCGAGCGTAAACGTTGCTCACCGGCGGCCAGTTCCGCATCCACCGCGTTCAGCAGATCGCAGTTGGTCGGTTGCGTATCTTTTTCATCTGCGCCGTAGGGCATCGGGTCCAGCACAAATGTCATCACGATGTAGGCCACCAGCACAAAGAACGACAGGCCAAAGAATATCGATAAAATTGCAATGGCGCGGACCAGTTTGACCGGCACATCAAGGTATTGCGCAATACCCGCGCAAACTCCTTTTACCATCCCCTTCTCAGGGATACGCCACAGCTTACGACCGGAAAATGAATTCACCATTAGTTGTTTCTCCAGTTCGGGTGTTCGGCATCAAGGATCTGTTCCAGAGACTGAATGCGCTCCCGCATCTGTCGCGCCTCATCGGTCAACTGGGCAAGCCGCTGCTGCTCACTCTGTGAAAGCTGCCCTGCATCAGGACGATTGCTGTAGTGAAGCCACAGCCAAATCGGCGCCACGAACAGCACAAAAATGGTCAGCGGGATAGCAAGAAAAAGCGCAGTCATGTGTACTCCTTACGGGTCAGGCTTGAGTCGCGATGCGCCGGGCGCATCGCGGCCTGGATTATTATTGACGATCCTGGTTCATTTTTGCTTTCAGCGCAGCTATCTGGGCGCTGATTTCATCATCGGCTTTTAGCTCGGCAAACTGCGCGTCCAGAGACTTCTGTTTGCCAAAGGCGTGGCTTTCCGCCTCGGATTCCATCTGGTCGATGCGGCGCTCGAAAGATTCGAACCGCGCCATCGCTTCATCCAGTTTACCGCTATCCAACTGGCGGCGAACATCGCGTGAAGAAGAGGCAGCCTGATGACGCAGGGTCAGCGCCTGCTGGCGAGCGCGAGTTTCGCTCAGCTTGTTTTCCAGCTCGCCGATTTCTTTCTTCATGCGCGCCAGAGTTTCATCCACGTGCACAACTTCATTTTCCAGCGTGACGATCAGGTCGGTCAGCTTCTGTTTTTCAATCAGCGCGGCACGCGCCAGATCTTCTTTCTCTTTACGCAGCGCCAGCTCGGCTTTTTCTTGCCATTCGGCCTGCTGCGCGGTAGCTTGCTCCACGCGGCGGCTCAGCTGTTTCTTTTCGGCCAGCGCGCGGGCTGAAGTGGAACGCACTTCCACCAGCGTGTCTTCCATTTCCTGAATCATCAGGCGCACCAGCTTCTGCGGATCTTCCGCTTTCTCCAGCAGGGAGTTGATGTTCGCATTCACGATGTCGGCAAAACGAGAAAAAATACCCATAATTCAATCCTCTTAGTCATTATCTCAGGTGCCAGGCACTCTGCTCTGACAGGATATTGCAGCATCCGTGCCAACTTTTTACTTCATTGATTAATAAGAATTAATGTAAATTTGACGATCCCATAAAAGCCGCTATAGTGGTTAAATTAACTAACTATTAGGGAATTTAACCATGCCTGAAAACAAGGACAGCCTCATTGGAGAAGCTAATAGCTTTCTGGAGGTCATGGAACAAGTTTCCCGCCTGGCCCCGCTGAATAAACCGGTGCTGGTCATCGGCGAACGCGGCACCGGGAAGGAACTCATCGCCAACCGCCTGCATTTCCTCTCCCAGCGCTGGCAGGGGCCTTTTATCTCCCTCAACTGTGCGGCACTGAACGAAAACCTGCTCGACAGCGAGCTGTTTGGCCACGAAGCCGGCGCGTTTACCGGCGCGCAGAAGCGCCATCAGGGTCGTTTTGAACGAGCTGAAGGCGGCACGCTGTTTCTTGATGAGCTGGCCACGGCCCCAATGCTGGTGCAGGAGAAGCTGCTGCGGGTGGTGGAATACGGCGAACTTGAGCGCGTGGGCGGCAGCCAGCCGCTACAGGTGAATACTCGCCTGGTCTGCGCCACCAATGCCGATTTGCCGGAGCTGGCCGAACAAGGGAAATTCCGCGCCGATTTGCTCGACAGGCTGGCGTTTGACGTGGTGATGCTCCCGCCCCTGCGCGAGCGGCGATCGGATATCCTGCTGCTGGCCGATCACTTTGCGATTCAAATGTGCCGGGAACTTAATTTGCCGCTGTTCCCCGGTTTTACCGGAAGGGCCTGCGAGACGCTGCTTAACTATGGCTGGCCGGGCAATATCCGCGAGCTGAAAAACGTGGTTGAGCGCTCGGTGTACCGCCACGGCTCAAGCGATGAGGCGCTGGACAACATTATCCTTAACCCTTTCACTCATAAACCTGCCCCGCTCCATCAGGCCAGACAAGAGGCTCCGGCGCACCTGCCCGGCCTGCCGCTCGATCTGCGAAGCTGGCAAAACGAACAGGAGAAAAACCTGCTGGAACAAAGCCTGAAGCAGGCAACTTTTAACCAGCGCCGGGCTGCAGAACTGCTGGGCGTGAGTTATCATCAGCTACGAGCGATGCTGAAAAAACACCAATTAAGCAGCCTGACGCCGGACTGAGCGGCGTTTTTTTCATCGTCCTGCGCAAAATTGCCGATCGTCACCAGTAATTTTGGGGAGAAGGCAAGAGTGCGATACACTTTGCCCATCACTTGAGATAACTCAAAAACTTATGCGCGGAATGCTCTCCTCCCTGTTACTGGGTTTATGCTGCCTGAGCGGCGCGGCGCGTGCCGCTGCGCCCGCTGAAAAACCGGCAGATATTCGCCGCAGTGGCTTTGTTTATTGCGTCAACGGGCAGGTCAACACCTTTAACCCGCAAATGACCAGCGGCGGCCTGACCGTCGACACGCTGGCGGCGCAGCTTTATGACCGCCTGCTGGACGTTGACCCTTATACCTATCGCCTGGTGCCTGAACTGGCGGAAAGCTGGGAAGTGCTGGATAACGGCGCGACTTACCGTTTCCACCTGCGCCACAATGTCCAGTTCCAGACTACCGCCTGGTTTAAACCCACCCGCGCGCTAAACGCCGATGATGTGGTGTTTACCTTTGAGCGTATCTTCGACCGCAACCATCCGTGGCATAACGTTAACGGCGGCAGCTACCCCTATTTCGACAGTCTCCAGTTCCCGGAAACGGTGAAAAGCGTTCGCAAGCTGGATGACAATACCGTTGAATTCCGCCTCAATAAGCCGGACGCCTCCTTCCTCTGGCATTTAGCTACGCATTACGCGTCGGTGATGTCCGCCGAATACGCCGCGCAGTTGACCAAAGCTGACCACCAGGAATTGATGGACAGGCAGCCGGTCGGCACCGGCCCTTTCCTGCTCAGCGAATACCGCGCCGGGCAGTACATCCGCCTGGCGCGCAACCAGCATTTCTGGCGCGGCGTACCGCTGATGCCGCAGGTGGTGGTCGATCTGGGTTCCGGCGGCACCGGCCGTCTTTCCAAACTGCTCACCGGCGAATGCGACGTGCTGGCCTGGCCTGCGGCAAGTCAGTTGACTATTCTACGCGACGATCCGCGTCTGCGCCTGACGCTGCGCCCGGGCATGAACATCGCGTACCTGGCGTTTAACACCAACAAGCCGCCGCTGAATAACCCGGCCGTTCGCCACGCGCTGTCCCTTGCCATTAATAATCAGCGCCTGATGCAGTCTATTTATTACGGCACGGCAGAAACGGCCGCATCCATTTTGCCTCGCGCCTCCTGGGCCTACGATAACGACGCAAAAATTACCGAATACAACCCGGCGAAAGCCCGTGAGCAGTTACAGGCCCTGGGCGTGGATAAACTGGAACTCCGCCTGTGGGTGCCGACCAGCTCCCAGGCCTGGAACCCAAGCCCACTCAAAACCGCCGAGCTGATTCAGGCGGATATGGCACAGATTGGCGTGAAGGTGATTATCGTGCCGATGGAGGGCCGCTTCCAGGAAGCCAGACTGATGGACATGAACCACGATCTGACGCTTGCCGGCTGGGCAACGGACAGTAACGACCCGGACAGCTTCTTCCGCCCGATGCTGAGCTGCGCGGCCATCGGCTCGCAAACTAACTATGCCCGCTGGTGTAACCCGCATTTCGACAGCGTGCTGCAAAAAGCGCTCTCTTCCCAGCAGCTTTCCGCCCGTATTGAAGCCTACAACGAAGCGCAGGATATTCTTTCCGCAGAGCTGCCGGTGCTGCCGCTGGCCTCTTCGTTAAGGCTGCAGGCCTACCGCTACGACATGAAAGGCCTGGTGCTCAGCCCGTTCGGCAACGCCTCGTTTGCAGGCGTGTCCAGGGAAAATGAAGAGGCGAAAAAATAATGATCATTTTCACGCTAAGGCGATTATTGCTGCTGCTGATCACTCTGCTGTTTCTGGCGGTGGTCGGCTTTAGCCTCAACTATTTTACGCCCCACGCGCCGCTGCAGGGTGCCTCGCTGTGGAACGCCTGGGTGTTCTGGTTTGAGAGCCTGCTGCACTGGGATTTTGGCGTCTCCAGCATTAACGGCCAGTCGATTAACGAGCAATTACGCGACGTTTTCCCGGCCACCATGGAACTGTGCATTCTGGCCTTCGGCCTGGCGCTGCTGATTGGTATTCCTGTGGGGATGCTGGCGGGCATCATGCGCAATAAGTGGCAGGACAGGCTGATCAGCGCCCTGGCACTGGTCGGTTTTTCTATTCCTGTGTTCTGGCTGGCGCTGCTGCTGACGCTGTTCTTCTCGCTGACGCTGGGCTGGTTCCCGGTTTCAGGGCGTTTTGACCTGCTTTATGAGGTTAAGTCCGTCACCGGCTTTGCGCTGGTGGATGCGTGGCTCTCGGACTCGCCTTATCGCAGCGAAATGATCGTCAGCGCTCTGCGCCACATGGTGCTGCCGGTCGCCGCCCTGGCCGTCGCCCCGACCACAGAAGTGATTCGCCTGATGCGCATCAGCACCATCGAGGTGTTCGATCAAAACTACGTCAAAGCCGCCGCCACGCGCGGGCTTTCCCGCTTCACTATTTTGCATCGCCACGTGCTGCACAACGCGCTGCCTCCGGTGATCCCTCGCCTGGGCCTGCAGTTTTCAACCATGCTGACGCTGGCGATGATCACCGAAGTGGTCTTTAGCTGGCCAGGCTTGGGCCGCTGGCTGATTAACGCCATTCGCCAGCAGGATTACATGGCGATTTCCGCCGGGGTGATGGTGATTGGCTCGCTGGTGATTATTGTTAACGTGCTTTCCGATATTTTGGGCGCTATGGCCAACCCACTGAAGCATAAGGAATGGTATGCCTTACGATAGCGTCTACCGCGAAAAGCGACCGCCAAGTACGCTGCGCCTGACGTGGCGTAAATTCTATGGCGATACCACCGCGATGATTGGCCTCTACGGCTGCGGTGGCCTGGCTATTCTGTGCCTGTTTGGCGGTCTTTTTGCCCCGTATCAAATTGACCAACAGTTTCTGGGCTATCAGCTTTTGCCGCCGTCATGGTCCCGCTATGGGGAAGTTTCGTTCTTCCTCGGTACCGACGATCTTGGCCGTGACGTGCTAAGCCGCCTGCTAAGCGGCGCAGCTCCGACGGTGGGCGGCGCGTTTGTCGTCACGCTTGCGGCAACAATCTGTGGCATCGTGCTCGGCGTGATAGCGGGGTCGACCCACGGTCTGCGCTCCGCGGTGCTGAACCACATTCTCGATACGCTGCTGTCGATTCCTTCCCTGCTGCTGGCGATTATTGTAGTCGCCTTTGCTGGCCCCCATCTCAGCCATGCGATGTTTGCCGTCTGGCTGGCGCTGCTGCCGCGAATGGTACGTTCGGTCTACAGCGCGGTGCACGATGAACTGGAGAAAGAGTACGTGGTCGCCGCCCGTCTGGATGGCGCTTCCACGCTAAATATTCTCTGGTTTGCCGTCATGCCCAATATCACCGCCACGCTGGTAACAGAAATCACACGAGCGCTGTCTATGGCGATTCTGGACATTGCCGCACTCGGTTTTCTCGATCTTGGCGCGCAGCTCCCTTCCCCGGAATGGGGTGCAATGCTCGGTGATGCGCTGGAGCTGATTTACGTTGCGCCCTGGACGGTAATGCTGCCGGGGGCGGCCATCATGATAAGCGTCCTGCTGGTTAACCTGCTTGGCGACGGCCTGCGCCGCGCGATTAACGCGGGGGTGCAATAATGCCGCTACTTGATATCCGCAATCTGACCATCGAATTTATGACCTCCGAAGGTTGGGTAAAAGCCGTCGATCGCGTGAGCATGACGCTGGGCGAAGGGGAAATTCGCGGCCTAGTCGGCGAATCCGGCTCAGGGAAAAGTCTCATCGCGAAAGCTATCTGTGGCGTCACCAAAGATAACTGGCGGGTTACCGCCGACCGTATGCGCTTTGACGATATCGACCTGCTGCGGCTCTCGCCGCGTGAGCGCCGCCGCCTGGTGGGCCACAACGTGTCGATGATTTTCCAGGAGCCACAATCCTGCCTGGATCCGTCGGAAAGAATTGGCCGTCAGTTGACCCAAAATATTCCCGGCTGGACTTATAAAGGCCGCTGGTGGCAACGTTTTGGCTGGCGTAAGCGCCGCGCCATCGAACTGCTGCACCGCGTGGGGATTAAAGATCACAGAGACGCCATGAGCAGCTATCCGTACGAGCTGACCGAAGGCGAATGCCAGAAGGTGATGATCGCCATCGCGCTGGCAAACCAGCCTCGCCTGCTGATTGCGGATGAGCCCACCAACGCCATGGAGCCGACCACGCAGTCGCAGATCTTCCGTCTGTTAACGCGGCTCAATCAGAACAACAACACCACCATTCTGCTGATTAGCCACGACCTGCAGATGCTGAGCCAGTGGGCGGATAAAATTAACGTGATGTACTGCGGGCAAACCGTGGAAAGCGCGACGAGCGAAGAGCTGGTTGCCACGCCACACCACCCGTATACTCAGGCGCTGATCCGCGCGATCCCTGACTTTGGTAGCCCGATGCCGCACAAGAGCCGGTTAAACACCATGCCGGGCGCGATTCCGCTGCTGGAGCAATTGCCGCTGGGCTGCCGTCTGGGGCCACGCTGCCCTTATGCCCAGCGCAAATGCATTGAAGCACCAAGGCTTGAAGGGGCGAAAAATCACCTTTACGCCTGTCATTTCCCGCTGAATATGGAGAGTCAGTAATGGTCGAAACGCTGCTGGAAGTCCGCAATTTAAGTAAGACGTTTCGCTACCGTACAGGTTTGTTTCACCGCCAGCACGTCGAAGCGGTGAAGCCGCTCAACTTTACGCTGCGCGAGAAGCAGACGCTGGCGATTATCGGGGAGAATGGCTCGGGTAAATCTACGCTGGCAAAAATGCTGGCGGGAATGATTGAGCCGACCACCGGCGAGTTAGTGATTGACGATCACCCTCTCCACTTCGGCGATTACTCCTGGCGCAGCCAGCGGATCCGCATGATATTCCAGGATCCCAGTACTTCCCTGAACCCACGCCAGCGCATCTCGCAGATTCTGGACTTCCCGCTGCGGTTGAATACCGAGCTGGAGCCAGAGCTGCGGCAAAAACGCATTCTGGACACCTTACGCATGGTTGGTCTGCTGCCGGACCACGCCAGCTATTACCCGCATATGCTGGCTCCGGGGCAAAAACAGCGTCTGGGCCTGGCCCGCGCGCTGATCCTCCGGCCCAAGGTCATTATCGCCGATGAAGCGCTGGCCTCGCTGGATATGTCCATGCGCTCGCAGCTGATTAACCTGATGCTTGAACTGCAGGAAAAACAAGGCATTTCTTATATTTACGTGACCCAGCACATTGGCATGATGAAGCACATCAGCGACCAGGTGATGGTGATGCACGAAGGCGAAGTGGTGGAGCGCGGCAGCACGGCCGACGTGCTCGCCTCCCCGCTGCATGAATTGACTAAACGGCTGATTAACAGCCACTTCGGCGAGGCCTTAACCGCTGACGCCTGGCGTAGGGATCGTTAATTTAGACTACTTCGCCACGATCATTCTACCCCAACTTCCACTAGATAATTTGAGTTGCGGGTAGGCGGCAAGGGAGCAGTTTTCAGGAGCTTACTGAAGTAAGTGACTGAGAAATGGGCGTGCAACCAATATCCCTGCGGCTCAAATTATGACGTGGAAAAGTGGTCGGATTAACGCTTACGCGGGAGTCATGTTAGAATCGCCCGGTCTTAACGTCGGCCTGCCTGTTTTTTCACCTGCTGGCCGCAACAACAATGACTATTAAGGATTAAAGCTATGGGTTTTCTTACCGGTAAACGCATTCTGATCACTGGCGTCGCCAGTAAACTCTCCATTGCCTACGGTATTGCACAGGCGATGCACCGCGAAGGCGCCGAGCTGGCATTCACCTACCAGAACGAGAAGCTGAAAGGCCGTGTGGAAGGTTTTGCTGCCGAGCTGGGTTCAAGCATCGTGCTGTCTTGCGATGTGGCTGAAGATGAGAGCATCGAAGCGCTGTTTACCGAACTGGCGAAAAGCTGGCCGAAATTTGACGGTTTCGTTCACTCCATTGGCTTCGCCCCTGGCGATCAGCTGGATGGCGACTACGTGAACGCCGTTACCCGTGAAGGCTTTAAAATTGCCCACGACATCAGCGCATACAGCTTCGTTGCCATGGCGAAAGTTTGCCGTGAAATGCTGAACCCAGGTTCCGCCCTGCTGACCCTGTCCTACCTGGGCGCAGAGCGTGCAATCCCTAACTACAACGTTATGGGCCTGGCCAAAGCGTCTCTGGAAGCTAACGTTCGCTACATGGCTAATGCCATGGGTCCAGAAGGCGTGCGCGTGAACGCCATCTCCGCTGGCCCAATCCGTACTCTGGCCGCTTCCGGCATCAAAGACTTCCGTAAAATGCTGGCCCACTGTGAAGCCGTTACCCCGATTCGTCGCACCGTAACCATTGAAGACGTGGGTAACTCCGCAGCCTTCCTGTGTTCTGACCTGTCTGCCGGTATCTCCGGGGAAGTGGTTCACGTTGACGGCGGCTTCAGCATCGCAGCCATGAACGAGCTGGAACTGAAAGACTAATTTCTGTTCCTGAGCGAAGCGGGCTGCGGCCCGCTTCGCTATTTCCCCCTGCTTTCCTCCCCTGAATCCGATTTAGTTATACCTTTCCGATATTTATTATCACCGATCATTCTTTTGTCACCTCCCGAGCTTGCGCCAGGATAAAACAGCGAACCAGGCCCGGCTTCCACGTTGTATCCGGGTCTGCAAACTTTTTGACCAAGGAACGACCATGGAACAACGCCGCTTTTCTGGTAAAAGCCACTGGTATCATGAAACCCAGTCCAGTCTGTGCCCGGCGGATGTACTGCCTTTAGTTCCCGAAGCAGCGCAGGTTGAAGACCGCTTTCTGCTTGATGTAGCCCCTTCTGAAGCACAATTGATTGTTGAAGCCCCGTGGCTTGATGCCGCCCGAGCGGTAGCCGATGTGCTGCTGCCGGAAAGGATTAACGTGACGCGTTTACACACCCTGAGTAGCTACGATCGCCTGAGCACGGCGCTGACCGTTGCGCAGGTCTACGGGGTCCAGCGCCTGTGTAACCACTATGCCGCTCGCCTTGCTCCCCAGCCCGGCCCCGACTCATCCCGCGAAAGCAACCGTCGCCTGACTCAGATCACCCAGTTTGCCCGCCAGCTTGCCAGCCAGCCGACGCTTATCGACGATAGCGCCTTAGCGCAGTTGGATGAATGCGGCCTCTCGGTGGACGATATTGTCTCCTTTACCCAGATTATCGGCTTCGTGGGCTTCCAGGCGCGCGCTATTGCCGTCTGGCAAGCGCTGCAGGGGCTGCCCGTTCGCTGGCTGCCGGGGCTGGACGGGCAACAGGACGCGGAATCTGCGTTGTTTACGCCGTACCCGGTCAACTGGCTTCCGGGGCTGGCGCCCGTTGAAATGCGCTATGCCCGGGCGGAACAGCTGGAAGTCTTGAGCATCAGCCAGCCGCTGCGCACGCTGCGTGATATTGCCTGGCTGCTTGCTCACGATGAGCGGGCACTTTCTTACCTCAGCCAGCTTACCCGCCTGTTCTGGCAGACCACCGCGCAGCAACCAGACGATGCGCTGCTGGTGGTGATGCTGACGTCACGGATTAACGGCAGCGCCGCCTGCTTTAGCGATGCCGCGGCGGCCTGGCAGGGAGATGCTGGATTACCGGACGCGATGCGCAACGGGGAACGGGCGCTTAACGCCTGGAGTCACAATCACCCTCGTGAAAAAGCGATTATTCAGGCCGTGCAGCTGTTAACCCGCGCCCCGGACAGATTTAGCGCCGCGCAGATTCAACCTTTGTATGAGCAAGGTTTTAGCGAGCAGCAGGTGCTGAAATTACTGGTTAGTGCCGGGCTGGCCGGGTGGATAAACCGCCTGAAAATTGGCCTGGGAAATACCGCTCAAGCGCTGAATCCATAAGCCTTCACGGCAATCAGCGCTTGCCGCAAGGTACGGTTTCGCGTAAAACTGTCAGCCGCTCTTTTGGCCACGAAAACGAAACGATATGCTTCAGGATAACCCGCTGCTCGCGCAGCTAAAACAGCAACTGCATTCTCAGACTCCACGCGCTGAAGGCGTGGTGAAAGGCACGGAAAAAGGGTTCGGCTTCCTCGAAGTCGATGCGAATAAAAGCTACTTTATTCCGCCGCCGCAGATGAAAAAAGTGATGCACGGCGACCGTATCAGCGCCGTCATCCACACCGATAAAGATCGTGAGTCCGCCGAGCCGGAAACGCTTATCGAACCTTTCCTGACGCGTTTTGTTGGCCGCGTTCAGAAAAAAGACGACCGCCTGTCAATTGTGCCGGATCATCCGCTGCTGAGAGATGCCATTCAGTGCCGCGCAGCTCGCGACGTGACCCATGACTTCCAGAACGGTGACTGGGCGGTAGCTGAAATGCGCCGTCACCCGCTAAAGGGCGATCGTGGCTTCTATGCCGAGTTAACGCAATTCATCACCTTCGGCGACGATCATCTTGCGCCGTGGTGGGTGACACTGTCACGTCACAATCTTGAACGCGAAGCGCCGGACGGCGTCGCCACCGAGATGCTTGACGACGGCCTGGTGCGCGAAGACTTAACGTCGCTGGATTTTGTCACCATCGACAGCGCCAGCACCGAAGATATGGACGATGCGCTGTACGTTGAAGAACTTGCCGACGGCAAACTGCAGCTGACCGTGGCCATCGCTGACCCAACGGCGTGGATCGCAGAAGGCAGCAAACTCGACGGCATCGCCAAAATTCGTGCCTTTACCAACTATCTGCCTGGCTTCAACATTCCAATGCTGCCGCGCGAGCTGTCAGACGATCTCTGCTCCCTGCGTGCCAACGTTGTCCGCCCTGTCCTCGCCTGCCGCATGGCCATTGAGCAGGACGGCGCTATCGCCAGCGACATTCATTTCTTCGCCGCCAATATCGAGTCCAAAGCCAAGCTGGTTTATGACGAAGTCTCTGACTGGCTGGAAGAGAAAGGTGGCTGGCAGCCGCAGAGCGACGCCATTGCACAGCAAATTCGCCTGCTGCATCGCGTTTGTCTGACCCGCAGCGAATGGCGCCAGACCCACGCTCTGGTGTTTAAAGACAGGCCTGACTACCGCTTTGTTTTGGGCGAGAAAGGCGAAGTGCTGGATATCGTGGCCGAGCCGCGTCGTATCGCAAACCGTATCGTTGAAGAGTCGATGATTGCGGCTAACGTTTGTGCGGCCATCGTGCTGCGCGAGAAACTGGGCTTCGGGATTTATAACGTCCATACCGGTTTCGATCCGGCCAATACTGAACAGCTGGCAACCATGCTGCAAACCCACGGCATCACCGTGGACGCGCAGGAAGTCCTTACGCTGGAAGGTTTCTGCAAACTGCGCCGCGAACTGGACGCTCAGCCTACCGGGTTCCTGGACAGCCGCATTCGCCGTTACCAGTCGTTCGCCGAGATCAGCACCGAACCTGGCCCGCACTTCGGCCTTGGTCTCGAAGCCTATGCCACCTGGACTTCCCCAATCCGTAAATTCGGCGATATGGTTAACCACCGTTTGCTGAAAGCGATTATTAAAGGCGAAGCGGCGACGCGTCCAGCGGAAGAAACCACCGTCCAGATGGCGGAACGTCGCCGTCTGAACCGGATGGCCGAGCGTGACGTGGGCGACTGGCTGTACGCTCGCTTCCTGAGCCCGAAAGCCGGCACCGATACTCGCTTCGCAGCAGAGATTATCGATGTTAGCCGCGGCGGGATGCGCGTACGCCTGGTGGACAACGGGGCCGTGGCGTTTATCCCTGCACCGTTCATCCACGCGGTACGTGATGAGCTGGTTTGCAGCCAGGAAAACGGCACCGTGCAGATCAAGGGCGAAGTCGTTTATAAAGTGACCGACGTTATCGACGTGACCATCGCGGAAGTTCGCATGGAAACGCGCAGCGTTATCGCTCGCCCTGCGGCCTGATCCTGATTTTCACCCTATAAAGCCGGGCGCTCTGCCCGGCTTTTTCATTTCTGTCATCTCAATGTGCCGATATATTGCACATCCTCTGCAAAAACAAGATCTTTTCCTCTTTACCGGGGCTTTAACATCGGCCGTCTGTTGCTACTATAAATAATAGATTTAGGTGATATTTTCCCCTGAGGCTCAGGAGCACGAATGAAAGACGATTTGGAGCAGAACCTGCTTTATCGTTACCTGGGGACGACCAGCCCCTACTGGCGTCTACCGGCGGACAGCAACGCCCTTCAGCTGGCGGCCAGTGAAGATTCAGACACCGGCCAGGTGGTGGCGCTGGACATGATACAGGCCGACGAAATTCGTCAGATGACGGTGATTACCTCCAGCCTGACCATGACGCTGTCGCTGTTCGGCATAGAAGTCCCAGTGCATATGGTCGGCCGCAAAGTGTCTAAACGCGAGTGGGCGGGCACCGCCTCGGCCTGGCACGACACCCATTCGGTGGCTCGCGACCTGGTCCAGGGCCTCTCTTTTGCCGAGCAGGTTGTCTCTGAAGCGAATTCAGTCATTGTCATTCTTGATAAACAGGGAAATATCCAGCGCTTCAATCGGTTAAGTGAAGAATACACCGGGATGAAAGAGCATGAGGTCATCGGTCAGAATGTCTTCAAGCTGTTTATGAGCCGCAGCGAAGCCGCCGCCTCAAAGCGCAATATCAGCGGATTTTTTCGCAATGGCAGCTCCTATGAAGTTGAACGTTGGGTCAAAACCCGTAAAGGTCAGCGGCTATTTTTGTTCCGCAACAAGTTTGTCCACAGCGGCAGCGGCAAAAACGAAATCTACCTGATTTGCTCCGGCACCGACATTACCGAAGAGCGCCGCGCGCAGGAGCGACTGCGGGTGCTGGCCAATACCGATACCATCACCGGACTGCCTAACCGCAACGCCATTTACGACCTGATCACCGAGGCCATCGCCAAACGTGGCGACACGCAGGTCGGCATCGTTTATCTGGATCTCGATAACTTTAAAAAAGTGAACGATGCCTACGGCCACATGTTTGGCGATCAGCTATTGCAGGCCGTGTCGCTGGCGATTTTAAGCTGCCTCGAAGAAGGCCAGGTGCTGGCGCGCCTCGGAGGCGATGAATTTATTGTGCTGGCAACAAACACCTCTCAGGGCTCGCTGGAAGCGATGTCTTCCCGCATTCTGACCCGCCTGAAGCAGCCCTTCAGGATCGGCCTGATTGAGGTCTATAGCGGCTGTTCGCTGGGTATCTCTCTCGCCCCGCAGCACGGGGATGAACGAGAGAATCTGATTCGTAACGCCGACACCGCCATGTATACCGCCAAAGAGAGCGGCCGCGGGAAGTTTTGCGTGTTCTCTCCCGAGATGAACCAGCGGGTATTTGAGTATTTGTGGCTGGATACCAATCTGCGTAAAGCGCTGGATAACGATCAACTGGTGATCCATTACCAGCCCAAGATGACCTGGCGCGGCGAAGTCCGTAGCCTGGAAGCGCTGGTGCGCTGGCAGTCTCCCGAACGGGGTCTGATTCCTCCTCATGGCTTTATTTCCTATGCCGAGGAGTCTGGCCTGATTGTGCCGCTAGGGCGCTGGGTGATGGTTAGCGTTGTGCAGCAGGTGGCGAAGTGGCGGGACAAAGGCATTAATCTCCGCGTGGCGGTCAACGTGTCCGCCCGCAAGCTCGCCGATCAGACTATTTTTAGCGATCTCAAGCAAGCGCTGAAGGATCTGAATTTTGAATACTGCCCGATTGACGTTGA
The DNA here is from genome assembly GCA_000277545.1 of Enterobacter sp. Ag1. Taxonomy (GTDB): domain Bacteria; phylum Pseudomonadota; class Gammaproteobacteria; order Enterobacterales; family Enterobacteriaceae; genus Cedecea. Next base: position 29,371 of record AKXM01000057.1, on the reverse strand, counting down.
GCTGACCGAGAGCTGTCTTATCGAGAACGAAGAGCTGGCGCTGTCGGTTATCAAGCAATTCAGTCAACTGGGAGCGCAGGTGCATCTGGACGACTTCGGCACGGGATACTCGTCCTTATCGCAGCTGGCGCGCTTCCCAATCGACGCCATTAAGCTCGATCAGTCTTTTGTGCGCGACGTGCATAAACATTCCGTGTCTCAGTCGCTGGTGAGAGCCATCGTGGCCGTGGCGCAGGCGCTGAATTTACAGGTGATCGCCGAGGGCGTGGAAAATCAAAAAGAAGACGCCTTTCTTACCAAGAACGGCGTCAACGAACGGCAGGGGTTCTTATTTGCCAAACCAATGCCCGCTGCCGTGTTCGAGCGTTGGTTTAAGCGCTATCAGGCCAGAACAAAGCGCTAGCCCGCTTTACGCAAAGCCGTCGACGTATGCCGGTTTTGCAGCATGACCAGCCGTTCCATGTAGGCAATGTCCTTGTCCTCCAGGCAAAAAGCGGCATCCACCCAGTCTTCGGTGATGTCCATCAGCTCTGAGCGCGGCAGCTGTAACACGCGCTGTCGCGCGCGCAGCATGGCCTTCACGCCGTTAAGTTTAGGCTGGAGGGTATCGATGAAGGTGCGCGTGGCCAGGTATCCCTGCCCCGGCTCAAACAGCTGATCCACCAGCCCATACTGCTGGTACCATTCCGCCGTGTGGGACTCGCCCTTATAGATCAACTCTTCAGCAAGTTTCATGCCCGAACGGCGAGCAACCAAAGAGTACGCCCCCATCCCGGGAAACAGGTTGAAGGCAATTTCCGGGAATCCCAGCCTGGCATCGCGCTGTGCCAGCAGGAAATGGTGCGCGAGCGCCGCCTCAAATCCGCCGCCAAGCGCACTGCCCTCGACCATCGCCAGGCTGATCGCCCCCGTATCAAAACCGCGAGACGCAGCGTGCACGCAGTCCACGCAGGCGCGGGCATAAGCGCGGAGTGCTTCCCGACGCCCATTACGAATAGTTTCCACAAAAAAGCCTAAATCGCCGCCGGTATTGTACATTCCGGGGACCAGCGAGCCGGTAACCCAGAAATCGACTTTAAATCCGGCCTTCTGGACGATATATCCCAGGTTCATTATTTCCTCGATAAGTCCGTGATTGAAGCAGGGACGCGGGCGGGCACGAAGCATCATCCAGACTGTACGGCGTTCTTCTTCGTAATATCCAGACAGTTGAGTAAAACGTGCAGTGTCAGTAAAGAGTTTGCAGGTTGGTTGGTTGATAACTGTCATAGCCAGATCCTCATTAAATGAATGTGCGGTCATCGCAGGATCAGACTAATCCACGGCTGTAGTTTGATGAATGCAGCGTAAGGATTAATAATTAATGCTTATATGTTGTGCGATAATTTATTGAAGAATAAGGCTAAGAATTCGCCGAGTGCCCTTCTCTTTATCGGCTATTTTTTGCATTATGGGCGAATGATTCATTCCCTAACACAGACAGGATTAACAATGCCAACACTGGATCCGCAGCAGCTTGCCAAACGTATTGATACCGTGCTGGATATTCTGGTTGCCAAAGATTATGCCTCCGCGATAAACAACCTTGAGATCCTTAAAGCGGAATTGCTGAGCATAAATAACGATGAAAACAAGCAGGACGGCGAGCAAAAAAAATCGCCCTGGGAAATTTAATTCTTTTGGAAATATAGGCCACCGCGAACGGTGGCCATAAATGATTAGAGCGTTAACGAGCCGAAAGCCCCCTGCCAGTCTTTTTCAAACCCGTCTATCGCCGCCGTCACCGCAGGCGTGACCAGCATCTGTTCAACCACATCTATCGGCAGCGTGATCGCTTCGCAGCCGGCCAGAAGGCATGACATCGCCTGGCGCGGCGTGCGGAAGCTGGCCGCCAGCACTTTCGCGTCAGGGGCATGCAGCGTCAGAAGCTGCTGGAGATCCTGTACCATCTGAATCCCGTCCCCGCCCTGAGCATCCAGCCGGTTCACATAAGGCGCAACGTATTCAGCGCCCGCCAGCGCGGCCAGTAGCCCCTGCGTCGCGCCATAAACTGCCGTACCCAGCGTTGGGATCCCGAGGACTTTAAGCTGTTTAAGTGCCGCCAGGCCTTCCGGCGTAGTAGGAACCTTAACAACCAGCCCCGGTACCCGCGTGGTTAGCAGCTGTGCTTCTTTCACCATTTCATCAGCCTGGTTCGCAATCACCTGAGCAAACAGCTGACCCTCGCCCCCCAGCGCGTCCTGCAGTGCAGGCAGCACTTCCCACAGGGATATTCCCGCTTTGGCAACGATGGAAGGGTTGGTGGTTACGCCCTGCAGCGGCAGAACACGGGCAAGACGCTTAACGGCGGCAACATCTGCGGTATCTAAATACAGTTCCATTATGCTCTCCAGAATTAGAGTCATCTCTCATTGACCGCATCATAACCCGACTGTCGATTGCTTAGCTGATCAATATCAATATAACTTTCATTCGAAAGTAATTTAATTTACGAAAGAAACAATAAGAGAGAATGCCATGCTGTTCAATATTCAGCGCTACTCCACGCACGATGGCCCAGGGATCCGCACGGTGGTCTTCCTGAAAGGATGCTCGCTGGGCTGCCGCTGGTGCCAGAATCCCGAAAGCCGTAGCCGTGAATGCGACGTTTTGCTGGACCGCCGTTTGTGCATCGCCGGCTGCGAACTTTGCCAGCAGGCCGTACCGGACGTGGTTTCCCGTGTAGACAGCGAACTGGTTATTGCCCGTGGCAAACTCAACCCCAACGCTATCAATGCGCTGAGAGAGTGTTGCCCTACCCAGGCGTTGACCGTCTGCGGTGAAGTAAAAACGGCGGATTCTATTATGGCCACAGTGCTGCGCGATAAACCTTTTTATGCTCGCAGCGGAGGGGGGATTACGCTTTCCGGCGGGGAGCCTTTTATGCAGCCGGAGCTGGCGCGGGAACTGCTACAGCGCAGTAAAGAGGCCGACCTGCATACTGCCGTGGAATCCTGCCTGCACGTGCCCTGGAAATACATTGCGCCTTCATTACCTTTTTTGGATTTGCTGCTGGCGGATCTTAAGCACGTAGACAAAGCGCGCTTTCAGCAGTGGACCGACGGCAACGCCGAACGCGTGATGGATAACTTTCGCAAGCTGGCCGCCCGCGGCGTAGAGATGACCATCCGCGTGCCGTTGATTCCCGATTTTAACGCCGATGAACGTTCCATCCGCGCCATCAGCGATTTTGCCGCCGACGAAATTGGCGCGAAATCTATCCATTTTCTGCCTTATCACACCTTAGGGATTAACAAATACACCCTGTTGGAGCAGCCCTACCTGGCCGCCAGCAGGCCGCTTGATGCACCAGACCTTCTGCACTTCGCCGAACAGTACGCCAGCCAAAAAGGCATGACAGCCTGGATTAGAGGATAATCATCATGACCGAACTGAACCTGAATTTTCTCAGCCCACGTATAAAGGCGCACAAAGAAGCGCTGATACATATCGTGAAGCCGCCGGTCTGCACCGAGCGTGCCCGCCACTACACTGCCGTATACCAGCAGCATCAGGATAAACCGCTGCCGGTTCGCCGCGCGATGGCGCTGGCCCATCATCTGTCGGAGAGAACTATCTGGATCAAACATGACGAGCTGATCGTCGGGAATCAGGCCAGCCATGTCCGTGGGGCGCCGTTCTTCCCGGAATATACCGTGGGCTGGATTGAGAGCGAAATCGACGAGCTTGGTGACCGTCCTGGCGCCGGGTTTTCAATTTCCGACGCGGATAAAGCGGTCATGCATGAAGTTTGCCCCTGGTGGCGCGGACAGACGGTGCAGGATCGCTGTTATGGCATGTTTACCGACGAGCAAAAGGCACTGCTGGCGACCGGGATCATAAAAGCCGAAGGCAATATGACTTCCGGCGACGCTCACCTGGCGGTGAATTTCCCGCTGCTGCTTGAGCTGGGTATTAGCGGGTTGCGTGATAAAGTCGCCGAGCGACGCGGGCGTTTGCAACTTACCGACTGGGACGACCTGCACAAAGAGCAGTTCCTGAAAGCCATTGATATGACTTTTGTTGCCCTGAGCGAGCATATATTACGCTACGCAGAATTGGCGAAGAAAATGGCCTCCGACGAAAAACGAGAGGCACGCCGGGATGAACTGTTGGCGATCGCTGAAAACTGCGAACATATCGCCAGCAATCCGCCGGTCACTTTCTGGCAGGCTTTACAGCTCAGCTATTTCGTTCAGCTTGTACTGCAGATTGAATCCAACGGGCACTCCGTCTCCTTTGGTCGGCTCGATCAGTACCTTTATCCGTGGTACCGCCGGGATGTAGAATTACAGCAAACCACCAGCCGGGAACAGGCCATTGAACTGCTGCAAAGCTGCTGGCTGAAGCTGCTTGAGGTGAATAAAATTCGCTCCGGCTCGCATTCAAAAGCCTCCGCCGGCAGCCCGCTTTACCAAAACGTCACCATCGGAGGACAAACGCTGCTGCACGGCGTCGCGGTGGATGCCGTTAACCCGCTCTCCTACGCCATTCTTGAGTCCTGCGGCCGCCTGCGCTCAACGCAGCCTAACCTCAGCGTTCGCTATCACGCCGGGATGAGCAGCGACTTCCTTGATGCCTGTGTGCAGGTGATTCGCTGCGGATTCGGCATGCCGGCGTTTAACAATGATGAAATTGTTATCGAGGCATTCATTAAGCTTGGCGTCAGCCGGGAAGATGCTTATGACTATGCGGCTATCGGCTGCATTGAAACCGCCGTCGGCGGAAAATGGGGCTACCGTTGCACCGGCATGAGCTTCATCAACTTTGCCCGCGTGATGCTGGCAAGCCTTGAACATGGTCAGGATGCCACCAGCGGAAGCATTTTCCTCCCACAGCAAAAGGCGCTGTCTGAAGGCAATTTCACTTCGTTTGACGAAGTCCTCGACGCCTGGGACGAGCAAATTCGTTATTACACGCAAAAATCGATCGAGATCGAATGCGTGGTAGATACCGTGTTGGAAGAAAACGCGCACGATATTCTTTGTTCGGCGCTGGTGGATGATTGCATTGAACGAGGCAAAAGTATCAAGCAAGGTGGCGCCAAATACGACTGGGTTTCAGGACTTCAGGTCGGGATTGCCAATCTTGGGAATAGCCTTTCAGCCGTAAAAAAACTGGTCTTTGAACAGGGCATCATCGGGCAGCAACAGCTGGCGGATGCCCTGGCCAACGATTTTGTCGGGCTGAGCGGCGAGCAGCTTCGCCAGCGCCTAATCAACGGCGCGCCAAAATACGGCAACGACGATGACGATGTCGATATGCTGCTCGCCCGCGCCTATCAAACCTACATTGATGAACTTAAGCGCTATCACAACACGCGCTTTGGCCGTGGTCCTGTTGGCGGAACATACTACGCGGGAACCTCTTCTATTTCAGCAAACGTGCCGTTTGGCGCAGCCACAATGGCCACACCGGATGGCCGGAGAGCACATACACCTTTGGCAGAAGGCGCCAGCCCCGCGTCCGGGACCGATCATCTTGGCCCTACCGCGGTCATCAGTTCCGTGGGCAAACTGCCGACCAATAAAATCCTCGGCGGTGTTTTATTGAACCAAAAACTGAATCCTTCAACGTTAGATAATCCGCGCGATCGTGAAAAATTAATGTTTATGCTGCGCACTTTCTTCGAATCACACAAGGGCTGGCACGTTCAGTACAACATTGTCTCCCGCGAAACACTGCTTGATGCCAAACAAAATCCTGATAAATATCGAGATTTGGTGGTAAGGGTTGCAGGATACTCGGCCTTCTTTACGGCCTTATCTCCTGACGCGCAGGATGATATTATAGCCCGCACGGAACATACTCTTTGACGAGAAGGCGGGGTTAATCCCCCGCCTGACTACTGGCTGACATGAACTCAAGACAACAAATTATCCTGCAGATGGTTATCGATCAAGGCCGGGTTAGCGTCGCCTCTCTGGCGAAAACAACCGGCGTTTCAGAAGTCACCATCCGCCAGGATTTGAACCTGCTGGAAAAAAATAATTACCTTCGTCGCACGCATGGTTTTGCCGTCCCGCTGGATAGCGATGATGTTGAAACTCGCATGATGAACAACTACACCCTCAAGCTGCAGCTTGCGCAATATGCCGCCTCGCTGGTGAGTGATGGTGAAACCGTGTTTATCGAAAACGGCAGCAGCAACGCGCTTCTCGCCCGTACTCTGGCGGAGCAAAAAAAGGTCACGCTGATCACCGTCAGCAGCTACATTGCCCATTTGCTGAAAGACACTGATTGTGAAGTCATTCTGGTCGGCGGGATCTATCAGAAGAAAAGCGAAAGCATGGTCGGGCCGCTTACCCGCCAGTTTATCCAGCAGCTGCATTTCAGTAAGGCTTTTATCGGCATCGACGGTTTCTTGCCGGAAACCGGTTTTACCGGGCGCGATATGCTGCGTACCGACGTGGTGAATTCTGTGCTGGAGAAAGGTAGCGAGGCCATTGTGCTGACGGACAGCAGCAAGTTTGGCAACGTGCATCCGTATACTTTGGGCCCGATTTCACGCTTCAGCCGCGTTATCACCGACGCCGCAATTAGCCAGGAGACGCTGGAGCAACTGAAAGCAGTCCACCTGCAGGTGGATATTGTTGACCCCTACGCCACCGTCTAAGTCTCTGCTGCCCGTGCCGCGCGCGGGCTTCTTCTCTCTCAGAATATTCCCACGCTGGAATTAAGAGTTTTTACCTGTGTTAATCATACGGAAAAAATAGAATAGAATTTAGCGATATAACAGGGAGTAATAAACGCACCTGCCCTTTTTTAAGCTTATATCGCGACATCGTTTCACGAACCGCCCGGTAAAGTGGTGAATTCTTACTATACTTACCTGAGACTGGCTTCCGTGAATCAATTATTCTGGAGAAAGTATGATGACCTTAAATAACAAAAAAGTGGCCGCTGCAATGCTGGCTATTACCCTCGCAATGTCCCTGAGTGCATGTTCTAACTGGTCTAAGCGTGACCGCAACACGGCAATCGGCGCAGGTGCCGGTGCGCTGGGTGGCGCAGTACTGACCGATGGCAGCACGCTGGGTACGCTTGGCGGTGCGGCAGTAGGCGGTATTATCGGTCACCAGGTGGGTAAATAAGGCAGGACGCCAGCAAAAGCTAACTCGCTTTGACGAATTCATTACGTGTTAATTTTCAGGTCTGACTAACAGCAGTAAAAATAAAAGGCCACGGTATTTTCCGTGGCCCAATAATTAATATTATTCCGAATTACCCGCCCGCGAGTTTCACTTTCATGCCTTTCGCTTCAAGCAATGATTTTATCAAATCGCGCTTATCGCCCTGGATTTCAATCACGCCGTCTTTGACCGCGCCACCGCAGCCACATTTCTTTTTCAGCTCCGCAGCAATGGCTGCCAGCGTCGCATCGTCGGCATCAATACCAGAAATCAGGCATACGCCCTTCCCTTTGTGGCCGCTGGTCTGCTTTTGAATGCGTACAATGCCGTCGCCTTTTGGGCGCTGAACTTCAACTTTAGGTTCGTCTATACGCCCGGTTTCCGTGGAGTAAACCAGCCGGCTGTTATTGTCTTTCATCAAGCCCCCTGCACCAGCGAGGCGCGAATATCGCGCAAAGTCTGCGCCGGGTCAGCCGATTGGGTGATCGGACGCCCAATGACCATAAAGTCTACTCCGGCTTGCTGAGCCTGCTGCGGTGTCATGATGCGGCGCTGATCGCCGGCATCACTGCCCATCGGGCGAATGCCTGGGGTAATAAGCTTGAATTCTCGGCCTAACGCCGCCTTAAAACGTACCGCCTCTTGCGCAGAGCACACTACGCCGTCCAGGCCACACTCTTTGGTCAGCGTCGCCAGACGCTCGGCATAATCTGCCGGGCTGGCGGTAATGCCCAGATCGGACAGGTCGCTGGCTTCCATGCTGGTCAAAACGGTAACGGCGATCAGCAACGGCGCATCTTTCCCAAATGGGGCAAGTGCTTCTTTTGCGGCACGCATCATTCGGGCTCCACCCGTAGCATGAACGTTGACCATCCACACGCCCATTTCTGCAGCAGCCGCCACGGCCCGCGCGGTGGTGTTCGGGATATCGTGGAATTTCAGATCGAGGAAGACATCAAACCCGCGCTGTTGCAGGTCGCCCACCAGCTGTGGACCAAACAGGGTAAACATCTCCTTCCCAACTTTCAGACGGCAGTCGCGCGGGTCGATACGGTCGACAAAGGCCAGGGCGCTATCGCGATTATCATAATCAAGAGCAACGACTATCGGCGATTCAGTGGCAACACGGGAGGAGGATGACGCAGTTGAATTCATGGCAAAACCTTCTGACTGTTGGGCACCAGCGCGGCGCAAAAAAGTTAAACGGCAGCATTCTACTCGTCAGCCAGGTAAATTTACAGCCGCGATTGCCCCCTGCTAAGCGAAAGTTGCACGATGGTGAAGTTGGGGACGGTGAAGTATTTAATAGTATGTTGTAACTAAAGTATGGATTTTTAAAAAACGCGGGCTATTGCCCATCCAGCCCGCGAATTGGTTTCACCGTTGACCAGGCGCGGCAGGATGGGCAATGCCAGTACATGGTGTAGGCAGTAAAGCCGCATTTTTGACAGCGATAGCGGGGCTTGGTGCGAATTTGCTCGCCCACCATATCCCTCAGTACCATCAAGCTTTCTTTCGCTCGCCCTTCCTCCGCCTCATGCAGGTGGTAATCCATCAGACGATGGAATACCCGCATTGTTGGATGCCGTTGCAGTTGACGGTTGATATACATCTGAGCCGTTTCAGCGCCTTCGCGCTGCTCGAGAATGCTCGCCAGCATAAGCTCTGCCACTGCCCCGCTGTTTTCTTCCACGCAACGCTTGAGGAAAGTTTCCCACTCGTCAGGTTTGCCTAGCTGTTGATAGCACACCTGCAGCATCTCCAGCGTTTCGCTGACCAGTTCGCTATCTTGCTCAATTACGCGTTTTAACGAGTCTACCGCTTTGGCATATTCGCCTTTTTCCATGAAAATACGCCCCATCATGATGGAGACCCGGGCGCAATTTTTATCTGCAGCCGCCCCTTTTTTAAGCAGGGACATGGCCTTGTCCGTGTCGTCATTGCCAATGTTTTGCAGCGCAAGTTCACAGTAGAAGTGCGCGATTTCCACACGCTGTTTGTCTTTGCCGAGTTTAACCAGCCGTTCGGCCACGTCGATGGCTTTCTGCCAGTCGCTTGTTGCCTGGTGAATTTGCAGCAGCTGCTGCAGCGCGCTGATGCGGAAGTCGGTTTCGTCGATAAGCTGGCTGAACATATCTTCGGCGCGGTCATAAAGCCCGGCGGCCATGTAGTCTTTGCCGAGTTGCTGTACGGCAAGCAGACGCTGGTCGTAGTTCAACGACGCGCTTTCCATCAGCGACTGGTGGATACGGATAGCCCGATCAACCTCGCCACGCTGGCGGAAGAGATTCCCTAACGTGAGGTGAGCTTCAACGGTGCCGGTGTCCTCTTTAAGCATGTCGAGGAACAGATCAACCGCTTTGTCCTGCTGGTTAGCCAACAGGAAGTTCACCCCGGCGACATAGTCGCGAGAAAGGCGACTGGCCTCCTGCTGTTTGTCTTGCAGCGCACTTCTGCGCCCCATATACCAGCCATAAGCGGCTGCAATGGGTAACAGCAGAAACAGCAGTTCCAACATAAAAGATTATTCCTTCACGGCCGGCACAACGGGCGCCGAAACATCAGTAGTAGGGGTAACCTGTTGCTCAAGACGTTTAATTTTTCGCTCAGCACGGGCCAGGGACACACGGACGCGCAGCCAGAACAGACCGCAAATCAGCCATCCAAGAATAAACCCTGCCGCAAACAGCGTCGCCAGCAAAGTAGACACCCGGTACTCGCCTTGCGCTAACAGGTAATTAAAGTTCACAACCTGATCGTTTTGCGCCCCTAAAGTGATAGACACCACAAAGATGGCAAGTACCAGTAAGAAAATGAGTAAATATTTCACATGACATCCCGTTATGTGGTCACAGCTGGCTTAGCTATGCCAAAAATGAGTCCCGGAGGTATAAACTACCATTTCAGGCGAAACCGGGGAATCCATTAACCTCCCCGAATGCATAAGAAATGGGGGTTAAAACACTATTCTCAACTTTTTTCATGCCGTTCGGCTATTTCCTGGTCTTCTTCTGCAGGCGGAGTCAGCGGCCCACACCAGCGCTGCGCCAGCCAGGTCGCCAGAATAACTAACAAACCAGAGATAATCGTGGCGACTACCAGGTCACGCGGCCAATGCATGCCCAGCCACAGTCGGCTTCCCATTACGCCCGTTGCCCATAACAACAATACCACCAGCGTAAACGTCCGCCTGCGCGGCCAAAGTAATCCTACGCCCAACAGCGCCCAACTGGCAGCAAACATCGTGTGACCAGAAGGAAAAGCGAAGCCGGTTTCGAACTGCCAGTGTTTACGTAACCACCCGGGAATTTCATCCTGCCCTTCCAGCTGCGCTTTCACCAGTTCCGCACGCTGAGTACGCTTTAAAGTGTAGAACTGGTCGGTAGTGATATGGTGAGTTTTTTCAAGCCAGACGACGAATGGCCGGGGTTCCTGCACTTTGTTCTTGATAACGGACTTAATGCCCTGACCTATAAGGATAGCGGCAGCGAGGATAGCAAATAACATCAGCGCAGGCTTAAGGCGATAACGCAGGCACCACAGAAACCAGGCACAAAGCACAACATGCGTAATGACTCCCCAGGGCTGCGTCACGGTCTCAGTGACCCAATAAAGCATTTTTAACACGCTTTCATCGCCCCCAGGGGCCCATTCCCAGCCGCTGAACCAGACGATTAACGGCATGATTAACAGAAGCGTTGTGCCTGCGGTGATGCGTTTTGCTATTGCCTGCATGAAAACCTCATGATAATGAAAGCCTTTAAAGAATAACCGAAAAATGCCCAGGAAGGTTAAACCGCGATGCCGTCATTGGCAAAAATGGCTTTTTAATCTGTCAATGAAGCGAACGACCGCGCGTTATGGCAAAATATCTGACATTAACGTACAGGCCAGACTTCTGGCAGACACCACGGTGTCAAAATAAGTACCTGGAGAATCACATGCAGCTTAAACGTGTGGCAGAAGCCAAACTGCCAACCCCCTGGGGCGATTTCCTGATGGTGGGTTTTGAAGAAGTGGCAACGGGGCAGGATCATGTTGCCCTGGTTTTCGGGGATATTAGCGGTGAAGAGCCCGTGCTCGCGCGCGTCCACTCCGAATGTCTGACCGGTGATGCGCTGTTCAGCCTGCGCTGTGACTGCGGCTTCCAGCTTGAAGCCGCGCTAACCCACATTGCTGAACAAGGCCGTGGCGTGCTGCTTTACCATCGCCAGGAAGGCCGTAATATCGGGCTGCTGAATAAAATACGAGCCTATGCGCTGCAGGATAAAGGCTACGACACGGTAGAGGCTAATCACCAGCTCGGCTTTGCCGCCGACGAACGTGACTTTACGCTGTGCGCCGACATGTTCAAGCTGCTGGGCGTGGATGCCGTGCGTTTACTCACCAACAACCCGAAAAAAGTCGAAATTTTGACTGAAGCCGGGATCAACATTGTTGAGCGCGTCCCGCTCATCGTCGGCCGTAACCCGAAAAATGCGCATTATCTCGACACTAAAGCCGCCAAAATGGGCCATCTGCTGTCTGAGTAAAGACGCTCATCTCGTAAAAAAGCCCCTTTTCAGGGGCTTTGTCGTTTCTTACTTCAGCATATTCCTGATCACATAATGCAGGATGCCGTCGTGACGGAAATAGGTCAGCTCATTGCCGGTATCAATGCGGCAGCGGCAATCAATGACCTGTTGGCGCCCGTCGGCAAAGGTCAGCGTAACCGGCACGCTGGCGCCAGGTTTCAGTTGGTTTAACCCGCTAATATCCAGCTTTTCCTCCCCCGTCAGCCCCAGCGTTTTTCGCGTGACGCCCTGAGGGAACTCCAGCGGTAAAATGCCCATGCCGATAAGGTTCGAGCGGTGAATACGTTCGAACGATTCGGCAATGACCACCCGGACGCCCAGCAAGCGAGGGCCTTTGGCCGCCCAGTCGCGGCTTGAACCGGAGCCATACTCTTTCCCGGCTATCACCGCCAGCGGAATGCCCCGCGCTTTGTAACGCATTGCAGCGTCATAAATAGACAGAACTTCTTCACCCGGCAGTAACCGCGTCATGCCGCCTTCAACGCCTGGCACCATCTCGTTGCGAATACGAATGTTGGCAAAGGTCCCGCGCATCATGACTTCATGGTTACCGCGACGCGAACCGTAGGAGTTAAAGTCTCTGCGCTCTACACCATGCCCCTGCAGGTAGCGCCCCGCCGGGCTGTCAGGTTTAATGCTCCCCGCCGGGGAAATATGGTCGGTAGTGACCGAATCCCCCAGCATCGCCAGCACGTTAGCCCCGTGAATATCTTCCACTGGTTTTGGCTCGGCGCCCATCTCGTCAAAGAACGGCGACAGTCGGATATAGGTTGAGTCGTCCTGCCAGCCGTAGGTGGCCGATCGCGCCACCTCAATGCTGCGCCACTCTTCGGTACCTTCAAACACTTCAGCATATTCTTTGTGGAACATCTCGGTAGTCACCTGCGCGACAGCCGCAGCAATTTCCTGGCTGCCCGGCCAGATGTCTTTCAGGTAGACGTCAGCGCCATTTTTATCCTGCCCTAATGGCTCTTTAGTCAGGTCGATGTTCATGTTTCCAGCCAGCGCGTAGGCGACGACAAGCGGCGGTGAGGCCAGCCAGTTCGTTTTCACCAGCGGGTGAATACGGCCTTCGAAGTTGCGGTTGCCGGAAAGCACCGCGCCCACGGTAAGATCGCCTTTTTTAATCGCCTGCTCGATAGGATCGGGCAGCGGACCAGAGTTGCCTATGCAGGTAGTACAGCCGTAACCCACCAGGTTAAAGCCCAGCTCATCAAGGTATGGGGTCAATTTGGCTTTCGCCAGATAATCCGAGACCACCTTAGATCCCGGCGCAAGCGAGGCCTTCACCCAGGGCTGCGGCTTCAGCCCCAGACTGACGGCTTTTTTAGCCAGCAACCCTGCCGCCATCAGCACGCTGGGGTTTGACGTGTTGGTACAGGAGGTGATAGCGGCAATCACCACGGCGCCATCCGGCAATTGATGCTCTTCGCCCGCCAGCGTGTAGCTGACCGGATGACGATCTTTGTGGGAAGCGTTGACTTCAAGTTCGTTGCTGGCGGCAAACGCTTTTGGCACTCCGCCGAGCGGGACACGATCCTGCGGGCGTTTTGGCCCGGCCAGGCTTGCCTCAACGTCATGCATGTTTAAAGAGAGCGTGCTGGTAAACACGGGTTCATCCCCCGTATTGCGCCACATGCCCTGCGCCTTAGCGTAAGCTTCAACCAGAGCCACCTGCTCTTCGCTACGCCCGCTGAGGCGCATATATTCCAGCGTTACGCCGTCGATCGGGAAGAAACCGCAGGTCGCACCGTATTCTGGAGACATGTTGGCGATCGTTGCCCGGTCGGCGAGCGGCAACGAATCAAGCCCGTCGCCGTAAAACTCAACAAATTTGCCCACTACGCCGTGTTTACGCAGCATCTGGGTGACGGTCAGCACAAGGTCCGTCGCGGTGATCCCTTCCCGCAGTTTGCCCTCAAGCTTAAAGCCGACCACATCGGGGATCAGCATAGATACCGGCTGGCCCAGCATCGCCGCTTCAGCTTCGATACCGCCCACTCCCCAGCCCAGCACGCCAAGGCCATTAATCATCGTGGTATGCGAGTCGGTGCCAACCAGCGTGTCAGGGTAAGCGACAAGTTCGCCGTTCTGTTCTTCACTCCAGACGGCTTTGCCCAGGTACTCAAGGTTCACCTGGTGGCAAATGCCGGTACCGGGTGGCACAACGCTGAAACGGCTGAAGGCCTGCTGGCCCCAGCGTAGAAAGACATAGCGCTCGTGGTTGCGCTCCATTTCAAGACGAACGTTTTCCTCGAAGGCATCGTTGTCGCCGAAATGGTCGACGGTCACCGAGTGGTCAATCACCAAATCGACCGGGGAAAGCGGGTTAACTTTCGCCACATCACCGCCGAGGCGCTTAACGGCCTCACGCATTGCGGCAAGATCGACCACCGCCGGTACGCCAGTGAAGTCCTGCATCAGTACCCTGGCAGGACGATAGGCAATTTCGCGGTCGGCATGGGCCTGTTTCAGCCAGCCGGCCAGGGCATGAATATCTTCGCGGGTGACGGAGTCTTCATCCTGCCAGCGCAGCAGGTTCTCCAGTAAAACTTTTAGCGACTTAGGTAACCGGCTGATATCCCCCAGCTCTTTTGCGGCCAGCGGCAAGCTGTAGTAATGCCAGGTTTTATTTAGCGCCCGTAGAGTGTCCTTACTGGCTTCGCGTAGGGTTAACGACATAGCTCCTCCTTTATGACAGGGATAGCGAGTGCCCTGATTATTCGCAGGGTCACTATTAAAGATAACACAAACCTGCCGTAACGATTTGATAACAACCCAAATTGATAAATGAGGCGAAGGGAATAAACCGTGAATAAACAAACGCCCCAACGGAATGTCGGGGCGAGAGGCGAATCGGGAGGATTATTCGAAGCAGTAAGACAGCGGCGCTCAGCCACTCAACGAAGATTAATTCGCGAAGACACGCAGCACTTCTACCCAAAACAAGGCAGACAGCGTGAAAGCACCGATCCATGACCAATATTTCACGGCATTGTGATTATTCATAGAGTTAACTCAATGTGGCTATATGCAACAAGACTGCTTAATTAAGCAATCACCAGAATGTAGTGCTGTGTGTAATTATTAGTGAATAACAGGTTGCCCTGCGGCAAATAAAAAGTACGTTTAATTCCGCAGAAAAAATAAACAATTCAATAACGATTTTATTGTTTTTTGCTATCGTCTTCAGAAAACAAATCAATAAAGGCCTGCTGCTGTTTCGTCAGCGTCCAGCCTTCAGGTGGCGTGCTTCCCTCTTTCTTAACGTCTTTTCGTGGTTTGCCGCTGTTGCGGGCCACAACTTTAGGTGCAGGACCCCTATCCCGAGTAGACATAGCTACCCCCAAAAATGCCAGGCAACCAGCGCCACAACCAGCCAGAACAAGGCTGACACCAAAAACACCGCCATCCATGCCTTACGTTTCAGGGATGGATCCTGCTGCGATTCCTCACTGCCTGATGACATTGCTAGCCTCATACAATCGACACCACTTATCGTAACGTTTCTAAACAATCGGTATAACTAATCGCCAGTTGGGATTAATCCTAAAGAAACTCTAGCTCAAAAGCCAGAAAAATTGCGCAATAAGCAGGAGAAAAGATTTAATCTTTTGACCTGAAATAAATAATCGAAACGCCAGGTTTGCGCAACCACGAATTATTTACTAGCTGTGTCTCTTAATTGCGACACAATAACCATTAGCAGGATGTGGCTTATTTACGGGAATGGGAATAGACGAAGAAATGCGTTTAATTCTTGTTTAATAATGACTCGGGTATCTTCGGATGTGCCGAAGATACCCTGGGGAATTATTTGGCGGGTAATTTTATATCTTTAAACATCGCTTCAATATCTTCGTTCGAGCGTAATGCCACGGCGGTATCCACCACGTCACGGGTTAAATGTGGCGCAAAACGCTGAATAAAATCATACATATAACTGCGCAGGAAAGTGCTGCGACGGAAACCTATTTTCGTCGTGCTGTGGCTAAATACGCCCTGGGCTTCGATACGGACTAAATCCGGGTCTGAAATCGGATCTACCGCCATGCTAGCAATGACCCCTACTCCGAGTCCCAGGCGAACATAGGTTTTAATCACATCGGCATCGGTGGCGGTAAAGACGATTCGCGGCGTTAACCCTGCACGGTTAAAAGCAGTGTCCAACTCGGAACGGCCGGTGAAACCAAAGGTGTAGGTGACCAGCGGATACTGCGCCAACTCTTCGATGCTAACCGACTCTTTCGAAGCCAATGGGTGATCGGGCGTAACCACAATGGAGCGGTTCCAGTGGTAGCAAGGCAGCATCACCAGGTCATCGTAAAGATGAAGCGCTTCGGTGGCGATAGCAAAATCGGCATTGCCTTTGGAAACCGCCTCTGCAATCTGCGTCGGCGAGCCCTGATGCATATGCAGTGAAACCCGAGGATAACGCTCAATAAAGCCTTTAATCACGCCAGGCAGCGCATAACGGGCCTGTGTGTGGGTTGTCGCCACATAGAGCGAGCCTTTGTCAGGCCAGGTGTGTTCTCCGGCAACGGATTTGATGGCGTCGACTTTCGACAGCACTTCACGGGCGATACGGATAATTTCCTGTCCCGCTGGCGTAACCTGGGTCAGGTGTTTTCCGCTTCGGGCAAATATTTGTATTCCCAGTTCGTCTTCCAGCATACGAACTTGCTTACTGATCCCCGGCTGAGAGGTATAGAGCCCTTCCGCCGTAGAAGAGACATTAAGATTGTGGTTTACGACTTCAACGATATAACGCAGCTGCTGTAATTTCATAGCTTACCGTCCAGGGTCAAAGGCCCCGGCGCAATGGGCGGGGTTAAGACGCAGAAAAAACGAAAATTGACATTGCTTTACTCACTATATCAGTTATAGCTACTTTGTATAGATGGGATAAAAAGATAATAAACGAGTTATATAAGGCACCATAAAAAAACCGGAGACAGGCTCCGGTTTTCACAGGTTCAGGCAGAATTATTTCTTACCAACGACCCATTTGCCGTCAACGAAGAAGGCTGACCAGCCGGTCGCTTTACCGTCTTTATCAGAAGCCACGTACTGCTGCTTCGTTTTACGACTAAAGCGAACGAACGCTTTATTCCCCTCTGGATCTTCCTGAGGAGCGTCGGCCAGATAGCGCAGCTTCTCCGGCAGGCGATCGCGGAAGCGATGCAGCTCTTCAACCAGCGGGGCGCGTGTTTCACGAGATTTCGGGAACGTGTTCGCGGCCAGGAAGACGCCAGCGGCGCCATCACGCAGCACGAAATACGCGTCAGACTTCTCACACGGCAACTCTGGCAGCGGCACCGGATCTTCCTTCGGTGGCGCTACTTCGCCGTTACGCAGGATCTTACGGGTATTTTTACACTCGTCATTAGTACAAGCCATGTACTTACCAAAACGCCCCATTTTCAGGTGCATTTCGGAGCCACATTTCTCACACTCAACGATTGGGCCGTCATACCCCTTGATGCGGAATTCACCCTCTTCGATTTCGTAGCCATCACAGGTCGGGTTATTACCGCACACGTGCAGCTTGCGCTTCGGATCGATAAGGTAGCTGTCCATCGCCGTGCCGCACTTCTGGCAGCGGCGCTTGGCACGAAGGGCGTTAGTTTCCGCATCGTCACCTTCCAGCACGTTAAGAACTTCGTTCTCCGGTACCAGGTTGATGGTGGTTTTGCAGCGCTCTTTCGGCGGTAACGCATAGCCAGAACAGCCGAGGAACACGCCGGTACTCGCGGTACGGATCCCCATTTTACGGCCGCAGGTTGGGCAGTCGATGCTGGTCAGAACCATCTGGTTCGGACGCATACCGCCTTCTTCCGGATCCTGCTCCGCTTTCTCAAGCTGGCCGCTAAAATCAGTGAAGAAGTTGTCCAGCACGCCTTTCCACTCGGCCTGGTTATTGGCCACCTGGTCAAGACTGTTTTCCATTTGCGCCGTGAAGTCGTAATTCATCAGCTCGCGGAAGTTCTCTTCCAGGCGATCGGTAACAATTTCACCCATTTTTTCGGCGTAGAAACGGCGGTTCTCAACGCGCACGTAGCCACGATCCTGAATGGTTGAAATGATAGAGGCATAGGTGGACGGGCGGCCAATCCCGCGTTTTTCCAGCTCTTTCACCAGCGACGCTTCGCTGAAACGCGCGGGCGGCTTGGTAAAGTGCTGGGCTGGAAGCAGTTCAACCAGCGTCAAAGATTCGCCCGGATTCACCGCCGGTAAGGTGCGATCTTCATCCCCCTTGCGCAGCGCAGGCATCACTTTCGTCCAGCCATCAAAGCGCAGCGTGCGGCCACGCGCCTTCAGACGGTACTCACCGGCTTCCACCGTCAGCGTGGTGGAGTCGTATTTCGCTGGCGTCATCTGGCAGGCGACGAACTGGCGCCAAATCAGCTGATAAAGCTTCTGGGCATCCGCCTCCATGTCTTTTAACGCTTCCGCCTGCACGGCCACGTCAGAAGGACGAATCGCTTCGTGCGCTTCCTGAGAGTTATCCTTGCTGGCGTATTGATTGGCATCCGCCGGCAGGTATTTCTTACCGAAGTTTTCTTCGATGTAGCCGCGTACCATGCTCACCGCGTCCTGGCTCAGGTTAGTAGAGTCAGTACGCATATAGGTAATGTGGCCCGCCTCGTAAAGACGCTGCGCCATCATCATGGTTTTCTTCACGCCGAAGCCAAGGCGGGTGCTGGCAGCCTGCTGCAGCGTGGAAGTGATGAACGGCGCCCCCGGTTTGCTGCTGGTCGGCTTGTCTTCACGATCCAGAACGGTGTAACGCGCTTTTTCAAGCAGGCTAACGGCCGCCATGGTCTGCTCGCGGTTAACCGGACGGAACGGTTTGTCTTTATGGTGACTCACCTGTACCGGCAGCGCATCGCCCTTCGGCGTCGACAGGTTGGCATCGATTTCCCAATACTCTTCCGGGACGAACGCTTTAATTTCGCGTTCACGCTCAACCACCAGGCGAACGGCCACGGACTGAACGCGCCCGGCAGACAGGCCACGCGCAATTTTTTTCCACAGCAGCGGAGACACCATATAGCCCACAACGCGGTCCATAAAACGGCGCGCCTGCTGGGCATTCACACGGTCAATATTCAGTTCACCCGGCTTTTCAAACGCCTGACGAATCGCATTCTTAGTGATTTCATTAAACACCACGCGGCTGTAGCGGGTGTCGTCGCCACCGATAACTTCCCGCAGGTGCCAGGCAATGGCTTCCCCTTCGCGGTCAAGGTCGGTTGCGAGATAGATGTGGTCTGCTTTTTCTGCCAGTGATTTCAGCTCGGAGACCACTTTCTCCTTGCCAGGCAGCACTTCGTAATGAGCATCCCAGTCATGCCAGGGATCGACACCCATACGGTTGACGAGCGCTCCGCGTTCATCCTTTTTGACCTTTTTGGCCCCTTTGGCGGCGGTAGAGTCAGCGCTCTTTTTGGTGGTTGATCCACTGGTCGGCAAATCACGGATATGACCGACGCTGGACTTCACCACGTAGTCGTTTCCGAGATATTTGTTGATCGTTTTGGCTTTTGCCGGGGACTCAACGATAACGAGAGCTTTACCCATTTTCACCTTTACCTATTTAATTCTTCCAGGAATACGTCGCAAATTTTCACCTTCCACTGGCGACGCGCTTTTTTATATTGCGGCAGCGTAGAAGGAGATCAACTCTTTTTTTCAATAACCTGCAACACCCACGGCTCACTCGTCGGGTATTGAAGGCCTAAAGTCTCAAACAAGTGGCATAGCACGACGGAAGTTTGGTCGAATGTCAAGCAATTCTGTTGCCAGATTTGCGAAAGCGTCACACTCTACCTGATAAAATATGTTACGCAACTTTATTAGCATGCAATACCGGATCCCGCCAGCACGGTTAACTTTTTTAAGGCCACAGGGTTTACAGGGAAAATTTGCCCTTTTCCCTCAAGCGGACGTAAACTAGCGCCAGTTTTTTAAGGAGAACATCATGCAAGAGACAACTCAGCCTATTGACCGCGAATCCCTCCTCGCAGAGGCGAACAAAATCATTCGTGAACATGAGGATTTCCTGCACGGAATGGAAGCCACCGGCGTGGAGCAAAAAAACGGCGTGCTGGTCTTTAGTGGAGAATACTTCCTGGACGAACAAGGTTTGCCCACGCCGAAGAGTACGGCGGTGTTTAATATGTTTAAACACCTGGCCCACGTCCTGTCAGAAAAGTATACGCTGCAGGGCTAAACGAAAAGCGAGGCTTAAACGCCTCGCTTTTTTGCTTTACAGCAGTGGTTTTTCACCACGCTGCCACCAGCGCAACAGCAGGCGATCTAAGCTATTCGCCGCGCTACCGGTGAAGCGGTCCATCATTTTTTTACGCTGCAAATAACGTACATTAATAGCGTCAAAATCTTTCATCATCCCCAGCAGCAGATCGTCGCTGGTCGCCACGTCATCAACCAGACCTTTTTCTTTCGCCTGGGTACCGTACCAGTGCTCGCCCGTAGCCACTGATTCAATATCAAGGCCCGGACGCATGCTGCTGACAAACTGTTTGAACAGGTGATGCGTTTCGTTGAGATCTTCCCTGAACTTCTCACGCCCCTGCTCAGTGTTCTCACCCAGCAGGGTCAGCGTGCGCTTGTACTGCCCCGCGGTGTGCAGCTCCACGTCGATGTCATTGCGCTTAAGCAGGCGATGGAAGTTAGGGATTTGCGCGACAACGCCAATCGAGCCGATGATCGAGAAGGGCGCGGCCACAATGCGCTGGGCCACACACGCCATCATATAGCCGCCGCTGGCCGCCACTTTATCCACCGCAATGGTTAAAGGCACGGCTTTGTCCCGCAAGCGCTGGAGCTGTGATGCCGCTAGCCCGTAGCCATGAACCACTCCGCCAGGGCTTTCCAGGCGCAGCAAAACTTCATCCTTGGGTTTAACAACTGATAGCACGGCGGTAATTTCTTCACGGAGCGAGCTGACCTCGTGGGCATCCATGCTGCCTTTAAAGTCGAGGACGTAAAGCGTCGGCTTGCCTGAACTGGCCTTTTCGCCACGTTTAGCCCGCGCCTTTGCCTGCTTCGCTTCGAGCTTAAGCTTTTTCTTTTCTTCTTTAAGCCACAGCTTCTGCTGATGCGGGTCGAGCATAGCGACCTGCATCTCCTGCTGTACATCCTGATACTGCTCGCTCAGATTCGTCAGCCTTAGTTCACCCCGGCCCTGTTTCTTACGTTGCGCAACGTTCACCAGGATAAGTGCAATGGCACCAATTGCCACCACGATGGTCACCGCTTTAGCCAAAAAAAGTCCATAGTCAGCAATCAGATCCACATTTACCGCCTTTATCACCAAGCATTGTTAATCTCCGCAGTGTACCCGAGCAGGCACACGTTCGTCTGTAAGTAACTATAAAGGCAGCATGAGGGCATCCTTAAAAGATTTGGCTCGGGGAAATTTTTGCAAAATGTTAATCCTTAGCATTGTCTCCGGCTGACTGATTGAAATACGCCCGTCTTTAAGGCATAAAGCCAGGTAACTTAACGAGAAATAAGACGTGAGCATATTGCATCACGCGAGGAGTAAAACCGTGCACTATCAGCCGCAAGATAATTTACTGAAAAATCGCATTATTTTAGTGACCGGTGCCAGCGATGGCATCGGCCGCGTCGCCGCACTCACCTATGCCAGATTTGGTGCTTCGGTGATTTTGCTGGGGCGCAATGAGCAAAAGCTCCGCGCCGTCGCCGGTGAGATCCAGTCTCACGGTTTGCTCCCCGCGCACTGGTTCACGCTCGACCTGGCTACCGCCACGTCGGCAGATTGCCATGCGCTGGCTAACAAGCTTAGCGCGCTGGTTCCTCGCCTCGATGGCGTCCTGCATAATGCCGGTATTCTTGGCGATGTCGTGTCGATGGACAAGCAGGATCCCGACACCTGGCAGGCCGTCATGCAGGTGAACGTCAATGCGACCTTTTTCCTGACTCAGGCTTTGCTTCCTTTATTACTTAAATCCGAATCTGGCTCTCTGGTGTTCACCACCTCAAGCGTGGGTCGCCAGGGCCGCGCTGGCTGGGGCGCTTACACCGCCTCGAAGTTCGCGACGGAAGGCATGATGCAGGTGCTGGCGGAGGAGTATAAGCAGCACAACCTGCGCGTAAACTGCATCAACCCAGGCGGTACTCGCACCGCAATGCGCGCCAGCGCCTTCCCCACGGAAGATCCGGCTAAACTGAAAACGCCCCGGGATTTAATGCCGCTTTATCTCTGGCTGATGGGCGATGACAGCCGCCGTAAGACCGGCATGAGTTTTGATGCCCAGCCTAACCGTAAACCGGGGATTTCAGAATGAGCGAAGAGCGTTATCAGCAGCGCCAACAGCGCCAGAAAGAAAAGGTTGATGCGCGCATTGCAGAAGCCCAGCAGGAGCGCGGGATCCTGATAGTCTTCACCGGCAACGGGAAAGGTAAAACAACCGCCGCATTCGGCACCGCTACCCGCGCCGTAGGCCACGGCAAAAAAGTCGGCGTCATTCAATTTATCAAGGGCCAGTGGCCGAACGGCGAACGTAATCTGCTGGAGCCACACGGGGTTGAGTTTCAGGTGATGGCGACAGGCTTTACCTGGGAAACGCAAAACCGGGAAACGGATACCGCCGCCTGCCTTGCGGTGTGGGAGCACGGCAAACGGATGCTGGCAGACGCCAGGCTGGATATGGTGATCCTCGACGAGCTGACCTACATGGTGGCCTATGATTATCTTCCGCTGGAAGACGTCTTAAGCGCGCTGACTAACCGCCCGGCGAATCAGACAGTGATTGTGACTGGCCGCGGGTGCCACCGCGATATTCTGGAGATGGCCGACACGGTGAGCGAACTCCGCCCGGTTAAGCATGCGTTTGACGCCGGGGTGAAGGCGCAGATGGGTATTGATTACTAATAAAAAAACCCCTCAAAAGAGGGGTTAAGATTTAGCTGCCGCTGCCGTTATTACGGCTGCTGCTGGCGCGCCGGTTGCCGCCGGTCACTTGGGTGTGACGCTTCACGGCACGACGAATCTGGTTCGCTTTCATGCGGCGGCGATCTTTTTCTACCGCCACTTTACTGCTGGTTTCTTCCGGCAGTTCCACCAGCGTTCGCAGGTAGTTTGTCTGCGCCAGGTCAAGCTCGGTATAGCCCCCGCGCGGAAGGCCTTTCGGTAGCTTAATGTCACCGTAACGCACGCGAATAAGGCGGCTCACCTGAACACCGACAGCTTCCCACAGGCGACGAACCTCACGGTTACGGCCTTCGGTCAGGGTCACGTTATACCACTGGTTAATGCCTTCCCCGCCGGTGAACTTGATGGTTTTGAACGCCGCCGGGCCATCTTCAAGCTGCACGCCACGAGACAGTTGTCTTACTTTGTCGTCATCCACCTGGCCAAACACGCGTACGGAGTATTCACGCTCCACTTCACGGCTTGGGTGCATCAGGCGATTTGCCAGTTCTCCGTCGGTGGTGAACAGCAGTAAACCACAGGTATTCACGTCCAGACGCCCAACGGCAATCCAACGTGCACCGCGCAGCTTTGGTAAACGGTCAAAAACGGTTGGGCGCCCTTCCGGGTCGCTGCGGGTACACAGCTCACCTTCCGGCTTGTAATAGGCCAGCACGCGGCAGATCTGTTCCGCTGATTCACGGATGGAGATCAAATGACCATCGATGCGGATTTTAAGCGACTGGGTAATTTCAACGCGATCGCCCAGCGTGGCAATTTTACCGTCAACGCTTACGCGGCCTGCAGAGATAATGGTTTCAATCTCACGACGGGAACCATGGCCAGCGCGAGCCAGCACTTTTTGTAACTTTTCGCTCATTGAGCTTCCTCGGGTGTCGCCTTCACAGGCGTCTCAGATACTTTGAAATCAAAAGGCATGGGCCTGATGAAGTATAAATACGAATTTGAATGGCTGCCCGGCAATGCAGGAAAACCGCTGACAGCATCGTGGCCGCACATACTACACGAATTTTAACGTAAATGGAGTGAAAACCCGTTTCCAGATTTGCTCACCGCTGGCTCTGAGTATCCAGCAGTGCAGCTTGCTCGCCGGAAGCACAATTGCGCGGAGTAGCCACATTTTTATTTCCTCTGGCGGCCTCACTGCCTCCCAGAAAAACAGGAATTCCGCTCTTCAGCCAGCGGTGATACTGTGCCTGTTGGTTAGCATCCAGCGCCTTATCGGCCCAAATCATAATGTGGTCCGCATGAATACGGCTAAGATCCGGGCAGGGAATACCGCGATCCAGGACCTCAACGCAAAAACCGTCGCTGGCAAAACGGATCCCTTCCAGCCAAAGCTCGACGGGATCTTTTAGCGAAAGTGCCAGAATAAACAGACTGCCGCCGGGCCGCTTGCGCCCACTGGCCAGGACGAACGTCGCATATTCAATCAGCGCCGTATCAAGCAATGCGCTATTCATCGCCTGTTCCTGCTGTGCATCAGCGTTAAGCCATAGTCTCAGCGGGCGGATAACCTCATCAATAAAAATAGCAGGCGGGACTTCGCGGCCATAGCGCCAGATAAGCGCCCTCAACTTCGCCGGCTGCATCGCCTCACACTGCGCCAGCAGGGCTTCCTGAACGTCGAGCCATCTGAAAGGCGGAGACATTTTCTCGCCTTTCAGCAGCGCCAGCATATCCGACAGAGCTACCCCTTTCTCAAGCCAGCCGACAATCGCGGCGACCTGCGAACAGTGGGTAAAATCAAAAAAACGGTGCCCGTTCTCATCCACCTGCGGCTTGATCAACCCATAACGCTGCCAGCTACGAATATTGGCGGGCGTCACGCCGCATTGAGAAGCCAGAACATCAATGTTAAATCGGGCCATAGCGATTTCCTTACAGGAAAGGTTTAACGTCCCCGACGCCCTCGCGCATAACAACCGGCGCGTCTTCAGTCAGATCGATAACCGTGGTGGGCTGCTGCCCCAGATAGCCGCCGTGGATAACCAGATCCACCACTTTCTCGAGGCGATCTTTGATCTCTTCAGGATCGGACTCGGTAAACTCGCTACCCGGTAGCATCAGCGAAGTCGACAGCATCGGCTCATTCAGCACTTCAAGCAGCGCCAGCGCAATCGGGTTTGACGGCACGCGCAAACCGATAGTTTTACGTTTTTCCTGCAGCAGGCGACGGGGAACCTCTTTGGTGCCCTTCAGGATAAAGGTGTAATTCCCCGGTGTGTTGTTTTTAATCAGACGGAATGCCACGTTGTCGACGAAGGCGTATGTCGACAGCTCCGACAGGTCCCGACACATCAGGGTAAAGTTGTGGCCGTCAGGGAGCTGACGAATGCGGCAAATGCGCTCCATGGCGCCCTTGTCTTCAATCTTGCAGCCCAGCGCATAGCCGGAATCGGTAGGGTAAACAATGACCCCGCCTTTACGAATAATATCGACGGCCTGATTAATCAGGCGCGGCTGCGGGTTATCCGGGTGGATATAAAAAAACTGACTCATACTACCCTCTCTTTAGCGATGCGGCTCTGCTCCCAGTGCTGCCAGACGGGCTCAACGCCCGCCGGTAGCCACAGCTTACGGCCCAGTTCAATCCACGCGCAGGGTAGATGAAAATCAGATCCCTGCGACGCCAGCAGATTAAACTGCTTAGCGTAGCTGGCAAGCTGGGTACGTTCGTTGGGAGCCTGCTGGCACTGCGCAACTTCCATGGCATCGCCACCGTGTTCGGCAAAGTGCGCCAGCAGTCGTTTTAGCCATTTTGCGGTCAGGCCGTAGCGCCCTGGATGCGCCAGCACCGCCTGCCCGCCAGAATGATGAATCACATCAATAGCTTGTTCTATTGTACACCACTGTGGCGGAACGTATCCGGTTTTCCCCTTAGCCAGATACTTTTTGAAAACATCGCCCATATTGCTGGCTTTGCCCTGCTCGACCAGAAAACGAGCGAAATGCCCGCGGGTAATTGCCCCGCTGCCTGCGTGACGCATTGCCCCTTCCAGCGCACCGGGAATACGCGCTTTATCCAGACGTTCGGCAATCATTACGGCGCGCTGGCTGCGGCGTTCACTTTGCTGCTCAAGAAAAAGCTTCAGCGCCGGGTGCTGTTCATCAATACCCAGGCCAACGATATGGATTTCGTGATTTTCCCAGACGGTGGAGATTTCAACGCCGCTAATTAACTGTAGCGGTAAATTCAGGCGCTGGATTTCAGCCCTTGCGGCAGGCAGACCAGCGACGGTGTCATGATCGGTAATGGCAAGTACCGTGACGCGCATATCTACCGCGCGATTAACCAAAGCTTCAGGAGACAACAGGCCGTCCGAGGCGGTAGTGTGGCTGTGTAAATCGTGGATCGTGGCCAGGGTGGGCTCGCTCAAAATGGCTCCAGAAATGGATAGAGAGAAATTTAGCGGCCCATGATAACGATAATCGGCTATTTTAAAAAATCGGTATTGACAATAAAGCCGCGAACCAGTTTACTAGTACGCAAGTTCACATAACGAGGTATCTGAAATGAAAGCGATGAATTCCCTGCACGGTTGGTGGCGTACTCCCTGAACTCGGGCGGTGCGATCGCGTACGCTGTTTAACAGCACAGATACCAGGCCCGCCAACGATGCGGGCTTTTTTTTGAACAAAATTTGAGAACTAAAATGCAAACACAAAAACCGGCACTTGAACTCCTGAGCAGCGAAGCTGCCTACCGTGAAAACCCAACGGCCCTTTTCCACCAGCTGTGCGGTGCGCGCCCTGCGACGCTGCTGCTGGAGTCCGCAGACATCGACAGCAAAGACGACTTAAAAAGCCTGCTGCTGGTCGATAGCGCCATGCGCATTACGGCCTTAGGTGACACCGTCACCTTACAGGCCTTGTCTGCTAACGGCGCTTCCCTGCTGCCGCTGCTGGATGCCGCCCTGCCGGCTGGCGTCGAAAACGAGCACTTCCCTGATGGCCGCACCCTTCGCTTCCCAACGGTCAGCACGTTATTAGATGAAGACGCGCGCCTGTGCTCGCTGTCGGTCTTTGACGCATTCCGCATTATGCAGGAACTGGTGAGCGTGCCCGCGGATGAACGCCATGCGATGTTCTTCGGCGGTCTGTTCGCCTACGACCTGGTGGCCGGTTTTGAGGACCTGCCGCAGCTTAAACAGGACAACCGCTGCCCGGACTACTGCTTCTACCTGGCCGAAACCTTATTGACCATCGATCACCAGAAAAAACAAACCCGCATTCAGGCCAGCCTCTTTACGCCTTCCGTGAGCGAAAAACAGCGTCTGCATAAACGCACCGAACAGCTGCGCCAGCAAATCAGTGAAGAGCCTGCAGCCCTGCCGGTGCAGAAAGTTGAGCACATGAGCTGCGATGTCAATCAGACAGACGAAGAGTTCGGGGCGGTTGTTCGCCAGATGCAAAAAGCCATTCGCATCGGTGAAATTTTCCAGGTTGTGCCATCCCGCCGCTTCTCGCTGCCTTGCCCGTCACCGCTGGCGGCTTATCAGACGCTGAAGAAGAGCAACCCAAGCCCGTACATGTTCTTTATGCAGGACAACGATTTCACACTGTTCGGCGCTTCCCCGGAAAGCTCGCTCAAATACGATGCGACGAATCGCCAGATTGAGATCTACCCGATTGCCGGCACCCGCCCTCGTGGCCGCCGCGCCGACGGATCGCTGGATCGAGACCTGGACAGCCGTATCGAGCTGGAAATGCGTACCGACCATAAAGAACTCTCAGAACACCTGATGCTGGTTGACCTGGCGCGGAACGATCTTGCCCGCATTTGTACGCCGGGCAGCCGCTACGTGGCGGATTTAACCAAAGTCGACCGCTACTCCTTCGTGATGCACCTGGTCTCCCGCGTTGTCGGCGAGCTGCGTCACGACCTGGACGTGCTGCACGCCTACCGCGCCTGCATGAATATGGGCACCCTGAGCGGCGCGCCGAAAGTGCGTGCGATGCAGCTGATTGCCGGGGCCGAAGGCGTTCGTCGCGGCAGCTACGGCGGCGCGGTGGGTTATTTCACCGCCCACGGCGACCTCGATACCTGCATCGTCATCCGCTCAGCCTACGTCGAAGACGGCATTGCCACCGTGCAGGCCGGCGCTGGCGTTGTCCTTGATTCAGACCCGCAGTCCGAAGCCGACGAAACCCGCAACAAAGCCCGCGCTGTTTTGCGCGCCATTGCTACCGCGCATCACGCCCAGGAGATTTTCTAATGGCTGACATTCTGCTGCTCGATAATATCGACTCATTCACCTATAACCTGGCGGACCAGCTGCGCGCGAACGGCCACAACGTGGTGATTTACCGTAACCACGTCCCGGCACAAACGCTGATCGAACGCCTGGCCACCATGGATAACCCGGTGCTGATGCTGTCCCCTGGGCCAGGTGCCCCAAGCGAAGCGGGCTGCATGCCGGAATTACTGACGCGAATGCGCGGTAAACTGCCGATTATTGGCATTTGCCTCGGCCACCAGGCCATTGTGGAGGCTTACGGCGGCTACGTCGGCCAGGCGGGCGAAATCCTGCACGGCAAAGCCTCCTCTATCTCCCATGACGGCGAAGCGATGTTTGCAGGGCTGCCTAACCCGCTGCCGGTGGCGCGCTATCACTCCCTGGTGGGCAGCAACATCCCTGCCGGCCTGACCATCAACGCGCATTTCGACGGCATGGTGATGGCGGTTCGCCACGAGGCTGACCGGGTTGTGGGCTTCCAGTTCCACCCGGAATCCATTCTCACCAGCCACGGCGCTCGCCTGCTGGAGCAGACCCTCGACTGGGCGCTGCAGAAGCTGAAGCAGGCCAATACGCTGCAGCCGATCCTCGACAAGCTTTATCAGGCGCAAACCCTGAGCCGCGAAGAGAGTCACCAGCTGTTTTCTGCCATCGTTCGCGGTGAGCTGAAGCCAGAACAGCTGGCGGCCGCGCTGGTCAGCATGAAGGTGCGCGGTGAACACCCGAACGAAATCGCCGGCGCCGCATCTGCCCTGCTTGAGCACGCCGCGCCGTTCCCAAGCCCGAGCTACGAGTTTGCCGATATCGTCGGCACCGGCGGCGACGGCAGCAACAGCATTAACATCTCCACCGCCAGCGCCTTTGTTGCCGCCGCGGTCGGGCTAAAGGTCGCCAAACACGGCAACCGCAGCGTTTCCAGCCGTTCGGGTTCCTCCGATCTGCTGGCAGCGTTTGGCATCAACCTGGAAATGAACGCGGATGCTTCCCGTAAAGCGCTGGACGAGCTGGGCGTTTGCTTCCTGTTTGCGCCTAAGTACCACACCGGTTTCCGCCACGCGATGCCGGTTCGCCAGCAGTTGAAAACGCGCACCCTGTTCAATGTTTTAGGCCCGCTGATTAACCCGGCGCATCCGCCGCTGGCGCTGATCGGCGTCTACAGCCCGGAACTGGTGCTGCCGATTGCTGAAACCCTGCGCGTCCTCGGCTATAAACGCGCAGCTGTGGTTCACAGCGGCGGCATGGATGAAGTGTCGCTCCATGCGCCGACGCTGGTCGCCGAACTGAATCAGGGTGAAATCAAAAGCTACCAGCTGACCGCCGCCGATTTCGACCTTCCGGCCTATCACCAGGAAGCACTGGCGGGCGGCACGCCGCAAGAAAAACGTGACACTCTGACTC
>AKXM01000056.1 GCA_000277545.1 Enterobacter sp. Ag1 | reverse complement strand
ACGCAATTATACATCAATAACACTTGATGGCACGGCAAGGAATATTGTTTTAAGAGATGATAAAACAGGGAATCAAATTACAGCGGTATTTCGTTTTGTTCTTGTGGGTATGCAACACACGTCGATAGATGGATATAGCTTGTCTATGAACAACGCGGGTATATATCCTCGGGGCGGGTGCTCAGGGCGGATTGGCGTTGGTATTGGTTCTTCGAATAGTCAGTTCAGACATGGATGGGGAGTGCCAGAAAGAAAACTGACCTGCTGGCGGAAGCTTGGTAACAACTCTTTTCAAGGTGATGTTCGTATTTCCGATTTTAGCTTTGGCTATACGTTAGAAACACCCAATCCATTAGGTGTTTATAGCGGT
>AKXM01000055.1 GCA_000277545.1 Enterobacter sp. Ag1 | reverse complement strand
GGGTCGGGGGTCGGGGGTCGGGGGTCGCAGGTTCAGACTCTCATGCAGACCAAATAATAACTGAAAACCAGATCCTTACTACTGACTTTGTGTGACTTGATATACCTAGTTCATATTCGTGGCCTAGGACGATACTAATGACGCAGCACTACATACAAAAATCATCATAAGATGATGTTTTTATTAACCATTACTGACAACCAGCTTTTGGTTTTACGCCCAAATCATCATGCACAAACTTGCCGAAATCGCTATCGTTATTTCTAGTTTTGGGGAGAACATTTAGCCATTAATCCTATTTTTTACCTCAGTGTATTCAACATCCTATTGCTAGTGGAAAACCTCAATGGTAACTCTTTTGATACCGCTGAGGTCCGCTATGATCCAGGAGCAGACTTCGGCGTCAGCAGGATTACGTTAAGTTGGCAAAGCTATATGTTACATTTTTTCATAGTGGATAGATGGTTAAGTCGGTAGAGTAGTACTGAGTTTGCTTAATTAGTAAGAGTGAGACAGTAGATTGAAAACAAAACCATTAAAAATCCTTAAATCAATTTATAGGCCCATGCGTTGCGACGAGTTTGACCTCTGGGCAGACCTATCTTCAAATGACTATGTTGAAGACCTGATGACAAATCATCGGTACAGCCGTAAAAAAGCTCAAGTAGAGGCGTCGAAATCATTTAAAACAGCTTTGCCTGCGGGTATGCTTACTCCAAATAACCACTTTAGAACTTATGAACATGACAGTCAGGCTGTGGGATATCTGTGGTTCAGCCTGGAAGATAACTCAGCTTTTTTATCAGATATAATGCTTATTCCAGAATTTCAGGGGAAGGGAATGGGCAGGGATTTTATCCGTGCGTTCCTGAATGAGTTGGCTAGTCAGGGTGCGTTTGAGGTGGAGCTAAGAGTATCACCGGACAACCAAAGGGCTTTAAATTTATATAAAGAGTTTGGTTTTAGGATAACTGGTTTTGATATGAGTCTTTTGCTGGAGCCCGAGTTATCAGTAATCCGTTAATCATAATGTTCGGGAACAATGTTTTACTTCTGATTGCCTGCTCACATCGCCTGTTGGATTCAGGCAAAATGGCTATTAATACCGATTGCCTTACTGTGAATTTTTCTGCCGACTGATCATGGGTTGGTGCTAAAACGTTTGATGAAACACATATTGCCAAACCTCGCCTCCCACTTAATTTGACAATCCTTAAACGGCTATGGGACAAATTGTATACATCTATGCTAATGCCTGCAGAAAGCGCACATGGGTGAACAGGCGATGAACATCCTCATCCGTGGCGTGACAGCCGTCTATATGGCAGTAGCGCCTCACACTGATTAAATCGCCAGGTTATTCCCTCTCCCATTTATCTATACAATTTCAAAGCATAATAGACTGACGAGAAACCAGAATAGCGCCAGTAGCCATAACAACTAACAGGAAGTCACAGCCCATGAAAATAGGATATCTGTTCCCAGTTGCCATCATCGTTTCTGCTGTATTGCTACTGGCATGGTTTATCATCGGTGGTTATGCAATGCCGGTGCAGTGATACGCGCCCGCATGCAAGGCGTTAGAGTAAATAGAGGCCGCAGAAATGCGGCTTTTGTTAGCGAAGGGAAGAGACTCCAGTTCAATCAGTCAGTAATCCGATATGTAAGCGTCTCACATGCACTGTCTTGCGCTTAGTACTAACCGTCCGTGCCCCAAATCCCCTAACTCTGGCAGAGTGGCTGATGCCTGTTTCTGCTAATCGATCTCAGTGCTCCATTTATTTACTAAGATTAATCTAGGCGTGGATTAATCAACGGGGAGCAGGTCACCATACCCGGAGCTTTTGGTTGAGTAGAGTCTCCCTGAGCGCCTGGCTTTACTGGCCCATAGACATTTATGCAGCCACTTAGCAGCAGCACAACAGCAGGTATTAGCTTTCTCATAATGGTTATCGGTAATAAAGTGTCGTGCAGCCTGCCAGACTGATGCACAGGATAGCCAAAAGGAAAAATTTATATCTCATATGTAGGGCCATCAGGGGGCGCCATGAATAAGAAAACGTTCAACACCTGGTGGAATAAGGCAAAGAAAGCCGCAGCTTTAAAACTGGGCCACGCTGTGCCTGGAATATTCCACGACATTAAGGCCAAGGCTATTTCAGATTACGAAGGGAGCAGCAGAGACAAGCAACTCTTCTCAGGCCATAAAACGGAAAGTCAGGTTACGACGTATGACCGAAAAGTGAAAATTTCACCAACACTCGCAGCACCGGTACTGAGCAAAACAGAGAGAAAATGAGAGGGCTAAGAACAAGAATATACCAAGTGAATATACCAACACCCCAAAAACAAAAGGGGTCGCTTTTCGGCAACCCCTTCGAATGTTGGCGGAAGCGCAGAGATTCGAACTCTGGAACCCTTTCGGGTCGCCGGTTTTCAAGACCGGTGCCTTCAACCGCTCGGCCACACTTCCAACGAGGCGAACTATAAACATACCCATACTTCATGTAAAGCACGATTTTGTTCAATCGCCTGAAATTTCATCATATTTGTGTTATTTGCCTGAAACAGCAGCAACATGCTCAGTTTCAAGCCGCTTTTCTGCCCTCCGGAGAGGGCAGCGTCAGCATTAGTGCTTTTTGATGTAGAGATCCTGGGTTAAATATTTGCCCAGCGTGCTCGGTGCATAACCTCCTACGTAAGGTTTCACCAGTTGAACCTTCACATAGTGGTAGATAGGGATGGTCGGGACGTCTTTCGCAAGAATATCTTCGGCCTGCTGATAGTACTTCGCACGTTCTTCCTGGGTGGTGGCCTGTGAAGCCTTAGCGATGATCTCATCGTAGGCAGGATTGCTGTATTTGGAACTGTTCTGGCTATCGCCGGTACGGAAGTTATTCAGGTAGGTCGCCGCATCATCGTAGTCGGCAATCCAGCCGTAGCGCACCAGGTCATAATTGCCGGTACGTTTGGTATCCAGCATGGTTTTCCATTCCTGGTTTTGGAGCTTCGCCTCGACGCCGATGTTCTTCTTCCACATTGAACTGGCCGCAATGGCAATGCGCTGGTGAGATTCCGAGGTGTTATAAAGCAGGTTGAACTGCAGCGGATGAGAATCGTTAAAGCCCGCCTCTGCCAGCAATTTCTTCGCCTCAGCGACACGCTTATCGTGGCTCCAGCTACCGTACTCCGCAGGCTTAAGCGTTATCCCGCCAATTTTAGGTTGGCTCACCAGCCACGCAGGCTTTTGCCCCTGCCCTAACACCTTACCGGCGATGATATCTTTATCCAGCGCCAGGTTTAATGCCAGACGAACGCGTGGATCGTTAAACGGCGCTTTGGTGGTATTGAATTCATAATAGTAAGTGGACAGATAAGGCGTGATATGGACCTGGTCCGGAATCGATTTTTTCAGTGAGGCAAAGAGCGTTTCCGGCACGGTATAGGTGATGTCGATCTCACCCGCTTTATAGCGGTTTATATCTGCTGTACCGGAAGTCACAGGCAGATAAGTCACCTTATTAATCACCGTATGAGCATCGTCCCAGTACTGCTTATTACGCTCGCCGACGACTTTCTCGTTCACCACCCACTGCGACAGCTTATACGGACCGCTGCTCACGAAGTTGGCCGGCTGGGTCCATTTATCCCCAAATTTTTCTACCGCAGCTTCGCTCACCGGTACCATAGACGTATGGCCAAGCATCAGCAGGAAGGCCGACGTTGGCTGGTCCAGCGTCACCTGAACGGTGTTGGCATCCAGCGCCTTCACACCCAGGCTATCGACCGGCTTTTTGCCTTCGGCAATGTCATTGGCATTTTCGATATGCATCGTGCCGGGATAAGTTGCGTAAGGGGAGCCCGTTTTAGGATCGACTAAACGCTTCCAGCTCCAGACCACGTCCTGCGCAGTGATAGGTTC
This sequence comes from Enterobacter sp. Ag1, assembly GCA_000277545.1. GTDB lineage: Bacteria > Pseudomonadota > Gammaproteobacteria > Enterobacterales > Enterobacteriaceae > Cedecea. The sequence continues at coordinate 328,266 of AKXM01000055.1, read as the reverse complement.
ACCGTTGGACCACTTAATCCCCGGACGCAGATGGAATGTCCAGACTTTGTTGTCCTGGTTATCCCATTTTTCGGCGAGATGAGGTTCGATAGAACCATCGTTTTTGACGCGAATCAGGCCGTCAAAAAAGTCGCCGATAATATTACTTTCAACGTCGCTCTCCACTTTGTGGGGATCCAGCGACGCCGGTTCACTGCCGTTGTTACGTACCAGCTCCTGTTTGGCTGCAAGCTCGGTTCCTGGCGGAACGTCTGCTGCCCATGCGCTGGAAATAGCGCTGAGCAGACCCAGAGCAACCAATGATTTTGAGAATGTGTTGTTGTTTGCTTTCATGACCCACGCCTTATTAATGTTATTTAACGACGGTACGGCTAACACTCTTAGTCGGCTTTAGGAAATAAAGCAATATTTTTCAGCCACCTATAAGTGGGTGTTATGGCATTAATTTTTTACAATGTGATAAACTGCACGAGGTAAAGATGGGTAAAAAGGCTTTTGTCTAATAAAGGCGGGCATTATGCTCATGACCATAAAACACCTGTAAAAGAGAGAGTTTAGAATGGATCGCATTATTACCTCCTCGCGTGACCGTTCGTCACTGCTCAGCACCCACAAGGTGCTACGTAATACCTATTTCCTGCTGAGTTTAACGCTGGCATTTTCCGCGTTGACGGCAACCGCCAGCACCGTACTGATGCTGCCTTCTCCAGGGCTGATTCTGACGCTGGTCGGTATGTACGGCCTGATGTTCCTGACCTACAAAACTGCGGATAAACCAGTGGGCATTTTGTCTGCATTCGCCTTTACCGGCTTCCTGGGCTATATCCTGGGGCCAATGCTGAATGCGTATCTGTCCGCAGGCATGGGTGATGTTATTGGCCTGGCGCTGGGTGGTACCGCACTGGTCTTCTTTAGCTGCTCTGCTTATGTGCTGTCAACCCGTAAAGACATGTCCTTCCTCGGCGGCATGCTGATGGCGGGCGTGGTGGTTGTGCTGATTGGTATGGTGGCAAACATCTTCCTGCAGCTCCCGGCTCTGCACCTGGCGATTAGCGCGGTGTTTATCCTGATCTCTTCTGGCGCCATCCTGTTTGAGACCAGCAACATTATCCGCGGCGGTGAAACAAACTACATCCGCGCGACCGTAAGCCTGTATGTTTCTCTTTACAACATCTTCGTTAGCCTGCTGAGCATCCTTGGTTTTGCCAGCCGCGACTAACTGATGCCGTAATCCCTAAAAGAGAATGCCTTGTGCATTCTCTTTTTTTTGCCCTCAATCCTGCCGCATTCCGCCCTTAAGCCCACAGAGAAAATTTGCTACACTTCGCCCGATTTGACGTAAATAGCGGATAACTATGTTGACCTTTGAAGGCAGAGAAATAGAGACAGATGCCGATGGCTACCTGAAAAATAGCCAGGAGTGGAGCGAGCCGCTGGCGGAAGAGATTGCCGCCAAAGAAGGCATTACCCTGGCGGTAGAGCACTGGGAAGTGGTTCGCTTCGTACGCGAGTTTTATCTGGAGTTTAATACCTCCCCGGCCATTCGCATGCTGGTTAAGGCTATGGCGAACAAGTTCGGCGAAGAGAAAGGCAACAGCCGTTATCTTTATCGCCTGTTCCCGAAAGGCCCCGCCAAACAGGCCACAAAAATCGCTGGCCTGCCAAAACCGGTGAAGTGTATCTAGTAGCGGATACCAAAGTTGATCCATTCGCGTTCGGGTTGATACGGTTCAGTCAGAACTTTATCAACCCTGGCGCTACGTGGCCCGCCGGCTTTTAGCCACGCCAGCAGCTTTTCAACCTGCTCCGCCTCTCCGCAGGCCACCACCTCCACGCTGCCATCATCCAGGTTACGGGCATAGCCGGTTAAGCCAAGCTTTTCCCCCTCACGCTGAGTGCTGTAACGAAAGCCCACGCCCTGAACCATGCCGTGTACCCAACACTTCACGCACTGCTTGTCTGAACTCATCATTGCCTCCGCCTGAACGCTCAAAACAGTTCTAAGTCTAACAAACTCCGTGTTTTTTTCTTTGGCAGTAACCCACTCTGTGAGGCTTTCACGTGAATAAATTGCAATTAGCGGCCCTAAACCGGAAAATGGCGCCCATTTCTTAGCGAAGCAGCAAATAAATTATGAGCGTACGTTTAGTGTTAGCCAAAGGGCGTGAGAAGTCATTATTGCGCCGTCATCCATGGGTTTTCTCTGGGGCTGTTGCACGCCTGGAAGGCAAGGCCAGTCTCGGTGAAACGGTTGATGTGGTGGACAGCCAGGGCAAATGGCTAGCCCGAGCGGCATATTCCCCTGAATCGCAAATCCGCGCCCGCGTCTGGACCTTTGATCAGGCTGAAAGTATCGATATCGCCTTCTTTACTCGCCGCCTGCAGCAGGCCCAGCAGTGGAGAGACTGGCTGGCTAAGCGTGATGGGCTGGACAGCTACCGACTGATCGCCGGTGAATCTGACGGTTTACCGGGCGTGACTATCGATCGTTTTGGCAACTTCCTGGTGCTGCAGCTGTTGTCTGCCGGCGCAGAATATCAGCGCCCGGCCCTCGTTGCCGCCCTGCAGTCTCTCTACCCTGAATGCTCTGTTTACGATCGCTCCGATGTGACCGTACGTAAGAAAGAAGGCATGGCTTTGACTCAGGGGCCGGTCAGCGGTGAACTGCCTCCTGCCCTGCTGCCTATCGAAGAACACGGTATGAAGCTGCTGGTAGACATTCAGGGCGGGCATAAAACGGGCTATTACCTCGATCAGCGCGACAGCCGTTTCGCCACTCGCCGCTACGTTGATAATAAACGCGTCCTGAACTGCTTCTCCTACACCGGTGGTTTTGCCGTTTCCGCGTTGATGGGTAACTGCAGCCAGGTGGTAAGCGTGGATACCTCTCAGGACGCGCTGGATATCGCCAGAAAAAACGTAGAGCTGAACAAGCTTGATCTCAGCAAAGCCGAGTTTCTTCGTGACGATGTGTTCAAACTGCTGCGCAAATATCGCGACCAGGGCGAGAAATTCGACGTCATCGTCATGGACCCGCCTAAATTTGTTGAAAACAAAAACCAGTTGGCGGGCGCCTGCCGGGGCTATAAAGACATCAATATGTTAGCGATTCAGTTACTGAACCCTGGCGGCATTCTGATGACTTTCTCCTGCTCCGGGCTGATGACCACAGATTTATTCCAGAAAATCATCGCCGATGCCGCCGTAGATGCCGGGCGTGATGTACAATTTATAGAACAGTTCCGCCAGGCGGCCGATCACCCGGTGATCGCAACCTACCCGGAAGGGCTGTATCTGAAAGGGTTTGCCTGTCGAGTCATGTAGCTTGAAAAGGCGGAAATTGCCCGCATATTCGTATGCAGAGTAATGTTCCCGGGAGGTGACTATGATTGCCAGCAAATTCGGTATTGGCCAGCAGGTTCGCCATTCTTTACTGGGCTATCTGGGCGTAGTGGTCGACATTGACCCCGAGTATTCGCTCGATGAGCCGCAGGAAGACGATCTGGCCGACAATAGCGCACTCCGCGCGGCGCCGTGGTACCACGTTGTCATGGAAGATGAGGATGGCCAGGCGATTCATACCTATCTCGCCGAAGCTCAGCTCAGTTCTGAAGATGACGACGAGCACCCTGAACAGCCGTCAATGGACGAACTGGCTGCCTCGATACGCCAACAGCTTCAGGCCCCACGCCTGCGTAACTGATTAAAAACCCCGCCGATGCGGGGTTTTTCTTATTTCGCCAGCCCAAGGCGAGGGATTTCAATCGCCGGGCATTTATCCATCACAACGCTTAATCCCGCATTCTGTGCCAGCACCGCAGCCTGCTCATTAATCACGCCAAGCTGCATCCATAGCGTTTTCGCTCCCACGGCGATGGCATCCTGCGCTACGCCCCAGGCGGCCTCAGAATTACGGAACACATCGACCATATCAATTTTCTTCGGTACGTCCGCAAGCGTGGCATAGCCCTGCTGCCCTAACAGCGTTTTACCCGCGACCTTCGGCGACACAGGAATAACCTCATAACCTTGTTTGAGCAGGTAATCCATCACCCGATAACTCGGACGATCGGGCTTGTCGCTGGCCCCCACCAGCGCAATGGTACGGGTGGTTTTCAGGATATTTTCGATATCACTTTGTTTCATAGCGCCCCCTAAGATGTTGTCTGAAGTGTATGCCAAACCCCGTCACCCAGCCATCTTTCTACTGGATACTCAGGCGCGCAATTTCTGAAAATATGTCTATATGTTAATAAACAGGTCTCAGGAAAAACTTTGAAATATCCACTCAGCATGTTCACCAGGGAGAGTGAAATGAGAGCAGGTCTGCCACTTGCAGGGCTAATATTGATGCTGCCAACCCTGGTATGGGGAACCACGCTGCGCCTTTCCGCCGATGTGGATTTACTGGTTCTGGATGGTAAAAGAGTTTCCAGCTCGCTCCTTAAAGGGGCGGACAGCATCGAAATAGATAATGGGCCTCATCAGTTGGTTCTGCGCGTTGAAAAAAAAATAAACAACGCACGCAGCCGATCTTCTGGGGTTTCCCCCCCGACGGTGATCAGTTTTGACACCAAAGAGATAGATCAGGTCAATATTGTTCTACCGCTAAAAGATCCCAATCATTCTGGAGCCGTCTTTCAAATTAAGCTGCAGGACGGACAGGGGCATTCCATTCCCATCCGAACCGATATTTTGGAGATCAAATCCGATCCAACCGGAACGGATTATGAAGAAGAGACACAGCGCTATAACAAATCAGAAAAAAAAGCGTCAATGCCCGGATTCGCAAACCGCATGGCCAACGAAGGTATTCTGCAATTTGCCCAGGCTAATCCAGATCTTCCACCGGCGCAGTCTGAAGTGCTAACAGAGCAACGGCTGAGATACTGGTTCAGTCAGGCCGATAATCCGACACGGGCGCGTTTTCTACGCTGGGCAAATGAGACCCACAACCCATAGCAATGCCTCGAGATACCTCGCTTTTTTGACGTTCTGCTCTTGCAGCCCCGGGCGCTTTTAGTAATCTGTTAGCAGCCTAAAACTACCCAGGAAAAGAGAATGGAACTAACAACCCGCACCCTTGCGGTAAAAAAACATATCGCACTGGTTGCCCACGATCACTGTAAGGACGCGCTTTTGAAGTGGGTACAGCGCCATAAAGCAACGCTTGCCAACCACACTCTCTATGCCACCGGGACAACGGGTAATTTAATTCAGCGAGCAACAGGGCTTGAAGTCAACGCCATGCTCAGTGGCCCAATGGGGGGCGACCAACAGGTAGGCGCGTTAATTTCCGAAGGTAAAATTGATGTCCTGATTTTCTTCTGGGACCCGCTCAATGCCGTTCCTCACGATCCCGACGTTAAAGCCCTGCTGCGCCTGGCGACCGTCTGGAATATCCCGGTCGCCACCAACCTTTCTACCGCAGACTTTATTATTCACTCTCCGGGCTTCAATGAGAGCGTGGATATTCTTATTCCGGATTACCAACGCTATCTGAATGAACGCCTGAAATAATCACGGGCGATTAGCCGCGGGCACGCCCAGCCGCTTAAGTGCCTCAACAAAGACAGAAGGTTCCTGCTTGTTGAACATAAGCCAGACCCGATGACGTGCTCGCGTCAGCGCGACATAAAGTAAACGCCGCTCCTCTGCGTCCGGAAAATCCTCCGGCTGTGGCAGGAGCGCCTGCTCCATGATTGACTCCCGCGCGGGTGCCGGAAAACCTTCTTTTCCTTCCTGCAAACCAAGAATGATCACATAGTCCGCCTGCTGCCCTTTGCTGGCGTGGATAGTCATAAAATCGATGTTGAGCTTAGGCCATCGCGTGGAGGCTTTTTCCAGACTTTCCGGACGCAAATAGTGATACCGCGCGAGCACCAAAATTCGCTGTTCGGGCAAGGCGTACCCACTAAGCTTGTCCAGCAAATCATCGAGCCTGTCATCGGCAAGCAGAGTTACCGCTTTTTTGTCCCCTTTAGAGAGGCTATTGAGCGGCTTACGCAGTTGATACGGATTTTGCTGTACAAAACCGTTAGCAATCTCGCCGATTCGGTCGTTAAAACGATACGTAGTATCCAGAGCGCAGCTGTCACCCTCCCCAAAATGGTGGCTAAATGCCGTGGTGAGCGTCATTTCTGCTCCGCTAAATCGATAGATTGCCTGCCAGTCATCTCCCACGGCATAAAGCGAAGTATGGGAATTCTGCCGTCTTAAAGCAGCGAGTAAGGCGGCCCGCTGGGGGGAAATGTCCTGAAACTCGTCGACAAGGATATGCTTCCACGGGCTGATAAAACGCCCCTTTTCGAGCACATTAATTGCCTGATGAATCAGCCCGGAGAAATCTACCGCCTCTTCGGCTTTCAGGGCGGCTTTCCAGCTTTTTAACAATGGCGCCATCAGCTTAATACGTTTAGTGAAGAGTTCTCTGACCTCTTCTGGCGCGCTGTCTATCATTTCAGCCTGTGAACCTCCGTGCATCCGCATCAGGCCGAGCCAGCGGTCGAGCCGGCTGGCAAGCCGCTTCGCCAGGCGTTTGTCCTGCCAGTATTCACCTTCTGGAACATCCCACTCAAGCTCTTCGCTAAGCCATTGCCGCCAGCCTTTGGCCATCGCCTTCTTTTCCCGGCATTGCTGCTGCCAGCTGTCGATCAGCAACTGATGGCGAGCCGCTGTGTCGCTCTCAAGTTCACTGACTCGAGGGGCTTTTTTGCTCCCCTGTTGAATAATGTGTAGCGCCAGTGAATGGAAAGTTCTGGCAGAAATCGCTTCGGTATTAAGGCGGCTGGCTATACGCTCATCCATTTCCTGCGCGGCCTGACGGCCAAAGGCTAACAGCAGGATTTGCTCCTCTGTTGCTTCACCGCGCTGTAACAACCATCCGGCACGCGCCACAAGAACGGAGGTTTTGCCGCTACCGGCCCCAGCCAGCACCAGGAGCGAATCTTCTCCATTCACTACGGCCCTGGCCTGAGACGGATTCAGCGGCGAACTTTCAACCTGCTCAAAGAAAGCGGCATATTTTTCCAGCATCCGTTCGGTATAAGCGCTATTACGCTGGTGTCGGCGCTCTTCACCCTGTTCAAGCCAGGCTTTACATATGGCCCACGTTTCCCGGCAATTTTCGAACTCACCAAGTCGGGCATGCGGTAGCGGGAGGGCTGAAATAGCTGCGCGGAGGTTATCCTGTAACGCCTGCATATCACTTCTCCGGAACCACACCTCCTTGCGAGTGCGCTGCGCAATCTCCTCTCGCTGAGCGGTTAATACTTCGGCAGCAACTTCACTCATCTCCGTGCTCCAGTTGAGCCAGAGCGAACTCAGATGATGGAAAAAGCGCTGGGTCTCCGCCCATTCGGTACCGTGCAGGCGAACCACTTTGTCATCTGGAAGAACGAATTCAAGCTCTCCCCAAACCAGGCCACGCTTACAGTTAATCGCGATTAACTGATTGAATGGAATAAGATATTCGTGGCGATCGCCTTTAACCTCAACGCCGGCAGGCAGCAGTTTGACCCGGTTATAAGGGTGCTGAGCCAAATGCTTGCCAAGAGAAGTTGCTTTGAGTTCCATTACGTTGCCCGATCCAATGTAAGAGTTATGGCTCAAGTTTAACTGCCGATGGAATGACGCTCCAGAGTAAAAACGCGTTATAATTTCTGCGGTTAATCACTCTTTATTTTTCTGTCAGGGAAGCGTCACTATGCGTACCGTACTTAATGTTCTGAACTTCGTGCTGGGTGGCTTCTTGACCACCCTCTCCTGGCTATTTGCCACGCTGGTGAGTATTGTGCTGATTTTCACCCTGCCACTGACTCGCTCCTGCTGGGAAATCACCAAGCTTTCCTTTGTGCCCTACGGCAATGAAGCCATTCATGTGGATGAGCTTAATCCACAGGGTAAAAATACGCTGCTAAATACGGGGGGGACCCTGTTGAATGTTCTCTGGCTGATCTTCTTCGGCTGGTGGCTGTGCATTATGCATATCATGGCGGGCATTGCGCAGTGTATTACCGTAATTGGGATCCCTGTAGGAATTGCGAACTTCAAGATTGCTGCCATTGCGTTATGGCCCGTTGGCCGCCGGGTTGTTCCAGTCGAAGTGGCAAGAGCAGCACGCGAATCCAATGCACGTCGCCGTTTCCAGTAAGGAGCCGTTGTGCTGACCCTAAGTCCACTGGTACGTCGTTACACCTGGAACAGCGCCTGGCTTTACAACTTGCGCATATTTATTGCCCTTGCAGGCACTGCGGCACTGCCGTGGTGGCTCGGTGAAGTCAAGCTGACGATCCCCCTCACGCTTGGCGTTGTGGCTGCCGCCCTGGCCGATCTCGACGACCGGGTAAGTGGTAGGCTACGAAATTTACTGATCACTTTAGTCAGCTTTTTCATTGCTTCAGCGTCTGTTGAGCTGCTGTTTCCCTGGCCGTGGCTGTTTGCAGTGGGCTTAACGGTCTCCACCAGCGGATTTATCCTCCTTGGAGGGCTGGGCCAACGCTATGCCACCATTGCCTTTGGTGCATTGCTGATTGCTATCTACACGATGCTCGGTATTTCCCTCTACGAGCACTGGTATCAGCAACCACTGTTCCTTTTAGCCGGCGCCGTCTGGTATAACCTGCTGACCTTAGCAGGCCATTTAATTTTCCCGATTCGGCCCCTGCAGGACAACCTGGCACGCTGTTATGAAAGCCTCGCTAGCTTTCTGGAAATTAAAGCCGCACTGTTTGATCCTGATATCGAAGAAGAAAGCCAGGCTCCAATGCTCCAGTTGGCCATGGCTAACAGCCAGTTAGTCACCACGCTAAACCAGACGAAAAGCTCATTACTGACTCGCCTCCGCGGCGATCGGGGGCAGAGAGGGACTCGTCGAACACTTCACTATTATTTCGTAGCCCAGGATATTCACGAGCGGGCGAGCTCGTCTCATATTCAGTACCAGGCCTTACGCGATAAGTTTCGCTATAGCGACGTGATGTTCCGCTTTCAGCGTCTGCTAACGATGCAATCTCATGCCTGCCAGCAGCTCTCTCGATCAATCCTGCTGCGAGTCCCTTATCAGCACGACCCACGGTTTGAACGCGCATTTACTCATCTGGACTCCGCTCTGGACCGAATTCGTGCCAGCCATGCAACCACGTCTGAGATAAAAGCGTTGGGCTTTCTGATTACAAACTTGAGGGCAATTGATGCGCAACTGGCAAACATTGAATCAGAACAGGCGATTGCTGAGCCGCAGAACGATCCCGAGAATCGTCTGGCCGACGACAAGCTGACCGGCTTCGATGATATCTGGCAGCGGTTGAAGCTTAACCTCACGCCTGAATCCGCACTCTTTCGTCACGCGGTGCGGATGTCCCTGGTGCTTTGTGTGGGCTATGCGTTTATTCAGTTTACGGGTTTGCAGCATGGTTACTGGATACTTCTGACCAGCTTGTTTGTCTGCCAGCCCAACTACAGTGCAACCCGGCGACGCTTAGCGCTGCGTATCATCGGCACGCTGGTTGGGGTGGCCGTTGGCCTGCCTTTACTTTGGCTTGTCCCGTCTCTCGAAGGCCAGTTGATACTGATCGTCATTACTGGCGTGCTGTTCTTCGCTTTCCGCAATGTGCAATACGCCCATGCCACCATGTTTATTACTCTGCTGGTATTACTGTGTTTTAATCTGCTAGGAGAAGGTTTTGAAGTCGCTCTCCCGCGCGTGATTGATACCCTCTTAGGCTGCGCAATAGCCTGGGCGGCGGTGAGTTTCATCTGGCCTGACTGGCGATTCCGCCGGCTTTCACGGGTCGTTGAACGTGCGTTCAACGCCAATTGTCGCTATCTGGATGCGATTCTTGAGCAGTACCATCAGGGACGTGATAACCGCCTGGAATATCGCATTGCCCGGCGGGATGCCCATAACAGAGACGCCGAGCTGGCCTCCGTGGTTTCAAATATGTCTTCCGAGCCTCGAGTCTCCGCTGAGATGCGGGAAGCGGCGTTCCGTCTGCTTTGCCTGAACCACTCGTTTAACAGCTATATCTCTGCATTAGGTGCGCACAGGGAAAAACTCAACCACGGCGATACGTTAATGTTGCTTGATGACGCCGTCTGCTACGTTGATGACGCACTGCATCACTTGCCTGTCGATGAAGGACGCGTTCAGGCTGCCCTTACAGGGCTCTCCGCCCGCATCTCGCAGCTTGAGACTCGGGCAGACACAAAAGAACCCCTGGTGCTGCAACAAATTGGGTTATTAATTGCGCTTCTGCCAGAGATCTCTCGTCTTCAGCAACAAATCTCTCAGTGCTCAGAATAAGGCTGGCGCCGCTGCTCATAGCGGCGCCACCAGTCCGTCAATTCTTTGCGAACATCAGCAGGCAGTACAGCCTCATGAACACCACGAATAGCGCCTGCAAGCGCGAGCAGTACTTTAATACCTACCGTTTTCCGGGTACTGCGTAATTTTAGCCATGACCGTTTTGCCCCAAAGAGTTGAAGCGTTTGTGGATCATTAATGCCCACCTCACGAAGCATAACTTCAATATTCAGGGAAAGATTGGGGAGATCCTTAAGGCGGCGAGAACGTATCTTAATTTGTGTCTTCTCCCGTTGGGCGCTTCGTAAAGCCAGGGAAGAGAGCTGGACGAGTTTATCGGGATTTTCCCAAAGCTCTTCATCGACACGATAGTAATTCAGTGCGACTGGGAGCCCCCGTTTACTGTACATCAGCGGTGGGGCCGATTTTTGGATGAAATATTCCGCGCACTGTTCACAAGCTCGCAGGTAAAGCTCACCTTCCGCCACCATAGCAAAAACCACACCGTCGACGGTCAGACTATAGCCGCCAAATAACGGTCTGTAGCCGATTTTACCCAGTGACGAAAGATATTTCCGTGATTTATGAATTCTAAGAAATGTCACCTTTTTCATAATATGTCCTTATATATCAACTGGTAAATAGCTTCTTTAGTTACTCATCCTCTTAATCCCTGAAAATAAGTAAGGTTAAAGCTAATGGCAACGACAATTTCATCGGTGTCGCTTTTGCGTACGGAAAATGCGAGACACTTTCCGAAATTCCGGTTGATCTTTGTTCGCACAGACATTACTGTATATGTATACAGTAACCCATTAGGCGGGACTCACTATGCACTCACATAACGCTCAAACTCACTTTCGTCATGTTGCAGTTACTGCGCACACCCCGGCGCAGTCTCTCTCTGATAACAGCGTACAGGGGTTAATCAGTGAAGTGGTCTACAGCGAAGAGAGCCCATGGGTTACGCAGTTTATTCTGCTACCTTTATTACAGCAGTTGGGACAACAATCCCGCTGGCAGCTATGGCTAACGCCGCAGCAAAAACTCAGCCGTACATGGCTGCAGGCGGCTGGGCTGCCGCTGGCAAAAGTGATGCAGGCAAATCAGTTAGATCCTCTCTGCACCGTTGATGCCATGGTGAAAGCTTTGCAGACGGGAAATTACAGCGTAGTCATCGGCTGGCTTACGGAAGAATTAACAGATGAAGAACATTTACGGCTAACAATAGCAGCCGAAGCTGGCAATGCGATGGGCTTTATTATGCGTCCAACCAGCACAGGAACATCCGGTTCAAGACCACGAAATGGCCTAAAAATTCATTCTAGTTTGTATCATTAAGTAAATTTAGGAGAAATCCTGGAATTTTTTACGTATGCCATATAATCCGCTGTCATGATTCAAAAAGTCCCGTCATATGGCGGTTTGACGGGGTTTATTGGATAGGTGCGCCGCTCAAAAAATAGTCCATTCTGTAAAAAAATATGTATGCAAGTCGTTTTTTTTCATATGCCTGACGGACTTCACACTTGTAACTTTCCAACTACGTTGTAGACTTTACCTCGCCAGGGTTGCTCTTCATAACACCGATATATCGGTAGAGTAACAATTGAGCGTAAACCCGGGCGAAGGATTTAACCCTGGGCTTTAAATTGGTTTAGAGCTCATGGCCTTTTGGATGATAATGAGGCGCAAAAAATGAAAAAGACAGCTATCGCGATTGCAGTGGCACTGGCTGGCTTCGCTACCGTAGCGCAGGCCGCACCGAAAGATAACACCTGGTATGCAGGTGGTAAACTGGGCTGGTCTCAGTTCCACGATACCGGCTGGTATAACAAGGACCTGCAAAACAACGGTAACACCCACGAAAGCCAGCTGGGCGCTGGTGCCTTCGGTGGTTATCAGGTTAACCCGTACGTTGGTTTTGAAATGGGTTACGACTGGCTTGGCCGTATGCCTTACAAAGGCAGCGTAACTAGCGGTGCCTTCAAAGCTCAGGGCGTACAGCTGACCACTAAACTGGGTTACCCAATCACTGACGACCTGGACATCTACACCCGTCTGGGCGGCATGGTATGGCGTGCAGACTCTACAAACACCATCGCTGGTAAAAACCACGACACCGGTGTTTCCCCAGTATTCGCTGGTGGTGTTGAGTGGGCAGTTACCCGTGACATCGCTACCCGTCTGGAATACCAGTGGGTTAACAACATCGGTGATGCACAGACCGTTGGCGTTCGTCCTGACAACGGCATGCTGAGCGTAGGTGTTTCCTACCGCTTTGGCCAGCAGGAAGAAGCTGCACCAGTTGTAGCTCCGGCTCCAGCTCCAGCTCCTGAAGTACAGACCAAACACTTCACTCTGAAGTCTGACGTCCTGTTCAACTTCAACAAAGCAACCCTGAAACCAGAAGGTCAGCAGGCACTGGATCAGCTGTACACCCAGCTGAGCAACCTGGATCCTAAAGATGGTTCCGTTGTTGTTCTGGGCTACACCGACCGTATCGGTTCCGAGCAGTACAACCTGAAACTGTCTGAAAAACGTGCACAGAGCGTTGTTGATTACCTGATCTCTAAAGGTATCCCAGCGAACAAAATCTCTCCACGTGGCATGGGCAAAGCTAACCCAGTTACCGGCAACACCTGTGACAAAGTAGCGCCTAAAGCTAAACTGATCGACTGCCTGGCTCCAGATCGTCGCGTTGAGATCGAAGTTAAAGGTATCAAAGAAGTTGTAACTCAGCCTGCGGCATAAGTTACCCTTCCTTGAACAAAAACCCCGCCATGGCGGGGTTTTTTATTGTCTGAGACTTCGCGATGGCGAGGTCGTGCACGCTTTCAGTGCTTTATTTTTTACCGAGCATAGCCTGCAGATCCTGCTTAAGCGTCGACATCTTGCTTTCCACCTTCTCTTTGCGCTCCGCATCTTCAATCAGCTGAACAACCGTTTCCGAAAGCGTATTGCCGCGACGTTGAGCAAGCCCGGCCAGACGTTGCCAGACAAGATATTCCAGATCGATGGATTTCTTGCGGGTATGCTGGTGCTCAGCGTTAAAATGCCTTTTACGCCGTGCACGAATCGTTTGCTTCATGCGGTTATGCAGCGCCGGGTTCATATGCTGATCAATCCAGCTCTGAACCAGAACCGGCACATTCTCCAGCGTCAGGAGCTGCTCTACCGCCTCTTGGGCTGCACTGGCCTCAATGTATCGCGTGATTAATTCCCCTTCGCGATGCTTCTTAACCAGATACTTCCACTTCCAGCCGCTCTCGAGATTTTCCAACTGTTGATATTTCATTGTGATCTCAGTGTGACCGTGTAACTTAGTTCAGAATAACAGTTTTTCCGCCATTCGCTGAACTGAAAATCAAAGCTGTGAGAGGGATAAAACTGTGTTACTGCTTTATCCGTGTGCTACCCGAGCGATTCTTGTATAATCGCGCCTTTGACATCTCATTAAAAAATATAGCGACTTTGACGACTAATCGACTTGACTGGCGTGCCCTGGTGCCTGATACCGAAAGCTATCAGGAAATTTTTGCACAGCCTTATGATACCGACTCCGCCCCTCTTTCTGCGGTTCAACCTCGTTTAGTTTACGGGATTGAGCAACTTAACCTTTCCGTTTCTTCCGTCGATCTAATGCTGATAAAAGCCCCGGAAGAACAAGAGTATCTGGATCTTATCGCCGCGGCCGTTGAAGCATCCCATGATGAAGCCGAAGAAATCATCGGCGGACATTATCTCATTGAAGGTAATCGGGTCACCCTGAGCCCGGCCGGGAACGCTGACGATAACTTTGCGTCCAGCGGAGAAGTTATTGCCGCTGACTGGGTTGAACCGGAGCAACTGTTCGGCTGCGTGCGGCAGTTTGCGGGCGAGGTGTCGTTGGAGCCCGGCCTGATCCATCGCGTGAACGGCGGCGTCCTGGTGCTGTCGATGCGTAGCGTCCTTGCCCAGCCGCTGCTGTGGCTACGCCTGAAACAAATCATGACCCAGGGGCGTTTCGACTGGATTTCACCTGACGAAACTCGTCCGCTGCCGGTAAAAATTCCGTCATTAGCGTTGGATTTCAAACTGGTCCTGGTTGGCGAGCGCGACTCGCTGGCCGATTTCCAGGAAATGGAGATGGATCTGGCTGCAGCCGCTATCTACAGTGAATTTGAAGACAATCTGCAAATTGCTTCTGCCGATGAAATGGCGCTTTGGTGTCAGTGGATCTATGCCATCGCCGCTGAGAAGTCATTGCCAGCACCTGCAGCCGATGCCTGGCAACCGCTGATTCGTGAGGCCGTCCGCTACACGGGCGATCAGGAAATGCTGCCACTCTGCCCTTCCTGGATTTCACGCCAGCTGCGTGAAGTCGCGCCGTTTACCGAAGCAGACAGCTTTAACGCCGAACAACTCCAACAAATGCTCGAACAGCGTGAATGGCGCGAAGGTTTCCTGGCCGAGCGCATGCAGGATGAAATCCTGATGGAGCAAATCCTGATTGAAACCGAAGGCGAAATGATCGGCCAGATTAACGCGCTGTCGGTCATTGAATTCCCGGGTCATCCACGGGCGTTTGGTGAACCTTCCCGTATCAGTTGCGTGGTTCACGTCGGTGATGGGGAGTTTACGGACGTAGAGCGCAAGGCAGAACTCGGCGGTAACATTCACGCCAAAGGGATGATGATCATGCAGGCATTTCTGATGTCAGAGCTGCAGCTTGACCAGCAAATCCCGTTTTCGGCGTCCCTTACCTTCGAGCAATCCTACAGCGAAGTTGACGGCGACAGCGCCTCCATGGCTGAGCTTTGCGCCCTGATAAGTGCCCTGGCTAACGTCCCTATTTATCAGCACATTGCGATCACCGGCTCTGTGGATCAGTTCGGCCGTGTACAGCCCGTTGGCGGGCTGAATGAAAAAGTGGAAGGTTTCTTCCGCATTTGTCAGCAGCGTGAGTTTAGCGGTGCCCAGGGTGTTATTATTCCTCTGGCGAACGTACGTCACCTGTCGCTGCATAAAGATGTACTGGAGGCCGTCGAGCAAAATAAATTCTCGATTTGGGCAATTGACGACGTGGCTGATGCCCTGCCGTTATTGACCAATCTCCCGTGGGATGGCGAAGGGCAAAACACCCTGATGCGTGCGGTGCAGGAGCGTATTGCTCAGGCCTCGGCGCCGGATGTTCGCCAGCGCTTTCCGTGGCCGCTACGCTGGCTCAACTGGTTCAACCACAACTGATCGGACTTGTTGAGCGTACACGTGTTAGCTAACCTGCGTGCTTCATTATAAAAAGGCTTACTGTAGACATGGTAGATAAACGCGAATCCTATACGAAAGAAGATCTTCTTGCCTCAGGGCGTGGCGAACTGTTTGGGGCTGAAGGCCCGCAGCTGCCTGCACCTTCCATGCTGATGATGGACCGCGTAGTCAAGATGACCGAGGACGGCGGTAACTTTGATAAAGGTTACGTGGAAGCCGAGCTGGATATTAACCCTGACCTGTGGTTCTTTGGTTGCCACTTTATTGGTGACCCGGTGATGCCTGGCTGTCTGGGGCTTGATGCCATGTGGCAGCTGGTTGGTTTCTACCTCGGCTGGCTCGGTGGCGAAGGCAAAGGCCGCGCGCTGGGCGTGGGCGAAGTGAAATTTACCGGTCAGGTTCTCCCTACCGCGAAGAAAGTTACCTACCGCATTCACTTCAAACGCGTTGTGAATCGCCGCCTGATCATGGGCCTGGCTGACGGTGAAGTACTGGTTGATGGCCGTGTGATCTACACCGCAACCGACCTGAAAGTGGGTCTTTTCAAAGACACGTCTGCTTTCTAATACCGTTTCATCTGGCTTTACCTCGAAAGCATCCATTGCTCGCAGTGGGTGCTTTTTTGTTTCTATCGCCCGCCTGAATGACGCTTTCTTGCCGTGGTTTTTATGGCGTTAATTGCTTAAACAACGTTCGAAATCACAAATCGTGAAGATAAAAAACGCCCCCTCTTGCCTGGAAAACGTTATGCGTTATGTTGATTTTTAGTTTCTCAAATGTAACTAGAGGTTAACAATAATGTCGAATAAGTTACGTATATCTTGCCTTGCTTCTGCCGTGCTGCTCTCTACCTCTGCATTTTCTGCTGTGCCTCAGGGCTATCCGGCGGATTATCAAAAAATCATCGATGCCGCGACCAAAGAAGGCAAAGTGGTGCTCTATTCCACCACCGACACTAAAACCGCGGCCCCGCTTATTCAGGGCTTTGAGGCCGCATATCCGGGCATCAAAGTAGAATATAACGACATGAACAGCACCGAGCTGTACAACCGTTATATCAGCGAACAGGCCGCCGGCGGTACCAGCGGTGACGTGGTCTGGAGTTCTTCTATGGACACGGCATTAAAGCTCGCCACCGACTATGCCCAGGAATACAAATCCCCGGAGCAAGGCCAGTTGCCGAAGTGGGCAGTCTGGAAAGACAAGGCCTACGGTACCACCTATGAGCCGGTCATTTTTATCTATAACAAACGCCTGATCCCAGCCAATGAAGTGCCTGACAGCCATGCAGCGTTGGCCAAACTTATCGCCAGCCAGCCCGAAAAATTCAGCAAAAAAGTCACCACTTACGATATTGAAAAATCCGGTCTCGGTTTTATGCTTTCGATACAGGATCACAAGGCCGATCCAAATTACTTCCAAACGCTCGCCGATGTAGCCAAAGGCGGCCTTTCGGTTCAGTCCTCAACCGGCACCATGATGGAGCGAGTCTCCTCGGGTGAAAACCTGATTGGCTTCAACATTCTGGGCTCTTACGCCGAAGCCCGTGCCAAAACGGACACCTCCCTCGGTATCGCTTATCCGAAGGACTACACCCTGGTGCTGTCACGCGTCTCCTTTATCAGCAATGAAGCGAAAAACAGCAACGCGGCGAAGCTGTGGATTGACTACGTGCTGTCTGAAAAAGGGCAAAACATCCTCGCTAATCAGGCGGATATTCCTTCCATCCGCAATGATATCGACGGTGACAACGACATCGACGGCATGACCAAAAAACTCGGCAACGCCCTGAAGCCGATTCCGGTGGATGAAACCCTGCTGGAATACCTGCAGCAGAAAAAACGCCTGGAATACATCAAGCAGTGGCGCGAAGCCGCCGCGAAATAATCCTCTGATGAGGCGTGCCGTCCGGCTGCGCCTCGCTTAACCCGAACACATTAGGCTATTCAGGCTAACTGACCTGAGGGATCGTTACATGGATGCATTACGCAGAAAGTGGCAAAGCCTGCCGCGCGGCATTGTGGTGCTGATAACTGCGCTGGTTATCTATATTCCGCTGTCGTTTATCGTTATACAGAGTTTTCTCTCGGCCCCCTTCTTCTCCCCGTCGAAAGAGTGGAGCCTCGAATCTTTTGAATTTATCTTCACCGACTCCGATTTTTACCTGGCGCTGAAGAGCGGCTTTATTCTGGCCTTTGGCCTGGTGGTGATTGCCATCCCGCTGGGCGGCATTCTGGCTTTCCTGATGGTGCGTACTGACCTGCCGGGCAGACGCATCATCGAGCCGCTGATTCTGGTGCCAATTTTTGTGTCGCCGATGGTATTGGGATTTGGCTATGTGGTGGCCGCAGGCCCGGTTGGCTTCTTCTCCCTGTGGGCGCAGTCGCTGCTTGGTTTCGTGCCGTGGAATATCTACGACATGTCGAGCATCGTGGTGATCGCAGGCCTGACGCATGTGCCCCACGCCTATCTCTACATCTCCTCAGCCCTGCGCAGCGTAGGTTCCGACGTAGAGGAAGCGGCTCGCACCGCAGGTGCAACGCCGCTTCAGGTGATGACAGCCGTCAGCCTGCCGATGGTGCGTCCGGCAATGCTATATGCCACCGTGCTGCTGTTCTTCCTCGGGCTGGAAGTTTTCGGTCTGATGCTCGTCCTGGGCGACCCGGAAGGCAACATGGTGCTGGCAACGTATCTCTACAAGCTCACCAATAAGCTCGGGACGCCGTCCTATCATCTGATGGCTGCCGTCGCTGTCGTGCTGATTTGTATCACTATCCCGCTGGTCATGCTGCAGCGCCGACTGATGCGCACGGCAAACCGCTTTGTCACCGTCAAAGGCAAAGCCTCTCAGGCGCGAGCCCTGCCGCTGGGTAAATGGCGCTGGGTCGCAGGCGCCGTCGTGGCGTTCTGGCTGACCGTTACCATCGGGGTGCCGCTGATTGGCGTTATCCTGCGATCCTTTATCTCCAACTGGGGCGTGGGCGTTTCACTGTGGGATGAACTGTCGCTTAATACCTTCCGCACTATCTGGGAACAGCCCAACCTGCTGCGGGCCATTGTCAACTCAATGGCGATAGGGGTCATCGGCGGCGCGCTGGCGGTGGTTTGCTACCTGTTTATCGGCATCGCCATGCACAGAAAACCAGACAACGTGACCCGCTTCCTGGACTACAGCGTGCTGGTACCTCGTGCCGTGCCTGGCCTGCTGGCCGGTCTGGCCTTCCTGTGGGTGTTTTTATTCCTGCCGATGTGGCTGGATAACGCGCTGAAGTCCGGCTGGCTTTCCGGTATGCCGTGGTCCCAGTGGCTGCGGGATAACCTTATCGTCTGGCTACGCTCGCTGCGCAGCACAATATTCAGCGTCTGGCTGGCCTATACCGTCGTGTGGATGGCCTATGGCCTGCGCCTTATCTCGTCTACCCTGCTGCAGGTTGGGCCGGAACTGGAAGAGGCCGCCCGCAGCACCGGGGCAAGCCGTGGGCAAATTACCCGCCACGTCACCATCCCGCTGTCGCGCTACGGCCTGATTGGCTCCTGGCTGCTGATGTTCCTGATCTTTGAGCGTGAATA
This sequence comes from Enterobacter sp. Ag1, assembly GCA_000277545.1. Taxonomy (GTDB): domain Bacteria; phylum Pseudomonadota; class Gammaproteobacteria; order Enterobacterales; family Enterobacteriaceae; genus Cedecea. Next base: position 309,143 of record AKXM01000055.1, on the reverse strand, counting down.
TTCTACCGGCGTCTACCTGCTTTCCCCCGGTACGGAAACCATCGGTTCCATGCTGGTTTCGCTGTGGGCCGCGGGCGCCATCGATATTGTCGCCGCACTTTCCTTTATTAATATTCTGTTCGTGGTGTTAGGGCTCGGCATTGCCCTTCGTTTTGGAGTGAAATTACATGATTGAGTTATCGGTCGAGAACCTGCACTTAACCTACTGCGACAACCCCGTGCTGAAAGGCGTTTCCATGGAGCTGAAGCGCGGCGAAGTCGTGTCTTTGCTTGGCCCTTCCGGCAGCGGCAAAACAACGCTGCTGCGCGCCGTCGCCGGGCTGGAAAAACCCACCCAGGGCACAATTGTTATCGGCAAAAGCAACGTTTACGACGGCGCATCCCGCAAAGAGATCCCGGCCGAAGAACGTAATCTTGGCCTGGTCTTCCAGTCTTATGCCCTGTGGCCGCATAAAACCGTCTTTGAAAACGTCGCTTACCCGCTCAAGCTGCGTAAAGTGGCGACGGCGGAAATCAACCAGCGTGTACAGGCCGTTTTGGATCAGTTGGGGCTTGGGCACCTCGGCCAGCGCCACCCTTATCAGCTATCCGGTGGGCAGCAGCAGCGCGTCGCGATTGGCCGGGCGCTGGTTTATAACCCGCCGGTGATTTTACTTGATGAACCGCTTTCCAACCTGGATGCGAAGCTGCGCGAAGAAGCCCGCGTCTTCCTGAGAGAACTGATTATCAAACTAGGGCTGTCGGCGTTAATGGTTACCCACGATCAGAACGAAGCGATGGCCATTTCTGACCGTATTCTGCTGCTGAATAACGGCAAAATTGAGCAACAGGGCACCCCGCAAGAGATGTATGGCTCACCGCAAACGCTGTTCACCGCCGAGTTTATGGGCAGCAATAACCGCCTGAACGGTAAAGTGACTGAGGTTCGCGACGGTAAAGCACGCATTGAGGGCAGCGGCTGGGCGCTCTGGGGCAAAGCTGGGGCTGGCGTCGTGGCCGGGCAGGAAGGGACGGCGGTGATTCGCGTGGAGCGCGTACGGATTGCCGATCTGCCGGGGGAAAACGGCATGACGCTGCCGCTGTTAACCAGCATGTACCTTGGCGATCGCTGGGAATATCTCTTCCGAACCTCTGGAGATGATTTCGTGATTCGCGCCTACGGCAATGATATGCGTGATGCTCAGCCGCATCATCTCCAGTTGCCAGAGCAGCACGTCTGGATTTTCCCTAAACCCTGATCGATGTTACACACGTCCAAAAAGGCGAAACCTCCGCGATGCGGAGGTTTCTTTTTCTAAAGAGACAGTGATTACGCAGTAACCGCCCTGTCTTCCATGGCTTCTCGCCAGCCTCCCATCCAGTAGGACCTCTGATTCAGAGTCTGATATGGACAAATCTCTTTTGAGCGTCCGGCGATACCTGCCTGATAACCACGTTGATGTGCCCGTTCCAGGCGATCTCGTTTTTGTCTCTTCATGCCTCGTTTCCCTCATTACATTGTCTGGTGGAAAAGAAAACAGTGATTACAAAATGTGCAACCACGGATAAGCAATAACGCGAAATTCAGTGAGCGTCAATGCGCAAAATTCACGCCAATGTCACATTTCCGCGATATTATGGTTATCTTTTCGACAAAAACTGAGGCGCGCCTGTCGCTAACCGGTTCAGCAAAAAAGAAAAGCTGCGACCACCCGAAGGTGAAAATCGCAGCTTTTTTGTACCAATCATTTTACCTATCAATTAAGGCGTGTGAGCGCCGAAGCAATACTCTTCGCTTCCTGCTGCCAGCCCTGAGCCAGGGTTTTCACCATGGCATCGTAGCCGTCATCCTGTTGCTTCAGTTCGATATGGAACGGGCGCTTAATAATTTCGCCCTGACGCTTCAGGAGCCACTCTCCGCTGACAATGACCTTGCCATCATAGCGGCCGTGAAAACCGGTCACATTCACGCTGAGCGCATCCTGATCGTGGCCTAGCGGCTGGGAGGCAACCACCCAGCCAGGCAATGCGCTGCTGAGATTGCTGACCAGCGCATTGCGCAGCTGCTGGTCAAGCGGGCTGGCCCAAAGGTTGCTGGTGGCGATGACATACTGCACATCGGTCGTCTGGTAAACCACCCCTGTGCCGGCGAGGAAATCAGGCACGGTGACCTGATCGACCCACAGCAAGTGGCTTCCAGGCTGGCTCACGGCCTGCATAGCAGGCTGTGAAGTTTGCGGCAGCTGATAGTACGTTTTGCCATTGTCGCTCCCGCTACAGGCGGAAAGCGCTAAGACGGCGGCTAGCGTGAGCCACTTTTTCATGGTTGTGCCCTCTTCGGCTGCGGATCCTTTTTATCCTTCGCTTCAAATATCAGCGAGTTGCTCTTGTCGTTCAGCGTACGCAATACCGGCTGCAGCTCGCGCAGCACCTGATCAAGACGCTGCATATCCGCCACCATCTTGTTATAGGCCGCCGAGCCCGGCTGGAAGCCCTGCATACTGCGGTTCAGCTCGCGAAGCGTTTTCTGCATATCTTCCGGTAGCTGCTGCATCGACTGACTGGAAGTAATCTTGTTCAGATTGTCCAGCGTCTGCTGCAGGTGGCGCATGGTTTTCTGGCTTTCAGCCAGCGTATTCGTGGCCTGTTCCAGCATCGGGTTAATCGGCAGGTTGTTGATTTTATCCAGCGTCTCCAGCAGTTTTTGCTGAATTTGCGCCAGGCCACCGCTCACCGTTGGAATAAGCGGGTAGCCCGCGATTTGAGGCAGATCGCCCAGCGCTTTCTCTTTCGGATAGAAATCGAGATCGATAAACAGCGCTCCGGTCACCAGGCTCCCGGTTTTCATCGAGGCACGCAGTCCGCGCTTGATCAATACCTGCAGGTTGGTCGAGATATCCGCGCCATCTTCGAGCATATTTTTCAAACGTTCTGGCTCGATGCGGATCAGCACCGGAATGCGGAAATCGTCATTCAGGCTTTGGCGCATTTTTTCGTTGAAGAACGGAACCTGTGCCACCGTCCCCAGGCGAATGCCGCGGAATTCCACCGGCGCACCTGGCTGCAGACCACGAACAGAATCTTTGAAGAACATCAGGTAATCGATATGGTTGGTATACAGCGAATCCTGAATGCTTTTCTGATCGTCAAACAGCTGGAAGTCAGCGCCCGTTTCAACCGGCTTGCCCCACTCCCAGCCTTCAGGCACGTCGAAGCTGACGCCCCCACTAAACAGCGTGGTTAACGACCCCATCTCCACGCGCATCCCCTGGGCGGACATATCCACGGCGATGCCGCTGTCTTTCCAGAAACGGACGTTGCTGGTAATCAGCCTGTCGTTTGGCGCCGCAATAAACAGCTGGTAGCTAATCGCTCGCTTATTGGTATCAAAGGTGCTGGTTTCCACCGAGCCTACGCGGTAGCCGCGGAACAGCACCGGATCCCCAGGGGTAAGCTGGCCCGCTTTTTTGCTGTCGAGCGTAATGCGAATGCCTTTGGCATCAGGTGGCGCCAGCGGCGGCGCATCCAGCAGAGCATAGTTCTCGGGCTGCTCGCCTTTGGTCCCCGGCTGCAGCTCAATATAGGCGCCGGACAGCAGCGTGCCGAGCCCGGAGATCCCTTCGCGCCCCACCTGCGGTTTTACCACCCAGAACACGGAATCTTTGTGCAGCAGCTTCTCCATCCCGGAATTTAGCCGCGCCTTAATTTCTACATGGTGTAGATCGTCCGTTAGCTGTGCACTCTCCACTACCCCAACGTCTACGCTGCGGCTTTTGATGGTGGTTTTACCGCCCTCAATCCCTTCTGCGTTGGCAGTGATCAGGGTCACTTCCGGCCCCTGATGGCTGTAGTGATAAAACAGGATCCAGGCGCCAATCAGCGCCGTTACGATGGGAAAGATCCAAACCGGCGACCAGTTTTTTACCTTCTGCACTTTCGCCTCGCCGTGCTTATTTTCCATGTTCGGAAGACTCCTCATCAGTTACATCGTCAGCGCGATCCCATGACAAGCGAGGGTCAAAGGTCATCGCAGCAAACATCGTCAAAATCACTACACAGGCAAACATTAACGCCCCCATAGCCGGGTAGATATTCATCAGCCCGCCCATGCGCACCAGCGCGGAGAGAACGGCAATCACAAATACGTCGATCATCGACCAGCGGCCGACAAACTCAACAACTTCATAAATCAGGTGCATTCGCTCGCTGTCACGCCTGCCGTGCCCTTTTGCATCCCAGCACAGCCAGGCGATGGCGATCATTTTTAGCGTAGGCACCATGATACTGGCGATAAAAATCACCATTGCCACCGGATAAGATCCCTCACTCCAGAGCAGGATCACCCCGGCCAAAATGGTGGAAGGATATTTGCTGCCCAGCATTTCGGTGACCATGATCGGCAAAATGTTTGCCGGCAGATAAAGCATAATGGAGGTGATCAGCAGCGCCAGCGTCCACTGCAGGCTGTGCCTGCGGCGAACGTGGCCGTGTGTCCCGCAGCGTGGGCAGACCAGCGTATCCGCCTCAACGATAGCCGTGCAGCAGGAACAGGAGCGCAGCCCCTGCTTAATCCCCGACACACCAACTTTTAACGGATGGTGCACTGGCGGCATGGGCGCAATATCATCCCAAAGCCAGCGCCGGTCCACGCACTGGAAGGCTCGAAGCTGCAAAATGCAGAACAGGCACCAGGGAATAAAGCTGCTGCCCACGCCAATGTCACCATAGGCCATCAGCTTCACGAAGCTAACCAATACCCCGGCGAGGAAGATTTCCGCCATGCCCCAGCTTTTCAACTGGAACAGCACTCGCGCCAGCCAGCGTTTAAGCCCAAAAGGCAATTTTGCCTGGTTGACCAACAGCAGGATGGTTATCAGGCAAAAAGCCGGCACCGCCTGAACAAAAAGCAGAAAGAAGGTGCCGAGGCTGGCGTAATCCTCGGAAAACATCACGCCAGGAATTTGCATCAGCGTGACTTCGCTACTGATCCCGGCCACCTTCATATTGATGAAAGGAAACAGGTTAGCCAGCAGCAGCATAAACAGCCCCGCCAAAGCGTAAGCCGTTGGCCGCTGACGCGGTAAAAACCACTGCGTGACTAACGGAGTGCCACAGCGCGGGCAGGAGGCTTTGTGGCCATCCTGCAGGGCGGGCAGCGCCACCAGCAAATCACATTGTCGACACAAAATATGCGAGCGATGGTGGTGCGTGGCACACATCGTAACTCTCCTTAGATTACGAGCCGTTTTTCAGCGCTTCCAGGTACTCCCAGCGTTCAAATGCTTCTTCCAGAGCCTGTTCCGCCGCGGCCATTTCCGCCAGGACTTTTTGGGTCACATCGTGCGGCTGGTTGAAGAAATCAGCATCGGCGACCTTCGCCTGCAGCGTGCCTAAATCGGCTTCAAGCTGCTCAAGCCGTTGAGGCAACTGCTCTAATTCGCGCTGCAGGTTATAGCTTAGTTTGCTATTGGCACGTTTAACAGGTTCTGCTTTTTGCGATTCGACCTTCTCGGATTTAGCCGCAGCAGCCTGACGCAGCGGCTGAGCGGAACCCTGCTGGCCTTTGGCATCATGGTAGCCACCGACATAGCGACCAATTTTGCCCTGGCCTTCGAAGATCCAGCACTCGGTCACGGTATTGTCGACAAACTGACGATCGTGGCTGACCAGCATCACGGTGCCCTGGTAACCATCAATCAGCTCTTCCAGCAGCTCCAGGGTTTCGACGTCCAGATCGTTGGTTGGTTCATCGAGGATCAGCAGGTTGCTAGGTTTTAAGAACAAACGCGCCAGCAGCAGACGGTTGCGTTCCCCACCGGAAAGCGCACGCACCGGCGTCATCGCGCGTTTGGGATGGAACAGGAAGTCCTGCAGGTAACCCAGCACATGGCGCGGCTTGCCGTTCACCATCACTTCCTGCTTACCTTCCGCCAGGTTATCCATCACGGTACGGTCAGGATCCAGCTCGGCACGGTGCTGATCGAAGTAGGCCACTTCCAGTTTGGTACCGCAGTGTACGCGGCCGCTGTCGGCCTGAAGCTGGCTCAGCATCAGCTTCAGCAGCGTGGTTTTGCCACAGCCGTTCGGCCCTACCAGCGCGATTTTATCGCCACGCAGCACCTGCGCGGAAAAATCACGCACCAGCGTTTTACCGGCAACCTGATAGTTAACGTCTTCCATCTCGAAGACAATTTTGCCTGAGCGACTCGCTTCTTCCACCTGCATCTTCGCGCTGCCCATCACTTCACGACGCTCACCGCGTTCACGGCGCATCGCTTTCAGGGCACGAACGCGCCCTTCGTTACGGGTGCGACGCGCTTTGATGCCCTGGCGGATCCACACTTCTTCCTGCGCCAGCTTGCGGTCAAACTCGGCGTTCTGTAACTCTTCCACGCGCAGGGCTTCTTCTTTCGCCAGCAGATACTGATCGTAATCGCCAGGGTAAGACACCAGCTTGCCGCGATCGAGATCGACAATGCGGGTGGCCATATTGCGGATAAACGAACGGTCGTGGGAGATAAAGATAATGCTGCCCTGGAACTCTTTCAGGAAGCCTTCCAGCCAGTCGATGGTTTCGATATCGAGGTGGTTAGTCGGTTCGTCCAGCAGCAATACGCGCGGAGAGCTGACCAGCGCACGCCCCAGCGCGGCTTTACGCAGCCAGCCGCCGGACAGCGCAGACAGCTCGGTATCAGCTTCAAGACCAAGCTGCTCCAGCACTTCGTTAATACGGCTATCAAGCTGCCACAGGCCCTGATGATCGAGGATCTCCTGAATGCGAGCCATCTCGTTGAGGTTCTTCTCGCTCGGATCGCTCATTACTTTGTGGGAGATATCATGGTAGGCCTTCAGGTATTCCGCCTGCTCTTCCACCCCTTCCGCTACAAAGTCATACACCGTACCCGCAACGTTACGCGGCGGGTCCTGCTGCAGGCGAGCGACGATCAGATCCTGCTCATAAACCATGCGGCCATCGTCCAGCGGGACTTCGCGGTTGAGGATCTTCATCAGCGTTGATTTGCCCGCGCCGTTACGGCCGACCAGACAGACGCGTTCGTTTTCTTCGATGTGTAATTCGGTGTTATCTAACAGCGGTGCGTCGCTAAACGACAGCCAGGCACCGTGCATACTAATTAATGACATGACTATTAATCCCGGGATTCGTGAGTGACTAACCAGCAGTTATGGATCTGGCGGTTGCGCGCAAAGTCCTGCGACTGCGTTTTTTGTGTAATTTCCTGTGCAACCAGGCCCAGCTCCGCCAGGCCGGCGAAGTCCATTTTGAAGCCACGTTTATTGTTGGAGAACATAATGGTACCGCCGCGACGCAGCAGGCGCTTCAGATCTTTCATCAGCGCAAGGTGGTCACGCTGCACGTCGAAAGAGTCTTCCATACGCTTGGAGTTAGAGAACGTCGGCGGGTCAATAAAGATCAGGTCGAACTGTTCGTCGCTGTCGCGCAGCCAGCCCAGGCAATCCGCCTGCACCAGCCGATGGGCGCGGCCGGTCAAGCCGTTCAGGCGCAGGTTGCGCTCTGCCCATTCAAGATAGGTACGGGACATATCTACCGTAGTAGTGCTTTTCGCCCCACCCAGCCCCGCGTGTACCGTTGCAGTACCGGTATAAGCAAAAAGGTTCAGGAAGTCTTTGCCTTTGCTCATCTGCCCCAGCATGCGGCGGGCAATGCGGTGGTCGAGGAACAGGCCGGTATCCAGATAGTCGGTCAAGTTGACCCACAGGCGAGCGTCATATTCGCTCACTTCCATGAAATCACCCTTTTCACCCATCTTCTGGTACTGGCTTTTCCCTTTCTGACGTTCGCGAGTTTTTAACACCAACTTGTTCGTCGGCAGCTCAAGCACAGCAAGCGTTGCCGCGATGACGTCAAACAGACGCTGGCGGGCTTTGTTTGGATCGATGGTTTTCGGGGGCGCGTACTCCTGCACCACAACCCAGTCGCCGTAACGGTCAACCGCCACGTTGTAATCAGGCAGATCGCCATCGTACAGGCGATAGCATTCGATGCCTTCCTGACGCGCCCACTTGTCGAGCTTCTTGACGTTTTTACGCAGGCGGTTGGCGTAATCTTCGGCAATCTGGCCGCTGGCCGCGGCAACGCCGGCAGGATTTGCCGCCAGCTGATAGTTTTTCTGTACGCAATCCAACGGGCCGTTTTTGGCTTTAAACTGGCGGTCAGCGCGCAGCTGCAGGCAGCTCAGCAGTTCAGGGGAGGCGCTGAACAGCGACAGATGCCAACCGCCAAACTGGTTTTTCAGGTGGCGACCCAGGAGGCTGTGCAGGGCAATCAGCGCCGGCTCGCTTTCCAGACGTTCGCCGTATGGCGGGTTGCTGATAACCGTCCCCGCCGGGCCTTCCGGCAGCGGATTGACCAGGTTCGCCACATCCTTAACGTCGAAGCCGATCACGTCAGCCAGACCCGCACGGCGGGCGTTGGCACGGGCGCGTTCAATCACGCGACTGTCGTTATCAGAACCATAGAAGCGAGACTGATATTCAGTCAGGCCGCGACGGGCGCGAACCTGGGCTTCGGTTACCACCTCTTTCCAGATATCGGTATCATGCTTCGCCCAGTTCAGGAAGCCCCAATGCTTACGGTGCAGACCCGGCGCACGATCGGTGGCGATCATCGCCCCTTCAATCAGCAAGGTTCCGGAGCCGCACATCGGATCCAACAGCGGCGTGCCGTGCTGCCAGCCGGAGCGCATCACGATAGCCGCTGCCAGCGTCTCTTTAATAGGGGCCGCGCCGGTTGCATCGCGGTAGCCGCGCTGGTGCAGGCCTTCGCCGCTGAGATCCAGGGCGATGCTGGCGGTATCTTTATTCAGCCAGACGTTAATGCGCAGATCCGGCTGCTCGCGATCGACATCCGGACGCGGCAGGTTTTTACGTGTAAAGGAGTCAACGATCGCATCCTTTACCTTCAGCGCCCCGTACTGGCTGTTGCGAATGGTTTCGTTCAGGCCGCTAAAATGCACGGCAAAGGTTGCGCCCGGCCCGAACAGCGCCGGCCAGTCGATCGCCATCACGCCGAGATAAAGATCAAGATCGCTGTAGACTTTACATTCGCTGAGCGGCAGCAAAATGCGCGAAGCCAGGCGGCTCCACATCAGGCTTTGATAGAGTAGACGAGTATCCCCCTGGAAATGTACGCCGCCCTGAACCACCTGGCAGCCCTGGGCCCCCAGGTTTTCTAGTTCAGTTTTTAACAGCTCTTCAAGCCCACGCGCCGTACTGGCAAACAGAGAATTCATATCGTCACTTATCAGGTAAAAAGAAAATTGTGGCGCATTATAGCTAATCCGCAACGCATGTCATAAAGTTGCCCTCTTATATTTACTTCCCACGGAGGGCGCCGTGATTACTTTGTCTCAACTCTTTATTCACCCGGTAAAATCTATGCGCGGCCTGGCGCTCTCCCACGCGCAGGCAACCACCAGCGGCCTGGCCTTTGATCGCATCTTTATGATTACCGAGCTGGATGGCACCTTTATTACCGCCCGCCAGCATCCGCAGATGGTGCTGTTCACTCCCGCATTCGTGCATGACGGCCTTTATTTATCCGCCCCGGACGGCAGCTCGGCCAGCATTCGCTTTGCTGATTTCGCCGCAACGCCTGAGCCGACAGAAGTCTGGGGCACGCACTTTACCGCGCTCATTGCGCCCGATGAAATTAATCAGTGGCTGAGCGGGTTCTTCTCTCGCCCGGTGCAGCTGCGCTGGGTTGGTGAGCAGCCCACCCGCCGGGTGAAACGCCACGAAGAAGTGCCGCTCTCTTTTGCCGACGGTTTCCCTTATTTGCTGACCAACGAAGCTTCGCTGCGCGACCTGCAAAACCGCTGCCCCGCCAGCGTTAAAATGACCCAGTTTCGCCCGAATATCGTGGTGACCGGTGCCTCTGCGTGGGCGGAGGATACCTGGAAAGTCGTGCGTATTGGCGGGGTCACTTTCGACGTGGCTAAACCCTGCAGCCGCTGTATTTTTACGACGGTTAGCCCGGAACGCGGCCTGAAACATCCGAGTGGAGAACCGCTCAAAACGCTGCAGGGGTTCCGCACCGCGCAGGATAATAGCGGCGCAGTCGATTTTGGTCAGAATTTGATTGCCCGTAACAGCGGAGTTATTCGCGTGGGCGACGAGCTGGAGGTGCTGGCCCACAGGCCGGCGAATGTTTATGGCCCCGGCGAAGTGGTGGAAAGCCTCGAACCTCAGAGCCAGCCTGAAAGCAGCGTCAGCATCGACTGGGAAGGCACGACGTTCCGGGGCAATAACCAACAGATTCTTTTGGAACAGCTGGAAAACAAAGGGATTCGCGTCCCCTATTCCTGCCGGGCCGGGATATGCGGAAGCTGTCGGGTTAGGTTGCTGGATGGCGAAGTGAAAGCACTGAAGAAAGGCGCCATTGGCGCGGACGGCACCATTTTATGCTGCAGCTGCGTGCCTACAGGGAATGTGAGCGTGGCGGCGCGCTAAACGGCCTGATCGAGACTGAGGCCGCTGCTTAAAGGCTGCGGTTTCAGCCGGTCATTCATCACTTTAATGGCATCCCCAAGCTGCATCGTGCGGCCAGCTAACGTGAGCCCCTGCTGAGCAAGCAGGCAAAGTGCGGCATTGTCGCCGGTTTCCACCACCAGCAGGTTCACCTGCTGCATATTCTCGCTTAGCCACACGCAGGCCCCTTCCCCTACTTCTGGCTGCCAGCCGTCGCCGTGGGAGACAAAATGCCAGCTTTTTGGCATCTGCGGTTTGAGGAAGCGAATCGCTACCAGGGCGTTGAGCACCAGCTCGGCGCGCTGCTCTTTCCCTAACGGTAAATCACGGCATTTTTCTTCAAAAGAGAAATAAAGCGCCGCATCATCAACACAAAAACCTGAATTTTCAAAGGCATCCGGGGTTAGCATTTTACGGGGAAAGCGCGAACGGAAAAGCATACCATTGGCCAAATCGAGCATCATTCGATCGTGCTCTTCATCGAAATACCAACGCCAGTTATCGTCCGGTTTTATTCGCATAATGCTTACCCTTCATTTATCCCGCTGCTGAATTGCCACTCAAATTCTTACCATATTAATAAAAGACCAATATGTTTAAATAAGCAACAGTAGCGGAATATAAAACAACCAGGACCGAAAATAAAGCCCTGGTTGTCTGTAAAAGGTAAATGATCAGAGATGGGTAACGATTTCTTTAATCAGCGGTGGGCCTTTAAAAATGAAGCCTGAGTATATTTGAACCAACGAAGCGCCAGCCGCCATCTTCTCGCGAGCGGCAACCACGGAATCAATCCCTCCTACGCCAATAATCGGCAGGCGGCCATTTAATTCCTGAGACAGGCGGCGAATAATTTCCGTGCTTTTTAATTGTACAGGACGCCCGCTTAAGCCCCCGGTTTCATCGCAGTGTTTCATGCCCTGAACAAGGCTGCGGTCTAAAGTAGTATTGGTTGCAATGACCCCGTCAATATTATGGCGAACTAAACTGTCTGCCACCTGGATCAATTCTTCTTCAGAAAGATCCGGCGCGATCTTCACCGCCACGGGAACATATTTATGGTGGATCTCTTGCAGCGCTTGTTGCTTATTTTTAATGGCGCTTAAAAGATCGTCCAACGCTTCACCATATTGCAAAGTACGCAGCCCTGGCGTATTCGGTGATGAGATATTGATCGCAATATAGCCAGCATATGGATAAATTTTATCCATGCAGATCAGATAATCGTCTTTCCCCTTTTCAACGGGGGTATCTTTGTTCTTGCCGATATTAATCCCGAGCACGCCGTCGAAATGCGCTTTTTTTACGTTTTCGACCAGGTTATCCACCCCGAGATTATTAAACCCCATTCGGTTAATCAGCCCTTCGGCTTCCACCAAACGGAAGATACGTGGCTTGTCGTTCCCCGGCTGCGGACGCGGCGTCACGGTGCCAATCTCAATGGAGCCAAAGCCCATCGCACCGAAGGCATCGATACATTCCCCGTTTTTATCCAGGCCCGCGGCTAAGCCGAGCGGATTCTTGAACGTTAACCCCATGCAGGTCACAGGTTTTGACGGCACGTTCTGACGCACCAGCCACTCAAGCGGCGTTCCGGTGACAAAGCGTAATTGCTGAAAAGTTAACTCATGAGCGCGCTCTGGATCGAGCTGAAAAAGGGCTTTACGAACGAAGGGGTAGTACATGAACTCTCCTGGATTCCCGGTGTGCAGACCGGGGCGTTATTATTCACGATCCGGGGGATGATTGGAATTGACCTGTCGCAAAAAAGCCTGAATAGAGGCAAACGTTTTCTTTCCCGGCGCGCAATATGCGCTTTTTCGCAAATCTATCCCGGAAAAATCACTTAGCCACGGAAATCATCTCTGCGAGTATCACGCTAATTGTTATCAATGTTAGATAAAAGCAAACAATTAGTTATAAGGAGTCGTGATGCGTGTGATTACCCTGGCCGGAAGCCCTCGCTACCCGTCCCGTTCCAGCTCGCTGCTGGAGTATGCGCGGGAGAAGCTGAGCGCCCTTGATGTTGAAGTTTATCACTGGCACTTACAGAACTTCGCGCCTGAAGACTTGCTCTATGCAAGGTTCGACAGCCCGGCGCTGCTGGCGCTCACCGAACAACTCAGCACTGCCGATGGCCTGATTATCGCCACGCCGGTTTACAAAGCCTCGTTTTCAGGCGCGCTAAAAACGCTGCTCGATTTGCTCCCCGAACGCGCCTTAGAGAAGAAGGTTGTTCTGCCTCTCGCCACCGGCGGTACCGTGGCGCATATGCTCGCCGTGGACTATGCCCTTAAACCGGTACTGAATGCGCTCAAAGCACAGGAGATCCTGCACGGCGTTTTCGCCGACGACGGCCAGATAGCCGATTACCAGCACAAACCTCAGTTCACGCCTAACCTACAAAAACGTCTGGACGAAGCGCTGGAAACCTTCTGGCAGGCGCTCCACCGCCGTGACTTTGCGGTACCTTCGCCGTTTAACGCCCGAGGGGTGAGCCATGTTTAATTTGCTTAAACGCCGCTCTCCGTGGCTCGCTTTTGCCGGCCTGCTTGCTTTTTCAACCTATAGCAACGCCTCGGACAGCGGCCCGGAACAGCTGCGCATTGGTTACCAAAAAGGCTCCGTCAGTATGGTGTTAGCCAAAAGCCACCAGCTCCTGGAGAAGCAATACCCGAACACCAAAGTCTCGTGGATTGAGTTTCCCGCCGGGCCACAAATGCTGGAGGCACTGAACGTCGGCAGCATCGATTTGGGCAGCACGGGCGATATCCCGCCTATTTTCGCGCAGGCCGCCGGAGCGGATCTGCTGTATGTAGGTGCCGAGCCGCCCAAACCGAAAGCAGAGGTGATTCTGGTCCCCGAAAATAGCCCCCTGAAAACCGTGGCGGATTTAAAAGGCCATAAGATTGCCTTCCAGAAAGGCTCCAGCTCACACAACCTGGTGCTGCGCGCGTTGCAACAAGCCGGACTGAAGTTTTCCGATATTCAACCCGCTTACCTGACCCCCGCCGATGCCCGCGCGGCCTTTCAGCAGGGGAACGTCGATGCCTGGGCTATCTGGGATCCGTACTATTCGGCGGCACTGTTAAACGGCGGCGTTCGCGTCTTAACGGACGGCAGCGAGCTGAATCAAACCGGGTCGTTCTATTTAGCTTCCCGCCCTTATGCAGAAGCGAACGGCCCGTTTCTTCAACAGGTACTGAAAACCTTTAGCGACGCCGACGCGCTCACCCGCACACAGCGGGCAGCAAGCGTAGCGCTTCTCGCCAAAACGATGGGCCTGCCTGAAGCAGTCATCGCCACTTATTTTGACCATCGCCCTCCTTCAGAAATTACGCCGGTCAACGAAGCGACTGCCGCCAAACAGCAAAATACCGCCGACCTGTTTTATGAAAATCGCCTTGTTCCAAAGAAAGTCGATATCCGAACCCGCATCTGGCAACCCGCCGGCACGACACAAGGAGCTAAGTCATGAGTCTGAATCTGTTCTGGTTCTTACCTACCCACGGGGATGGGCACTATCTTGGCAGCGACACGGGAGCGCGTCCGGTCGACTATGGCTACCTGCAGCAAATAGCTCAGGCTGCAGACCGCATCGGCTTCACCGGCGTGCTGATCCCGACCGGGCGTTCCTGCGAGGATGCCTGGCTGGTGGCGGCCTCAATGATCCCGGTCACTCAGCGGCTTAAGTTCCTGGTCGCACTGCGCCCGAGCGTTGTCTCCCCTACTCTTGCCGCTCGCCAGGCCGCCACGCTGGATCGCCTTTCCAACGGGCGAGCATTGTTTAACCTGGTGACCGGGGGCGACGCTGAAGAACTGGCTGCGGAAGGCGTTTTTCTAAACCATGAAGAGCGCTATGAGGCCTCCGCAGAGTTTACGCACATCTGGCGACGCGTCCTCGAAGGCGAAACCGTCGACTATGACGGCAAACACATCCAGGTCAAAGGCGCGAAGCTGCTTTATCCCCCGGTACAGCAACCTCGCCCACCGCTTTATTTTGGCGGATCGTCCGATGCCGCTCAGGATCTTGCGGCCGAGCAGGTTGACCTTTACCTGACCTGGGGCGAACCTCCACATTTGGTAAAAGAAAAGATCGAGCAAGTTCGGGCGAAAGCTGAAGCGCGGGGGCGGCAAGTTCGCTTTGGTATTCGCCTGCACGTTATTGTGCGCGAAACCAACGAAGAAGCGTGGCAGGCGGCAAACCGGCTTATTTCTCACCTCGATGACATCACCATCGCCAAGGCACAGGCCGCTTTTGCCCGCAGCGACTCCGTCGGGCAACAGCGCATGGCCGCCCTGCACGGCGGTAAGCGAGACAAGCTGGAGATCAGCCCTAATCTTTGGGCCGGTGTCGGTCTGGTTCGCGGTGGGGCTGGCACCGCGCTGGTGGGCGATGGGCCAACCGTCGCGGCCCGCATAAACGAGTACGCCGACCTGGGCATCGACAGCTTTATTCTTTCCGGCTATCCGCATCTGGAAGAAGCCTACCGCGCGGGCGAACTGCTGTTCCCTCACCTTGACGTGGCGATCCCAGAAATTCCTCAGCCGCGACAGGTTCAGGAAAAAGGCGAAGTTATCGCCAACGATTTTATCCCGCGTAAAGTGGCGCAGAGCTAGGGAGGCACCATGCAAGCGTCCGTGCACAAAGTCTTGCTGCGCCTGGCCCCTTGGGCGCTGCCGGTGGCGATTGTGCTTCTCTGGCAATTAGCTTCGTCTGCAGGCTGGCTTTCCACCCGTATTTTGCCCTCTCCCGAGGGCGTCGTGCTGGCTTTCTGGAACCTCTCAGCCAGCGGTGAACTCTGGCAGCATCTGGCTATCAGCTCCTGGCGTGCCGTGATTGGTTTCAGCATCGGCGGATCGCTGGGCCTGATCTTAGGCCTGATTAGCGGCCTGTCGCGTTGGGGCGAACGCCTGCTGGACAGCTCTATTCAGATGCTGCGCAACGTTCCGCACCTGGCGCTGATCCCGCTGGTGATCCTGTGGTTTGGTATCGATGAGACGGCCAAGATCTTTCTGGTGGCGCTCGGGACGCTGTTTCCTATTTACATCAATACCTGGCACGGCATACGCAATATCGATCGTGGCCTGCTGGAAATGGCGCGCAGCTACGGCCTTTCCGGGTTTAGCCTGTTCGTGCACGTCATTCTGCCGGGTGCGTTGCCGTCCATTATGGTCGGCGTACGTTTTGCCTTAGGCCTGATGTGGCTGACGCTTATTGTCGCCGAAACGATCTCGGCAAATTCAGGGATTGGCTATCTGGCGATGAATGCCAGGGAGTTCCTGCAAACCGACGTGGTGGTGGTGGCCATCGTGCTGTATGCGCTGCTGGGCAAACTCGCCGATGTCAGCGCCCGCCTGCTGGAACGCGTCTGGTTACGCTGGCATCCGGCTTATCAATTAAAGGAGGAGACGGTATGACAACTGCTCGTCTGAACCAGGGCACGCCGCTGTGGCTCAACGGCGTCAGCAAACGCTACGGCGATAAAAGCATTCTCAATCAGCTTGAGCTGCGTATCCCCGCCGGGCAGTTCGTGGCGGTGGTCGGCCGCAGCGGCGGCGGCAAAAGTACCCTACTGCGCCTGCTTGCCGGGCTGGAAACGCCCAATCACGGCGCGCTATTCGCAGGCAGTGCACCGCTGCGGGACAGCCAGGATGATACGCGGCTGATGTTTCAGGACGACAGGCTGCTGCCGTGGAAAACGGTGATAGATAACGTCGGGCTCGGGCTGAAAAATAACTGGCGAGACGCAGCTCTTCAGGCGCTCACCGCCGTTGGGCTTGAAAATCGGGCCAATGAGTGGCCAGCGGCACTTTCCGGCGGGCAAAAGCAACGCGTGGCATTGGCAAGGGCGCTCATTCATCGTCCGCGCCTGCTGTTGCTCGACGAACCGCTGGGCGCGCTGGATGCCCTGACGCGTATTGAGATGCAGGAGCTGATTGTTTCTTTGTGGCAGGAACATGGCTTTACCGTGCTTTTGGTCACTCATGATGTCAGCGAAGCCGTCGCCATGGCCGACCGCATGTTGCTTATAGAAGAAGGGAAAATTGGCCTGGATCTGACGGTTGATTTACCGCGTCCGCGCCGCTTGGGATCGGTGAAGCTAGCGGAGCTGGAGGCTGAAGTGCTTGCCAGAGTGATGAAACGAGGTTCAGAGGAGCCGGCGCGCCAGGTGCGCACCGGCTGATTTAATACCCTATCCCTGAAAGGGATAGGGGCAAAGATTAGGCCAGCGCTTTGGCAATCTTCTCGAACAGATCCCCGGACAGGTTTTCCAACCCTTTCAACTGCTCCAGCGCGGCACGCATCTTAGCCTGACGTTCTGCGTCATAACGCTTCAGGCGAATCAGCGGCTCTACCAGACGAGAGGCAATTTGCGGGTTGCGGCTGTTCAGCTCGGTCAGCATCTCGACCATAAACTGGTAGCCACTGCCGTCTTTGGCGTGGAACGCGGCCGGGTTGGCTGAAGCAAACGCGCCAATCAGAGAACGTACGCGGTTCGGGTTGCCCAGGCTGAAAGAACGGTGGTTCAGCAGCTCGCGAACCTTCGCCAGCGTGTTGTTGCCCGGGCTGGTCGCCTGCAGCACAAACCACTTATCCATAACCAGGCCATCTTTGTGCCATTTCTCATCGTACTCAGCCAGCAGCGCTTCACGGCATGGCAGCTGCGCGGCCACCGCGGCGGACAGTGCGGCAATAGAATCGGTCATATTGTCCGCCTGCTGATACTGCTCGCGTACCAGTTGCTCAGCAAGTTCAACGTCACCAAACGCCAGATAGCGCAGGCAAGTGTTGCGCAGCGCGCGCTTGCCGATATCACCGTGATCCACGCGATAGCTGTCGAGCTTATTGGCGTTATAGATAGCCAGGAACTCGTCGGCCAGCTCTGCTGCGAGGGTGCGGGTCAGCGCCCCGTGAACTTCAGCAATGGCGATAGGATCGATGGTCTGGAACAGCTCGGCAATTTCATTCTGCGAAGGCAGCGTCAGGATCTCCGCGGCGAGCGCCGGATCGATCTTCTCATCCAGCAGAATGGCGCGGAATGCGTCAGCCACGTGCAGCGGCAGAGAAAGCGGCTGCCCTTGCTGGCTGCGGTTCACGTTGATCTTGATGTAGTTTGCCAGCAGGCTTTGCGCCGCATCCCAACGGGAGAAGTCGTTCCGCGCGTGGCGCATCAGGAACGTCAGCTGCTGGTCGCTCCATTTGTACTCGAGCTTCACCGGCGCAGAGAATTCGCGCAGCAAAGACGGCACCGGCTGGAAGTAGACATTGTCGAAAACAAAGGTCTGTTCGGCCTGGGTCACGTTCAGCACGTGGTGCACCGGGTGACCGTCCTTCTGCAGCGGAATGACCTTCCCTTCGTTATCGTAAAGCTCGATATCAAACGGGATATGCAGCGGGTGTTTTTCCTGCTGTTCAGCGGTCGGCGGCGTCATCTGGCTGATAGTCAGCGTGTAGTGCTCAGTTTCCGGGTTGTAGTCGTCACGCACGGTGACAACCGGCGTCCCGGCCTGGCTGTACCAGCGGCGGAAATGAGACAGGTCAACGTTGGACGCATCTTCCATCGCCTGCACGAAGTCATCGCAGGTCGCCGCGCTGCCGTCATGGCGTTCAAAGTAAAGCTGCATGCCCTTCTGGAAGTTTTCTTCGCCCAGCAGCGTGTGCAGCATACGAATCACTTCTGAGCCCTTCTCATACACCGTCAGGGTATAGAAGTTATTCATTTCGATAACTTTGTCCGGACGGATCGGGTGCGCCATCGGGCTGGCGTCTTCGGCGAACTGCATCGCGCGCATGGTACGCACGTTTTGAATACGGTTAACTGCGCGAGACCCCAGGTCGGAGCTGAACTCCTGGTCACGGAAGACGGTTAACCCCTCTTTCAGGCTCAGCTGGAACCAGTCGCGGCAGGTGACGCGGTTACCGGTCCAGTTGTGGAAATACTCGTGGCCGATGACGCGTTCAATGTCGAGGTAGTCTTTGTCAGTCGCAGTTTCGGCGCGGGCCAGGACATACTTCGAGTTGAAGATATTCAGCCCTTTGTTTTCCATCGCCCCCATATTGAAGAAGTCGACGGCGACGATCATATAGATGTCGAGGTCATACTCCAGGCCGAAACGGGTTTCATCCCACTTCATGGACGCCTTCAGCGAGGTCATCGCCCAGTCAGCGCGATCCAGATTCCCGCGGTCAACAAACAGCTCCAGCGCAACGTTACGGCCGGAACGGGTTTTGAAGCTGTCGCGCAGGACGTCAAAATCACCCGCCACCAGCGCAAACAGGTAGCAAGGTTTTGGGAACGGATCCTGCCACTGCACCCAGTGACGGCCATTTTCCAGCTCGCCTTCGGCAATGCGGTTGCCGTTAGCCAGCAGATACGGATATTTGTTTTTGTCGGCGATGACTTTGGTCGTGAAGCGCGCCAGGACGTCTGGGCGGTCCAGGTACCAGGTGATGTGGTGGAAGCCTTCAGCTTCACATTGGGTACATAACGCTTCCCCGGATTGATACAGCCCTTCAAGCGCGGTGTTGGTTGCCGGGCTAATTTCGTTCACAATCGTCAGCGTGAAGGCGTCAGGAACCTGCTCCAGAATGAGCGCGCCATCTTCCTGGCGATAGTGCGGCCAGGCGCTACCGTTTACGGCAATGGAAACCAGCGTGAGGTCTTCACCATCAAGATGCAGCGGAGCGCCCGCTTCGCCCTGACGGACAATTTTGCTGACTGCGGTGACCTGAGTTTTTGCGGCATCAAGGTCAAAGGTCAAATCGATATCGGTTATCGTATAATCCGCCGCGCGATAGTCGTGGCGATATTTGGCTTGTGGCTGTTGTGTCATAAAAAACCTTATACATCGTCCGTAAGATAACGAACTTCAGTCTATTCCTGTTGCCGGAATGTTGCTACGCAGAATCTTCATCTTTGGCGGCCGATAGCCCAAATTTTTTACCGCTTTATGCGGTATTACGCTTTCTCTCCTGCACCTTCCGGCACGGAACTCTTCCTTTTCCTACGCCACTCAATGCAGCCCCTTCCTCCTGAGAGAACTTAATATGCGTATTCCTCCTTCCGGCCCCATGGCTTTTCATCAGGCCGTTGCCCAAAACGATATTGCTACCATCCAGAAGCTAAGGCAGCAGGGTTATAAACCCGTCGCTCTGGACCAGCATGGAAACTCACCGCTGGATGCGCTGGCTAACCGCCGTGATATTGACGGCACTACGCGGGCGCGGCTTTACCACAGCCTTTTGGCTTCGCTGAATCCCAGTGCGCCGTCGGGCTATATCAAGCCGGAAGCTTTTCATGGCTCTCCCTGGGGCTTTGAAATATTGCGCAGCGGCGCGCTGAAAGGCGGCGTGAACGATCCTAAAGGCGGTTCACAGTCGCTGGAGGGAAAAGTGTTTTTCTCAGATCGAACTCGGGAGTCGAGCAACAAATTTGAAACGCGTGAGAACCTTCGCCAGAAACCGCGCGTGTACGCCAAAGGACTGGGCATCAAGCCCACCACGGTGGAGACGCGCTCGAACCTGTACGTGCTGAGCAAAGCCATTAATCATGCTTCTTCTGCCAGCCATTTCCCAGCCTCAACGCTGACGCTAAAAAGCAGCAATAATTTGGAAGAGGCGGTGTATGACAGCCTGGTGCGTCTTTTGTCGAATAACGGCTATCGCCTAAAAAAGGAAACGCCGGAGCAAATCCTGCAGCAAACCGGCGTCCCGGCGCATATCAAATTCGTGGATAACAGCCACCCGCCTTCCGGGGAACAAACGCGGAAACTGATCGGTAACGCCTTTAAGCGCATTGAAAATGAAATGATCGGCGGAAAATTACCGTTCCTGAATCTGCTCAACGATGGGCAAACCCTGCCGCTGGTGTTTGGCTTCAGTAAAGTGAACAACCTGAAAACCCATACCATCCATAATTCGTTGAGCAACACCGCCTCGATGTTTAACTACCAGGCTGAAAACCATCCCCTGAGCGGGACAGCTAACGGCGGCAAGCTCAAAGAAATTGAAGTGAAATCCCTGGCCGATCTTGCCACGCTCACGCTTGCCTGTAAGGTACAAAACGTCGCGTTACCGAAAGACGCGCTGATTCGTATCAACCCAACCCCGAATGAAAAAAAACAGCACGGGCTGAAGGCGCTGTATCTGGATGCATCCGCACTCGCCAGATTCAGTCACGCGCTGCTCGGGTCAGGCACAACGAATATGGGCAGGATGACGCTCGAGCAACTTCAATCGCTGAATCACACCCTGCGTGAAAAAGCGGAGAACGGCAGTCTTCGCATTCGTTAGCTGCCAGTAAACATCGGCGGCCATTCGCCGCCGGTGATTTCACCGAGAAAAGGATGTCGCACGTTTTGTTTAGTACTCTAAACACCATTTAATTCAATGTATTGAACTCTATTATAGCGCTAAACATTTCATAAACTGCCCCAGAGCCTGCCCGTCTAATGTTGTGATCCTGCTTCAATAAACAGATAATCAGGGTATACTCCCGCGTCTTAATTTGCCCGGACTGATGGAAACGCTCCTGTGAGAGGATGCTGAAACGCGCCATGACACGACACGCTTCCCCGATTTTGCAAACGCTTCTGGATACTGACGCCTATAAGCTTCATATGCAGCAAGCGGTTTATCACCGCTATTACGACGTAAATGTCGCAGCGGAATTCCGCTGCCGCGGCGACGACCTGCTGGGCATTCATGCCGAGGCTATTCGTGAGCAGGTCGCGGCTATGCAGCACCTGCGCCTCAGCGACGAAGAATTTCACTGGCTGAAAAGCCTGCCCTTTTTCAAAGCCGATTACCTCGACTGGCTGCGTGAATTCCGCTATGACCCTGCTCAGGTTCAGGTGACCAATAATCATGGTCACCTGGATATCCGCCTAAGTGGCCCCTGGCGGGAAGTCATCATGTGGGAAGTTCCCCTGCTGGCGGTAATCAGTGAAGTCGTTCACCAGCATCGCGCCCCCGGCGTGACGCCAAAAATGGCGCTGGATCACCTGGAAACTAAGCTGCAGGAATTTAACACACTGACCGCCGGGCTGGATCTTTCCCATTTCCGCCTGATGGACTTCGGCACCCGCCGCCGTTTCTCTCGGGAAGTGCAGCAGGCGATTGTCGAGCGCCTCAAGCAGGAGCCGTGGTTTATCGGCACCAGCAACTACGATCTGGCCCGCCGGCTTGATCTTACGCCGATGGGCACCCAGGCCCACGAGTGGTTCCAGGCGCATCAGCAGATAAGCCCGGACCTGGCTAACAGCCAACGTGCAGCGCTGCAGGCCTGGCTGGACGAATATCCCGACCAGCTAGGAATAGCCCTGACTGACTGCATCACCATGGATGCCTTCCTGCGTGATTTCGGCAAGGAGTTTGCCACGCGCTACCAGGGGCTACGCCACGATTCAGGTGACCCGGTTGAGTGGGGAGAAAAAGCCATTGCCCACTACCAGAAGCTGGGTATCGATCCGTTAAGCAAAGTGTTGGTATTTTCCGATAACCTGGATTTAAACAAAGCCGTGGAGCTGTACCGCCGCTTCTCATCCCGGGTTAACCTCAGCTTTGGTATCGGCACCCGCCTGACCTGCGACATTCCACAGGTTAAGCCGCTGAACATCGTGATTAAGCTCGTGGAGTGCAACGGTAAGCCGGTGGCTAAGCTTTCGGATAGCCCGGGAAAAACCATCTGCCACGACAAAGCCTTTGTTCGGGCACTGCGCAAAGCCTTTGACCTTCCGCTGGTTAAAAAAGCCAGCTGATTCAGCGATAATCGGTGAATAGCCGCTTCGCTATTCACCGCCCTTCTCTCATTCCTTTATTTCTTCATCAGCAACGCGAATTCTGCTTGTCTGATGGCGCGCGACAGGTAACATAGATAACCCCCATCTGTGGGTTACTATTTTTTTTGTCATTGACCATTTAATAGAGAGAAAACTATGAGCGTTGTGCCTGTAGCCGACGTACTCCAGGGCCGTGCCGCCGTTGACAGCGAAGTCACCGTGCGCGGGTGGGTACGTACTCGAAGAGATTCAAAAGCTGGTATCTCCTTCCTCGCCGTCTACGACGGTTCCTGCTTTGATCCTGTACAGGCCGTCATTAATAATTCTCTGCCCAATTACAATGAAGACGTGCTGCGCCTGACCACCGGCTGCTCCGTGATTGTGACCGGCAAGGTGGTCGAGTCTCAGGGCCAGGGCCAGGCATTCGAACTTCAGGCTACCAAAGTTGAAGTGACCGGCTGGGTTGACGATCCGGATACTTACCCGATGGCGGCCAAACGCCACAGCATCGAATACCTCCGCGAAGTTGCTCACCTGCGTCCGCGTACCAACATGATTGGTGCCGTGGCTCGCGTTCGTCACACGCTGGCTCAGGCGCTGCATCGCTTCTTCCATGAAAACGGTTATTTCTGGGTCTCTACTCCGCTGATCACCGCTTCGGACACCGAAGGTGCCGGTGAGATGTTCCGCGTTTCAACGCTGGATCTGGAAAACCTGCCTCGCACCGCAGAAGGCAAAGTCGATTTTGATAAAGACTTCTTCGGGAAAGAAGCCTTCCTGACCGTTTCCGGCCAGCTGAACGGCGAAACCTACGCGAGCGCGCTGTCCAAGGTTTATACCTTCGGGCCAACCTTCCGTGCAGAAAACTCCAACACCAGCCGCCACCTGGCGGAATTCTGGATGCTGGAACCGGAAGTTGCCTTTGCCGATTTGGACGACGTTGCCGGTCTGGCCGAAGCGATGCTCAAGTACGTCTTTAAGGCTGTTCTGGAAGAACGCATGGATGACATGAAGTTCTTTGCCGAGCGCGTAGACAAAGAGGCCATTGAGCGCCTCGAACGCTTCATCTCCGCAGACTTCGCCCAGGTGAACTACACCGATGCGGTCGACATCTTGCTGAACTGTGGGCATAAGTTCGAAAACCCGGTTTACTGGGGCGTCGATCTCTCCTCCGAGCACGAGCGTTACCTGGCCGAGCAGCACTTCAAGGCACCGGTGGTGGTGAAAAACTACCCGAAAGACATCAAAGCTTTCTATATGCGCCTTAACGAAGACGGTAAGACCGTTGCCGCGATGGACGTCCTGGCGCCAGGCATCGGTGAAATCATCGGTGGTTCCCAGCGTGAAGAACGTCTGGATGTGCTGGATGCGCGCATGGCTGAAATGGGTCTGAATAAAGAAGATTACTGGTGGTACCGCGACCTACGCCGCTACGGCACCGTGCCGCATTCCGGTTTCGGCCTGGGCTTTGAGCGTCTGATCGCCTATGTTACCGGCGTTCAGAACGTGCGTGACGTGATTCCGTTCCCACGTACCCCGCGTAACGCCAGCTTCTAAGCCAACAAAACCAAAGGCCAGCTCTCCGCTGGCCTTTTTTACATTTGAGAATAAAAGGTCTATTTTCTTCAACGCTCATTAAGCAAACGTCAATTTCAACCTCCATTCCCGACTACCCGGTTACCAACTGTTTCTATCTCACACTCTTTAACAAAAATTGCGCTTAAGTTTGCTCGCATTTCAAATCGGTGCTGGGCATAGCACAATCGTTCACTTTTCACACAGACATCTGGACATCCAAAAACAAGTCAAAAAATGAACAATTGTGAGCAAGAAATACCCATTCACTGAGCTTATGCGGATTAAACATAAGTAATTCATATATATATGTTAACAAGCGAAGCATTTTTGTTGCGCTAAGAATGAAATTTGAAATGGTTCACAAAGTTCCCTAAAATTAATATTTAGTTACACATATTTTCTTTTTGAAACTCAATGTGCGCATTTGTAGCACTTTCAGGCTAGCGAAACGGTTTCATGGATGGAAAGATGCCTGACAGATACAGAAAGACACCAAACTATCATCAATAGTTCCGTAAAGAATTATTGACGGCAGTGGCAGGTGTCCATAAAAACCACAATGAGGGTAATAAATAATGATGAAGCGCAATATTCTGGCAGTGGTTATCCCTGCTCTGCTGGTAGCCGGTGCAGCTAACGCTGCAGAAATCTACAACAAAGACGGCAACAAAGTAGACCTGTACGGCAAAGCGGTAGGTCTGCACTATTTTGCTAAAGACAACGGTGTTAACGCTCAGGGTAACGGCGACAAAACTTACGCCCGTCTTGGCTTCAAAGGCGAAACTCAGATTAACAGCCAACTGACCGGTTACGGCCAGTGGGAATACAACTTCCAGGGTAACAACTCTGAAGGTGCTGATGCTCAGAAAGGGAACAAAACCCGTCTGGCCTTCGCAGGTCTGAAATTCGGTGACGCAGGTTCCTTCGACTACGGCCGTAACTACGGTCTGGTTTATGATGCAATCGGCGTGACCGACATGCTGCCAGAGTTCGGTGGCGATACCGGCAACAGCGACAACTTCTTCTCCGGTCGTAACGGCGGCCTGGCCACTTACCGTAACCACAGCTTCTTCGGCCTGGTTGACGGTCTGGACTTCGGCGTTCAGTACCTGGGTAAAAACGATCGTGATGGTAACCCAACCCGCTCTAACGGCGACGGCTGGGCGAGCTCCGCAAGCTACACCGTTGATGGCTTCGGCATCGTAGGTGCATACGGCGCGGCAGACCGCACCAACACTCAGCAGACTCTGACTTACGGTCACGGCGCTAAAGCTGAGCAGTGGGCTACCGGTCTGAAATATGACGCGAACAACATCTACCTGGCCGCGCTGTACGGTGAAAGCCGTAACGCTACCCGTCTGACCATCAACGGTACCGACGGCTTCCTGAACAAAACTCAGGACTTCTCCGTTGTGGCACAGTACCAGTTCGATTTCGGCCTGCGTCCATCCATCGCTTACTACAAATCTAAAGCGAAAGATGTTGAAGGTATCGGCAGCGAAGACTACATCAACTACATTGATATCGGCGCGACCTACTACTTCAACAAAAACATGTCTACCTACGTTGACTACCAGATCAACCAGCTGGACAAAAACAACAAGCTGGGCGTTGGCTCAGACGACACCGTTGCGGTTGGTATCGTTTACCAGTTCTAATTTCAGCCATTTGTTTGTCTGAAATGTTTAAAAACAGGGCTTCGGCCCTGTTTTTTTATGGCAAAAAAGTAGAATAAACCCGATGTTATCGCTAACCGTCTCTTTTTGTCGCAAACGGTTGGCAATTCGTAAAACAGCAGTTAACCTGAAAGCGATTTCCCCCGATATCACTAATGGAACCCGTCATGTTTGAGAACATTACCGCTGCCCCTGCCGATCCTATACTTGGTCTGGCTGACCTGTTTCGCGCCGACGACCGTCCAACCAAAATTAACCTCGGCATCGGGGTCTATAAGGACGAGACCGGTAAAACCCCTGTCCTGACCAGCGTGAAGAAAGCTGAACTTTATCTGCTGGAAAATGAGACCACCAAAAACTATCTGGGCATTGATGGTATTCCAGAGTTTGGCCGCTGCACGCAAGAGCTGCTGTTCGGCAAAAACAACGCGCTTATTGCCGACAAACGCGCCCGTACGGCACAAACCCCAGGCGGGACCGGTGCGCTGCGCGTTGCCGCTGATTTCCTGGCGAAAAACACCTCAGTAAAACGCGTCTGGGTAAGCAACCCAAGCTGGCCTAACCACAAAAGCGTGTTTAACGCCGCTGGCCTGGAAGTGAAAGAGTACGCCTATTACGATGCGGAAAATCACAGCCTGGACTTTGATGGCCTGGTGGCCAGCCTGCAGGCGGCGGAAGCCGGTGACGTGGTGCTGTTCCACGGCTGCTGCCATAACCCAACCGGGATCGATCCTACCGCCGAACAGTGGAAAACGCTGGCGGAGATGTCGCTGGCCAAAGGCTGGCTGCCGCTGTTTGACTTTGCTTACCAGGGCTTTGCTCGTGGCCTGGAAGAAGATGCCGAAGGCCTGCGTCTTTTCGCAGCCGGTCACAAAGAACTGCTGGTGGCCAGCTCCTACTCCAAGAACTTCGGTTTGTATAACGAACGCGTGGGTGCTTTCACACTGGTTGCCGCCGATGCCGACACCGCTGACCGTTCATTCAGCCAGGTGAAATCGGTTATTCGTGCCAACTACTCCAACCCACCAGCACACGGTGCCTCCGTTGTGGCGACTATTCTGAGCAACGACGCGCTGCGTACCATGTGGGAACAAGAGTTGACCGATATGCGTCAGCGTATTCACCGCATGCGTCAGCTGTTTGTGAATACCCTGCAGGAGAAAGGCGCCAACCGCGACTTCAGCTTCATCATTAACCAGAACGGGATGTTCTCGTTCAGCGGCCTGACCAAAGAACAGGTTCTCCGCCTGCGTGAAGAGTTCGGCGTTTACGCCGTCGCATCTGGCCGCGTTAACGTGGCGGGCATGACGCCGGATAACATGGCGCCGCTGTGCGAAGCCATCGTTGCCGTGCTGTAATCACCACGCATAGCAAAAGAGCCGCATAAGCGGCTCTTTTTTTATTTGAAACCCGTTTTACCAGACCGGCTGCTCATCCTGCAAAAACGGATTATGCAGGCGCTCGTAACCCAGCGTAGACATTGGGCCGTGGCCGGGAATAAAGGTCACATCATCCCCCAGCGGCAGCAGCTTACGTTTGATCGAATCAATCAACGCCGCATGGTCACCACGCGGGAAATCGCTGCGCCCCACTCCGCCTTTAAAGATAACATCGCCCGAAACCAGTAAACGAGAGGCCGCATCGAAGAAAACGATATGACCAGGCGTATGCCCCGGACAATGCAACACCTGTAAAGTTACATTCCCTACGGAAACACATTCCCCTTCGTTTAACCAGCGGTCCGGCGTCAAAGGCTGACACTCGTCGAGGCCAAACATCCGGCTTTGCTGCGGCAGTCCCTGCAGCCAGAACTCATCTTCTTTTTCCGGCCCCACAACGGGCACGCCGTAATGTGCCGCCAGCTCAGCCGCCGCGCCGACGTGATCGAGATGACCATGCGTCAACAGAATTTGGCTAATCTGCACGCCTTTTTGCGCCACTTCTTGCTTAATGCGCGCCGCATCGCCGCCGGGATCCACCAGCGCTGCCTGCTGCGTTTCCTCGCACCAAATAAGAGAACAGTTCTGGGCAAAAGCCGTGACCGGAATAATGTGATAGTTCATGCTGCTCCATTACCGACAACAAAGCCGGATTCCGTTGTTTTACCAGTGCCTTACCGGCCCGGTATCAATATGCACAAAGTCGCTGCTGGGGTAGTATCCTACACCACCTGCCCGCATAGATAATGCTGCTTTGCGAATATTGCTTAACGAAACGCCTTCAATATGGAAATCCATCGCCTGGCCTTTGGTGTGGTAGCTTTTTTTCGCCACACCTCGGCTGTGAGCACGGAGTTCATTATTGGTGTCGATGGAACGGTAGCCAGAAACCAGCTGGACCGGTTTGTTAGTCCCCAAAAGCCCCTGCAGGCGATAGAGTTGGTCGAACAGGGAAGGATCGATGGATTTAATCTTGTTCGCCCGGTAGTCCCGGAAGAAATGATTAAGCCTTGCTAATTCATCCTGAATATAGCCTCTGCCATCAAAAAACTCAGCTTTCAGTGACTCTCCAGTATGCAGGTTATTGAGAGTCAAAATACGCGGGCGTGGTGTCGAGAGGGTGGCAAACGACGGCAAAGGCATGAGAGCGGCACCGAAAGCCACGCCCCCCAAAGCCAGTAGCTTGCGGCGATTAGCGTCAAATTTGTCCATGATATCCAGGTCTACAGGTAATAAAATGATGGTTTAATATGCACTTTTGCGCACAGCCATCGCACCATAACTGCCCGAATCCGGGGAGTCAAGGCACGATAAAACCCAGCAACGGCGGGCCCTGCAGAGGGCCCGGCTGCGTTTTACATTTTATACGACCACTAATTCATTAGAAATGTTGCGTTTAGCGGATTAATAACCCGGCTTTTGCGAGGTTTTGTGCGCCAGATCGCGCGGTGAGATCATAATTGTAAATATCTGTACGAAATTCGGTGCGGCCATCTTTTCCGACAAATGCGGTCAGATAGTAGAGATTAACCGGAATGTTATGCCGGATATTGACGTATTTAGTGTTCCCTTCCTGCAAGGTACTGGATATACGGGAATCATTCCATCCGGCATCCTGCAGCAGCATATTTGCCAGCTCAGACGCCTTGTTGACGCGTACACAGCCTGAACTCAGCGCCCTTGCATCCTTCTGGAAGAGGTTATGATTGGGCGTGTCATGCAGGTAGATGGCGTCAGAACTCGGCATATTAAACTTGTAGCGTCCAAGCGAGTTCTGCGTGCCGGGCTTCTGCTGGAAGCGGAACGGCAGATTATTCTCGGTGATCGTCGACCAGTCTACGCGCCACGGATCGATCATCTCCGCATTGTTGCTCCAGCCGCGAATCACGCTATAGCCGTGCTGTTCCAGGTAACCCGGATTCTGGCGAACCTTTGGCAAAATATCTTTTCGCGCCAGCGTTGGCGGCACGTTCCACGGTGGGTTAACCACAACGTTGTTCAGCGCGCTGCTCATCATCGGGGTTTTACGATCCGGGCGCCCAACGATAACGCGAGAAGCCAGCGCCTCGTTCCCGTTAAGGTAATACACCAGCGAATAGTTAGGAATGTTCACCATAATGCCGGTCTCAAGTTTATCCGGCAGCAGGCGTAAACGTTGAATATTCAATGCTACCAGGGCTGCACGCTGCTGAGGCGTGACGTTAAGCCAGTCGCGCGTCAGTTGGCCAATCGCACCGTCCGAGCCTAACCCTTGCCATTGCTGGAAGCGTTTCACGCCATCGACCAGATCTCGGCTATAAACGCCGCGGGCGGCAACCTGAGATTTTTTCTTGCCAGCCTGAGGAGACGCGTCCTCGACGTTAATCGCGGACGGGCTTACGGTGACATCAGCCACGCTGGTCACCCCCGATGGCTTGTCCTGAAGCATTCCGGTTCGGGCAAGAATTTCTCTCAGCGCCCCCACGTCGTTGCTCCACTGCCCTGGCCTTAATGTCTCTTTGCCGGCCATCTGCGGCCACGGACGGGTATCAGCCAACAGATGAATCAGCGACTGATGCAGCTGGGCATACTGCGGATGCTGAGGCGCAAGGCTGTCGATAAAGTTCACCAGAGAGCCCTGATCAACGGCGACCTGCCACTGGTTAATCACCGACAGGGGCGGCGTTTTTAACTTGTAAGGCGTGCTGCTATAAAGCCAGCGATTGCCGTCAATCGGGATGCCCGAAACGAACTGCAGGTAACCCATCATGGCGTCGGAAAGCACCACATCGCGTGCCATACCGGTCACTGCGGGATCGGTCAACAGCTCAACCCACTGGTTAAACTGCGGCTGTATTCCGGCAATGGCCACTTCCGCCAGCTGTTGCTGAAAGGCCTTAACCGCATCGCGGTTTTCCCACATCGGCTTCATGTCACGCGCAGCATAGAAGGCCGACAGGGCGTTGAGATAAACCGGCGTGTAGCCCGCAGGCAGGCCCGCAATAAGCTGCGACCGGCTTTGTGCCGCCGACATCGTGGAGGTGTTTGTTGGCAAAGTTCCGGCCATCGTGGCCGTCGCCGTAGACTGCGCCAAAGGCTGATTGAGTTCCGTGGGCCGATCGGTCTGGAAAGCAGAACTGTCGGAGGGAACGACGGCAGGCTCGTCGGCCTGGGCCACAAACAGCGGAGCGAAACTGAGCGCCAGGCAGTAACCGACTGCCGATAATCGAAAATCTTTAGCTTTTCTAAGCAACATCCCTTGCCCCCTGTTTATTACTGTGCTCACCGTCAAAGGCGGGAAGTATTCACCACTAGTATATAAACAGTAAAAACCATTTGCCTGACAAAATGTAAAGAAAATTAAAGATTAAGACTGTTCGCGACAAAGAAAAAGCGGGCCTTAGCCCGCTTGATAATATCGCATCCAGTAGCGCTGGTTTACGAGGCGTCAGCCGTTTCCGAACCCTGCTGCGGCTCTGGCAGCGCCGGGGCTGCAAAGCCACGCAGGCCAACAACGTGAACGTGCTCGCTGTTCTGGAAGACCTTACGCACCAGCTTATAGGTGGTGCCTTTTTCCGGGCTGATGTTTTCTGGAGCCGCAATAATTAATTGCATTTCCAGACGTTCACACAGCTCAAACAGCGTGGCGATGGACTTGGCATCCAGTCGCGCCGCTTCGTCAAGGAACAGCAGGCGGCAAGGGGAAATGTCTTTCCCACGCAGGCGCTGCGACTCATCTTCCCAGCTCTGAACAACCATCACCAGGATAGACATCCCGGTCCCGATAGCTTCCCCGGTGGACAACGCCCCGCTCTCTGCACGCAGCCAGCCGTCTGAACCACGGTTTACCTCAACTTCCATTTCCAGGTAGTTACGGTAATCCAGCAGCTCTTCGCCGATGGTCTGCGGCGTGCGCTGGCCCATGTCGATCTGCGGGTTAAGGCGCTGATAAAGCTTCGCTAACGCTTCGGAGAAGGTCAGGCGATTGCTGTTGAACAGATCCTGATGCTGCTCATGCTGCTCGGAAAGTACGTTCAGCAGCGTTGCGTGAGCCTCGCGCACGTTGACGTTCAGACGAACGCTCTTCACCTGACCGAAGGAGACGCTTTGCAGGCCCTGGTTGAGCATGCGAATACGGTTCTGCTCGCGCTGGATCGTCTTGCGAATGATGTTCGCCACGCTGCGGGAGCTGATCGCCAGTTTCTGCTCGCGTGAAGTCAGCTCTTCCGTCAGGCGACTCAGTTCAATTTCCATCTGCTCGATGGCTTCAACCGGATCGTCGGTACGAATGATGTCCTGGCGAATACGCTCGCGCAGATGCTGATAAACCGCGACGAAGAACTGGATCTTACGTTCAGGGCGCTTAGGATCTTCCGACAGACGAAGTACGTCACGCAGATGTTCGTTGTCGGCCACCGCCAGGCGCAGTGCACCCAACGCCTTATCCGACATGGAGCGCAGATCGTCCCCGGAGAGATAAGCCAGCTCACGACGATGCAGGCGGCGCTCAACGCCGTTGTCTTTCACCATACGCATGACGGCGCACCAGCCTGCTTTCGCCGTCACAACCTGCTCGCGCATTTCAAAGTAACTACGCTCCAGCTGCTTCAGCTTGCGGGTCAGGTTGTTCATCTCCGCTTCGCAGTAAGTCAGCTGCTTCTCAAGCTGATTACGGCGCGAGCGGTTGTTGCTGAGCGCGGTATGCAGCTCATCGCGGCGCGCACGAGCTCTTTCCTCAGCCCCGGTATCTGCACGAACGCCGATATCCTGCAGCTCTTTATGCAGATCCGTCAGCAGTTCTTTTTTGGTATCAAACGAACTTTTCAGCGACGCCAGAAGCTGGTTGTACTGACCCAGCTGCTGGGCATGCTGGCGCAGCGCTTCACGGGAACGCGTTCGCTCCACTTCAGCCTGTTCCAGACGCTGGCGCAGCTTCTCATTCAGGTCGCTGTTGCCGTCCAGCATAGCGGCAGAATCGCTGTAGCTGAAGTGGGCGCGACGCTGCACGACTTCGGTCAGCGCAAACGCGCGCTGACGGGCATCACGCTGTATTTGCTGCGCGTGAGCGTAGTCGTCTTTAAGCTGCTCGAACTGTTCAGGGTCGCTCTGCAGCACGCTGGCAACGCCTTCCAGTTTGATTAACTGGTTGCCGTGCTGGTGAATAAAGCGAGCTGATTCTTCGGCTTCATCCAGGCGCTCCTGGATTTCATCGCAGCGATCGGCCAGCGTTTCGTCATTCAGCAGGCTAATGCGCGGCAACAGGCGGTTAAGCTGGGCCACGCCCTCTTTTGCCTGCTCAAACTGCTGGCGCTGCTGCTGATTGTCATTTTCGTGGTTGTTGATCGCCCGCTCAATCTCGCCGCGACGGCTGTTGAGGTGGCGAATTTCCGCCTCAGGATCGTCTTCAAACGCCACGCCCAGATGCTGGCCGATAAAGCGGCTAAACGACTGGTGCAGGCGCTGGTTTTTCTGCACATCGAAAGAAAGCGTGGCGAAGCGCTCGGCCAGTGACTCACGTTCGTTATGCAACGCTTCAAGGCGGTTTTCACGCGCGGCACGGCCAAACAGCGGCAGCTCCGGCAGACGCGAATAGCGCCACTGACGTTCAGCGGTTTTGACGAGTACCGCCGTACCCATCTCTTCAACGGTAAACACGCTGTCATCGAACGAAGACGGGTCCCCTTCAATCAGGTACAGGTCTTCCGGGCAATCTTCCAGATTTTCCAGCTGTTCGCGTACTAAAGAAAGATCGGGCACCACGATGGCGTGACGGGATGGACCATACAGCGCGGAGAAGTACGGTGCATCTTCGAGACCGATATCGTCATAAATTTCAGACAGCAGCACGCCGCCAAAACGTTCGGCCAGCGCGTTGAGGCGCGGGTCTTCGGCACCGCCAGGCTGGCTGAGACGTTCGATTTCGTCATCTACGGCACGTTTACGCGCCCCGACTTCGTCACGCTCAACGGTGGATTCGCGCTCGCGCTCCAGCAGTTGCTGCATGTACTCAGTCACCTGCTGGCTGGCTTCGAACTGCTCGCCGCTTTGCTCGCACAGCTGAGTCAGGCTGGTTTGCGCCGCAATCCATCTTGGCGCGCGCAGGTTCAGCGTTTTGATGCTGGCCTGAATTTGTTCCAGCTCCTGACGCAGCGCCATGCGCTGCTCGCTTGCTTCGGCTACGGTTTGCTGCAGCGCGCCGATGCGCTCTTCCAGCTCCTCATGCAGCGCTTCAAGCTCTTCCGGATCGAACTGTTTGCCCTGGCGTTTACAGAAGTCAGCGAGCAAGCGCTCAGCTTCCTGCTGTTCTCGCAGGCGCTGTTCCAGCTCGTTGAGACGCATACGCAGCGGCTGGACCTGTTCGGCCAGATGGCGCTGGTTGCTACTGTCGCGCAGTAATTCACGCGCGGTGTCCCAGGCTTCGCTGCGGCTCACCGGGCCACTGATCGCCGTTACCAGTTGGTAAGCATGTTCGAACTGGCTATGCGCCGCCTGAGCCACGCTCATTTTCTGTTCAAGAGACAGCAGCTTGTCGGTTGCCTCGATCTCTTTCGCTTTGAAAGTGTCCAGCCATTCATCGGCGCTGTCGGCGGTTAAATCCGGCAGATGGCAAAGCTCACGAGCACGCTCCAGCGCCTGAAGCGCCTGCTGATACTGAATAGCGCGGGTCTGCTGCACGTCCAGCGCCTGCTGGTAATCGGCAAGCTGACTCTTCAGCTCATCCACTTCCAGCTCGGCGGCTTCGGCCCGGGCCTCGTTTTCTTCCTGCTGCTCGTGCGCTTCGGCAACGATCTCATTTTGCTCTTCAAGACGAATTTGCAGCTCGTCGAGGTCAGCTTCGTAGCGCTCGATCTTTTCCTGCTGGCGAATCGCCGTTTGCACCAGATTCAGGTGATCGCTTGCGGCCTGGTAATCCGTTTCCAGATCGCCTTCCGCACCGCTGTGTTCACCCAGCTCGCGCGCCATATCAACGTGCTTATATTGTTCGGCGGCCAGCTGCTGGCGGCTAATCAACAGTTCGCGACGAAATTCCAGCGCTTTATCCAGGTGGATACGTCGTTCGTTGGCGTGGCGCATGTAGTCTGCCGCCACATAGTCAGTCGCTTCCGAGATTAAGTGCTTAAACAAATCACGGTCGGACTGGGTGACGCGAATCGCTTCCAGCGTCATGCGGTTTTCACGCAGCGCCGCTTCCATGTCCTGGAAGGCTTTACGCACGCCGCCGTTTTCCGGCAGCAGGTAATCACGCAGAGAACGGGTGATCGCGCTGGAAATACCGCCGTACAGCGAGGCTTCAATCAGGCGATAGTATTTGCTACGGTCTGCGGCGCTGCGCAGGCGACGGGCAACAATGCCCAGATCGAACATCAGCGAGTGGTAGTCGGTAATGGAGTTGAACTGTTTGAACTGCACGCCTTCAATGGCTTCAACTTTATCCTTAAGCTCCTGCAGGCTGAGTACGCGAGCCTGACGTTCATTCAGCGTTTCAGTCAGTAACTGCGTCGGCTGAATCGAGGTTGGCAAGCCCTGAATTGCAAAGGGTTTAATATCGACTTTACGGTCGCGCCCGGCGACCTGCTGCAGACGAACCCCCACTACAACGCGCTGATGGCGCGAGTTGATGACGTCCAGCGTGGAGTAACACACGCCGGCTTTCAGCTTGCCGTGAAGACCTTTATCGCGAGAGCCTGAGGTGGCCCCCGCCTCCGTGGTGTTGCGGAAGTGCAGCAAGGTTAAGTCCGGGATAAGCGCCGTGACGAAAGCCGCCATAGTGGTGGACTTACCCGCCCCGTTGCCCCCGGAAAGCGTGGTGACCAGCTCATCGAGATCGAAGGTACGCGCGAAGAAACCGTTCCAGTTAACCAGCGTCAGCGAGCGAAATTTTCCGCGTTCAATCATTCTTGTTCATCCTCCGCGTTATCCAGTCCTGGTTGTGGCTCATCGCTCTCATCATTGAGCTGCAGGCGACTTTCGACCGCCATGGCTTCGCCGTCGCGAATCATGCGCAGCTGAGCTTCGCGCGGGTCATCGCCGGTGCGCACATCGGCGCCGAAGCGGAAGACCGATTCGGTGATGCGGAATTTACTGCTGTCGTGGCCCATAAACCAGATCATGCCGAGACGGCGCAGGCGAGTCAGTGAAGCACGCACTTTCTCCTGCAGCTTTTGTCGGTCAAGGTCGGACCCGGTGGAGCGGTTGTTCACCAGCTTCAGCAGCTTGTTTTCATCCGCCAGCGTTAGCAGCTCGTCATAAAGCTCCTGCTGGGTGAAGATCCCTTCGTTGGCCAGACGTTCCGGGCTGAGATAGAGGTAGCACAGAATTTTGCCCACCATCATATCCAGCTCGGAGAGCACAGAACGAGGGATTAGCGTGGTGGAACGTGGACGCAGATAGAAAAATCCTTCTGGCGCACGGATGAGTTCCACGTTATAGCGCGCGTAAAACTCTTCCAGATATTCCTGGAAATCCATCAAGAAGGCGTGGTTGTCCAGCTCTTCGAGGCCAATATGACGCCCGGCGCGCAGCTGGCTGTCGAGCGCAGGAAAAAGAGGGTTGGCCAGCGCCTGTGCCAGTTTAACCGGCATCACTTGTTCAATATTTGTTGATGACATGCGCCTGTACCTTGGCTCCGTAATCGTTAATGGTTTGCCACTTAGCCGGCAATCCTGTGAAATCCGCTTCCGCTACGCCCAGACGCACCGCCTGGTCTACAACAATACGCGCCACGTCGAAGTGACGCGCGCGCGGGTATTGCACGAGGTAGTCACGTACCACAACGCCCAAATCAAGAGGAGCTTGTTGGGTTTTGTAGACCTGCAGCGCCGCTTCAATCAGCGCCGCCAGCTGTTCACGAATTTCGTTAAATTCTTCAAACTCGAGTTCACTTGGCAACTCGCCGGTGACCTCTTCATCCCGCAGTGCCATCTCTTCGTCACGCATATCCAGCAGGCGATCGGCGCTGGAGTAGGTCAGCGCCCATGGCGCATCGAAGTAGCTTTGCACCGACTGGCGCAGACGCTGAGCAAAGACGCGGTTTTTATCCATATCGATAGCGGTACGGATAAATTTATGCACGTGGCGGTCGTAGCCAATCCACAGGTCAATGGCCTGCTGGCCCCAGCTGATAATGCGGTCGAGTTTGCTTTGCAGGTCGAACACAAGGCGGTCTACAAAGTGAAGATCGTCGCGCCCCAGGGTTGAGTCCTGAACGCGCAACAGGTTGGCCTGCAGCTTATCCCCCGCGGCTTCGAGCGTATCCTGCAGTTCACGTAGCGTGCCGGATGTCTCTGACAACAGCAGTTCACAGCTTGAAATCGCCGCCCGCCAGTCTTTGTTCAGCAGTTGGGCAATGTCATCTTTTACCTGCTGCTGCTGCTCGTCCATAATGCGCTGGGTAAGATCGATACTGTCGAAAATCTCCGCCACGGAATATTTGAGCGGCGCATAAACATTGCGGTGCCAGTGAAATTCATCGCCATCTTCATCGGCCGCATCAGCGGCGCGCTTAAGCTCGCCCGCAACGATAGAAAGCTGCATAGACAGACGCAGCGTGGAAAACTCACGCTGGCGAATGTAGTAGTCAGTGATGCCAATCCCCAGAGGCGTCAGGCGATAAATGGCATTGCCTTCGGTTAGCTCGCTGACAAAGCGATTGAGCAAACGCTGACGGACCATATCGTTGATGGCGTTGTTCGCGCGCACGCTGATGGTTTCGCTCGTTTGTTCAAAACCATCGCTGACGTGACGAAACGCATCAATCAGCTCTCCCTCGCTCAGCTCGCCATCAAGGCGCTCGCCGTTTAAGGTGGCCACGGCCAGCAAAAACGTCAGGCGCTCCGTCGGTAGCGAGATCGAAAAATCATTTTTCCTGGCCCAGGCAACCAGTTCAGGCACTGTCTGGGAAAAATCACTCATAATTTATCCTTGGCTCTGCGGCTTAAACGCGGTTACGTGAATATAGCGGCCGAGACTGATAAACGGCTCCTGCCGACAATAACGCGTCTCCAGCGTCAGCAAATCGTCAAAACCATCTCGTTGTTTGTGTTTATCTCGCAGGTAATCGTGAAACACCCGCACGCCGGTTTTACCGGTAATTTGCCAGCCAATTTGCTCCAGCCAGTGATAAACCTGTTCTGGCTGCAGCGGATTGTCGGGCGAAAGGGTTTTGCGCTTATTTTTTTTCATCCCCTGCAGTACATATTCGAAGTTTCCGACAAACATGTTTCGCATCAGCAGGCCGTTTGCATTGTAGAACATTAGCGACAAAGTGCCGCCGGGACGCAAACAATCCCAAAGCGCTTTTAGCACGGCCTGAGGATCGGTGACCCACTCAAGCACCGCATGAAACAATATCAGATCAACCGGGCTTTCCAAATGTTGAGCCATATCCTGAGCGGCAGATTGTACAAAATGCATGTTGTCGCTCACACCTTTCTCCTGAGCGAGCATTTTTGCACGCGCAATCATTTCGGCGGACACATCGCAAAGCACGACCTCATGCCCTCGCTCAGCAAAACGGGTGGCCGTTTGCCCCTCCCCACCGCCGGCGTCCAACACCTTTAAGGTTGCGGGCTGTGTCGCCAGAAAAGCATCCAGATCCAGCCAGAGAATCGCCTGCCGCAACTGGCCTTTGGTTGTGCCATAGATATTGTGCGAAAACTTCTCGGCAATATCGTCAAAATTGCGGTCACCCATGGGTACAGCTCCGTGGCAAAAGAGGTCATCTGACAAAACCGCTATTTTGGCACAGGCGGGACGAGAATGAACCCATCTGGTGTAATATCACGGGGGTTTACCTGCTGGATGGTTAAAAAGGATCCGAATTTCATGCTTTTTATACTGAAAAAAATCATTGGCGGGCTGCTGCTTCCCCTGCCATTCCTGCTGTTAACCATGGGCGTGGCTCTGGCACTGCTGTGGTTTACCCGCTGGCAAAAAACGGCCAAAAGGCTACTCACGGCCAGCTGGCTGGTGCTTTTTCTGATTAGCCTGCAGCCCGTCGCAGACTGGATGCTAAAGCCTATCGAAGACACCTACGCCACTCGCCAACACGGAGACAACGCCCGCTACATCGTTGTGCTGGGCGGCGGTTATACCTGGAACCCGGACTGGGCCCCCAGCTCAAATCTGATCGACAACAGTTTACCGCGACTCGCCGAAGCGATTCGTCTGAAACAGCTCAATCCGGGGGCAAAACTTATCTTTACCGGAGCCAGAGCAATGACCAACCCCGTCAGTACCGCAGAAGCTGGTGCCAGGGTTGCGGAAAGCCTCGGCGTTGCCAGAGACGACATCATTACGCTGGACACACCAAAAGACACAGAAGAGGAAGCCCATGCCGTCGCGAAGCTGATAGGCCAGCAGCCGTTTATTCTGGTGACGTCAGCTTCTCACCTGCCACGGGCGATGATCTTCTTCACTCGGGCCGGGCTGCATCCTCTCCCTGCCCCGGCTAACCAGTTGGCGATAACCTCTCCGCTGAATCCGTGGGAAAAGGCTATCCCCGACCCGGTATGGCTGATGCACAGCGAGCGCGTGGGCTATGAAACCCTCGGGCGCCTGTGGCAGTGGCTGAAAGGCCCTTCAGGAGAGCCAGGGCAGCAATGACTTAGAGGCGTTGTCAAACACCGGCCGGTTCAGTCGGCCGGTTTGCAGCAGGTGTGCTACCTCATCCCACAGCACATATAGCCAGCGCCGCCAGAGGAAAGATTCGGCAACCGGGGCGCGCTGCAAATAGTGCCAAAGCAGGCTTTCGGCCTGACCTGGCTCAGCCAGGCGAAACAGCTCATATTCTCGCGGCGCCCAAAGCATAACCCCGGGGTTAACCATCGCCAGCAATTGATCGCTACGAGAATCCTTGAGCATGCTGCGAAGGGAAAAATTGCCGTGAATAAGCACGCAGTTATCGCTGAAGTCTTCGAACATACGCGGCAGACATTCTCGGGTACGAAACAGAATACGTTTATCCTGCATGGTTAACCCGGTGTTCTGGTACTGATTGAGCGTAGTCCAGAGCTCTTCGATTCGCTGGCGGTACCAGTGCGGCCAGATGTTTTCCTGAGTGCTGTCGACGTTTCCCACACAGCCGCTGCTGTCCACGCGATGCCAGGCTAAGAGCCCCTCAACAATCTGGTCTTTGAGCTGCTCCCAGCGGTTAGGCGTTCGGGTTGGTGCTTCACCGGGAACCCCTCGCAGGCGCTCCATCAGTAAAACGTCCGGGCCAGGATGTTCTTCGTGAGTCAACACGCCGTAGACCACCGGCATGCGGACGGTGCCTGAACGCGCCAGCATCGACATTTTCCAGGCCAACTGAGTCGCCAGGCCCGGCGAGGTAAAGCTTTTGGCGAGCAGCGGCATTGCGTGACCGCCGCTGTCATAGAGCGACCAAAGTGCAGTTTCCGCATGTTCGCTAATGCACTCAATACGGCTTAACTTCTCACCCAGCAGGTGACTTAGCTCCTTACGCAGCAATTCCATACCGATTTCCCCTGGTAATACTGTTGATTTAATAATGAGCGCACCAGGCGAAGTTGTCACCACTCCAGATCAATTGGGTTTCAGAAAAAGAAAAACCGGCCTGGTTAGCCGGTTTGATTGTTCACGCTGAAGGTGAATTAGCGCATTGCCAGACGGACGCGTTCAAGATCTTCTGGGGTGTCCACACCAATACTTGGGATGGCTTTCGCCACGGCAACATGTATTTTTTCGCCGTTCCACAAGACGCGCAGCTGTTCAAGCATTTCGATTTGTTCAAGCTGGCTCGGTGCCCAGCTGACGTAGCGACGGATGAAACCAGCGCGGTAGCCATAGATGCCTATATGACGCAGGAAGGTATCGCCAATCTCTTCACGTGAAGCGGCAAAACGCTCGCGATCCCACGGAATCGTGGCGCGTGAGAAATAAAGCGCGTAGCCCTGCGCATCCATGACCACTTTTACCGCATTCGGATTAAACGCTTCTTCCGCAGATTCAATGGGTACTGCGAGGGTCGCCATGCCAGCTTTGCTGTTCGCGACGTTGTTAGCAACCTGCTGAATAATCACCGGGGGGATCATTGGCTCATCGCCCTGCACGTTCACGATCACCGTGTCGTCGCTGAAGCCACATTTCTCAATAACTTCTGCCAGGCGTTCAGTGCCGGACTGATGATCGGGGCTGGTCAGGCAGACTTCTCCTCCCGCAGCTTCGACGACTCGTGCAACTTCCGGGTGATCGGTCGCGACAATGATACGTTCCGCACCTGATTCGCGCGCGCGGTCCAGAACATGCAGCACCATTGCTTTGCCGTTAATCTCTTTTAAAGGCTTACCCGGCAGACGCGTGGACGCATAGCGAGCGGGAATAATGGCGACAAAACTCATGGGTTGGTCTCGTCTGAAGTCAGCGTCCGGGCTTCACTTTCCAGCAGAACTGGAATGCCATCACGCAGCGGGTATGCCAGGCCATCAGGCTTGCAGATAAGCTCTTGCTTTTCCTGGTTATAGTAGAGCTTGCCGTTACAGACCGGGCAGGCAATGATTTCAAGTAAACGACTTTCCATAATTACTCCAGATGAGTGCCATCAACGGCACCAGAATAGCATAAATGACTAGCCAGCCGGGGCCATTTCCCAG
The DNA here is from genome assembly GCA_000277545.1 of Enterobacter sp. Ag1. Classification (GTDB taxonomy): domain Bacteria; phylum Pseudomonadota; class Gammaproteobacteria; order Enterobacterales; family Enterobacteriaceae; genus Cedecea. The sequence continues at coordinate 268,589 of AKXM01000055.1, read as the reverse complement.
CCAGTGCCCCAGCTTTCTCTTAATTCTGCGGGCAAAATACCCAGGGTAAGATGCGTCGCGGATTGCCAGCGCGCAAATTCCGTCAGTGCACCACGCAGACCTGCCTGCAAGGCGTCGGTGTTTTTTATGCCCTCTTCCAGATAGAGGCTTATGACCTCCAGCTCCCCCTGCTTACGGTGCATTTTGGCGTCTATCCTGCCCACCAGCGCCCCTTTGTGCAGCAGCGGTAAAACAAAATAACCATAGCGACGCTTTTCCGCTGGGGTATAGCATTCCAGTCGATAGGAAAAGTTAAACAGCACCTCTGCTCTGCGACGATCCCAAACGACCGGGTCAAACGGTGAAAGCACGGCGCTGTGGGTAGCGTTAAGCTGATTTTGCTGCGCTTTTTCAAGCAGCGGTAGCAGCGAATGATGCAGCAGCATATCGCCCAGTTTATCGGCCTGGACGCGAATGACATTGCCCGATGAAAGCCAGCTTTCTATCAGGGGCTTTAACGCAATATTTTTCAGTCGGTAGTAATCAGTGAGCCATTCCGGACGGAAGATCCCCAGGCTACGGGCGCTGTTTTCCAGCATGAGTAACTCAGCCTCGGGCTGCTCAATCAGATGCAAGGCATCGTTCCAGTGCGGCATAACGCGCTGGGTTAAATCGTAAACTCTTTGAAAATTACGCCGTTCCGTCACCATCACCTGTCCGGCGGTAAATAACCCCTCAAGATGTTTTTTCTGTGGCTTCCATTCCCACCAGCCGCTCGCGCCTTTGCGTGGATGCTCAAAATCAGCTGAACGGACGGGGCCATTGTCTTTGATATAAGCGAGCAGCTGGCTGATATCTTCCGCATGCTCATTCATCCATTCGGGACGGTATTTCCAGCCCATGTTTTCAGGGCTCAGCATCCGGTGGCGAATGAGCGCAAAATCTTTTTTCGGCAAAAAACAGGCTTCATGCGCCCAGTATTCGATTAGCTCACCGCTCACCAGGGCACTATCAAGCCAGCCAGATTCATACTGACCAAGGCGACTGAACAAGACGAGGTAAGGGCTGCGGGCAACAATATTAATGGTGTCAATTTGCAGCAGCGACATGCGGGAAATCGCGTCGGCAACGTCAGAGGGCCGTGCACGACGACGAGGCTTTTGAAGTAATCCCTGGGCCGCAAGGTGGAGATTTCGGGCTGCTCGTAATGAAAGTTGTGAAACGGTCATGGCACACCTGTAATCAACGAACGAAAAACCGGTGCCGCAGAGATTAACGCACCAGCGCCAGTAATTGCTTGAGGAGAGTTTCCGCGAGAGGTGAATCAAGCTGCGCATCAACCGGCAGATACCACCAGTTTGTATGCCCCCCGGCAAACGCACGGCATTTTACTGCATCTTTTTCCGTCATCAGTACGACTTGCTCCGCCGTCGCGATAGCTAACATATCCTGTTCGGTAATTGCCTGATGATCGGCCAGCGCAACGGTTTTCACCGGCGTAATACCGCATTGCGCAAGCGTGGCAAAGAAACGCGGCGGATGGCCAATACCGGCCATAGCCACAACGTCAGTAAAATCGGTGACCGGCCGGCGTTCACCGGTGAGTACGTTAATGGCGAGCCCGGGCTTCAAGCGCATGGCGATTTCACCAGTCTGCGGTTCCCCACCATTGACGATAATTGCGTCCACGCTGCGCAGACGCCCGGCTCTTTCGCGCATTGGCCCGGCAGGTAACCACCAGCCATTACCGAATCTGCGGGCCCCGTCGATCACAACGATTTCTTTATCACGCCCTAGAGCATAATGCTGCAGGCCATCGTCGGTAATGATGATTTGCGGAGCTTTAGCCGCGATGAGGGCTTTTACAGCCTCGCTACGCTTTGGCGCAACGGCGACGGGCGCTCCGGTGCGTTGAAAAATAAGTACCGGTTCGTCTCCCGCTTCGGAAGGTGTGGTTTTTGCGTCAAGCAGCAAAGGGTACGCTGCCGCTTTTCCGCCGTAGCCCCGGGACACAACCCCAACTCGCACGCCACGCTGCTGTAGCTGTTCCACAAGCCAGATAACAACGGGGGTTTTCCCGTTTCCCCCCGCCGTCAGGTTTCCAACGACCACCACAGGTACAGGGGCACGCCATATGGCACGCAGACCAATACGGTAAGACAGGCGAATAACGCCGCTCACCAGGCCATAAAGCCAGGAAAGCGGCAACAGCAGCAGGTAGAGAGGTGATTTTCCCGACCAGATACGCTCTATCATTCGCCGAATTGCATCTTATGTAGCTGGGCATAGACGCCACGATGGGCCAGCAGCTCCAGGTGAGGCCCGCGTTCGACGATACAACCATCTTCCACCACCACGATTTCATCAGCCTGCTCAATCGTCGACAGACGGTGAGCAATCACCAGTGATGTGCGGTTTTTTTGCAGTTCATCCAGGGCAGATTGAATCGCGCGCTCCGACTCCGTGTCGAGCGCAGAGGTTGCTTCATCCAGGATCAGGATGGGGCTGTCACGCAGCAGCGCGCGAGCGATAGCGATACGCTGACGCTGGCCACCAGACAGCAGCACACCATTTTCACCGATAATGGTATCCAGCCCGTTGTCCATTTTGCTAATGAAGTCCATCGCGTAAGCCATGCGCGCGGCCTTTTCGATATCTTCACGGGAATACTCGCCGGTACGGGCGTAGGCAATATTATTCGCCACGGTATCGTTAAAGAGATGAACATTTTGCGACACCAGCCCCACCTGATTACGCAGAGACGCAAGGGTGTATTCGCGTATGTCGTGCCCGTCAATCAGGATGGCACCTTCCTGCTGCTCGTAGAAACGCGTGATCAGGCTGGCAATCGTCGATTTACCCGAACCTGAACGCCCTACCAGCGCAACGGTTTTTCCTGCTGGAATGGTCAGGTTGATATTGCGCAGCGCCGGGACATCACGGCCTGGATAGGTGAAGGTCACATTGCGGAATTCAACGTCACCTTTAGAACGATCGATGACCAGTTTGCCACCGTCCTTTTCCTGCTCAGAGTCAAGGATAGAGAACAGCGTTTGGCACGCTGCCATCCCGCGCTGGAATTGAGCGTTGACGTTAGTCAGTGACTTAAGCGGACGCATTAGCGCAATCATGGAGGAGAACACCACGGTAATGGTGCCGGCTGTCAGGGTTTCCATCACGCTAGGGAAGCTGGCGGCATAAAGCACAAAGGCCAACGCAAGGGAAGCAATAAGCTGAATAATCGGATCAGAGATAGAAGAGGCTGAAACCAGCTTCATCCCCTGATTACGCATGCGGTTACTGACTTTGTCAAAGCGGTCGGTTTCTACCTGCTGGCCGCCGAAAATAAGCACTTCTTTGTGCCCCTTCAGCATCTGCTCTGCGCTGGTTGTCACCTGCCCCATGGTGTTCTGCATGTTTTTGCTGATATTACGGAAGCGCTTAGAGACGAAGCGAATGGCAAAAGACACAACCGGTGCCAACACGATCAGGATCACTGAAAGCTGCCAGCTGTACCAGAACATCAATATAAACAGGCCAATAATTGATGCTCCCTCACGGACAACGGTGATCAGCGCGCCGGAAGAGGAAGAGGCAACCTGCTCAGAATCATAGGTAATACGGGAGAGTAACGTCCCGGTGGACTGCTGGTCGAAGAATGAAACCGGCATCCCCATCATGTGGCTGAACAGTCGGCGACGCATGTTCATGACCACCATACCTGACACCCATGAAATACAGTAGCTTGAAACATAGCTGGTCACGCCGCGCAGCAGCATCAACGCAATCACGGCCACTGGCATCCATAGCAGTACAGAAGAGTCCGTTTTACCAAAACCATCATCCAGTAATGGTTTAAGCAGCGAAAGCATGTAGGTATCACTCGCCGCATTGAGGATTAACGCTATCCCAGACACAATCAGACCCGTTCTAAAGGGGGAAATCATCGGCCAGAGCCGGCGGAAAGTCTGCCATGTGGAGAGATCTTTATCGTTCTGCATTAAGTCGAACCAGCCTTTTATGAAATAGCCGCATATTCTACCCATTATCTCGGGTGACGCCAAACCACTGATGATACCAACGGGGCAATATTTGTTCTCTGAAGCCAGAGATTTGCCATTTATCACCTTTTATTTCAATTGTCAGCTGCCCTGATTGTGCCGTGTCATGCCACTGATAACCGTATTGCCGGTAACGATGAATAATTGTTGAAGACGGTAAGCGCCAGGCGTTAAACCTGGAAGCAGAAGCCAGTGCCACGCTGCCTGAAACGGCTCTCAGTAAAGGGCCGCTGGACGAAGTTCGGCTCCCGTGATGTGGAACCTGCAGGACGTTTGCTTCTAGCGTTTGCCACCGTTTTCTCAGCATAGCCAATTCTGCATTCGCCTCCAGGTCCCCCGTAAGCAAAAGGCTGAATCCTCCGTGACTAACTTTAACCACACAAGAGCGATTGTTGCTGCTTCCCTCATACTCTTCGGGTGGCCACAGCACATCGAATTGAATCTCCTGCCATGCCCATTGTTGACCACGAAAGCAAGGCTCATGTCCCTTCCAGCGTAAAGGACTACGAATATTTAAAGCAGGCCACTGCTGCTTAAGACTTTTCAAGCCGCCGATATGATCAAGATGTTCATGGCTAATAATGACCTGCTCTGGATGAAGATTTCGCCATTTTAACCAGGGAATAATCACGGTTTTAGCCGCGTCTCCCCCTGGCCATGCGTTGCCCGTGTCGTAGAGTAACGCTTTCCCTTCACGCTCAATAACCACGGCAAGCCCATGGCCCACATCAAGCATATGGACGGCCCAGCTATTGGCCTCCGGCTTACGCCAAAAGGGAAACATCATCATAAGCAACACTGCTGCGGCGGTAGCGAAAGAGCTTCGCCAAAAACCGAATCGCCATATCACTATGGTCCACCAGGCAATGAACGCCAGAAATTGATAACGGCGATCGAGTTCTTTCCACCCATCCGGCAACCCAGCCAGTAACCCGAATACGCCTGCAAGTGATTTATCGGCCAGTGACCAAAGCACCTCGCCAATGACAGGGACTTCTCCGAACACCATACCGGCTAAAATGAAAGGCACGCTAACGAAGGTAATCAACGGCACAGCGAAGAGATTAGCGGCCAGCGAAGTCATACTGATGCCGTGAAATAAAATCACCTGAAGTGGAATGAGCAACAGCGTAATGCCTGTTTGCAAATAAAGCAGATCGGCAAAAGGCCGAAGCCAGCGATTTATCGTCATGCGAGGCAGCGGCACCCACTGGTACCAAAAGATAAGCCCGCATACCGCAAGCGCGGAAAGCCAAAGACTTTCAGACAAAATAGCCATCGGTTCGCTAAACACAATGCCCGCGACGCAGCACAACAACACATCCCAGGATGACCACTTTCTGCCGCTCAGACGTAATATTGCCCAAATGCCCATTCCAACCTGGGTTCTGACCGCCGGCGGATTCATCCCTGACAGCCAGGTGTAAAATAGCGCGACGCTAAAACTCATCCCCAGGGGAAAACGAAACCCTATCATCGAAGCTGGCAGGCAAAATTGCAGAACCCGAGCAAACAGCCAGCCAATCCCACCGGCTAACGCAATATGCAGCCCAGAAATGGCCATCAGATGTGCAGTCCCGGTATCACGCATGATTTTTTTGACGTCTTCGCTGACATCTATTCGCTCCCCAAAGCCCAGAGCGATAATCACACCCTGCCACGGGAGATTAGCGGTAGCATTTTTGGCTTGTTGGAGCCATTTACCTCGAAGATTACAGCCGCCCGATAGAAGGCTTGCTTTCAACACCCGACCACTAAACGGCAGCATCTGCGAAAGCGCATAGCGCTGTCCGTCAAAAATACCTTCATTAAGACGCCCATGTACCGGGCGAAGGCGTAGCGTCATTAACCATGTTTGCCCCTCACAAACAGGCTCAGGCAATACGCTATTTCGCAATACAACGCCTGGCGCAGGAAACAGGTAACGATCATCCCGTTTGACTATCCGCAGTTCATGCCGTTTTTCGCCATCACTTCTCGTAATTTTCACCTGTACGGTCAGCGGTTTCTCCCCAAACTCAGAGAACATATCCAGCATTTGCCGCGCACCCAACAGGTTCCAGCTCAAGAAAAAAAGGCAAAGCACCAGATAGCGCACCCAAACGATACGGCCCCAAAAACAGGCCAATGTCAGTGCAGCCGCCACGAACAGTAAAATCCCATTTTGTTCTGGAATAACCGACAGCCATAACAGTGGTAAAGCGCTAATCAGAACGGCGCCAGCAACGGCAGGAATAGAAAACACATTCACCTCCTTGTTACAGGAAGTGTGCGGGAATCTTGAGATTAAATCAGGAAGCAATTGGAGAAATACGTGATGGCCTGAACTCCGATGAGTCCGGCTTAACAATATTGCGTTAACCTTCAGGAAGGCGCTCGCAAAATAGCAAAATCAGTAAAAAAAATGGCACCTCATTTGAGGTGCCATTTTTGCTAACTCTAAGGAATTAGCCGTAAATATTGGCGCGGTCACGCAACTCTTTGCCTGGCTTAAAGTGTGGAACGTATTTACCTTCCAGATCCACTTTGTCGCCGGTTTTCGGGTTACGTCCGGTGCGAGGAGCGCGATAGTGTAAGGAGAAACTGCCGAAACCCCGGATTTCAATACGTTCACCCTCGGCGAGCGTAGAGGCCATATGCTCCAGCATTTCCTTCACCGCATCTTCTACTGCTTTTGCAGGGATGTGAGATTGCTGGGTTGCAAGTCTTTCGATCAATTCTGACTTGGTCATGATTCCTCCGGTTTCCTTTCAGGAAAATTAGCTTACAGCTCTCAATCGAACAAGGGCGGCCGAAGCCGCCCTGATTTTATACCCTGGCAGAAGCCGGGATACAACGCTCGGACGATTACTCGCCTTTAGCTGCTTTGAATGCTTCAGCCATTGCGTTAGAGAAGTTGCCTTCTTCCTGTTTGTTGTTAACAGTCGCAATTGCATCTTTCTCGTCAGCTTCGTCTTTAGCACGAACAGACAGGCTAACAACACGGTTTTTACGATCAACGCCGGTGAATTTAGCTTCAACGTCGTCGCCAACGTTCAGAACCAGAGTTGCATCTTCAACGCGGTCACGGGAAGCTTCAGAAGCACGCAGGTAGCCTTCTACGCCATCTGCTAATTCAACTGTAGCACCTTTCGCGTCAACTGCCGTTACTTTACCAGTAACGATAGTACCTTTCTTGTTCAGCGCAACGTAGTTGTTGAACGGATCTTCTGCGAGCTGCTTAACGCCCAGAGAGATACGCTCACGCTCTGCGTCAACCTGCAGAACAACGGCTGCAATTTCGTCGCCTTTTTTGTATTCACGTACTGCTTCTTCGCCCGCAACGTTCCAGGAGATGTCAGACAGGTGAACCAGGCCGTCGATGCCGCCGTCCAGGCCGATGAAGATACCGAAGTCAGTGATAGACTTGATTTTACCTTCAACACGGTCACCCTTGTTGTGGGTTTCCGCGAACTGCTGCCATGGGTTGTTTTTGCACTGCTTCAGACCCAGGGAGATACGACGACGTTCTTCGTCGATATCCAGAACCATAACTTCCACTACATCACCAACGTTAACAACTTTGGATGGGTGGATGTTTTTGTTGGTCCAATCCATTTCGGAAACGTGAACCAGGCCTTCAACGCCTTCTTCGATTTCAACGAAGCAGCCGTAGTCGGTCAGGTTGGTCACGCGGCCAGTCAGTTTGGTACCTTCTGGATAACGCTTAGCGATAGCTACCCATGGATCTTCGCCCAGCTGTTTCAGGCCGAGGGAAACACGAGTACGCTCGCGGTCGAACTTCAGCACTTTAACAGTGATTTCGTCGCCAACGTTCACGATTTCGCTTGGATGCTTAACGCGTTTCCATGCCATATCGGTGATGTGCAGCAGGCCATCAACGCCACCCAGGTCAACGAATGCACCGTAGTCAGTGAGGTTCTTAACGATACCTTTAACTTCCATGCCTTCTTGCAGGTTTTCAAGCAGCTGATCGCGCTCTGCGCTGTTCTCAGACTCGATAACCGCACGACGGGAAACAACAACGTTGTTGCGTTTCTGGTCCAGCTTGATCACTTTGAACTCAAGCTCTTTGCCTTCGAGGTGCAGAGTGTCGCGAACTGGACGAACGTCAACCAGGGAACCTGGCAGGAACGCACGAATACCGTTCAGCTCAACAGTGAAGCCACCTTTAACTTTGCCGTTGATAACACCAACCACAGTTTCAGCTTCTTCGTAAGCTTTTTCCAGCGTGATCCAAGCTTCGTGACGTTTAGCTTTTTCACGGGACAGCAGAGTTTCACCGAAGCCGTCTTCTACTGCGTCCAGCGCAACGTCAACTTCGTCACCAACCTGGATTTCCAGTTCGCCGGCTGCGTTTTTGAACTGCTCTGCAGGAATTGCAGATTCAGATTTCAGGCCCGCATCAACCAGAACGACGTCTTTGTCGATAGCAACAACAACACCACGAACGATGGAACCCGGACGGGTTTCGATTGTTTTAAGGGATTCTTCAAATAGTTGAGCAAAAGATTCAGTCATGTTTAATCTTCAAAAGTTAGATTAACGTCCATCTGGCCTCATGCCGGATGGGGTTGTTTTACATACCCGCTCACACTCCATTGCAGCGGGGGTACTACAAAATGGGTCGCTATCTCAAGCGAGCGCCAGCTTTTCGCGGGCGTATTGTAGCGCTTTTTCAATCACTTGCTCAATGCTCATACTGGTTGAATCCAGAACTAAAGCATCTATAGCAGGCACTAACGGCGCTACAGACCGATTACGGTCGCGATCGTCGCGTTCCTTGATCTCGGCCAAAAGGCGCTCAAAGTTAACACTAAAGCCCTTCTCCTGCAACTGTAGCATGCGCCTGTGGGCGCGCTCTTCAGAGGAGGCATCAAGGAAAATTTTCACCGGCGCATCCGGGAACACAACGGTCCCCATATCGCGGCCGTCTGCAATCAGACCCGGCGCTTCACGAAAAGCGCGCTGGCGGCGCAGCAAGGCTTCGCGCACACGCGGGAACGCGGCCACCTGAGAAGCCGCGTTTGCCACTTCCTGAGTGCGAATTTCAGCGCTAACGTCTTCCCCTTCGAGAATCACTTCCAAATTGCCGTCGGTGGAAATAAACCGAACGTCCAGGTGGGCCGCAAGGGGCACCAGCGCGTCTTCGGAAGCCACATCAACATGGTGATGTAACGCCGCGAGCGCCAGAACGCGATAAATCGCACCAGAGTCCAGCAGATGCCACTGCAGCGCTTCGGCCATGGCCTTACAAAGCGTGCCTTTACCGGCGCCACTTGGGCCATCAATCGTTATTACCGGGGCGGATGCCGTCATCGTTTTCTCCTCTATCGCTGGATTCGCGGGTGGTAAACGCCGCGCATTATACGCCGCAACCGCCAGGACTGTTATCTTTCCAGGCAAATATCCACGGGAATCAGGCTGAGTGTAGAAGAATTGCGCAACGGGCGTTGTAAGGAATCGTAGAGAGAAAGAAAAACCGCATCAGACGATGCGGTTTTACAAACGTTATACAGGCGTACTGATGCGAGCTAACTGCTCGAAATAATCAGGGAAGGTTTTTGCCGTGCAGCCTGGGTCAAGAATCGTCACTGGCGTATCGGATAACGCCACCAGCGAGAAACACATCGCCATACGGTGATCGTTGTAAGTGCCGATTTCAGCAAACGTCAGCTTAGCCGGTGGCGTAACGCTAATATAGTCTTCGCCCTCTTCAACTTCTGCACCGACTTTTCGTAATTCCGTCGCCATTGCGCTCAGGCGATCGGTCTCTTTTACGCGCCAGTTATAGATGTTACGCAGCGTGGTCGAGCCTTTAGCAAACAGGGCCGCGGTCGCGATAGTCATTGCCGCATCCGGGATATGGTTCATATCCATGTCGATAGCATTTAGCTCACCACGTTCACAGGTAATGAAGTCATCGCCCCAGGTCACTTTCGCGCCCATTTTCTCAAGTACATCAGCAAAGCGAATATCGCCCTGCACGCTGTTCCGCCCGATGCCGGTAACCTTGACCACGCCACCTTTAATTGCCCCAGCGGCCAGGAAGTAAGAGGCGGAGGATGCATCACCTTCTACCAGGTAAGCCCCTGGGGATTGATACTGCTGTGCGCCGCGAATCAGGAAACTGCGATAGTCGCGGTTTTCAACTTCCACGCCGAAAGTTTTCATCAGATGCAGCGTGATATCGATATAAGGTTTGGAAACCAGCTCGCCTTTAATGGTGATTTCAGTGTCATGTGCAGCCAGAGGGGCGGTCATCAGTAGCGCGGTCAGGAACTGGCTGGATACGCTGCCGTCCACTTCAACCTTGCCGCCGCCAAAGCCGCCACGCAGACGCAGCGGCGGGTAATTTTCTTGCTCAAGGTACTCAATGTTCGCTCCCCCCTGGCGCAGCGCATCGACAAGATGGCCGATTGGGCGCTCTTTCATACGCGGCTCGCCGGTCAGCACAATGTTGTTACTGCCGAGGCACAACGCTGCAGCCAGCGGACGCATAGCGGTGCCAGCATTCCCTAAAAAGAGTTCCAGCTCACCTTGTGCCTGCAGAGGGCCGGCCACGCCGGTGACTTCACAACGGGTACGATCCGCCGAAAGCGTATAGCTCACGCCCAACGCCTTCAGCGCGTTAAGCATATGGCGGACATCATCGCTATCCAGCAAATTGGTCAGCACCGTGGTGCCATTGGCCAGCGCGGCCAGGAGCAGCGCGCGGTTAGACACGCTTTTTGAACCTGGCAGATTAATGGTGCCGTCGACCAGCGCGATGGGTTGTAACGTCAGGGATTCCAGCATGGGAAAAATACTCTCAACTCAAACAGAATAAAAACCCCGCAGACGGGCCGCGGGGCGAAGTGCTACTGCATTAATTAACCGTGGCGACGCTCGAAGTCCACCATGAAGTCAGTCAACGCCTTGACGCCATCGAGCGGCATCGCGTTGTAAATCGAGGCGCGCATCCCCCCCACAACGCGGTGACCTTTCAGGGAATGCAGGCCCGCAGCGAAAGACTCGTCAAGGAACACTTTGTCCAGCGCGCTATCCGCAAGTTGGAACGGGACGTTCATCCGGGAGCGGTTAGAGGCCGCAACATCGTTACGATAGAAATCGCTGTTATCAATCACGCCGTACAGCAACTCAGCCTTGGCCTGGTTGATACGATCCATCGAGGCAACGCCGCCCTGCTCTTTCAGCCATTTAAAGACCAGGCCTGCAAGATACCAGGCAAAAGTCGGCGGGGTGTTAAACATTGAGTCATTATCGTTCAGCACGGTGTAATCGATAATCGACGGACACGCTTTGTCCGCCTTGCCTAGCAGATCTTCACGAACAACAACCAGCGTCAGGCCGGCAGGGCCGATGTTTTTCTGTGCGCCAGCATAGATAACGCCGAAACGGCTAACGTCGATAGGGCGAGACAAAATAGTAGAAGAGAAATCGGCGGCAACAACGGTATCACCAAAATCTGGGGTTTCATCGATTGAGATACCGTCAATTGTCTCGTTCGGACAATAGTGCAGAAATGCGCTGTTATCAGATACCAGCCATTCACTCATTGGCTTGATAGCACGTTTACCGTCCACGGTGATTTTTACGTCATGGGCAACCGGCTGGCAGTATTTTTTCGCTTCTTTAATTGCGCTATTTGCCCAGTAGCCGCCGTCAATGTAGTCGGCCGTGGTTTTGTCACCGAGAATATTCAGCGGCACGCCTGCAAACTGACCGCGCCCGCCGCCGTGGCAGAATAAAACTTTATAGTTGGAGGGGATTTGCAGCAGATCGCGAAAATCTTTTTCCGCCTCTTCAGCGACCTGAATAAACTCTTTACCACGGTGGCTAATTTCCATTACGGAAGTGCCCAGACCGTGCCAGTCGCACAGCTCCTGTTGTGCACGACGAAGTACTTCAGCCGGCAGCATCGCCGGACCAGAACTAAAATTGTATACCTGTGTCATTTCCCCTCACCACGCCTCGAGCAATAAGTTTTTATTACATTATCGGTTTTATCATTCAGCGGCGCAGTGTTGCAATGGTTAATCCCTCGCGGAAGACCAATGTGAGCAAAATCACACAACACAATCTTCCGGCAAGCGAAAAAACTGCCCGATTTCCGACGGCAAGGCAATACGACGGACATGCCCAATGGCGGCCAGTCATTTTACTACCATAACAGCGAGTTACTGTAAGCAGGTATAGCCTGTTATGCTAGCGTCGCCTGCACCGTGCGGAGGATAGCGTCTGCCCGGTAAAACCCGTATCATTGCGCGTTTTGCGTACCATTAAAGTGAACCCCATGACCCAGACATTTATCCCCGGCAAAGATGCCGCCCTGGAAGACTCCATCGCTCGCTTCCAGAAAAAGCTGACCGACCTCGGTTTTAATATCGAAGAAGCCTCCTGGCTTAACCCGGTACCCAACGTTTGGTCGGTGCATATCCGCGACAAAGACAGCGCCCTGTGCTTCACCAACGGTAAAGGTGCGACCAAAAAAGCCGCGCTGGCATCCGCGCTGGGTGAATATTTTGAACGTCTGTCGACTAACTACTTCTTCGCCGACTTCTGGCTGGGCGATACGATTGCGAACGGCCCGTTCGTGCATTACCCGAACGAGAAATGGTTCCCGCTGCCGGAAGATGACCAACTGCCTGAGGGCATCCTCGACGATCGTCTGCGCGCTTTCTACGACCCGGAAAACGAAGTCGGCGCCGGGATGCTGATCGATCTGCAGTCCGGGAACGAAGAGCGCGGTATTTGTGCTCTGCCGTTCACCCGCCAGTCAGACCTGCAAACTGTTTATATCCCGATGAACATCATTGGTAACCTGTACGTCTCCAACGGCATGTCTGCGGGCAACACGGCTAATGAAGCACGGGTCCAGGGTCTGTCTGAAGTCTTCGAGCGTCATATCAAAAACCGCATTATCGCAGAAAGCATCAGCCTGCCAGAGATCCCACAGGATGTGCTGGCCCGCTATCCAGGCGTCGTGGAGTCCATTAAAACGCTTGAAGCTGAAGGCTTCCCTATTTTTGCGTACGACGGTTCTCTGGGCGGTAAGTACCCGGTTATCTGCGTCGTGCTGTTCAATCCGGCCAACGGAACCTGTTTCGCTTCCTTCGGCGCGCACCCTGATTTTGGCGTAGCGCTGGAGCGTACCGTCACCGAGCTGCTGCAGGGGCGCGGTCTGAAAGATCTGGATGTCTTTACGCCGCCAACCTTCGATGATGAAGAAGTCGCTGAACACGCGAACCTGGAAACACACTTCATCGATTCCAGCGGCCTGATTTCCTGGGATATGTTCAAGCAGGATGCAGATTACCCGTTTGCTGACTGGAGCTTTGCTGGCACAACGGAAGAAGAGTTCGCTACCCTGATGGCTATCTTCAAGTCGGAAGATAAAGAAGTGTATATCGCCGACTACGAGCATTTAGACGTTTACGCCTGCCGTATTATCGTCCCAGGCATGTCTGATATTTACCCTGCCGACGACCTGCTGCTGGCCAACAACAGCATGGGCAGCCACCTGCGTGAAACAATTCTTGCGCTGCCGGACAGCGAATGGGAGCAGCAAGACTACCTCGATCTGATTGCCCAACTGGACGACGAAGGCCACGATGATTTCACCCGCGTGCGTGAATTACTGGGCCTGGCTACCGGGAAAGATAACGGCTGGTACACGCTGCGCATTGGCGAACTGAAAGCCATGCTGGCGCTAGCGGGCGGCGATCTTGAGCAGGCACTGATCTGGACCGAATGGACCATGGAGTTCAACGCTTCCATCTTTAGTCCTGAGCGTGCCAACTACTACCGCTGCCTGCAAACTCTGCTTCTGTTGTCACAGGAAGAAGAGCGCGAGCCTCTGCAATACCTGAACGCTTTCGTCCGCATGTACGGGGCTGAAGCCGTGGATGCCGCCAGCGCGGCAATGAGCGGTGAAGCGGCCTTCTATGGGCTGCAGCCAGTGGATAAAGATCTGAAAGCTTTCCCGGCGCATCAGGCGCTGCTGGCCGCGTACGAAAAATTACAGCGCGCTAAAGCCAAATATTGGCAGGTAAAGTAATTTCCTGACAACTTCCTGGTGCGCACGGCACCTTGTCTGAGCTATATTACGGGGCGCTTTTTTGCGCCCCTTTTTATTATTGCAACAATAATAATTTATTATGTAATTTTTTGGTTAACTTCAGGTAAATAGTTATTTTTTGACAGCGGCAATAATGTTATCAAAATATAAAAATACCCCATTATAATTAACCAATTTCGCGTAAGGGAGATGCTTAATTCAATTTTATCTATAATTATTAAAATTTATTTTTTCATTTATAATCAATAAATTAAGATGAAAAACAGGTAAAGACCTGCTTTTTCAGTGCCTATTAGCTTGGCGAGATATGATCCACATCAATTTTTACTCTATAATGCTTTGTTAGTATCTCCTCGCCGAATTAAATAAGAGAGAGTTAGTGTGAAAGCTGACAACCCTTTTGATCTAGTACTTCCACCAGCGATGGCAAAAATTGCCGAAGATGCTGGCGTCTATAAAGCAACGAAACAACCGCTAACGACCTTTTACTTAGCGATTACCGCCGGCGTCTTCATTTCGATTGCCTTCGTGTTCTACATCACCGCCACCACAGGCACATCCACGATCCCGTTTGGGATTGCCAAGCTGATTGGCGGCACATGCTTCTCACTGGGTTTAATTCTTTGCGTTATCTGCGGTGCTGACCTTTTCACCTCCACCGTGCTTATCGTCGTAGCCAAAGCCAGCGGCCGTATCACTTGGGGCCAGCTACTGCGTAACTGGGCTAACGTCTACATCGGTAACCTGATCGGTGCTCTACTCTTTGTGCTGCTGATCTGGCTGTCCGGCATGTATATGACCGCCAACGGCGCATGGGGACTGAATGTCCTGCAAACCGCAGATCATAAAATGCACCACACATTTGTTGAGGCCGTCTGCCTTGGCATTCTGGCAAACCTGATGGTGTGTCTCGCCGTCTGGATGAGCTACTCCGGCCGCAGCCTGATGGACAAAATGTTTGCTATGATCCTTCCGGTTGCCATGTTTGTTGCCAGCGGCTTTGAGCACAGCATCGCAAATATGTTCATGATCCCGATGGCTATCGTGGTTCGTGACTTTGCCAGCCCGGAATTCTGGACCGCCGTAGGGTCTTCTCCGGCAAGTTTCTCGCATCTGACCGTGCTGAACTTCATCACCGATAACCTGATTCCAGTCACCATCGGAAACATCATCGGCGGAGGTTTACTGGTTGGGTTGACATACTGGGTAATTTATCTGCGCGGTGGCGACAAGCACTAAGCTCCGTCAGTACGCAGGTTTAAGAACTCCACATTAAAGGTAGGTGTTACATGTCCGAGCAAAATGAAAAGTTAGCCACAGCCTGGGAAGGTTTTGCTAAAGGCGACTGGCAGAATGAAGTTAACGTCCGTGACTTTATTCAGAAAAACTACACCCCGTACGAGGGTGACGAGTCCTTCCTGGCAGGTGCTACCGACGCAACTACCAAACTGTGGGACAGCGTGATGGAAGGCATCAAACTGGAAAACAGCACTCACGCGCCAGTTGACTTCGATACCGACCTCGCGTCTACCATCACCGCTCACGATGCGGGCTACATCAACAAGTCCCTCGAAACTATCGTGGGTCTGCAGACCGATGCTCCTCTGAAACGCGCCATCATTCCTTTCGGCGGCATCAAAATGGTCGAAGGTTCTTGCAAAGTATACGGTCGCGAACTCGACCCAATGCTGAAAAAGATCTTCACCGAATACCGCAAAACCCACAACCAGGGCGTGTTTGACGTTTACACCAAAGACATCCTGAACTGTCGTAAATCCGGTGTTATTACCGGTCTGCCAGATGCCTATGGCCGTGGCCGTATCATCGGTGACTACCGTCGCGTTGCGCTGTACGGTATCGACTACCTGATGAAAGACAAGTTCGCTCAGTTCAACTCACTGCAAACCAAACTGGAAAACGGTGAAGATCTGGAAGCGACTATCCGTCTGCGTGAAGAAATCTCCGAACAGCACCGCGCGCTGGGTCAGATCAAAGAGATGGCCGCCAAATATGGCTACGACATCTCCGGTCCTGCTACCAACGCTCAGGAAGCTATTCAGTGGACTTACTTCGGCTACCTGGCTGCGGTTAAATCTCAGAACGGCGCTGCAATGTCCTTCGGTCGCGTATCCACCTTCCTGGATGCTTACATCGAGCGCGACATCAAAGCAGGTAAAATCAACGAGCAAGACGCTCAGGAAATGATTGACCACCTGGTCATGAAACTGCGTATGGTTCGCTTCCTGCGTACCCCTGAATATGATGAGCTGTTCTCCGGCGACCCAATCTGGGCAACCGAATCTATCGGCGGTATGGGCGTTGATGGCCGTACTCTGGTGACCAAAAACAGCTTCCGCTTCCTGAACACCCTGTACACCATGGGGCCGTCTCCGGAGCCAAACATCACCATTCTGTGGTCTGAAAAACTGCCACTGAACTTCAAAAAATACGCGGCTAAAGTCTCCATCGATACCTCTTCTCTGCAGTACGAGAATGACGATCTGATGCGCCCTGACTTCAACAACGATGACTACGCTATCGCATGCTGCGTAAGCCCGATGATCGTTGGTAAGCAAATGCAGTTCTTCGGGGCTCGTGCAAACCTGGCGAAAACCATGCTGTACGCTATCAACGGCGGCGTTGATGAAAAACTGAAAATGCAGGTTGGTCCTAAAGAAGCCCCCATCACTGCCGACGTTCTGGACTACGACAATGTGTTGGATCGTCTGGATCACTTCATGGACTGGCTGGCTAAACAGTACGTTACCGCGCTGAACATCATTCACTACATGCATGATAAATACAGCTACGAAGCGTCTCTGATGGCTCTGCACGACCGTGACGTTGTTCGCACCATGGCTTGTGGTATCGCTGGCCTGTCCGTTGCGGCTGACTCCCTGTCTGCAATCAAATACGCGAAAGTGAAACCTATCCGCGACGAAGACGGTCTGGCTATCGACTTCGAAATCGAAGGTGAATATCCACAGTTCGGTAACAACGATCCTCGCGTAGATGACATCGCCGTTGACCTGGTAGAACGTTTCATGAAGAAAATTCAGAAACTGACCACCTACCGTGGCGCTATCGCGACCCAGTCTGTTCTGACCATCACCTCTAACGTGGTTTATGGTAAGAAAACCGGTAACACCCCAGACGGTCGTCGTGCAGGTACTCCGTTCGGTCCAGGCGCTAACCCAATGCATGGTCGTGACCAGAAAGGTGCCGTTGCCTCTCTGACTTCCGTCGCTAAACTGCCGTTTGCCTACGCGAAAGATGGTATCTCTTATACCTTCTCCATCGTGCCAAACGCGCTGGGTAAAGACGATGACGTGCGTAAAACCAACCTTGCAGGTCTGATGGATGGTTACTTCCACCACGAAGCAAACATCGAAGGTGGTCAGCACCTGAACGTCAACGTAATGAACCGTGAAATGCTGCTGGATGCGATGGAAAACCCTGAGAAATATCCTCAGCTGACCATTCGCGTATCCGGTTATGCCGTTCGTTTCAACTCGCTGACTAAAGAGCAGCAGCAGGACGTTATTACCCGTACCTTCACTCAGTCCATCTAATTCCTTGTCAGACTGAAGAAGCGTACTATATAAAGGCTCCACTCCCGTGGGGCCTTTTTACTCACCTCCCTACCCTCAGCCTGCTTTGCCAGCTATCTATACTCTGGGTATCTGTCAAAACAGACTTAACACAGCCGGCTTGAGCTGTGCACGACACAGGCCCTGGACGGGCCACATCTGGAGAGATCACCGCAATGTCAGCAATCGGACGAATTCACTCTTTTGAATCCTGCGGTACCGTGGACGGCCCCGGTATCCGTTTTATCACCTTCTTTCAGGGCTGCCTGATGCGCTGCCTTTACTGCCACAACCGCGACACCTGGGACACCCACGGTGGCAAAGAAGTGACGGTAGAAGAGCTGATGAAAGAAGTTGTTACCTATCGCCACTTCATGAATGCCTCGGGCGGCGGCGTTACCGCATCCGGTGGCGAAGCTATTCTGCAGGCCGAGTTCGTACGTGACTGGTTCCGCGCCTGCCGTAAAGAAGGGATTCATACCTGCCTGGACACAAACGGCTTTGTTCGCCGCTACGATCCGGTGATTGATGAGCTGCTGGAAGTCACCGACCTGGTAATGCTCGATCTCAAGCAGATGAACGACGAAATCCACCAAAACCTGGTGGGCGTGTCAAACCACCGCACGCTTGAATTTGCGCAATATCTGTCGAAAAAAGACATTAAAGTGTGGATCCGCTACGTTGTTGTACCGGGCTGGTCTGACGATGACGACTCTGCACATCGACTCGGGGAATTTACCCGCGATATGGGCAACGTTGAAAAAATCGAGCTGCTGCCATACCACGAGCTGGGCAAACACAAGTGGGTGGCGATGGGCGAAGAATACAAGCTGGATGGCGTGCACCCGCCGAAGAAGGAAACGATGGAGCGGGTGAAAGGTATTCTGGAGCAGTACGGCCATAAAGTGATGTACTGATTCGAACCGTGCTCCCCTCTGTGGGAGCACGTATATTTTTTCTTTCGGCTCGCTCACTTCTCAGCAGGGCCTCACATAGCTCAACCAGCCACAAACGCCCATGAGATCGGGTCTATAGACGCGGCAAGCTGATTAAGCGTGAGCCACCGGGGTTGGATGATGGCCCGCCTTACGCAGCAGCATCATCAGGTAAACAAATGACACTGCGGCCATCATGATAAACAGCACGTTATCAGAGTAGTTTTGCATCAGCAGCGCAGTCACTGTCGGCCCAATTAAGCTCCCGATGGTGTAGCTCAGCAACAGCGCCTGATTCATCGCCACCAACTGATGACGCTCAATCCTTTCGCAAGCCCAGGCCATCGCCACCGGGTAGAGCGTGAAACCAAAAGCCCCCAGAACGAATAGCGCAGGCCCCATGGCGGCGTTGCTGAGCATCGCCAGACAGCCGAGAATCACCACAAACACCTGCACACGCAGCACCAGCAGACGGCCATATTTGTCCGCCAGACGCCCCATAGGCCACTGACCAACAATACCCGCGCTGATCATCAGCGCCATCCAGAAACCAATACCGGAGTCACTCACGCCCTGATGGTTCAAATACAACGGCATCAGACCATACAGAGAGCCGAGTACGATACCTGACATAATGCAGCCGTTCACGCCCAGTCGAGCCTGGCGCAGACGCAGCATCGGCCAGACCGGCGTGTTATCCCGATGCTCATCCCCATCGCTCACGATATGGGTAAACAGCAATGGTAGAATAGCGGCCAGCACCAGCGCGGTAGCCCAGGGCAGAACGTTCATCAGCTCTGTAGAAAGCTTGCTGACCATCAGTTGGCCGACCACCATCCCGATGTAGTAAACGGTCATATAAGCCGCCAGCAGACGGCCACGGTTGCGGGAAGTCCCGCTGCACATCAGGGCGCTTTCAACCACAACCCAAATCATGGCGCAGCCCACGCCGGCCACAAAGCGCCAGACCATCCAGCTCCAGAAACCAACCATCAGCCCGAGGCCAATACAGCCCACGGCAAAGATAATGGAGGCAAGATAGTAGCTGCGGTTAAACCCGTGGCGCTTAATCACCCATCCGGTAATCAATGTCCCGACCAGGTTGCCGGTAAAGTAGGCGGAGCCCACCATCCCGACCTGCCAGGTAGGAAGATTATCGTGAGCCAGCCAAAGCGGGACGAGCGTGTTTAAAACCGCCATCGCCAGAGTCAGCAGCAAAAGCCCGCAAAGCAGGAGCAATACGGGACGGGTATAGGTGGTCATGGGTATCAAACCGTGAGGAAATCAGGAAATTTGTGCGCATCATGCCACCGGTAAATTGATTGTCAATCCAGCAATAATGGGGGGTATGGAGGGTTTGAGCGGGTACGATTTGAAAAACTTATCCTGCTAATAAGTGACCGGAGTCACGTAAATTGTATCTCGCTGTTTTTGATGCGATATAGCGGGAAGCAGGTCAAAATGAGCAATCAAAAATTTCATGGATATTCAGGTGAAATTTTCTTATGCGAGAAGATGAAAAAGCGCGCCCTCAGACGCGCTTATAACTCGATGAAATGTTAGCTCGCTATCGCCATACCAACCGTCATATGCAGCCCGTAGAAAACGCCGCGACCGATAAGTTCACCTGCAATCATCAAGACCATCGCCAACGTCAGCAGACCGACGCCAGGCCGAGAGCCTTTCAGCTGCGGTACAATCCAGCCGACCAGAGCAATCACCAGCAGAACCATCCGCCCGGCCATCAGCGAACCGTACTCCGGCACCAGCGCAGATGCCTGTTGAATAGAGTTATGCAGCGTAGCCAGTTCCATCCCCTGCATCAGCACAACAACCATGCTAACCAGCAAAGCAAGCAGTGAGACGACAGGCAATATACGCATCCCCCAACCGCTAACCCCGGCTGCAGAAAGCAGCAAATAGCCCAGCAGTGGACCACCGATAAACATCGTCAGGAAGAAGCTCAGCGGCGTCCAGACGCTAAACCAGGTCGGAACTGTGTCAATCAGGTAAACCCGACTCATCATCCAGACAAATACCACGCCCAGAATCATGGTGATTACGACCCAGACTTTGCTGAGTGCCTGAGGCATTTTTCCGAGCACGGTCAAAAGCCACCAGAAACCACCCACCGCAAAGAATACCGATCCGCTGGCAATTTCATTGCTCAGCGCTGAACTGCCGAGGCGATTCAGGGAGTTGAACGCTCGCAGCGGCGAACCGAGATGCAGAATTGAGGCAATAAAGCCGATGCCCATCAGGATCCATAGCACCACCATCAGCAATTCGGCGCGCTTGCGAACCGCCTTGTCCTTCACGCCATACAATAGCGCCAATGCCATAACGATAAACCCGCCCGCAACGCACTGGCCTAACACCGTAAAGACCATCAGCGGCCATTCATGCCATCCGTTTCCCATCTCACACCTCCTTCGGGTTGGCCAGATAACCGCTGGTATCCCCACTTGGGCGGCTGTTGGCGTTAGGTTTAATCACGATATTTGGTTTTGTGAAGTGCGATGCAGGCAGCGGCGCAATGGCGGCCTGAGTCCCGTACTTTTTGCGTAATTCGTCGACAGGTGCTAAATCCAGCGCTCGCAACGGGCAGGATTCCACACAAATCGGCTTTTTCCCCTCGGCAACGCGCTCATAACAGCCGTCACACTTGGTCATGTGGCCTTTCTCTTCGTTGTACTGCGGCGCACCGTACGGACACGCCATATGGCAGTAGCGGCAGCCGATACAAACCTCTTCGTTCACCACCACAAACCCATCTTCGCGCTTGTGCATGGCACCGCTAGGGCAGACCTTAGTACAGGCCGGATCTTCACAGTGGTTACAGGAAATAGAGAGGTAATAAGCAAATACATCCTGATGGAAAACACCGTTGTCTTCCTGCCAGTTACCGCCCGCATATTCATAAATGCGGCGATAGCTAACTTCCGGACTCAGGTTCTTAAAATCCTTGCACGCCAGTTCGCAGGTTTTGCAGCCGGTGCAGCGACTGGAGTCGATATAAAAGCCATATTGGGTTGTCATTTACTGCTCCT
Source organism: Enterobacter sp. Ag1 (assembly GCA_000277545.1). Lineage (GTDB taxonomy): Bacteria > Pseudomonadota > Gammaproteobacteria > Enterobacterales > Enterobacteriaceae > Cedecea. Next base: position 246,893 of record AKXM01000055.1, on the reverse strand, counting down.
TACGCCTTTTCAACCTGGACCAGGTTACTGTGGGATGGATTGCCTTTTGCCAGCGGTGACGGGCGCTGGGTGGTCAGCACATTGATGCTGCCCCCGCGGTCGACTTTATTGGCATCGGGGCTATACCAGGCGCCTTCCCCTAAGGCGACAACGCCAGGAATGATGCGTGGCGTCACTTTGGCGCTAATGCAGACTTCCCCGCGGTCGTTAAAAATACGGACTTCATCACCATTGGCGATGCCGCGCTGTTTTGCATCAAGCGGGTTGATCCACATCTCCTGGCGACAGGCAGCCTTCAGCACGTCAACGTTGCCATAGGTCGAGTGCGTCCGCGCTTTGTAATGGAAGCCGGTCAGCTGCAGCGGCCATTTCTCCGCCAGCGGATCGCCAACGTTCTCAAAACCAGCGCTATAAACCGGCAGCGGGTCGATGACATCCCCTTCCGGCAGTTCCCAGGTGGCGGCAATATCCGCAAGCTGAGCGGAATAGATCTCAATTTTCCCTGACGGCGTCGTTAATGGGTTGGCATGGGGATCTTCACGGAAGGCTTTGTAGGCGACGTGATGCCCTTCCGGGTCACGCTTTTTAAACATCCCCAATTGGCGGAACTCATCAAAGCTCGGCAGCTCAGGGATCGCTGCCTGAGATTGAGCATACAGGTGACGCATCCAGCCTTCCTGCGTCCGTCCTTCCGTGAAACGCTGCTCCACACCCATACGCTTCGCCAGTTCGGTCGTCATTTCATAGATGGTTTTGCATTCAAAACGCGGCTTGATGGCCTGTTCAGCAAAAATCACATAAGACATGTTGCCGCAGGAAGCATCGAGGCAGAAATCCATCTGCTCAGAGGCCGTGCAATCCGGCAGAAGAATATCGGCGTATTTCGCAGAGGACGTCATATGGTTGTCGATTACCACGATCATTTCGCATTTTTTATCATCCTGCAGAATGTCGTGCGTGCGGTTGATCTGAGAATGCTGGTTAATCAGGCAATTCCCGGCATAGTTCCAGACCATTTTAATCGGTACATCCAGTTTCTCTTTACCACGCACGCCGTCGCGGGTGGCTGTCATCTCCGCGCCGCGTTCGATGGCATCGGTCCACATAAACATGGAAATACTGGTTTGAACCGGGTTTTCCAGCGTAGGCATTCGCACAAAAGGCAGGCTATAAGAGCCTTCACGCGCCCCGCTGTTGCCCCCGTGAATACCGACGTTACCGGTCAGGATAGAAAGCATGGCGATTGCGCGGGAAACCAGCTCGCCGTTGGAGTGACGCTGCGGCCCCCACCCCTGGCTGATAAAGGCCGGTTTAGCACTGCCAATTTCCCGGGCAAGTTTGATAATACGATCGGTCGGAATACCGGTTATCTGCGAAGCCCATTCAGGCGTCTTGGCAATGCCGTCAGCTCCCTGACCGAGGATATAAGCTTTGTAGTGGCCATTGCGCGGCGCACCGGCCGGGAGCGTTTTTTCATCATAGCCCACGCAGTATTTGTCCAGAAAGGCCTGATCTACGAGGTTTTCGTCAATCATGACCCACGCCAGTGCGGAAATCAGCGCCGCATCGGTGCCAGGGCGAATAGGGATCCACTCGTCTTCTCGGCCCGCGCCGGTGTCGGTGTAACGCGGGTCAATAATGATCATTCGGGCATTGGACTTTTGGCGAGCCTGTTCGAGGTAATAAGTTACCCCGCCACCGCTCATCCTCGTTTCGCCCGGATTATTGCCGAACAGCACCACCAGCTTGCTGTTTTCAATATCGGATGGGCTGTTGCCGTCCGCCCAGCCGCCGTAGGTATAATTCAGACCGGCGGCAATCTGTGCGGTGGAATAGTCCCCGTAATGATTGAGGTAGCCCCCGCAGCAATTCATCAGGCGAGCAATCAGCGTGGAACCCGGCGGCCAGGAACGCGTCATGGTTCCACCCAGCGTACCGGTACCGTAGTTCAGATAAATAGCTTCGTTACCATGCTCTTTAATGATGCTCTGCATGCTGTGGGCAATGGTATCAAACGCTTCATCCCAGCTAATGCGCTCGAACTTCCCTTCGCCACGCGCGCCAACGCGTTTCATCGGGTATTTCAGGCGGTCAGCATTATAGACCCGTCGGCGCATAGAGCGACCACGCAGGCAGGCCCGAACCTGGTGTAAACCTTCATAATCGTCATCGCCGGTGTTATCGGTTTCGACATATTTAATTTCGCCATCCACCACATGCATACGCAACGGGCAGCGGCTGCCACAGTTCACCGTACAGGCGCTCCAGACCACTTTTCCACTGCTACCGGGATTAACGGTTTGAGCGGCAAAAGCGAGCCGGGAGAAGGGGAGTGAGAAGGCGCTAGTTGCAGCAGCTAAACCACCGATTGCCGTGGTTTGGACCAGCTTACGACGGCTGACCTCTGCCGCGAGGATCGCGTTAGGGGTTTTATCAGTCATAGTGACCTACTTGTTTTGCTCACAGTTGAAATAAACCGACAGCGGTCACGCGGGTTGAGAGCCCACATTCCGTTGCGCAGCTAAAGGGTGAAAGGGGTGTCCGGTATATTTTTATTGAAGGATTGACCTGGCCGCGTCACGCCTTGTGAAGCACGGCCGTCAAATGATGATTAGATGTAAGTTTTAATTGAACAATCATCACCCGCTTCCGGTGAGCAATAATACTTCTTTGGGAGTAGGGGTTATTGTCTGGTATCAAGAAAGGCGGTGTTGACGTAAAACCTCGGAATTAGGGTATAAAAAAAGCGCCCTTAGGCGCTTTTTCAATGCATCACAAACGGCGGATTACCCGATGTATTCCAGGCCATTCATGTAAGGACGCAGCACTTCTGGTACCTGAATGCGGCCATCAGCCTGCTGGTAGTTTTCCAGGACGGCGACCAGAGTACGGCCAACTGCCAGACCAGAACCGTTCAGGGTGTGAACCAGGCGAGTCTTCTTGTCTGCTTTACTGCGGCAGCGAGCCTGCAGGCGGCGAGCCTGGAAGTCCCAGCAGTTGGAGCAGGAAGAGATCTCACGGTACGTATCCTGTGCCGGCAGCCAGACTTCCAGATCGTAAGTTTTGCGCGCACCGAAACCGATATCACCGCTGCAAAGCAGCACTTTACGGTATGGCAGCCCCAGCAGTTGCAGAACCTTCTCCGCATGCCCGGTCATCTCTTCCAGCGCATCCATAGAGTCTTCAGGGCGAACGATCTGCACCATCTCAACTTTGTCGAACTGGTGCATACGAATCAGCCCGCGAGTATCACGGCCATAGGATCCCGCTTCAGAGCGGAAGCACGGTGTGTGCGCAGTCAGCTTCAGCGGCAGGGAATCTTCGTCGATGATCTCGTCGCGAACCAGGTTGGTCAGCGGCACTTCTGCGGTAGGGATCAGCGCATAGTTGCTGCTGTCCGCTTCTTCTTCCAGCGGACGAGTATGGAACAGGTCACCGCCAAATTTAGGCAACTGGCCCGTACCGTACAGCGTGTCCTGGTTAACCAGATACGGAACATAGTTTTCCATGTAACCGTGCTGCTCGGTGTGCAGATCCAGCATAAACTGGCTCAGCGCACGGTGCATACGCGCCACCTGCCCCTGCATTACTACAAAGCGGGAACCGGTAAGTTTAACCGCCGCAGCGAAGTCCAGGCCTTTTGCCATTTCGCCCAAGGTGACGTGATCGCGCACTTCGAAATCAAATTTACGCGGCTCGCCCCAGCGGCTGACTTCGACGTTTTCGCTGTCGTCTTTACCCAATGGCACGCAGTCATCAGGAATGTTTGGCAATGTCAGCGAGATATCGCGAATTTCTGCCAGCAGAGAATCAAGCTCGTTTTTCGCTGCATCCAGCTCTTCACCCAGCTGGTTAACCTGCAGGCGCAGCGGCTCAATGTCTTCTCCGCGCGCTTTCGCCTGGCCGATGGATTTCGATCGCGAGTTACGTTCAGCCTGCAGATTTTCCGTTTTGACCTGCAGTACTTTACGACGCTCTTCCAGAGAGCGCAGCGTGTCTACATCCAGCTTAAAGCCCCGGCGTGCCAGTTTTTCAGCGACTGCGTCTGGCTCTGTACGCAGCAGATTGGGATCGAGCATGCTTATCCTGTGCTTATCGAATTGAATTTATAGGAGTGCGGCCACAGCCTGCGACCGCTTTGATAGTCTTGCTAACCTTACCGCAACGCCTGCATTAGCGGTAGCGTTTTGTGGGGCTTTTCTGATCCTGCTCGGTCAGCCAGGCTAGCTTTTCGCCAATCTTCCCTTCCAGACCTCTGTTGGTCGGCCGATAGTAGCGAGTTTGCGCCATTTCAGGTGGGAAATAGTCTTCCCCGGCGGCATAGGCATTGGGCTCGTCATGGGCGTAACGGTATTCCTGGCCATAGCCCATTTCTTTCATTAATTTCGTTGGGGCGTTACGCAGATGGACGGGCACGTCATAATCGGGGCGTTCGCGCGCATCCGCCATTGCAGCTTTGAACGCGGTATAAACGGCGTTGCTTTTCGGGGCGCAGGCCAGATAAACAATCGCCTGAGCAATAGCCCTCTCCCCTTCCGCTGGCCCTACGCGGGTGAAGCAATCCCAGGCGGCAATGGCCACCTGCATACCTCTGGGATCCGCGTTACCAACGTCTTCAGAGGCAATCGCCAGTAAGCGCCGCGCAACGTAGAGCGGATCGCCACCTGCGCTAATAATACGCGCGTACCAGTAAAGAGCGGCATCCGGGGCAGAACCGCGAATTGATTTATGTACCGCTGAAATCAGATCGTAAAAACGATCGCCTTTATTATCGAAACGCGCACTGCGTTCACCAGCAATCTCCGTTAGCAATTGGGTTTGCAAAATCCGGTTGCCGCTGGCGTCAATTTCAGCCATATCCGCCATCATTTCGAGCGTATTTAACGCCCGGCGCGCATCGCCGTTTACCAGCTCGGCAATGGCTTTACGCGTTTCGTCCGGCAGGATGATATTTTGCCCGCCGTAGCCCCTGGCTTTATCGTTCATCGCCTGATCGAGCACCAGCTCAATATCCGCCACGGTCAGTGATTTCAGTAGATACACGCGGGCACGGGAAAGCAGCGCCGAGTTGAGCTCAAAAGAAGGGTTTTCGGTTGTCGCACCAATAAAAGTAATGGTGCCGTCTTCGATATGCGGCAGGAAGGCATCCTGCTGGCTTTTGTTGAAGCGGTGAACTTCGTCGACAAAAAGAATGGTGCGGCGCCCGGCATTGCGGTTCTGCCGCGCACGTTCGATGGCCTCACGAATATCTTTCACGCCTGAGGTTACCGCAGAAATACGTTCAACATCCGCGCTGGCATAGCGAGCAATCACTTCGGCGAGGGTTGTTTTACCGGTGCCCGGCGGCCCCCAAAGAATCATGGAATGCAGATGACCTGCTTCAATGGCTCGGGGCAGCGGTTTTCCATCAGCCAGCAGATGCTGCTGGCCGATGTACTGCGCCAGATTTTCTGGCCGCATACGCGCGGCCAGCGGCTGGAAGGTATTCTCTGAAAAATCGAGCGACAGATTGCTCACTCAAGCCTCTACTTACGTTGGTCGTCCACCGTGACGCCTTTTGGCGGGGTGAACGTAAACTTACCGGCATCCACTGCGCCGTTTTGCTGAGCCTTCAAAGTATAGCTGCTGCGCTGGTCATCCTGCTCTACGGCGCTGAACTGATGGATAGTGCCGTCTCGGCCGACGTTGATGGTGAATTGCTTCAGGTTACCAGAGCTGCTTTTTGGCGTCAGCACAAAGTCATCGCCGTTCTGCTTAATGTTGTATTGCTTCCAGTCGCTGGACTGGTTGCGGGCAATCAGCATAAACGGCGTATTGCTGGTGGCGTCTTTTAGCCAGGTAGCCGTAACCTGCTCAACGAACGGGTTGTAGAACCACAGGGTTTTACCGTCGGAAACGAGGATGCTTTCATCGGGCTGAGTCATGTGCCAGTTGAACAGGTTTGGGCGCTTAACCCACAGATCCCCCTGGCCTTCCTGCACGGCAGCGCCGCTACCATCGGTGACTTTCTGGGTGAAGCTGGCGTGGAAGCTGCCAACTTTATCAAGGCGACCTTGCAAATCCCCGGCTGCGTCAGCCCAGGCTCCGGTTGCGGTCAGGCCGGCTAGCAGCGCACAGGTAATTACGATTTTTTTCATTATGTTCCCTCTGGATTCATTGACCACCTGACGATGGCACTTCTGCTGCTCACTCTAGTGAAGTCTTCGGCTACCGCAACAGAAGAATAAGCTGATTTTCCGGTAATTTACCCATCTTTGCAAAAAGAGCCGCAGGCGCGGCTCTTTTTTGCTCAATGGACTAGCGCTCGGCCGGATTACTCAAACTGAGGTGGCGCAAGAACCTCTCGGTTACCGTTATGCCCCTGTGGGCTCACGATCCCCTGCGCTTCCATCTGCTCCACGATTCTCGCGGCTCGGTTGTAGCCGATACGGAACTGGCGCTGCACGCCGGAGATGGATGCTTTGCGTTTCTCTACCACGAAAGCGACAGCCTGATCGAACAGCGGATCCAGCTCTTCGTCACCGTCCATCCCGCCGCCACCGCCGTCAGCGCTGCCTTCATCATCGGTAATGCCGGTGATGTACTGCGGACGGCCACGTGCTTTCCAGTCCTGCACCACCGCATGCACTTCTTCATCACGCACAAAGGCACCGTGCACACGAATCGGCGTCGTGGAGTTTGGCGCGGAATAAAGCATATCCCCCATGCCGAGAAGTGATTCAGCGCCGCCCTGATCCAGGATTGTGCGTGAGTCAATTTTGCTCGACACCGTAAACGCGATACGGGTTGGGATGTTAGCTTTAATCAGGCCGGTAATGACGTCAACCGATGGACGCTGGGTTGCAAGAACAAGGTGAATACCTGCGGCGCGCGCTTTCTGTGCGAGGCGGGCGATCAGCTCTTCTACTTTTTTGCCTACCGTCATCATCAGGTCGGCAAATTCATCCACCAGCACCACGATATACGGCAGTTTCTCCAGCATCGGGTGGCTCACTTCCATGCTGTCACCAGGTTTCCAGAACGGGTCAGGGATTGGGCGCCCCATGCGCTCAGCTTCCAGCACGCGTTCGTTGTAGCCCGCAAGGTTTCGCACGCCCAGCGCGGACATCAGCTTGTAGCGGCGCTCCATCTCGTTCACGCTCCAGCGCAGCGCATTCGCGGCGTCTTTCATATCCGTAACCACTTCGGTCAACAGATGTGGAATGCCTTCATACACCGACAGCTCAAGCATTTTCGGGTCGATCATAATGAAGCGAACATCTTCCGGCGTTGCTTTATACAACATGCTGATGATCATGGCGTTTACGCCAACCGACTTACCGGACCCCGTTGTACCGGCTACCAGCAAGTGAGGCATTTTCGCCAGGTCTGCAACGACAGGCTCACCGCCGATATCTTTACCCAGAACCACGGTCAACGGAGAGCCGTTGTCGCGGAATTTAGCGCAGTCGAGCACTTCACGCAGATAAACGGTCTGGCGCTTTTTGTTAGGCAACTCAAGGCCTACGTAAGGTTTACCCGGAATAACCTCAACCACACGCACGGCGACGGTGGAGAGCGAACGCGCCAGGTCGCGGGAAAGGTTAGAGATGCGGGCAGCCTTCACACCCGGAGCCAAATCCAGCTCGAAGCGGGTAATGACTGGGCCAGGGGAATAATCCACTACATCCGCTTTAATGCGGTAATCCGCCAGACGCGCTTCAACCAGGCGCGCCATCTGCTCCATTGCAAAGGTATCTACCGGTTCAACCTCAGTTGGAGGAGAAGTCAGTAGATCCAACGACGGCAGCGGCGTGGTCGGTTTCTGAAGCGGGCGGTCGTCACCGTTGCGCATCAAGAACGGGTGGATCAGGCTCTCTTTTGGCTCTGGCGCAGCAGGCTGATGCTGAGCCGCCTGAGCATATTGAGAAGGCTGTGCAGCGGGTTGAATGTGCTGAACTGGCTGCGGGGCCGGTTCAAAGCTCGGGGTAAACAGCGGCTCGCTCGGCGTATCATCCACCAGTTCCTTCAACGATGACTGGAAATCAAAGTCGTCAAGAGAGAACGGCGCATTATTCTGCTGTGGCTGCTCGCTATAGCGCTGTTGCTGCTGTGCAGCAAACTGACGCGCAAGTTCTGCCTCTTCCGCCTCGGCCTGCTGTTCTTCAGACCAGCTTTCGTCTTCGTACTCTTCGCCATAGCGCTGCTGTTGCTGGGCTGCAAACTGGCGGGCCAGTTCGTGCTGCTGCAGCGCATCGCCTTCATCGCCGTAATCGTCTTCAGACTGCTGGTTCTCGGCGAGTCTCGCCTGCTCTTCTGCCATTCGCTGGGAAGGCAGTTTTATGCCATAGGACGCCAGTTCACGACGAGTCGGAACGCGTACCCGGTTTGGACGTGGCAGTTGAGGGCCAATACCTTCTTTTACCTGAGGACGTGGCGCATCGCTGGCGATACTGAACACGGGTGAAAATGCTGCCGCTGCAGCCCCAGTTTTTACTGCCTGCTGAATGCCAGATGCAGTCTGCGTTATATCCGGCACTGGCATTTCTGGTGACAATAACGGCGTGGAAGCGGGCGCAGATGTCGGTATCAAAGGTTGAACCGGTTCCGGGCTAGCGGGTTTTACTGGCGCATAGCTGTAAGGATCAGGCTTTGGCTCATTGACTGGTTGATACCACGCCGCAAGCTGTTCGCGTTCCCGGGCTCGCTTCTCTTCCACTTCTTCAAAGTGGTACATCGGCGGGCGAACGTATTTCACCTCTTCTACCGGCTCAGGCACGGACAGTGGTTCAACGGCTGGCTGAGCCACTGGCACAACGGGTTCAGACCAGCTTTGATACGTCTCAGGCACAACCTGCTGTTGTATGCTTGCCGGGTGCGGCGACGTGTAATGATCCGGGGCAGGCGCAATAACCGGTTCTGGCGTGACCGTTGTCGGTGCCGGTTCCCAGGCAATCGCTGGGGCAGCAAGCTCAGCGTCAACGGCAGGTGCCGGTGTTGATACTGGAGGCATTGAAGCAACCGGCGGTACCGGTGCAGCCCACGACTGGTGAACGGTTGTTGCCGCGGCAGCCGCTGCAATAGGCTCAACGGCAGAGTGTCCACTGAACAGCGGATCGTATTCCTGATCTTCTGGCAAAGTCGCTTTATGCCCGGAGAACAGCACATCGTTCGGATCCGCTTCTACACCACGAGCGCTGAACAACACATCGTCTTCAGCGTCATCCATACGCTTGCCGGAGAACAACGCCGCATCCGTTTTGCGACCATTAGGATTAGCAAACTTCTGCGACAAGCGCTGCTTACGCGCAAGCGCCCCGCGTAAAATACGCGCCCGGCGAGATTCGCGTTTCTCAGCAGAAACCTGCGGCGCTTCGTCTTCGTCATGCTCTTCTTCGTATTCGTCCTCATCCTGCCAGGTGTTATCCCGGCGGGTGCGGTTGCTGGCAAAAGTCAGCACGGTCAGCACCGCGCTGCCAAGTTTCTCAGCAATACTGACCCAGGACCAGCCGGTGAACAGCGTCAGACCAGCAGCCCAAACGCAAAGCAGCGCAATTGTGCCGCCGCTGCTGTTCAACAGCGGCATCATAGCGGTGCTAAGCAAGCTACCCAGCACGCCGCCCGAAGCGAAGTACCAAATATCGTCCGCATTGATGGCCGCCAGGCCACAAGAGGTCAGCACCATCGCAAGTACGCCGATCAGGCGCAGCGAAACGGCAAAATAATCGATGAATTCTTCACTGTCACGCTGGCGCCAGGTGAACCAGCAGCCCCCGATGATAATCACCGGAATGGTGTATGCCATCACGCCAAAAATGAAGAACAGCGTATCAGCAAACCACGCTCCCGGCGCACCACCCAGATTATGGATGGGCTCATGCCACGCGGTTTGCGACCAGCTGGGGTCTGAGGGGTTAAAACTTAGCAAGGCTGCCATCAAATAGATGGCGAATAAGGCAACAAGGATCAGCAACGCCTCGAGTAAACGGCGCCCGCTGCTCAGTTTCCGCAATGTTACTTCTTTATCTTCGGTATATTCCTGGCTCAAGAAAGGCTCTCCAGGTCCTTAAACTCAATGGAGACAACAGCACCGGCGGCCTGCCGGAGCTGTTGCTGTATGGATTCCCAGGAGTGTAACCAAAATACGCCAATTTTGCACCTGGCCCGTATTAACGGGTCTTAATGACCAAACGGTTACTCTGTTTGACCTCTTCCATGACAACATAAGTACGGGTGTCGTTCACGCCCGGCAGACGCAGCAGGGTCTCACCTAAGAGTTTACGATACGCCGACATATCCGGCACGCGTGTTTTCAACAGGTAGTCGAAATCACCGGATACGAGATGACACTCTTGAATTTCTTCAAGTTTCTGCACTGCGGCGTTAAATTGCTCAAACACATCCGGGGCGCCACGATTCAGAGTAATCTCAACAAATACCAGCAGCGAGGCATCCAGATAATGCGGGTTTAACAGCGCCGTATAGCCCTGAATAAAACCCTGACGTTCCAGACGACGAACGCGCTCAAGGCACGGCGTCGGCGAAAGCCCAACACGCTTTGAAAGCTCAACGTTAGAAATGCGCCCATCCTTTTGCAATTCGTTGAGAATATTGCGATCGATACGGTCGAGATCTTTGCCCGGGCGCTTCTTGCTATCTACCATTATTATTGTCTCTCTCTATTCCTTCCTTCACCTGCCATAACCCTGGTGACGTCAATGTTCAGGGTGTACGTGAGAAGACCGATGCCTTGCGGCTGCTATCGACATCACGCATAGCGTCTGTCCACGTCATGCGTAAATTTCAATAACTCGGTAAATTTGCATCAGGTTTGCGCGAGAGCACGCGGCTTCCACATCACCAAATGTTTTTCTTCCTCGAATGTTTTCGCAAATGCTTAGGGGATTGTCAAAGCAAAACATCTATTTTTAGTGGAACGTGCCAGATATTCCTTTTGGCTGATGATTATTCATCATTTTCGCACCGTGATTACCGTGCTATTACAATGATTATTTATGCACATGACGGCGATATTCATTGGGCTTATAGGCAGCATCAATGACACACATCGTTAACAACATTGCTGCACTCTTTTTTTACTGCAACGAATTCCCTACAATCACCCCCATTGTCTGTAAACGTTCAATGAGGATCTCATGGGCACAGCTAAACACAGTAAGCTGCTTATTCTTGGCTCCGGCCCTGCGGGCTATACCGCAGCGGTCTACGCTGCACGCGCCAACTTAAAACCGGTTTTGATTACCGGGATGGAAAAAGGCGGTCAGCTGACCACCACAACCGAAGTCGAAAACTGGCCTGGCGATCCTAACGACCTGACCGGTCCGTTACTGATGGAACGTATGCACGAGCATGCGGCTAAGTTCGAAACTGAAATTCTGTTCGACCACATCACCAGCGTCGATCTGCAGAACCGTCCTTTCCGCCTGGTGGGCGACAGCGGCGAATACACCTGTGACGCGCTGATCATCGCGACCGGCGCATCTGCACGCTATCTTGGCCTGCCTTCCGAAGAAGCCTTCAAAGGCCGCGGCGTTTCTGCCTGCGCCACCTGTGACGGTTTCTTCTACCGCAACCAGAAAGTCGCGGTTATCGGCGGCGGGAATACCGCAGTTGAAGAAGCGCTTTATCTGGCAAACATCGCTTCAGAAGTGCATTTGATCCACCGTCGCGACAGCTTCCGCGCGGAGAAGATCCTGATTAACCGTCTGATGGATAAAGTGCAGAATGGCAACATTGTGCTGCACACCCATCGTACGCTGGAAGAAGTCACAGGCGATCAAATGGGCGTCAGCGGCCTTCGCCTGCGCGACACGCAAAACACCGATGTTACCGAAGAACTGGAAGTTGCAGGGCTGTTCGTGGCTATCGGTCATAGCCCGAACACCGCCATCTTCAACGACCAGTTGGAGCTGGAAAACGGCTACATTAAAGTGCAGTCCGGTATTCACGGCAACGCTACCCAGACCAGTATTCCAGGCGTATTTGCCGCAGGCGATGTGATGGATCATATTTATCGTCAGGCCATCACTTCTGCCGGAACCGGCTGCATGGCCGCTCTGGACGCCGAGCGCTATCTCGACGGCCTGGCCGAACAGTGTAAATAATCTAAAGATGTTAAAAAAGGCGGCCTTGCTGGTCGCCTTTCTTGTTTCTGCCATGTAACATTGCCTGTCAAAATTGCCTGAGAATTCCTTCTTCTACCAGAATCTGGCACGCGATGAATAAAACCCGTCAGCAAGAACTTAGCCTCTGGCTAAAACAGCAAAGTCTTATCTCTCGCCGTTGGCTCGGCTTGTCACGTCTGCTCGGTTTGGTCAGTGGTTTACTGATTGTGGCCCAGGCCTGGCTGCTCGCCCGCATTCTCCAGCACATGATCATGGAAAATATTCCGCGTGAAGCACTGCTCATGCCGTTTATTTTGCTGGTTCTGGTATTTGTGCTGCGCGCGTGGATCGTGTGGCTGCGCGAAAAGGTCGGATTCCACGCCGGATTGCACATTCGCCAGGAAATTCGCCGCCAGGTACTCGACAGATTACATCAGGCAGGCCCAGCCTGGATTCAGGGCAAACCAGTGGGGAGCTGGGCTACGCTGGTTCTTGAACAAATAGAAGACATGCACGACTACTACGCGCGCTACCTGCCGCAGATGTCGCTGGCGGTCATGGTGCCTTTGCTGATTATTATTGCCATTTTCCCGATCAACTGGGCAGCCGCACTCATTTTGCTGGGCACCGCGCCGCTTATCCCTATTTTCATGGCGCTGGTAGGCATGGGCGCAGCCGATGCGAACCGCCGTAATTTCCAGGCACTGGCAAGGCTCAGCGGACACTTCCTCGATCGTCTTCGCGGGATGGAAACACTTCGTGTATTTAACCGTGGCGCGGCGGAAACTGAAAATATTCGCGCGGCAAGCCAGGACTTTCGTCAGCGCACCATGGAAGTGCTGCGTATGGCCTTTCTTTCTTCCGGCGTGCTGGAGTTTTTCGCCTCGTTATCTATCGCCGTGGTGGCCGTCTATTTCGGCTTCTCTTACCTTGGCGAGCTGAATTTCGGCCATTATGGTGCTGGAGTCACTTTATTCGCTGGCTTCCTGGCGCTCATTCTTGCCCCTGAATTCTTCCAGCCGCTGCGTGATATGGGCACCTTCTATCACGCCAGGGCTCAGGCCGTAGGCGCGGCAGAGACCCTGAAGACCTTCCTCGACGCACCGCTGCAACACCCTGAGCAGGGAACCGTGCAGCTTTCGGGCAACGGAACTTTCACTCTTGAAGCCCGAGAGATGACAATTCTGTCCGCAGAGGGGAAAGTGCTGGCCGGGCCGCTGAATTTTATGCTTCCTGCCGGGCAACGCGTGGCGCTGGTGGGCCAAAGCGGTGCGGGCAAAAGCTCCCTGCTGAATGTCCTCTCCGGCTTCCTGCCCTATCAGGGGCAGTTGCTGGTCAATGGCGTCGAGCTGGCACAGCTTTCACCTGAATGGTGGCGCACACAGCTTAGTTGGGTGGGGCAAAATCCGCAGCTACCGGCGGCTACCCTACGTGACAACGTACTTCTTGGGATGCCAGAAGCGGACGGCACTCGTTTGCAGGCAGCTCTGGATAAAGCCTCGGTAACAGAGTTTCTGTCGCAGCTGCCAGAAGGTATCGACACCCCAATCGGCGATCAGTCTACCCGTTTATCCGTGGGTCAGGCACAGCGAGTGGCCGTAGCCAGAGCCTTACTCTCCCCTTGCGGTGTTTTATTGCTGGATGAGCCTGCCGCGAGCCTGGATGCCCACAGCGAACAGCGTGTAATGGAAGCGCTCACGGAAGCGTCCCAGAAACAAACCACACTGATGGTGACTCACCAACTGGACTACATCAGCAGTTGGGATCAAATTTGGGTGATGCGGAACGGGCTGATTGTTCAGCAGGGAAACTTCGAACAGCTTTCCGTTGAAGAAGGCCCCTTTGCTCTATTACTGGCCAGTCGCCAGGAGGAGATCTAATGCGCGCATTGCTGCCTTATCTGGCGCTTTATCGCCGCCACAAATGGTTACTGTCTTTAGGCGTTGTTCTGGCGATTATCACGCTGCTTGCCAGCATTGGTCTGTTAACGCTCTCCGGCTGGTTCCTTTCTGCCTCGGCCGTAGTGGGCGTTGCAGGACTCTACAGCTTTAACTACATGCTGCCTGCCGCAGGCGTTCGCGGGGCGGCTATCACCCGCACAGCGGGTCGCTATTTTGAGCGTCTGGTCAGCCACGATGCTACCTTCCGCGTCCTGCAGCATTTACGCGTGTCAACCTTTAGCAAGCTGCTGCCCCTCTCCCCTGCCGGGCTGGCGCGCTTTCGCCAGGGAGAATTGCTCAATCGCGTGGTGGCAGACGTCGATACGCTCGATCACCTTTATTTACGGGTTATCTCCCCGCTCGTCGGCGCTTTTGTCGTTATCCTGGTGGTGACTTTTGGCCTGAGTTTCCTTGATGTTTCCCTTGCCTTAACGCTTGGCGGAATTTTACTCGCGACTCTGCTCCTTCTGCCGCCACTGTTCTACCGCGCCGGGCAGCCAACCGGGGAAGCGCTAACCGTTCAACGCGGTAACTATCGCCAGCAGCTCACCTCCTGGCTGCAAAGCCACGCGGAATTAACCATTTTCGGCGCTGCAAACCGCGCGCGCGAACAGTTAGATGCCACGGAAAACAGCTGGCAGGAAGCGCAACGTCGCCAGGCCGGGTTAACTGCCCTGTCGCAGGCTGTCATGCTGCTTATCAGTGGTATTGCCGTACTGACGATGCTGTGGATGGCATCCGCAGGCGTAGGCGAAAGCCAATCTCCCGGCGCGCTGATTGCCCTGTTCGTCTTTTGTGCCCTGGCGGCATTTGAAGCGATGGCCCCGGTTACCGGCGCCTTTCAGCATCTTGGCCAGGTCATTGCCTCCGCGCTGCGCGTGACGCAAATCACCAGCCAGACACCTGAAGTTATTTTTCCTGAAGCAACGCAGCCCGAGCAACGGCGGGCAACTCTGGACATTCGTGAGCTGAGTTTTACTTATCCAGGCCAGAGTCAGTCTGCACTGAAAGACATTTCACTGTCCGTCAGCGCCGGGCAGAGAATAGCGATCCTCGGTAAAACCGGCTGCGGTAAATCCACTTTACTGCAATTACTGACCCGCGCATGGGATGCTCAGCAGGGCGAAATTCAACTTAACGGCATCACCCTTAGCGCTTTTGATGAAGTCACTCTGCGCAAAGCAACGAGCGTTGTCCCTCAGCGCGTACACCTGTTTAGCGCCACGCTTCGCGATAACCTTTTACTGGCATCTCCAGAGGCCAGCGATGCCCAACTCAGCACCGCTCTGACTCAGGTAGGACTTGAAAAACTGCTTGAAGACGGCGGGCTTAATAGCTGGCTTGGCGAAGGTGGTCGTCAGCTTTCCGGCGGGGAGCTTCGTCGCCTTGCGATTGCCAGGGCAATATTGCATAACGCCCCTCTTATGCTGCTGGATGAACCTACCGAAGGCCTGGATGCAGAAACAGAGCGCCAAATCCTTGATTTGTTGGCTGAAGTCACCAGAGATAAAACGGTGCTGATGGTCACTCACCGCCTGCGCGGTTTGAACGCTTTTGACAGCATAATTGTGATGGACAACGGGCAAATAATTGAGCAAGGTAATCACGCTGAATTAATGGCGTCCGGCGGACGTTATTATCAATTTCGCCAGCGCCTGTAGGCGTTCTGAATAGACTATTATCAATTTATTATTGCTCTATTGCTCTGGAGTATTGGTCGTCATGCGCCTGGTACAGCTGTCTCGTGACTCGATTGCCTTTCCTTCGCCGGAAGGCGCGTTGCGTGAACCTAATGGGTTATTGGCGCTTGGCGGCGACCTGACCCCCGCACGCCTGCTGATGGCCTATCAGCGAGGTATCTTTCCGTGGTTTTCTCCCGGCGATCCTATTTTGTGGTGGTCGCCCGATCCCCGCGCCATTCTTTACCCGGCGCAGTTTCATCTTAGCCGCAGCATGAAGCGCTTTCATCGCACTTCGCCTTATACCGTCACGCTCAACCACGCTTTTGAGCGCGTACTCTATGGCTGCGCCAGCGACCGAAATGAAGGCACATGGATCACCGCAGACATTGTAGAAGCTTATTTGCGCCTGCATGAATTAGGCCATGCCCACTCCGTTGAAGTATGGGAAGGAAAAGAGCTGGTAGGCGGCATGTACGGCGTGGCACAGGGAGCATTATTTTGCGGCGAATCTATGTTTAGCCGCCGGGTGAATGCCTCCAAAACGGCGCTGCTGGTTTTCTGTCAGCACTTTATTCGCCATGGCGGTAAATTGATCGACTGCCAGGTATTAAATGAGCATACGGCTTCGCTGGGCGTGATTGAAATTCCTCGTAGAGAGTATCTCCAGGCATTAGCGGAACTTCGCCTCCAGCACTTGGGCTCTCATTGCTGGGTTCCGCAGATGCTGAGCAATAATGTTTAACAACACATTTTATGTGAGGGTGTTATAATTAGCGCCGCTAAGTGGCTTTTGCCTGCTACCCCGCCGTTGTCTGGGATTTATTGTTTAAGGGAATACCCTCTCATTTATCTCCTTGCGTTCTTCGTCGCAGACGTTGCCATGCGGCAAGCTGCTAACCGGCGGGTAATAAGCAAAATGCACTTTCACTGGTGATTTCACCAACAATTCTTTACATGATAAGCGAACTTCGGCATTATCTTGCCGGTTCAAACTACGGTAGTGATACCCCAGAGGATTAGATGGCCAAAGAAGACAATATTGAAATGCAGGGTACCGTACTTGATACGTTACCTAACACCATGTTCCGCGTTGAGCTGGAAAACGGGCACGTGGTTACCGCTCATATCTCCGGTAAAATGCGCAAAAACTACATCCGCATTCTGACGGGCGACAAAGTCACCGTTGAGCTGACCCCGTACGACCTGAGCAAAGGCCGCATTGTCTTCCGTAGCCGTTGATAGTTTTTATTCCGCGGCCTGAGATGGGCGGCGTTAAGTGTTCGTTGTAATAGAAAGGCCGGGCAATGCCCGGCCTTTTTTACATCCTCAGCCAGCGCTAGTGCGCGGCCTCCGGCTTGTGCTTCTGCGCACTCGCAAAGTTGAAGGTCAACTGCTGCTGGTCTTTATCCAGCGCAACTGTGACCTGCCCACCGTCAACAAGGGTGCCGAACAGCAGTTCGTTGGCCAGCGGTTTTTTCAGGTTGTCCTGGATAACACGCGCCATTGGGCGAGCGCCCATCGCGCGGTCATAGCCCTTATCTGCCAACCAGTCACGCGCTTCCTGACTCACTTCCAGCGAAACGCCTTTCTGATCCAGCTGCACCTGAAGCTCGACAATAAACTTATCCACCACCTGATGAATCACCTCGGTAGAGAGGTGGTTGAACCAGATAATGTTGTCGAGACGGTTACGGAACTCCGGCGTAAAGATCTTTTTGATCTCTTCCATCGCATCGGTGCTGTTGTCCTGGCGGATAAGCCCGATAGATTTACGTTCGGTTTCCCGCACCCCGGCGTTGGTGGTCATCACCAGAATCACGTTGCGGAAGTCCGCCTTGCGTCCGTTGTTATCGGTCAGCGTACCGTTGTCCATTACCTGCAGAAGCAGGTTAAAGACATCCGGGTGCGCTTTTTCGATTTCATCGAGCAGCAGAACCGCATGCGGATGCTTAATCACCGCGTCCGTCAGCAGCCCGCCCTGATCGAAACCAACATAGCCTGGAGGGGCACCAATCAGGCGGCTCACGGTATGGCGTTCCATATACTCGGACATATCAAAGCGCAGCAGCTCAATGCCCAGCGACTTCGCCAGCTGCACGGTGACTTCCGTCTTACCAACCCCGGTAGGGCCAGCAAATAAGAACGAACCGACAGGTTTATGATCCTGACCCAAACCGGCACGACTCATCTTGATCGCTTCGGTCAGCGCTTCAATCGCTTTATCCTGGCCAAACACCAGCATTTTCAGGCGATCGCCCAGGCTTTTCAGCGTATCACGATCGCTCGCGGAAACGCTTTTTTCAGGGATGCGAGCAATGCGAGCGACCACGGTTTCGATGTCCGCCACGTTAACGGTTTTCTTACGCTTGCTGACCGGCATCAGGCGGCTGCGTGCACCCGCCTCATCAATGACGTCGATAGCCTTATCCGGCAGATGCCTGTCATTGATGTATTTCACCGCCAGCTCAACCGCCGCGCGAATCGCCTTCGCGGTATAGCGAACGTCGTGGTGCGCTTCGTATTTCGGTTTCAGCCCGTTGATGATCTGCACCGTTTCTTCAACGCTTGGCTCAGTAATATCGATCTTCTGGAAGCGGCGCGCCAGGGCACGATCTTTTTCGAAGATGTTGCTGAACTCCTGATAAGTCGTTGAGCCAATCACCCGAATTTTACCGCCGGAGAGCAGCGGTTTAATCAGGTTAGCGGCGTCGACCTGGCCACCGGAAGCGGCACCCGCACCAATAATGGTGTGGATTTCATCGATAAACAGGATGCTGTTTTGATCCTGCTCGAGCTGTTTCAGCAGCGCTTTAAAACGTTTTTCAAAATCGCCGCGGTATTTGGTACCGGCCAGCAGAGAACCGATATCCAGCGAGTAGATGGTGCAGTCGGCCATCACTTCCGGCACATCGCCCTGCACAATTCGCCACGCCAGCCCTTCGGCAATAGCCGTTTTACCCACGCCAGATTCACCGACCAGCAGCGGGTTATTTTTACGGCGACGGCACAGAACCTGGATAGCACGCTCCAGCTCTTTATCGCGGCCAATCAGCGGATCGATCCCGCCCACGCGCGCAAGCTGATTAAGATTGGTGGTGAAGTTTTCCATACGTTCCTCCCCGCCTGCTTGCTCTTCGTTGACCGGATTTTCAGAACCCGATGACTGATTCGGTTCGTCTTTGCGCGTGCCGTGAGAGATAAAGTTCACCACGTCGAGGCGGCTTACTTCATGTTTACGCAGCAGGTAGGCTGCCTGGGATTCCTGTTCGCTGAAAATGGCAACCAGCACGTTGGCGCCGGTCACTTCACTGCGCCCGGAGGACTGCACATGGAACACCGCTCGCTGCAGCACACGCTGGAAGCTTAGCGTCGGCTGCGTGTCGCGCTCTTCAACGTTGGGTGGCAGGACCGGCGTAGTTTGTTCGATGAAGGCTTCGAGCTCCTGCCGCAGCGCCACCATATCCACAGAACACGCTTCCAGCGCTTCGCGGGCAGATGGGTTACTGAGCAATGCCAGTAACAGATGCTCGACGGTCATAAACTCATGTCGGTGCTCGCGCGCTCTGGCGAAAGCCATGTTTAAACTGAGTTCCAGTTCTTGATTGAGCATAGGCACCTCCCCAAATTATCGGCCTTGTCAGGCCTTTTCTAGCGTACACAGCAACGGGTACTCGTTCTCCCTTGCATACTGGTTCACTAACGCCACTTTGGTTTCCGCTACTTCTGCAGTAAAGATGCCACAGATAGCTTTACCCTGATAGTGAACCGTGAGCATCAACTGCGTGGCACGTTCAACATCATAAGAAAAGAACTTTTGCAGTACGTCAATAACAAATTCCATTGGCGTGTAGTCATCGTTCATCAGTATAACTTTATACATGGAGGGCGGTTTTAGCGTTTCGCGCAGTTTATCCGCCGCCATTTGGTCAAAGTCCAACCAGTCGTTCGTCTTACCCATTGCGATTTATCATCGTTTGTTGAAGCCCAACATACTGTCAGGCAAGGCCTTATATTGAGTGTAATACGCTTTTCGCAAACGTATGACAACGTATTCGATCCCGTAACGAATCTCCGTAAGCGAGCTACATCACATTAATAGCAATAGCGTTAACTGCTTCAAATTTTTGACTCATTGTTGCCTTACCTGCCCCGCCAGACGCTTGACGCAGTGTATAAAATATCTACATTGTAGCGGGGTGAGTTGGCGAGGTTTTGAACAGCCCGCCCTTACCCACCGGTTGATTCCATCTCACTATTAAGAGTTACGAAGGATGTCGAAGCATGGAGACGGGTACTGTTAAATGGTTCAATAACGCCAAAGGGTTCGGTTTCATCTGCCCGGAAGGCGGCGGCGAAGACATCTTCGCTCACTACTCAACCATTCAAATGGACGGGTACAGAACGTTAAAAGCCGGACAGCTTGTCAGGTTTGATGTGCATCAGGGACCTAAAGGCAACCATGCCAGCCTGATCGTTCCCCACGAGGCGGAAGCGGTCGCGTAGTTCCCCATTAATTGTGTACATCCCGCAAATAAAATGCCAGCCCATAAGGCTGGCATTTTTATGACCAACCGCCGGGATTACTCACGAGCTAGTGCATCGATGGGGTTCAGGCGCGCCGCGTTTCTGGCCGGCAACCAGCCAAAAAGCACCCCCGTGGCCGTAGAGCAGCCAAACGCGGTCAGCAGCGCCACCGGCGAGAAACCTATCTGCCAGCCCGGCAGCACCAGCTGCAGCGTGAACGCGATAACCAGCGACAGCGATATCCCCAGCGCGCCACCGACCAGGCAAACCAGCACCGCCTCAATTAAAAACTGCTGCAGTACATCGCTGGCTCGGGCGCCCACCGCCATACGGATACCGATCTCTTTGGTACGTTCAGTGACCGACACCAGCATAATATTCATGACCCCAATCCCCCCAACCAACAGCGAAATAACCGCTACCAGCGTCAGGAACATCTGAAGAGTACGTGTGGTCTTTTCCGCCGTTTTCAACAGCCCGTCCATGTTATAGGTGAAAAAGTCTTTCTTGCCATGACGCAGCGACAGCAGGCGATTAAGCTGCTGCTCGGCTTCGTGGCTGTCGTACCCTTCTTTAACACGTACGGTTATTGAGTTGAGCCAGCTTTGCCCCATCACGCGCCCGGCCATCGTGTTATAAGGCAGCCAGACGCGCAGCACTTTGCTGCTGCCGAACATCGACTGTTTCTCTTCCGCCACGCCAATCACCGTGGCCGGCATATTCCCCACCAGCACAACTTCCCCGACAACATCACTTTTGTTCGGGAAAAGCTGCCTTTTGCTATTGGCGTCCAGCACCACAACCTGAGCACGACCCTTCATCTGCTCGTCGTTAAAGCTTGCGCCCTGGCTCATAGTCATACCGTAAACATCAAAATAGTCGCCGCTGACGCCATTGACGCTGGCCGCCGCATCCACGTTGCCGTAGCGAAGGCGTAAATTGCTGGAAATAGAAGGCGTGGCCGAACTTACCCAAGGCTGCTGGCCGATAGCCAGCAAATCATCATATTTTAATGCCTGCTGGAACTGCGGATTGTCATCACCAAAATCTTTACCGGGGTAGACATCGATCGTATTGGTGCCGATGGAGCGAATATCCTCCAGCACCATCTGCTTGGCGGCATCGCCCACCACGACAATGGAGACCACCGAGGCAATGCCAATAATAATGCCAAGCATAGTCAGCAGCGTGCGCATCTTGTTCGCGGCCATCGCCAGCCAGGCCATGCCGAGCGCCTCGCGGAAACTGCTGATGACTTGCTGTATCGACGAACCGCTTCGCAGCGTTTGATTTTCAACCATGCGCGCCGCAGGCTGATGAACCGGCGGAGGATTACTGATAATTTCTCCGTCGCGAATTTCAATAATACGCTGAGCCTGCGCCGCCACGGCCGGATCGTGAGTCACAATAATCACCGTATGCCCGCGCTCGCGCAGTTGCTTCAGCGTGGCCATCACTTCTTCGCCGGAATGACTGTCCAGCGCACCCGTGGGTTCATCCGCCAGAATCACCTGCCCGCCGTTCATTAACGCACGGGCGATACTGACGCGCTGCTGCTGCCCGCCCGAAAGTTGTGACGGCAG
This sequence comes from Enterobacter sp. Ag1, assembly GCA_000277545.1. Taxonomy (GTDB): domain Bacteria; phylum Pseudomonadota; class Gammaproteobacteria; order Enterobacterales; family Enterobacteriaceae; genus Cedecea. The sequence goes on along the minus strand of AKXM01000055.1, from coordinate 225,060 downwards.
ATATTCCACCCGCTCCTTTAGCCCCAAACGCCCAAGCAACTCATGCGCCCGCCGCTGACGCTGGGCTCTCGTTGTCCCGGCGTACACCGCTGGGACTTCAACATTTTGCGAAGCATTCAGATGAGAAAGCAGGTGATAACGCTGGAAGATAAAACCGAAATGCTCGCGACGCAGCGTCGCCAGCGCATCGTTATCCAGCCCCGACACATCCACGCCCGCGACCTTATAACTGCCGCTGCTAGGTTTATCCAGGCAACCGAGGATGTTCATTAGCGTCGATTTACCGGAACCGGACGCACCGACAATCGCCACCATTTCCCCGGCTTCAATCGTCAGGCTGATGCCCTTCAGGACCTCAACCTGCTCTTCACCAGAAGGATAGCTGCGGCGAATGTCCTTTAATTCAAGCAGCGCCGTCATTTGCTACTCCCGGCATTGGCGCGACCAGTCACCACCTCTTCGCCTTCTTCCAGCCCATTAACGACCTGAACCTGGGTGTCGTTTCGCATCCCGATAGTTATTTCACGGGTTTTGGTTTCCCCGTTGCGCAACACCGTGATGTTATAGCGATTATCACCGATCGGTTCGCCCAGCGCGGCCAGCGGAATCGTCAGTACATCTTTTACGCTGCCGAGTTGAATATGCACCTGAGCGGTCATATCCAGGCGCAGAATGCCCTTCGGATTCGGCACCTCAAAACGCGCATTATAGAAAATGGCCTCATTGACTTTGTCTGGCGTCGGCAGGATATCTTTCAGCACGCCTTCATAGCGCGTCATCGGGTCGCCAAGTACTGTAAACCAGGCTTTCAGGCCCGGTTTGAGATGGATAACATCGGCTTCAGAGACCTGCGCTTTCACCAGCACCGTGCTTAAATCCGCCAGCGTCAGAATATTTGGCGCCTGCTGCGCCGCAATCACGGTTTGCCCCTGCAGCGTCGTTATCTGCGTCACTTCCCCCGCCATTGGCGCGACGATACGGGTGAACTCGAGGTTAGTTTTCGCGGTGCTCAAAGAAGCCTGATTGCGCTTAATTTGGGCGTCAATGGTGCCAATCTGAGCCTGTTTTACCGCCAAATCGGTTGCCGCTTTATCAAGATCCTGGCGGGACACCGCCTGAGTTTTTGCCAGCGTCTGCTGGCGGGAAAGTGTCACCGCGGCAAGCTTACTTTCAGCTTCGGACTGCATACGCTGGGCACGCAGCTCCATCAGCGTGGCCTCAACCTCTTTGACCTGGTTTTCTGCCTGTTCGGGATCGATAACCCCCAAAAGCTGATCTTTTTTTACTTTATCGCCGATGCTAACTGACAGCGTTTTTAACTGCCCGCTCACCTGCGCCCCGACGTCAACTTTGCGCACGGCATCGAGCTTTCCGGTGGCCAGAACGCTTTGTTGAAGCGAAGCCTTACGCACGATCATCGTTTGATATTGTGGGGCTGGCACATGCAAAAACTGCCAAAGCCAGAGGAAAAATATCACCACCAGCAGCGCGTAAAGCCAATAACGTTTTTTAAATTTTCCCTTAATTTTCATATAAATCCTGAAATAGCTAGCGCATGATTAAACGGTTCTTAAACAAACTGCACAATGTGAAGATATGTAACAGTTATTGAACGTCGGTTGACATCCGGCGTGCTGAAATAGTGCCATCTTTCCCGAATATCAGGTTGTTATTATGTCCCAGATCGCTGCCGCGCATGTTACCGAAGCCCTGCCTCAAACAGGCTGGAAACTCTTCCTTTCCCTCGCGACGGGGGAATGGCAGCCGGGAGCATCCTGGGGCAAGAAGGCTTACCGCCGCAAGTTTATTTTACGCTCACTGGCGATGCCTTTGCACACCGTCAGCCTGATGAACAACCTCGCAAGCCAGCCTCATCTTGCCAGCATGCTGAACGCTCAGCCTGGTCTGCCTTGCCGCCTGCATCGCCCTTACCTTGCGCTGCCGCTAAAACGCAAGCATACGCGGGATACTATCGCTTACCACTACCAGAAAATTGCCGAGAAAATGCCGAAAAAAATGCTTAACGGGCATTTCTCTGCAGAAGGTTACCGCCTGGCCACGCTGGTGGGTAAAAACAACGAGCTGATGTTTATCGATCTCACCTCTCACGATATTGAAGGTAAAGAAGGCGAAGCCTTCCTGAACTTCTGTAATGAAGAGGGCGTTCCCCTGGCGCGTATGACCTTTACTCTCAACCAGTTTGAAGGCAAGAACACCTTCTTTATTGGCTGCCTGCAGGGAGCCAAAACCTGGGTGCCTCATGAAGCCATTCAGGCTGCCACAAAGGCTTGCCACGGGCTGTTCCCGAAACGCATGCTGCTTGAGGTTGCCTGTGAACTGGCGAAGCTTCTCGACGCAGAGCGCATTCTGGCCGTCGGCAACGGTACGCATATTTACCGTTCATGGCGCTACGAGAAGAAGAAAAAAGACAGTCTACATGCGGACTATGACAGTTTCTGGCAGTCTATGAGCGGTGAACCTCGCGCCGACGGCCTGTTTGCCCTGCCATCCAACGTGGAACGCAAACCGCTGGAAGACATTGCCAGCAAAAAACGTGCAGAATATCGCCGCCGTTATGAATTGCTCGACGGCATGATGAACAGCATCAACGGTCATTTCTAGATCTGCATTTCCAGCCGGGCGCTAATCCGCCCGGCCACGCGCCAGCCAAAGTACCCGAGAAAACATTTTACGAAACAGCGGCGGAACCGCATCCACGCCGCGACGCCCCGCCTCCAGAGCCACTTCGATAGCTAAATCCGGCTTTGACGAACGATGAATAGCTTTCGTAATAATCCTGCGCAAATTCATCGGCACATTTTCGGGCAACTGAGCCACGCGATGAAACACATCCGAAAATCCCTGCCGATACATAAAGTGTTCCATATCCAGCGCAGGCAGCGCTGTAAGATGATCGCGCTCCTGATCCCGGTCATTGTCCAGCAAGCCGCGTACGGTTGCCGCATATTTTTTACCGGCATCATCCCCATCCACCAGCACATGCCATTCAATGCCCATCCGGCGAGCGAACTTAATCAGCGGGCGCAGGCCAGATTGTGCAAACTCGATGACCTTCACGCCTTCGGCATCAAAATGGTGCCCACACTGGCGCGCCAGTTCGTTCATCACCCACACTTCGGTCTCGCCTTCCACCAGCAGCCAACAGCGGGCAAAGAGTGACGACGCGCGATTAAAACGAATGTGGAAAGCAATTCTCCGGCTCTCTTCCGCGTTCATACCGCCCGGTCCAAGCCGCCACGCGGCCACTCGGGAGGATTCACGCACCAGCCGGCAAACCTGTTCTACCGGCGTCAGAGAGAGCAGCTCTCCGGAATTGGTCGTGGTAATTTTTTGTAGCGGCAGCAGATTCAGCAGGTGCCAGGCGACAGACAGCATAATAGGATGCAGCCGAGTTTCAGGATCTTCCACCAGCAGCAGGGGGCGAGCGTCCCTGTCGAGCGCAATGCTGCCCTTCGCCTGTAGCAACGTGGAAAACATGCCCAGCAGGATCATGCGGTGCGAACGGCTGCCTGGCTTGTCGATCATCCGGTTGATCACATCCAGATAGCGCCAGCTGCGTTGCTCATCATGAGAACGCCGCCGCATCAGGCGCTGGTGCGCTATCGCGCCCTGCTCAGAGAAATAGTGTTCAAGCAGCTGTACCATGGCCGACAGCCCTTGCCGCAGCTGCGCATCGGTGAGGTTTTGCGGCCTTGATACCAGCTCTCGCGCCAGGAAATCCAGCTGGCGCGCGGTCAGCTCCGTTTCCGGCATTTCGGGCATGCTTCCGTTGCGCAGCCGCCGCATGAATCGGGCATCTCTGAGGCGCAGCACCGGGTTCAGCCGCGTGATATTCATCGCCATGTCGTCAATTTCGTCCAGCGCCAGCGGCTGGCCGTGGGCATTGAGAAAGCTTCGCAGCGTTAAAACCGTCCCTTCATCCCCAAGCTCTCCTTCCAGACGGTAATAAATACGATGGAAGCCGTCGTTCCCCGCCACCCAAACCGGGGAAAGGTTACGATACCGCCGCCCTAAATGATGGCCAGGCGCCGCCTCGCGGAAGGTCAGGATGATTTGCAGGTGACTTTCACGGCCATGCAGCTCGCCGGGGGGAAAATAGAAATCTTCGCGAACAAAATGGTACAGCTCCCGGTGCGGGGAAAGTAGCAAAGTCAGCGCATCTAACAGGCTGGATTTACCCCAGGCATTTTCGCCAATCAGCACGTTGTTTTGCTCAAGCATTAACGACAAACGGTTAATACCGCGAAAACCAACCATCTCAACTCGCTCGAGAAACATACCGCCTCCTGTGCATCCGCTTTCATCCAGCGTCCTTTTCGAGTATAGCGGCAACCCGGAAGGCAATGTAACCACACAATGTCAAAGCGTTACGCGATAAACGCACGCCGCCTTTACCATAATCAATTCGTGCTGAGGCGTATTTTTTTATTATCCGGAATATTCTTACTTCATTCAAAGATAACCTATACTTCTGCTACCTCTCCTCAGAAAAGGAATAACACCTCATTGCCCTAAATCAAAAAACTAGAATTTATTGTACTGGTGGCGAAATGGCGAAATACCTAATATTAACGCGCATTTAATATTACTTTCGTCATTCACTTGATGACGGTGAATTAGCGACAGTCAGGGTCATGTGATTTAGCGCGTGAACCTTGCATTGTTTCTGGCTTTTATCAGAGGTGGTTATGTTTAGAAAATTAGCAGCCGAGTTCTTCGGGACATTCTGGCTGGTATTTGGTGGCTGTGGTAGCGCAGTATTAGCGGCAGCATTCCCGGAATTAGGCATTGGCTTTGTCGGCGTCGCGCTGGCATTTGGTTTAACCGTGCTGACCATGGCTTTTGCCGTCGGCCATATTTCCGGTGGTCACTTTAACCCGGCCGTCACACTTGGCCTCTGGGCCGGTGGCCGCTTCCCGGCTAAAGAAGTGATTGGCTATATTATTGCCCAGGTGATTGGCGGGATTGTCGCTGCCGCTATCCTTTATTTAATCGCCAGCGGTAAAGCAGGCTTTGATGCCGCAGCCAGCGGTTTTGCTTCTAACGGCTACGGCGAACATTCTCCGGGTGGATATTCCATGCTGTCCGCCATTGTGATTGAAATCGTATTAACCTGTGGATTCTTGATTGTTATTCACGGTGCAACGGACAAATTTGCTACACCGGGTTTTGCGCCAATAGCCATTGGCCTGGCATTAACCTTAATTCACTTAATTAGTATTCCGGTTACCAACACCTCAGTAAACCCTGCGCGCAGTACCGCAGTGGCTATTTTCCAGGGCGGCTGGGCGCTGGATCAACTGTGGCTTTTCTGGGTGATGCCTATTATTGGCGGGATTCTGGGCGGTATTATTTACCGCACCCTGCTGGAAAAACGCAGCTAGGCCCCGAGGCAGGCTTACTCGGGTAAGCCTGCCGTTTTCTTTTCCCCGCATAAACCTTTTTCTTCGCCCCTACTCGACTCAATTCCTTTCTTTCGGTAGTGTGACATCCGTCGTAACATTTTAACTACAAGGACTGTCCCTCCCATGCTGTCAGGATTACTTATTATCCTGGTGCCGTTGCTCGTCGGTTACCTGATTCCGCTGAAACAAATCCACCTGCTCAGGCTGATTCACCGCCTGCTGGGCTGGATTGTTTACGTGATCCTCTTCCTGATGGGCATTAGCCTGGCGTTCCTCGATAATCTCGCCAGCAACCTGCTGACTATCCTGCATTACTCGGTGATAAGCGTCGGGGTGATCCTGCTGTGTAACATCGCCGGCCTCTTGCTGCTGGAACGTGCTCTCCCGTGGCGGCATCAGCACAAACAGGAAAAACTCCCCTCGCGCCTGGCGATGGCCCTGGAGTCCTTACAGCTTTGCGGGGTAGTGGCTTTGGGCTTCCTGCTGGGGCTGACCGGATTTGAGGTGCTTAAATACGCCACAGAGGCCAGCGAATATACGCTCATTTTCCTGCTGCTGCTGGTCGGGATCCAGCTTCGCAACAGCGGCATGACCTTCCGGCAAATCGTTCTCAACCGTCGCGGCATTATTGTCGCCATTGTGGTCGTTTTCAGCTCAATGGTCGCCGGGGCGATCAACGCCCTACTGCTTGGCCTGCCGATAAAAATAGGTCTGGCTATGGCCTCTGGGTTCGGCTGGTATTCGCTGTCCGGGATCCTGATGACCGAGTCCTACGGGCCGGTGATTGGCAGCGCAACCTTCTTTAACGATCTGGTGCGGGAATTACTGGCTATTATGCTTATCCCGGCTTTGGTGCGCCGCAGCCGCTCAACGGCTCTGGGCCTTTGTGGCGCCACCTCGATGGACTTTACCCTGCCGGTGCTGCAGCGCAGCGGCGGTGTGGAAATCGTGCCTGCCGCCATTGTGCACGGATTTATTCTTAGCCTGCTGACCCCGCTGCTCATTGCCTTCTTCGCCGCCTGATACCTCTCTGGCGGTAGCCTGCTGCCGCCAAAGTTGAGCTATATCAATCTCCCTTTAAGTTGCACCAAAAAGTCCTTTTAACCTGTTGAGCCGGAGCCTAACCTTAAACATGCATTTAAAATATAACTTTAAGGTGACATCATGTTTTGTGTGCAGTGTGAACAGACCATTCGTACCCCGGCCGGCGACGGCTGCGCCTATGCCCAGGGCGTCTGCGGTAAAACGGCCCAGACTTCCGATCTACAGGATCTGCTGATCGCGACGTTGCAGGGGCTGTCCGCCTGGGCCGTTGCCGCACGCGAACGCGGTATTATCGACCACGAAATTGATAACTTTGCTCCCCGCGCCTTCTTCTCAACGCTGACCAACGTGAACTTCGACTCCGGCCGCATCGTTGGCTATGCCCGAGATGCCATTGCCATGCGCGAAGATCTGAAAATCCGTACGCTGGCTGTCGATCCTGCGGCCATCGTCACTCACCCGATGGCAGAGCTTCAGTTGGTCAGCAGTGACCTCGGTGAACTTCAGCGCCAGGCCGCTGAATTCACGCCAAATCGTGACAAAGCCGACATTGGCGAAGATATTCTCGGCCTGCGCCTGCTGTGCCTGTACGGCATGAAAGGCGCCGCCGCTTATATGGAACACGCACATGTGCTGGGCCAGTACGACAACGATATTTACGCCCAGTACCACAACATCATGGCGTGGCTCGGCACCTGGCCTGCGGATATGGGCGCGCTGCTGGACTGTTCCATGGAAATCGGCCAGATGAACTTCAAAGTAATGAGCATTCTGGATCAGGGGGAAACCGGCAAATACGGCCATCCAACCCCAACCCAGGTTAACGTACGCCCGGTCGCCGGGAAGTGCATCCTGATTTCCGGCCATGACCTGAAAGATCTCTATAACTTGCTCGAGCAAACCGAAGGCACCGGCGTGAACGTCTACACTCACGGTGAAATGCTCCCGGCGCACGGCTATCCAGAACTGCGGAAATTCAAACACCTGGTCGGCAACTACGGCAGCGGCTGGCAGAACCAGCAAACGGAATTCGCCCGCTTCCCAGGCCCTATTGTCATGACTTCCAACTGCATCATCGACCCAACCGTGGGCTCGTACGATGACCGAATTTGGACCCGCAGCATCGTCGGCTGGCCGGGCGTCAGCCACCTCGAAGGCGACAATTTTAGCCCGGTGATTACCCAGGCCCAGCAAATGGCCGGTTTCCCGTACAGCGAAATCGAACACCTGATCACCGTCGGCTTTGGCCGCCAGACGTTACTGGGTGCGGCAGACACGCTCATCGATCTGGTTAGCCGCGAAAAACTTCGCCACATCTTCCTGGTCGGCGGCTGCGACGGCGCACGCGGAGAACGTAATTACTTCACCGACTTCGCCACCAGCGTGCCGCAGGACTGCCTAATCCTGACCCTGGCCTGCGGTAAATACCGCTTCAACAAGCTGGATTTCGGCAACATCGAAGGGCTGCCGCGCCTGGTGGATGCCGGCCAGTGCAACGATGCATATTCAGCGATCATTCTGGCGGTCACCCTCGCCGAGAAACTGGGCTGCGGCGTGAACGACCTGCCGCTGAGCCTCGTGCTCTCCTGGTTTGAGCAAAAGGCGATTGTAATTCTGCTCACGCTGCTGTCGCTCGGCGTGACTAACATCGTGACCGGTCCGACCGCACCGGGCTTCCTGACGCCAAACCTGCTGGCGGTGCTGAACGAGAAATTTGGCCTGCGCGCCATCACCACCGTTGAGCAAGACATCCAACAGTTAATGAGCGCGTAAGGAGCAGCCATGACCATGCCAACGCCGCTGTGCCCGCACCGTATGCAGGTACACCATATTCACCAGGAAACGCCGGATGTCTGGACGCTGTCGCTGATCAACCACGACTTCTATCCCTACAAAGCCGGGCAATATGCCCTGGTGAGCATTCGCAACGGCAGCGAGACGCTGCGGGCCTATACGATCTCTTCCACTCCGGGTCTGAGTGAGTTCATCACGCTGACGGTACGGCGCATCGACGGCGGCGCGGGCTCAGAGTGGCTGACCGGAGAAGTGAAAATCGGCGACTACCTGTGGCTGTCTGAAGCCCAGGGCGAGTTCAGCTGTGAAAACATCGTGTCGGAGCGCTATCTGCTGCTGGCGGCGGGCTGCGGCGTCACGCCGATTATGGCCATGCGCCGCTGGCTGGCAAAATACCGCCCGCAAGTGGACGTGCAGGTCATCTACAACGTGCGCTCCCCGCAGGACGTGATTTTTGCTGACGAATGGCGGCATTACCCGGTCACGCTGGTGGCAGAAAACAACGCCACCCACGGCTTTATCGCCGGGCGACTGACTCGCGAGATCCTGGCCGCGGTGCCGGATATCGCCAGCCGGACGGTTATGACCTGCGGGCCTGCGCCTTATATGGACATGGTTGAGAAAGAAGTGAAAGCGCTGGGAGTCGCGGCGTTTTATCGGGAAGTGTTCTTCACGCCAGCCGCTGCACCCTCAGCGGGCGGCCTGAAGTTCACCACGCTCCAGCCGATGCGTGAGTTCTACTCACCGGTGGGCAGCACGCTGCTTGCCGCGCTGGAGAGCAACAGCGTGCCGGTGAATGCCGCCTGCCGCGCCGGAGTTTGCGGCTGCTGTAAAACAAAAGTGGTTTCTGGCGACTATACCGTCTCCAGCACCATTACACTGACGGAAGAAGAAATTGCCAGCGGCTACGTGCTGGCCTGCTCCTGCCATCCACAGAGCGACCTGGTGCTCGCCTGATCTAAACAGGCACCTTCACGGTGCCTTTTCTTTTTCTACCGCCAGGCCGACTTGCCAAACGCGTAACGCCCTGCGCCGCAAAAGACTATCGCCAGCGCGCCGAGGAAAAAGTACATCAGGCTTTCAACGCCCCAGGCCCCGGTTTTATCCAGCATGAAGGTTTCCCCCACGCCCACCAGCAGCCAGGCCACAATCATCGTGCACGCCAGCCCAAGCGCGGACAGGCGAGTGAGGATCCCTAAAATAATCAGCAGCGGGGCAAGCACCTCACCCAGCAGCACGCCATAGGCGACAAACTCCGGGATACCATGCGCCGCCAGCATTCCCTTAATCCCGTCCACGCCGCCAAACAGCTTGTGCAGGCCGTGAAACAGCATCAGGCCGCCTACCGCCAGACGCAGTAACAATTTTCCCAGATCGTCTTTGTTTAGCGCGCCATTCACTGCATTTAACAATTTAGTAACCATATGAATTGCCACCCTTTTAAAATGATAACGAGAATAATTTACGCTTAATATTTGCTAACAAATAGCCCCAATTTTAGGGGGGCCATTCCCTGCCGTTACGCAGAATTGAACTAAGCTTGTAAGCGCTATCACACTGGACAAGGAAAACCGATGAAACAATCCGTAGCGGCCTGGCTGGCCAAAACCCTTGAGAGCGCGGGCGTGAAACGTATCTGGGGCGTCACCGGCGATTCGCTGAACGGCCTCAGCGACAGCCTCAACCGGATGGGCACGATTAAATGGATGCCAACTCGCCATGAAGAAGTGGCCGCTTTCGCCGCCGGGGCCGAAGCGCATCTCACCGGCGAGCTTGCTGTCTGCGCCGGTTCATGCGGCCCAGGTAACCTGCACCTGATTAACGGCCTGTACGATTGCCACCGCAATCACGTGCCCGTTCTCGCCATTGCAGCCCATATTCCCTCCAGCGAAATTGGCAGCGGCTACTTCCAGGAAACGCATCCCGAAGAGCTTTTCCGCGAATGCAGCCACTATTGCGAACTGGTTTCTAACCCGGAGCAGATCCCGCAGGTATTGGCGATTGCCATGCGCAAAGCCATTCTGAACCGGGGCGTTTCCGTGGTGGTACTGCCCGGCGACGTGGCGCTCAAACCCGCGCCAGAGCATGCCACGACGCACTGGTATCCTGCACCGCCGCCCATCGTGGTTCCCCCTCACGATGAGCTTAAAAAACTCGCCCAACTTCTGCGTTACAACGACAATATCGCCCTAATGTGCGGCAGCGGCTGCGCTGGGGCACATACTGAGCTGGTGCAGCTGGCGGCAACCCTGAAAGCGCCCATTGTTCACGCCCTGCGTGGCAAAGAACACGTTGAGTACGACAACCCTTACGACGTTGGCATGACCGGATTAATAGGCTTCTCATCCGGCTTCCACACGATGATGAACGCCGACACGCTGGTCCTGCTCGGCACCCAGTTCCCCTACCGCGCGTTCTACCCGACGGACGCAAAAATTATCCAGATTGATATCAACCCCGGCAGCATAGGCGCGCACAGCAAGGTCGACATGGCGCTGGTGGGCGATATCAAAGCCACGCTGTCCGCCCTGCTGCCGATGCTGGAGGAGAAAACCAATCGCAGCTTCCTCGACAAAGCGCTGGAGGATTATCGCAAAGCGCGTGAAGGGCTGGATGAACTGGCCAACCCCTCGGAAGGCAAGCAAATTCACCCGCAATATCTGGCGCAGCAAATAAGCCATTACGCCGCCGATGATGCCATTTTCACCTGCGACGTAGGCACGCCCACCGTCTGGGCCGCGCGCTACCTGAAAATGAACGGCAAACGCCGCCTGCTGGGCTCGTTTAACCACGGCTCAATGGCTAACGCCATGCCGCAGGCGCTGGGCGCCAAAGCCACCGCGCCCGATCGCCAGGTGGTGGCGATGTGCGGCGACGGCGGCTTCAGCATGCTGATGGGCGACTTCCTGTCCGTAGCACAAATGAAGTTGCCGATTAAAATCGTGGTGTTCAACAACAGCGTGCTCGGTTTCGTGGCGATGGAGATGAAAGCCGGGGGCTACCTCACCGATGGTACCGAACTGCACGACACCAACTTTGCCCGTATCGCCGAGGCCTGCGGCATTACCGGCATCCGCGTTGAAAAACCTGAGGAGCTGAACGCTGCGCTGGAACGAGCCTTCAGCACCGATGGCCCGGTGCTGGTCGATGTTGTCGTCGCCAAAGACGAGCTGGCTATCCCGCCGCAGATCAAGCTGGAGCAGGCCAAGGGGTTCAGCCTGTATATGCTGCGCGCCATCATCAGCGGGCGAGGAGATGAAGTGATCGAGCTGGCGAAAACCAACTGGTTCCGGTAAAAAAGAAGGTTGCCTCAGGCGCCCGGATAACCGTCCGGGCGCAGCCTCTCGATAAAGGACCCGTCATGATCGATTTACGCAGCGATACCGTTACCCGCCCTTCCCGCGCCATGCTGGAGCAAATGATGGCCGCCCCGACCGGGGATGATGTTTACGGCGATGACCCCACTGTTAACGAGCTTCAGGCATACGCGGCAAAAATCAGCGGGAAAGAAGCTGCCCTGTTTTTACCTACCGGCACGCAGGCCAACCTCGTAGCTTTGCTCAGCCACTGCGAGCGCGGCGAAGAGTACATCGTTGGCCAGGCCGCACATAACTACCTCTACGAAGCTGGCGGCGCAGCGGTGCTGGGCAGCATTCAGCCTCAGCCCATTGAAGCGGATCGTGACGGCACGCTGCCGCTGGATAAAGTAGCGGCAAAAATTAAACCGGACGACATTCACTTCGCCCGCACTAAATTGCTGAGCCTTGAAAACACCCATAACGGCAAAGTGCTGCCGCGCGAATATCTCCAGCAGGCCTGGGAATTCACCCGCAAGCACAATCTGGCGCTGCACGTAGACGGCGCGCGTATTTTTAACGCCGTGGTGTCCTACGGCTGCCAGTTGGAAGAAATTACTCGCTACTGCGACAGCTTCACCATTTGCCTGTCGAAAGGTCTTGGCACGCCGGTGGGATCCCTGCTGGTGGGCAGTAAAGAGTACATCAAGCGCGCTGTACGCTGGCGCAAGATGACCGGCGGCGGTATGCGTCAGGCCGGTATTCTGGCGGCGGCAGGCCTGTATGCGCTGAAAAATAACGTCGGGCGGCTGAAAGAAGACCACGACAACGCCCACTGGCTGGCAGGCGAGCTGCGCGAAATCGGCGTCGATGTGATGCGTCAGGACACCAACATGGTCTTTGTGCGCATGACGGCGGAAGAAGCAGAAGATTTAGGGCCCTACATGCGTGAGCGCGGCATCATCCTCAGCGCAGGTCCGGCAACTCGGCTGGTCACCCATCTGGACGTCACCCGCAGCCAGCTGGCTGAAGTCGTCGCCCACTGGCGCAGCTTCCTGCAAAACTAACGGGACTCAGGGACGATGGCAGAACCTCAAAGGATAGTGGTCCTCGGCGCCAGCGGCTACATTGGCCAGCATCTGGTGCCGTTACTCGTGGCGGCGGGACATCACGTCACCGCCGCAGCCCGTCGCATTGACTGGCTAAAAAAACAGCCCTGGCCAGGCGTAGAGTGCCGGCACGTAGATTTGCACTGGCCGCACCGCCTGGGTGCCCTGCTCGAAGGGGCGGATACCGTCTACTATCTGATCCACAGCATGGGCGACGGCGATAATTTTATGGAGTTCGAACGCCAGGCGGCGCTGAACATGCGCGACGCGCTGACCGAACATCCGGTCAAGCAGGTCATTTTCCTTAGCTCTTTGCAGGCCAAAAGCGGGCAAACGCATTCAAAGCACCTGAAAGCCCGGCAAATCACCGCGGATATCCTGCGAGATTCCGGCGTGCCTGTCACAGAACTGCGCGCGGGGATTATTGTTGGCGCTGGCTCGGCGGCCTTCGAAGTCATGCGGGATATGGTGTACAACCTGCCGGTGCTGACGCCGCCGCGCTGGGTTCGCTCCCGTACTTCACCCATTGCTTTGGATAATCTGCTGCACTACCTCGTCGCACTGCTGGACCAGCCGGCCACAGAACATCGCCTGTTTGAAGCCGCCGGACCGGAAGTTCTGAGCTATCAGCAGCAGTTCGAGCGCTTTATGGCTATCAGCGGCCGCCGCCGCCCGCTGATCCCCGTGCCACTCCCCACCAGCTGGATTTCCGTGTGGTTTCTGAATGTCATTACCTCGGTGCCGCCCGGTATTGCTAAGGCGCTGATTCAGGGTCTGGAACACGATTTGCTGGCGGATGACCGTAGCCTGCGCGAACGCATCCCGCAGCAGCTCATCAGCTTTGACGACGCCGTGCGCCTGACGCTGGCCAACGAACACCGGCTCGCCAACTCCCAGGACTGGGGCTACGATGCCCAGGCGTTTGCCCGCTGGCGACCTGACTACGGTTTTTTTGCTAAACAGGCGGGCTGCACGCTGGCCACCCAGGCCTCACTCTCTTCGCTCTGGCAGGTGATCAACCAGCTAGGCGGTAAAGAAGGCTACTTTTTTGGCAATGCGCTGTGGAAAACCCGGGCGCTGATGGATTTGCTGGTCGGGCATCGGCTTGCTAAAGGGCGGCCTGATAAAGCCACGCTGGAAGTGGGCGACACCGTCGATAGCTGGAGAGTGATTATCGCTGAACCAGAAAAAGAGCTAACGCTGCTGTTTGGTATGAAGGCCCCAGGCCTGGGGCGGCTGTCGTTCACCTTGCAGGATGATGGCAAGCAGCGTCGGCTGGACGTCAGAGCCTGGTGGCATCCTCACGGCTGCGCCGGTTTGATCTACTGGCTGGCGATGATCCCCGCCCATTTATTTATCTTTAGGGGAATGGCGCGGCGAATTGTTCATTTAGCGGAACAAAACTCGATCAAAAAGAGAAGTTAGCTCCTAATCTTTCAGTATTCCCATTGCATGCGCTGCCGTTTCACGGAAAAATGCGCAGCGTTAATCCAAAACATAACGAGTTGGTCACATGAAGGTACTGGTCACGGGCGCCACCAGCGGTTTAGGCCGAAACGCGGTCGAGTATTTACGCGCCAGAGGCATCAGCGTTCGGGCCACCGGGCGCAACGAAGCGATGGGCAAACTGCTGCAGAAAATGGGCGCTGAATTTGTCCATGCCGACCTGACGGAGCTGGTCTCTTCCCAGGCGAAAGTGATGCTTGCGGACGTCGACACGCTCTGGCACTGCTCCAGCTTCACCTCGCCGTGGGGAACCCAGCAAGCCTTCGACCTCGCCAACGTCCGCGCCACACGCCGTCTGGGCGAATGGGCCGTGGCCTGGGGCGTGCGTGACTTTATTCATATCTCGTCGCCGTCGCTCTACTTCGACTACCACCACCACCGCAACATCAGCGAAGATTTTCGCCCGGTGCGCTTCGCCAACGAATTTGCCCGCAGCAAAGCCGCCAGCGAAGAGGTGATTCAGCTGCTGGCGCAGGCCAACCCGAACACCCGTTTTACCATTCTGCGCCCGCAAAGCCTGTTTGGGCCGCACGACAAAGTGTTTTTCCCGCGCCTTGTGCAGATGATGCGCCACTACGGCAGCGTGCTGCTGCCGCGCGGCGGCGATGCGCTGGTGGATATGACCTATCTGGAAAACGCGGTACACGCGATGTGGCTGGCGACACAGAAACAGAATTTACCTTCTGGCCGCGCCTACAACATCACCAACATGGAAGCCCGCCCGCTGCGGACCATCGTGCAGAAGCTGATCGACGAGCTGGGCATTAAATGCCGCATTCGCTCGGTGCCGTACCCGATGCTGGATATCATCGCCCGCAGCCTGGAGCACTTTGGCAATAAGTCTGCCAAAGAGCCGGTGCTCACGCACTACGGCGTCTCCAAGCTGAACTTCGATTTAACGCTGGACACCACGCGTGCGGAAACGGAGCTGGGCTATCAGCCTATCGTCACCCTTGATGAAGGCATTCGCCGTACCGCGCTGTGGTTGAAAGATCACGGCACGCTGCACCGGGGCTAACCCTGGCCGTATTTCTCCAGTAATGCCTCGGCGATCGCCAGGCTTTCCGCATCCGCCTCGCCGCTGTAGTTGGCCGGGCGGAAGTGCATCTGGAAGGCGGTAATCACTCTTTTCTGCTGCGCCTCAGTCATGCCCGGCAGCACTTCGTAGCCATACCGGGAAAGCACATCCAGCAGCTCGGATTTATCCACGGGCTGCAGCGGGCCGCGGCCGTTAAGATAAAACGCCACTCTAGCGGCGTCCGGCCATGCGCCAATCCCTTTTTCCGCAAATTGCTTCCAGGGGAACAGCGGGCCAGGATCAACCTTGCGCTGCGGCGCGATATCCCCATGAGCGACCACGTTCTGCGGCGCGATGTTATAGCGCGCAATAATCTGCTTCGCTAAATCCTCAAGCACCGCAATCTGCGGCTGGCTGAAGGGGTAAAAGCGCTGAACACCGCCAACCCGGGTATAGCCCTGGTTTTCCAGCTCAATACCTACGGACGTGTCGTTAATCCGCGTAGCCCCTCGCCAGAAACTGACCCCGGCATGCCAGGCCAGCTGCTCTTCCGGCACCAACTGCCAGACAACGGGTTTCCCGCCGGACAGCGGCGGCTCGGCGGGAACAAGATAGTGGGCGCTGACGTTACGATCGGTCAACGTGGAAAGCGAACTTGAAAAATCATCCGCCGTGTAATGGATCACCAGAATTTTCACCCGCGGATAAGCGGCCTGAGCCTGATGCAGGGTGTCCACTTTATAGCTGCCTCGATCGACAATCCCTTTTTGCCCGGCGCAGCCCGCCAGTAACAGCGCCAGGGCAAGCGCTAAGATCCTGGTTTTCATTTGCGCGTTTTCACCGCCGTCCCGCTGACGCAAACCATCAGCATACTGCCGTCCTTGCCGACGGTTTCATAGTCGATATCAATCCCGACCACGGCGTTAGCGCCCAGGCTTTCGGCCTGTTCCTGAATTTCACGAAATGCGATGTCCCGCGCTTTGCGTAACTCTTTTTCATAAGCCCCCGAGCGGCCGCCGACGATATCGCGAACCCCGGCGAAAAAATCGCGGAAAATATTGGCACCCAGGATAGCTTCCCCGGTCACTACGCCGCAATATTCAGTAATGGTGTGGCCTTCCAGGCCTGGCGTCGTTGTAAACTGCATCACGTTCTCCTCTCTTTGCCATCAACATGTTAGCCCGGCAATCGCCACGCGATTTTGAGCCAATACGCTATGCTAAGGTAGTCCTCCTGAGAAAATAAGGAAATAAAAATGCGCAGCTCGGCTTTGGCTCTTCTCCCCTGTGCCCTGGTGTTGTCGGCCTGTACCACCGTCACCCCGGCCTTCAAAGACATCGGCACCCGCAGCGGCCCCTGCGTCAGCGGCGGCCCGGATGACGTCGCTCAGCAGTTCTATGATTACCGTATCGCGCACAAGGGCGAAGGCCTGAGTTCCGTTGCCGCGCTGCGCCCCTATCTGAGCGATTCCCTGTTCCAGCTTCTGCAAAAATCCAGCACCTCTCCGGCGGCGCAAAGCGCGTTTACCCGCAGCGATATCTTCTCCAGCCAGTCTGAAGGCCCTGACAAAGCCAGCGTGACTTCGGCGTCAACTATCCCGAATACCGATGCGCGAAATATTCCTCTGCGCGTCGAGCTGACCCGCGGCAGCCAGACCTGGAAAGATGAAGTGTTGATGGTCCGTGAAGGCCAATGCTGGGCGGTGGACGATGTGCGTTACCTCGGCGCGGCGAGCCATGCGCCAACCGGCACGCTGCGTCAGGCAGTTGAAGGCAAATAGCGGCAATTTATGCTTACGCTATGCGGGTGGAAGAAACGTAACCCCTGTAAATAGTCTGGTATATTCAGGGATCCCGGTTTTTTATACTTAGCCACCACCCGCCTCGCTATTTTGTGCTAATTTTAGGCAAGGTAAGTGGTTGCTTATAAGTTTTAACGCACAAAGATTGCATAACTATTCTGTTAAAGGTACCCTTTGCGGCCTCAATTGCTATTCAACTTCAGCGCATGAGTATTCAACTAGACAGCATTAATTGCTTTTACGGTGCCCATCAGGCGCTGTTCGATATCACACTACATTGCCCGCAGGGCGAGACGCTGGTATTGCTGGGCCCGAGCGGCGCCGGCAAGAGCTCTCTGCTACGCGTCCTTAACCTGCTTGAGATGCCGCGTTCCGGTAAGCTGAGCATTGCGGGCACGACTTTCGACTTCGCCAAAGCCCCCAGCGACAAAGCGATTCGCGATCTGCGCCAGAACGTCGGTATGGTCTTCCAGCAATACAATCTGTGGCCGCATTTAACCGTGCTGCAAAACCTGATTGAAGCGCCGTGCCGCGTGCTCGGATTAAGCAAAGATCGGGCGCGTGAACGCGCCGATAAACTGCTTGAACGCCTGCGCCTGAAGCCCTACATGGACCGCTATCCGCTGCACCTTTCCGGTGGCCAGCAGCAGCGTGTTGCCATTGCCCGCGCCCTGATGATGGAGCCGCAGATTCTGCTGTTTGATGAGCCTACCGCCGCTCTTGATCCGGAAATCACCGCGCAGATCGTCAGCATTATCCGCGAACTGGCGGAAACCAACATTACTCAGGTCATCGTGACCCATGAAGTAGAAGTGGCGCGTAAAACCGCCAGCCGCGTGGTGTATATGGAAAACGGCCACATCATCGAACAAGGTGATGCCAGCTGCTTTGCTAACCCGCAAACCGATGCGTTTAAATTCTATCTCTCTCACTGATGTTGAACGGGAAAACGACAATGAAAAAAGTTTTGCTGGCCACTCTTTTAGCCACTCTGAGCCTTTCTGCTACCGCCGCACAGACTATCCGTTTTGCTACCGAAGCCTCTTACCCTCCGTTTGAGTCTATCGACGCCAACAACAAGATCGTCGGTTTTGACGTTGATCTCGCTAACGCCCTGTGCAAGCAGATCGATGCCACCTGTACCTTCACCAACCAGGCCTTCGACAGCCTGATCCCAAGCCTGAAATTCCGCCGTATTGACGCGGTAATGGCGGGGATGGACATCACCCCTGAGCGTGAAAAACAGGTACTGTTCACTAAACCTTACTATGACAACTCCGCGCTGTTCGTTGGCGTGAAGGGTAAGTACGCTGATATTGCCGCGCTGAAAGGCAAAAAAGTGGGCATCCAGAACGGCACCACCCACCAGAAATACATCACCGACAAACACCCGGAAATCACCACCGTGCCTTACGACAGCTACCAGAACGCTAAGCTGGATCTGCAGAACGGTCGTATCGACGCGGTCTTCGGCGACACTGCCGTGGTGACCGAGTGGCTGAAAGCCAGCCCTGAACTGGTTGCCGTGGGTGACAAAGTGACCGACAAAGATTACTTCGGCACCGGCCTCGGCATCGCCCTGCGCCAGGGCAACACTGACCTGCAGAGCAAATTCAACGCCGCGCTGGATAAAGTGAAACAAGATGGCACCTACAAAGCCATCTACGACAAATGGTTCCAGAAGTAATCGACTCGATGAACGAATTGTTTCCATTAGCAAGCGCCGCCGGGATGACCGTCGGCCTTGCTGTTTGTGCCCTCATCGTCGGCCTCGTGCTGGCGATGATTTTTGCCGTCTGGGAATCCGCCAAATGGCGCCCGGTGGCATGGATAGGCTCCGGGGTAGTCACGCTTTTCCGCGGCCTGCCTGAAATCCTGGTGGTGCTGTTTATCTACTTCGGCTCCTCCCAGCTGCTGCTGATACTCTCTGATGGCTTCACCCTCAACCTCGGTTTTACCGCGATCCCGGTCAAAATGGAGATTGAGAACTTTGACGTCAGCCCGTTTCTCTGCGGCGTGATTGCCCTCTCCCTGCTCTATTCCGCCTACGCGTCACAGACGCTGCGCGGCGCGCTGAAAGCGGTGCCGGTTGGGCAGTGGGAATCGGGCCAGGCGCTGGGTTTATCCAAAACTGCGATTTTCTTCCGGCTGGTCATGCCGCAGATGTGGCGTCACGCGCTGCCGGGCCTCGGTAACCAGTGGCTGGTGCTGCTGAAAGACACCGCGCTGGTGTCGCTTATCAGCGTGAATGACCTGATGCTGCAAACCAAAAGTATCGCCACGCGCACCCAGGAGCCGTTTACCTGGTACGTGATTGCGGCGGCGATTTATCTGGTCATCACCCTGCTGAGTCAGTACATCCTGAAGCGCATTGACCTGCGCGCCACGCGCTTTGAACGGAGACCTGGCTGATGCTCGAGTATTTACCGGAGCTGATGAAGGGTCTGCACACCAGCCTGACGCTCACCGCCGCTTCCATTGCCGTTGCGCTCGTGCTGTCGCTGCTGTTCACCATTGTTCTGACGCTGAAAACGCCGGGGCTGGTGCATATTGTGCGCGCCTACATCACGCTGTTTACCGGCACGCCGCTGCTGGTGCAGATCTTCCTGATTTACTACGGTCCAGGGCAGTTCCCGTCGCTTCAGCATTATCCGGTGCTGTGGCATCTGCTTTCCGAACCGTGGCTGTGCGCGTTGATTGCGCTCTCTCTGAACAGCGCCGCGTACACCACGCAGCTGTTTTACGGGGCAATTCGCGCTATACCGGAAGGTCAGTGGCAGTCCTGCAGCGCCTTAGGGATGAGCAAGAAAGATACGCTGGCCATCCTGTTGCCGTACGCCTTCAAGCGCGCACTCTCTTCTTACTCGAACGAAGTCGTGCTGGTGTTCAAGAGCACCTCGCTGGCCTACACCATTACGCTGATGGAAGTGATGGGCTACGGGCAGCTTCTGTATGGCCGCACCTATGATGTGGCGGTTTTCGGCGCAGCCGGTCTGGTCTACCTCATCGTCAACGGGCTGCTTACGTTGCTGATGCGCCTGATTGAACGACGGGCACTGGCCTTTGAACACCGCAGCTAGACAAGCTAACAGACAAAGCGGGGCAACCCGCTTTTTTTACGCCCATTTAATTATAAATATACATTTTTATTGCATATAAATTCACTCTTTGGCATGGTGGTTTGACGCCGGGAAACGGCGACTTAAAACAATATTGACAGACAGGAGCAACACGCATGAAAAAGTTACTGTTAGCCGCCATGTTCGCTACAACCGCATTCAGCGCGGCCGCAGCGGAGAAAATCAACTTCGGCTCTTCGGCAACCTATCCTCCTTTTGAATCTCTGGACGCCAGCAATCAGATCGTCGGTTTCGATATCGATCTGGCCAAAGCATTATGCAAACAAATGCAGGCAGAATGTACCTTCACCAACCACGCATTTGACAGCCTGATCCCTTCCCTGAAGTTTCGTAAATACGACGCGGTGATTTCCGGGATGGATATCACACCTGAGCGTGCCAAACAGGTCGCCTTTACCAACCCTTACTACGCCAACTCGGCGGTGGTGATTGCGAAAAAAGGCCAGTTTGCTTCGCTGGACGATCTCAAAGGCAAACGTATCGGGATGGAAAACGGCACCACGCACCAGAAATACCTGCAGGATAAACATCCTGAGATCAAAACCGTCTCCTACGACAGTTACCAGAACGCGATTATTGACCTGAAAAATGGCCGTATTGATGGCGTGTTTGGCGATACCGCCGTGGTGAACGAATGGCTGAAGACCAATCCGCAGCTGGGCACCGTGGGCAAGCATGTGACCGACTCACAGTACTTTGGCACCGGTTTAGGGATTGCGGTTCGCCCGGATAATCAGGCACTGCTGAAGAAGCTGAACGACGCGCTGGCGGCGATTAAAGCGGACGGGACTTACCAGAAGATCAGTACTCAGTGGTTCCCAGGCTGATAACTCCTGTATTCATTATAAATGATGGCCTTTCGTACCCGGTTATTAGCCTGATCTATATTAGCTATTCTTCTAACCTGAGAGGGTGCAACACACTCTCAGGTTTATCCCTGCTCACATCTGCGAGCCGCCACTCATCTAATCGGCAAGCCACATGCTCGACGCTAGTTATTCTGAATACAAAAACATAATCTGAATAATAAAATCCCCTTCTGGATAAATAATATTTATTCATCAGGTAATTTTAAAAAAAATAACATTATGCTGGCGCTAATGGGTAGCACTTTATTTTCCTGATGGATTATTTACCTGTCGTTTTGAGCTCAATTTTGAAATCGTAATATTCGTTCAGACACCATGTCTGCGTATATTCCACGGGAATATTATTATGGCTATACCCGATACGGGTGACCAATAATATAGGATCGCGTTCCGAGATATTCAGGTAATAGGCCAAGTGCTTATCTGCGGCAACTGCGCTAAATTTTTGGGTGGCTGATAACACCGGGACGCCTTTTTCCTCAAGATAGCGATAGAGAGATTCATTCAATTCGTTGATTTTATTCAGCAACGGCGCGGGTAATATTGCCCTCTGCACCGAAACGACGGTGCCACTAATTTTACGCAGGCGCGTCAGCTCGACAATATCTTTATGACTTTCTGCGAGCTGTAAAAATTGTTGTTCTTTTTCAGTCGCAGCTCGACGAACATAGCCCACCAATTCGCTTTGTGCCTCCCCCCCGCTGGCAAAGGCTATTTCACTGAAGCTCTCCAGCTGGACTAATGACTGGCGGACGTGAGGAGCAACATAGGTCCCAGAGCCAGGATTTCGGACAAGGCTTCGATCCTCGATAAGCTGCTCAATAGCTTTTCTGGTGGTCCCCCGAGAAATACCTAACGCCTCCATCAGCGTGCGCTCTGAAGGCAATGCATCTCCAGGGCGAAGCTGACCTTCATCAATCACGCGCTGGATCTCATTCGCCAGTTGCAGATACAGCGGCATGGCATTTGAACCATCGATTTTTAAATCAGCAGGTTGCAACAACTTCATTCTCTTTACGTCCAGTTTGCCAGGTAGCGATTCAACTATACCACTTATTAACAACACAGATATCAACGACGTGATTTTTGATCGTTCTGGCGATCTAAAGAGCCGTACAAGATCACAAAAAAGACAAAATAAGTATGAAAATTCCCCTCATTACCATTATGGTACACAAGTGGTACACAACCGGTACATAGTGAACATTTGAATTTGCAAATGGTTTTTATGCAGGAACGTTTATTACGGTGAAATACCGTTTTTTTCCCACACAAATACCCTGCAGAACGCAGGAGGATTTCGTTAACTACTGCGCCAATGAGGAAATCTATGATGACATCGAAACGTTTACTCGACTGCAGCGCTTCTGAGCTGGCTGCGCTCACCAAACCGCAGCTACTTCACGCTATCCGCGCTAGCGAGGGTCGGGTCATGGTCAGTGAAACCATCGCCATCACTCAACCTCTGCTCGCGAACATCACGAATGCTGAACTTGCAGCCTCTCAGGGTGCCGATATTCTGCTGATCAATATGTTCGACTGCCAACAACCTTTGATACAGGGTATGCCGGGTGATATTGATCCGGCACAGACCTTACATGTGCTCCAACAGCTAACCGGCCGCGTAATTGGCGTCAATCTCGAAGCCGTCGATCCACGGTTTGCCACGGAACATGATGAGTTATGGAAAATGAAGCCAGGCCGTGCGGCGACACCTGAGAATGCCCGCAAATTGGTAAAGATGGGGGCAAAAATTTTAGTTCTTACTGGTAACCCAAACAATGGCGTCAGCAATATGGCTCTGGCTCAGTCGGCAGGAAAAATCCGCAGTGCCATTGGCGACGAGGCCGTCATTATCAGTGGAAAAATGCACGGTGCGGGCGTGGTTCAGGAAAGCGGTACAGCCATTATAAATGAAAGCGATCTCCATGAATTTGCGCGCCAGGGCGTTGATATTGCGCTGATCCCAGCCCCGGGTACTGTACCGGGCATGAGTATTGAGGCAGCCAGCTCACTAATTCGCTGCGCACACTCGGCCGGCATGATGGCAATGACGGCTATTGGTACCTCTCAGGAAGGTGCCGATCGGGATACCGTTCGCCAGATAGCCTTGATGAGCAAAATGGCCGGTGCCGACCTGCATCATATTGGCGATACCGGTTATATGGGGATCGCGCTGCCAGAAAATATTTTCGCCTACGGGATAGCTATCAGAGGAGTCAGGCATACCTACAGCCGAATCGCCCGCTCAGTGAATCGTTAATGATAACGCATTCCGGCCGGTTCACCGGCTGGAATTCCTCCACAATGAAATATCGATGAGGTACGATAATTATGCCACTTGCTGCATCCTCACTTTCGCGTCTATTAACTCAATTTAATCTGGAAAAAACAACAAAGCTCCTAATCGTCGGCTATTCGCCTACGGGTGGAGGGCATACCGGTCGACTATTACAAATAATCGATCATGCCCTTCAGCAAGACACGCTACCTAAAGACTCCATAGTAATATTTCATGCACCTCCCGCCTGGGAGAATGTCCAGCGCCGGGGAGAACTCCAGACGCTTGCAAATAAGCTGGCAAGCCGAGGAATTCACGTCTTACTGACAGAGTCAACTAAGCCCGTCTACGGTTATCTGGATGATAAAACTGGAGGGTCAGACGATGCAAAAATACTTGAAAGACTGGCCAGTAACCCTTTACGATATCGCAACAATCGTCCCGCCTTACTACCTGATATATCTCATCGTACGCGAACCCTATCCCCGGAAACGTTTCTTAGCAATATCCTCGACATCAATAAACTTCCCGTTATTGAAAGCGCCGATCTTTTTAGCCATCTGAAAAAATATCTCGACATAAAAGCGTTTCAAAAACGTATCTATGTACTTACTGATATGGATTATTCCCTGCAAAAATCAGCCGCCAAAGCTGGCGTGCCGGCTATACACCGTCTGGATCAGCAAAATCACGCCATTCTGCTGGATCCCAAAAATTCGGCAATGAACTTACTGCCAAAATATGCGTTGTTAGCAAAGGTATTGGGTGGTACTTTCGAAAATATTTCTCATATATCCCTTGGCGAAAAAAATACGCTGAGTTCGGTCAAATCTACCGCCGACATGCTGCGGATCACCTCCGCCAGCGGAATAAGAGAAGCACATACGAAAATTATTCAATTGCTGCAGGCTCACGCTCTCCCCTTGAATGCGGTCGCGAGTGCCTTAGGGAGCGGTGCTCTCTTTGCGGGAGTGATAGCAGGGAGCAGATGCATGGCAAACATGGCTCTACGCAACATTGTTTATATTTACGCGCATAAGAAAAGCAATCTCATTGCCCAGCATGTTCTGTCTAAAATCAGTCAGAACGATGAGCATTATTCCCGGCGCATATTTTTATTCTGCGGTGCAAAAGCAGTTGGAAACTATAACGCACTGCATCTGGCCTACCTGGCCGATGCTGATGGCATTACCACCGCAGGGGCTGGTACCAACGGAGAATTCAGTTACTTACATCGTAATACTCCATGTAAATCCCGTCTGCTGGTACTGCCTATTGAAGGGCACAACGAACAGTTGGCCAACACCAAATATCTCAGCAGTCATGCCGCTACAAGAGACTTTATCTACCAGTTGGAAGTAAATGAAAAACTTGACGCGGCGCTCGACAAATATGTTTCTACTGAACCTGACGTTATCGATACATCTTTAACGCTGGCCGCATTGATTGAAGCCATATCCTCGCAGGAAACTTATGTTTCAAAGGCACATGACATTTTGTTCAGGCAGCTTCCACTCGCCAATGATTCCCTGCGATTGAAAAATTTAGAGGAAAAAATGAATCAGTCGGTGGTATTAAAAGCTACCCGCCGTTATCTAAAAATTGTGCTTCAGGGCATGCAGGCTCTGGCCTCCTCACCCACAGGCAGCATTAGCATCTGGTATAGCGACAAAGCGACCAATCCCGTTCATTTCGCCAGCCCATGGGAACTGGGACTGATGCTTGAAAATAACAAAATGCTCAGCAACGCTATTGAAATTTCTGAAACGGAAATGCCTGAGCTGCCCTTGCGTCAGCAAGTTGCTAAGTTGTTTAAAGATGGTTCAAAAAATTGGAACACATTATTTATCAACGAGATGAGCGTCATTAAACACAGGCTGGGTGATATCATGATCACTGGCTTCTGACAGTCTTAACGGCTACATATAAAAGCGGAAACACGCATCGTGACGGCACCAACCCGGCGGCTTCCGCTTCCCAAATGTTAGTCCCGGACCAGCAGCGTCAACACTTCGTAATGCGAAGTATGCGGGAACATATCAAACAGCTGGGTACGCACCACGCGATAACCCGGCAGCATCTGAATATCCTTCGCCATGGTCTGCGCGTTGCAGCTTGAGTAGACGATAAACGCCGGAGCCATCTGCGTCAGATAATCGCACAGCGCTTTACCGATCCCACGGCGCGGCGGGTTCACCAAAACCAGCTGCGGGATATCCTGCTGGGCGACGGCAAACTGAGTGGAATCCAGCGCCTGAAAATGAATATTATGCAGGCCCAGTTTTTCAGCCGACTGCTGTGCGCTGGCTATCGCCTCCGGGGCAATTTCAATCCCGGTAAGCTTCATCTCCGGCGTGGCGCAGTGCAGGCCAAAACCTCCCACGCCGCAGAACAGATCCCACATATGGTTGACGGGTAGCGCGCGCACCCAGTCACGGGCGGTGGCATACAACCGGGAAGCAACCTGAGGGTTAGTCTGGAAGAAACTTTGCGGACGAATATAGAGCGGTACGCCGTTGAAAACCTCTTCGAGCGCACGCTGTTCGGTCAGCAGAATTTCCTGCTCACCTTCCATAATCGCCATGTGTACGGGCTGAATGTTGGCCGAAATCACCTTGAGCTGAGGGAGTTGCTGCTGTAACCACGGCAGCGCCGCTCGCAACTGCCCCAGCTTGCTTTCCGAACGCAGCACAAAGCGCAGCATCATGCCGCCATCCGCCAGGCTTTCGGTCAGCAGGAGATACTTCAGCTCTCCACGCTTACGCGCCACGTTGTAGGGCGTTAATCCCGCACGGGCAATAAAGGGCTTCAATGTCGCAAAAACAGGCCCAAATGAAACAGGATACAGCGGGCAGTCGGTTAAATCCTCGGGCGTGCCGTCGCGGTGTAACATCCCCAGCAGCGGTTTTTCCACGCTGCCGCTAACCACCATTTTAGCTTTATTGCGAAATGCCTGCTCAGGGCCGCTGACCGGCTGGCACCACTCGCCCACGGCAATGCCTTCCAGCAGTTGCCGGAGATCGGTCATTTTAGCGAGAAGCTGGTCTTCCACCGGTTGTTCAATCCACTGGCAGGAACGACAGCGGCCGGCATCATAGAGCGCGCATTGCATAGAAAAACCCTGAGAAAAAACGAGGGCGCAGATTGTAGCACTCTGCGCTTACTGAAGTCTGAAAAAAAGCCGGCTGCGGGCGGGGATAAACAGCAAAATCAGCACCAGAATATCGGGCAGCTTTTGGGTAAACAGCGAACGGAAGATCTCGCGCTTAGTGCCCCCGGCAACGCTGAATAATTCAGGGTATCCCCAGCCCAGGGAGGACAGAGACAACCAGGTCACGGAAATAATTTGGGTCAGCAGGAACAGCCAGCGTCCCCAGTTACGCCCTTTGACGATGACGAACGCGCAACGCAGTTCGACAAACAGCATCAACAGGCTGCCGAGAAAAACCAGCGTCAGGGGCCAGGTTTGCACGCTGCGATGGACAAAATCCATCACCCCGCTAACTCCGAGCATATTAAACAGCAGCAGCAGGTCGAGGCATCGGGTAGTGACGATGCCGATAGCCGCCACCATCACCAGCGTGGGGACGTTTAATTTTGCATGGGATGACCGCTGTTTCCTGATAATTTCCACAACCTCGCGTTCCTTACGTCACGGTGCCGCGACAAGCGCGGCACCGGAGGCACATCATTGCAGATTTTAGGCGTTTTAACCACGTCTTGCACTCTGGATATCGCGCAGCCGCTGCTTTTCTGCCCGCGCCATAAACCACCATGCAATCAAGCCGATAACGCCCACAACGCCGAGAATAATGGACGCCAGGGCGTTAATTTCCGGGTTAACCCCCATGCGCACGTTCGAGAACACCAGCATCGGCAGCGTAGTCGCACCCGGCCCGGACACGAAGCTGGCGATAACCAGGTCATCAAGCGAAAGCGTGAACGCCAGCAGCCAGCCGGAGATAATGGCGGGCGAGATCATCGGCACGGTGATCACAAAGAACACTTTCAGCGGCGTCGCCCCCAGATCCATTGCCGCTTCTTCAATGGAGCGGTCCAGTTCCCGCAGGCGTGAGCTAATGACAACCGCAACATAGGCGGTGCAGAACGTCACATGCGCCAGCCAGATGGTAAGCATTCCCCTGTCGCTCGGCCAGCCAATCGCGTGCGCCAGCGCCACGAACAGCAGCAGTAGCGAAAGCCCGGTGATCACATCCGGCATCACCAGCGGTGCCGTTAGCATAAAGGCAAAGCCGGTTGAGCCACGAAAGCGACCAAAACGCACCATCACCACGGCAGCAATCGTCCCCAGGATAACGGCCATCGTGGCGGCCGCCGCAGCAATGGTCAGGCTCAGGCCAACGGCGTTCATCATCGCCGAATCCCGGAACAGCTCCCCGTACCAGCGCGTTGACCAGCCGGCCCACACCGTCACCAGCTTAGAGCTGTTAAACGAGTAGATAACCAGCATCAGCATGGGCGCATACAGGAAGGTAAAGCCAATCACCAGAATCAAAATACGCCACGGAGAGCGCACAACCGGTAAGTTGTTCATGCGTGGTCCTCCCCCGCTTTGTTCTGGTATTTGTGGAACCACATGATCGGCACGATCAGCAGCAGAAGCATGATAATCGCCACGGCTGAGGCCACCGGCCAGTCGCGGTTATTAAAGAATTCCTGCCACAGGACGCGGCCAATCATGATGCTGTCCGGCCCGCCGAGCAGTTCCGGGATAACAAACTCCCCTACCGCCGGAATAAACACCAGCATCGAACCGGCAATAATCCCGCCTTTGGTCAACGGCACAATCACGCTGAAGAACGTTTTCAGCGGCCGCGCGCCGAGATCTAACGAAGCCTCCACCAGCGAATAATCTATGCGCGTTAGCGCGGTATAAATCGGCAGCACCATGAACGGCAGGTAGGCATAAACTACCCCGATGTAGACCGCAAGATTGGTGTGCAGGATCGTCAGCGGCTGGTCGATAACCCCGAGCCAAAGCAGCACGTTATTCAATATGCCGTTGTTTTTCAGGATGCCCATCCACGCATACACGCGGATCAGGAACGAGGTCCATGAAGGCAGGATCACCAGCAACAGCAGGATGTTTCGCGTTGAGGGTTTACTGTGTGCCACCGCCCACGCGAGCGGATAGCCCAGCGCCAGGCAGCACAGCGTTGACACCGCCGCGACCTGCAAAGATTGCAGATAAGCCTCGAAGTAGAGCGGATCGTCCGTCAGCTGGAAGTAGTTCGCCAGATTCAGGGTGATCGACAGCTGGCCATCGGCCCAGCTCACCAGGTCGCTGTAAGGCGGGATCGCCCGGGCTATTTCCGAAAAACTGATCTTAAAGACGATCAGGAACGGCAGCATAAACAGCAGGATCAGCCACAAATAGGGCAGCGCGATCGCCAGCTTGCGCCCGTGCGCCATCTGCAAACGGGCAAGCAAACGCTTCACGCCCGAGGGCTGAGGAACCGCCGTCTCTGCCGGGCCTTCAGAAAGTGTTGTCATCTTGCCCCCTTAAACCGTCAGAACCACGCAGCTGTCGGCATCCCAGCACAGGCGAACTTCATCCCCCCAGGTAGGCGCTCCTTTACGGTAGCGGTGCTCATTTTGCAGCTGGGCGCTGATCATCTGCCCGCTTTTCAGCCGAACGTGGTAGATGGAGAGATCGCCGAGGTAGGCGATATGCACCACCTCTCCGACGGCAAAGTTATAGCCATCGGCGGGCGGCTCCTCGCAAAGCGTCACCTTTTCCGGGCGCAACGCAACGAAGACCGGTACGCCGTCCACCACGGAAGCATCAGGATCCACCTTCAGCGGATGCACAAGTCCGGGGCTGTCTATCACCAGCCCGTCGTCCTGACGCTCTTTCAGCAGCCCTTCGAAGACGTTTACCGACCCGATAAACTCCGCGCTATAGCGGGTGGTTGGGTGCTCATAAATCTCTTCCGGCTCGCCAATTTGCACGAACTTGCCGCGATTCATGATGGCTATTCGCCCGGCCATGGTCATCGCTTCTTCCTGATCGTGGGTCACCATTACGCAGGTCACGCCGACGCGTTCAAGGATGTCCACTACTTCCAGCTGCATCCGGTCACGGAGCTTTTTATCCAGCGCCCCCATCGGCTCGTCGAGCAGCAATAATTTGGGACGCTTGGCCAGGCTTCGGGCTAACGCCACGCGCTGACGCTGGCCGCCGGACAGCTGGTGAGGCTTGCGCCTGGCGAACTCCTGCATGTGTACCAGGGTCAGCATTTCTGCCACCCGGCTGGTAATTTCCGCCTTCGGCAGTTTGTCCTGCTTCAGGCCAAAGGCGATGTTTTGCTCCACGGTCATGTGCGGGAACAGCGCGTAGGACTGGAACATCATATTGATTGGGCGCTGGTAAGGCGGCACATGCGACAAATCGACGCCATCAAGCATGATTTGCCCGGCACTTGGCTGTTCAAACCCCGCCAGCATGCGCAGCAGCGTGGATTTGCCGCAGCCCGAGGCGCCCAGCAAAGCAAAAATTTCGCCTTTGTAGATGGTCAGACTGACGTCATCCACGGCATGTTGGCCATCAAACGATTTTGTGAGGTTACGAATTTCCAGCAGCGGCGTCAGCGCTTTGGGTGTTTTGGACTGCGGGCGAGGGATTGCGTCGTTCAATTCTGTTGCTCTCCGGCAAAAGCAAAAAGAAGATACGGCCCGGTTGCCGTACTTTTCGCCATTCTGGAAACAAGGGCTTCCGTTCAGGCTGGGGCGATTGCACAACTCTGGTGCAACCGCCCGGTGCAGGGTGTCACAGGACTATTTGCCTGTTTTAACCTTAGTCCACGCGCGGGTGATAACCCGGTCAATCTTCGCTGGCATCACCGTTTGTGTGAACAACTTGGCACGAATATCCGCCGGCGGGTAAATTCCCGGATTGCTGCGGACCTCTTCGCTCAGTAACGGCGTAGCTTCTTTGTTGGCGTTAGCGTAGTAAATATGATTACTGATGTTGGCGATAACGTCCGGCTTCATCAGGTAGTTCAGGAACTGGTACGCTTCGTCTTTATTCTTCGCATCTACCGGCAGGGCAAACATATCGAAGTAGACCATCGCGCCTTCCTTAGGAATGGAATAAGCAACATTCACGCCATTTTTAGCTTCTTTGGCGCGGTTTGCCGCCTGCAGAATATCCCCGGACCAGCCAATCGCCACGCAGATGTCACCGTTGGCAAGGTCGTTGATGTACTGCGACGAATGGAAGTAACGAATATTTGGCCGCAGCTTCATCAGCAGATCGTTAGCCGCCCCGGTGTAGTCCGCGGCGTTGGTGCTGTTCGGATCTTTGCCCAGGTAGTGCAACACGGTCGCGTAAATTTCACTTGGCGCGTCCAGGAACGACACGCCACAGCTTTTCAGTTTTTCAAGGTTTTCCGGCTTGAAGATCAGATCCCAGCTGTCCACCGGCGCGTCTTTCCCCAGCACGGCTTTCACTTTATCGACGTTGTAGCCGATGCCGGTCGTCACCATCATGTACGGAATGCCGTATTTGTTGTCGTGGTCGTTTTGCGCCACCAGCTTGAGCATTTCCGGGTCGAGGTTTTTGTAGTTCGGCAGTTTGCTTTTATCCAGCGGCTCGAAGATGCCGGCCTGCGCCTGGCGCTCAAGGAACTGCGAAGACGGCACCACCAGGTCATAGCCCGTGCTGCCCGCCATCAGCTTCCCTTCCAGCACTTCGTTGGAATCAAACACGTCGTAGACCACTTTGATGCCGGTCTCTTTCGTGAAGTTTGCCAGGGTATCCGGGGCTATATAGTCAGACCAGTTATAAACGTGCAGCGTCTTTTGTTCGGCGGCAGAGCTGGCGGCAGAAGCCACCATCAGCGCGCCAGCAACCATCCCCAACAACCCTTTTTTACGTAGGTAGAGCATAATTTCATTCCTTCTGAATAAAGGCCAAACCAGGCTCGAATGAGCCGAATTTACGCAATGTGGCTTATCCGCATTCGCCGCACGCTTTTTTAGCATGCAAAATTCATGCATCTCTATTCATTCTGCTGAAAAAGAATTTGGGTAATCTTCACGCAGACGTTGCTCGTTTTTACGGCCAAGCAAGAATAACTGTAGCCAGGGTTGGCGACTATAGCCCGGATGAAAAAACGCCTTTTATCAACTTTTTAGACATCTTTCGTCTATTCAGGCGGCAAAAACGCGCCTTATGGCAGGGATTTGTCTGGCTGTGACGGCTTTATGACAGAATAAAAACATGCAGAACGCAGCGGCGCTGGTGGCCGCTGCGTTAAAAAAAGAAAGGATCAGTGCAGAGAGTGGGTGTGAATAATTGTGCCGTCGCGCTCTTCTTCTTCGGCCACAAAAAGCAGCTGATTAGCGCAAGCCTCGAGGATCACCATCGAAACCTGCTCTTCGCTCTGCTGAACAAAGGCGGCAAACTGCTCGCGGGTAATGCCCACGGAGGCAGACAACGACTGACACACCACCAGCTTGGGCAGGTTATCATCCTGGATGTCGAGAAACGCTTTCACCGTCAGCGAGCTGGCGTTGATCGAGGAGAGATCGGACGCCAACGGCAGCAGCGCCGACGGCTTAACTTCTGCCAATGCGGAAAACAGAATAATGTTGTCCACGAGATCGATTTTCGCGTCGTATACGCCATCGAAGTTCTGCATATGGGGCAAATGCAATGCCTGGCAGGTATCGCACTCGAAAAAGGTTACGCCAGTTTCATCCAGCCAGCGGCGTAAAGTGTCCAGAGTCGGGACCACGAGTGAATCCATAAACGCAAAAACCTCATTACCTGTTCAAAAATTAACGTGCCATCTTACGCAAAAATGACACGTCATACTATGCATTAGCGCCGATTTGGTAATTATCCCCCGGTTTTAAGACAGTACCCAGGGCGGGCCTGCCGCTCTATCCATTTGATCATCAGCCCGGCGATATCGACCCCGCTCGTGTTTTCAATGCCTTCCAGCCCCGGCGAGGCGTTCACTTCCATCACCAGCGGCCCGCGTTCGGCGCGTAAAATGTCCACCCCGGCAATATCCAGTCCCAGCGTGCTGGCCGCTTTTAGCGCCACTTCTCGCTCAAGATCGGTAATTGTGACCTGATGCGCGACGCCGCCACGGTGCAGGTTTGAGCGGAAATCGCCGGGCTTGGCCTGCCGTTCAATGGCGGCCACAACCTCATCCCCCACCACCAGACAGCGAATATCTCTGCCCTTCGCTTCTTTGATGTATTCCTGCACCAGAATATGGGCGTTAAGACCGCGAAACGCATCAATCACGCTTTCCGCCGCCTGCCGCGTTTCAGCCAGCACCACGCCAATTCCTTGCGTACCTTCAACGAGCTTCACCACCAGCGGCGCGCCACCCACCATATCAATAAGATCGCTGGTGTCGTCCGGCGAGTGGGCAAACCCCGTCACCGGCAAATCAATCCCCTGCTTCGCCAGCAATTGCAGCGAACGCAGCTTATCCCGCGCGCGGGTGATCGCCACCGACTCATTCAGCGGGTAGCTTCCCAGCATTTCGAACTGGCGCAGCACCGCCGTGCCGTAAAAGGTGATAGCCGAGCCAATACGCGGGATAACCGCGTCATAATGCGGCAGTTGACGCCCCTTGTAATGCACGGAAGGCGCGGCCGGATTAATGTTCATATAGCAAGAAAGGGGATCAATGATCTCCACCTGATGACCACGACGCGTTGCCGCCTCGCGCAGGCGCTTGCATGAGTAGAGCGTTCCATCCCGGGATAAAATAGCGATTTTCAACCTGCACCTCTGAGCAACCAGACCAAAATTAACCGCCCGCTAATCATACCACTGCCTTCACCTTTCAACGACGGACTAATCGGTGGGAGACATCTTAAGTGCCTCAATTAATTGCTTTGTGGTCGAGGTGAGATGGACCGGATCAAAAACGGCATACAGGTCGGCGGGTATCGGCCTCGCCGGGGGGCGAAACACCACGCCAGGCCAGTTCATCTGTGCGTAGCTGTCGGCGATGATGGTTAGCCCGAAACCAATGCTCACCAGCGCCAGGACGGTTTGCGGCTCCACCGCCTCACGGACAACCCTCGGGGTAAAACCAGCTTCACGGCAAACACGTTGCAGGAAAGTCCAGTCAGAGTGAATGGCGGTCATCGTCACGAACGCCTCATGCCGCAGTTGGGTAATGTCCACCGTTTGCTGCCGGGCTAGCGGGTGCTGCTCCGGCAGCGCGACCATAAATGTCGCCTCATGCAGCTTTTCGCTCTTAAGGCCACCGGGCGGGCTGGTTTCCATCCGCCAGATCCCGGCATCAATCTCGTGACGTTCAAGCAAAGCAAGCTGATCCCCCGGGGACTTTTCGCGGAAGGTCACATCAATGGCGGGATAGTCAGCAATAAACCGCTGTAGCCCAAGCCGCAGCCCACCCCAAATGGCGGTGCCAACAATCCCTAGCTGAATTCGACCGCCTTCACCACGGCCAATCTGCTCAACCCTGGCCAGCGCAAGGCTTGCGTTGTTCAGCAGCTGTTTTGTCTCTTCCAGCAGGACTTCGCCTGCGTGAGTCAGCGCCACGTGCCGGGAATGGCGGATAAACAGTACCGTCCCCAGCTGAGCTTCCAGTTCTTTGATATGAAAGCTCAGGGGAGGCTGCGACATGTTCAGCCGCGCGGCGGCCCGGCCAAAGTGCAGTTCCTCGGCTACGGCCTGAAAATAGCGCAGCAGCTTAAGATCGGTGCGATAGATACGCTGAGATGTATTCATGAGGCTCCCTGAGTGGCAAGCCTCATAAATTACCATCGCTTACGCTCGCTGTAAGGCCAGGAGCCTTAATGTGCGAGCGATGCCGAAGAATCACTCTGCTGGCGGTGGTGATAGTGGAAGCTAAAGTGGAAGACGACGGCAAGCACCAGCGCATAGCCAGCAAAAACCAGCCAGATAGTCGGCCAGTCTTTGGCGCCATCGGTGGTGAAATAATCCACCACATAACCGCTGACAATCGCCCCGAAATACGCCCCAACCCCGTTCACCATCGTCATAAACAGCCCTTGAGCGCTGGCGCGAATACGTGACTCCACCTCTTGCTCAACAAACACGGAGCCGGAGATATTAAAGAAATCAAAGGCGCAGCCGTACACCACCATCGACAGCAACAGCAGCACAAAACCAAAGACAGAAGGATCGCCCCAGGCGAACAGCGCAAAGCGCAGCACCCAGGCGACCATGCTCATCAGCATGACCTGTTTAATGCCAAAACGCCGCAGGAAGAAAGGGATCGTCAAAATAAAGACCACTTCCGACATCTGCGAGACGGACAGCAAAATCGAGGGATACTGCACCACAAAGCTGCTGGCAAACTCAGGCTGACGGGCAAAATCATGCAGGAAAGGGTTACCGAAAGTATTGGTGATTTGCAGCACCGCCCCAAGCAGCATGGCGAACAGGAAAAAAACCGCCATTTGTGGCTTTTTGAACAGCACAAACGCGTCCAGCCCCAGGCGGCTCACCCAGCTGCGCGTGGCCTGGCTTTTTATCACCGGGATAGTCGGCAATGTGAGCGCATACAGCGCCAGCAGACCGGAAGCCCCTGCGGCAATATAGAGCTGCATGCTGCTCAGCTCTATGCGCATCAGGCTAACGGTCCACATCGCCGCAATAAAGCCCACGGTACCGAACACCCTCACAGGCGGGAAATGCGTCACCGTATCCAGTCCGTTTTTTTCCAGGCAGGCGTAAGACACCGTATTGGACAGCGCAATGGTCGGCATAAAGGCCAGGGCATTACCCAGCATTGCCCAAAACATCAACCCCGGCTGGTCGATGCTGGCCGCCCAGACCAGCATCCCCGCCCCCACCAGATGGCAGAGAGAGTACACCCGATTGGCCGGGAGCCATTTATCGGCCACAATGCCGATAAGACCCGGCATCAGCAGCGCCGCAAGCCCTTTGGTACTGTAAACCATGCCAACATCTGCCCCCTTAAAGCCGAGCGTATTGATCATGTAAGATCCCAAAGTGACCAGCCACGCCCCCCAGATGAAGTACTGTAAAAACAGCATGATTTTTAAGCGGAGTTTAATCGCCATCTGTTTTCCCTGCCTTGGTCAGTGAGGATCAGGCCAGTTTGCCGAGGAAGCCGCAAATCAGGTTAATAAAGTTCTGCCGCGACAGCGCAGCCGCTTTCAGCGTCTGTTCATGGGAAAGCTGAATACTCCCCAGCCCTTCGGCAAGGTTGGTAATCGCCGAGACGGCAACCACCTTCAGGCCGCAATGGCGGGCGCTGATCACCTCCGGCACAACCGACATCCCCACCACGTGGCCGCCAATGATTTGCATCATGCGAATTTCCGCTGCGGTTTCGAAGTTTGGCCCTGGATAAGAAACAAATACTCCCTCGTGCAGCGGGAACCCCTGCTCATGTGCAACCTGCTGGAGTACGGCGCGATAGTCGGCATCATAGGCGTTTGCCAGCGAGAAAAAGCGCTCACCAAACCGCTCATCATTTGGCCCAACGGTCGGCGTGCCCGGCATCGTATTAATATGATCGCTGAGTGCCACCAGGCTTCCAGGTTCCACTTCCGGG
Source organism: Enterobacter sp. Ag1 (assembly GCA_000277545.1). Classification (GTDB taxonomy): domain Bacteria; phylum Pseudomonadota; class Gammaproteobacteria; order Enterobacterales; family Enterobacteriaceae; genus Cedecea. Next base: position 189,207 of record AKXM01000055.1, on the reverse strand, counting down.
CGCAGAGAACCGGCGGCGTTGGTAGAAAACAGCATCTCGCATCCCAGCAGCTTAAAAGTGCGAATTGCGCTGGTCATCACCGACATTCCACGCCCTTCATAAAAGTGCCCCCGCCCTTTCATACAGGCTACAGGCACGCCAGCCAGCGTGCCGACGACCAGTTCGCCCGCATGGCCGTGGACGGTGCTGACGGGGAACCCGGGCAGCTCTTCGTAGGAAAATGTTACAGGGGAGTCGATTTTTTCCGCCAGCTCCCCCAGCCCGGAGCCCAGAATAAAAGCGATGCGGGGTACCAGACCGTTAATGCGGGCGCGAATAATGTCGGCGGCGTAGAAAGGCGAATTATCAAAAGCAGAGGTTGGCATAGAAGGTTCCTTGACAGATTGTCGTTATAACTTCAGCAGTTATAACGACTCACCGACGGATGAAACCAATACCGTTTGAGGCCACGATTAATACTGAAAATGTATCAATCGCCGTTTTGATGACCAGGCGGCCGCGTGAATTAGCGTGTCGCCCAGCCCTGCTTGTGCAGGTAATCCAGAATGAAAGGCCGGCTTTCTTTAATGATGGTACGGCTGATGTGGTCGCTCCAGGTGTCGCGCCGTGTATTGCTGTCCCGGCTCAAATAATACTGCGCCAGCTGCTCGTCGTACTCGTCCAGCAGCGGCCTGTTCAGCGGCTGATAGCGGTTTTCATGCACCAGCATCGCAGCGGGCATACGCGGCTTGATATCCGGCGTGGCAGCAGGCCAGCCCAGGCAAAGGCCAAACAGCGGTAACACGTATTTCGGCACGCCCAACAGCTCTCCCACCGCTTCAATGTTGTTGCGGATGCCGCCAATATAGACCCCGCCCAACCCCAACGATTCTGCGGCGGTAAACGCATTCTGCGCCAGAATCGCGGTATCGACCGCACCAAGCAGCAGCTGTTCCGCCAGCCCAAGCTGGGCGTCCGGGCAGATTTGAAGATTGCGGTTAAAGTCGGCGCAGAACACCCAAAACTCGGCGGCTTCCGCCACATGCTTTTGCCCGCCGGTCAGCGGCACCAGCTGCTCGCGCAGCGCTTTATCCGTGATGCGAATGATTGAACTGCACTGAAGGAAGCTGGAAGTAGAAGCTGCCTGTGCACTGGCAATAATGGCTTCGCGCTGCTCGTCGGTAATAGGTTCCCCGGTAAAATGACGAATGGAACGGTGGGAACGAAGCAGATCAATGGTCGGCGTCATCGCGATTTTCCTTTGGCTTTTTTATATCAGAGAGTTTTGAAGCAGAATCAGGCTGCATCAGCTGCGGGGCAAGACGTTTAGCAATATGCCACGTCATGATGATTGCCGCCGGCAGCATCAGCCCAAGGCCAATAAATACCATGACTATGGCCGCCGTTGCAGTGGCCACAGGTGCGGGCAGCGTCAGGTATCCCTGCAGCGAGAGAAAAGCTAGCGCCAAAAAACCTATCCCCACCGCTTCCAGCACAATCACCGATTTGGGTAACGATCCGACCGCGCGCATAGCGGCACCTCCTGTGTTCAGGCCAGCTATCATCGAGTCCGCGCCCCTCCCACTGAAAGGAGATAGCCTACGGGCATCGAACTAACAGGCACGACCTTCTTTAAAAATGTGACGGATATCGGCATTATAAGCGCATTCGCCGGTTCGTATCGGCCATAAAAACTGAGGAGAGAGCATGTTTGCAGTAATTTTTGGACGCCCTGGCTGCCCATATTGTGTTCGCGCTAAAGAACTGGCTGAGAAACTGACCGCCGAGCGTGATGACTTCAACTTCCGCTATGTTGACATCCACGCAGAAGGCATCACCAAAGCTGATCTGGAAAAAACCGTGGGTAAACCGGTTGAAACCGTGCCGCAGATCTTCCTGGATCAGAAGCACATTGGTGGCTGCACCGATTTTGAAGCTTACGCAAAAGAACATCTGAACCTGTTCCAGACCGCACAGTAAACTTTACGAATGCAGAAAACCGACTCTCAGTAGTCGGTTTTTTTATGCGTGCGATTCCGGTTCTTACACATAAAAAATAGCAGATAACACAGCGAACCGAGGGACGACCAGAAGACAGCGCTCAGTAGCCAGGCCATTTCTTGCCAGAACGAGCGTGTGACGGGGAAAAACAGGTGGGCAATCAACAGGCAGAACGGCGAAGCAAGCATCGCTCCCACCAGCGGTTTGACCACTCGATCTCCTTGGGAAAAGAAGCTGGCCACGCCACCCGGGAGAAGGAAAAACAGCAGCCCAAGCTCATAGTGCCCGGTGGCAATAAACCGCCCCATCACGTTCAGGCGCAGAGAAAGAAAAACCAGAATAAAGAGCACGAAGCAGCAGGTAATTCCTAACCACTTTTGCGCACGTCTGTGCATTTTACCTCCTGACATCTGCTTTTGCTCGAAAATACCCTGCCGGAAAATTCAGCAGCGTCTTTACCCGATTTGATAATGCCTGGCCATCCGTGCCGATAAAGCATTGCCACATTTAGCACAATATTCTTACTAGCCGCTGATACAGAGAAAGATTAAACTAGCGGCAGAAATTCGGTCGTCGCGTGAGATATTTATATGCGTGATAATTTGCCGGTCGTCGCTGACGGAACCGTCAAAACCTTAGCGCATAACTCTATCTCTTTCAACAGCTTACTGGTAAACAAGAAGTTAGCCTTCGTGAATATAAACGTCGCAGATTTGTTAAACGGGAATTACATCCTTTTGTTATTTGTTGTACTAACGCTCGGACTTTGCCTGGGGAAATTACGCCTCGGCCCGGTGCAACTGGGTAATTCCATTGGTGTTTTAGTGGTCTCTTTATTACTCGGGCAACAGCATTTCTCGATCAATACCGACGCGCTAAATCTGGGTTTTATGCTGTTCATTTTCTGCGTAGGCGTCGAAGCCGGGCCAAACTTTTTTTCTATTTTCTTCCGCGACGGCAAAAATTATCTGATGCTGGCCCTGGTGATGGTTGGCAGCGCCCTGCTGATTGCGCTGGGGCTGGGCAAACTGTTTGGCTGGGACATTGGCCTGACGGCCGGTATGCTCGCCGGCGCCATGACCTCCACGCCCGTGCTGGTCGGCGCGGGCGATACCCTGCGCCATTCAAGCATCCCCGCCGCGCAGCTTGCGACCTCGCTGGATAATCTGAGCCTCGGCTATGCCCTGACCTACCTGATTGGCCTGGTCAGTCTGATTGTTGGGGCTCGCTATTTGCCGAAGCTGCAGCATCAGGATCTGCAGACCAGCGCCCAGCAAATTGCCCGCGAGCGCGGTCTGGATACTGACGCGAGCCGCAAAGTTTATCTCCCGGTGATCCGCGCCTACCGCGTCGGGCCTGAGCTGGTTGCCTGGGCCGACGGTAAAAATCTGCGCGAACTGGGTATTTATCGCCAGACCGGCTGCTACATCGAACGTATTCGCCGCAACGGCATTCTGGCTAACCCGGACGGCGATGCCGTGCTGCAAATGGGCGATGAAATCTCGCTGGTGGGCTACCCGGATTCTCACTCGCGCCTCGACCCAAGCTTCAGAAACGGCAAAGAGGTTTTCGATCGCGATCTGCTGGACATGCGCATCGTCACCGAAGAAATTGTGGTGAAAAACCACAATGCCGTGGGCCGTCGCCTGGCGCAGCTCAAGCTCACCGACCACGGCTGCTTCCTGAACCGCGTGATCCGCAGCCAGATTGAAATGCCCATCGACGACAATATCGTGCTGAACAAAGGCGATGTCCTGCAGGTCAGCGGCGATGCCAGACGCGTGAAAACCGTTGCCGAGCGCATCGGCTTTATCTCCATTCACAGCCAGATAACCGACCTGCTGGCCTTCTGCGCCTTCTTTGTTATTGGCCTGATGGTGGGCATGGTCACCTTCCAGTTCAGCTCGTTCAGCTTCGGCATCGGGAACGCCGCTGGCCTGTTGTTTGCGGGCATCATGCTTGGCTTCCTGCGCGCCAACCACCCCACCTTCGGCTATATTCCGCAGGGGGCGCTAAATATGGTGAAAGAGTTCGGCCTGATGGTGTTTATGGCGGGGGTTGGCCTGAGCGCCGGTAGCGGCATCAGCAACGGCCTCGGTGCGGTAGGCGGCCAAATGCTGATTTCCGGGCTTATCGTGAGCCTGGTGCCGGTGATTATCTGCTTCCTGTTCGGCGCCTATGTGCTGCGAATGAACCGCGCCCTGCTGTTTGGCGCGATGATGGGGGCACGAACCTGTGCGCCAGCGATGGAAATCATCAGCGATACCGCCCGCAGCAACATTCCTGCGCTGGGGTACGCCGGCACCTACGCTATCGCTAACGTGTTGTTAACACTGGCCGGTACATTAATTGTCGTGATATGGCCAGGTTTGTGATCGCAACCACAGACAAAGAAAAATACTTTTTTTTTATGCCTGAGCGAACTTTCTTTCGGGGCGTCAGTCTGAATTAGTGCCACTGCTTTTCTTTGATGTCCCCAATTTGTGGAGCCCATCAACCCCGCCGCTTTCGGTTCAAGGTTGATGGGTTTTTATTTTTTAGGGCTTCAATAACAAACGCTTACTAGCCCCTCCACTCGCTTTATTTTGCATCCCCTGTCCCCACAATCCTACGCACCATCACCCGCATATCATCGCGCCCCATCGGTTCGCGATCGGTGACGTAGTGCAGCGTCATGCCTTCCAGGAAAGCATCCAGCGCCCGGGCGGTTAGCGGATCGAAAAACGGCTCCAGCGCCTGCTGGCTGCGAATCATCCACTCCTGCATGATGTCTTTTAGCTGCGGATTACAGCTGGCATAAGCATAAAGCTGGTACATCACCTGCATGTTATACGGCGTGGCCACGCAGCCGCCGCAAATCATATCGACAATCGCTTCGCAGGCCTCATCGCGATTGGTGGCCTGCTGCATGCGCTCCCGGTAGCTGTCCGACATCTGGTGGGCAAACAGGGTAAACGCTTCGCAAAGCAGCGATTCAATCCCGGCAAAATAGTAGGTCATTGACCCCAGCGAAACGCCAGCCTCAGCGGCAATTTTGCGGTGCGTGATATCGCTGATGCCGTGCTTTACCACCATATCCAGCGTCGCCTGCAAAATACGCGATCGACGTTCGGGGTCATTCCGGCGCGGGGCTTTGCTCATCATTACCTACCTGAATTTAGAGTATGACAAAGAGTCTATACCGGGATGTGTACAAATGTACACAAGCTTGCTAGTCTGCTCCCCTGTTTCTCTTTCACTGGTTGTTGTTCATGTCTGTTTCACAGAGAAAAGCCCTGCAGCTCCGTACCTGGGCGTTATTCACCTTCTTCTTCCTTCCGGGCCTGGTGATGGCATCCTGGGCCACACGCACGCCCGCCATCCGCGATACGCTCAGCGTCTCGACGGCCGGAATGGGCATCGTATTATTTGGCCTGTCGATAGGATCGATGGGCGGTATTCTCTGTTCCGGCTGGCTGGTGAAACGCTTTGGCACCCGTACCATTATTCGCAGCGGCATGACGCTGATGGTCGCCGGAATGTTAATGATGAGCTTCGCGCTGTACCTCGCCTCCCCGGTGCTGTTTGCCTTCGGCCTGGCGCTGCTCGGCAGCGGGATGGGGTCATCAGAAGTGGCTATGAACGTCGAAGGGGCCATTATCGAGAGCCTGATGAAGAAAACTGTGCTGCCGATGATGCACGGCTTCTTTAGCCTCGGCACGCTCGTTGGCGCCGGGATTGGCCTGACGTTAACCGCGTGGAACGTCGTGTCCTGGGGGCACCTGCTGCTGATTGGTCTGTTGACCATTGCGCCGATTGCCATCGCGCTTATCGCCGTGCCGCACGGCGTGGGCAAAGATAACCCGGAGAACACCGAAGCCCACGAGCCGCACCGACCGTTTTACAAAGATATTCAGCTATTGCTGATTGGTTTTGTCGTGCTGGCGATGGCCTTTGCCGAAGGCTCGGCCAACGACTGGCTGCCGCTGCTGATGGTGGACGGGCACGGCTTTAGCCCAACTTCCGGGTCGCTTATCTACGTAGGCTTTACCCTCGGCATGACGGTCGGGCGCTTCACCGGCGGCTGGTTTATTGACCGCTACAGCCGCGTTATTGTGGTCCGCGCCTGTGCGATCATGGGCATTATTGGCATCGGCACCATTGTGTTTGTCGACAACGCCTTCCTTGCCGGCGTGTCGGTGATTCTGTGGGGGTTGGGCACCTCTTTAGGCTTCCCGCTGACCATTTCAGCGGCGGGTGATACCGGCCCCGATCCGGCCAGCCGCGTCAGCGTCGTTGCCGCTTCGGGCTATGTCGCCTTTTTAGTCGGGCCGCCGCTGCTGGGCTTCCTCGGCGAGCATTACGGGCTGCGCCAGGCCATGCTAGTTGTGCTGACGCTAATGGTGATTGCGGCGCTGGTCGCCCGCGCCGTGGCCAAACCGGGGCAATCTTCCGGCCAGACTTTAGAAACTGAATAATGGAGAGTTCAATGAGCATCAAACTGATTGCAGTAGACATGGACGGCACTTTTCTTAATGACGAAAAAAGCTACAACCGCGAACGCTTTGCCGCGCAATATCAGCAGATGAAAGAGCAAGGCATCCGCTTTGTGGTGGCCAGCGGGAACCAGTATTTCCAGCTTATCTCCTTCTTCCCGGAGATTGCCCACGAGATCTCTTTTGTCGCCGATAACGGCGGCTGGGTGGTCAGCGAAGGCGAAGATCTGTTCAACGGCGAGCTGACCAGACAAGAGTTCAACACGGTGGTCGATCACCTGCTGACCCTGCCGCACGTGGAGATCATCGCCTGCGGCAAGCATAACGGTTATACCCTCAACGGCTATAGTGATGATTTTAAAGCGCTGGCGGCGAAGTACTATCACCGCCTTGAGCACGTGGAAAACTTCTCCGGCCTCGACGACGTGTTCTTCAAGTTTGCCCTGAACCTGCCGGACAGCCAGCTCGATGAAACTATGGACGCCCTGGGCGCAGCGCTGGTAGGCATTATGGTGCCTGTCACCAGCGGGCACGGCTCTATCGACCTGATTATTCCGGGGATTCATAAGGCTAACGGCCTGCGGATCCTGCAGGAAAAATGGGGCATCCAGGACAGCGAAGTGGTGACCTTTGGCGACGGCGGCAACGACATCGAGATGCTGACTCAGGCGCAATACGGGTTTGCGATGGCCAACGCCCCGGACAAAATCAAACGCATTGCCAGCTACCAGGCAGGGCACTGCAATCAACAAGGCGTGCTGGATGTGATCGACAAGATCCTGAAGAAAGAAGCGCCGTTTAACTAACGACCTCTGGAACAAGAATGTTAACGATAAGACAAGCAAACCCGGCGGATTTTGATGCGCTGGCGGAAATCTGGGAAGCATCCGTTCGCGCCACGCATGACTTTTTACCTGAAGAAAATATCAGGGCGTTAAAGCCCCAGGTGCGCGAACTCTACATGCCACAGATCCCGATGCTGCTGGCAGCTGGCAAAACCGGTGAGCCTCTGGGCTTTATCGGCTGCCACGAAAATCGGATTGAAATGCTGTTTGTTTCGCCTGAAAGCCGTGGCACGGGTGTGGGCAAGCAGCTTCTGCAGTATGCCATTGAACATTTGCAGGTCGATGAGGTGGATGTGAATGAGCAGAATCCGCAGGGCGTGGGCTTTTATCTTCATATGGGGTTCGCACAAACCGGGCGGTCTGAACTCGACGGTGAAGGGAATCCTTTCCCTTTGCTGCATTTGAAGCTGAAACGATAGTTTTATCGCATCGCTTGTTTTCCCCCTCTCCCTCCGGGAGAGGGCTAAATTATTCCCGATTTATGACTGATTCTTCAGCTGTTCCCGGCGATACTCACCCTGCCGCTCAAGCATCCAGCCCGGATATTCGCGCGGCAGCTCACTTACCGCATTCAGCCTGTCAAGCTCGTCCGCGCTAAGCTGAACCCCCGTCGCAGCGATATTATCCTCAAGCTGCTCAATGCGCTTCGCGCCCACGATGACCGTCGTCACTGCCTGCTGATGCAGCAGCCAGGCCAGCGCAATCTGCGCCACAGAAACGCCTTTGGCATCGGCTATGTCACGCATCACATCCACGCAATCAAACGCGCGATCCCTGTTTACCGGTGGAAAATCAAACTCCAGGCGGCGGCTGCCGGTTTCGGCTTTCCCGTCGCGGTCGTACTTGCCGCTGAGCAGCCCGCCCGCGAGCGGACTCCACACCATCAGGCCGACGCCTTCACTTTGCATCATCGGCACCAGCTCTCGCTCCAGATCGCGCCCGGCAAGGGTGTAATAAGCCTGCAGAGAGGCAAAACGTGTCAGTCCCAGGCGTTCGGAAATCCCGAGTGCCTTCATGATTTGCCAGGCCGCCCAGTTGGAAACGCCTATGTAGCGAACCAGCCCCTGCTGTACCAGCGAATCCAGCGCCCGCAGCGTTTCCTCTATCGGCGTCGCTGGGTCAAAACCGTGCAGTTGGTACAGGTCGATATAGTCGAGCTGTAGCCGCTGCAGGCTCTCTTTGACGCTATTTAGCAGATGAAAACGCGATGAACCTCGAGAGTTCGGCCCGGCGGTGCCTGTTTCGCCGAATGCTTTGGTGGCCACCACCACATTCTCACGCGGCACATTAAGGTTTTTCAGCGCCTGGCCGGTGATGATTTCCGAACGCCCACCGGAGTAAACATTGGCGGTATCAATAAAGTTAATCCCGGCCTCCAGCGCGCGTCCAACCAGCTTGTCGGCATCATTTTGCGCAAGCTGGCCTATTTTTCCCCATATACCGTCTTCACCACCAAAAGTCATGGTGCCCAGGCAAAGCTCTGAAACAAACAGGCCGGTATTTCCTAATTTTTTATAACGCATAGCGGTACCTCATGTTCAGGATTTCAGGAAGGAAAAGTGCGGACTGCCAGTTATACGCGTCGCCCGCGATTCTGGAATGGGGGATTTCTGCTCATTCCTTGCCTGTTTCTGCCTGAGTGGGCGCTAGCGTAAAAGCAATAATAAGCCGTAGCCGACCAGCGCGGCCCAAAGCAACATAGGGAGAGAATAGAGATGGAACCGCCACCAGATCCGACGGTCGTTGGCCATACGAAGGGCAATCAAGTTCGCCAGCGAACCCGGCAACAGGCCAAAACCGCCGATATTGACCGCGAAGGCCAACAGCAGCGAAGAAGGCACATAGTTCAGCAGTAAAATGGTGGCAGGCACATTGCTGATGAATTGTGACAGCAAAATACCCAGGCCAAACACCCCGCCAGGAGAGAGTTGCGCCACGCCCTGAAGCGAGTGCTGCAGCACCGAAAGTTGGGTGATGAGGTGAACATCAATAAACATCACCATAAATACCACCAGCAGGCTCCAGTCGATACTGAGCAGCACTTTGCGCGCCAGCCCCAGGAACCCAAGCGCAATCAGCCCCAGCCCCCAAAGCTCAAGCTTAAGCTCCAGGGCCAGAATAAAGACGATGTAAAACGCCAGGCAGCACCAGACCAGCTTAGGCTGCCAGCGGCTGTCATTCACTTCACCGTGGTAACGCAGCGGTTTTGGCTTGAAACAAAGCCACGCCAACACCAGCAAGCTGGCGGTCATGGCCAGCGCCAGCGGCATCATCTGCCAGGTAAAGGCGCCGAAAGAGAGCCCGGAATGCCCCCACAGTAAGATGTTCTGCGGGTTACCGATAGGCGTGAGCAAAGAGCCGGCGTTGACCGCCAGCGCCTCAAAAATAATCAGCTTACTGGCCGGCACCGAGCAGAGTTTTTTCAGCGTGATGGTGAGAGGCACAATGATGAACAGCGCGACATCGTTAGTCAGGAAGGTCGACAGGGCCGCCGCTGCCGTAACCATAAACAGCGCCAGCTGCCGCTCGTTGGCAAACCGCGCCACCATCTTGCGGCCCAGCACCTCGAAATAACCGCTCAGCTCGACGCCCTTGGTCAACATCATCAGCCCGGCCAGGGTAATAATGGTGTGCCAGTCTATGGCGGCGGGCCATAAAGCCGGGCGGAACGGCACCGCCAGGCTCAGGGCGACGCCGATTAACAACAATAAATGCAGGAATCGATCGCGCAGGAACGGCTGCGCAAGACGCAGCAGCATGTTTAACCGATGCCTCGCTCTGCGCTGAATTTGCGGAAAGCCTCCAGCGTCTCTTCGCTGACGTGGTGTTCCACACCTTCGGCATCAATACGCGCGGTCTCCGGGCTGATGCCCAGCGCGAGGAAGAAGTTTTCAACAATCTGGTGCCGTTCCCGGCTCTGCTGCGCCAGTTTTTCACCTTCCGGCGTTAAAAAGACGCCGCGCCATGGGATCTGCTCAATCAGCCCGACGGACGCCAGGCGTTTTAGCATCTTGGCAACCGTCGGCTGGGAAACGCCGAGCCGGGCCGCCATATCTACCTGGCGAACCTCACCCACTTCATGAATCAAATCCGAAATCAGCTCAACATAATCATCAATTAACTCGCGGCGGTGCGCCTCGCGTACCTGCCTGAAGCCCTCAACATGCTCTTCAATATTCGGTAATGGCGTCACTTTTTCGCTGTTCTTTTGCCCTGCCCGACGGCTCATAGTGCTTCCTCTTCCAGTGGCGCGGCGTCGTCATCTGACGACGGAAGGCTTTATTGTAAACCAGCATTGCTCATCCACAAAAAATTAACGAAATAGCCATGGCTATAAAATATAGCCTGTGCTATACCTGTATGTAATGCAGTCAGGCTTGTTTACGGAAAAACGGTCGCACGGCTAACAGGAGGACGCTATGAACGAATTTAAGAGGTGCATCAACGTGTTTACACAATCTCCCTTCCAGGTACGCTTAATGCTGCTGAACATGATTTGTGATTGGGTTGCCGGTAAACCCCAGCAGAAAGAAGAAAAACAACAATAACGCCAGGCCACGCCGCCTGGCGACTTTGTTCAGCGTTCCGCGCGAACGATCATCCTTTTGTCACAATTCCCCTGCAAAATCCCCGTTAATGGCTACTCTGGCCGAGCTTTAACCCCATCATTTGTCGGATTTGCAATCAGCTTCGCAAAACCTCGCTCTGTTATCAGTTGATATTCTTATCTTACGGCTCTATCTTCTTGCAGCCCTGCACATGAAGCGGCTCGCAGATGCGGTGCAATTCCCCTTCGTTTCCGTCTGTCAGGCAGGCTCTGCCCTTATCGCCAGGGTCACCGCATGGCGTTTTGCAAGACCATAATAAAGATGAATGTAACGGTTAAAGATACCCTGACTGCGCGCGGAATCGCGCTGAATCCGTGGGCTGGTTTCTATTTTCTGCAGTCTCTGCTGATAAACTTCGCGCTGGGCTATGCCTTCAGCCTGCTTTACGCCATTGCCTTTAGCTGCGTCCTTATGCTGCTGTGGCGCACCGCTCCCAGCGTCCAGAAAATCTTGCTTGGGCTTTGCAGCCTCGTGGCAGCCATGTACTTCCCGTTCGGCCAGGCCTACGGCTCGCCCAACTTCAATACTCTGCTGGCGCTGCATTCAACCAACTTTGAAGAATCCACGGAAATCATGACCATCTTCCCGTGGTACAGCTACGTGGTTTCTCTCTTTATTCTCGCCCTTGGCGTGATGGCGCTGCGCCGCAAACGTGAAGAAAAACGCGCCTGGGGTCATTTCGATAGCTTATCTCTCGCCGTCAGCGTGGTCTGTTTTTTTGTCACACCGGTAACCAACCTTGCCTACGGCGGCGTGTTTAAATTTAAAGATACTGGCTACCCGGTGGTGCGCTTCGTGAAAGATGTCGTGGTCAACAACCACGAAGTTATCGAGGAGCAGGCGCGCATGAAAGAACTGTCGCAGCAAAAAGATTCCTGGAACGTAGTGTCGGTGCAGCCTAAATACCATACCTACGTCGTAGTGATTGGCGAGAGCGCCCGCCGCGATGCGCTGGGAGCCTTTGGCGGCCACTGGGACAACACGCCCTTTGCAAGCCAGGTCAAAGGCAATCTGTTTATGGACTACGTCTCCGCCAGCGGCTCAACGCAAAAATCGCTGGGGCTGACGCTGAACCGGGTCGTGGACGGCAAACCCCAGTATCAGGACAATTTTGTTACCCTGGCAAACCGCGCGGGCTTCCAGACCTGGTGGTTCTCAAACCAGGGCCAAATCGGCGAATACGATACCGCCATCGCCAGCATCGCCAAACGCGCTGACGAAGTGCAGTTTTTGAAAAATGGGGATTTTGAGGCGGATAAAAACACTCGCGATGAAGCCCTGTTAAAAATGACGGCCCAGGTGTTTGCTACTCAGCGCAACACGCCGCAGCTGATTGTGCTGCATTTGATGGGTTCGCACCCGCAGGCCTGCGATCGCACTCAGGGGAAATACAAAGATTTTGTGCAGTCTAAAGAGACATCCTGCTATCTCTACAGCATGACGCAAACCGACGACTTGCTAAAACAGCTTTATCTGCAGTTACAAAACACCGGGAACAGCTTCTCAATGGTCTATTTCTCCGACCACGGCCTGGCGTTCAAAGAGCGCGGCACCGACGTGCAATATCTGGCGCACGACGATAAGTTCCAGCAAAATTTCCAGGTGCCATTTATGGTGTTGTCGAGCGATGACACCGCGCACCGGCTAATCAAAGCACGCCGCAGCGCCAATGATTTCCTCAACTTCTTCTCTGCGTGGACGGGGATTAAGGCGAAAGAGCTTACGCCGAAGTACAAATTTATTTCCGAGCAAAAGGCCGGGCCCGTCTGGATAACCAACTTCAACCTGAAGAAAGTGGACTATACTCATCTGCAGACGGATATGTTTGAGACCAGGACACGTTAACTTTTGCCGGTTAACCGATAAAAAAAATCCGCCACTTGGGCGGATTTTTTATTTCTATCCCGAAAGGGATATTAGAAGCGGTAGCCTACGCCAGCGATCCAGGTGCCAACGTCAACGCTACGAATACGGCTCTGCTCGTAGGAGAAGTCCAGAGCAACGTTTTCGATTGGGTTGAACTGCAGGCCAGCACCGTAGGAGAAGCCGTAGTCGCTAACGGAATCGTGAGCGCCTGGGAATTGAGTCGCCTGGAATTTACCGTAGCCAACACCGACTACACCGTAAATGCTTGCCCAGTCGTTGATGCGGTAAGCAGGACCAGCGGTGATGCCGTAGTACTGGCCTTTGGTGTACACGTCGTTAGAAGTGTCACTTTTCTGGGTGTAGGTGAAGGAGCCGATGTAGCCCAGCGGGGTATCATTTTCGTAACGGTATTTCAGGTTGAAACCGCCAGCTTTGTTAGCAACGCCCTGCATATCGCTCTGAGCATAGCCACCGGTTACGGTGCTGGTTGCTGCAGATGCGGTACCTACGGAGACGGCCAGAACACAGGCCAGAGCTGAAAGACATGCAATTTTTTTCATAATATCCACCTCAAATGTGCTTCAAGTAAGTCCTAAGTTTTAAATATAACAAAACCATGACAGAAACTCTTCGCCAATTGTGTTGTCTAACGATCTTTTTCCTGTAACATAACATTTCCACTACATGCTAAATCACTAAAAAATCAGGAAAATACCGCTTCACGACGGCAAATTTTAATCCCTTTAATAACATCGTCATTCAGATAATTCTGGAATTATTTTTGACACAAACTGACAAAAGCCCCCGGATCGTACTCCACGCCATGAGAATTTTTCTTAATGAAAGTTCAACCAGCCATAACTTAATCCTTTAGACTGGGCAGACTTTTATTTTCTTGACCAAACATAGACAAATACTGACAAGGTACAGGATGCCGCAAACCTCCCGTAATATGCCGCGCTGGCTGCCGATCGTAGTTTTACTTATCGCCATGACCTCGATTCAAAGCGGCGCCTCGCTGGCGAAATCATTATTCCCGCTAATCGGTCCCCAGGGCGTCACTTCGCTGCGCCTGTTTTTAGGCACTCTTATTCTCGCGGTGATTTTTAAACCCTGGCGCCTGCGTTTTAAGCCAGAGCAACGCCTGCCTTTACTGTTTTATGGGCTGGCGCTGGGCAGCATGAATTACCTCTTTTATGTCTCTCTGCGCACGGTACCGCTGGGCATCGCGGTGGCGCTGGAGTTTACCGGGCCGCTTGCCGTGGCGCTTTTTGGCTCACGCCGTGCCGTGGACTTTATCTGGGTGGTGCTGGCGGTAGCCGGACTGTGGTTCCTGCTTCCCCTCGGCCAGGACATCTCCCAGGTAGATTTGACCGGTGCTGCCTGCGCCCTCGGGGCCGGTGCCTGCTGGGCTATCTACATTATTGCCGGGCAAAAAGCGGGCGCTGAGCACGGCCCCGCCACGGTCGCGTTTGGTTCTCTGATTGCTGCCATTATCTTTGTCCCCCTGGGCGCCTGGGAAGCCACCAGCTCGCTGCTGCAGTGGTCGCTGCTACCCGTCGGCCTGGCCATTGCCGTGCTTTCCACGGCGCTGCCTTATTCGCTGGAGATGATTGCGTTAACCCGACTCCCTACCCGCACCTTTGGCACACTCATGAGCCTTGAGCCTGGCCTTGCGGCCCTGTCAGGTATGCTGTTCCTCGGGGAGCACCTGACCCTGGTACAATGGCTGGCTCTGCTCTCAATCATCGCAGCATCGGTGGGATCAACGCTGACCATGAAACGCGAAGCACAGATTAAAAACGTCGACATAAATTAATCTGTTGCCCTGCATTTAATGCGGTGATAATTGCCGCATTAAATGATGTATCCGTAATCAAGCACTTATATTCCCGTCAACTGTAATACTCAATAAGAATTATTTTCTTTTCGCCGTCATATTTATTCATGATTTTTGACATAAATTAAGAACACTCAATAACCAGCTGTTAAATAACAAATTAATCTTTTCCATTTTTCTCTTACTATCGGTTTGATAGGTATTACCCTCACCAGCAAAGTAAAAAAGTGGTGCTATACTTATCCCCGGTAATTCATTGGGACACCAACATCAAGAGGATGAAAGATTATGAGTACCGCTAAACTGGTAAAAACTAAATCTACAAACCTGCTATATACCCGCAATGATGTAAAAGACAGCGAGAAAAAAGCCACTATCGAGCTGCTGAATCGCCAGGTCGTCCAGTTCATCGACTTGTCGCTGATTACCAAGCAGGCTCACTGGAATATGCGCGGAGCTAACTTTATTGCCGTGCACGAAATGCTGGACGGCTTCCGTACGGCGCTGACCGAGCACCTGGACACCATGGCAGAACGTGCCGTGCAGCTTGGCGGCGTGGCGTTGGGCACCACTCAGGTGATCAACAGCAAAACTCCGCTGAAAAGCTATCCGCTGGACATTCACACCGTTCAGGAGCACCTGAAAGAGCTGGCCGATCGCTATGCCATCGTGGCGAACGATGTGCGTAAAGCCATTGGTGAAGCAAAAGACGAAGATACCGCAGATATTTTCACCGCCGTTTCCCGCGATCTGGACAAATTCCTGTGGTTCATTGAGTCCAATATCGAGTAACCAGAGCATTTTCCTATGGCTCCTCCTCCGCCCGGGGGCGGAGCCTGCACCAAAACAGCGCAGACCATCGATTAATTCATAGCCCAAAGTTAATCAAATGTAATAATCACCTCACACAATCGTTAACGAATGATTGTTTTGTCCACTGATTTCGCGGTAAAACTAACCCCTACCCTGCCGGCTCATTTTGCGCACCAAAATGGTGCACCATAACGGTGCGTTATGACCTGCTTGCAACGCTCAATGTGCAATGTTAAATAATCACATCCTTGCAAAACAGTAAGTTGCAAATTTGGCACGATTCTTTCATGAGTCGCCGCTGACGCAGGGGATCGCCCCGTGGATTAACAAAGGAAATGCTATGAAGTCGATTTTGAAAGTTTCACTGGCTGCACTTACCCTGGCTTTCGCTGTATCTTCCCATGCCGCTGATAAAAAACTGGTCGTTGCGACCGACACCGCGTTCGTTCCTTTTGAATTTAAACAAGGCGATCAGTATGTCGGCTTTGACGTGGATCTGTGGGCGGCTATCGCCAAAGAATTGAAGCTGGACTATACCCTGAAGCCAATGGACTTCAGCGGCATCATCCCTGCCCTGCAAACCAAAAACGTGGACCTGGCACTGGCCGGGATCACCATCACTCCTGAGCGCGAAAAAGCGATCGACTTCTCCGACGGCTACTACAAAAGCGGCCTGCTGGTGATGGTCAAAGCCAATAACAACGACATCAAAAGCGTGAAAGATCTGGACGGTAAAGTGGTTGCTGTTAAAGGCGGCACCGGCTCCGTTGATTACGCAAAAGCTAACATCAAAACCAAAGACCTGCGTCAGTTCCCGAACATCGATAACGCCTACATGGAACTGGGCACCAACCGCGCTGACGCGGTTCTGCACGACACGCCAAACATCCTGTACTTCATCAAAACCGCCGGCAACGGTCAGTTCAAAGCGGTAGGTGAGTCTCTGGAAGCTCAGCAGTACGGTATCGCCCTGCCTAAAGGCAGCGACGAACTGCGCACCAAAATCAACGGCGCGCTGAAAACCCTGAAAGAGAACGGCACGTACAACGAAATCTACAAAAAATGGTTCGGTACCGAGCCTAAATAATAATTCTAAGTATGAGTAAGACCTGAGGGGCGCCTTTCGCCCCTCTTATTATTAAACGCCTCTCACGCTGCAAGGCCCCGGCCTGAAGCCCGAAGAGGTGAACCACGGTAGACAACAGGAACACATCATGCAGTTTGACTGGAGCGCCATTTGGCCTGCAATTCCCATCTTGTTTGAAGGCGCTAAGATGACCCTATGGATTTCTATCCTGGGTCTTTGCGGCGGTTTAGTAATTGGTTTAGTGGCGGGCTTTGCC
The DNA here is from genome assembly GCA_000277545.1 of Enterobacter sp. Ag1. Classification (GTDB taxonomy): domain Bacteria; phylum Pseudomonadota; class Gammaproteobacteria; order Enterobacterales; family Enterobacteriaceae; genus Cedecea. Next base: position 172,437 of record AKXM01000055.1, on the reverse strand, counting down.
CGTACCTACGGCGGCTGGATTGCCAACCACGTAGCGCTTGTTTTCATCGAAGTGATTCGCGGCACGCCAATTGTGGTGCAGGTGATGTTTATCTACTTCGCCCTGCCGATGGCCTTTACCGATCTGCGTATCGATCCGTTCAGCGCAGCGGTCGTCACCATCATGATCAACTCCGGAGCCTACATCGCGGAAATCACCCGTGGTGCTGTGCTCTCAATTCATAAAGGCTTCCAGGAAGCGGGCCTTGCACTTGGGCTGTCAAAACGTGAAACCATCCGTCACGTGATTATGCCGCTGGCGCTGCGCCGTATGCTGCCGCCGCTGGGTAACCAGTGGATCATCAGCATCAAAGACACCTCGCTGTTCATCGTTATCGGTGTAGCAGAGCTGACTCGTCAGGGTCAGGAAATTATCGCCGGTAACTTCCGCGCGCTGGAGATTTGGAGCGCCGTTGCGGTCTTCTATCTGATTATTACCCTGGTGCTGAGCTTCGTGCTGCGTCGCCTTGAAAGAAGGATGAAAATCCTGTGATTGAATTTAAAAATGTCTCCAAGCACTTTGGCCAAACCCAGGTGCTGCACAACATTGACCTGAACATCAAACAGGGTGAAGTGGTGGTGATTATCGGGCCAAGCGGCTCCGGCAAATCAACCCTGCTGCGCTGCATCAACAAGCTGGAAGAGATCACCAGCGGCGACCTGATTGTTGACGGCCTGAAAGTGAACGATCCGAAGGTAGACGATCGCCTGATCCGTCAGGAAGCTGGCATGGTGTTCCAGCAGTTCTACCTGTTCCCGCACCTGACGGCGCTGGAAAACGTCGCCTTCGGCCCGATTCGCGTCCGCGGCATGAAAAAAGACGCCGCTGAGAAGCTGGCGAAAGAGCTGCTGGCGAAGGTTGGCCTGGCGGAACGCGCGCATCACTATCCGTCAGAGCTTTCTGGCGGCCAGCAGCAGCGTGTGGCTATTGCCCGTGCCCTTGCCGTGAAGCCGAAGATGATGCTGTTTGATGAACCAACGTCGGCCCTCGACCCGGAACTGCGTCATGAAGTGCTGAAAGTGATGCAGGACCTGGCCGAAGAAGGCATGACCATGGTGATCGTGACCCACGAAGTCGGCTTTGCTGCGAAAGTGGCTTCTCGCCTGATCTTTATCGACAAAGGTCGCGTGGCGGAAGACGGCAACCCACAAGAACTTATCGACAACCCGCCGAGCCCGCGTCTGCGCGAGTTTCTGCAGCACGTCGCATAACGCCTGACTCAGGGCGGCAAATTCCAGCCGCCCTGATTTTTCTGGAATCATCCCGCTTTTCTCCTCGCCAAAATCTCAGCCACTATACTTACTCCTTTGTCAGATTTTCTCAGTCCGGAGGAGCGCTGTGCGATGGATCCTGATATTACTGTTTAACCTGATGAGCCTGCCCGGCCATGCAGTCACCTTACCCGCTGCCGCCGTTGCCGCCTCGACATCCCAGGGCAGCGCCACACAAACAGAACCCAGCGTAGAAGAAAAGAAAAAAGCGTACTCGGCGCTCGCCGACGTGCTCGACAACCCAAAGTCCCGGAGTGAACTCATCGAGCAGCTTCGCAAAGTCGCCGCTGACGGCACCTCACACACCATGCCGGTTATTGCCCCACCGGATACGCTCACTGAAGACAAAACCGTGCTCGAAAACGTCACCGACGTCAGCCGCCGCTATGGGGGAGAACTTACGCAGCGTTTTGAGCTGCTCCAGCAAAATATCGCCAGCGCACCGAGGAAAGCCTTTAACCAGCAGACTTTCTTCAATGCGCTGAGCCACTTCGCGATGCTCGCCAGCGCCGTTTTTGTGTTCTATTTCTTGCTTCGCGCCGGCGTCAGGCCGCTGTGGGCCAAAATGGGCGACTGGGGACGAAGAAAAAACCGCGATCATACCAACTGGCTTCACCTGCCGGTGACCATCCTCGGCGCCTTTGCGGTGGACATCCTGCTGCTGGCGTTAACGCTATTCGTCGGGCAGCTCCTGAGTGACAAAATGAACGCAGGCAACGCCACTATCGCGCGCCAGCAGGGGCTATTTCTTAATGCCTTTGGGCTTATCGAGTTCTTCAAGGCTGTTCTGCGCCTCATTTTCAGCCCGCGTTTCCCGGCGCTACGCCCCTTCCCCATCGGCGACCAGGGCGCCCGCTACTGGAGTATTCGCCTTTCCTGGCTAAGTACCATCATCGGCTATGGGTTATTGGTGGTGGTGCCGATTCTCGCCAATCAGGTCAACGCCCAGATCAGCGCCATGGTTAACGTGGTGGTCATGCTACTGATTACCGTCTGGGCGCTATATCTGATTTTTCACAACAAACGCGCCATCCAGCAAAGCCTGATTCACCTGGCAGATCGCTCAATGAGCTTCTTTAGCCTGTTTATTCGTGCTTTTGCGCTCATCTGGCACTGGCTCGCTTGTCTCTATTTTGTGGTGCTGTTTTTCCTTTCGCTTTTCGATCCGGGCAACAGCCTGAAATTTATGATGGGCGCCTCACTGCACAGCCTGACCATCATCGGCGTGGCGGCGTTTATCTCCGGCATGCTTTCGCGCTGGATAGCAAAAACCATCACCCTTTCTCCACAGGTGCAGCGCAATTACCCCGAGCTGCAAAAGCGTCTTAATGGCTGGATCTCCGTCTCGCTGAAGCTGGCACGTATTCTTACCGTTTGCGTCGCAGTCATGCTGCTGCTGGACGCCTGGGGGCTTTTCGATGTCTGGCAATGGCTCACTGAGGGTGCCGGAGAAAAAACCGTCGATATACTGATCCGCATTGTACTGATCCTTTTCTTCTCGGCGGTAGGCTGGACGCTGCTGGCAAGCCTGATCGAAAACCGCCTTGCGTCGGATATCCACGGCCGCCCGATGCCAAGCGCGCGAGCCCGCACGCTGCTAACGCTGTTCCGTAACGCGCTGGCCGTGGTGATCAGCACCATCACCATCATGATCTTGCTTTCTGAAATCGGCGTGAACATCGCACCTCTGCTGGCGGGGGCGGGGGCGCTGGGGCTAGCGATAAGCTTTGGTTCGCAAACCCTGGTGAAGGATATTATTACCGGGATATTCATTCAGTTTGAAAATGGGATGAATACCGGCGACTACGTCACCATCGGCGCGATTACAGGCACAGTCGAGAAAATGTCGATTCGTTCGGTGGGCGTACGCCAGGATACGGGGGCTTACCATATTATTCCGTGGTCATCGATAACGACCTTTGCCAACTTTGTCCGCGGGATTGGCTCTTTCGTCGCGAACTACGACGTCGACAGGCAGGAGGACGTGGACAACGCCAACCGGGTACTGAAAGAAGCCGTGGACGCGCTGATGGGCCAGGAAGATATTCGTCTGCTGGTCATTGGCGAGCCGTTGTTCTCAGGCATTGTGGGGCTGACGAACCAGGCCTTCACAGTACGCGTGACCTTTACCACCCTGCCGCTAAAACAGTGGACGGTGCGCTACGCGCTCGACGGAATGGTCAAAAAACACTTTGATGAAGCGGGCATCAGGCCCCCGGTGCAAACCGTGCAGGTCATGCAGCCGGGTGTCGATGCAGCACAGGCGCTACAGGCGACAGAGGCGGCGGCCGGCGCGCTGCCGCCCACCAGCACAGCCAACTAATTATTTCCCGCGGGTTTTCGCCCAGCGTGCGCGCTGGGCATCATCCATAAAGCTCCAGGCAATAAAACGGCTCTGTTTTTGCCCCTGTGCCATCTCTTTTTTCACCACTTTCACCACGCCGTTTTCCTGCATCACGCGGTACAGCGCAGGCAGGTTTTCACCTTTTGAAACCAGCGACGTAAACCACAGCACCTGGCGGCCAAACGCTTTACTTTCTTTGATCATCTGGCTGACGAAGGCCACTTCGCCCCCCTCGCACCACAGCTCCTGCTCACGACCACCAAAGTTCAGCGCCGCGCTTGCGTCCTGGCCAAGATTGCGGCGCTTACGCTCGCTGCCGCTGCGGGCCGCCTCGACTGAATCGTGGAATGGCGGATTACATAGCGTGGCATCATAGGTTTCATTTTTGTGGATGATGCCGTCCAGAATGCAGCCAGCATTTTTCTGGCGACGGAGACGGATCATGCGGCTAAGCCCAGGATTGCCGTCTACAATTTGCTGCGCGCTGCGAAACGCATCGCCGTCCAGCTCAGAGCCGGTAAAGCGCCAGCCGTATTCGTGCTGCCCGATGAGTGGATAAATGCAGTTCGCGCCGACGCCGATATCCAGGACGGAAACCTGGGCAGGCACAACGCCGCCGTTGCCTTCCGCCAGCAGGTCGGCCAGATGGTGAATATAGTCCGCCCGGCCCGGCACTGGCGGGCAAAGGTACCCTTCGGGGATATCCCACTGCTTAACCTGATAAAAATGCGCCAACAGCGCCTGGTTCAGCGCCTTCACCGCCAGCGGATTTGCGAAGTCAACGGTTGTGTCGCCGTGCGGCCCCGGGCGTAAAAACTCGCCCAGCGCCGGGCTGCTCGCGGTTAATGCGGCAAAGTCATAGCGGCTACGGTGACGGTTACGCGGGTGCAAACCAGGTTTGGTGTCGGCAGGGGTTTTCATTGGGGGCTTCTCCTTGTGTGGCCGCGTAAGATACTCTGCTCTCCGCGTCGGGTAAATACATCGCTGACGATTTGACCTTTCCAACATGAATTCAGGTGCGTAATGAGTAAAAAACGTTATTACTACGAGCCCTCGGAAGGCCACGGTTTACCACACGATCCGCTGAACGCCATTGTCGGGCCGCGCCCAATCGGCTGGATTTCGTCCTGCAACCTGCAGGGCCAGCGCAATCTCGCGCCGTACAGCTTCTTTAACTGCTTTAACTATCGTCCACCGATCATTGGTTTTTCCAGCACCGGCTGGAAAGACAGCGTCCAGAACATCCTCGACACCAAAGAATTCGTCTGGAATCTGGCCACGCGCCCGCTCGCAGAACAGATGAATGAAACCTCCGTCACGCTCCCCAGAGGAGAAGATGAGTTCCAGCATGCGGGCCTGACTCCAATTGCAGGCACCAAGGTCAGCGCCAGCCTGGTGGCTGAAAGCCCGGTCAACTTTGAATGCCGCCTGTCGCAGTGCATTCGCCTGACCTCTGCCGACGGCGACGAGCTGAACAGCTGGCTGGTGCTGGGGGAAGTGGTTGCCGTACACATCGACGAGCACCTGCTTATCGACGGCATCTACCAGACCGCGCTGGCGCAACCCGTGCTGCGGGCCGGAGGGCCAACCGCCTATTACACGGTTGATGAATCACAGCGTTTTGACCTGGTTCGCCCTGACGCGCGCTAAACCAGAAAAAAAACAATTAAAATCAGCCACCTGGTTGTGGCTTTTTTGTCAGCATTTGGTCAAGTTTTATCGTTCAAAAAACACGCACAAGTCCATCAGTTTTTTGCGCCATTGCCTGCCCAAAGGGGAACTAGACTGTAATTGTCAGACAACAAAAAGGTGTTTTGCTCTCAACGCTCAAGAGGATGTAAAGATGAAAAAACTGCTGTATTTCTCTGCGGTTATCTCTCTTGCTGCACTGCCTTTTGCCTCCATGGCAGCCCAGGAAATGAGTAACGCAAACGTCGGACAGATGCAACCTTTTGGTACCGTCACCGCCAAAGCGTCTAACCTTGACGATCTCCAGGCTAAACTGGCTGAAAAAGCGAAGGAACAGGGTGCAACCGGCTATGTAATTAACTCCGCCGGCGGCGATAACCGCCTGTACGGCACCGCCACTATCTACAAATAGCCCGCGTTCCGGCCAACATAATGCCCTGCTTTGCGGGGCATTTTTATGGCACCTTTACCCTCAAACCATTTAAGCAATCATATGATACTTATATGGCTCATCTGTGAATTAACTCACTTTATTAGCCCTGAACAAACACTAAGGTAGAAGCACGCAAGAATTGTCTCTTGTGATTACTTACGGAGCGGTAAAATGAAAAACCTGATGGCCGCATTAGAAGCCCGGCTGATGCCGCTGGCTGCCAAAATGGCGCAGCAGCGCCACCTCGGCGCCATTCGCGACGCCTATATCTCGTTCATGCCGTTTATTATCGTTGGTTCCATTCTGCTGGTGATCTCGTCCTTCCCAAGTACCCATTACCAGCAGTTTATGGCTTCTGTTTTTGGTGAGGGGTGGTCCGCCACCGTTGAGATCCCTTTTAACGCCATCTTCTCTACGATGGCGGTGTTTATCAGTTTTCTGGTGGCCTACCGGCTGGCGGAACGCTACGACATCGACAGAATGTCATCGGGCATTTTGTCCCTCTCCTGCTTTCTGATCCTCACGCCTTTTGCGAAGCACCCGGACGTCGGCAACCTGATTCCGATGGAATGGCTGGGATCGAAGGGGCTGTTTGTGGCGATGCTAGGAGCGCTGGCGAGCACGGAGCTTTTTGCCTGGATGCTGCGCCAGAACTGGGTGATCAAAATGCCGGATGGCGTCCCACCGGCGGTGCAAAAATCCTTTGCCGCCCTCATCCCTTCGCTGCTGATTCTGATTGTCGCCCTGGCGGTTCGCGTCCTGTTTGCCAAAACCGACTACCACACCATTCACCAGTTCGTGTATGAAGTGCTGGCGACGCCGATTCGCCACTTCGGCACCTCTTACATTGGCGCACTGTTCACCTGTTTCAGCATCACCAGCCTGTGGTCGGTGGGGATCAACTCCGGCTCGATGGTCAACGGCATCCTCCGTCCGTTCTGGATGGAAAACCAAATGGATAACCTGGCCGCCACGCAGGCCGGGATGCCTCCCCCGCACGTAGTGACGGAACAGTTCTACGACATGATCTGGATGGGCGGCGCGGGCGCTACATTGTCTCTGGTGATTGCTATGCTGCTGTTTGCCCGCAGCCAGCACATCAAAAACGTTTCGCGCCTGGCCGTCGGCTCCTCCATCTTCAACATTAACGAGCCGGTGCTGTTTGGCCTGCCGGTCATCATGAACCCCGTCATGCTGATCCCGTTCAACCTTGTGCCGCTGGTGCTGGTCACCGTGCAGTACATCGCGATGTCCATTGGCATGGTAGCCACCACCACCGGGGTGTATATCCCCTGGACGCTGCCGCCGGTATTAAGCGGATTTATCGTCACCGGCCACCTGAGCGGTGCGGTTATCCAGATAATCAACCTGTGCATCGGGGCGCTGATTTATCTGCCGTTCCTGAAAGTGGTCGACCGGCAATATCGGGCCAATGAATCACCGGCTCAAGTGACTGAACGTAAACCCGCCACGGAGTAGTTAAACATGACGTTAGCAGCAAACTGGGGAACGATCGCCACCTGGCGTATGGCATGGGAAGGGATAGGTGAAGCGGCTGAACGGCTGCAGCAAGGCAGTTCGGCGAGCGATGCCGTCGTGCACGCGGTGAAATGCGTGGAAGATTACCCCTTCTATAAATCGGTCGGTTATGGCGGCCTGCCGAATGAACAAGGCGAAGTCGAACTCGACGCCGCCTTTATGGACGGTACCAGCCTCGCGCTCGGTGCCGTGGCGGGGGTAAAAAATATTGCCAATCCGATTCTGGTGGCCAAAGCCCTGAGCGAAGAGCGCTTCAACAGTTTTATGGTCGGCCAGGGTGCCGAAGCGTGGGCCAAAGATCGGGGTTTTGAAAGCAAAACCATGCTGACCGAGCGCGCGTACAACCATTACCTGAAGCGCAAGCGCGAAACACTGGATCGCGGCTTAAGCCCGTACACCGGGCACGACACCGTGGGGGTTATCGCCCTTGACGGCCAGCAAAGAATGTCGGTCGCCACCTCCACCAGCGGCCTGTTTATGAAACGCCCTGGCCGGGTGGGCGATTCCCCGGTCTCCGGCTCCGGCTTCTATGCCGACAGCGAAGTGGGTGCCGCGACGGCGACCGGCCTCGGGGAAGACCTGATGAAAGGCTGTATCAGCTATGAAATCGTCAGCCGCATGGCGCGCGGCATGTCTCCCCAGCGCGCGGCTGAGTCCGCCGTGTACGATCTTGAAGCCCGACTGATTGCCCGCTACGGCCGGGCAGGCGACCTGTCCGTCGTCTGCATGAACAACCGGGGCGAATACGGCGCGGCGACAACCATCGACAACTTCTCCTTCTCTGTTGCCACTCCAGCGCAGCCCGCCCAGGTGTTTCTCACTACCAGGGACGGCAACCGCACGGTCATCCGCCCGGCAGACCGCGAGTGGTTGGACGCCTATAAGCAGCGCATCACCGCGGAGGTAATCCAATGAAATGTATACTCGTTTCACCCGATGCAGCCTTTAACAACGCTCATCTTATCTTGTGGGACACTTCCCTAAGCCGCTGGCCAAACGCCCTGCAATCCTTGCTGGAAGAGATGTCAACCCACGATGAACCGCAAACCACCACCTTTGGTTTACGGGGTATCTGTGCGCGGCTGTCGCTGCTGCCTTCAGCAGAAATCACTCAGCCAGCCGTACTTCGCCAGCTGCTTTCCGCCGCCGAAGCGCTGCTGCCCTCCCCTGTTTTGCAGCCCGTGGCGCTGGATCTCGCGGGCTTTAATCTGGCGGATGAAACCACCTTTGTTCGCCTGCGCACGCTGCTGATTGCCCTCCTCAACCGCTTCTATCAGCTGCCGCAGCTGGGCTATCGCGAAGACGAACCGCAAAGCAATGGCGAGCTGTGGCTGATTACCGAACCCAATAATGCGCTGGCTCGCCGTCTGGCTTCCCAGGCCGAAGCCATCGCGCAGGGCATGCTGCTCTCTCGCCAGTTGGCGGATTTACCCGCGCTGAATTGTCGGCCACAGGATGTGGCGCTGCGGGCGGAAACCTGGGCCCGCCAACACCCGCAAACCCAGTGCGAGATTCTGGACGAGCAGGCCATTTTTGACCACGGACTCGGCTGCCTGCACGCCACGGGAAAAGGCAGCGTCAACCCTCCCCGGCTGGTGACGCTGCGCTGGCAGGGTGCCAGCGAAGAAGCGCCAGTTTACGCCCTCGTCGGGAAAGGGATCACCTTCGATACCGGCGGAATGTGGCTGAAAGAAGGTGAAGGCATGCGCACCATGAAATATGACATGTGCGGCGCGGCAGTGGTGTTCGGCATGATGGAAACGGTGAAGCGTCTTAAGCTGCCTATTAACGTCGTGGCCCTTATGGCGCTGGCGGAAAACATGCCCGGCAGCACGGCGATGATGCCGGGTGACGTCGTGCGCTCCTACTCGGGGGCCAGCGTCGAAATTATTAATACCGACGCCGAAGGGCGGCTGGTTCTCGCCGACGCGCTCAGCTACGCCGCAGCGCATTTTAAGCCCGCCGAAATGATCGACGTCGCCACGCTGACCGGCGCGGTGGTCAAAGCGCTGGGCTACGATATTTCGGGCTTAATGAGTAACAATGAAGCCCTAAGCCAGCGCCTGCAGCAGGCAGGTAGCCTGACACAGGATCGCGTCTGGCCGCTGCCGCTGGACGAAAGCTTTGACGGTCAGGTCAAAAGCGTCATTGCCGACTACACCAACACGCCACCCAACAACGCCGCCATTGCGGTGTCCGCCGCCCAGTTCCTGAGTAAGTTCTGCCCCCAGCGTCCGTGGGCACATCTGGACGTCAGCGGCACCGCGCTGTCGCGTGGGAAATTCACCCAGGCCAGCGGCCGCCCGGCACATTTGCTGACGCAGTATTTCTTGTCGCTGTGTGAAGGGAAATAGCGTTGCCATGACTTAAACGCCCCAATGGGGCGCTTTAACGATGGGAATGATGAAGTTTCAGCCACGCCTCGGGCGTCAGGTTTTTCAGCCTGCTGCGGATAATCCTTTTATTGAGCAGATCTTCAAACTCCAGCAGCACCGCCCCCAGCCCCAGCCGCTTATCAAAGCGCTCGCCGTTCAGCAGCGCTTCCAGCGCCTGGTGGTAATTGCCCTGCCCGGCTTTTTCCAGCCAAGCTTCCTGCTCCACAGCCTGTAAAGGCACGCCCAGTTCCCCTGCAAGCTTGTGCGTAAAAGAGCAAGATTTTGCCGTTAAAGAAAGTACGGCGAGCGGCAACCCTTCCCGCAAAAAGCCCACCAGCGGCTCAGCCACCTCTTCACTGCCGCGCTCGCGCAGCGCAACGGCCATATAGCCGGAGGTTCTTTCACTGAACACCAGCAGTTCACCTTGCTTATGGCTAATCGTCTCCGGCAGCGAGAAGGTATCCAGCGTAAAATGGCCCGGCGTCTGGCTGAGCGTTGGCTTAGCCATGCGCGACAGCTGCCAGTTTTGCAGCATACGGCTGACGCTTGCGCGGGAAATCCCCTGCTGAATCAGTAAGCGAGCAGCTTCGAGAAGTTCATCGAGGGAAAGCGCCAGGCGCACGCGCAGGAAGATCAGCATCGATTCCTGCTCGTGACTTAACGCCCGATGAATGGTATTCGGCCGGTGAGATTTGTCGTAACAGTCGGCGCGTTTACGCCAGCGCCGGACGGTATCGACCGAAATGTTCAGCTCCTCCGCCAGCTCGCCGTCCGTTTTCGCGGACTCCTGAATGTACTTTCGCGTACGCGGCGTTGTTGTGGCGTTGGAGTGCAGCTTTATCTCCATCGAACCTCATCCGTCGGGTTAAAAAGGAAAGAGAACAGTATAAAAGCTTCCCTGTCAGCTTACTGCGCAAATCATCAAAGTCAGGCTGAAAAAGAGGCGCAAGCGATTGCACATCAGGTAAGACCAGCGCTGGCAAAAAGAGTAGCAAAATGTGCGCAAACTAAGTGTTTCTAGGGTTAACGTCACGCAACGAAACTATTTACTCCGTAATTATCTTTTATTTCAATACGTTATAACTAATTCAATTTTTTTGATTAAGGTCGTCAATTCTCTTCGATTTATTCTTCCACAAAAAAGTGTGACCATAATCACATCGACGGAACAACGTCACCTTAACAGAACAACCTGCGAGAATTTAGCCATGAAAACCATCAAATATGCTGTAGCTGCAATTGCTCTTTCTACTCTGTCTTTCGGTGCTTTCGCTGCCCAATCCGTAAACGAAGCCCAGGCGCAGAACCTGAATAAAATTGGCGTTGTTTCCGCCACTGGCGCAACAACTCTGGATGGCCTGGAAGCAAAACTGGCCGCTAAAGCAGAAGCCGCTGGCGCAAGCTCTTACGCGATTACTTCTGCCAACACCGAAGGCCAAATGAGCGGCACCGCGGTTATCTACAAATAATCCCGCGCTCAAGTAATACCCTCATCAAGGCTGGTACCCTCATCGGCCTTGATACCACTACCCTTGTTTAACCCTGATGTTACCCTTGTTTGCCCGCGATGCCTGTCGCGGGCTTTTTTTTGTTTAGCATTCAGAATACGTCGGCAACCCGCGCCAGGCCGGCCTCAAGCGTTGCAGCCTCTCCGGTAGCAACCAGGCAACAGGCCATCTGAATTTTCAGCGACTGCGGGACCGGCTCAACGCCCGCCACGCAGCGCTCAATCCAGCGGGCAGTGACTTCAGGATCTTTGCCTGATGGCAGCACGACGCCTTCGTGTTCGGCTTGCCGTTCGCTCACGATGCGGGTGCCCTGTCCATCAATCAGCGTTATTTGCGGGCAGCGCAGCGGGTTGGCGTACACTTCACCTTCGGTGCCATGCATTAACAGCCCCCGCCCGCCGATATCAGCAAAAAACTTCGCCACTTTCGGCACATATTCCGGGTGAGAAACGCTGGCCAAACGCAGCGCGGCCTCCTCCTCAAACGGCGTGGCCAGCTTCGCCAGCGTGTGCGCGCTGTTACGCACCCCCATGCGCCAGCGCATTGCCAGCTGGTTTTCCATCGGCGGGCAAAGCGCGCTAATCGGCAGATAGACGGGATGATGAGATTCAAGCTTCGCCTGTGCCTGTCCGGCGTGGCGGGTCGGCTCAATGCCCAGCAGCGTAAAGATGGTTTCCGTCAGCACTCGGGTGGGATCTTCACTCACGCCGTGGATCACAACCGGGTAACCCAGTTTGTTGAGCAAAAGCGCCAGCAGCGGCGTGAGGTTGGCCTGCTTGCGGGCGCCGTTATAGGAAGGAATGACAATCGGCATCGGCTTGCCGGGCGGCGGCGTGAGCGTAATGACATGCTGCTTCATCGCCTCATAAAAACCGAGCATCTCCGCTTCGCCTTCGCCCTTAATACGCAGGGCAATCAGCACCCCGCCCAACTCAAGGTCAGGCACTTCGCCCTTCAGCATGTGGCTATACAGCCCGCGCGCCGTATCAAAATCGAGATCTCTGGCGTGGTTTTTCCCACGGCCAATTTCTTTAATGATTTTGCGATAGTCCATCCAGACTCTCCTTGCTATTTCTTGCTCACACGTTTGCGCCGTACAGTGTGTTTCGGCGTCGTTATTATCACTTTTGCTTCCGGCGCCTCGGGCTGTTCAATCGGGAACACCGGCAGCGCGGCCAGCAGACGCTCGCCGTAGCGTTTACTCAGCAGGCGGCGGTCGTAAATGACTATCTCACCATAGCAGGCGTGGCTACGAATTAAACGCCCAACTTGTTGAATCAGATTAAAAGAGGCGCTGGGCAAACTCTGCACTTCAAAAGGATAGCGGTTGAGGCTTTTCAACCACTCCCCTTCGGTGACCACCACCGGGCTGTCTACCGGCGGGAAGGCAATCTTATGAATGTGCACCTGAGTCAGCAGCTCGCCTTTCAGATCCAGCCCTTCGGCAAAAGATTGCAGGCCAATCAACACGCTGGTTTCCCCGGCCTGAACGCGCTGGCGATGCAGCTCTACCAGCCGGTAACGGGGCTGATCGCCCTGCACCAGCAGCATCAGCCGCAGATCGGTGACGTGGGTTAAAAACTGCTGCATGGCGCGGCCGCTGGCGAACAGCACCAGCATCGCTTTATGCTCGCCCTGCGCCAGCTGCGCCCGGAAGAAGGCCGCCATCTCGGCAATATGCTGCGCCTCGTGCTCCATCAGCGGCTCAAAGCGCATTTTGGGGATAACGATTTTCCCTTGCTCAATATGATTAAACGGCGAGTCCAGATGGATAAACCGGTCGCCCGCTTTCTCACGCAGGCCGCTCATCTCCTGCAGGCGATCAAAGCGGTTGAGCGAGCGCAGCGTGGCGGAGGTCACAATCACATGCGGCACTTTGCGCCACAGCATTTTTTCCAGCTGATCGCTGACGCGGATCCCCACGCAGTGGAAGAACAGATGCGGCTGCCCCTCGCGGATTTCACGCGTCACCCACTTCGACACTGGCGCGCCGGAGGCCTGCTCCATCGCCGCCAGCTTCCACAGCTTGCTCTGCGCTTCAAAAAAGCCTAGCGCCCGGTTCATTTGCAGCAGCGCCCGGTGCAGGCGCACGATATCGTGGCTGGCGTTTTTTTCGCTCAAATCGTTGAGCAACGCTTCCGACAGGCCGCGCAGCGCCTCCATCAGCTTCGCGAGGCGCTGGCAAATCACCATGATCTCTTCGGGCAGGACGCCCATTTCAAAGCGGTGTTCGCCTTCCCGTTCCCCCGGCAGCCAAAGGCTAACGATCGCGTTAAACGACTGCAGCAGCTCATACACCTCGTCGCAGTGATTGGTCAGACGTTCAGGCACGGTCAGCGGCGGCGGGCTTTTGGGCCGGAACTGCGCCATGCAGGTTTCCACCAGCTTGCTGAACAGGTCGAGCTGCAGGCGGCTGTAGTCCGGCGTTATCTCCGCGCTCATCTCCAGCGCGTCGCGGGCAACGTCCGCCAGATGATGGCCTTCGTCCAGCACCAGCAGCAGATTTTTCGCCTCCGGCAGCACCGCGTCGCTTTCCAGCGCCGCCATCACCAGCGCGTGGTTGGCCACGACCACTTCCGCCTCGTCGATTTCCCGGCGGGCCACAAAGAACGGGCACTCTTTATACCAGTGGCAGTTTCGCCCCAGGCAGCTGGCTTTATCGGTGCTTAGCCGTCGCCAGAGATCGTCGTCAATCGCCTCATCGGTGTGATCCCGCAGCCCGTCCCATTTATAGCCGTCGAGGCTGGCTTTAAGTTTGGCGCAGCGCTGCTGTTCGGCTTTGCTGGTCGGCGACATTTCATCGTCCAGAAACGCCAGCAGATCGCCCTGCGTAAAGTTATCGGTCGCCAGCGCAGCCAGATTGCGCGGGCACACGTAACGCCCGCGGCCAAAGGCGGCGGTAAACTTCAGGTCAGGAATGATTTTGCGCAGCAGCGGCAGATCTTTGCTGTAAATTTGATCCTGCAGCGCCACGTTGGCGGTGCTGACCACCAGCGTTTTTTGATCCCCTCTGGCGATAGCAATGCCGGGGATCAGGTAAGAGAGGGTTTTGCCGACGCCGGTCGGCGCTTCAATAGCCAGATGCCGCCCTTCTTCACCGGCAAGGGTCTTCGCCACCTCGGCGATCATCTGCCGCTGAGGCGCTCGCGGAATAAAATCCGGGATCTGCTGCTGTAACGCCTTATACCAGGCACCTATTTGCGCTTTTTGCGCCGACGACAAAGCCATAACATCACTTCTTTCTCTGGATAATTTAAGTCACAGAACGGCGTCTGTGGCCCGAATTATGACGAGATACTGTATAAACAGCCACTATTGTTTTACTTTTACTCCCCTGACCCTGCCGTTTTTTGCCTCTTCCTGGAGGTTCATTCAGAAAAACGTTTTAACCGCACGAAGGCGGCTAAAACGTGAGGATCGCGGTTAAACCAACCACGCGGCCAGCTTTTCGGCCTGCTGCGCAAAGCGGTTAAACAGCCGCTTGAGCACTTCCGGCTCCAACTGATGGAACGGCAGACTGCTCCACTGCACAACCTGCTGCTGGTCGGGCAGCAGCCCGGTGAGCACCGGGGGATAATCCATCCCCAGCAGATTAGCCTGCAGCAGCACCGTCAGCGTGTCGGTATCGCTCAGCCGGGTGGGCTGAACGGGCAGCATGCAGCTCAGCAGCAGGTGCCCAACCGGCGATTCGCTGATCTCCAGCGTCACGCCCTCGCCAAGCTCAACGGAATAGCCTTCTGCGTTCTCAAGCTCGACTCTTTGCCCCAGCTCATCGGTCAACAGCGGCTGCAAAACTTGCGCTAATTTTGAAGGTGCGGGCATCGTTAGTTACCTATGATTCGCCGGAAAGCGGCAGTGACTGAGTTAGATCGAGGCCGGGTTCGGGCCGGGGCTGGTGCAGTGCCGTAGACATCCGGCGGAATAACCGGCGGCTCACGGTAAACCGGTCGGCTTGCCATCGCGTGCATAGGCGCATGGGCGTGCACCGGCGGCGGGCCATAGCTGTAAACCGGCGCTGCAGCTGGCGGTGGGCCGTAGCTGTAAACCGGTGCAGCCGCTGGCGGCGGGCCGTAGTTGAACGCGGGGGCATGACCCGGCAGCGGAACCGTGCTGTACATCCCTCCAGGCGCGGGAGGCGGTGGGGCATAAATAGGCATCGGGGCCGGACGAATATCGACGGAGTTTGCCCGGCGACGAGGGGCTGCGGGGGGAACCGCATTGGATGCCGTTCTCGGGCGGCGGCCACGGGAAGAAGATTCCGCGGCGAACGATTCCGTGCGCTGACGAGGCCGATCGTTACTGGTGAACGTTGGCGCAGGTGTCCCACGCTGTTGCGCATCTACCGCAGCCTGAGGCCCGATCATTCGGGAACGCATCTGCCCGACGGACAGCGACTGGTCAAAATGTTGCACAACGCCCCGGCTGTCGGTGCCATCGTACTGAATACCCAGGTTGTTGGAGGCGTGCCGCTGCACGTATCCTGGCCCCGCCACCACCGAGTCCCGCAGCTTTTCAGGGCTTAGCTTCGCGAGTTTTGGCGCGGCCTTACGGAACGCTTTATCCACTTCCGCCTGCGTCGCTTTCTCGCCACGCAGCAGCTTCTCGCGGACATCATCGTCCCGGTGGCCAACAGGATACGTATGCAGTACGTGGTAACTGTCGCCGAATTTCGCGTCTTCTATCCGCATGGCTCGGCCAAATTCCGGCCAGGGGTCGGACACCACAGACCGCCCGTTCTCCCGCGGATCGCCGATGATCACAAAAGCGTGGTCGACATCGCGGTTATGCACTACGGAAACCGGCTGTTTGACGCGGGAGTTCGCCAGCAGTAGCGCATTCACCGCCGCCATTTCGCCGCAGTTTCCCGCTCGAAACTTAGAGGCCTCCCAGGCGCGCACGGTGTAGTCCCCGTTGCCCGTTTCCTTCTGCGACAGAAGCGTTCGCTTATAGGATTCGGCCATCGTGGCGCGAACATGGTTCTTTTGGTTACCCGACCCCATGTCCAGAATGCGCCAGGTATCATCTATTGCCTTATTGGCGTAATAGAGCGCGTCAGCCCGGCGCGACGACACGTTCACGGTGCAATCGAAATGCTGAGTATTATTAGGCTCCAGCGCGAGGCGCATGGAAACCCGTCGGTTTGAGTTACCGCTTATCAGGCCTGGATCGACCCTCAGGCTGGTATCAACGTTGTTTAACGGCATGATATCTCCCCACTTTAGTTGTTGCGTCAACAGGTTATGTGGGGAGAGCGGCGCGGTGGTTCCTGCTGCGGAAGAATTTACCCTGCGGCGTACTGCCCGCGCAGCGGCAGGCCGTGCTCATGGCGAATACCGTTTTCGGACAGCGCTTCCCCCGCATACTTGCCGATGCCCACCGCGCGGGATTCCTCCTGCCCGGCCGGCGAGCCCGTATCGTAGCGGTCGGAAGTCCCTCCGGTGTAGGTCCCTTTCATCATGCGATAGCCGTGTACCAGCTCATGGGCAAGCGACACAAAAGCCAGCGAGGGATCGTCCAGCAGGCTTGGGCGGCCGTGGGCATCGATAGCCACGGACTGCCGCGGGTTCCAGTCGACGCTGACGCTGGTCCCCTCGCCTTTTTTGCCGAGCGGCTGTTTTTGCGCTAATTGCGTCGCTTTTTTATTGTGCGCCTTATCGTACTCGCTGCCGGAGAGGTGAAACCGGCGGACCTGAGAGTCGGTCAGCACCGGGCGGGCAACCGTATTCGCCATCGCCGTGACTTTCACCTTAACGTACCGGCCCTGGGTACTGAGGTTACGCAATTCGCCCACCAGGCTTCGGCCATTGGGCCGACTGAGCAGCTTATGCAAAGCGCTTTCGGCAGCGAGATAGTCTTCCGGGCGGTGATATTCAATGGCGATATGTGGCGCCACATGGCTGGCAGAAATCGTACTCATCTTTTCCCCTTGGTTGGACGTTAACGTCGCAGCATCAGCGCTTCAATCTGGCGGCGCTGAAGCCGATCTTTTTCTGTCTCCGGTGCAGCCTGGCGCTCACGCGGCGCGGCAGGCTGGCACCAGCGGCCAATCACCGACAGCGTCCAGCTCAACCGCTCCAACAAAGGCAGCAGCGTGTCGAGATGCAGTTCGTCCAGGGGTAACGCCGCCCAGACCACCAGCTGCGCACGCTCTTTATCGGCGGCAACGGTGATGGCTGGCTGCTGGTCAATGTTCAGGTTGGCCTGTAACAGCTCGAGAAGCAGCGCCTCGCCGGGATTGTCCGGCAGCGCCAGCAGGCCCATCATCGCCAGCGTCAGGTTTTCCGTCAGCTCCAGGAAAACCTGCTGGCCGCCGTCGAGGGTTAACGAGTAGTAGCCCTGGGCGTTGTACACCATGCCAGGCGCATTCAGCTGTTTAAACAGCGGCTGGAGTTTGTGGTAGAGCTGCTCGGCAATCACCATGATTTCACCTGTCTCGGTCAGGAACATGGGGCGTGAGTGAGCGGCAGGCGAAGTGGGTTCCAGGGGGAACTTGTAACAAGCTGCAACCTTATCGCCCCCGGCAAAGCTAGATTCGCCGCAGCGAGGCTGCTATGTTCATTTAACACGCGTCTTTGCAATTCGTGCGCGATGATTATTCTTATAAAAAAGAACGATTTAATAACTATAAATTATGGATGACAGACGGTATGGCAATCAGACTCCTCCTCGCGGACGATCACATTTTGATGCGCGAGGGCCTGAAACAGATTTTTTCACTGGATAAGAAAATTAAAGTGGTGGCGGAAGCGGGCTGTGGCAAAACGGTGCTGTCGCTGCTGACGGAAATTGACGTCGATGTCCTGCTGCTGGATCTCTCCATGCCCGGCGACTCCGGGCCGGAGCTGGTGCAGCAAATCACCCGCCTGTGGCCGATGCTGCCGGTGCTGGTGCTGAGCATGCACAACGAGCCGCAAATCGCCCAAATGGTCCTCGCCAGCGGCGCCCACGGCTTCATTACTAAAGACCAGGCCCCGCAAACGCTGCTGCACGCCATTCATCGCGTCGCCTCCCGCCAGCGCTACATTGATCCCTCCCTGGCGGAAGCCATCGTCTTTTCAACCCAGGAAAACGACCAGCTTCGCCGCTACGCCACGCTATCCCAGCGTGAGAAGCAGATCCTTCGCCTGCTGAGCAGCGGCGAAAACATCAATGGCATCGCAGAAACCCTAAGCATCAGCAACAAAACGGTCAGCACCCATAAGACCCGGATGATGGAAAAAATGCAGTTCGACAACAACGCCGACATCATCAAGTTTGCTATTCGCTATCATAAACTTTAGCCGGGGCCGGCAGGGCATAAGGGATCTCGATATGCACGCAGCTCCCTTTGCCCGGCGTGCTGTGGATGTTAAACGTCCAGCCTTTCATCATGCAGCGTTCGCGCATACTCAATAACCCAAAGGCCCCGTCGGAGACCTGGCCCGGATCAAACCCCTGCCCGTCATCATTGATACAAATCAGCACGACTTTGCCCTTTGTAAGTACCTTCACCTCCACTTCCCGCGCTTTGGCATGCCGCTGCACATTGGTGAGCGACTCCTGCACCACGCGAAAAATCGCGGTGACCTCATCGTCACACAGCGACACCGGCAGCGGCTGAATCGTCAGCGTACACACGCCGGAACGGTGCTTGTTGAACTGGTCCCGCAGCCAGATAAGCGCGGGTTTCAGCCCCATGTTCAGCACCGCCGGGCGCAGTTGGGTGGCGATATCGCGCACCACTTTGATGGTGCCATCCACCAGCTGCGTCAAAGGTTCAACTTCATGCTGCAGCGCAGGATGATTCTGGCCCAACAGCGAAATCCCCACCCGTAGCGAGGTCAGATGCTGGCCCAGCTCATCATGGATTTCCCGCGCCATATGCTTGCGCTCGTTTTCGACGCTGCTTTGCAGCTTTTGGGTCATCTGCCGCAGCTGTTCGTGAGTCTGCCGTACCTGCTGTTCGGCAAAATATTGCCGGGAGGCAGGACGGGCGATCACCAGCACGGACTTCAGCGTCTGCTGCTGGGTAAATTCAGGAATAAAACGCGCCTGGTAGATTCTCGACACCCGCAGGTCGGATCGCATGCCGTGCAGCACGGCCTCCAGCTGAATATGCTTACTCAGCACCAGCTGCAGCGACCAGCCGATCTGCTCCATCAGCGTCGAATCGCCGATAAGCGAGTTGATCTTCAGCCCGATGGCCGCCGCGCTCTTGGGCATGCACTGCAGCGCCGTTTCGTTGGCATAGAGCAGCCGCTGTTCACTGTCCACGCGCAGAATCGCATCCGGCATATTGTCCAAAATGTCGCGAAGTTCGTTTTCACGATCGTAGTAAAAACGATGAATATCATTGCGATAGCGGGTATCGCACACCACCATCATCACCCAGTTCTGCCGCTGAAACTCGAAGCGGCTCGGGCAAACCTCGACCGGAATAGCCTGCGTTGCCGCCTGAAACCGGGCGTTAATTTTATCGCCGTAAGGCGAATGTTCTGGCCGATCCAGCTGCTGCTCAACCACCGCCAGCAGCGGCAGGTCGCCATAGCCCCGCAGCCGGGTAAAAATATTTTCACCCACCAGATGCCCGGCCCTTGCCTGGCCGGCACCTTCCGGCAGACAAAGACTGAGCGCCTTGTGGTTGGCAAAAACAATATTGAAATCCCTGTCAACAATGAAAACCAGCTCGCGCATGCTATTGAAAGCGGCGCTCAGCAATGCCTGAGTATCATTGGGCCGTGGGTGCGGCCCGCCGTCTTGTTTCATAGAGTGTGATTCTTCTCGTTCAGGGAGTAACGAAGCACCGCTCGCTCAGTTCAGGCTGTCCCACCCCAGATCCTGTTTCAAAGATTGTCGGAGACGGGAAAGACGGGAACGCACGGTGCCGATAGGAATAGTCATCCGGTCAGCCGCTTCCTGGTAACTGATATCGTGATCAACGATCAGCTGTAATAATTGCTGATAATCTTCAGGTAGTTGCGCAATGCGCTGCAACACTTTCGACAGGATGTCCTTACCCTCAGTCACCCCTTCCGGCTGCTCCGAATGCAGCAGCGTACCGAGCACATCATCGTTTAACTCATCGTGCAGGTAGCTCACTTTGACGGATTTATAGTGATTTTTCACCAGGTTTACCGCAATCCCGAACATCCAGGTTTCCGGGCGCGACGTGCCGCAAAACTTGTGCTTGTTACGAATCACTTCATACCAGGTGTTCTGCACCAGGTCTTCTATATCGGCAAAATTTGCCACGCGTTTACGAATAAAATTGTACAGCCGCTGTTCGTTGTCGCGCATCACGCGCTCCCAGTTAACCACCGGAAACTCGCCCTGCACAACGTGGGACTCAAAAGCAGCCTGCGCATCCGGGAAAACCTGTGATTCGAAATCAAACATTGCTGACATAGTGAACACCTTTTTATGGAATAGATTCAGGAGTTCGTCCTATAGCAAGCGCCGTGCCAGCGAAAAACATCAAACCAACACATTGATTAGTAACAATTAATTTTTATTAATCAGATAAATATGAGCAAAAACACACACAGCCCGAAAACGGGTTTGTGCAACTTTTTACACATCCCCAGCGGCGGAAATTTTTTATTTGTCGGGGAACCGCCCCAGGCCTTAGCCCACACACTGACAGGCGAATCGGGTAAGGCACACCGCAATGAACATGAGAATCCCCCAGCACCACCATCACCACAATCTGCGTCTTGAAACCGAACAGGCGGACGCCCTGGTCGATGAGCTAATCAGCGACACTAATAACGATAAGAGCGCGGCGAGCAGTTCCTCGTCCGCCACTCGTGCAGCGCCCGCGCCGCAGCGGCCCGGGGCCGCTCAGGAGTCGATGGCGTCAACTTTTGCGGAAAGCATCGAACAGAAAATCAAACATGAGGAACAGCGCACGCAGGCCACCCAGCTGCGCCGTATCTCCGTGGCGGCAATCAAGGTCACTCACCTTGTAGAACTGGGGAAACTGCTAGAAAGCCCGTCGGGGAAAGAGCAGGCCGAGCAGGAATCGGCTTTTGAACGAATGCTGTCAGGTGGCGACGGAAAAAACCCGACGCTGGATGATTTGCTCGAACAGGCCAATCACGACCCGGCTTCTGCATTTGTCACCCTCAGCCTGATGGCGATGCGCCTGCGCAACGGCAGCAACCCGGCGCTGGCGGCACGCGTCGAGCAAATGCTTGCCGACCTGCAGCAGCAGCACCCGGAAAAAATTAACGCCGGGGTGAATACCGCTCCTGCAATTGCCGCCTTCAGCAGCGATCCGGCGCAGAAGCGCGAAATGCGCAAGCTCTATTACAGCGGCGTGATCAACCAGCAGTCTGCCGACAACATCATGGACGTGCTGCTGGACAAGTTTGGCGTCGATGGCTTCGTGCCCGCATTACGTACGCTGCAGCGCGCGCTTTCCGATGACATCGCCGCCCTGGCCCCTTCCGCCCCGCCGACGGCCCTACGCCGCCTGCTTTCCGGGCTGAACGACACCCGCGCCATTACGCACACGCTGTCGGAAGTCGCCCAGTTCCTCGACCGCCTGAAGAGCAAATATTCCCACGTCACGATGGGGGCCGATGTCATGACGCGCTCCTTGCTCAGCATGTGCCGCAACGGCTTCTATTCCCGCGACCTGACCCAGCTTGGGCTGCAGGTGGTGGGCGAAAAACCCCTGCAGCAGTCTCTCTTTTTCAACGGGCTGCTGACGCTGCTCCAGGCGCTGCCGGAGAAAATTTGGGGCGGGAACGATGAAACCCGTAGCAACGCCCTGCTTTTGCTCCGCACCCTCAACGGCGAATACGCCGCGTGGGAAAAACGCAGCCAGCTGGCGCAGTAAACGGACTTTACCAGGATTGAATAGCCCATGAACGCTTTGTTTAACCTTCTAAACCGGCTGGCAATAACCGCCATGCAACGCTCCGAAGTCGTCGGGGCTTTCATCGCGCTGGCGGTGGTGTTCATGCTGATCATCCCGCTGCCGCTGGGGCTGATTGACGTCCTGATTGCGGTCAACATCAGCGTGTCATGCCTGCTTATCATGACGGCGATGTACCTGCCCAAACCGCTGGCGTTCACCACCTTCCCGGCGGTACTGCTGCTGACCACCATGTTCCGCCTCGGGCTGTCTATCTCCACCACGCGCCAGATCCTGCTGCAGCAAAACGCCGGGCATATTGTCACCGCCTTCGGCAACTTTGTGGTCGGCGGCAACCTGGCGGTGGGGCTGGTGGTGTTCCTGATCCTGACGGTGGTGAACTTCCTGGTGATCACCAAAGGCTCAGAGCGCATCGCCGAAGTGGCCGCCCGCTTTACCCTCGATGCCATGCCGGGCAAGCAGATGTCTATCGACAGCGACCTGCGCGCCGGGCTGATTAACGTCCAGCAGGCCAAAAGCAAACGTGAAGATCTGGCGAAAGAGAGCCAGCTTTTCGGGGCAATGGACGGCGCCATGAAGTTCGTGAAAGGCGATGCCATTGCCGGGATTGTGATCCTCAGCATCAACATGGTGGGCGGCTTCTGTATTGGTGTGCTGCAGCTGGGCATGGCCGCAGGCGACGCCGCCAATGTCTACTCCATTCTGACCATCGGCGACGGCCTGATTGACCAGATCCCGGCGATGCTTATCTCCCTGACCGCCGGGATGATGATCACCCGCGTGTCGGCCAACGAAGACATTCCCAACAACAACATTGGCCGAGAAATCAGCGACCAGCTAACCAACCAGCCTAAGGCGTGGATTATGTCCGCCATCGGCATGTTCTGCTTCAGCCTGCTGCCGGGCATGCCCACGGCGGTGTTTATCGTGCTCGGGATAATCACCCTGGGCTCGGGGCTGTTTCAGCTGTGGCGCGCCAAACGCGCGGCGGCCACCACCACCGGCGGCGAAATTGTCGCCCCGGAAGCCAACGGCGAAGAAGACATTCGTACCTTCAACCCCAGCCGCCTGTTTGTCCTCAGCTTCTCGTCGGCTCGCGCCGGTGACCCGGCGGCCATGGCGCTTATCGAAGACATTCGCCGCCTGCGTAACCGCATCGTGAACCAGTACGGCTTCACGCTGCCGGTCTTCAACATCGATTTCTCACCGTACCAGCCTGACGATGAATTTCGTTTTCTGGTGTATGAAGTGCCGAAAGTGATTGGCACCTTTACCTCCAGCAAACGGGCGCTGGACTACCGCCTGCTGGCCCAGGAAGAAACCGGGACAGAACTCAGCACTGAAACCTATCCGCAGGAAAAAGGCTGGGCGTGGCTGGAAGAAAACGATCCTCTGCTGGATAAATTCCAGATGGAGTCCTGGAGTTCGCACCAGCTGCTGCTGGCCCGCATGGAAGAAGCGCTCTTTGCCAGCGGCCCGCGCTTTATCGGCCTGCAGGAGACCCGCGCCATTATCTCGTGGCTGGAGATGGACCTGCCGGAGCTGGCGCAGGAATTCCAGCGCATCTTCCCGATCACCCGTCTGAGCGCCGTGCTGCAGCGCCTGGTGGCCGAACGAATTTCGCTGCGTTCGGTGCGCAGCATCACCGAATCGCTGATTGTGCACGGCCAGCACGAGCGCGATGTGGGCCTGCTGGTCGACCAGGTTCGCATCGACATCAAAGAACACATTTGCCACCAGTACAGCCACGACGGCGGGATACAGGTTTGGCTGCTGACGCCGGAAACCGAAGAGATCCTGCGCGACAGCCTGCGCCAGACGCAGAACGAAACCTTCTTCGCCCTCAGCCAGGACAAACACGCCCTGCTGCTGGACCAGCTCCGGGAAGTGTTCCCCCTGTTCCAGCGGCAAACCAGCGTGCTGCTGTCCGCCCAGGATTTACGTAGCCCGCTGCGCCTGCTTATCCAGGACGAATTCCATCACGTCCCGGTGCTGTCCTTCGCCGAGCTGCAATTTAACCTGCCGGTAAACGTGCTGGGGCGCATTGATATTCACGAAAACGCGCTTGACGCCTTCACTGCATAAAGGGTGCTGCCATGTATGAGCTGAGAGTATTAAACGGATTACATGAAGGCGCGGCGCTGCCGTTAAGCGGCGAACGCTGGCAGTTGGGCAACGCCGCCGACAGCGATTTGCAGCTCAACGATGGCGGTATTAAAGCCAGCCACGCGCTGCTAAGCCGCAGCGCCGAAGGCTGGATGCTCACGCCGATGGAAGGCACCGTTTGCCACCGCCACGGCGAACGCCTGAGCGCGCAGCAACTCTGGCAGCCCGGGGAAATCTTCGCCGTCGGCGGCGTCTGGCTGACGCTTGCCGCCGCTGACGACGAATGGGATAACCACCCGCCACCGCCGTTGCCTGCTGTCAGCCCGAGTCAGCCAGAATCCGCTATACGCGAACCCGTCGGCGGGACACAAAGCATACCAGCGCCGACCGCGCGCCGTTCGCTGCTGGCAAGGATCCTGCCCCGCTGGGCGCAAATCTTCACCTTGTCCAGCCTGATGCTGCTGACCTTCACCATCTTCAGCTGGGTGCTGCAGCCCGGCATCGCCCAGCAAAACAGCGACGATGAGCCGCAAATTAAACCGGCGATTACCAATAGCAACGAACTGCGCAGCCTGGTGGAACAGGATCTGCGCGAACGGGAGCTCTATAACAAAGTGCTGCTGACCAGTACGCCGCAGGGCATTACGCTCACCGGGGATTTGCAGGAAAACCAGCTGCCGATTGTCAGCCGCATGGTGGACAGCATCCGCAGCGATTATCAGCTCAAGGTGGCGCTCACAAACCAAACCAAAGTGCGCGAGGCCGTGCTGCCCTTCCACATCGTGCAAATTACCGCCGGGCCGCACGCCAACATCGTGACCGAGGACGGGCAGCGCCTGTTTGTCGGGGACGAACGTAACGGCCTGCGCCTGACCGGCATTACCGGCGACAGCGTGCAGTTTGGCGGCAAAGAAAACATCGCGGTGAAATGGTGATGGGACACTATCAGTCCGACCTCAACGCCTGGTTTGCCCAGCGCCATAGCAGCCTGAGCCAGCTTTCCGCCGTCAGCGCCTACGGGCGCATCACCGGCATCAGCGGCATCCTGCTGGAAAGCAGCTTGCCGCAGGCACGCATCGGCGACCTGTGTCTTATCAGCCGCAGCGGCGACACCGAAGTGATGGCCGAAGTGGTCGGCTTTAACCCCCGCCACACTTTGCTTTCCGCGCTGGGGCCGCTGGACGGCATCGCCCAGGGCGCTCGCGTCACGCCGCTGTTTCAGCCCCATTCTATTAGCGTGTCGGACAGCTTATTTGGCAGCGTGCTGGACGGCTTTGGCCGCGCCATCGACGAAGACAGCCTGTCGGCTTTTGCGCTGGCCAGCGAAACACCGGACGCCCGGGGCGTGCTCGGCGACGCGCCACCGCCCACGGACAGGCCGCGCATTGATACTCCGCTGCCGACGGGCATTCGCTCCATTGACGGCGTGCTGACGATTGGCGTAGGCCAGCGCGTGGGCGTCTTCGCCGGGGCTGGCTGCGGCAAAACGACCCTGCTCGCTGAAATGGCGCGCAACACGCCGTGCGATGCCATTGTGTTTGGCCTGATTGGCGAACGTGGCCGCGAACTCCGCGAATTCCTCGACCACGAGCTGGATGCCGAACTGCGCTCACGCACCGTCCTGGTGTGCTCCACCTCTGACCGCAGCAGCATGGAACGCGCCCGCGCGGCGTTTACCGCCACGGCCATTGCCGAAGCGTTCCGTAACAAAGGCAAAAACGTCCTGCTGATTATCGACTCGCTGACGCGTTTTGCCCGCGCCCAGCGTGAAATTGGCCTGGCGCTCGGCGAACCTCCGGGCCGGGGCGGGCTGCCGCCGTCGGTCTATACCCTGCTGCCAGGGCTGCTCGAGCGCGCCGGGAAAACCTCACGCGGCTCCATCACCGCCCTTTATTCGGTGCTGATCGAACAGGACTCGATGAACGATCCCGTGGCCGATGAAGTCCGCTCGCTGATAGACGGCCACATCGTTTTGACCCGCCGCCTGGCGGAGCGCGGGCACTACCCTGCCGTGGACGTGCTGGCCAGCCTGAGCCGAACCATGAGCAACGTCGTCCCACGAGAACACATTGCCGAAGCCAGCGCGCTGCGCCAGATGATGTCGGCTTACCAGCAGGTCGAAATGCTGATCCGCCTCGGGGAATACCAGCCGGGAAATGACCCGATGACCGACGCCGCAGTGCAATCTCAGTCGGCCATCAACGCGTTTTTACGCCAGGCCAACCACGCCCCGAGCGACTTCGTCGACACCCGCCAGCAGCTACAGGAGGTGATTGCTTATGCGCCGTTATAGCGAGGCTGAAACGCCGCTCTCACCGGACCCGCAGCAGGTTGCTCTGGAACAAGTGCTGACGCTCTTACTGCCCATCCGGCGGCGACGCTTACGCCGCTGTGAAAGCGAGCAGCGCCAGCATGAGCAGCAGCTCCGGCGCTGCCGGCAGGCCGTCGAGCAGGGCGAGCAGCAGCTGGCAGAGCAGAAAATCGGCTATTTGCAGCTGCGCAATAATTTCGTGCCGCAGCACGCGGGCGTCACGCAGCCGCTTAACGACCTGCGGGAGACGCTGGACGTTGAGAAATCCAGCCGCGCGGGCGTGATTCAACAAATTCAGCACACGCACCAGCTACAGGAAGAGGTGCAACAGCAGCAGGAGCGGCTGACCGCCGCGCAGTCAGCCGTACAGCGCTGCCAGCGGGACATCGAAAAAATGGAGTATTTGCTCAACCAAAATCAGGGGAACGCTTTATGATTCACCACGCGCTAAAAAACGCTCACCCGCAGCCCAGGCTTTGGCAGCAGGCCCATCCGGCCCCGCAGCCGCATCACCAGCCCGAGAACGCCCCGCAGGCACCCACGCCTCGTGCACCGCGCACGCCGGGAAATAACACGCCCTTCATGCCGCAGATGCCCGCTCGCAGCACGTCCTCGTCCGGCCGGGCCAGCGATCGCCAGAAGCTGTCGCGGGATGAAAAAGAGTTCAGCGATCTCCTGTCTGACGATGAGCCCGACCCGGTGATGCCCATTCTGGCGCTTAACCTGTTTGATGGCTCGCTCGGCGGCACGGAACAGCCGCAGCAGGCCAGTGAATCCCCGTCTTCCGCCCTGCGGGCGATGCTGGAATCGCACCTGATACAGGGCATTGAACAGCAGGAAAGCCTGCCCGCCCGCTTTAGCCTGCTGCTGCCGGATTTAGGCGAAGTGGTGGCGCAGGTTACCCCGGCCAATGGCGATGGGCTGGATATTGCCCTCGGCTTTTCCGCCGAGGCCTGGGACAAAGTTCGCGGCTTTGAACAGGATGGACAAGGCTCGCTCTGCGACCGTCTGGGGAAAAAAGTTCGCCTGCGCTTTAAGCGGCGGGAGGCGGTATGAAACGCCTGGTGCTTGCCGCTCAGTCACCGGATGAAGCCCGCCTGCGGCGCTGGACCGGCAGCGGCTGCCGGCTCCCTTTCTTCCGGGAAGCAATAGCCGGAGAACTTCGCCTCCTGCCCTCCCGAGCGCTGATCCAGCCAGATATGCCGGGTGAAGCTTTTCACTGCGCGGCTGGCACGCTGCTTTTTAGCGACCCGCTGCCGGTGCTGGGGCTGCTGGCCGATTGCCCGGCGCTTCCAGGCGTCTCCACCGAGGACAATGCCTGGTACTGGCGCTATTTCAGTCAACAGCTCAGCCCTGAACTGGCCGAACTCTTTGAGTTTCTGCAGCCCGCAGAAGAACGGCAAAAACCTGACGTCACGCTGCGCCTTGAGGTTTTTCTCGGCGAAGCCCAGGCCTGCACGCTGCTGTCGCTCTCCTGGGCCACGCTGCATCGGCTTGCTCAGCATCCGGCCTGGCAGCGGCTGATGGCCCCGCTAAACCCTGGACTCCCACTCCAGTTACCGCTGACCGTTGGCAAGCTCCAGCTTTCCGCCGGTGCCGCCCGCCGTCTGGTTAGCGGAGATTTGCTTTTGCCCTCAGAGACGTTCTTCTCGCCGGAAGGACACGGCGTTATGCCGCTGGCGAGGCGACAATTTCAGGTTCACCTGGAACTGGCGAGCGAAACCACTCACAGAGACTTACTACACATTACGTTTAGCGAGGAGCTAACCATGACTTACCCGAACGCCCCCCTGGAGTACGACGATCAGCAGGACGGCGAAGAAGTGGTACCCGCCGGGGAATGGCAAACAACACGGGGGAGTTTCGACGACTTGTCGCTGGATTTAACCATCCGCTGCGGCAACCTACAGCTGACGCTTGGCGAACTCCAGCAATTGGATGCGGGGTCAACGGTATTGGTTCAGCACGTCACGCCGGGCGAGGCGCTGCTGTGCCACGGCAACAGCCTGCTGGCAAAAGGTGAACTGGTGGACGTTAACGGCACGCTCGGCTTCCAGGTCACCCGCATGCTGCGCCAGACGGGTACGGCCATGGAACCCGTGTGATGGCCGAGAATATCAGCTCATTCAATCCGCTGGCGCTGGCCATCCTGCTGGGAGCCATTTCGCTGCTGCCCCTGCTGCTGATGATCACCACCAGCTTTCTCAAGATTTCGATGGTGCTGATGCTGACGCGAAACGCCATCGGGGTGCAGCAAACGCCGCCCAACATGGCGCTGTACGGCATCGCACTGGCCGCCACGCTGTTCGTGATGGCGCCGGTATTCGACGGGATGCAAACCCGCTTCAAAGAGAAGCCTCTCGATACCACCAGCGCAGAGCGCTTAGAGAACAGCTTACAGTACGGCATTAAGCCGCTGACCGACTTTATGCTGCGCAACAGCGACCCGGACCTTGAAACACACCTGATGGAAAACAGCCAGCGCATGTGGCCGAAAGATCTGTCTGAGAAGGTCGTCCACCAGCGCGACAACCTGCTGATCCTGATCCCGGCATTCGTGCTGTCCGAGCTGCAAAACGGCTTCAAAATTGCCTTTTTAATATTTATCCCTTTCCTGGTGGTGGACCTGATTGTCTCCAACGTGCTGCTGGCGCTGGGGATGCAGATGGTGTCGCCGATGACCATCTCTTTGCCGCTCAAAATTCTGCTTTTTGTCATGGTGAGCGGCTGGACGCGCCTGCTGGACGGCCTGTTCTACAGCTATATGTGAGGACGTTATGGACATGATCTACATGTTTAAGCAGGCGGTGCTGATGGTGGTTGTGCTCTCCGCGCCACCGCTGGTAGTGGCCGTGCTGGTGGGCATTGTGGTGTCCCTGCTGCAGGCGGTGTTTCAGCACCAGGATCAGACCCTGCCCTTCGCCATCAAGCTGGTGGCCGTGGGTACCACGCTGGCGCTGAGCGGCCGCTGGATTGGCCTGCAAATGGTGGAGCTGGCGCAGTCCGCCTTCAACATGATGGCCGCGTCCGGAACCCTGCGATGATCGCCGCCGAACTGACGCCCATTTTCAACGGCATGCTGGGGCTGGGGCTGGCAATCGCCCGCATTTACCCGTGCGTGCTGCTGACGCCGCTGTTTGCGTTCTCTGCCCTGAAAGGCATGATCCGCACGGCGGTTGTCGTGCCGCTGGCGCTTTTTGTCACGCCGACTATTGTCCCGATGTTGACCCACGCCCCGCACACGCCGTGGGGCATTGTCGCCATGATGCTGAAAGAAGTGGTGCTGGGGATTTTTCTTGGCTACCTGCTGGCGCTACCCTTCTGGCTGTTTGAGTCGGTGGGCGTGCTGTTTGATAACCAGCGTGGAGCACTCAGCGGCGGCCAGCTTAACCCGGCCCTGGGCGCAGACGAAACGCCGCTCGGCTACATGCTTTTGCAGTGGTCGATGATGGTGCTGATCGTCAACTTTGGCCTGTCCCTCGCCACCCAGGTTATCTGGGACAGCTACCGGCTGTGGCCGGTGGACAGCTGGCTGCCCGACTTCCGCGAGCAGGGGTTCCTGGTGTTTCTCGGCCAGGTAAAGCAGATGTTTATCGACACCATTCTGTACGCTGGCCCGCTGGTGCTGCTCCTGCTGTTCCTCGATTTCGCCGTTGGCGTGCTCAGCATCTACAGTCCGCAGCTGCAGGCCACGGTACTGACCGTGCCGCTAAAATGCATCGCCGGGCTGCTGTTCTTTATCTTTTACCTGCCCACGCTGGAGTATTTCGCCGGCCACCAGTTCAGCAGCCTGCGCGATATGATCCCGCACCTGGCGGATATTCTGCCCGCCCGTCAAACCACCTGGTAATGCCGCTTCGGAGGGTGCCAAGCCGTGAGTGAAAAAACAGAGAAGGCCAGCCCCCATAAACTTCAGGAGGCCCGCAAAAAGGGCCAGGTGAGCCAGAGTCAGGACATCCCCAAACTGCTGATCATGTTCGGCGTCCTGCAGCTGATCTTTTCCATGATGGAGGCCAGCATGGCAAAGCTGCAGGCGCTGATGCTCCTGCCGCTGATGCGCCTCAGCAGCCCTTTCAACCAGGCGTTAGGGGAAGTTGGCGGTGCCGCGCTGCTGACCGTCGGGGTGTTTTTTATGATGACGGTGGGCACCGTAATCCTGCTGCGCATTGCCGCAGGCTGGATCCAGTTTGGTCCGCTGTTTGCCATCGCCGCGCTGGCCCCAAAGCTTGAGGCGCTCAACCCGCTGAATAAATTCAAAGAGATGTTTTCGGTAAAGCAGTTTATCCAGATCCTCAACAGCCTGCTGAAGGCCATCACCCTTTCGGTGGTGTTCTGGCTACTGATCAAACCCCGTCTGTCGCAAATGGCCAACCTTTCAGGCGGCACGCTGGACGGCTTCTGGCATGCGGGCGTGGCGATTCTGGAAACCCTCGCCCACACCATCGTCGGCGTGATGCTGGTGTTTTCGGTAGCCGACTTCGCGCTGCAGAAATACTTCTTCCTCAAGCAGAATCGCATGAGCCACGAGGACGTGAAAAACGAGTACAAGCAGATGGAAGGTGACCCGCACACCAAAGGCCACCGCAAACACGTCGCCCACGAAATCCTCAACGCACCGGCAAAAAAAGTCACCCCGCAGGAGATGGAAAAAGCCGACGTGCTGCTGGTGAACCCGACGCACTACGCCGTGGGGCTGCGCTATCTCCCGGACGAAACGCCGCTGCCGGTGCTGCTGTTTAAAGCACAGGACGAAGACGCCAAAGCGCTGATTAAACTGGCGCACGCCGCCAATATCCCGGTGGTGCGCTACGTCTGGCTTACCCGCAATCTTTACCGCACCACCGAAGAAGGTGCCTATATCCCACGCGACACGCTAAAAGCGGTGGCCGCTATTTACCGCCTGCTGCGCAAGCTCGAGGGCCGCCTGAAGGGTGAAACGATTGAGTTTGAGGAGTAACGGGGACGATTTTCCCTTACTCTGGGTTCTTTCTTAACCACATTTTACTTGCGAATCCTCCAGGAGATATCTGTCATTCTGCAGTTATTCCGTTCACCTATAGATCTTTTTTCCCCGCATGTTCAGAAACGCTAAGCAGCAAGCCCACCGGCTATCACCTAAATATTAGTGAACAACTCGGCCCCTCACCCCGGCCCTCTCCCCAAAGGGGCGAGGGCCGGGGTGAGGGGAGGCATTTTTTTATTCCCTCTCCCTTATAGGGAGAAGGTTAGGGTGAGGGTAAAACAACCAGCGACTTTGTGGCTGAGGAAAATGTTAGTCGTAAAGCGAGGCATGGTTCCGGCTTAAATCGCCTCCGTTTTCTCTCCGACTGGCCAGCCTCCGGCCGTCGGGAACGGCCGGAGGTTGAGAGCGTCGGGAACGCATCTCAGCCGACCCAGGACTGGGAGATAAAACGGAGGTCTGCCGCTCACGCGGTCGATTTATTTGGCCGGGAGTCCGGGTTCTTAGGAGAGTGACGGTGACTCCCCTAAGACGTTCACCTATGCCGGGTTACATATAAAACAGGGCTGGAAGTGAACGGAATATTCGCCGCTCCTACATAATCGCAGAGATTTTTGACTAAGAAGCAGCTCTTAGGGAGAGAGTCGAATAATTATTCTGTACTGGAAATACACGGGCGCGATCGAGAGACAAAAAAAAGACCGGTATCCCACGCGATTAGCGCAGAAAAACCGGTCAAATAGAGGGCGAAGAAGAGTTTCGCGAAACACGCGTGGCGAAGTTACCTCGCACCACGCGTCAAAAAGAACATCTGTGGACTACAACACAATTCCTTAGGCCAGCACGGCGCTGGCAAGGCCCATCAGCGCGCCGTGGTGGTGCTTCATGGCATCTTTGATGATATTGCCGTTAAACAGCTGCGCATCGGCGTTCACCAGCAGGCTGGAAGAGCCATTGCCCGGTGCGGTGGCGGAGCCTGGAATAGAGCCCCCCACCATAGAAGTTTTCAGATCATTTTTCGCGGACTGGAAGGCTTTCAGCGAATCGCCGCTCAGCGGTTTGCTGTTTTTCAGCGCGTCTTCCCAACTGGATGGGCCTTTACCAACGTGCACCAGGCCCGGTATACCGGCGCCCGCGCTCTGCGGCTTGCCGTAGATTTCCGGGTGCTGATCCATATATTTACCGATTTCAGCACGGGTCTCTTTGGAGCCCCCATCCACTTTACCGGAACCCATCAGGGACAAACCGCTGGTGTCTGACTTCACGTCATCCAGCGCCTGCAGGCCCATTTTGCTGCCGAGCTGGCTGCCCATGTTGTTACCCAGCTGGTTAAAGCTGTTCGCGCTGTTGGCGCTGGTGGTGGACAGCGGCAGCTGGACCAGGCCAATGCCGGTAGACGGTGACTGCAGGCCGTTGCTCATGCCGCTGTTGAAGGCATTCATGTTGCCTGCACCCGCCTGGCTGTTGAACGGGGAGTTCTGGGAATTCACGCCCATCTGCTGGAGCACCTGCTGGAGCATCTGCTGCATGTTGCTCATTGCCAGCGTGTTGCCCATGCTCGCGCCGCCCTGACTCTGCGGAGACATAAAGGTGTTGTTGTTGTTGCCGTTCATGCCGCCGGAGAACAACAGGTTGGTCAGCTTGGAGGCAATGTCGTTCACCATCTGATCGCCAACGTTTTTCAACAGATTAGCGGCCATACCTTCTGGGGTTGCGTTCAGCGCCAGCTGCGGTAATGCAGTGGCCAGATTCAGCATATTTCCAATCGTACTCATTCGATTACCTCACCATGACAACGGGGTTGATACAGGCGACCAGTCCTGCTGGGTCGCAGTATTAAGACGCCTGTTAAGTGAAAAGAAACCGGCTTCGGTTCCACAAAACTGCCTAACATCAGGAAAAAAATGATTTTTTAAAAACAGGCGTGAAAACAGCCACGCCCGCTCTGGCACTCAGCGCACCGGCATCTGCGTGTAATCCTGCACGCCGTTACGCATATCGTTCGGCCACCAGATGGTCAGGTGGTGGCTGTCTGACAGGGGACGACACGTCACGTTGTCACAGCCGTTGTCATTGCGGGTGGCACAGCCGCTAAGCACAAACGCCAGCGCCATCAGTATCAAAATTGAAGGTTTCATCGTGGCTCCTTAATGCAGTACGGGGCGCGGCGGCAGAAGATAGCTGCGCGACCTGGATGAATTCACCGGCAATGACGAGGCAGAGCTCAGCAGCGACTGGCGGCTACGGCGCCCTTCTCCCCGCGTGCGGTAGGCGATATACACCTCTGCCGACTGGCCTGGGGCAAGGTTTCCGCCCGGCCAGGCGGCCACGGCAAGCACGTCATCATCGCGGCAGTTGGATTCGTCAAAACGCTGCGGCTTGCCGCTGATATTGCGGATCAGCCCGACGCTGATTTGCACCGATGAATTGCTGTACCACTGGCTGTGGGAGCTGTCCGATGACAGCCCTGGCCCCACGTTGCACAGCTGGCCAATACTCACGCCTTCACCGCCTGTCTGGAACCCGGTCGGGACTTTGTCTTCCGCCAGATCCCGCATGGCGTTTTCGATGTCGCCTTTCATCGAGCTGTAGCGCTGGCGGAGCTGTACTTCATTCATCGCCGAAGAAAGCTGCTGGCGATCCTGCTCGTCGATGTAGCGCGTCGGGTCCACCTGATCGCCCACCAGATGCGGCGTGATGATGAACAGCCGCTCGCGCTGCGACGTTTCGTGGCTGGTATATGAGAAGAATTTCCCCAGGTAAGGAATGTCGCCCAGCAGCGGAATACGGTGGTCGGTGTCACCGGTTTCACGGGAATGGAAGCCGCCCATCACCAGTGAACCGTTCTGCTGCACCAGCGCCTGAGTGCTGACCGTGGCACGCTTCGCGCCGGTTGCCACGCCGTCATCGTTGACCTGGACTTTGCCGTCTTCCACATCCACAACTAACTGCACCGTGCTGGTTGGCCCGTTGCCGATGGCGCGCGGGACTACCTGCAGGCTGGTTCCGGCGGTCACCGGTTCAATGGTCGCCACGCGCTCGCCGGTCGCGGTAATGAAAGCGGTGTCGCTCATGTCGATCACTGCGGGCTGGTTTTCCAGCGTCAGAATCGACGGGTTAGCCACGATAGAGGCGTTGCCCTCGCCTTCCATCGCCTGGATCTGGGCAAAGAAGCGGCTGTAGTCGGTCACGAATAACGTGCCTGCCCCCTGCAGCATGGAAGAACCGGCGGTAATGTTGCCGAACGTGCCGCTGAGGTTGCTGGAGAACTTCGAAAACGCGTGGCGATCGACATCAATGATCATGGCGTCAATTTCCACCAGCTTTTGCGGCACGTCGATCTGGGAAATCAGCGCCTGATACTGCTCGCGGCGTTTAGGATCGTCCCGCACCAGCAGGGCGTTGTTGCGCACATCGGCAGACACCAGCGGGTTCATTTCCCCTTCGTCATCACCGCCTGCGCCGCGCAGACGGCTGTCCTGGCCCTGAATCAGCCCGGAGAGAATATTGTCCGATTGTTCCTGGAATGACTTGTTGAGGGCTTCACGCGAGCTGCCTTCTCCGCCGGGTACAATGCCCTGCGAAGAGCGGGTGCTCTTTTTACCCAGCAATTCGTTAAGGATGGTTGCCACGCCGGGCACCAGCAGCGTTTTCTCGCGGTATTTAATCTCGCGGTCAGCCACCGAGGCGTACTTCAGCGGGAACGCCATCATCTCTTTGTTCTGCTTTTTGTCTTTGTCTTTGGCGCTAAAATCCGCCACCAGCGCGACGTACTCCGGCGGCCCGGTGACAATCACCACGCCGTCGTCCGGCAGCTCGCCGTAGCCGAATTTGTCTTCCAGCAGCCCGACATCACGCAGCGCCTGCTTGAGATCCGGCGCGGCATCGGCTGACACGCTGATGCGCTTTGAGGTTTCTGCCGACTGCGGGCTGACGAACAGCGAGCCGTTATAGACAAACCACTGGAAGCGGTACTGCAGCGCCAGGCGATCGAGGAAGGCAACGCCGCTGTCGGAACGCAGGCGTCCATCCACCACGCTGTCGGGCACATCCCCTAAACGCAAATTCACGCCGTGGCTGCTGGCGAAATCCTGCAAGACAGTGCGCAGCGGCGTGCCCTGGGCAGAATAGGCATAGGCGCCATTTTGCCAGTCGGCAGGCGTTTGAGCGCTAACAGTTGCGCTGAAGCAACCAGCGGTAGCGGCCAAAGCAAACATGGCTGAGCGCAGTAAACGTACGTGCTGATTCAACGACTCTTCTCCTGTAATCGACGGCATAAAACGGTAGCCATCCGGGGTGCAAACTGCGTTAAACAACGGCTTATCGATACGAATAAGCCGTTGACGGCATAACTAGTTGATAGAGTCGATAATCTCCTTGCTCAGGCTATGCTTGAGCGACCCCAGCTGGCTGTCGGTGAAGGTCGCCGCCGCCTCTTTCATCAGGGCGTTTTTGAATTCCACCATGTCGCCCATGCTTGGCGCGGGCTGGCCAAGCGTGCTCTGCGCCAGCTCGGCAACCGAGTGGTGCAGACGGGACAGCTGGCTGTCGAGATTGCGCTGAATATCAAAGGAATTGCTCATACGTTTCTCCTCGCGTTGAAATCGCATGATAAGTGGCGGCAGAAAGGCGGCAGTTCCCGACGCGGGAAAATTAACTTCCCGGCGGGACGTTTTTGGCAGTGGGTTAGCTGGCGAGGCGCAGCAAATGCTGCTGGAGCGAAGCCCAGCTAATGCTGAACTCGCCCTGGGCGGTTTGCAGCAACAGCGTTTCGGCCGTCAGCGCGTCGTCGATGCAGCGCGTCCAGCCTAGCTGAGGGCGCGCGGCCAGCCAGCTTGCCAGCGGCGCTTCATGCTGTGAGGGGTGATACAGCGTGACGTCCGTTGCCCGAGCGCTTGAACTCTGAAGCTGAGTCAGCAGCGCCGTGAGCTTTTGCTGGTCGCTCAGGCCGCCAAACAGCTGTTCAAACGCGGCCGCAATGAGCGCCTGCGCCTGGCCGACGATTTCGGCACTTTGCGCGTCCCGCTCGGCCCGCCATTCGCTAAAAAAGGGCTCAACCCGCAGCCAGAATTCCCGCTCTGCCTCTTCACAGCGTGTAACGACCAGCCGTTCAGCATCGACCTGCGCCTCGGCGAGCATCTGCTCAGCCTGTTGACGAGCCTCCTCCAGCAGGGCTTCACTCTTGCGCATGGCCTGTTCTACCAGGCTTTGAGCCTGTTGCTGCTCCTGCAAAGCGGAGTGCGGCAACAGTACGCCTTCAATCACCTGGTCGTTCTCTTCTAAGGCAAGTTTACGGCCGACCCACATGGTTTATTGCTCCCGTGAAAAATCATTCAGCGCTGGCATCGCCGAACGTTGAGCCTGCCAGATCGCGCCATCCCACAGCGCCTGCAGGCGATTTAGCGGCACAGGTTCATCCGCCAGCCACGCTTCACATCGCACAATCACAGGCTGAGGGAAACTGAGCCGCAGCCGCAGCCAGGCAGCTGGCGTCAAAATCGGGCGCAGCAGGCAGAGCACGGCGAAACTCGGCTCTCCGCTAAAACTAAGACTTGCGGGCAGCCAGACGCCGGGGCGTAGCCCCCGGGTTAGACGTTCGCACCAGATCCGCTGAGATTCGGTGAGCTGCCCCGCCCCGCTCCCGCGCTGACAAACCTCAGCCACCAGCGCAAAAAGCGTTTCGCGCTGGGCTAAGTCAAGCGAAACCAGCGCCAGCAGGCGGGCGTCGGGCGTTTCCGGCAGAGACTCCTCCAGCGCCAGCATAGCCGGCACGGCCTGCGGCGATTTAAGCATCAGGCTCTGGCGTCGCGCCTCGTCCAGGCTGAACCAGGGCAGCCCGAACCAGCTGGCATCCGCCTGCCGCCAGAATCCCTCCTGCCACCAGCGAAGCCAGTTCGCCGCGAGCGCGTAGTCCCAGGCAACCACTGGCGTTACCGCCGCTCTGAGGGCACAACGGCCAGTCCAGTCGAGCCTGAGTTTTTACCGCGCTTCATCGCCTTTAGCTTCGGTAAAAGGGTGAAGATCCCGCCGAGCAGCAGCAACAGGCCCATCAGCGAGAAGAACAGCGTCCTGACCGTGGCATACTGCGAAAGCGTCAGCTGGAAAGGCCCTAAGGTCACCAGTTCCACGCGGTCGTGATAGGCCGCAGCGGGCACAAACACCACGGAAAGCGCCCCGTCATTTTTCCCGGAAAGCCCCGGAATACTCGCGGCGACCAGTCGACGGATCCTGGGCTCAATGCTGTCTGGGTCCATTTCCGGGGTGTATTTAATAAACACCGATGCCGATGCGGGCTGCACCGGCTCGCCGGGCGCCACGCGCTCAGGCAGGACAACGTTCACCCGAGCCACCACCACGCCGTCAATCTGTGAAAGCGTGGACTCCAGCTCCTGGGAAAGCGCATAGATATAGCGGGCGCGCTCTTCGAGCGGGCTGGAAATAATGCCGTTTTTCTGGAACACCTCGCCCAGGTTGGTCCGCGCTTTGTGCGGCAACCCGTTGGCGTTGAGAATGCGGACGGAGCGTTCAATATTGTCCTGAGCCACCAGCACGGTGACGCCGGTTTTATCTATTTGCTTGTCGGCTTCAATCTTGTATTTCGAGAGTTCGGAAATGATGTCATTGGCATCGTTTTCCGTCAGGCCGGTGTTCAGAATGACCTGTGAGTCGCAGCCTGCCAGCAGCAGGACCAGCAGCCAGGGCTGCAGGATTTTTCGCCAGCGTCGTTGCATGATGGATTACTGCAGGTTGGTCAGTTTATCGAGCCCCGAAATGCTCTTCGAGACAATCTTGGCGTTCATCATGCTCTCCAGGTAATAGTTGGAGAGCTGGTCGTCCACCTGGTTAAGCACCAGCGGATCGGTGGAGCGCGCGGCTTTACGCAGCACGTTATTCATCTGTTTCTGGTCGCCTTCCATCTGCTTGAACATGCCGGAGGCTTTTTCAAACATTGCGGCAGGTTTCCCGCCCACGCCGCCCATCGCCGAGGCCGCTTCCGGCTGCTGCAGCGCGGCTGAAAAGAAAGCGGCATCGCTTTGATTCGCGACGCTGTTGCCGAATGGGATGGAAGACTGAGTGGCCGGGCTGGATGCAGCGCCCAGAGACTCGGGTTCTGGCAAAGGCATACCTGTCGCAGGATTAAGAATGTGCATAAGAGAGTTTCCGCCAGCAGAAGTGAAGATCAGGGATTCACGCCGGGGCGAATCCCTGATTAGCATTAGAAGGAAATTTTGTTCTGTGCCAGAGAACTGATCATGGTGGTGGCTGAGTTCTGGTAGCCGGACACGTAGGCGTTCTTACGGTCACGTTCAGCTTTGTCCAGAGAGTCCTGCATGGATTTGTTTTCGATAGAGTCCATCTGGGACTGGAAGCTATCTGCCAGGCTGCTGCTTGCGCCCGCGTTGTTACCGGTGTTTACTGATGCCATGATGTTTACTCCTCGTTAATTAAACAGCAAATGTTGTGTCATTCACGGATTAAGTGGCGCGGCGTAAGCGGCAGTTCCAAAGAAATTTAAAAAATTAATTTTCCTTTTCAGTCAAAGATTTAATTCTCTGGTACAGCGTTCGTCTTGGAATACCCAATTCATGTGCGGCGCTGACAACCCGATTTTCATGCCGCGAAAGGCAATCTTCTATCAGGCTGTATTCTATCCGCCGCAGGCGTTCGCGCAGCCGAACGGAACGCATCTCCGGGTGCGCCACCTGCCCCAGGGCCGGCAGCCCCAGCACAAACCTTTCGGCAGCGCCTTTCAGTTCACGAATATTCCCCGGCCAGCGGTGCATCAACAGTGCTTCGCTGAGGTGCTGCGGCATCGGCGGCATTGGGCGATTCAGCCGAATAGCAGACTCCTGCGCAAAACGGCGGAACAGGGGAATAATGCATTCCACGCGCTCACGCAGCGCCGGAAGCGAGATTTTGACCGTCGTCAGGCGGAAGAAGAGATCCTGGCGGAACAGCTTTTGCTCCATGAGCTGGGCAAGGGGCTTTTGCGAGGCCACAATCACCCGCAGATTAAGCGAAATAGACTGCGTGCTGCCCAGGCGCCCCACGGTGCGAGTTTCTAACACCCGCAGCAGCTTGGCCTGCAGGCTCAGGGACATACTGTCAATTTCATCCAGAAACAGGACACCATTATTGGCGCTTTCAATGTAGCCAGCACGCGAATGTGTCGCGCCGGTGTAGGCCCCCGCCGTCACGCCAAACAGTTCACTTTCTGCCAGCGTTTCGGGGATCGCCGCGCAGTTAATTGGCACAAAAGCGCCACGACAGCCGGAATGGTCGTAGATACGGCGTGCAAAGGTGTCTTTCCCGGTGCCCGTTTCGCCTTCCAGCACCAAATCAACCTTCAGAGGGGCTAACGTTTGCAGCCAGATATCCAGCCCATCGTGCACATTTTCAGACGCGGGTAATGCGGCTGCGGACCGCGGCATATTCAAGTCGATATCGACCGGAATATGTTTTATCTCCCAATGATTCGAACTGTTTTCTTTCATAAATCCCCCGCTGCCTGGCTTATTCAAGGTCTGGCGTATGAGTCCCACTTATGAACCATAAACGTGAACCACAAAATAATTGCCGCCTGCTGCCGTGAATAAAATACGGTAGCACGCTAAATAAATGAGTTTTGTTTATGAGAAGCAGGAACAACCTATCACCGAGCCGCGGTTTCACAATCAGACAAAATTTTAGCCTCATGTAGGAATATCCCTACATAAGAATTCAGGTTTAACTGTTCCGATGTCTGGATAGCAGGTTGTTTTGAGCGGAATAAAATCGTCAGCCGATAGCGTTTGCTGAGATTCATTTCGTGAAGCCGACTGAAAAAAAATGTGAGATTCGCTGAATATTTCCAAATGTATTAATAAGAATCTAAATATATCGCTATTAAACTAAATAAATGATTTTAATGAATAAATTAAATAAAAATAGACAGGCCGTTAATTTTTTACCCTGTTGCGACCAAAAAATGAATTTTTGCCCGACTCACGTATGAAGCCCGACGGATTCTCCGACAGGATTTCCTCACAATCCGCAAAGCCGATAATATATATTTACGATTATTTACATTGAGAGGTCGCTATTGAAACACCCTTTTCTTTTTGAAATATATTTCACTTTTAGTATTTATGTTTAATTGGGAACATTCCTGGACGCATTTACTGCGATTAATCACGCTATTTTAGCTTGTCAAAGAAATAAACTGCTTTGTAACTAAAAAAAGCAGCCACCCTCTTTGGAGACGTGGCCACTGAATTACCCCATTTTGTAAAGAAACAGGCAAAAATTACCGCTCCACAATCAGGCGAATTTCGCCATGTGGCTGTTCACTTCGTTCACGTAGTTAGGGTCGCCTAAAGAGACGCTGGACAGGTTGTGCAGGTTCACCTGATCGTCGCCGGAGTTATAGGCGCGCAGCGCGGCATCATAGCTGCCGAATTTCTCTTTGCCTTCTTTAAGCATCAACGCCGAACACATGATCTGGTTGGCCGGAGAGTTCATGTCGCTGCCGAGCTTGTCCGGGTATTTGCTTTGCATCTCCCGGTAAGTGTCCGGGTTGATCTGGTTCATGCCGCTGTCGGTCAGGCCGTTACCCGGGTTGGTGGATTTGGCGTTTACGTCCCCACCGGATTCCTGCATCGTCAGCGCGGCTAAAAGCTTGGCCGGAACGCCGGTTTCAGCGGAGGCTTTTTCATATTCTCCCCCGAACTGGGAAACAATTTTTTGCAGCGTTGGATCGCTCGTTTTCAGGCTGGTGTCGCCCGGCGGCAGGCTATCCGCAGACGGCCCGGACGCACCGGATGGACCACCAGAAGGCGCGGCCGCGAGGTTATTCAGCGGACGGCCAGCATCCCCGGCGCCATCGCTGCTGCCGCTGTCCATGCCAGAACCGGAGCCGGAACCAATGCCGCTCGCCGGTGAAGAGGAATCGTCGTCACCCTTACTTTGCCCGGTGTTCATGTGGAAGAGCTGCATCAGCTCTTTCAGGAACTGCTGCAGCATCTGTTGGAGTTCCTGCATCATGCTGTCGGCGGAACCGCTGCCGCTGCTTGACGAAGCATTCGCCGGGTTCGTTGCCGGGCTGTTATTACTGGCCGGTGAGTCGCCGAAGTTAATCGCCGAAGGCTTGTCTGCCGCCCCCGTGTTGGCAAAGTTCAGCGCCAGCGGGATCGCCAGCGTGTTCCCGCCGTTATTCAGCAGCAGTTTGGCGGTAATGCTGTTACTGCCGTTCTGTGAGTCAGGTGATGCCCCGTCCAGGCCTGGAAAATGGTTTTCCGGCAAAAGCGGTGAGAACCCGCCCGGTCCTGATGATATCTGCATACAACACACTCCCTAAGTGATACCCAGTAGCAATAACCGGCCGCCGCTTAACCGCGCAATGACGCTTAGTTTTACCCACGCCCGGAATGTTCAACTGAGTGAGAAGCAGGGGTAAAGAGTTCCTTACATGGCAAAAAATGGGAACCCAAGTGCGCTTTTCGCCACACATTGCCTGTAAGAATTAGAGGAGATAACGCGATGCAGACTAAACAATGGCGCTGGGGACTTTTACTGCTTAGCCTGCCGGCCCTCGCCCAGGCCGAATGCTTTACCCGCGTGGGGCATGCCTTTGGGATTGCTC
The DNA here is from genome assembly GCA_000277545.1 of Enterobacter sp. Ag1. GTDB lineage: Bacteria > Pseudomonadota > Gammaproteobacteria > Enterobacterales > Enterobacteriaceae > Cedecea. The sequence continues at coordinate 130,380 of AKXM01000055.1, read as the reverse complement.
CCGCATTGCTGGAGGCCATCGCCTGGAAAGAGTCGAAATTTAGTCTCTCGTCGGTGAACGCCGCCAACTCGAACCACACCGAAGACGTGTGCATGATGCAGGTGAACAGCGTGCATTTTGGCCGGTTGAAGCAGCTGGGCGTGACGCGTGACAACCTGCTGCACGATCCCTGTACCTGCATCGCCACCGGCGCGTGGGTGTTACACGGGCTGTTCCGCCAGTATGGCCGCTCCTGGAATACCGTCGGCATGTACAATACCGGCCCGTCGGAAAAGCGCCGCCAGCTTCGAAGCCGCTATGCGGATGACGTCCAGCGTATTTATAAGATCCTGCAAAAGCAGCAGCCCGCGCGGCGTGAAGAGGATCTGTTTGCCAGCAACGAGGCTGCAGGCCAATAAAAAAACCGGGACATTTCCCGGTTTTTTATTTCTATCAATATCAGCGCGGCGTGGCGGCCTCCAGCAGCGAAGGCAGCTCGGCAATAAATGCTCTGACCTCGCCGCTCTGGCTGATAAAGGCGTTTAACCAACCCGCAAACCGCTCGGCGTCCAGGACAAACATTTCGCACTGAGTGCAAAGCCGAATGGCATTTTCCCCATCGAGCGCCAGCCAGCAGCCACGCATCGCGTTCATTTCAAAGTTCATCGCCAGCAGGTTCGGCAGCAGCGCCGCATCCTGCCCGGTTAATTCCCCTACCCGGCAGTGCAGCACCGCCGCGCTGCTGTCCGGCGGCAGTTCAATCACCGCCGCCTCTTGCTGCTGCGCATCCGTCAGCAGGCATACGCCTTCTTCCAGACGCAGCGAGATCTTGTGCTGTTTTCCCCAGGCATCAAGCCACTGTTGAAGCTGCTGTTGCATCGTCATTTCCTTATCCTCCTTTCACCATAAATCCCGCCTCGGCGGCGTCTTGCAGCGCCGATTTCACTTCTTTTTCTGCCTGGGCCACGCCACCGTCCACGGTGTAGCTGAGCGGCGCGCTGTCGTCATCGCCGTAGCTAAAGTTGATGGTGCCCAGATTTTCGTTCATCGACAGCGACACGCCGTTAGAGCCGCCGAGTAAAAATGACGGCGTCGAGAACCCATCGGATTTGCTCTGCGTTTTGGTAAACGCGATAGATTTCAGTCGCAGTTTGTCGCGATCTTTTAACAGATCGACAATCGAGTCCTGGGTGACCGTATGGTTTGCCCACTGGTCGGCCAGCTTTTCACGCGGCTTGGTTTTCAGCTCAAGGGAGACCACCGCCTGGGAACTGCTGTTATCCTGCAGCCCGCGCAGGAGCGCTTTCAGCCGGTAATCCTCGCCCATCATCTGGGTAATGCGGTCGGCGTTACTCGGCGAAAACTCACCTTCCATAAAGTGGCGCATAAAGTGGAACAAGCCGTTGTTGTCGATGCGCGAAAGGTTCTTATAGGTGGACTGGTATTCCGCCTTGTTCACCAGCTGCTGCTGGTTGAGCACCGCATTTTGCTGGCGCACGGTTTGCTGCAGCGACTGTAGCGCCGCCTGCGGGCCGTTGCCCGTCAGCTCGTGGTGCCGCGACGGCGGAATAAAGCGGGCAAAGTGGGTTTCCAGCTTGCCCAGCCGCTCTCCGGCTGACATCGGCAGGCGTGGAGCCCCTTCCGCCGGCGTGAGTTCATCCAGAAGTTGGCGGCTGGCGAGGTCGGTAAACTCGCCGCGTAGCCCGGTGATAAGCGCATCCACCTCGGCATTGGTCGGTTCGGGCTGCGTATTCTGCACGGAAAGAGAGTCGGCCTGCTGCTGCCGGGCGGTCAGCTGCTGCAGCGTGTCGAGCAGCGGACGGCGCGCCTTCGCGTTATCGGCAGGCGGATACCAGCGTGTAAAATGGGCATCCAGCTGGCTGAGCTTATCGGCCACGGAGATCGGCAGTTCCCCTTCTTTCGGCTCCTCTTTCAGTTTGGCCAGCAGCTGCGTGGAGGCGCTGTCGGTAAACTGCTTGCCCAGCGTGGTCATCAGTTTTTCCAGGTGAACGCCCTCCACCGGTTGGGCATTTTTTAAGTCTACGGTGAGGCTGTGCGTCGTCCGGTTGTTGATTGACAGCTGCACGCTGGCCCCGACGCCGACGCCCACCGAGAAGGGATCTTTGTGCTTCGGCTGAAGGGTGGTGCTGACCGGAATGGCGATGTTAGCCCCGGCGCTCATCTGGTTAAATGCCCTCAGGCGGTGGTCGCTGTGGCTGACGCCCTGCCCTTCGGCGTTGCGTGAGTCCGTTCGTTCGCGGCTGCCCGCCAGCAGATTAGTGTTGGCATAGACGCCGCCGCCGAGGCGGGCGCTGGTCGGGAAATCTTTCTCGTGGCTGTCGGTAAACGGGAAGCCAACGCTCGCCAGCGCGGCGGCGTTGATGTCCACGCTGAAGCTCTGGGTTGCGCCACTTTTCACGCTGTGGTTGGCACCCCGGTTCAAAAACTCCAGCGGATCCAGCGTGCCGCTGCTCAGCTGTTCGATAAAACCGGGGATTTCGTGCTCCGCCAGTTCAAACGAGACACCGTGCTGGGACTGAAGCTGCCCGCCCAGCGTGACGCCGCCGCCCAGGCGAACGCCCTGCGACAGCGGGTGCTTATGGTCGCCGTCGAGATAGACTTTGTGGGTTTTGTTGTAGTCGGTCAGCACGTTGTAGCCGACGCCCACGATGCCGGTTGCCGACACGGCACCGGTGCGCCCGAAGCTGACGTTAATTCCCGTATCGCCGCGTGAAAAGCTCATGGTGTAGCCACGATCTGCACCCACTTTGCCGCCAACGCCCGCCACAACCTGAGTGCCCGGCGCCACCGTGGCGGTGGCAGACGCCCCATAGGTGCGGCTGAACGCCAGGTTTTCGCCGCTCTCCAGCGAGAGCACGGTGGAGACCATTTTGTCCTGCATTTCGCGCTGGTTTTCCGCCTGCATCACGGTTTTGGTATTGATGTTAACGCCGTGGTTTTCTTTGCTGAACGCCTTGGTCATTGCCTTGATGGCGTCATAGTTGGCCTCCAGCGACTTGTGGTTGCCGAAGCCCTGAGTGGTGACCGTTTTAATCACGTTCCCGCCCCATTCGCTGTCCCTTAGCCGGGCCACGTTGGCGGCAATTTCCGTCATTTTGGCTGAACGCTGAGGTTCGCCCAGCAGCGAGGCCTGCTGCAGCTCATCCACCGAATCATGCAGGGATTTCAGCGCCAGCACGTCCAGCATTACCCTGGATTTCACCAGCCCGATATCGTCATGGATATCGCGCTGGCGCCCCATCGGGACCTGTTCTTTCTGGTGGTTAAGGGTTATTTTCCGCGCTTCCAGCTCGGCAATAATCGCCCCGGCGTGGTTGCTTTTATCGGCCGGATAGCGCCGCAGCAATTCGTTCAGTTGCCCGGTCAGGTTATCCTGGCGGCTGCTCGACGGGTTCAGCGCCCCGCTTTGGCTATGGTTCAGCCCAAAACGAGAAGGCGTGGCCTCCTGGCGGCGTTCGTCACGCACGCCATAGTGCTGGCCGATTTGCTCGCAGTAATGCGTGCTGCTGTCGGAAAGCTGGCGTGCAAAGCTGCTCATTTCTTCCAGCAGCGCCTTTTCCTGCGGCTGCCACTGGCGCGCCGTTTCCCCGCTCATGATTTCGAGACGCTGGCTTAAGCCTGGGCGCGGAGCCGCTCTGCCCGGCTGCTGCGAGAGCGCCTTCAGCCGCTGGGTCAAATCCCCCTGCTGCTGGTAGACGTCTTTCAACCCTTCACGCCCGGCGTAGCGGTGCTGAATAGAATAGGCGGCGGTTTTTATCGGGCGCGGCCATTCCAGCGACGGACGGAAGACAAACGTGCTGAGACGAGTGCGGAACGAGGTCCGAACCTGCTTGCCGTCCTGCCCGGTCTGGCCGAGGAAGTTTACCTCGCGTTTGAAGGTGATCCCGGTACCCGGCAGGCGCCAGTCTTTTGACGCTTTCGTCAGGCGCTCGTAGTGCTGGCGAGCCATGTTGGGTTCCGCCACCGGCGCGGTCGCCGGGTCGCCTTTTTCCCAGGCTCCGGCTTTGAAGACAAACGTATTGCCCTGCTTGTCGAGGGCGCTGACTTGCCCCTTAGCCGAGGTTTGCAGCGCGGTGAGTTCAGGCTGGCTGCCGTCCTCGTTTGCCGGCAGAGTGACTTTCGCTAACCCGTCGGCTTTGCCGCTGTTCCAGCCGTTTTCCGGCAGGCTGAACAGGCTCCCCTCTTTGCTTAACAGCCAAAGCTGCTTGTCTTCACCGAGGGCGAGATCGCTGACTTTTGCCGCATCCTCTTTCCCCGCGCTGCCGAGTACCAGCTTCTCAATTTGCTGCTGCAGAGCCGCCTGACTGAGCGTCTGGGTAGCACGCTGATTGCGGCGAGTGGTGGTGTCTATGTGGTGGAAGCCGATATCGCCTTTTTCGTTCACCGCCAGATAGCGGCGGCTGTCGATCGCCGTGAATGCCTGCGCTTTCTCGGCTTTGTCCAACCCGGCCGTGGCCAGATCGGCGCTTACGCTTTTGGTCACCTGCGGCAGCGCAAAGACGTTGCTGCCGTGGTCAACTTTGTTACTGCTCAGGTTGACCTTGAGGCGCTTCAGCTCGCCGTCTTTCATCAGCCACGGCTGGCCGTCCAGGCCGCACTGCAGCTTGTCCGCTTTTTCGTCGGAAGCGGCCCACAGGCCGGTGGTTTCGTTGAAGTAGTGCACTTTGCCGTCGTGCAAAGCCAGCTTGCCGAGCCGCCCGAGATCCACCACATCATGGGCGGCAGGCGTGACCTGCGGCAGCCCTTTTTGGTAGTCGAGCACCAGGCTGTCGCTGAGGTTCCAGCTGCTCTGCGGCTTGAGGTCGCCGCCGTGCCAGTGGAAGGTAATGGCGTGCTTCTGGTCGTACTTATCCTTCACGATAAGGTGCAGGCGATCGGTTTCATCGGCCAGCATATCTTCGATTCGCGCGCCATCTTCAACGGTCGCGGCCACGTATTGCGTGATGTTATCCAGCAGCGGCTTGTGCCGGGCTTCTCCAAAGGTCAGCGCCGTGCTTTGTGCATCAGGTTTGTCGCCGCAGTGCAGCCGGCCATTGTTGTCCAGCGCAAACAGCAGCGGGCCGTGCAGCGCCGTTTTCTTCAGCGTCATGTTCTCGGGCAGCGTCAGCATTTTAGGCTGAGGATCGGTTGCCGCCAGGTTGGCCACATAGGCCACCTGCGGCTTCTTCTCGTCGTCGCTCAGCAGCACCAGAGCATCGCGCTTCGGGCCTACCGCATAGTGATCGATTTTGTGCTCAAAATTGACCTTGATCGTGTCACCCACGGCGCTGCCAAGCTGTTTGTCGTCGTTCACTCGCCACAGCATGCCGTCACTCTGGCGCGACAGGGAGGAGAGTTTATCGTCCTCGCCGGAGAGCGATTGCCAGGCGTTGGCGGCGCTGTCAAAGCTAAAGAGTTTTTTGTCGTGCAGGCGGTAACGCGTGCCGTCGCCGTCGGTAACGCTGTCCGTCAGGCGGTCGCGGATGCCCGTTTCCGGCAGACGCACTTTCTCACCGCCAATCTCGACGGTCTGGCGGTCGTGCCAGGAAAGATGCTGCCCGGCGGGCGCCAGGCTTTGGCGGCGCATAAATCCCCGATGGGGAGGATGTACTTCCCGCCACTCCACTTTTTGCTGACTGTGGCTGAGGGCAATAAACACGCCGGGCTGGCTGCGCAGCGTCATCAACCGCCCTTCTTTATCCAGCAAAACATGCTGATGGCCGTCGTCGCTGGCCAGGTGATTTTGATAACGCAGGCGGTCATGGCCGATGGTTTTTTCCATCAGGGCATGTAGAGGCGCAGAGGTTGCGGGCGTATCGATCTCCAGCCGCCCTTTTTTATCGAGCGATAGCCGGGTTTCCAGCAGCATGTTTTTTTCAGGCTCAATCTCCAGCGGCAGCTCGGCAAAGTGGCTGCCAGGCGTTCCGACTTCATTACTGGGGATTGCGTTCGGGTCGGACACATCCGGCTGACTATAAACGCTGGCGGAACTGGCACTGGGCTGGCTGTAAAGGCTTGGGCTAGTGGCACGAGAAGCGCTGGCCTGGCTATAGAGACTTGGGCTGCTGGCGCGAGAAGCGCTTGCCGTGGCGGGAATCGTAATTTGCGCGGCATCTTGTCCGTTGCGATGCCGTCCTAAAAAACGGCTGAACATTCCTTTTTGCGGCGTCTGCGTATTTGCCGCACTCTGCCTTAGTCCACCGGGGGGCAGCGTAGCTCCGGCCTCGGCGTGCAGTGACCCCGACGCGATTTGCGTGGGCGGCGCTTTGCTTTGTTTTATCGCTGAGGCGCGTGACCGCCCCTGCTGTAAATCGGTAATTTCACGGTCGCTAATGGCTCGCCCTGGCTTGATAAAAGCCGATATTCCTAATCCCATGCTGTTACCCCTTAACAGTCAAACACGTTCTCCGCTTAGTCAGTGGTAAGAATTCAGTTCCGGTTCCAGGCTAAATTTTCTTTAACTCTGTGTAAAACCAGAAAAAACCAGCCACAGCAAGGGCAGCAGCCCGGTTGAACGTTAAAATAAAATCAGAAAAAACCGATAGCCCCGGCGTTTTCTGGCCGGAGAAAAAGCGGGAATGTAGCGGCAGATTGACCCATGACAAGGTCGGCGGCGGACGCCGCTCTCTATAATCGGCCTCCTTCCGCACAGGGGTAAATAACCGTGGATTATCAACTTAATTTCAACTGGCCAGCGTTTATGGAAACGTACTGGCAGAAAAAGCCGGTGGTGCTCAAAAACGCACTGCCTAATTTTGTCGACCCTATAACGCCCGACGAACTTGCCGGCCTTGCAATGGAAAATGAAGTCGACAGCAGGCTGGTCAGTTTTAAAGAGGGAAAATGGCACGCCAGCAATGGCCCCTTTGAACACTTTGATAATCTCGGCGAGACCGGCTGGTCGCTGCTGGCCCAGGCCGTTAATCACTGGCACGAACCCGCCGCCGCGCTGGTGCGCCCTTTCCGCGTGTTGCCGGACTGGCGGCTGGATGATTTGATGATTTCGTTTTCCGTACCGGGCGGCGGCGTTGGCCCGCATATCGACAACTATGACGTGTTTATTATCCAGGGGATGGGCAGCCGCCGCTGGCGCGTGGGCGATAAGCTGCCGCTGAAGCAGTTTTGCCCGCACCCAGCGCTGCTGCACGTTGAGCCGTTCACGCCGATCATCGATGAAGATTTAGCCCCCGGCGATATCCTCTACATTCCGCCTGGCTTCCCGCACGACGGCTTTACCCATGAAACGGCGCTGAACTATTCGGTTGGCTTCCGCGGGCCAAACAGCCGCGACTTAATCAGCAGCTTTGCCGATTACGTGCTGGAAAATGACCTCGGCGGCGATCACTACAGCGACCCGGATCTCACCTGCCGCGTAAACCCTGGCAAAGTAGAAAACTACGAGCTGGAACGCCTGCGCGACATGATGACGGCGTTGATTAGCCAGCCGGAAGCGTTCAACCAGTGGTTCGGCAGCTTTGTGACCACGCCGCGGCACGAGCTGGATATTGCATCTGCAGAGCCGCCCTACGAGCCTGAAGAAGTGGCCGCAGCGCTGGCTGGCGGAGAAGAGCTGATTCGCCTGAGCGGGCTGCGGGTATTGCAGGTTGGCGAGGGTTTCTTCGTCAACAGTGAACCGCTGGACGTTAGCCATCAGGCCGCCGCCGTGTCAATGTGCCGCTATACCCGGCTGACCAAAACGGAGCTGGGTGCCGCCGTGGAGGATGACGAATTTATCCGCCAGCTGACGGCGCTGATTAACCAGGGGTACTGGTACTTCGAGGATTAAGCCGGTCCAGAGCTGTCTCTTAGTCATAAATAGGCGTTATGAAAGACTGGCTAATATTCCGTTCACTTTGAGTCCTGTTTTATATGCAGCCCCCGCACCGGTGAACGTCTTAGGGGAGTCACCGTCACTCCCCTAAGAACCCGGACTCCCGGCCAAATAAATCGACCGCGTGAGCGGCAAACCTCCATTTTATCTCCCAGTCCTGGGTCGGCTGAGATGCGTTCCCGACGCTCTCAGCCTCCGGTTATGACCCAACTCAGGCGGGGTTGAGCAGCCGGGAGCAGCGAAAGAGAGCGATCGTCGGGAACGAATCGCGAACGACCCCGAATGTTTGGGTGATAGCCGGTGGGTTTACCGCTTCAGCGGCGATGAGCTCGCCGGGCGCCGGGGCTGTTCGGGGGATGGCGTTATCCCCCGGACACGTTCACCGTGCTCTGAACGCGCAGGGGAAACAGATTTACGGGTGAACGTAACAACTACGGAGAGAATAAACTTGAGTTGTTTTCACCCTCTCCCAAGAGGAAGAGGGCCGTGATGAGGGTCATCCCCACTTACTTCGCTTTCGTGACTTCCTGGCCGACCAGGCCAATCTTCAAATACCCTGCCTGGTGCAGCGTATCCATCACGTCCATCAGCGTTTCGTAGTCCACCGTTTTGTCCGCGCGGAAGAAAATGGTGGTGTCTTTTTTCCCTTCGGTTGCGGCAATCAGCGCATTGACCATCGACTCTTTGGTTACCGGGTCATTACCGATAAACATCGAATGATCGGCTTTTACCGACAGATAAACCGGCTTCTCAGGGCGTGGCTGTGGTTCACTGCTGGAGGCCGGAAGGTTAACCTTCACGTCCACCGTTGCCAGCGGCGCCGCCACCATGAAGATGATCAGCAGCACCAACATCACGTCGATAAACGGCGTAACGTTGATTTCGTGCATTTCACCATTGTCATCGAGGTTTTCGTTCAGACGCATTGCCATGGGGCATTAACCTACTCGCAGTTGCTGGGTATTACGCACCGGACGCGGCTGAGCGGTACCATCCAGGTCCAGATCGCGGCTTTGCAGCAGCAGAACCTGCGCGGCAACGTCGCTGAGGCTGGCTTTGTAGCTGCCGATCATACGCGCGAAGATGTTATAGATAACCACCGCCGGGATGGCAGCAACCAGGCCGATTGCCGTCGCCAGCAGCGCTTCTGCGATGCCCGGGGCAACGACCGCCAGGTTAGTGGTCTGGGATTGAGCGATACCGATGAAGCTGTTCATGATGCCCCAAACGGTACCGAACAGGCCGACGAACGGTGAAATCGCACCGATGGTGGCCAGGAAGCCGTTACCGCGCCCCATGTGACGCCCAACGGCGGCCACGCGGCGCTCAAGGCGGAAGCCGGTACGATCTTTAATGCCTTCGTTATCTTCCACGCCGGCTGAAAGTTCCAGTTCGTTCTGGGCTTCGTTGATTAACAGCGTGCTCAGGCTTTTACTGCCAAAGGCTTCTGCCGCGCTGCTCGCTTCGTTCAGGGAGCGCACGTTAGCCAGCTGCTGCTGCTCTCGCTTGAGGCGACGTTTCTGGGTGATCAGCTCCACGCTCTTACTGAAAAAGATGGCCCAGGTGACAACAGAGGCCAGAATCAGGCCAATCATCACGATCTTCACTACGATGTCAGCATGTTGATACATGCCCCAAACGGACAGATCCGTCTGCATCAGATTACTCGTCACGTCTTACGCTCCAGCGAGAAATAAATGTCAAAACTGAGACTAATATATCAAAAAACTATCGAATTGATAGTCGTTCTCATTAGTATTTGCAGACTGCCGGAAATTGTTGAAGCATTCCTTGCGCTTACGCAGGAAAAGCGCCCACATGGCGAAATGATGACTTTTTTCGCCAACCTGAGAAAACGCCATGATGCCCTTTGCCCATTCTGTGTTAATTTACGTCCAGACATCCAGATGGTTAGACGGGGAAGCGGAAATGGCGGAAAAACACATCGAAACGGCGCTGGTCAACGCCGGGCGCAGCAAGAAGTTTACTCAGGGTTCGGTTAACAGCGTGATTCAGCGCGCCTCCTCCCTCGTCTTTGAAAGCGTTGAGGCCAAAAAGCAGGCCACCGCTAACCGCGCTAAGGGCGAGCTGTTCTATGGCCGTCGCGGCACGCTGACCCATTTCTCGTTGCAGGAAGCGATGTGTGAACTTGAGGGCGGCGCGGGCTGTGCCCTCTTTCCCTGCGGCGCCGCCGCGGTGGCTAATACAATTCTGGCCTTTGTTGAACAGGGCGATCACGTTCTGGTGACCGAAACGGCCTATGAACCAACGCAGGATTTCTGTACCAAAATTCTCTCAAAGCTTGGGGTTAGCACTGGCTGGTTCGCGCCGGAGATTGGTGCCGATATTGCCAGCCTGATTCAGCCGAATACCAAAGTCGTTTTTCTGGAATCCCCCGGTTCTATTACGATGGAAGTCCACGATATTCCGGCGATTGTCGCAGCGGTAAGGCGCGTTGCCCCCGACGCTATCATCATGATCGACAATACCTGGGCGGCTGGCGTGCTGTTTAAAGCGCTGGAGTTCGGCATCGACATCTCCATTCAGGCGGGAACCAAATATTTAATTGGCCATTCGGATGCGATGGTTGGCACCGCGGTATCCAATGCCCGATGCTGGGATCAGCTGCGCGAGAATGCCTATCTGATGGGGCAAATGCTGGATGCAGACACCGCGTATATGACCAGCCGCGGTATTCGGACCCTGGGTGTTCGCCTGCGTCAGCATCAAGAAAGCAGCTTAAAAGTCGCCGAATGGCTGGCACAGCATCCGCAGGTTGAGCGCGTGAATCATCCAGCGCTGCCCGGCAGCAAAGGGCATGAATACTGGAAACGTGACTTTACGGGCAGCAGCGGGCTGTTCTCATTTGTGCTGAAAAAGCGGCTGAGTGATGAAGAGTATGAACAGTACCTCAATCATTTCGAGTATTTCAGCATGGCCTATTCCTGGGGCGGCTATGAATCGCTTATTCTCGCTAATCAGCCCGATGAGCTGGCGGAGCTCCGCCCGGCAGGCGGCGTCGACTTTAGCGGCACCCTGGTTCGCCTTCATATTGGCCTGGAAAACGTGGACGATCTAATGGCGGATCTGGAAGCGGGTTTCCAGCGTATTGCCTAAAAAATCCGTTTATCGGTAATCGTGGAACAGTTTTTTGCCATTATCGGGATTTTGTTGAGCCTGGGATCAAGGTGTCGAGAAGATTTTAGCAGTACAATGTGTAGAAATTAAGGTGAGCCTAAGTTGCGGGTGTAATACTCGGGGCGAACTCAATAAGCGGTTCCACAGGAATACCTATGGCTGTTATACAAAATATTGTCGAGGCGCTTTGGCATCACGATTTTGCCGCGCTGGCCGACCCCCATGTGATTGGCATTGTCTATTGCGTTATGTTTGCGACGCTGTTCCTGGAAAATGGGCTACTTCCTGCTTCATTTTTGCCGGGCGATAGCCTGTTGCTGCTCGCGGGAGCGCTGATCGCCAAAGGCGTGATGGGCTTTGTACCGACGCTAGTGATTTTAACCATCGCAGCCAGTTTGGGCTGCTGGCTTAGCTATTTACAAGGGCGCTGGCTCGGCAATACCCGCACGGTTAAAGGCTGGCTGAAACAGCTGCCAACCCAGTACCACCAGCGCGCCACGCAAATGTTTGACCGCCACGGTTTACTGGCGCTGCTCGCGGGCCGCTTCCTGGCCTTTGTTCGTACTCTGCTGCCTACCATGGCGGGGATTTCCGGCCTCAGCAACCGCCGTTTTCAGTTCTTTAACTGGCTAAGCGGCCTGCTGTGGGTCGGCGTTGTGATTAGCCTGGGCTACGCGCTCAGCATGATCCCCTTTGTTAAGCGCCATGAAGATCAGGTGATGACCTTCCTGATGATTTTGCCGGTTGCTCTGCTGATTGTGGGCCTGGTCGGCACGGTGTTTGTGGTGCTGAAAAAAAAGGTTAGCGCCGCGTAACCCTGCTTGATGAAGAAAGAGCGGATAAGCCCGACTTATTCGCTCTTCGCTTTTGCCTCATTAAATAACCCGCATCCGCGCCATATCTTCCCCCGGCGTCACGCCAAAATAGCGTTTAAACTCCCGGCTAAACTGAGACGCGCTCTCGTAGCCCACGCGGATAGCCGCCGCGCTTGCCTTCATACCGTCATGCAGCATTAACATTCTTGCCTTATGCAGACGGTAAGTTTTCAGGTATTGCAGCGGCGACGTGCTGGTCACCGACTTGAAGTTGTGATGAAACGCAGAAACGCTCATGTTAGCCTCGGCTGCCAGCTGGTCCACCGACAAGTTTTCGGTGTACTGGTTTTCAATCCGGCGCAGCACGCGGCTGATCAGGCTAAAATGCGTCTGGCGGCTTACCAGCGCCAGTAGCGCCCCGCCGCTTGGGCCCGTCAAAACGTGATAAAGGATCTCACGGATAATCTGCTTGCCCAGGACTCGGGCATCGAGAGGCCTCTCTAATACATCCAGCAATCGCTCTGCAGCGCAAAGAATTTCTTCCGACAGTTCGGCAGAATTTATCCCGTCGGTACAGGACTGCGGACGGAAGAGATCGTCTTCTCCGATGTCCATCAGCAAATCCTGCAGTTGCTGGATATCCACTTTCACACGCATCCCGGCGAGTGGTACGTCTGCCGTCGCAAAAGTTTCGCACTCGAAGGGTAAAGGCACCGTCAGCAGCAGGTATTCATTGGCGTCATAGCGGAATACGCGGTCATTAAGATAACCTGTTTTATGACCCGAAAAGAGAAAAACAATGCCCGGCTCGTACATGACCGGGGTACGCGCCATCGGTTTGGTGCCGTACATCAGCCGTACGCCATCAAAAAATACATCACTCTTTTCTTTTAAAATCAGCTGATTGATTTTATCCGTCAGCTGCTGGCAGATAGCCTGGCGGTTCATTTCTTACGTCTCCACGGCGCTTTTTATCCGGCTTACAGTGTGCGATGGATTCTGCGATTTCTCCAGTCATTTGGAGAAACAGGCAAGATAAAGGCAGGAATATGCATTGAGAGAGGCAGCGTGGCGGACCACAATAGGCACCATCAGATTTAGCAATGTGACTCATCTAACGAACGGGAAACCCATCATGAATAACTTCAATCTTCATACCCCAACCCGCATCCTGTTTGGTAAAGGCTCCCTGGCAGAACTGCGTGACCAGATCCCAGCCGACGCTCGCGTACTGATTACCTACGGCGGCGGCAGCGTGATTAAAACTGGCGTACTGGACCAGGTTAAAGACGCGCTGAAAGGCCTCGACGTGCTGGAGTTTGGCGGCATCGAACCTAACCCGTCTTACGAAACGCTGATGAAAGCCGTAGAGATTGCGCGTAAAGAAAACGTGACTTTCCTGCTGGCAGTCGGCGGTGGCTCCGTGCTCGACGGCACTAAATTTATCGCCGCTGCGGCGCACTATCCGCAGGATATCGATCCGTGGAACATTCTGCTGACCCGCGGTAGCGACGTGAAAAGCGCGTTCCCAATGGGTTCCGTGCTGACGCTGCCGGCCACCGGCTCCGAATCTAACAAAGGCGCAGTGGTTTCCCGCCGCTCTACCGGCGACAAACAGGCGTTCATGTCTGACTTCGTACAGCCTGTCTTTGCGGTTCTGGATCCGGTTTACACCTACACCCTGCCGCCTAAACAGGTTGCTAACGGCGTGGTGGATGCCTTTGTTCACACCATCGAGCAGTACCTGACCTACCCGGTCAACGCCAAAGTGCAGGATCGTTTTGCGGAAGGCATTCTGCTGACGCTGATCGAAGACGGCCCGAAAGCGCTGAAAGATCCTGAAAACTATGACGTGCGTGCGAACGTGATGTGGGCTGCAACAATGGCGCTGAACGGCCTGATCGGGGCTGGCGTGCCGCAGGACTGGGCGACCCACATGCTGGGCCACGAACTGACCGCGATGCACGGCCTGGATCACGCTCAAACGCTGGCGGTGGTTCTGCCTTCGCTGATGAATGAAAAGCGTAACGAGAAGCACGCCAAACTGCTGCAATACGCAGAACGCGTCTGGAACATCACCTCCGGCAGCGAAGAAGAGCGTATTGATGCGGCCATCGAAGCAACCCGCAATTTCTTCGAGAAAATGGGCACCGCGACTCGCCTGTCCGCCTACGGCCTGGACGGCAGCTCCATCCCTGCTCTGCTGGTGAAACTGGAAGAAAAAGGCATGACTAAGCTGGGCGAACATCAGGACATTACGCTGGACGTTAGCCGCCGCATTTACGAAGCCGCGCGCTAAGAGAATCCAGGTTAGCGATTTGATCGCCTGAGTTTCGACTAGACTTAATACAAAACTTACACCGGGCTTGCCCGGTGTTTTTCGCACTATTAAGGAGGTACGCATGACTCATCCAACCTTAATCAAGCTCCAGGATGGCAACGTAATGCCGCAGCTTGGGCTCGGTGTCTGGCAGGCCAGCAACGACCAGGTCAGAACGGCCATTGAGAAAGCCCTGGAAGTGGGATACCGCTCGATTGATACCGCCGCCGCCTACAAAAACGAGGACGGCGTAGGTGCCGCGCTGAAAAGCGCAGGCATTGCGCGTGACGATCTGTTTATTACCACCAAACTCTGGAACAGCGACCAGCAGCGGCCCCGCCAGGCGCTGGAAGACAGCCTTGAAAAACTGCAGCTTGATTATGTCGATCTCTACCTGCTGCACTGGCCGGTGCCGAGTAAAGATCATTATCTCGAAGCCTGGAAAGGGCTGATTGAGCTGCAAAAAGAGGGACTGGCGAAGAGTATTGGGGTGTGTAACTTCAATCTTAATCACCTCCAGCGGCTGATCGACGAAACCGGCGTTAGCCCGGTGATCAACCAGATTGAGCTGCACCCTCTGCTGCAACAGCGCCAGCTCCACGCCTGGAACGCGACCCACAAAATCCAGACCGAGTCCTGGAGCCCGCTGGCCCAGGGCGGTGAAGGCGTGTTTGATCAGAAAATCATTCGTGATTTAGCGGACAAATACGGCAAAACCCCGGCTCAGGTGGTGATTCGCTGGCACCTCGATAGCGGGCTGGTGGTTATCCCTAAATCGGTCACGCCTGCCCGTATTGCTGAAAACTTTGACGTGTTCGACTTCCGCCTGGACAAAGAAGAACTGGCTGAAATTGCGAAGCTCGACAGCGGCAAACGCCTTGGGCCAGACCCGGACGTGTTTGTCGGCTAAATCCGGCTTCTCTTTTCGTCCCCAAAACCACCTTTGCCTTCACCCGCAGGGTGGTTTTTTATTTCCCGAACACCCCCTGCCCCAGCGCTTTCTACGTGTAACACATCTGTTTGATCGTCGCGTGAATTTTCACGGCGTTCATTATTTGTTCTTTTAGCCGTAATCAAAAAGTCACACAACACCACGATAAATAGGGCCAGCTTCGCTAACTCATTTGGAATGGTTATGAACAGATCCCTTGCCGTAGTTACCAACTCTGACCTGGAGTCACTGCCGCAGTTTGCGCCCGCGGCGGGGCGTAAAGTCCTGAGCGTTAAGAGTCTGAGTAAGGCCTATAACGCACACCAGACCGTGCTGCACGACATTAACTTCGACCTGCATGCCGGTGAACTGGTGGGCGTGATTGGCCGTTCAGGCGCAGGTAAATCTACGCTGCTGCATATTCTTAACGGTACGCATTCTGCCACGTCGGGCGAGATCCTCAGCTTTCCGGAAGTCGGGATGCCGCACGATGTGTCTAAACTCAGCGGTCGCGCTCTGAACCAGTGGCGCACCGAATGCGGCATGATCTTCCAGGACTTCTGCCTGGTGCCAAGACTGGACGTGCTGACTAACGTCCTGCTGGGTCGCCTGAGCCAGACCTCCACGCTGAAATCCCTGTTTAAGGTTTTCCCTGAAGCAGACCGCGCCCGCGCTATTTCGCTTCTGGAGTGGATGAACATGCTGCCCCACGCCCTGCAGCGCGCCGAGAACCTTTCCGGCGGCCAGATGCAGCGCGTCGCTATTTGCCGCGCGCTGATGCAAAACCCAAGCATTCTGCTGGCCGATGAGCCGGTGGCTTCACTCGACCCGAAAAATACCCAACGCATCATGAAAGTGCTGCGTGAAGTGTGTGAGCAAGGCATCAGCGTGATGGTGAACCTGCATTCCATCGAGCTGGTGAAAGAGTACTGCACCCGCGTTATCGGGGTTGCAAAAGGAAATATCGTGTTTGACGGTCATCCGTCGATGTTAACGGACGACGTGCTGCATCTCTTGTACGGCGATGAAATCAATCAAGTGCATTAATTCTCTCTCCAATTGATACAACACAGGCAATGATAATGAAAAAGCAACTGACTGGCGCATTACGTTTATCCGCAGTGATTACTGGCCTTGTGATTGCAGGCCACGCTATGGCTGCTGACCAGCCGCGCGAACTGAACCTCGGGATCCTCGGCGGGCAGAATGCGACCCAGCAAATTGGTGATAACCAGTGTGTGAAGCAGTTCATGGATAAAGAACTGAATGTCGACACTAAACTGCGTAACTCTTCTGACTACTCTGGCGTTATTCAGGGCCTGATCGGCGGTAAAGTCGACCTGGTGCTGAGCATGTCTCCTTCTTCCTACGCTTCGGTGTACATGAACGACCCGAAAGCGGTGGATATCGTCGGCATCGCGGTTGACGATAAAGATCAGTCCCGCGGCTACCACTCCGTAGTGATCGTGAAAGCCGACAGTCCGTACAAAACCATCGAAGATCTGAAAGGCAAATCCTTCGGCTTCGCGGATCCGGACTCCACCTCTGGCTATCTGATCCCGAACCACGAGTTCAAACAGAAACTCGGCGGCACCGCGGACAACAAATACAACAACTTCTTCTCCAGCGTCACCTTCTCCGGCGGCCACGAACAGGACATCCTGGGCGTGCTGAACGGCCAGTTTGCTGGCGCGGTGACCTGGGCTTCCATGGTTGGCGACTATAACGACGGCTACACCGCCGGGGCGTTTAACCGCCTGATCCGTATGGATCACCCTGACCTGATGAAGCAGATCCGCATCATCTGGACCTCACCACTGATCCCGAACGGCCCGATCCTGGTCAGCAACAAGCTGCCAGCTGACTTCAAGGCCAAAGTGGTGGATGCGGTGAAAAAACTGGATAAAGAAGATCACGGCTGCTTTGTGAAGGCGATGGGCGGCACCCAGCACATCGGCCCGGCGTCAGTGGCTGACTTCCAGCAGATTATCGACATGAAGCGTGAGCTGGTTAGCGCTCGCTAATTGACGCCCACCGCATAAAAATCGCACCCCGGCAGCCTGCCTGGGTGCTTTTTTATCAGGACGGGGCAACCCGTCACCGGAAACAAACCGGATAATAAGTGATGATGTTGAATACGGAATTTGAGCGTTACTATCACCAGGTCAGAATGCGCCAGAAGCGCGACACCCTGATTTGGTCCCTGCTGCTGGTAGGCCTGTATCTTACCGCCGGTCATATCGCAGAGTTCAGCCTGACCACCATCTGGCAATCGCTGCCAAACTTCCTCGACTACATGTTCGAAACCCTGCCGACGCTGCACCTCCCGGTTCTGCTGGCCGACGTCCACACCAAAGGCTCGCTGGCCTACTGGGGATACCGCCTGCCGATTCAGCTGCCGCTGATTTGGGAAACGCTGCAGCTGGCACTGGCGTCGACGCTGATTTCGACCTGCATTGCCGCTGTGCTGGCATTTTTGGCCGCCGGTAATACCTGGACACCGCCCGCCGTGCGCTTCGGCGTTCGTGCTTCAGTTGCCTTCCTGAGAACGATGCCGGAGCTGGCATGGGCGGTGATGTTCGTGATGGCCTTTGGTATTGGCGCTATTCCGGGGTTTCTGGCGCTGGCCCTGCACACCATTGGCAGCCTGACCAAGCTGTTTTACGAAGCCATCGAAAGCGCGTCCGACAAACCTGTGCGCGGCCTGGTGGCCTGCGGTGCCACGCCACTTCAGCGCGTGCGCTTCGCTCTGTGGCCGCAGGTGAAACCGATCTTCCTGTCCTACAGCTTTATGCGCTTTGAAATTAACTTCCGTTCCTCCACCATTCTCGGCCTCGTTGGCGCGGGCGGGATCGGCCAGGAGCTGATGACCAACATTAAACTCGACCGCTACGACCAGGTCAGCATCACGCTGCTGCTGATTATCGTGGTGGTTTCCATCCTCGATGTCCTGTCCGGCAGGCTGCGCCGCTGGGTTCTGGAGGGGAAAAAATGAGCATTTCACAGGCAACACCGGATATCGCTAAAAGCCGCGAGCAGCACCGCGAACTTTACCGGATGCAGGGACGATATCTGCGTCACATCGGCCTGCTGGCCGCCGCCATCCTAGGCTACTACGTCTGGTTTTTCTTCACTTTCGGCATCGACTCCGGGCAAATCCTGACCGGCATCGCTCAGCTCGGGCGCTATTTCCTGCGCATGTTTGTCTGGCATGACTTTGTTAACTGGCCGTTCGCCTATTACTTCTCGCAAATCGCTATTACGCTCGCCATTGTCTTTGCCGGGACGCTAACCGCCACTGTGCTGGCGCTGCTGCTGTCGTTCTTTGCCGCCCGCAATATCATGCAGGGCCCGGTGGCAAGGGTCATTGCGCTGCTGGTTCGCCGCCTGTTCGACCTGCTGCGCGGCGTGGATATGGCAATCTGGGGGCTAATATTTGTGCGCGCCGTGGGGCTTGGCCCGCTGGCTGGCGTACTGGCAATTATCATGCAGGATACCGGCTTACTGGGCAGGCTGTATGCCGAGGGGCACGAAGCGGTAGAACGCTCTCCGAGCCGGGGATTAACCGCCGTGGGCGCGGCGGGCATTCAGAAGCACCGCTTCGGGATCTTCACCCAGTCGTTCCCAGCGTTTCTCTCCCTCAGCCTGTATCAGATTGAGTCCAACACCCGTTCAGCGGCGGTGCTGGGTTTTGTCGGCGCGGGCGGTGTCGGCCTGGTTTATGCCGAGAACATGCGGCTGTGGAACTGGGACGTGGTGATGTTTATCACCCTGATTCTGGTCTGCGTGGTAATGGCGATGGATGCTATTTCTGCCTGGCTGCGCCGCCGCTATATCACCGGGAAGCCGGTGCCGCTGTATTCTCCGCAATAACGCCTAAACGGGGCACGGTTTTCGCCATGCCCCGGTTCCGCTATAAAGACCAACTCAGCGTTTGCCAGCCGTAGCGAGCGCCCTGCGCCGCAAGCTTCTGGCAAGGATTTACCATCAGCACTTTGTCGGCCTCAAGGCAGAGCGGTAGGTCGTTAATAGAGTCGGTATAAAACGTCAGTTCTCCGCTGTATTCGGGGTTCACCGTCAGCCACTCCTTCAGACGGGTAATTTTACCTGTCTGATAGCTCGGCACACCGCTTATCACGCTGGTGTAGGCGTTATTGCCGGTCACCAGGTCGATACCGATGGCGTGTTCAATGCCCAGCCGCGGCGCAATGGCCTTCACCAGCAGGCTGACCGACGCAGAGATGATCATCATCTGCTGGCCCTGAGCGTGTAATTGCTCAATCAGGCGCTTCGCCTCCGGGTAAACCAGCGGCAGTACATCATTTTCTACGCAGCGAGCCACCAGCGTATCGACATCGGCAACTGTCATGCCGGCCAGCGGGGCCAGCGTGACGCCAACGTATTCGTGAATGTTCATTTCGCCACGCTGGTAGTCGAGCATCAGCTTGTGCTCTTTGGCCAGATAATCAGGGTCTTTGATCAGCCCTTCGCGAGAAAGAAAGCGGCTCCAGAGAGTGCTGCAATCGGCGTCAATCAGGGTGTGGTCGAGGTCAAAAACGTACAGCGGGTTAGACATGTTCATTTCTCATTTCAGCAAAGAGGCCGCCGGGCAGCTTAGCACCAGACCCGACGGGCAGGGATTCCCACTTCTCTTTGTCGCAGAAAAAAATGACAGCGGCATGAAAGCACGCGTTACTTCACATGCGGCTTCCTCTTTCCTGCTGCTGCCGGACGGCGCTGGTGCGCAAGCGGGGTATGTTTCGTCAGCGCCGGGCGGGCGTGACGAGCATGCCTGCGGGCCTCACGCATCTCTTCCAGGGTCGGGGCAGGCACCAGGCATTCACGTCTGCCGCCAATCAGGTGCTTTTTCCCCATCGCCTCCAGCGCCTCACGGATCAGCGTCCAGTTAGCCGGGTCGTGATAGCGCAGCAGAGCTTTATGAAGGCGGCGCTGGCGGTCACCGCGAGGCACGACGATATCCTCGCTTTTGTAGTTCACCTTACTCAGCGGATTTTTGCCCGTGTAATACATGGTGGTTGAGTTAGCCAGCGGCGACGGATAGAAGTTCTGAACCTGATCGAGGCGGAACCGGTGCTGCTTCAGCCACAGCGCCAGGTTCACCATGTCCTCATCACGCGTCCCAGGGTGCGCGGAGATAAAGTATGGGATCAGATACTGCTCTTTGCCAGCCTGCTTCGAATAGGTATCGAACAGCTCTTTAAAGCGATGATAGCTGCCCATCCCCGGCTTCATCATCTTCGACAACGGCCCTTCTTCGGTATGCTCCGGGGCAATTTTGAGATAACCGCCCACGTGGTAAGTGGCCAGCTCTTTGATGTAACGCGGATCGGCAACCGCCAGATCGTAACGCACGCCGGAGGCAATCAAGATCTTCTTCACGCCCTGCAGATCGCGGGCACGGCGGTAGAGATCGATGGTCGGCTGATGGTTGGTGTCCATATGCTGGCAAATTTCCGGGTAAACGCACGACAGGCGACGGCAGGTTTGCTCCGCGCGCGGCGACTTACAGCGCAGCATATACATATTGGCCGTTGGGCCACCGAGATCGGACACTACGCCGGTAAAACCCGGCACGCTGTCGCGCATCGCTTCGATTTCGCTGATGATGGAATCTTCGGATCGGCTCTGAATAATGCGGCCTTCATGCTCGGTGATGGAGCAGAAAGAGCAGCCGCCGAAGCAGCCGCGCATAATGTTCACCGAGAAGCGGATCATCTCATAGGCCGGAATGCGGGCCTTGCCGTAGGAAGGATGAGGCACACGCTGGTAAGGGAGCGCGAACACGCTATCCATCTCTTCGGTAGAAAGCGGGATTGCCGGAGGGTTGATCCAGATATAGCGATCGCCGTGCTTTTGCATCAGCGCTCGGGCACAACCGGGGTTAGTTTCATGATGCAGGATCCGCGAAGCGTGGGCATACATCACCTTATCGGCCTTCACCTTCTCAAAGGACGGCAGCAGAACATAGGTCTTTTCCCACGGCTTTGGTCGCGGGGGCTGCACGGTTACAGCTTTGGTTTCATCCGCCTTCTTGTCCTTCGGTTTATTGCCGTCGGCACAGGGGAGATCGTCCCCGTAAGGATGCGGAATGGGGTCGATTTTTCCTGGCGTATCAAGCCGGGTGGAATCGACGCCAGCCCAGCCGGGCATCGCTTCTTTGCGCATGATGGCGGTATTACGCACGTCGCAAATGTCAGCGATCCCTTCTCCGTTAGCCAGACGATGCGCCACTTCCACCAGCGGACGTTCACCATTGCCGAAGATCAGCATATCGGCTTTGGCATCAACCAAAATCGAGCGGCGCACGGTATCAGACCAGTAATCATAATGCGCGGTACGGCGCAGGCTGGCCTCGATGCCGCCGAGGATCACCGGCACATCACGCCACGCTTCTTTGCAGCGCTGGGTGTAAACCAGAGAAGCACGATCGGGGCGCTTGCCTGCCACGTTATCCGGCGTGTAGGCATCGTCGTGGCGCAGCTTGCGGTCCGCCGTGTAGCGGTTAATCATCGAATCCATGTTCCCGGCGGTCACGCCAAAGAACAGGTTCGGCTTGCCGAGGCGCATAAAGTCCTGTTTAGAATACCAGTCCGGCTGAGCAATGATACCGACACGGAAACCCTGCGCCTCTAACATACGGCCACAGATGGCCATCCCAAAGCTGGGGTGATCCACGTAGGCATCGCCGGTGACCAGAATGATGTCGCAGCTGTCCCAGCCGAGTTCGTCCATCTCCGCGCGAGACATGGGTAAAAACGGTGCCGGACCAAAACAGGCGGCCCAGTATTGAGGCCATGAAAAGAGTTCGCGTTCCGGCTGGATCAGGCTTTTGACGCTCATAATATTTCCGAAGAGATGATGTAGAAATGAACAAAAGGGCGGCGATTATACGCCTATTAGCAGTAATCTTTGAAGGGTTATTCGGTGTTTTACGGCCCTCTCCCCAAAGGGGCGAGGGGAAAAAGACTCTGCGTAGAGTCCCATGCTATCCCTTCTCCCTTGTAGGGAGAGGGTTAGGGTGAGGGTAAAAACTAGGGTGTGGGCTGAACCAATAGCTGACCGATAGAGCCGCGATCGGCAAGCTCCAGCGTCTGGCTGGAATAGAGGAACGGGAAATGCTCCCAGGAAGGCTGCCCAAAGTAGACCAGCAGCTCAACCTGCCCGTCTATCCACACGGTATCCTTCCAGCCGCGATCTTCCCCGAACGGCGAAGCCCCGTTGACGTTGCGCACCAGGAAACTGACGCCCTCAATGTGGAAAGACTGCGGCGTATCAGCGCGCACCGTCCAGCGTTCCCAGGTGCCCTGCTGAGTCTGAATATCAATCCGCTTCATATCCCACAGCTGGCCGTTAATGCCCGGATCGTCACCGAGAGTGATTTCACGGCTGCGCGTTGGGTTACCGCCGATAATCTCTTCCGGCAGAAGGCGCATTGGCAGCGTGTCGGTCACCAGCGGCAGCAGCCCGGTAGGACGCAGCGTTAACACCAGCGTGGAAATCAAAATGCTCGACGGCTCAAAGAAACCACGAATGCGATCCATGATCCCCGCCGCTTCACCGGCGGTAATCGAGACCTCTTTGCCTTCGGTCATGTCGATAAGAATTTCTCGCCGCTCTCCCGGCGCCAGCGACAGCTGCTTGACCGAAACGGGTGCCGGCAGAAACCCCTGATCGCTGGAAATCACCGCGATGGAGCGACCATCGCTCATTTGCAGCTGGTAGCGACGCGAGTTTGAGGCGTTCAACAAACGCAGGCGCACCCAACCACGGGACACTTCCACGTACGGGCTTTGCACCCCGTTCACCAGCAGCGTATCGCCAACAAAACCGCCGCTACCGGGCTCCTGATACTCTGGCGCACCGAAGTTGTCGAGTCGCTTGTCCTGGATGATAATCGGGAAGTCATCCACGCCGTAATGGTTAGGGATTGGCAGAGATTTGCTGACTTCATCCTCAATTAACCACATCCCCGCGAGGCCGTTGTAAACCTGCCTTGCGGTGCGATTCGGCGTGTTGGCGTGATACCACAGCGTAGCGGCTCGCTGGCGAATGGGTAAAACGGGCGCCCAGTCTACGTTCGGCGACATCATACGTGCGGCCCCGCCAATCAGCGGACCCGGCACCTGCAGGCCAGCAATCGTCATCGCAACATTTTCCTGCAGACGGTTGCTGTAGATCATCTTCACGTCATCCCCGCTCCAGACGCGAATGGTTGGCCCCATATAGCGCCCGTTAAAGCCCCAAACGGGTGCCTTCGCGCCGCCGGTAAATGACCAGTGAGCGCGCTGCAGCGTCAGGAATAAGGGCTGGCCGCGACGAGATTCAAGCAGAGGGGGAACAGGTAAAGGCTGCTGCTGCCCTGCCGCGTTTGCCCTCAGCGGCACCGAGCCGGCACAAAGCGCAACTCCGGATGCCTGAATAAACTGACGCCGACTGAGTGACATAATTGCTCCATGTAAAACTGAATAACGAAAGGCGATACAAACCGTACCGCCAAAGGCGGCATTTAACTCGCCTGATTCTTTTCAACTTTGCCGGCGGCTTCACGCGCGGCAACTTCTTGATTGAGTTCGTCGATTTTGGCCATCATCAGTTCACGACAGTCAGTGGCCAGCTTACGGACCTGATCTTTCCCATAAGCGCTGGTATCAATTGGCGGCAGCATTTCGACGATGACCAACCCGTTGTTCCAACGGTTTAGCTTAATTTTATTACTGGTATTGGAAACGCACACCGGAATAATCGGCACGCCCGCGGCAATCGCGGCATGAAACGCCCCGGTTTTAAACGGCAGCAGGCCTCGACCACGGCTGCGGGTCCCTTCCGGGAACATCCAGATAGAAACATTACGTTTGCGAATCTGCTCGACAACCTGGGAGATAGTACCGTGGGCTTTTGCCCGGTTATCCCGGTCAATCAACAGGTTGCCCGTAAGCCAGTAAAGCTGGCCAAAAAACGGGATCCACACCAGGCTTTTTTTACCAACCGTTACCGTCGGCGGCTGCACGATACTCGAGGCCGTCACCATATCGTAGTTGTTTTGATGGTTACCGATGTAAATCGCGGTGGGATGGTTTTCTGCCCCGGCAGGTAAGCGGGTTTCAACCTTGAGACCGAATACCGGCGCCAGACGCCCGAAAAGGTGCCCAAAAGTTGCCACATGGCGCGGATTACGTGGGCTAAACAGACAATAAATTGAACCAAAGATGCATACCAGGATGCAGTAAATAACGACAATAATAAAACGTACAATCGCTAGCATAACTACCTCATGAGCCGAAGCCGTTGATAAGTATATCGGCTTTAGCGTAAAACACACCGGACGACGGCAACGCTGCCGCCGTACCCCGGATTATTCTTCGCTGTCTCCAGCTCCAGCCCGCATTGGGGAATCGACGTCCACGCGGTCGATACGCTGCAGGCCACGCATCAGCGTCCCGCGGCGGCCTCTCTCGCCGGTAATTTTCTGCAGCTCTTCAGGGCGCAGCTTAATTTTACGCTTCCCGACGTGCAGCGTCAGCGTACTCTGCGGCGGCAAGATAAACAGATGTGCCAGCTTGTCTTCACCTTTCGCCGCTTCGGCTGCCGGGATAGAGATAATTTTATTGCCCTTGCCTTTCGACAGTTCCGGCAGGTCACTCACCGGGAACATCAGCATGCGCCCGGCGGCGGTGATCGCCAACAGCATGTCGTCTGCGCTGTGAATTTCCAGCGGAGGGAGGACGCGGGCGTTATCCGGAAGGGAAATCAGCGTTTTACCTGCGCGGTTGCGTGAAACAACGTCGTTAAAGGTACAGACGAAGCCATAGCCTGCGTCCGAAGCCATCAGCAGCTTCTGATCGTCTGCGGCCATCAGCACATAGTCAACCGTCGCACCCGGCGGTGGCGTCAGCTTACCGGTCAGAGGCTCACCCTGACCACGCGCTGACGGCAGCGTGATAGGATCCAGCGCGTAGCTTCGCCCGGTGGAGTCAATGAACGCCACCGGTTGATTGCTCTTACCTTTGGCTGAGCCAAGGTAGCTGTCACCGGCTTTATAGCTCAGGCCCGGCGCGTCAATATCGTGGCCTTTGGCGCTGCGCACCCAGCCCATTTGCGACAGCACAATCGTCACCGGTTCAGACGGCACCATGTCATGCTCGCTCATCGCCTTCGCTTCACCGCGCTCGTGCAGCGGAGAGCGACGGTCGTCCCCGTAGGTAT
The DNA here is from genome assembly GCA_000277545.1 of Enterobacter sp. Ag1. Classification (GTDB taxonomy): domain Bacteria; phylum Pseudomonadota; class Gammaproteobacteria; order Enterobacterales; family Enterobacteriaceae; genus Cedecea. The sequence continues at coordinate 105,142 of AKXM01000055.1, read as the reverse complement.
CGGCATCCGACTGCAGCTCTTTTTTCAGCAGCGTGTTCATTTTGCGCTCTGAAGCGAGAATACCCTGCAGCTGATCGCGTTCTTTTTCCAGCTCGTTCTGCTCGCCGCGGATCTTCATCTCTTCCAGTTTGGCGAGGTGACGCAGCTTCAGCTCAAGGATAGCTTCGGCCTGCGTTTCGCTGATATCAAAACGAGACATCAGCACCGGCTTCGGCTCATCCTCGGTACGAATGATATGAATCACTTCGTCGATATTGAGGAACGCTACCAGCAAACCTTCGAGGATATGCAGGCGCTTAAGGACTTTTTCCAGACGATAGTTAAGGCGGCGGCGAACCGTGTCACGACGGTAGACCAGCCATTCGCTGAGGATCTCCAGCAGTTTTTTCACCGCCGGGCGACCGTCCAGGCCAATCATATTCAGGTTAACGCGATAGCTTTTTTCCAAATCGGTGGTCGCGAACAGATGGTTCATTACCTGCTCAACGTCCACGCGATTGGAACGAGGCACAATCACCAGCCGGGTCGGGTTTTCATGATCCGACTCGTCGCGCAGGTCTTCAACCATTGGCAGCTTTTTCGCACGCATCTGGCTGGCAATCTGCTCCAGAACGCGAGCGCCTGACACCTGATGAGGCAGCGCAGTAATCACAACGTCGCCATCTTCTTTGCGCCACACCGCACGCATGCGGATGGAGCCGCGCCCGTTCTGGTAGATTTTGCGAATATCTTCACGCGGCGTGATGATTTCCGCTTCGGTCGGATAATCCGGACCGTGGACGATATCCAGCAGGCTGTCCAGCGTCGTTTTTGGCTGGTCAATCAGCGTTATGGCGGCCTGGGCGACTTCACGCAGGTTATGCGGAGGAATGTCGGTTGCCATGCCCACGGCGATACCGGTTGTCCCGTTAAGCAGGATGTTCGGTAAACGCGCAGGCAGCATTTTTGGCTCCTGCAGCGTTCCGTCAAAGTTCGGGATGTAGTCTACCGTTCCCTGCCCGAGCTCACTGAGCAGCAGCTCCGCGTACTTCGACAGGCGAGATTCGGTATAACGCATGGCAGCAAAGGACTTAGGATCGTCCGGCGCGCCCCAGTTCCCCTGCCCGTCCACCAGCGGATAGCGGTAAGAGAACGGCTGCGCCATCAGCACCATCGCTTCATAACAGGCGCTGTCGCCGTGCGGATGGTATTTACCCAGCACATCACCCACGGTACGGGCTGACTTTTTGAATTTTGCGCTGGCGTTTAGCCCCAGCTCCGACATCGCATATACGATTCGACGCTGAACCGGCTTGAGCCCGTCGCCAATAAACGGCAGGGCGCGGTCCATGATGACGTACATGGAATAGTTGAGATACGCATTTTCCGTGAATTCGTGCAGCGCAAGACGCTCAGCACCATCATGAGTCAAATCACTCATTGCTCATTCATCCTCAAACTGACGAACCGATTGTGGCCACAATCGGCGTAATTGCCGCCGATAGTACCTTATCTGGCCTGTTGAGTCATAGCGATGAATAGCTTTATACGAAGCGGCAGCCCATATGGGCAAGCCGCATTTTCAGCGTTACTTCAGTTTGTTAATTTGCTTTACGTCGATTTCTATCGAGTTCCAGTCTTTATCCACTTTACCCTGAATTTCCACGGTGTCCTGAGGAGTGACCGTTTGGCCGTTCCAACGCTTATGGTCAATGTCTACGTTGATACTGTCGGTTGCATCGCGGAAAATATAATCATCACCACCAATGCGCTGCTCAATTTTACCGGTCAGCGTCACCCAAGTGTCATCAGATAACGTTTTGGCCTGTTTTACCGTGGTTTTACTCCCCGTTGGGCCCACAAAGCCACCCTGCTGTATAGGCTGAGTTTGTATCGAGGCATTAGGATCAACAAACCCGCCGGTCTGAGCAGCAAATAGAGGGGCTGAAGTTAAAGCGATAATGGCAAATAAAGCGGCTGTCTTTTTCATAATGTAATTCTCCTTTCGTTTCTTAGCCCCTAGTAAAGCGCCCAAACCTTAACGAGATCTTAACCCCTCGGCAGGAAGTGTTTTTTTATTACAAATTTGCGGTCTTTGCCGAAGGAGCAGGCTTTTCTTCTGTACACACCAAGACGACAGGTATTTACTGCTCGTCTTAACGGCAGCAACAAGGAGTGCGCCATGCGCCTGTTACTTATTGAGGATGACCCACTAATTGGTGACGGCATTAAAGCCGGATTAATCAAAATGGGGTTTGCAGTTGACTGGTTTAGCGATGGGCCAAAGGGGCAAGCCGCACTTGGCCTGGCCCCCTACGACGCCGTAGTGTTGGATCTCAGTCTCCCGGGCATGGATGGCCTGGATATTCTGCGCGCCTGGCGTAAAGAGGGGCACAGTCAGCCCGTACTGATCCTGACTGCCAGAGACTCGCTGGAAGAGCGCATTGAAGGATTGCAGCTGGGTGCGGACGACTACCTTTGCAAACCATTCGCCCTGACAGAAGTGGCAGTGCGGTTGCAGGTACTCATCCGCCGGGCGCACGGCCACGCGCAGCCAGAGATTACCCACGGAAATGTCGTACTTTCTCCGGCAAACCATACGGTATCTCTCAACGGCGAGCCTCTACAGCTAAAGCCTAAGGAATTCGCTTTACTCGAGTTGCTTATGCGTAATGTCGGGCGTGTTCTGCCACGTACACTGATCGAGGAAAAAATCTATAGCTGGGACGATGAAGTCTCGCGCAACGCCCTTGAAGTTCACATCCATCATCTCCGTAAAAAGCTGGGCAGCGGTTTTATTCGCACCGTACACGGCATCGGCTATACGTTAGGTGAGGCATGCTAAGAACGTTGACCAAAAGCTTACGCACACGCCTGACCGTAGGCTTTATAGTGCTGACCCTTGCAGCAGCAGCCTTTGCCAGTGCCGCCGCTTGGTATGAAGCCCGTAAATCGCTCAACAAGCTCTTCGATACCCAACAACTGCTTTTTGCTAAGCGGCTAAGCGTGCTGGATTTCGATGGCGCAAACAGCGCCGAGCCACAGCTTCCTCGCAGTAAAAACATTCTGAAAAAACATCGCGGTAAGCTCGATGATGACACATTAGCCTTCGCCATTTTTACCGCTGAGGGCAGGCTTGTGCTCAATGACGGCGACAGCGGTAAAGGACTGATCTATTCATGGCATAGGGACGGATTTACTGATGGGCAACTCGATGATGATGACGATCTCTGGCGTCTGGTCTGGCTGACAACGCCTGATGGTCGTTATCGTATCGTGGTCGGTCAGGAGTGGGACTACAGGAACGATATGGCTCTGGATATCGTGTCCGCTCAGCTCACGCCCTGGTTAATAGCACTGCCGCTGATGCTGGTCCTGCTGATTGGGTTAGTCAGCAGAGAGCTGGCACCGCTGCGAAAACTGGCGCAAAAACTACAGCGTCGCCCCCCCGGTGACAACAGCAGACTCGAGACTCAGCCTCTCCCGCTGGAAGTCAGGCCCCTTGTGGATGCCTTAAATCAGCTCTTTGAGCGTACAGAAGCATTTATGCAGCGTGAAAGGCGCTTTACGTCCGATGCCGCCCACGAACTCCGAACCCCGCTTGCGGCCCTGAAGGTACAGGCAGAGGTGGCTCAACTGGCGGAAGATGATGCCCAAGTCAGAGAGCAAGCGCTGAACCAGCTTCATCAGGGCATTGACCGAGCCTCCCGTCTTGTTGAACAGCTGCTGACGCTTTCCCGGCTGGACTCTCTGGCTGAACTGAATGATGTCCAGGACGTGTCACTGCAGACTCTGCTTCAGGAAAGCGTGATGGAAGCCTGGCACGCGGCCCAGCGAGAGCATATTGATATCCACCTGCAGATGCCGGAAAAACCAGTCATCCAGCTCGTTCAGCCACTTCTGCTTGGGTTGATGTTGCGCAATATCATTGATAACGCCGTCCGCTACAGCCCTGCAGGCAGCGTTGTGAACGTCGTACTTAAGGAGAATGAGCTTGAGGTTATCGACAATGGACCGGGCGTGAACCCTGAATATCTTGCCTCTTTGGGGGAACGCTTCTTTCGCCCACCAGGGCAGCTAAAAACCGGCAGCGGGCTGGGGTTGTCAATCGTTAGTCGAATTGCGGCGTTGCACGGTATGCGGGCAACTTTCGGCAACGCAGAAAGCGGTGGTTTTAGGGTTCGCATCCGTTGGAACTGAGAAATTTCAGCCGGATTATTGCTCGTGCAGCAAAAGTCTTTGCACATCCTGGTCATTTTTTCACAGTAAGGTTCTCATTATAATGATTAGCAAACGTAATTATTTAAGGGCTAACAATGAGCAACATCCTGATTATCAACGGCGGTAAAAAATTCGGTCATTCCAACGGCCAGCTTAATGACACCATGACCGAAGTCGCGGAAAGCTATTTGCGCGACCTCGGGCATGATGTCCAGGTCACCCGCGCAGACAGCGAATATGACGTTAAAGCGGAAGTTGAGAAATTCCTTTGGTCAGACAGCATCATCTGGCAGATGCCGGGCTGGTGGATGGGCGCCCCGTGGACGGTCAAAAAGTACATTGACGATGTGTTCACCGAAGGCCACGGTTCGCTGTATGCCAGCGACGGCCGTACCCGTTCAGACGCCTCTAAAAAATATGGTTCCGGCGGCCTGATTCAGGGCAAAACCTACATGATGTCCCTGACCTGGAACGCACCTTTAGAAGCTTTCACCGAAAAAGATCAGTTTTTCCATGGCGTTGGCGTAGACGGTGTTTATCTTCCATTCCACAAGGCTAACCAGTTTCTGGGCATGGAAGGGCTGCCAACCTTTATCGCTAATGACGTCATCAAGGCACCTGATGTGCCACATTATGTAGCAGAATATCGCAAGCATCTGGCTGGTATTTTTGCTTAACTGTTTGCCGGATAACATAAGGAGTTAGTCATGCTGACAGTGATTGCAGAAATTCGTACACGCCCTGGGTCACACCATCGCCAGGCGGTAATTGCAGCGTTTGAGAAAATTATTCCAACCGTGCTGAAGGAAGAAGGCTGCCACGGCTACGCGCCGCTGGTCGATCATAACGCCCAGGTCGCGTTCCAGACTACCGCCCCGGACTCCATCTTCATGCTGGAAAAATGGGAAAGCGTTGCGCATCTGGAAGCCCATCTTGAGACGGCCCACATGAAAGAACATAGCGCCCGCGTGAAAGACGACGTGCTGGAAGTGCATATCCGCATTCTCGAAGAAGCCGTGAAGTAACTGGCGTCTGAGAATGCAAAAAGGGATGGCCTGAGCCATCCCTTTTACGTTTTGGAGAAAAACGTTTAGCCCTCGATATCGGCCATGTCGCCTTTTTCCTGCAGCCAGTTGCGGCGATCTTCCGAACGCTTTTTGGCCAACAGCATATCCATTGTCGCCAGCGTGCGCTGGTCGTCTTCATCACTGATGGTCAGTTGAACCAGACGGCGCGTATTCGGATCAAGCGTGGTTTCGCGAAGCTGAAGCGGGTTCATCTCGCCCAGCCCTTTAAAGCGCTGCACGTTTGGCTTGCCTTTCTTGCGCTTAAGCTGTTCCAGCACGCCGGCTTTTTCTTCTTCATCCAACGCGTAATAAACCTCTTTACCGAGATCGATGCGGTAGAGCGGCGGCATCGCCACGTAAACGTGACCACCTTTCACCAGTGCCCGGAAGTGGCGCACAAAGAGCGCGCACAGCAGCGTGGCAATGTGCAGACCATCGGAGTCCGCATCCGCAAGGATACAGACCTTGCCATAGCGCAATTGGCTCAGATCTTCACTGTCTGGATCAATACCGATCGCCACAGAAATATCGTGCACTTCCTGCGAGGCCAGTACTTCGTCAGAAGAAACTTCCCATGTGTTCAGGATCTTCCCTTTCAGCGGCATGATCGCCTGATATTCACGATCGCGAGCCTGTTTCGCGGAGCCGCCCGCCGAGTCCCCTTCCACCAGGAATAGTTCGGTCCGGCTTAAATCCTGCGCAGTACAGTCTGCCAGCTTACCCGGCAGCGCTGGCCCGCTGGTCAGCTTTTTACGCACAACTTTCTTCGCGGCGCGCATCCGGCGCTGAGCGCTGGAAATAGCCAGCTCTGCCAGCTGTTCTGCCGCCTGTACGTTCTGGTTCAGCCACAGGCTGAAAGCATCCTTCACTACGCCGGAGACAAAGGCCGCACACTGGCGTGAGGAGAGACGTTCTTTCGTCTGGCCAGCAAACTGAGGATCCTGCATTTTGACCGACAGCACATAGGCGCAGCGTTCCCAAATATCTTCCGCAGAGAGCTTCACGCCACGCGGCAGAATATTGCGGTATTCGCAGAACTCACGCATGGCATCGAGCAGCCCCTGACGCAGGCCGTTAACATGAGTACCGCCCTGCATGGTTGGGATCAGGTTTACGTAGCTTTCCGTCAGCAGCTCACCGCCTTCCGGCAACCAGAGCAGCGCCCAGTCAACGGCTTCGGTGTCGCCCGAAAAATTGCCGATAAACGGCGCTTCCGGGAGGGTAATCAGGCCATTTACGGCTTCGCACAGATAGTCGTTCAGGCCGTCCTGGTAGCACCAGCGCTGCTCGGTATTATTCACCTTATCGGTAAAGGTAATCTCAACCCCCGGGCACAGTACCGCTTTCGCTTTCAGCAGATGGCTGAGGCGTGAAACGGAAAAACGCGGGCTGTCGAAGAAGCTTTCATCCGGCCAAAAATGCACGCTGGTCCCGGTATTGCGCTTCCCGCAGGTGCCAATCACTTCCAGATCCTGCACCTTCTCGCCGTTTTCAAAAGCGATGCTGTATACCTGAGCGTCGCGGCGGACGGTCACTTCAACGCGTTTGGAAAGGGCGTTAACCACAGAGATCCCTACACCGTGGAGGCCGCCGGAAAATTGGTAGTTTTTATTCGAGAATTTACCGCCCGCATGCAGACGGCAAAGGATCAGCTCAATGGCCGGGACCTTCTCTTCGGAATGGATATCAACAGGCATCCCGCGCCCGTCATCAATGACTTCCAGCGACTGGTCTGCGTGCAGGATGACATCCACGCGCTTAGCGTGACCTGCCAGCGCCTCATCCACGCTGTTATCAATGACTTCCTGTCCTAAATGGTTAGGACGAGTGGTGTCAGTGTACATCCCCGGGCGGCGGCGAACAGGCTCAAGCCCGGTGAGTACCTCTATATCATCGGCATTATAGGATTGCGTCATGGTTTATTCATTCAGATAGCGAAACAGGAAATCGGCCGTCAGGCCTCAGCGCAAGCCGAGGAAGTCGACAATCTGTGTGAAATAATCTTCGAAGCCCGTGAAGGCATGATTGCCACCGGGTTTCACCGTCTGGCGGCAGAGCGCGTAGTAGGCTACGGCCTGGCGGTAATCAAGCACCTCATCGCCCGTTTGTTGCAGCAGCCAAATCAGGTCTGGCGCTTCCAACGGGTCAATCTGCATGACTTTCAGATCGTAAATATGGCGTGACTCTAGCACATATTGCTGCCCGGTGTAGGGGTTCTCGTTTTTACCAAGGTAACCCACAAGCAGCTCAAAAGGGCGAACCGCCGGGTTAACCACTACCGCAGGCAGCGTAAAGCACTGCGAAAGCCAGGTCGCGTAATAACCGCCGAGGGAAGACCCCACAATGCCCAGTGGCTCTCCTCCACGTTTGAGCACCAGCGACTCTAGCAGTTCGGAAGCCTCTGCCGGATAAGGCGGTAACTGAGGCACAATCATCTCAATTTCAGGATGATGCTGAGCCAGCCACGCCTTAAAACGGGTCGCTTTCGCGGAGGCCGGAGAGCTATTAAACCCGTGCAGATACAGTAACGCAGGCATTAATAACCCTCAGAAGCCGTGTCAGGACTGAATTTACCGCTGTGCAAACGGCAAACTTCCGTCGTCAGGCTGCCGTCAGGATAAAGATCGAGCCAGCGCCATCCCGGCTCAATGGTGTCGAGCGTGAAATTGGCGCAGTGAGGTTTGAACTGGACGCATGTCGAAGGCGTGGCCAGCATTCTGCGACCGTTCCAGTCGAGATCCAGTTCCTGATGAATGTGCCCACAAAGCAGCGTTTTCACCTGCGGCCAGGGCTTAAGCACGGCATCCAGTGCGGCAGCATTGCGCAGGCTGTGCTGATCCAGCCAGCTGCAGCCGGCAGGAAGAGGATGATGATGCAGCAAAAGTAGGGTGTGACGCTCTGGAGCCGCAGCCAGCTGACGCTCAAGCCATTCCAGCTGATAGTCGCTCAGTTCACCGTGGGGAACGCCAAAGACCTGGCTGTCCAGCAGCAAGATTTGCCAGCGATCGCCGATATAAACGCGCTTGGCCGGGGAAATACCCGCTTCCTGCAGAGCGTTAAACATTGCAGGCTGAAAATCGTGGTTACCCGGCAGCCAAACGCAAGGCGCAGAAATGCGGGAGACTCCTTCAGCAAAGTGCTGATAAGCCTCCACGCTGTGATCCTGGGCCAAATCCCCGGTTGCCACCAGTAAGTCGCAGGCACGCTGTTCGGCCAGAATAGCGGTCAGCACCGCCTGATAGCTCTTCCAGGTATTAATCCCGAGCAGCGTTTCGTTCTTTCCAGCGAACAAATGGGTATCGGTTATTTGCAATATCCTGATTCGGCCTCCATCGGCCACAGGAAGGGTTAACAGGCTTTCCAAATGGTGTCCTTAGGTTTCACGCACACTTACTACCCACCACACTTAAGCTGCTGATATCCAGGCGGCAGCTCGATTCATTCAGGGTATCAATATCATCCATTTATTCAGGGCGTTGTGCCGTTAACCGTCCTCAACCCTAAAAAAACTAGGTATACACAGGCACGGCCATTGCTCCATGCGCTAAACAGTAGCGCAGCCAATCAGCAAGAAACTGGTTAATTTGATGCTTTTCGTCGCGTTGATGCAACTTTTTATTCGGATAATCATATCGCGCTTTGAAGCGAAAGATCTGCTGGCTTGAACACACTTCCGCGACCATCGCGTCGTGATACAGCCTGACCGACATTGACGGCAGGCTCCAGTAACTCACCGAGGGGTGCGTTTGTTCTATTTCCACCAGGGTGGTATAACGTGTTGATTCTGAAATAGTTAATCGATATCTGGCGCTATTAACCTGATAGGTTACCGTTTCGCCCGCTGCATCATTTTTCGGCAACAGACGGCGCAGCTGCGCGAAGTTGGTTTCGCACAAACGCATCATTTCGGGGAAGTCAGGGGTATAGCGCTTCATAATCAGTGATTCCACTCTTTTCTTAGTTGCTCATAATGCAGCTGCAGCCATTGCAAAGCGATGACCGTCGCCGCGTTGTCGATGCTCCCCTCTTCGACACACTGGTAAGCCTGCTCCCGGCTCACCACATGAACACGAATATCTTCGTTTTCTTCCACCAGGCCATGAATACCTTTGGCCTGAGTGGCATCCACTTCTCCGACTAAAATAGACAACCTTTCGCTGGTGCCGCCGGGGCTGGCTAAATAGCTCAGAACCGGTTTGGTTCGGCCCACAGCAAGGCCAGCTTCTTCTACGGCTTCACGACGCGCAACATCTTCTACGCTTTCGCCCTCTTCAATCATGCCGGCGATCATTTCTAACAGCCATGGAGTTTCGCTGGTGTCCCAGGCCGCGATACGAATCTGCTCTATCAGCACGACTTCATCACGCACAGGGTCATAGGGTAGCAGCACCGCAGCGTGACCGCGTTCAAAAATTTCGCGCCTGACTTCGCCACTCATTTCGCCGTTGAATAAACGATGACGAAAACGATAAAGATCGAGTGAAAAAAAGCCACGATAAAGCGTTTCCCGTGCAATAATTTCTACATCCTTTTTGGCGAAAGTAGCCTCTAGCTTTTCTGACTTGTTCATAGATGATGTCCTGATGACAAATGGGCGCTGGCCGGGCGATTTCAACCCTGCGTAACTGCCCTTTCAATTTTGATGTGGTAGATTGGTGAAAATTAAGGTAGATGGCACTTTACGCCAACCTGCCCGGCTGACGGAATCTGTAGAATCGGCGATCATCTTTGACTCCTGTCGGCGTTAAACAAAATAATTCTGCTTCACAACAAGGAATGCAAATGAAGAAACTGCTCCCCATTCTTATCGGTCTGAGCCTAACGGGTTTCAGCGCCATGAGCCAGGCAGAAAACCTGCTGCAGGTTTATCAACAGGCGCGCACCAGCAACCCGGACCTGCGTAAATCCGCTGCTGACCGTGACGCCGCATTCGAAAAAATTAATGAAGCACGCAGCCCATTACTGCCACAGCTGGGCCTGGGTGCAGATTACACCTACGGTAACGGTTTCCGCGACTCTAACGGTATTAACTCCAACACGACCAGCGCAACGTTACAGCTGACGCAAACCATTTTTGATATGTCGAAATGGCGCGCACTGAGCCTGCAGGAAAAAACCGCAGGGATTCAGGACGTCAGCTTCCAGACCGATCAGCAGTCTCTGATCCTGAACACGGCCACAGCCTATTTCAACGTGCTGAGCGCCATTGACGCGCTTTCCTATACTGAAGCGCAGAAACAGGCCATTTACCGCCAGTTGGATCAAACCACTCAGCGCTTTAACGTAGGCCTGGTCGCCATCACTGACGTGCAGAACGCCCGCGCGCAGTACGACACCGTGCTGGCGAATGAAGTCACCGCCCGTAATAACCTGGACAACGCGGTGGAATCACTGCGTCAGGTCACCGGGAACGACTATCTGAGCCTGGCTTCTCTGAACGTAGACGGTTTCAAAACCAGCAAGCCAGATGCGGTCAACAACCTGCTAAAAGATGCTGAAAAACGCAACCTTAGCCTGCTTCAGGCTCGCCTGAGCCAGGATCTGGCGCGCGAACAAATTCGCCTGGCTGAAGATGGTCATCTGCCGACGCTGAGCCTGAACGCATCCAGCGGCGTCACTAACAGCAGCTACAATGGTTCTAAAACTTCCGGCAATTCGCAGTATGACAACAGCTATAAAGGGCAGAACCAGGTTGGCCTGAGCTTCTCCCTGCCGCTGTACCAGGGTGGCCAGGTTAACTCTCAGGTTAAACAGGCTCAGTACAACTTTGTGGGTGCCAGCGAGCAGCTGGAAAGCGCGCACCGCAGCGTGGTACAGACCGTGCGTTCTTCCTTTAATAACGTGAACGCCTCTATCAGCACCATCAACGCTTACAAACAGGCCGTGGTGTCTGCGCAAAGCTCCCTGGATGCGATGGAAGCCGGTTACTCGGTGGGTACCCGTACTATCGTTGACGTGCTGGATGCGACCACCACGCTGTATAACGCCAAACAGCAACTCTCCAGCGCACGTTATAACTACCTGATTAACCAGCTGAATATTAAATCAGCGTTGGGTACGTTGAACGAGCAAGATCTGATTGCGCTGAACAATACGCTGGGCAAACCGGTTTCAACCTCTGCGGACAGCGTTGCGCCGGAAACCCCAGAGCAGGATGCCCGCGCTGACGGTTACAACACCGCGCCAGCGACGGCTTCCACTAAGGCAACTCATGCCACTCCGGCTGCGGCCACCAGCGGGAAAAAAGCGAACCCATTCGCTAATTAATCGCCGGAATGCTAACGAAAGGGGCGTATTTTTACGCCCCTTTTTTTCTGTCTCGCGTTTGAACGTAAGGCAACGTAAAGATCTCCTGCCAACAGGCCAACATCGCTTCAATTTCAACCGCTCATCCCCTATCCTTAGCACCAAACCTACTGGGCTCAGGACTGATTAAATGAAACGGACAAAAAATATAAATCATTCATCGTTCCGCAAAAGCTGGAACGCACGCCATTTAACGCCGGTGGCGTTGGCGGTCACCGCCGTCTTTATGCTGGCCGGCTGTGAACAAAGCGACGAAACCGTCTCAATGTACCAAAACGCGGACGACTGCTCGCAGGCAAACCCGAGCAAAAGCGCGGAATGTACCACCGCCTATAATAACGCTCTGAAAGAAGCCGAGCGCACGGCACCGAAGTACGCTTCCCGTGAAGCCTGCGTGGCCGAGTTTGGCGAAGGCCAGTGCCAGCCAGCCCCTGCTCAGGCAAGCCTTGCCGGCGAAAGCCAGGCTCAGGCTCAACCGCAGCAAAGCGGCAGCTTCTGGATGCCGCTGATGGCGGGCTACATGATGGGCCGTCTGATGGGCGGCGGCGCGGGCTTTGCGCAGCAGCCGCTGTTTACCTCAAAAAACCCGGCCAGCCCGGCTTACGGCAAGTACGCCGATGCCAGCGGTAAAAGCTACGGCGCGGCCACCCCAGGCCGGACGACAACCGTTCCGAAAAGTGCGATGGCACCAAAACCTGCGACCACCTCAACGGTGACTCGCGGCGGCTTTGGTGAGTCAGTGGCCAAGCAATCCACCATGCAGCGCAGCAGCGCCACCTCCGGCAGCAGCCGTTCGATGGGCGGCTGATAAATCATGGAAAGAGTTTCTCTCGTTGAACGCCCGGACTGGCGCGAAAAAGCCACGGAATACGGCTTCAATTTTCACACCATGTACGGGGAGCCGTACTGGTGTGAAGACGCCTATTACAAGCTCACGCTGGCTCAGGTTGAACGCCTGGAAGAGGTCACCGCCGAGCTGCATCAAATGTGTCTGCAGGTTGTGGAAAAAGTGGTGGCCAGCGACGAGCTAATGGCCCGTTTCCGCATTCCGAAACACACCTGGGAATTTGTTCGCCAATCATGGCGCAGCCAGCAGCCCTCCCTTTATTCCCGCCTGGATCTGGCGTGGGATGGCGTGGGTGAACCCAAGCTGCTGGAAAACAATGCCGATACGCCAACGTCGCTGTATGAAGCGGCTTTCTTCCAGTGGATCTGGCTTGAAGATCAGGTGGCGGCGGGCAATCTGCCCGAAGGCGCAGACCAGTTCAACAGCCTGCAGGAAAAGCTGATCGAACGTTTCGCCGAACTCAAGCAGCAGCATGGTTTCAATCTGCTGCACTTTGCCTGCTGTCAGGACACGGTAGAAGATCGCGGCACCGTGCAGTATCTGCAGGACTGCGCCGCCGAATCTGACGTCGCCAGTGAGTTCCTGTTTATCGAGGAAATTGGCCTCGGCGAAAAAGGTCAGTTTACCGACCTGCAGGATCAGGTTATCAGCAACCTGTTCAAGCTCTACCCGTGGGAATTCATGCTCCGCGAGATGTTCTCCACCAAGCTGGAAGATGCCGGCGTGCGCTGGCTGGAGCCAGCCTGGAAAAGCATTATCTCCAACAAAGCCCTGCTGCCGATGCTGTGGGAGATGTTCCCGGGCCACCCTAACCTGCTGCCGGCTTATTTCGCCGAAGATAACTTCCCGCCGATGGAAAAATACGTCGTGAAGCCAATCTTCTCCCGCGAAGGCGCCAACGTGAAGATCATCGAGAATGGCCAGGAGATCGCGCGCGTTGACGGGCCGTACGGCGAAGAAGGCATGATCGTCCAGCAGTTCTATCCGCTACCAAAATTCGGCGACAGCTATACGCTGATTGGCAGCTGGCTTATTAACGATCAGCCTGCAGGGATCGGGATTCGTGAGGATCGCGAGCTTATTACGCAGGATCTTTCCCGTTTCTATCCGCATATCTTTGTGGAATAGAGCATTAAAAAAGCGCCCATTGGGCGCTTTTTTGTTTATCCTACCACAACCGACAGCATACTTAGCGATCCCATCTCTATGCCGTCGACCGGAATCGTCACCGGCTCTTTGCCGTCCCACGCGCCCAGGACATAAAGTAGCGGCAGGAAATGCTCCGCCGTCGGGTTAGACAGTGAACCGCCTTCATGACTGAGATAGTTCACCAGCGGATGCTCCTCCGCAGGCCCCTTCCAGGTCAGGTTGGCTTTAACATAGTCGTTAAACGACTCAGCCCAGGGGTAAGGTGTATTTTCACCGTGCCAGCGCGCAGTTCTCAGGTTATGCACCACGTTACCGCTCGCCACCAGCATAATGCCCTGGTCACGTAGCGTGGCCAGTTTGCGGCCAGTCTCCAGATGCCAGGCTGCCGGCTTCGTGCTGTCAATGCTCAGCTGCACCATCGGGATATCCGCGTTAGGGTACATCTTGATCAGCACTCCCCACGAGCCGTGGTCAAAGCCCCATGCCTCTTTATCTAACGCCACCGGCGTTGGTGCCAATAATTCAACCAGCTGCTGCGCCAGCTCAGGCGAGCCAGGTGCCGGGTAATGCGTGTCATACAGCGCCTGAGGAAAACCACCAAAGTCGTGAATCGTCTTCGGCGCTTCCATCGCGGTCACGCCCGTTCCACGGGTGAACCAGTGGGCCGACACCACCACAATCGCTTTTGGCCGCGGCAGCGTTTCGCCGAGCTGAGCCCAGGCGCGGGTATAGCGGTTATCTTCCAGCACGTTCATCGGGCTACCGTGGCCAAGGAACAGCGCGGGCATACGTGGGCTTGTCATGATGGTGTCCTTAAATGGCTAAGATTCAATACACACAGATTACGCCCAATTTTTGTGGGAAGAACTCAGATAAGCATGATGATGATCATCAGAAATTTTGAACAGGTCTGAAAAGACGAAAACAGCGAGGCGGGAGTGAATAACAAAAGCCCGATCGCGCTGACCGGGCTTTACTTTTTTAGCTGGCTTTACGCGCTTGCGCCTGGCGATATTCCACCAAATCTTCGATGGTCACAACCGCCATATTATGTTTGCGGGCAAACTCGATGCACTCCGGCGCACGCGCCATGGTGCCGTCGTCGTTGGTCAGTTCACACAGCACACCCGCAGGTTTGAAACCGGCCAGGGAAACGAGGTCGATAGTGGCTTCGGTGTGGCCGCCGCGAGTTAACACGCCGCCCGGCTGCGCACGCAGCGGGAAAACGTGACCAGGGCGGTGCAGGTCGCTCGGCTTAGCGCCGTCGGCAATAGCTGCACGAACGGTGGTCAGACGGTCGGCTGCGGAAACGCCGGTTGTCACGCCGTGAGCGGCTTCGATGGTCACGGTAAACCCGGTGCCGAAAGCGCTGGTGTTGTTTTCGACCATCATCGGCAGATCGAGCTGTTTACGGCGTTCGTCGGTCAGGCACAGGCAAACAATGCCGCTCCCGTGGCGAATGGTCAGCGCCATTTGCTCCACGGTCATGGTTTCAGCCGGGAAGATCATATCGCCTTCGTTCTCACGATTTTCATCGTCGAGAACCATAGCGCCACGGCCTTCGCGAAGCGCATCAAGAGCACGCTCAACGCGCTCAGTCGGGGTGCCAAATGCAGAAAGTAGCGTCTGATTCATGGTAATAAAAACCTCATTAATATTATGGTTACCAGAATCAGGGCAGTCTTAGGAGCTAAAAAAATAACGCGGGCAGGCCAGGGCCTGACGTGATCGTTACTCTCTCCCATCCGGACTTTAACCGTCGGCCCCGGAATTACACCGGATCTGCTGACCTTCAGGCAAAGCCTGAAGCGCTCGCGGGCTTTCAGCGTTCGCTGATTTACCGCCGGTGGGGAGTTTCGCCCCGCCCTGAGAATAAGCAGGTTCACTATAGCGCTAATCATTTTTGTGGGCAACGATTACACAGGCAACATTTCCAGTTTATCCCCTGGCAATCAGGCATTACAATTAGCCCTATTACTCGCCAGATAATGGAAGCCGCTATGATTGACCCGAAAAAAATTGAACAAATCGCCCGCCAGGTCCATGAGTCAATGCCGAAAGGGATTCGTGAGTTCGGGGATGATGTGGAAAAGAAAGTACGCCAGATCCTGCAGTCTCAGTTGACCCGTCTTGACCTTGTGAGCCGCGAAGAGTTTGACGTGCAAACTCAGGTCCTGCTGCGCACCCGCGAGAAACTGGCTCTGCTGGAGCAGCGACTGACCGAACTGGAAAACCGCGAAGCCCCGAAAGACGCCGAGTAACGCTCCGCCCCCTGACGCTCCCGCAAAGGAAAGCGTCAGGGGGAAATTCTCAGCGTAAAAATGCCTCACTCAACCGAACCCAATATGTAGCCCCCACCGAAATACAGGCATCGTTAAACTGATACAGAGGATGATGCACTGAATAGTCGTCTTTCCCCGTCGCCGTACCCAGCCAGAGATAACACCCCGGCACCTCTTCCAGCATAAAAGAGAAATCCTCGCTGCCCATCATGCTCTTCACCTGCTGAGGATCCGCGACGTTATCCGCGCCGAACGTATCCCGGGCAACCTGAAGCGCGAATGCCGTCTGTGCTTCGTTATTTATCGTCACCGGATAACCAAAATCCACCTCTATACAGGCCTTCAGGCCAAAACTTTCCGCCTGAGCGTGGACGAGGGTTTCAACCCGTTGTTTGAGCGCCTCACGAACCTCTTTTTTAAAGGCACGCATGTTCAGCTTCAGCACGGCTGTGTGCGGAATAATGTTGTGTGTTGTGCCGCTCTGCAGGCTGCCCACGGTCACCACCGCCGCATCCTGCGGATCGATATTGCGAGAGACAATAGTTTGCAGCGCCATCACAATAGAGGCTCCGGCAATCGTAGGATCGATACAGTGCTCCGGCATCGAACCATGCCCACCTTTACCTTCCAGCGTGATAGTCAGGCTGTCAGAAGAGGCCATTAGCGCCCCCGGCTTCGTCACCCACTGACCGGCGGGGATCAGGGGGAAATTATGCAGCCCAAACACCGCGTCGCACGGGAACAGCCTGAACAGACCGTCGTCGATCATCCGCTTAGCACCGCCGATCTTTTCTTCCGACGGCTGAAAGATCAGATGCAGCGTCCCGTTAAAAGGCTTCTTCTCCGCCAGGTAGCGAGCCGCAGAAAGCAGAATGGCGCAGTGGCCGTCATGCCCGCAGGCATGCATCTTACCTTCCACCTGGCTTGCCCAGGGCAGCCCGGTTTGCTCTTGCATCGGCAGCGCGTCCATATCGGCGCGGATCCCCAATCTTTTGCTACCGCTTCCCACTTTTAGCGTCCCAACCACCCCGGTGCCGCCTAACCCGCGATGTACTTCATAACCCCAGCCGGTCAGCAGTTCAGCAATACGATCGCTGGTGCGGAACTCTTCAAACCCCAGTTCCGGGTTTTGGTGGAAATCACGCCGAAGGGCGATCATCTCTTCTTCACGATCCAGAATCTCTTTAATCAACATAGGTAGCTCCTTGTATTAAGCGTCAGGTTGCGTTTTCCGTTCCCGCCAGACAAGCAGCGCCGCCAGCGAAACGAAAGAGCAAAAAATCAGATACCAGGCCGGCGTCATCGGCTGACCCGTCGCTTTAAGCAACCAGGTCACGTTAAATTGCGCAAAGCCGCCAAATAGGGTGACGCCAACGGCATACACAATGCTGATGCCCGAGGCCCGAACCGTTTTCGGAAATGCTTCGAGCAGCAGCAGGAACAGCACCACCGTGCACACATTCGCCAGCACCTGATCGACAGCGATTAACGCAATAGTGATCCACAGCGGCATACCGTTCAAAATCGACGCGAAGATTGGCCAAACCAACAAGAGTGAAACGGCAAAGCAGAACGTCATGATCGGCTTACGTCTGGGCAGCCTGTCCGCCAACTTTCCTGCGAAAAAAGGGATCAGGAGCGTCATCAGCGCCGCCGTCAGGCTTATCCAATAGGAGGTCGCCGCCGGCATGTGCAGCGTGTTCACCATGTATGCAGGCATGTAATAAATGATGATGTAGAACGTTGTCGTGCCTTTCATTATCAGCAAAATGCCCAACAGCAGAGCCCGACGATGCTCCCGCCAGAGGATTTTGGCCGAGTTCTCCTTTTGGGGAGTCGCTTCAGTATGATGCGTTTCCGGCAAATGGCGCCGGATGTACATCCCAATGGGCATGATCGCCAGACCCAGAATAAAGGGCACGCGCCAGCCCCAATCGTACAGGGCCTCTTCGCTGAGGTAGTGGCTCAATCCTGCTCCCATTGCCGCCCCAAACAGCGCGGCGCCGCCCTGGCTGGTCATCTGCCAGCTCACCCGCTGCCCGCGCCGGGATTTATCTCCGGCCTCCATCAGCCAGCTGGTTGCCGCGCCGATTTCGCCCCCGGCGGAAAAACCTTGCAGCAGGCGGCCAGCAATCAACACGATAGGCCCCAGTATTCCGACCTGGCTGTAAGTCGGCGCAAACGCCACCAGCATCACGCCAAGGGCCATCAGTCCGAGGATCAACGTCATCCCGGAACGGCGGCCATGCTTATCCGCATAGTTACCCAGCACCAGGCTGCCCAATGGGCGCATCACAAAACCGACGCCAAAGGTCGCTACCGCCAGCAGCAGCGAAACATAGTCATTACTGGAGGGAAAAAAAAGGTGGCCAATAATCACTGAAAAGAAGCTATAAACCGCAAAATCATAGATTTCTAATCCGTTTCCCAATGTTACCGCCACCAGAGACTTAGCGCTGGTTCGCTCTTCCAGAGGACGGCTTTGAGGCGGCATCGCGGCGATCAACCCGCTAGCCGCAGAGGCAGTATTTGCAGATGATTTCATGCTCACTTCCTTCTCATTATTTTTTGCATGTCGGGCTGTGACTTCTGAGGGTGATTCGACTATCTGCATAAAAAAAGAACATCGCAAACATAAAAATTAGTTATGGCTTTGGTTATATTCTTCGTATCCTGAAAGTGCATTTTTTGCACTATGGCGAAAGCCGATGGCGGAGTGACAAATGAAAATCAAAATAAATCAATTAGATGTATTACTGGAAGTTGCCGCACAGGGCAGCATAGGCAAGGCCGCCCGGGCGCTGCATCTCACTCAACCCGCTATTTCCAAAACCATTCAGGAGCTGGAGACGGAAATCGGCATGCCAATTTTGCAACGCTCATCACGGGGGGTGACGCTAAATGAGTACGGGCAAGTGCTGTTGCGCCATGCCAGGGATATCGATCGCTCGCTACATCAGGCGCGGGATGAAATCGATAATCTGCTCGGAAAAGCCATGCGTCAGCTGCGCATTGGATTTACCTCCGCCGCCTCTTACGGTCCCTTTAGTACCACAATGAGCCAGTACCAGAGCCGCTATCCCGGCGTGAAGTTAATCGCCATGGAAGGCAGGCCGCTCCAGATTCTGGATGCGCTCGCTAATCAGCGGCTGGATATGGCGGTGATGACCAGTGCCAGCGGAACGCCCATCGGCACGTTTTACCAGGAAACGCTCTACGCCCTCAGCAACACCATTATTGCCGGCGAGCATCATCCCGTCACCCACACCACCACGCTGAAAAGCCTGATGCAATTTCCCTGGCTGGACTGGGATGAGCCGGGAGAGCACTCTATTCTGGGCCAGGTCTTCCGCCGCTATAACCTGCCGCTTCCGCCGACGATTGTGCACTGCTCCTCGCCGTGGATTATGGCGCGCATGATGGAACAGGCGCCCATTGTCAGCATGTGGACTTCGGTCAGGCTTCGCTTTCCTGGCTATGAAAAAAACCTTCGGCCACTGGCGCTTAAAGAAGTGCTGCCGGCAACCAGCGTGAACATCGTTTGCCCCAGTATAGGGCGGCTGTCCACCGCAGGGACGACCTTTATGGAAATGCTGAGGATCAATTCGCGCGACTGGCTTCAGGACAGCGACGCGCTGGAAATGGTAGCGAGGATATAAAAAAGGCGGACAGCATTGAGCTACCCGCCTTGTTGTTCCTATACAGCTCGAATCAGAAGGTTTCCCAGTTATCGTCAGACGTAGCAGCCACGGCTTTACGCGGGGCAGCCGTCGTCACAACAGCCTTCGGCGCAGCGGCCTGGGCTTTGGCCTGGCGTTCCTGAGCGATACGGAATACGGAAACGGACTGCGTGAGCCTGCTGGCCTGTTCTTCCAGCGCAGCGGCGGCGGCGGCAGACTCTTCCACCAGCGCGGCGTTCTGCTGGGTCACACGGTCCATTTCTGCAACCGCTAATCCAACCTGATCGATCCCGCGGCTTTGCTCGTCAGAAGCAGAGGCAATCTCACCCATGATATCGGTTACGCGGGTCACCGCATTAACGATTTCCCCCATGGTTTCCCCGGCGCTTTCAACCAGCGTTGAGCCGGTATCCACCTTGCTAACCGAATCCTCAATCAGGGTTTTGATCTCTTTCGCGGCCTGCGCGCTACGCTGCGCCAGATTACGCACTTCCCCGGCTACCACGGCAAAACCACGTCCCTGCTCACCCGCACGGGCAGCTTCAACGGCGGCGTTAAGAGCCAGGATGTTGGTCTGGAAGGCGATGCCGTCAATGACGCTAATAATGTCGGCAATTTTCTGCGAACTGCCGGCAATTTCGCTCATGGTATGCACCACATTGTCCACGACTTTACCGCCGCGCTGCGCGGTTTCAGAGGCACTTAGCGCCAGCTGGCTAGCCTGACGGGCGTTTTCAGCATTCTGTTTAACCGTGGCAGTCAGCTGCTCCATGCTCGCGGCCGTTTCCTCAAGCGAAGCCGCCTGTTGTTCGGTACGAGAAGAGAGATCGTTATTGCCGATGGAAATCTCGCTGGCGCCGCTATAAATGGCATTCGCGCCGTTGCGGACCTCACCCACGGTAATCACCAGCTCGTTTTGCATATGGCGCAGGTTCTCGGCCAGCTGCCCCATTTCGTTGGTGCCTTCCACGTCGATTTTGCGCACCAGATCGCCGCTGGCGATGTGGCGAATGCTTTCGATCAGGCGATTCAGCGGAGAGATAAGCGTGGTGCGGATCCCCTGCCAGACCACAAGGATCACCACCAGCACCACAATCAGGACGCCAATCAGGATCCAAATCGCCATGCTGTAAGAGCTGTTGCTGCTGTCGACCGCTTCCTGATAAAGGTGGTCGTTTTGCTGCAGATAGTTAACGTATTGCTTCTCAAAGCCATCCTGATACCCCTGGGTTGGCTGATCGAAGAATTCATTAATTTTCCCCGCGCCAAGCAGTTGAATCAGCTCTGCCAGCGCACCGTGATAAATATCGTAGTTGCGCTTAATTGCTTGTGCGGCCGCGTCGCTTTGGCGTGGATCGCGCGGTAAAGCTTCATAAGCCGCCCACTCAACCTCAGCCTGTTTCAGCGAAGTGCTGGCAATCGCCATCAGTTCTTCAACGGTTGCACCGCTGCCAATTTTATTGGCATCCATCATATAGCGAATACCGGCGCGGTTCAGGGTGTTACGGGTCTGCAACAGCGCGACCCAGCTGCCGTTCAGCGTTGACTGCTGCTGACGAATGGTTTGTAGAACGGTGAAATTTTCTTTGTCCTGCTTCAGCGCATTGAAGAACAATCCGCCGGAAGCTATCTGCAAAATGCCAAACAGCCCCAGGACGACCAGTAAGCTTGTAACGATTTTGATACGGTTTAACATTGCTTCTCATTCCCTGTAAGACAAGTCTTAATCATCGGCGTAACAGCAGAAAACTTTACCCAAAGCGTTTTTTTGCCGTTTTTTCTGCTACTCCCAGGAAATGGCCTGGCAATAATTCATCCTCCACACCTGCGGGGTTAAGTCGTAACACATTCATAATCCGAGTTTTTTTCACTATCATTTTTTTAATAGTCAACCAGCCCGGAGGAAGGCATGCTTACCGTTGCTATCTGTGAAAGAAATAGCCATTTTGCCAATGGCATTAAAATTATTATCCAGCAGCTCTGCCGTCAGTTTAGCGAGACTTATCATTTCCTACCGTTGGCGCACCAGGACGTCGCCGATCTGGTTTTTTTCGCGCTAGACGACAACTGGTCAACCGCCAACTGCTACAAAATACCGCAGACGACGCGCCATCAGCGGGTGATCCTCATCTGTAAAAAGCAGGATCAGGAGAACCTGATGTTTCGTCCCTGCCTGTATATGCTGCCGTCTATCTACCGTGAGGATGAGGTTGAAGATGTCAGGCTCAAACTGGCCCCCTGGATAGATCCAGAACGGCGCAAAAAAAACACCCTGCCCGTGCCCACGTCTATTTGCCACTACTGCACAACGCGGCATTTCAACATGCAGGAGCGTGAATTACTGAAGCTAATGGCCTGTGGTTACTCGCTGATTGACGCGGCTTTTATTATGCATATTGATGAAAATACGGCGCGGGATAAACGACTGTCGATTATGAAAAAACTTAATATCAAGAGCCAATATAAACTCATGAATTATATCAAACTCAATCTGCCGTTCTTGCTGGATTGAATTATTTAATTAAGTACTTTCTTATTATGCCAGGGAATTACTCTTAATTATAAAAAAAACGCGCCCTTCACTCTTCAGGGTTGCGAATTTTCGCAACCTGGAATAAGCCATCCCCGGTATTCACTCATTCGAGGCGCTGAGAGAATACGCTCAGAAAAATCTCCAAATTTGCTGAAAGCACACCACCTCTTCCTCTCAGGGCATTGATTGCTCAGCAATTCAGTTATAGCTGTCACAATTAGCGACAAAATAATGATAAATATTTCTAGAGATAACAATTTATTATCTGTTGACCAGCATATTTCCGGTTTCCGTCTGGAACCGATTGTTAATTTATTTAGCGGACACGTTATTAGCCACGAAGTACTCAGCCAGCTCGCCGCGCCATCACGCGATTCCGAGATTTTTTTTGCGAACCTGTCGGCAGCCGACAGCGTGGCGCTTTTTTGCCGTCAGGCCAACCTGCTGAAGTCCCGACAGGCATCCGGTAGCTTCTTCCTTAACCTTCCCATTATGGCGCTGATTGACGAGCGGCTATTCGCCCGGCTGCTTGATGTTTGTGAATCATGGATAACAATTGAGATACAGGATGCTCCACTTTTTGATACGTGCTCCAGGCGGCATCAGCTTTGCCTGCGGGAGCGAATTAAGCTGTTACAGCAACAAAGGATATCGGTATGGCTGGATGACCTTACCGAGGGCTGTATTGAAAGCTTCCACCGCTACGCCATTGATGTCGGCGGAGTAAAAATTGATAAGCAAGCATTCTGGACGCTCGGTAAAAATCCCAGGGCACTTCAACGCCTGGTCGCACGGTGCGCGGACATTTCACCTCACATTATCATCGAAGGTATCGAAGACACACATCATCTCGAGCTCGCTCGCCAGTCAGGTGCCAGCTTCGGGCAAGGCTATTTATGGCCGCATAAACGCTGGCTGCTCTCTGATACCTTGTCATTGTGAGCAGGCTTATGTGCGCAGCTATGAGGCGAAATAAACACCGTCGTACCAGGACTGATTATCTTCTAAACCCCGCCAACTCCACCGCGCCACTTTTTTTTGATCGACTCGAATATATTCAACAGCAATTGATTGGGGGGCAAAAACCAAAGAAGCCCGATGCCATCCTCGTTTCTGCCGACAATTTTCTCAGCAGCGCAATCACCGGCACTCTTTTCCATCGCCTTAACATTCCCGTGCTCTCTTCGCTGGATGACGTTATCGCGCATCAGGTGCACTCTCCCGTACCGCGACTGATCGTCGACCTCGACAGCCTGGAGATCCCCACACTTGACGTTTTGAAGGCCATTCGCCAACAAATTATCACCACGCCGCAACACCAAATCATGCTGCTTAGCGCGCAGCGAAAGCCCGAAATCACACGATTTATTCAGCAGGCCGTTGGCTGCAAGATTGTCGAGCGTCGTCTACCCCCGGACAAACTGAAACAGGCTTTAAGCCCCGGCGCCCCAGATTTGGCGGCGAGTTACGACACGCAGGTTTTTTCCCTCAGAGAGTGGGCGATTTTACTGGCGCTGAGCCGCGGAGAGTCATTGAAATCAATCGCCCTTTTACTTGAGAAACCCTATCATTACGTCGTTTATCGCTTCAACGTTTTGCTGACCCGACTGGCGCTCGATAACCGCAGTAAATTGCTGCACCTTCTACATGAAATTTCTGTTGCAAATAGCGCACATTGGCTATCGAACTAACCTACTGAGGCATAAGATATTTTAAGAATTTACTTAATTTCAATGTTCAAATTGAGTTAAAAACAAACAAAAAATTAACAATTACAACTATTCCTGGAAGCAATTATTCCGCTATGACGCCATTCAGCACTTTTTGATCCAAAACAAAATAACAACATTCAGAACTAAATGTCATTTTTTCTCCAATAAAAAGTCTTTTAACCCACCTTAACTAAAAAATTAGGTTCGTTAATTCAATTTAGAAAAAGGTCAATTAACTACACAGCATTTCGTATTGACTTAGACTTATTCCAGGAACATCAGACTTTTCCCACAAAAACTGCGCTGTATAATCACCTCATCACATATTTATATTTGCCATGGCATCTATAAGGATTACATGTGAAGTTATTTAGGCAGTCATTCTCCCGCCGACAATAACGAATTTAAAAAGGAAGAGAGTTAAAAAAAACAAGGAGGTTCCCGCATAAAGACCGGCAACCGCCAACTCACTGTTTATCACTTTCGCTGCCATTGACGCTGTGTCAAAGCGATGTTTTTATCAAACAATCGAGGCAAAAAAAAATGAAACCGGCATCCGTAATCATTATGGACGAGCATCCTATTGTCAGAATGTCGATAGAAGTTCTCCTCCAGAAAAATAAAGATATTAATGTTGTTTTAAAAACAGATGATGGTCGGGAAGTTATCGACTATATGCGCGCGAATCCAGTCGATCTGGTGATTCTTGACGTTGAACTCCCCAACACAGATGGCTTTACATTACTTAAAAGAATCAAAGGATTACAGGAAAAAACCAAAATCCTTTTCCTGTCGTCAAAATCAGAGTCGTTTTACGCAGGGCGCGCTATTCAGGCCGGCGCCAACGGATTTGTGAGCAAACGTAAGGAACAGGAAGATATATTTAACGCGGTTGAAATGTTGCTTTCTGGCTACTCCTTTTTCCCTTCGGAAACGCTGCATTTTATCAGCAGCCATAAATCACGCCGGGGAACGATGGACGATATGCCGTTATCCAACCGCGAAATCACAGTCTTGCGTTATTTGGCAAACGGCCTGTCGAATAAAGAGATTGCCGAACAGCTATTACTGAGTAACAAGACCATTAGCGCACATAAAGCTAATATATTCTCTAAACTCGGACTCACTTCCATTGTCGAGCTGATTGACTATGCCAAGGTGCATGAACTGCTATAAAGGACCATTACGCACCGGAAGCGGAAATACCGGGAAGACTCCTCCCGGTTATTTTCTGGAACCATTAACGATGCTTTAATTGTAGTTAATCAGAAACGTCGCATCCGCATTGGCCAGCCCGGCATCCGCGTTGTCCGCCGTGGCAATATAGTTTGCCCAAAACTTGAGCGTCACATCGCCGTTGGCATCAACCGGCATCGTTTTACTGGCATCATTCAACAACAATCGGGACTTATCCTCATTCAGTAGCTCAATGGCCACATTTTTCGCCGTACTGGCAGCGTTTAGCGCCAGCAGTCCCGTGCCGGTACTCTTGCCATTAAAGGTGATAGAGGCGGTACCGCTCGGCGGGCAGCCGGTTAGCTTCAGGTTAAACGGCATTGCCTGAGTTGTGCTCCCGGCGGTGCGCAGCTGTTTGGTCGGCCACGAGCCAAGCTTCACCGTCTTATTGTCCCCGCCCGTCTCCACGACACAGGTGTAATCCACGATTGTTCCATGCAGCTCAACGTTGATTTCCCCCAGCGGCGAAGCCGCTTTCACTGAGGGCACGCAGAGTATCGGGACCAGCGCCAGCGCGCTCAGGATAAACTTGTTCATCAGGTCCCCTTAGTCGAAATCAACGCGCAGATAGCCACGAGCCGTGAACGGCCCTTCCTTCGGCTTAACGCCCGTCACGCTGACCGGCCAGGCGCGAATTCCCACCCGGGCCGCAGCGGCATCATCAAGCTGGAAATTAATCTTGCTGCCAAGGTTGTTTGGCGTCAGCGGCGTACCGCTGGCGTTCGCCACGATAAAGCCCAGATCGCTGTTATCGGATATCATCATATTGCCGCTGCTTTTCTCAGCCTCAAGGCGCAGCGTGAGGTAAGCCTGGGCATCGATATTAGTGCATTTGATGCCGACCGTTTTACTTTGCGGCGTCACGCTTTGCGGGCGGTTACCGGCCCCGGCCTGGCTGAATAACGATGCCCCGATGCTGCCAAAATCAAACTCCACCACCTGCCCGGCGTTGATTTCGCAGGTCTGCGGGACTTCAACTTTGCCGCTGTAGCTGATGGTGTAAACGACGGTATCTAACGGGTCCGCAGAGGTCGTCGTTACGTAGACCCGGAACATCGTCTGGCGTGGAATCGGCACCATGTTAATAAAACGGCGGGTGACTTTAAGGCGAAACACCAGCTTCGAATCCGTGACCCCAAAAGGTTTGTTCTTCGATACGTTAGGGTGCGACCCCATTTGCATGTAGCTCACCGGCGGATAAAAATCACCTGCATAGCTGTCGTTTATTTTCATGGCGCCATTAAGGTAGTCATTTATCTTCAGATATTTATAACTCCCCACCACTTCCTGAATGGGTAAATCGGTAACATAGCTACGCTTGGTGGTATTCCCCGACGTTCCTTTAGGACAGATGGCATTCACCCCAATCAGCCCTGTTTTTTCACTCAGAGTCACGATCTGCCCGACGTTGTTGTTGCTACTATTAAATTTGTCAGACAGGTCGTACGAAATATCGGTTGGGACCTTAAGCTCGTTTTCACAAACCGTCGCCAGAGCTGGGGCAGCAAACGCCAGCAGCAGCGACCCGGCCATCAAATTTTTCAGTTTCATTTTCATCTTCCTGAATCTCTCCGCACGCTATGAACAGGTGGCGGTTGCCATGACGACAGCCTGTTTCAGGCTCTCTTCCGGCAGGGAATAGTTGGCGCGGCACTGGGAACCCTTCCCGTCGCCCCACTGGATCAGCAATTTGCCTTTCAGCGGCAGGCCGCTGAGGTAAATCTGCCCGTCGTCACCGGCCATGCTGGTCACACCGCTTTGCTCTTCCCGCACCACGGAACCAAACGGCACCGGGCGGTCGCCGCGTTTAACGGTGAGGATGGCGCGCACGCCAATTCGGGCATCGAAGGTGGCGCGGACCAGGGCACCCTCCGTCGGCACTACGCTGCTGACGTTGTTTTCAATGTCGGTGTGGTTGTCCATTGTGTTGGTGTCGAGCGCTACGCGGTTGTAGCGGTAAACCGTGGCATACGGCATAACGGCATAGCCACGCCAGTCGGTTTTCACCCCGGTCTGGTTTTCAATGCTGACGCCGGAAGCGCCCGGCGCTTTAATCAACACGTTGGTGTCGCCCAGCGGCTGGCTGAAGGTCACCCCGTCCGCATGGCCGACCACGCCACCGGAAGCCTGCCAGTTGAAGTCATGCTGGTTGCGGTCATAGTTGTAGCCCAGGCCAAGCGTGCCGTACGTGGCCTGCCAGTTGGCAGTGGCGCTGCCGGAATAGCCGTTATTGCTGGTATGCCCCTGACTCACGCTGTAGTTCAGGTTGCGACCTTCCAGCAGCGTGCCGCCGACCCCGGATTGCCAGCTGTTTTTGCCGTCAGAGCTGCGGCTTGTGGCCATCGTGGCGTAGGCACGATCCAGCGCCGTATCGCGCGAATAACCGTGCCCAAGCAGCGTGCTAAACGGAATCGAAAGGTTGAAGGCGACAATCCGGTTGGTGTCTGCCAGGCCGAGCGACTTACTCCACGACCAGGAAAGCGAGTAGCTGATCCCGCGCCAGCCGCTGGAGTACCCCAGCTGGTACCAGGTGTTGTCCTGATCGGTTCCCCAGTAAGTTTGCTGGCTGCCGGAAACATAGACCGAGCCGTAATCCCCCAGAGACTGGGAGATATTGACCTGAAATCGGCCCTTTTTGTTGTAGCGCAGGTTGTGATAGCTGGTCGCCACCAGTTCCTGCCGGTTGCTGTCATTGTTTTGCCACTCGTACTGGTAGCCTTCCATATTCCGGTAGGCCACATCATCCAGAGTGTAAAAACCGCGCGTGGAGTAGCGATAGCCCAGCAGCTGGAAGTTAGTTCCGTAGCCGCTCAGGGATTTGGCGTACAGGAAGCGCAGCGACTGCCCCTGATGATCGCTGTCATCCGCCAGCTTGCTGCGCGCATGGGTAAGATCGAGCGAAATCGCCCCCCAGTCACCGAGGTTTTTCCCGGCACCTAACGCAACGGCGGTATAGCGCTCTGCCAGCTGTGTCCCACCATAGGCGGTGTAGCCGTTCGGCAGACCGGCAATCAACGTACCCTGAGTAAAGAACGGCTTATCCTGCTGGTTATTCCCGCTGCGGAAATCCCCCATCACCACATCATATTTAAACCGGCCTTCACGCTGCAGCATCGGCACGGTGGAATAAGGCACGGAGTATTTCTGCACAGAGCCGTCTTTCTCCTCTACCGTAACCTCTAAGTCACCGCTTGAAGAGGTCGGGTTAAGGTCGCTGATGGCAAACGCGCCCGGAGAGACATAGCTCTGATAAATCACGTAGCCGTTCTGGCGGACAACAATCTTGGCGTTGGTGCGGGCAATCCCGCGCACGGTTGGCGCGTAGCCCTGCAGGCTGTCCGGGTACATGCTGTCGGAAGAATAGAGGCGCGCCCCACGAAACCCGAGGCTGTCGAACACATCGCTGCCGGTGTTGCTGTCGCCCATGACCAGCTCGCCCTTGAGCGGGATAATCGTGCGCTGCAGCGTCGTACTGATGTTCTGCCATTGATTCTGGTGGTGGCCATCGCCGCTGGTGTAGTTCCAGGCCCCGTTATTGCGCAGGCGCCACGGGCCCAGATTCAGGCCGCTTTGCAGGTTCAGATAGTAGCTGTCGTTGTAAGTGCCGCGGTTGCCGGTGAAGGTGTAGTTCAGCAACGCCGCCGGGATCCCTTCATCCCACTGATCCGGTGGAATGTAACCGCGGGCGCTGTTGATTAAAGAGGCCTGTGGCAGGCTAATATCCAGTCGCAGACGCGAAAAGTCATAGCTCATTTCAGCGCCTGGCACGGCCGTGGTCAAGGGGACGCACTCCCCGGACTTATATTTCGCCAGCTCAGGATACGCCAGCATATTCAGCCCGAGCCGCTTGAGCCAGTCGACGTCGAGGCAGGCCGTCAGCCCGCCGGACTTCACGGCTTCAGAAGCAGGGACTTTCGATTCCGTCGCCGTAAAATGCACGTCTTCGGTGGCAACAAATTCATCGTTGCGCCAGATGTCCACGCGATAAACGCCCGGCGGCTGGCTGCTGCCTTTTTCGAAGCGAGACAGATCCGCCACCGCCGCGGTATCGTCCGACAAAAATGCCGGGTTGAAATAGCTCTCAGCGGCAGCGAACGCGGGCCAAAATGAGGCCACAATGGTCGCCGCCAGCGGCGCTAGCGTAAACACTTTACGCGAGACTGATCTCTTCATGATTTACCTGCTTCCCTTTGCCCGCCTGGCGTTACTGCATGACACCCGCTTGTGCTTTAGTCACCGCGCCGTAGTCGTTCACAGTCTGGAAGCTCACCGCCCCCTGAACGCCGGACGGTACGGCAACCTGCACGCTATTTTTCGGTGCCACCATGGTGTTAGGCAGTTTTTCACTCCCCATTTTCAGGTTGACCAGTGAAACGTAGTAAGGCGACGGGTTACTGATCTTCAGGTACTGACCGTTGCGCGCGAAGCGAATCTCTTTCAGCGCATCTTCCGGCTGCATCTGCAGATTTTTAGGGCGTACAAACAGTTTGATGCGGGAAAGCACCGCCAGTTGAAGGACGTTTTTTCCCTCAACGCTGTTTTTATCCACGGAAGGAATGGCCTTCACGTTCATCCAGAAAATAGACTCGCGATCCGTCGGTAACGCCGGCCCGGCATAGATAATACGCAGCGTGTTTTCGCTTTTTGGCTCACTGACAAACAGCGGCGGCGTAACCACAAAACTTTTCTCTTTCTGGCCGAGATCGTTCTCGATCCATGAGTTCACCAGGAAGCGCTCTTTCGGATCGCTGTTGGTGATGGCCAGCGAAGTTTGTTTCGCGTCGGCCGGATAAATAACGCGCGTAGCGCCCAGGGCAATACCGCCCGCAGCCTGCGCATTAAAAGTCATCATCATTAAAGAGAGCATCAGTGCCGAAGCGGCTTTATATAATTTGTTCATCACGACAGGTACCATCAAAATAGCCAGAATGGAAAAGCAGAGGTTCAGGGATAAACCAGCGTGAACCAGACGTCAGAGCGAATATTTCCGGGCGACATATGCTTAGAAACCGCGCGATAACGGGCAGTAAAATGAAAACTCATTTCCTGCGTAGTTATTTCCGAATAAGACGCCGGTTCGCTATTGGGAATAATCAGCTGCTGCTGTTGGTCGAATAATGCGAGGCCAATGCCGCTGCTGGCGTCATTGCCACTTACGCTGGACGTAGCCAGAAAGACCAGAGGATCTTCCGCAGGAGTAGATCCCTGAAACGCGATGCCCACATGGTCATAAACCTCCGGGCGACAGTCCGTCAGCCGAAGGGTAAAAGGGATGCTGGGCGGCGCGTAGCTGCCAACATCTTTAAATACGTTGCTCGGGTACTGGCCCATTTGCACCGTCATTTCCTGACTTTCAGGCGCGACGGCGCAGGCGCCGTTAACCAGCTCACCCTGCATATGCACTTCCCCACCGTGGATAACCACAATGCGCTTTGCCTGAACGGGATTCACCGCAGCCAGCATCGCCAGGAGCAGGATTTTCCTTATCATCATCGTCCTCTCTGGACTCGCGTCGGACAAGCCTCATCCGTGAGGCTGAATCATCCCTGTGCTCTCAGCCGTGGCTGATTATTCGTATTTCATAACGAAAGTTGCGTCCGCGTTCGCAGCACCGGCAGTCGCGGTGGCAGCGGTTGCTTTATAGCGAGCGGTGAACGGAATGGTGTTCTCACCGTCGTTCAGAGTCTGAGCGGTAGAGAAGGTAGAACCGTTCGGAGACAGGGTCTTAGAGGTACGATCCAGGATCTCGATACCCACGCCTTTCGCGGTGGTTGCGTTCCCGCTTGAGTTTACCGCCAGCAGCGTTGGGTCGGTCGCATCAGTCTGGCCGGTGAATGCCACAGAAGCGGTGGCCGCCACGGTGCTATCGCAATCGGTCAGAACGATGTTGAATGGGATCTGGGAAGAGGTATCGCCCACTTTGGTGAAAGCGGCGGTACGGTACTGGCCCAGTTTAACGATCTGGCCGTCGGACTGAGTGCTTACCGCACAAGCGGCGTTAACCAGCTCGCCCTGGAAATGCACGGTCCCGCCATTAACGGTAACAGGATCTGCTGCGTTAGCGGCGCTGCTGACCAGAGCAACGGTTGCGATCAGAGAAGAGGCGATTTTGCTTAATTTCATGGGTATTCCTTCATATATAAAACGCACATCGGAGTCAGGCATCCTTCATGACTCCGTTTGAATCATCATCGGTCTTAAATGACCGCATAACGCATTCCCCACATCCTGTGGGAATTCCTTAGAATGCTCAGTGGTTTCATTAGAATTAAAGACAAACGTTTCCCCAGCACATTATTTAATGTGCCGTATAAAGTTATCTTTAATAATTCAAGATGAAATTTTTATATATTCGTGATGGGCTACGAAGTATGGCTAAATTAAGCTAAATTTTATTTAAGTAATAGATACCAATTCTTTATGTTGCATAAGCTCGGTCTTAATAACGCCTAAGAAATGACCAGGTAAACCTTTCGGGAAAATGATTATTGAGAGATAAAAGCCTCGTAAATTTAGGGGGTTATATTATTCTCTTAGCCCCAGAAAATTGTTCGTTTTTTGTTAAATTTGTTTATTTTTTGTTTGATTCAGATAAAGGGATCTTGAACGCCTGCCGCGCAATACCGAGTGAAGTTGCCAAAAGGTTAAAGACGTTGCGCAAGCGGTGATACACTGGAAGGCTTGCCCCAAACTTTGACCCAGGACTTCAGGATGAATGAAACCGCCCCCCATACCATTCCGGCAACCTCGATAACACGCCCCAACTGGTCGGCAGTCTTTGCCATCGCGTTTTGCGTGGCCTGCCTGATTACCGTTGAGTTTTTGCCGGTTAGCCTGCTGACGCCGATGGCGCAGGAACTGAATATCTCCGAAGGCCTTGCCGGGCAGTCGGTCACGGTCACCGCCTTTGTGGCGATGTTTGCCAGCCTGTTTGTCACCAACCTGATAGGATCGACCGATCGCCGCCGCGTGGTGCTGCTTTTTGCCGTCCTGCTCACCGCCTCCTGCCTGCTGGTTTCGTTCGCGGGCAACTTCTCTCTGCTGCTGCTTGGTCGCGCCTGTCTTGGGCTGGCATTGGGCGGGTTCTGGGCAATGTCGGCCTCGCTGACCATGCGCCTTGTGCCCGCGCGCACGGTGCCTAAGGCGCTGTCCGTTATCTTCGGAGCCGTCTCGATTGCGCTAGTGATTGCCGCCCCGCTGGGCAGCTTCCTCGGGGGGATCATCGGCTGGCGCAACGTCTTTAACGCCGCCGCCCTGATGGGTATCGCCTGTATTATTTGGGTCTGGAAAGCGCTGCCTTCTCTGCCAGGGGAAGCGGCGCACCAGAAGCAAAACATGTTTGGCCTGCTCAAACGCCCGGGCGTGCTGGCGGGTATGCTGGCAATTTTCATGGCGTTCGCCGGGCAGTTCTCGTTCTTTACCTATATTCGCCCGGTTTATATGACCCTGGCGGGCTTTGACGTGGACGGCCTGACGCTGGTGCTGCTGAGCTTCGGTATTGCCAGCTTCGTCGGCACCTCTCTTTCCGCCCCGATCCTGAAACGATCGCTCAAGCTGGCCCTGGCCTGCGCGCCATTAATTCTCGCTATCAGCGCGGCGGTACTGGTGCTGTGGGGGACGAACAAAGCCGTGGCATCGGTGATTGCTATTGTCTGGGGGCTGGCCTTTGCCCTCGTGCCGGTCGGCTGGTCAACGTGGATCACCCGCTCGCTGGCGGATCAGGCGGAAAAAGCCGGGTCAATTCAGGTGGCCGTGATTCAACTGGCCAACACCTGCGGGGCGGCAATAGGCGGCCTCGCGCTGGATAACCTCGGCCTGCTGGCCCCGCTTATCTTGTCCGGCAGCCTGATGCTGCTGACAGCGGTGCTGGTTACGGTGAAGGTGCGGGCTTAAGTTGTAAAAACAACAAGGCCCGCACCAGGCGGGCCATATTCGTGATGAGAAGCTACAGGCGTTTAGTTAATTCACGGCGAGCCAGCTCTGCTAAAAAACCACTTCGGCTGGCGTACTCCCTATTACCACTGACATAGCTATCGATTCTCGCCAGCAAGGATTGTGGCAACGTAATATTCAATTTTACCGATTTACCTTCGTACCGGGTAATATCGATATCAACAAATCCCCAAACGCCCCCCTGGCAACTCTCATCATTTTTATGATCGTTAATCGTCAGAGCAACAGGCACCGCTCTGCCTTTCTCGCTTTGATATTCCAGATGAGCATTAATCGCGCCATGGGCGTCATCGATAGCCTCATCGATGGTGTCTCCGGCGAAATAGCAGCCTTCAATATCCGGCACAAACCCTGACCAGCTTCCACTTTCGGCCTGGTGCAAATACACAGGATATTTCATACGTTCCTCTCTCCTGAAAGCGCTACTCGTTGGCACGCCACTTATTCATTTCTCACCCAGTTGCTTAAGAATTTTATGCAACGTTCCCGGGGCCAAATCCTTGGTTGGGTGGGGTACCACGACAGGGTTTGCCTCACCTTCTTTTTCAAAAATGTGGTGGCTGCCTCTGGTACGCACGTGTAGCCATCCCAACTTTTTCAACATCCTTATCAGCTCTGCGCTTGTCATTCCTTCATCCATGAAGTGAAATTTGGTGGTTATAATAACCACCAAAAGAGCAAATATCAATCACACCTTCGGATGCTCAGCCGCGCCAGAAAGGCTTATCCCCGAGGATTGTCGCGCGGTGCATGATACGGCGAGCCGGGAGATAATCGGCGTTGGCGTAATGCTGCGTCACGCGGTTGTCCCAGATGGCAATATCGTTTTGCTGCCAGCGCCAGCGTACCTGGAACTCTGGTTTGGTGATGTGGGCAAACAGGAAGCCCAGCAGCGTCTCACTCTCTTTTTCTGTCAGGTTAACAATGCGCGTGGTAAAGCCTTCGTTGACGAACAGCGCCTGTTTCCCGCTGACCGGATGCGTGCGAATCACAGGATGGCGCAGCGGCGGGTTCTTCGCCACGGCTTCGCGCCAGCGCTGGTGTTCGACTTCGCTGTGGGCGTACTTATACTCCTGGAACGATTTACGGAAATCGTGCTCGGCCTCGAGCCCGGACAACAGCTTTTTAAACGGCTCGGACAGCCCCTCATAAGCGGCAATCCCGCTGGTCCACAGCGTATCGCCGCCGGTTTCCGGCAGCTGCTTCGCCGCCAGAATCGCTCCGGCAGGCGGCGTTTCAATAAAGGTCACGTCGGTGTGCCAGTTGTCGTTATCCGGCGGATTATCGTTGTGGGTATCCAGCACGATAATTTCTTCCACGTCTTCGGCATGCGGATAAACCGGGTGAATATGCAGATCGCCGAAACGCAGAGCCAGCGCGCGCTGCTGCTCGGGCGTAATTTCCTGCTCGCGGAAGAACAGCACCTGATGGCGGATCAGCGCGTGGTAAATCTGCTCGAACTGGTTGTCGCTCAGGCCGCGCGTTAAATCCACGCCGTCAACCTGCGCCCCGATATACGGCCCCAACGGCTTAATGTTCACTTTTTCACTCATTGCCCTTCTCCATGCCACGGGGTCAGACGGCGCTGTAGCGCCCGTAGCCCCAGTTCTAAACAAAATGCGATGACGGCAATGACGCCGATCCCGGCCAGCACCACGTCGGTCGCCAGAAACTCACCGGCGGACTGCACCATAAAGCCCAGCCCGCGCGTGGCGGCGATAAGCTCTGCGGCCACCAGCGTGGACCAGCCCACGCCCAGCCCAATGCGAAATCCGGTCAGAATTTCCGGCAGCGCGCCCGGCAAAATCACATGCCAGATAACCTGCCAGCGAGATGCCCCGAGCGCCTGAGCCGCACGAATGCGTACCTGCTTCGCGCTGCGCACGCCCGCCATGGTGGACATGGCCACCGGCGCAAAAATCGCGAGATAAATCAGCAGGATTTTGGATGTCTCGCCGATGCCAAACCAAATCACCATCAGCGGTAAATAGGCCAGCGGCGGCACCGGGCGGTAAAGCTCGATCAGCGGATCAAGAATGCCGCGCACGGTGGGACTCAGCCCCATTGCAATGCCCACCGGGATGCCTATCAACACCGCAGCGGCAAGCGCGGTAAGAATGCGCCCCAGGCTCGCGGCCAGATGCTGCCAAAGCGTGGCGTCCATAAAGCCCTGCGGCCCGGCGATGGTGATAAGCTTCGCCAGCACCTGCCCCGGTGGCGGCAGAAACAGCGGGCTTATCCAATGCTGCGCCGCCACCCACCACCACAACAGCACCAACGCCACCAGCGTGGTTGCGCTCAGGGTGAGCTGACGCGAAAACGGCCAGCGCAAGGCTAGCCTGCGGCGCACGGGTTTGTCCTGAATCACTATGCTCATAAGAAGCCCTCCCGCTGATCGAACACGCGGCTCAGCACGTATTCACGTTTGGCGATAAATTCTGGATCGGATTTGATGCTTCGGCACGGCTCTCCGGCGGCAAAGCGACGGCCAAAATCAAGCTGAAGCCGCTCCAGCACGCGGCCAGGGCCTGGCGAGAGCAAGACCAGTTCCGTCGCCAGAAAGACCGCCTCTTCAATGTCGTGGGTGATCAGCAGCACCTGCCGACGGCTTTCGTGCCATAGCTTCAGCAGTAGAGTTTGCATCTGCTCGCGGGTAAAGGCATCCAGCGCGCCAAACGGCTCGTCCAGCAACAAAAGCTGGGGCTTCGTCGCCAGCGCCCGGGCAATGCCCACCCGCTGCCGCTGCCCGCCCGAAAGCTGCCAGATGGCGTTTTTCGCCTTATCTTCCAGCCCAACCTTGCGCAGCATGTCGAGCGCAATCTCTTCCCGCTCGGGCTTAGCCTGCCCGGCAAGCTGCAGCCCGAAGGCCACGTTATGCAGTACCGATCGCCAGGGCAGCAGCCCTTCGTTCTGAAAAACAACCCCGCGCTCGGCGCCGGGGCCTGCAACCGTTTTGCCCTGAAGCGTAATGCTGCCGGAATGATAGGGAACGAAACCGGCGATCAGGTTAAGCAGCGTGGTCTTACCGCAGCCGGAAGGGCCGAGCACCACCAGCAGCTCGCCCTCGTCCACCGTCAGATTAATGTCGTCGAGTACCGGCTTGCCGCCGTACTCCGCGCTGAGATGCGAAACCTGTAGCATCGGCGTGTCTCCTGTTTACTGCGCCAGCGGCTTCACGAAGCGGTCGGTTACAAACTGGCTATAATCGGTGGCGACCGCCGGCACTTTGCCCTGCTCTTTCAGGAAGTGCGCGGTGTCCACGATGGCTTTATTCACTGGGCCGCTAAGCTGCTCAACCTGCTGCTTCGCCGTCAGGTAGGTATTGCCCTTCACCAGCCCCGGGACGTCGCTTTCCGGTACGCCGCTCAGGCGCGAAAGCTTGCTCAGGTTGTCCGGCTGCTGAAGCCAGCCGTCAGGGTTGTCGAGGTAGCCTTTCTGAGCCGCAACGGCGCTGCGGGCAAAAGCGGTGACCACATCAGGATGTTTTTCAGCAAAGTCTTTACGTACGACCCAGACGTCGAGCGTCGGGGAGCCCCATTTGCCCACCTGCGCCGAGTCCGTCAGCACGTTGCCGTCTTTTTCCAGCTCGTTCACCGCCGGAGCCCAGACATAAGCGGCGTCGATATCCCCGCGCTGCCACGCGGCAATAATTGCCGGAGGCTGAAGATTTAGAATTTGAACCTGATCCGGCTTGATGCCCCAATGCTTGAGGGAAGCCAGCAGGCTGTAATGGGTAGTCGAAATAAACGGCACGGCGATGCGTTTGCCGATCAGGTCCTGCGGCGTTTTGATGCCTTTTTTGACCACCAGCGCTTCAGAGTTACCGAGCTGGGAGGCCAGGAGGAAGACTTCAATCGGTACGTTTTGGCTGGCGGCAACGGCCAGCGGGCTGGAGCCGATATTGCCGATTTGCACATCGCCCGAGGCGAGCGCACGCACCACGCTCGCGCCGCTGTCGAACTTACGCCATTCCACTTTCGCCCCGCTGTCTTTGGCAAAAGCGTCGTCGGCTTGCGCAACTTTGGCGGGTTCGGCGGAGGTTTGGTACGCCACGGTGACGTCCACCGCCTGGGCCTGAGCCGCAATTAGGGCCAGTGCAACCAGCCAGAGTGAGTGTCGTTTTGCTGCCATGATTCTGCTCCTGTCTCGGGGGAGAGAGCAGTATTTCCAACGGCAACGATTCCATAAAAGAATAAAAAATTATCGCTAATGCCTTTCCATCCTTAGAAAAAAAGTGGGCAAGGTTAGCTGCTGACCGGGAATAACGCCGCCCGCAGAAGGCGGGCCGGCAAGAGTCATATTAACTTAAGTCAAATCAACGTTCTTACTGCCAAAACACCAGGTCATGATAAACCCGGCCACATAGGCGATAACAATCCCGGCAACGTAAACCGCCATCCCGGCGAAGATCCCCTGATGGGAAGTCATCAGCGGAATCGACACCAAACCTGACGGCCCAAACACCGTATTGAGTCCGACGGGCAGCCCCAGCCAGGCCACCAGCCCGATAAAGAACCCGCCGATGCCGCCGCCGATACAGGCGGTAATAAACGGCTTCAGGCGCGGCAGCGTCACGCCGTAAATCAGCGGCTCACCAATGCCCAGCAGGCCGGGAATAATCGCCCCTTTGATTTGCGTACGCAGGACCGAGCCTTTCGGCGAGCGGGCAAACAGAGCCAGCGCCGCGCCCACCTGCCCCGCACCGGCCATCGCCAGAATCGGGAACAGCGAGTTAAAGCCCTGGGCATCCATCAGCGCGAAGTAGACCGGGACAAATCCCTGGTGAATACCAAACACCACGGCAATCAGGAACAGCCCGGCCAGAATCGCCGTGCCGAACGGGTTGCCGTTCAGGTGCATAAACAGCCAGGACATGCCTTTGAACAGCTCGCCGCCGATGGGCATGATCGCCACAAAAGTGATCGCCCCGGTGATCAATAAGGTGATCGTCGAGGTGAGGATCATATCCAGGTTGTCCGGGATCATCCGTCGAACCTGGCGTTCGATCCACGCCCCGAGCATACAGGCCAGCAGCACGCCAATAATGTTGCCGCGCGGGTCGATAGCCAGCCCGAAGAAGGTATCCATCCCGGCGTAGTAGCCCACTTTGCCTTCCGGCACGTAGCGCAGAATAAACAGCGAGGCGATGATCGCCCCGTTCACGCCGGTGCCGCCGAAAGCTTTCTGGGTGTTGAAGCCAATCAGAATGCTCAGGAAGGTAAACAGCCCGATGCTGAACACCTTCATATAGGCAATAAGCTGGGTCAGCCAGGCCGCAGGCGCTGTGCCTTCAACGATCAGCGTTTGCTGTAGCAGCGTGGCAATACCCAGCAGCAGCCCGGCGGCGATAAAGCCCGGGATCAGCGGCGTGAAGATGGTGGCAAACTTAGTGAGGAAGTTATGCACCGCGCTGTTCTGCTTCGCCTTCATCTGCTGTTTGTTCTGGCTGGCGAGCGCGGCCAGGTCCGCGCTTTCGCCACGCTCCGGCTCGCTTAAGCCCCCCTGCTTTAACAGGCCATTCATCAGCTCGCTGGCGGTTTGCGCTTTGCCGGGGCCGAGAATAATTTGCAGCTGGTCGTCGCCGTTGACCACGCCCATCACGCCGGGGATTTTCTTCAGGTCGTCGTGCTGAACGAGATCTCTGTTTTTGAGCGTTAGCCTGAGACGCGTCATGCAGTTGCCGCAGACAAGGATATTGCCGCTGCCGCCCGTCAGGCGCAGGATGTCTGCCATCATCGAGCCGGTGATTTTCGCCATAGCTACCCGTTTAACCCCCGTAATGCTTCACGTATAAAGCCTTGTTTTTTCGCCAGCAGATCGCTTGCCTCTTCGGCTGACAGGCCGCTCAGCAGCATGAAGATCGCCGTTTTGCAGTGGCGGCGGCAGGCGCTAAGCGCCGCTTCGGCCTGCTCCGGGCTGCATTCGGTCGCCGCCACCACAATATTGACCTGGCGCTGGATCAGCTTGGCGTTGGTGGCTTCCACATCCACCATCAGGTTGCCGTAGACTTTGCCGCTGCGAATCATCGACCCGGTAGTGATCATATTCAGGATCAGCTTTTGCGCCGTCCCGGCCTTCATGCGTGAAGAGCCGGTGACGATTTCCGGGCCGACGACCGGTTCAATGGCGATATCCGCCGCCAGGCTCATTTCGCTGCCCGGATTACAGGAGACTGCGGCGACGGTGGCCCCCACGCTTTTTGCATAGGCCATAGCGCCCAGTACGTAAGGCGTACGCCCGCTGGCGGCAATCCCTACCAGCACGTCACGCGCGCTGAAGTTCAGGTTACGCAGATCCTGCTCACCCATTTCACGGTTGTCTTCGGCGTTTTCTACCGCCTGCAGAATGGCCGGATGCCCACCGGCAATCAGCCCGACGACCTGCTCACGCGGCGTGCCAAAGGTTGGCGGGCACTCACTTGCATCCAGGATCCCCAGACGGCCGGACGTTCCTGCGCCGCTGTAAATCAGCCTGCCGCCCTGGGCGAAAGCCGCCACCACTTTATCGACAACCTGAGCGACCTGCGGCAGCGTGGCTTCCACCGCCAGCGGCACCCGCTTGTCTTCGTTATTGATAACTTTAAGCATCTCTAAGGTGGGCAGAGTGTCGATTTCCGCGCTGGCCGGATTGCGGCCTTCGGTGACCAGTTTGGTTAAGTTAATTTTCATCGGGGCATCCGTTATGTGTGTTCTGTTGTGCATAGTATGGAATATTTTATTCCATGTGCGTGAACACAATCACGAATATTTTATTCCGCGACAAAGGGAATAGCAGAATAACTCGGGCGAGAAAGCCGCCCTTGCGGGCGGCAAAAGAGGGAATCAGGCGATGCGGGTAAAACCGGCTTCCAGGTCAGCAATCAGTTCTTCAACGCTTTCCAGGCCAATATGGACTCGCACCAGCGTGCCGCTGAAGTCCACCTTACCTGCCGGACGAATGTCGTTCAGCTCTTCCGGCTGGTTGGCCAGGATCAGTGACTCAAACCCGCCCCAGGAATACGCCATATGGAACAGCGTAAAATTATCCAGGTAACCCGCAAGCTGCTCGTCCGTCAGGCGCTGTTTTAGCACAAAGGAGAACAGGCCGGAGCTGCCGGAAAAGTCGCGTTCGAAGAACGCATGTCCCGGACATTCAGCCAGA
Organism: Enterobacter sp. Ag1; assembly: GCA_000277545.1. GTDB lineage: Bacteria > Pseudomonadota > Gammaproteobacteria > Enterobacterales > Enterobacteriaceae > Cedecea. The sequence goes on along the minus strand of AKXM01000055.1, from coordinate 65,037 downwards.
GCAGGATGGTTAACCCGCTCCACCAGCGGATGAGCCGACAGCCAGCGGGCAATCGCGAGGCTGCTTTCCCCATGTTGCTTCAACCTCACCCCCAGCGTGCGCAGGCCACGGGCAGCCATATACGCCGTATCGGCATCCAGCGTCTGGCCCATCAGGTACGAGTTTTCACGCAGGCGATCCCAGCAGCGTGCGTTGGCAACCGCCGTCCCCAACATGCCGTCCGAATGGCCGATGGTGTATTTGGTCCCGGCCTGAATCGAGATATCTACACCATAATCCAGCGCACGGAATAGCACCCCGGCGGCCCAGGTGTTGTCCAGCATGACAACAATTTCCGGGTTAACGGCGCGAATAGACTTAATCATGCCGGGCACGTCCTGAACCTCCATGGTAATTGAGCTCGGAGACTCAAGGAAAACAACGCGGGTATTCGGCTGGATGAGCTCAGCGATCCCGGCGCCAATCAGCGGATCGTAATACGTTGTTGAGACGTTGAATTTGCTCAGGATCTTGTTGCAGAAATCCTGCGTTGGCTCATAGGCCGCGCCGGTCATCAGGATATGATCTCCGCCGCTGACAAAAGCCAGAATCGCATTGGTGACCGCCGCCGCGCCGCACGGATAAAGCGAGCACCCGGCACCGCCTTCTAACTCCGTCATCGCCTTCTGGAAGGAAAAATGCGTCAGCGTGCCTCTGCGGCCATAGAACAGTTCGCCGTTTGCCCGGTTGGCAGTGGCAAATTTTTTGGCTTTCACGCTGTCAAATACCAGCGAGGACGCACGCTGGATGACCGCATTTACCGCCCCCTGGGTGTAGCGTTTTTCACGCCCGGCGACGATCAGCTGAGTTTCAAGATGACTTTTCTGTTTCATAAAATTCTCCCGTTATTTCCTGATTCATTCCATTCAGAGGGCTTAGCCAGCGAGGCTGTTTGCGGCCAGCGGAGCGCTGGTTTCCGGTTCACCACGCTTCTTTCCGGCGAAGCGTTCAACGATTTGTGCCGCATTAAGATCGTGGATCACGTTGATAAGCGTGGCCGGTGCATCGGTAATGGTGCCAAGCACCACCAGCAGCGGGATGGCTTCCATTGGCAGCCCCAGCGTCGTGACAATAAAGATCTCCCCGAGGAACGCGCCGCCCGGTACGCCGCCAACGATAATGGCCGACAGCACGGCAATCAGCATCGCGAGGAAGAAGGTTTCGCTGGTAAATGGCAGGCCAAGAACCGAATAGATAAAGACGATTTTCAACGCGGCAATCATCGCCACGCCGCCTTTATTGAGGTTCACCAGCAGCGGAATCGAGACATCGACAATTTCAGGGTTGATGCCCATTGCCTTGCCCGCACGCAGCGTAACCGGCAGAGTACCGAGCGAAGAGCAGGTACCCAGCGCGGTCGCGGAAGGTTCAATCGCGTGTTTCCAGAACGCTTTTACTGCCGGAAGCCCGCCGCCAATCCACGAATAGAAAATGGAGCCAAGCACGTAATAGATAAGCGTTGCCGCCATAAATAACCCGATGGCGCGAGCGAAGGTCATCAGCAGCGAAGCATCCTGGCTCGCCATGGTTGCAGCGAAGTAGCAGCCCAGGCCGACAGGTGCCACCTTCATGATAATAGAGACAATTTTCATGATAACGGTGTTGGCATCCTGCAGCAGAGCGGCGATGCGTTTACCCGCATCCGCCGACTGACCAATCGCTACACCGGCGATAATCGCAATCACGATCAGCGCCAGGATGTTCGACTTGGAGAACAACCCGACAAAGTCGCTGGTAGTCACCATGCTGACAAAATCCATCTCCCCCGAGCCGCCTTTCACCGAATGGGAAAGATCGATGGTCACGCCCTGGGCCGGGTTGTACCAAAGCGCCAGCAGCACAATGCCTGCGGCGGGAATAAGCGCCATGGCGATGGAAACAATAAAAATAACCACCATGATACGGCCTAACCGTTTAAGGTCGGTCATGCCGGCAATAGATGACATCACGCTGACGCCAACCAGCGGCACAATAATCATAAACAACAGGTTGAGGAATATTTGCCCGACAGGTTGTAATTTAATGGCGTAAGTTGGGGCATAAATACCCAGCAAGCCGCCGACAATGAGAGCAAATAAAAGAACAAAAGATGATTTGTAGGGTTCGAGGCGTGTCCACATAAAGGATACCTTCTCAATAAAAGTAATAATAACTGGGACGAAAATCACAATTACCAACTGCTGTAATTAAATCCCCGGACTTTTGTGATGAAAATCACTAATAATGTATAAAATTCATTTTCCAACTTCTTTATTTACTACAGCGCAATAGTTACACTTTTGAAATTGGATTGGTATGGGGAATTAATACCGTTTCCTCAAATCACTTGTGAATAAAAGGAAAAAATGAGCGCGCCAATTTCACTCAAGCATCTCGAGGTATTCGTCAAAATTATCGATTGCGGCGGGCTGTCTGAAGCGGCGGCACAGCTCAGCGTGTCGCCTTCGGCGGTAAGCAAGAGCCTGGCGGCGCTGGAGGATTTACTGGGCACAACGCTTATCAAAAGAACGACCCGCAGCATCACGCTAACCGATGCGGGGCAATATTTGTTTAACCGCGCTAATAAGTTAATTAAAGAATTCGACGACACGCTAAATACCACATCAAGCTATTACAACAATCCGCAGGGCGAATTGCGCATCACCTGTTCTATTGCGTTTGGCTACGCCAGGCTGGTCAACCTTGTTGATAAATACCGGGCGAACTTCCCCGATGTGAATCTTTATATTGACCTCAACGATAACTTTATTAATCTTAATGAATCCGACTTCGATATCGCCCTGCGAATATCCACCTCTCCGCCGCAAAATTACGCCATGCGCAAACTGGCTCCAGTTCGCTGGGCTTACTGTGCCACCGCAGACTACCTCAGCAAGAAAGGGATGCCGGGCAAACGCACGGATCTGGTCACGCACGACTGCCTGGTTTACCCAGGGCTGACACCGCAGATTAAAACTACCGACGAGCACGAACGGCAGCACCTGCTAAAAATGCGTACGCCAATCCAGGCCAACAGCAGCCTGGTACTGCTTAAATCCGTACTGGAAAATCAGGGCGTCGCCTACCTGCCCACCTATCTGATTGGCGACCATATTCAAAAGGATGAACTAACCCCGCTGCTGCTGGACGGCATCATCACTTACGAAACCCATGCGCTGTACGCCCTCTATTTCCCGAGCAAATACAGCAATCCTAAGGTCAGGTCGTTTATTGATTTCCTCGTAGGGGAGCTTTCGCCGCAGCCAGCGTGGGACAACTGGATCCCTTAATTATTTCCCTTTAGTTTTTCTGTGTTATTATCCGCCCGTTATTTCTACCGAACTTACTCAGAGGCTTGATGCTGGAGAATGTCATCATCTGATAATCAGTGCCCCGCCTGTCACAGGCCGGACTGATTATCACTGCGCTTAACTCTTATGCGAACACACGCGTTGTGTTGGCACGTTTTGCACATGATGATGAAAAGGTTTTTCAGCATGAATTTATCCCGTCAGGAACAGCGTACCCTTCACGTTTTAGCGAAAGGGGGACGCATCGTTCACACTCGCGACTCGTCAGGCCGCGTCACCGCCGTTGAATGTTACTCCCGCGAAGGGTTGCTGCTTAGCGACTGTACGCTGGCCGTGTTCAAAAAGCTCAGAACCAAGAAGCTGATTAAATCCAGCAACGGGCAGCCATACCGGATCAACACCAGCGGGCTGAACAACGTTCGCGCCCAGCCGGATAACAGGTAATTGACGAGAGTCTGGATGAAACAGGCGTTTTGAAAGGCTAAAACAGATAACGGGCCATCTGGCCCGTCGAGACTGATGACAAAGCTCATGCGGCTAAAGTTCTGCAATCTGTCACCTGAAAATAAACTGGAAAATCAATCCATTGATTTTCGGCTGCTAGCCACAAAGAAGGAAAAACCACGCTTTTTCCTTCTTTGTCTGCAACTTTAACGGGCCGCATGGCCCGTTATTTCAATGTTCGAGTTCGGCGGCCCGGAATTCTTCTTCGCAATACTGGTTGAAGCGTTCGCAGAACCACGTTTTCTGCTCACGACTCATGTTGCCTGTCACGGCCTGGAGATTCACCTGCTGCCCCGAAGCCTGCATATGCGCGAAGCTACGCGCCAGAAAATCAAAATTCTTTACTGCCTGTAGATCTCTGTTCATCAGCATATCCCTCTGTGAGTTAACTTTTGGGTAAGTCATATGCTTCTGGTTTCAGTATCGACCCGCCGACGATTATTTTTTGAACAATGAATGCGCTTTTGGGATTTCTCCCTGCGATATATCGAAACGCGACTTTAGCGCTGCCGAATCGGCCTTGTGAACTGCGCCGCCTCCAGCGTTAACTTTGCGGCAGTAAACCTGTCGCTGCGCACGCCAAGAACCTCCTTTTCCCACAGCGGATTCAGCGGCACGTGGTAGCCCGCGTTCTTGGCCTGAAGCACCAGCTCCGCAAGATCGTCTTTGTTTTCAATAATGCACAAAGGCGCAAAGCGCCCGATTTTATGGGGCAGCGCGAACGTGGCCGGGTAGTTGCTCTCAGGATCGGTAACCGGGTTGGCGCTGTCCGTTGCGTGATGCACCACTTTTTCCCCGTCCCCCACCAGCGCCTGGTTTAGCACGCCAATCATCCTGCGGGCGCGCTCGCTCGTGTTGCCTGTTTCCTCGTCGCTCTTGCGGTAGAAACTCGCCGGGCTGTCATAGTCCCCGCGCAGCGCCTGGTGCTCAGGCAGCGTGCGGTAATTTTCCAGCCGCTGGCGAAATACCTGATGCGACACATCCGGCACCTGCAAATTATCCTCAGGCCCTAACTCGCTGACGTGCGGGGCGATGACCAGCAGATCATAATCCGCGGTGAAGGGCCGGGCTTCAGCGTGTGGGGCAAGCACCTGCAGGGGTGCACCGTGATGGGAAATTTGATACCGCGCTTCTCCGCTGCCCGGCAGGCGCCGGGCCTCAAACGCATAAGGCTCCCCACCTGGCCCGCTGGCCCTGAGATGACTCACGCCGCCGGCGCTCTCAGGTGACAGCTTGTCGATAAGCCCCTGCTCAAACAGGTCGTGCAGGCGGCTCTGGGAAACTTCCAGCGGCACGGCGGCAGCATGCCCGTCAACAATGCAGGCCTGCGTTTGCAGGTTAAACTTCGCGATTCGCTCGGGCGAGGCGTTCTCCAGCTTGCTGAACCGCTGCTCCACGCAGATAAACCCCGCCTGCGGCCCCCACGAGGCGCTTTTCCCCTTGATGTGAAATCCTTTGGTCGGATAGCCGGCCTCAATCAGCGCCGTTGCCAGCTTGTCCACCGGGCGAACGCCAATGATGCAATTGTGTTCCGAAGCGACTTTTTGAAGCGGGATAAGGTGCTCAGGCACGATGCCGGTTTTGTCTTTGATGTGTGAGACAAGCTGCGGGAGATCCGTGCCGGGCGTTTGACTCGCTGTGGACAGGTGAAGTTCTAAAGGGCGATACGCCGCAGGGGGGGATTCAACTTTCATTTTTACGGCCAGGCTCCCGGCGATAAACAACAAGCCATTGAGGCTGCGACCGGGAAAAGGCGGCCGGGGCAGCATCACGCGAAAACATCACCCAGGTGAATGCTCGCGGATTGCCCCGCCGCCCTGGTTCCGGTTAAGTCTTGTCTTTCACCGTTTCGGTTCCACCGTTATTTTTCACCGAGGCAATGCCTTTATCCCGGGATTGCTCCGTGGCGTACATCTGGCTGGTACCAATCACCTGATGATTGCCGGCCTTGAGGTTGAAGTAGAACTTCCCGTTGCTGGCAACCTTCTTGTCGTAGCGCTCCTCCAGCGGGCTGTTGGTGCGCACGGAGGCGATACCGTTGTCCGCCGAGGCGCGGGTTTTATACAGCTCGCTGGTGAGGACCACTTCGCCATTACCCGCCTTGAGCACGAACTTAAACTGCCCGTCGCTGCTTTTGCTTAATTCGAACCAACCAGACATGTTAACTCCTTGATTAAAATCATAAACAGTTAATAGATTGGGTGAACGTCAAAAACAGTATGTACGAAAAACAAACAAATCGCCCACCCCACCTGCGCCCTGGCGGGACAAATGTCCCGGCCACGATGCGGATTTAAGATCCCGCTGGCAGTTTTCACGCTAATCTGTGGGCAACGCGGGACGGGCGTCCTGTCCTTATTTGACGGGAAATTTTATAGTGAACAGCATGAAAAACGAGAACAGACCCGGCGACTGGCTGAACGTCATTGAACGCGTGACCGGCGACCCGGTGCTGTATGAGCTGCTGAAGTATTGCCCGCTGGATATTCTGCGCAGCTGGCAGCTAAAACATTACCCACGCGGCTCGCTGATTTTTCGCCAGGGGGAAATTTGCGATGAATTCCACCTGATTGTTAAAGGGGAAATCGACGTTTTCACCACCGCCGACGACGGGCGAAAATATTCCCAGGCGCGCTATAAAAAAGGCGACATTCTGGGGGAGCTGGAAATATTCGAGCGGCGGCAATACATCTGCTCGGTAGAAGCGGTTAGCGACGCGGCGCTTTTAGTGCTGACGCGGGAAGAGTTTATTCGCTGGCTGGGATTAGACAATTACTTTAATCAAAAAATATTACAGGCCGTGAGCGATCAATATTATCAGCTCTCCAAAAAGGCCGGGGAAGACATTCTTTATTCGTTACATCAGCGTCTTTGCCTGGTGCTGTGGCAGAAATACCAGCAAATACAGGGCAGCATCCCGCTTAATAAGCAGCAATTAAGCGAGCAGTTTGCGGTGGCTCCGCGCAGCATTAACCGCATTTTATCCGAACTGCGGGAAGACAATATCATTGCGATTCACGGCGAGCAGATTCAGGTTCTCGACCCTCAGCGCCTGCGCCAGCACGCCGAACATTAAATAACAGCAGCCAATCCTGAGCCATGCCAAATGGCTCGTTTAACGCCAGGTAACTATCATGACCCAACTCCAGCCCCATATCCGGCTCAGCCGGGAGATGACGCACGCCCGTTATGCGCTCCTGCCGGGCGATCCGAAACGCGTGGAACACGTCGCGCAGTTTCTGGACAACGTGGAAGACTTCGGCAGCAACCGAGAATACCGCGCCCTGCGCGGCTGGTTCCGCGGCGTGGAAGTGCTGGTGATGTCCACCGGCATGGGCGGGCCTTCTACCGCCATCGCCGTGGAAGAGCTGCGCCAGATTGGCGTCACCAACCTGATCCGCATCGGCAGCTGTGGGGCGATGCAAAACCACATTCGCCTCGGCGACCTGGTGATCGCCACCGCCGCCGTGCGGGACGACGGCACCAGCCAGATGTACATCGACAAAGGCTACCCGGCCTGCGCGGACATCGGCCTGGTGCACCACCTGACTCAGCAGGCCAAACGCCTGGGCTACGCCAGCCACTGCGGCTATGTGCGCAGCCACGACAGCTTCTACACCGAACGCGAAGACGAGATTAACCAGTTCTGGTCCGGCAAGGGCATTCTGGCTGCGGATATGGAAACGGCACCGTTGATGGTAGTTGGCGCATTGCGCGGTTTGCGCATCGCCTCCGTGCTTAACGTGGTGGTTGAGCACAGCGGCAATCTGGAAGAAGGCATTAACAACTACCAGCAGCAGGAACACTCCTGCCTGCAGGGTGAATCCCGCGAGATTTTACTCGCCCTCGAAGCGCTCTATCTTGACAGCCAGGAGCAGTAATCATGGATTTCTTCAGCATTAAGAATGTGATGGTCACCATTCCGCTCGGCGAGGGCGGCTACGCGCTGTCGTGGATCGAGGCCATCGGCACCGTCTTCGGCCTGCTCTGCATCTGGTTCGCCAGCAAAGAGAAGATCATCAACTACCTGTTCGGCCTGATTAACGTCACGCTGTTTGCGGCGATCTTTTTCCAGATCCAGCTTTACGCCAGCCTGCTGCTGCAGGTGTTCTTCTTCGCCGCCAACATTTACGGCTGGTACGCGTGGAGCCGCCAGAACGAGGCCAACGAGGCCGCGCTGAAAATCCGCTGGCTGCCGCGCAGCAAGGCGTTCACGCTGGCGGCAGTTTGCTTGGTCGCCATCGCGCTGATGACTTTCTTCATCGACCCGGTCTTCGCCGTGCTGACCCATATTGCGGTGGGCATTATGCAGAATGTCGGCGTGGCGGTTGAGATGCCGCAGCTGCAGCCAGATGCCTTCCCGCTGTGGGATTCCGCGATGCTGATCCTGTCGATTGCCGCGATGGTGCTGATGACGCGTAAATACGTCGAAAACTGGCTGCTTTGGGTGGTTATCGACGTGATTAGCGTGGTGATTTACGCCATTCAGGGCGTATATGCCATGTCGCTGGAATACATCCTGCTGACGGCAATTGCGGTAATGGGATCTATGGCGTGGATCAAGAGCGCCAGAATGATTGGCTCCCGGCCGCTGGCTTAAATCGTTTTATTCAGTTTAAGGGCCGCTAAGCGGCCCTTTTGTTATTCGGATATATCTTATTTATCAAGCCGGATGAAAATTAAAGGCTTTTTAAAAATCTCGAGATTTTCAGCGACCGCTTTCAACCCACTCAGCGTATTCATCTACACTTTATTTCAGGCACAGCAGCGAGATAATTTTTAACGATCGTTAGCAGGTCTTTTTCACTCTCTATTTTTACTGCCTTATCCGTTTCTATTTTCATTCAGGCCTCTCCCTTTAATCGCTCAAGACCACAGGATAACTTTATGAAAATATTGCTTTTAAAAATCTTCACGCTGAATTTCAACCCACAATTTTACCTATCAGAGCAATCAAACAACTCGCAAAACAGTTTGTTATAACCAGCTGACTGCCGCGCATAAGCCCGCAGCACAAAATTTTGCGACATCTGTTTTTTGCACCTTCTAATAAAAGTACGGGGTTAAACGATGAATAAGCTAAAAACATTAAAACTGGCGCTGAGTATTACCGCCCTCGCCTGCACCGGGCTGGCACAGGCCGCCACTGTCGCCATGAACACCGTCGACGCCAGCGGCACTTCCACCCCGGCGGGCACCATTGAATACCACGCCACCCAGTACGGCGTGGTCTTTACGCCGAACCTGAAAGGCCTGCCGCCGGGCATTCACGGCTTCCACGTTCACACTAATCCGAACTGCGGCCCCGCCATGCAGGACGGCAAAATGGTGGCTGGCCTCGCGGCGGGCGGCCACCTTGATCCGGCCCACACCGGCAAACATGAAGGCCCGTGGGGCAACGGCCACCTCGGCGACCTGCCTGCGCTGTACGTCGACAGCGACGGCACCGCAACCTACCCGGTGCTGGCTCCTCGCCTGCGCATGTCTGACTTAAAAGGCCACTCGCTGATGATCCACGCCGGCGGCGACAACCACTCTGACCACCCGGCAATGCTCGGCGGCGGCGGTGCGCGCATGGTTTGCGGAGTGACGTCATGAGCAAGCGCTTCTTAACGACGGCGTGCTTCACGCTGATGATGGGCGGACTTCCGGCCCTGGCGAACGCGGCTGATACCTCCATCGACGCGCCCAAAGGCGAGCACCTGCAAATCGAGCTTTATGCCCGAGGCGTGCAGATCTACCGCTGCGCGGCGGCGGACGCCGAAGCCAAAACCGGGAGCTGGGTATTCCAGGCCCCGGAAGCCGACCTGTTCAGCGACAAAGGCCTGAAGCACCTCGTCGGCAAACACTTCGACGGCCCACACTGGCAGGCCGCGGACGGCAGCGTGGTGGCCGGTACACTCAGCGCCACTCGCCCGTCGAAAGATAAAGGCTCGATTCCGTGGCTGCTGCTGACCGGCACTTCCGAAGCGCAGCCAGGCCTGTTCGCCAACGTAAGCAGCATCCAGCGCGTAGACACTCACGGCGGCGTAACCGGCCCCACGGTTTGCGACCCGGCAACCTTTGGCGCAACGCTGAAAGTACCTTATACGGCGACTTATAAGTTTTATACGAAGTAGCAGCCTGTGAAGTCCTGGCCGGAAGGCCGGGGCTTTGTGCTGATGGAGTTGTCTTCAGGGGAACGGGTGCTTATTGATATTTAGTTTTTATCCTCTCGGCATTTTTAGTTCTGCAATACTCACCGTCATTAACACCAAAATCGACAGGGCATAAGGATGGTCAAATCCTGCCGAAAAATAATACTCATCCAGTTAAAAACCACATCCATGAATTTTTATTTTATCATGCACTTCATTAATTCCCTCTGCGGCCTCCATATTGGTTACAAGGGGTTTAGAAGCATGTCACTCATTTGAAAAACATTAATACGATTGATAGACAACAGAATAATACTCAATATAACAATTATAATATGAAGAGATTCATTTCCAGATTAATAATCCTCCCGCACCATTTCATCATTTTTTATACTATAAATACCACTTTCCAACCAAAATGAAACCCCTGTATTATTACTATCCTTAACAAACATGAGTGAGTCTTTATCAATGCAGTTTTTCTTTGTTTTCTTATCCTTAAAGCACCTTCTGTCATACTTCCCTTCTTCTTTATAGCCTTCACCAAAATCCCAGAAAACAACTGTAAATGAGCCGTTTGGACCAGGGTTGGGAATATCATATTTAAATTTAAGCATTTTTTTATTTTTAAGCCACCAGTTGATCTTGCCCAGATCTGTAAATGGAAATGATTTAACCAAAACAGAGGCATGGTTACCGTCCTTATGAACAGCGATAATTTCCACCGGACGAGTTGACAGCCAAAGAAGATAACTTGCTAGCAAAAATATGGATATATATATAGTAGAGAGAGTGTTTTTATTTTTTACTCTCATTACGCTCTCCGTATATATCAACTGTGGCGTCCATATTTGTCATAAAAGGCTTGAACGCAAACAGGCTGTAGTGCTGAAGAATAAACCAAATACCAAAAAATCGAAAATACTTAAATTTGACCTTAGAAATATCATCATCATCCAGCCCGAAATGATCTTGAACCTCATAGTAAACTTTAGCGTGATATCTCTCTTTATCAATATATAGAGACTTGATTGTGATATGCGTTGCACAGGTATCATGCACGGTAATTCCCAGGCCATTAAAATTATCTTTATAACGATCAAACTTAGGAAGTTTACCATCTAGAATAGCTTTATTTAGCTCACTTTTACCGTTAGAAGATAGGCTTTTATTTTCCCAGTCGATCTCCGCATCCAGAGCATCTTTTAATAAACGAAGAGTACTATTTTTGGTTTTGTCATTAACAATATGTTCCTTCAATGCGCTATTCAGTAATTGATGACTAAACTGTTTACCATTACCTTTTTGCATATGTGTGATCATCAGATCGATCAGCAGGTTGTACGGGCGTGCAGCGCAAACAGTATGGACAAGTGCCGGAGCTCATCAAAAAGGATCTCAGCACATTCCCACCGGGTCAGTTTTTCACCTTCTCCCCGGGAGCCGTGGAACATCGACTGCGGCTGGCTGAATGGGCTTATTTTCGTCATTGTGTAAGGATCTACCCTTGTGGAAACGTCCACCAAATGAAACTTCGCCCTCAGTTCAATCTCAGACAGATCGCCGGACTTCATATCTTTGGCGTTTTTGTCATTCATTTTTTTCTGGGTTTCAAATATCTTGCAGGGAAATTGCAATGCCGACATAAATCACGTCCTTGTATATTGTTGTCTCTATCATCCCGGTAGCCAGGCATGATAAGCAGTCTTTAGCCGCTGTGTAAGTGTTGTACATTATTAAGAGTCTGAATTCAGATTTCTTAATTGGGATTTTATTCATATCAGAGATGTTGATTTACGTCGTTCCCCAGCGCCACGGCTAGATCGGAGCCGGTACCCTGAAAGGCCTGCCGCCGGGCATTCACGGCTTCCACGTGCACACTAGTCCGAACTGCGGGCCAGGCATGCAGGACGGCAAAATGGTGGCCGGCGCGCTAAGCGCCACTCGCCCGTCAAAAGATAAAGGCTCGATTCCGTGGCTGCTGCTGACCGGCACTTCAGACGCACAGCCGGGCCTGTGCCAACGTGAGCAGCATCCAGCGTGTGGACACCCACGGCGGCGTAACCGGCCCCACGGTTTGCGACCCGGCGACCTTTGGCGCGACGCTGAAAGTGCCTTATACGGCGACTTATAAGTTCTATACGAAGTAGCAGCCTGCGAAGTCCTGCCGGAAGGCCGGGGCTTTGTGCTGATGGAGTTGTCTTCAGGGGAACGGGCGTTTACAGATATTTTATCAGCTCCCCTTTTTCGCCTAATCGATATTGACCATCACGAAAAATAACTACTGTATTTTTATATCTATCCTGCCACACCGTAAAAGCTTTATCTTTATCGATACAATTTAACGTTGGCTCCAGATCGTCAAAACATAGCCGATCGTAACCATCCGTTTCTACATAACCGGCCCCAAAATACCAAAATATAATTTCAAAAAAAGCATCTTTCCCTGTACCTGGAGCATCATATTTTTCTTTGAGCATATCTTTATTTTTCAACCACCAGTGTACTTTACCTTTATTTGTTAAGGAGAAGTTTTTCACTAAAATGTGGCTATAACTATTTCTCTTATGAACTGCAACAATTTCTACCGGTCGAAATGCTAACCATAAGCAATATCCTGCCAATAGACCGCCAGCTAGAAATTTCAGTCCCCTTATTATGTTACCTTTCAATTTAATCACTCCAAAAAACTGACTAAAATATAAAGCATTTTCTGTTTATTCAAAACTGCAGAAATTATATTCTAATATTCAAGCCTGACAATCTTACCGTTCTCTTCCTCTCGATAAATAGCATCATCCACAGTAAATGTAATTCCTCTGTTTTTACTCTTCCTTATAGTAAAAACAGAGTTTTTATCAATGCAGTTTATTTTGGTATTCATATCATCAAAACAAAGCCTGTCATACTTACCCTCTTCTTTATAGCCATCCTTAAAAAGCCAAATAGTGATAGTAAAACCCCCATAAGATGCAGGCTTTGGAATATCATACTTTGCTTTAAGTGCATCCTTATTTTCTAACCACCAGTCAATCTTACCTTTGTCTGTGAACGGGAAGTTCTTGACCAAAATACTGCTGTAGTTATTTCTCTGATGAACAGCGACGATTTCAACAGATCGAAAGAGCAGCCATAAGCAGTATACCGCCACTATACATCCAGCCAGACAGAAAAAACCCACCATCATTTTATTTTTTAACTGCATTTCGCCGCCCAATAATATGAATAGTGGCTTCCATATTGGTAATAAAGGGTTTGAAGGCAAACTCGCTGTAGCGTTGCAGGACAAACCATATACGAAATAATCGAATACTTTTAAATTTTATTTTTAAAATATCATCATCATCCAATCAAAAATGATCCTGAACTTTATAGTGAATTTCAGCGTGATATTTTTCGTTATCAATCGTTAGGGACTTAATTGTGATATGCGTTGCCCAGGTATCATGCACGGTAAGTCCCATACCATTCACCCGATCCCGAAGACGATCGAATTTTGGTAGTATTCCGTTCATAATTGTTTCTGTTAGCTCATTTTTATATTTTGCAGGATAACATCTACGCTCCCAATAAATTTGGATATCAAAAACTTTCTTCAGACGGAGCCGCGTACTGTTTTCCTCCGAGCGATCGCTCAATATTTTCTCCTCCAGCGCACTATTCAGTAAGGGATGACTAAAGGGCTTCCCGCCACACTTTTGCATGTGCGTGATCATTAGTTCGATCAAAGATGTGTAAGGACCGTCCCACGAAAAAGGACGTGATAAATACCGGAACTCATCAAAGAGGATGCGAGCGCACTCCCATTTTGTCAATTTTTTTATCTCCTTCTTAGGGCGAAAGAACTGCACCATCGGATGCTCATATGAAGGGATCTCCGTCAACGTGTAAGGATTTATACTTGTAGAAATATCTGTCAGGTGGAATTTTGCCTTCAGATCGATTTCGGACAGATCGCCGGACTTCATATCTTTGGCGTTTTTGTCATCCATCTTTTTCTGGGTTTCAAATATCTTGCAGGGAAATTTCAATGCCGACATACATCACATCCTTGTATATTCTTGTCTATACCATCCAGGTAGCCCGCCATGATAAGCAGCCACTAGCCGCTGTGTAAATGTTGTACATTATTAAGAGTCTGAATTCAGATTTCTTAATTGAGATTTTATTCACATCAGAAATGTTGATTTATATCGCCACCAATGGCTCTACGATAAATTGGGATCATAAAAGCCCATGAGTTATGCTCAATAAAATTCATTCTATTCACCGGGGCAGACCACTATGAAAATACTAAAAAGCGGCATCCGCGACGTAATTGCCAGCGACGACGTCACCGTTGTGGAGCCGGTCAACCTCTACGAATGCACGCTGCAGAGCGGCGTATTCGTCGGGCCTTTTGTTGAGATCCAGCGCCACTGCGTGATCGGCTCTGGTACCCGCGTCCAGTCCCACTCGTTCCTGTGCGAAAACGTCACCACCGGCAAAAACTGCTTTATCGGCCACGGCGTCACCTTCGCCAACGACCTGTTTCGCAGCGGCAGGCCAGACCCCAACCCGGAGAACTGGATAGCCATTACCCTCGGCGATAACGTTACCATAGGCAGCGGCAGCACTATCCTGACGGAGCATATTTGCAGCGGCGCGGTGATTGGCGCAGGCAGCGTGGTGACGAAAGATATTCTGGTGGCCGGGGTTTATGTCGGGAGCCCTGCGAGATTAGTGCGGGAGTTTTAACGGCTGCCGTTAGCCGTAAAGCTGATAACCGGCATAATCGCGACGCCATCGGAATAGAACAAGTCTGAGTTGGTAAACGAATACACACGGCCGGTGAGCGTGACATTAACGTGGCTGCCATAACCCGTAACCTTTGCATTGCTTACTGCTGATATCAAAAACGGGGCACGATTCTTCAGATGCTCCATTGGATCGCCCGCTAGATTGCCATCCAGATAATAGCGATAGACATCCGAAACCGTAGCGCCTCCGCCGTTGTAGCGGGTGATATATAAGAACGTAGTATCGGCGACTTTTTGGCGGGAGAAAAACACATCATTCGGTGGACCATTGAAGTAATGCTGATATGCCGCATAACCACTCACAAGCAATAACAGCACAGCCGTTAACGTAAAATGCAGGCTCTTAATAACCGTGTTGTTTGGCATAATCTATTCCCTGTTTAATCCGGCACCGATCGTGTGGATCATTCCCAAGAAAAATTCACTGACTCTTGAGTTCCTGCTTATAACCCTGTAGCCCCTCGGGCAGGCAGTATACAATCGCCAACAATTTGCACTCCATTTCCGCTAAAAATAAATAAGCAGGCAAAGACATTACTAATAGTCCGTATTGGTGAGCTGCCCATTGTTGTCAATAAAAAATCGGTGTATATAGCGTTTATCATTCAGGCCATAAGAAATGGCATAGCTATAGCCGTACTTCCATTTCACATTGATACAATTATCGGGATATGTTAGATGTAGCCCTTCATCATTTTTTATTACGGCGTATCCCGTTTCCTGAGTTGATTCTATTCGGTAATAATTCAATACATCATTTTTATCAACGCTGAAACAGAGCTTTTCTTCATTGATGTACGTATATCTTGCCTGTGGCGCAGGTTTACCCCCTGGGCAACCTGTCAGCAAAATCATAGCCGTAAATATAGACGCTATTTTCCTCACCCGGGGAACCCCTTTAAAATCGATTTGTATCTTGAGATCAATGAATGAACAGGTTCATTAGCATTGTAATTACGATATTCATGCAAGGCGCTATGACCCTGTAAGCCATAATTTAACAAAAGCCAATAATCACTGACTATTGACGCTTGCTGTTCTAATCCGTAGCGAAGTAAATCAGTTTTATTCAAACTGTAGCTATAATCGGCGAACCGGGAGAACATTCCACGTGTTCTCACAAACATCCCTTTTTGTGATTGCCACACATGCATCATCTCATGCATAAACAGGTGTTTTTTTTGTATCTCTGTCTCTAATGAGAAATCAGGTGAATATGTACCTTCCCTGTACCACATCTCTCCATTTGGGCTCATAGCAACACCAACTGGCTGTAGATTAAAGGGAAGGTAACTTTTCCTATGAACCCAAACCCTGCTGTAATTTATACTGTTACCATAAAGAGTCTTAGCTAATGCAATCTCACCTAATGTTAACTGCCTGACTCCTCCGGGAGTTATAGGTGTGCCCGATGTAGGTTTTGTCCTTTCACCAACTACCATTAAAAATCCCTTTTCGTGTTATGATTAATTGCCCATCGTACTACCCTGTGATAATTAAAGCTAATAACCAGTTGGGAGATTGTTCTTAAATCGTGCAAAGTTAGATGATGGTCACGAATATTAAGCCATTAACAAGCATGGATAACATATAAATGCATTTTAATATGAACATCACTCAGCGATAATCGCAATAGTTAATAGCATACAATAAAGATAAGCATTAAGGATGATAATAGAACCAATAAGTTGGCTGTATTATGCAGAAATCAGGAGGATTTGTTTTTTATGAAGGCAAAGATCTTGTCTTTTTCTTCATCAGAAAGTTTGGACCAACTAAGCGTCAATTCCGCTAGTTCATCATCAACCATATAGAAGTATGCCAGCGGCACTTCAAGAGCGTTAGCAAGCTGTTGAGCAACGTCAATACCGGCCTGGTGAACGCCCTTTTCATAGCGGTTTATACGAGTGCTTGCGACAAATTCATCGATTCCGGCAAGAATGCCCAGACTCTTTTGCGAAAGACCTTTTGCTAAGCGAGCGGTTTTTAAACGCTGGCAGAAAACGGCTGAGTAATTAGTTTGAGTATTCATAGCTACGATAGTCGTAGCTTTAAGACTCAACTACTACTACGAGTAACGTAGTTCGTTACAAATTTGAGTCTATACGCAGCCCTACAACCTAAGACCAAAATAAACTCTTTTCATTTTTGAGATACGGATCGACCAAAGGCGAGGATCAACTCTGCAAGTTGATCGTCATCGGCATAAAAGTAGGCCAGTGGCACATTCAATACAATTGCGAGATGTTGGGCAGTCTGAACATCAACCTCATGGATCCCACGCTCATACCGATTGATACGTGTGCTTGCTGCAAACTCATCTATACCCGCCAACATACCGAGTTTTTTCTGCGAAAGACCGCTGGCAAGGCGTGATGCCCTGAGCCTTTTGCAGAAAATTTCACGGTAATTGGGAGTGGTTCGCATAACTACGATATTCGTAGTATTTATTTAGACACGATACTACGAATAACGTAGCATTGATTTGTAGCACATCCACTTACAGGTAACAGTAGGAGGGAATCATGACTAAAGGTTGGCACTCAGCGGATATCATCGCCGGTTTACGCAAGAAAGGAACATCGTTGGCGGCACTTTCACGAGAATGTGGCCTGGCTTCTTCAACGCTAGCGAATGCGTTAACGCGTCCGTGGCCAAAAGGTGAGTTTTTGATTGCTAAGGCGCTTGAGGTTCATCCGAGCGAGATATGGCCTGAGCGGTATGTTGGGGCTGATGGGGAGATTGTTGATCGTGAGCGGTTGACCTGCCCCCAGGATTAGATACAACCTTCAGTTAGTAATGTCGGTTGGTTTTTCTTCATATTTCCTGTTTCGCCAGTCCGTTGCGAATTCAGCTGGTGTCTGGTAATCCAGCGATGAATGGGGACGGCACTCGTTATAATCCTGCCGCCAGTCATTAATCGTTTTCCGGGCATGAAGAATATCGCTGAACCAGTGTTCATTCAGACACTCATCGCGAAAGCGTCCGTTAAAACTCTCAATAAATCCGTTCTGCGTTGGCTTACCTGCCTGGATAAGCCGGAGTTCCACACTATGCTCAAAGGCCCATTGATCGAGCGCGCGGCAGGTAAATTCCGGACCCTGATCGGTTCTTATTGTCGTCGGATATCCCCGAAACAACGCGATGCTGTCCAGAATACGCGTGACCTGAACGCCTGAAATACCGAAAGCAGCGGTGATCGTCAGACACTCCTTCGTGAAATCATCCACACAGGTCAGGCACTTGATCCTTCGACCGTTGGCCAGTGCATCCATAACGAAATCCATCGACCATGTAAGGTTCGGTGCATCCGGGCGCAGAAGCGGAAACCGTTCGGTCGCCAGCCCTCTGCGGCGTCGTCTGCGTTTTACGCTCAGTCCATTAAGGTGGTAAATACGGTATACCCGCTTGTGATTGACGTGAAGGCCCTCCCTACGCAGCAACTGCCAGATGCGCCGATAACCAAAACGTCTGCGTTCAAGCGCCAGCTCGGTAATACGCCCAGATAAATGTGCATCAGCAGCCGGACGCTGAGCATCATAACGGCAGGTCGACAGGGACAAACCTGTAAGCCGGCAGGCACGACGTTGCGACAGACCGGTCGCATCACACATCAACACCACGGCTTCCCGCTTCTGGCCTGTCGTCAGTACTTTCGCCCCAGAGCCACCTGAAGCGCCTCCTTATCCAGCATGGCTTCGGCAAGCAGCTTCTTGAGCCTGGCGTTCTCTTCTTCAAGCGACTTCAGGCGCTTAACCTCGGGCACCTCCATACCGCCATACTTCTTACGCCAGGTGTAAAAGGTGGCGTCGGAAATGGCGTGCTTACGGCAGAGCTCACGGGCAGAAACCCCGGCTTCAGCCTCGCGGAGGATACTGATGATCTGTTCGTCGGAAAAACGCTTCTTCATGGGGATGTCCTCATGTGGCTTATGAAGACATTACTAACATCGCGGTGTATTAATCAACGGGGAGCAGGTCACAACGCCAGCAGAAGTGGCGTCACTCACCGCCCACTATTTTGCGCTGGCTATTGGAGTCTGCCTGCGCGCCAGCGTGTCGGGTGGTGCTGCTGATGAACCTTGATATGCTGATGGCTGTGAGAAATCCACCACTTATGGATATTGTGTTGCAGGAGATGTATTACCGAGAGGATTGAGCAGACACCAACGAATTACATCAGCATAAAATATTATGCTGGACTGAATATCCGGGAGTGAGATCAAACTCGACAATAAATCTGACTAAAATATAGGTGAGTATGATGAATGATTATATCCCTTAAATCATTCTTATCATGCTTCAATATTGAAAGCAAATCGATATGGAAATATTAAAATGAATTCTTTTCTAATATAAAAAAAAGAGCATCATCGAGGTTATCAAAAACATGGTTACTGCATTGCCGAACCATTTCAAAATATTTTTTTATAATATCATTTTCAATTTGGTCGACAAGAATGATCTCTTTCCCTAGAGCTTTGGCGTATCCAACTTCCAAAGCAAGAGCATATCCTCCAGGATTGCTTGATTCCATATTAGCTAGTAAAATATCAGAATGTGCTATAGCATCCAGATCCCATTGAGTATAATGGCTAGGATCATCAATATTATGCAGACTTGGATCCTTTAATATAAACCCAGTTAGCATTTTATGAGCAGTCAGTTGCCACTGAGATGCGAAACCACCGGCTAAATATATAGTTTTCTTATTCAACTTCATCTAGTTTAAGCCCTTTTAAATTAATTTCTGTTAATGCAACTGAGAATGGTGTAGTCATTGCTCTATTAAAAAAAAGATCAGCTTGTTTAAATAAACACACTGCGCTTATAGATAAAATGACTAACTGAACAAACCAATGAGGAGCAACTCGATAATGTTGCAATAACTCCGGAAAGAAAAGCAAACACATTAAAAAATCGACAATAAATATGATTAATACAGTTCCGACACCACTGCACAATAAAGAAATAAACATAAATCGCCGTCCTAGAGCTGACGCTTCCTGAGAAATAGATAACGCGACACTCCTTAAATCATGGTAACTCCAGCTATCACTCTCACTGCATACGAATTTTTTGTTGACTAATTCTAAGAAAAATTTATAAGACTGCCGCTCCTTAGCTTTATTTTCATCAAAACCTTTAGATATTTTCAGCATCTTAAGAATGTCTTTTAAAATTATTTGATAAAATGCAGTAATTAAATGGCCTAATGCAAAAAGTATAGCTGCAAGAAACCATACACTTGCACTATTGTCCATTACATCAACAACGCTTAAGAATGCTTCATCCCCTATATGCATGACTATAAAACCGGCAGCTAGTACCACCCCAGGAACCCAAGCACCAATAAAATCGTTGAAAAAATGAGCTAGCGTCTCTACTGCATCATCGATTTTCATTTACACACCATAGCAGTGATCTTTGTTGCACCCTATCAAAGTAGCCTTTTCAAGGCCAGCCCCCTTCCTACAATGCCTTTCAGCCGAACGACAAAAAAAAACAGTTAACAAATTGAATATTAATGAAAAAATAAAAGAATCTCAAAAAAAAATCTAGCTGAGAAGATTTGATTTTGATGCAAGCCTACTACTGGAGAAACTCTCCAGTTCATGTACAATCAGCACATATTTAGTTGTTACTGCATTAGGATACGTCATGGCTCATTTTTCAGGTCACGAGACCTTTCCACTACGACAGATGTGGCTCAAAAAAGCCTACAGTTGCGCAACCTCAGATGGATGCATCGATAAATCTGTTTTCTCTGATGACGAAGCTATAGCCAAATTTGGTGTTGGTAAAAACATGGTCGCATCAATCAAACATTGGGCTCTTGCGTGTGAGGTCATTCGAGAAGAGGATGGAAGATTTAAACTGACTGATTTCGCTAGAAAAATATTTGATGAAAATGGGTTAGATCCTTACTCGGAACATCCTTCGACATCATGGTTGAGCCATTGGCAACTATCTGGAAGAGGATATCGCTCGACGACTTGGTACTGGTTTTTTAACCATGTAGTATCTCCCACATTTACCCAAGAAGACCTACGAAACCTTTTGGTTGAATACGCAGCCCAATGCAGCCCTAGCCGGAAGCTTTCCACAATGACCCTATCACGAGATATCGAAACATGCTTACGTAGTTATGCCCCACGGTCAATTGGGGGAACGCCAGAAGATTTCGCTGAACCAATGCTTGGGGAGCTGTGCCTTATATCAGAAGAAAGTAAAGGACATTACGCGTTCCGCAGGGGGCCTAAAATCACTCTATCGGACGGAGCATTTGCATATGCTTTAATCGATTTTTGGGGTCGTAAAGCTGAAAAGAGCAGCACGTTATCATTTGAATCAATCGCTTATGGTGAAGGTTCACCTGGTAGAGTTTTTAAGCTTGATGAAGATTCTATTGCAGAACGTTTATTTGCATTGGAAGAACTGACTGAGGGTTCTTTTACATGGACAGAATCAGCAGGGATACGCCAAGTTCATCGAAGAACATCAGAAACAGAAAAAGTAATGTTGAATATGCTTGGGAAGGCTTATGACTGAACATAATAAAAACCTGCTATCAGAACAGGTTCATTTAACAAGACAGTATCAACGTTCTATTCGTATTGATACCGACCTTGGTCGTGAAGATGCACTTGACGGCTATGTATGTAATGGTACCGCAAAAACTCTACTTGATAATATGTCGAGTCAGTTGCTTAATAGCCAACAACGAGCTTTTACATGGACCGGTCCCTACGGGAGTGGTAAATCATCTCTAGCAATTGCTTTAGCGAGCACATTATCATCCAATGAGACTCTTCGTCGTAAAGCCAGAAGCGTATTGAATGTAATACCAGATAGTGACTTCGATAAAGTTTTCAAAGTTAAAAAAGGTTGGTTAGTATTACCTGTGGTTGGTCGACGAGGTAGTGTAATTCAGCAAATCGTACATACTCTGAATAAAGTATGTGCGCACGAAGTAGACTATGCTAAATCAGCATCACTATTAATTAAATATCTCTGTTCTGCCGCAGAAAAAGAAAATGCCGATGGAACATTGCTCATTCTTGACGAGTTAGGAAAGTTTCTTGAAGCATCAGCCTTAGGCAATGGCGATGATATTTACTTTTACCAAGAATTGGCTGAAGCTGCAGCCCGTAGCAATGGTAAAGTCGTTATAATCGGTATACTTCACCAGTCTTTTAGTCAATATGCTGCTCGTCTTGGTCTTGAGACTCGCGATGAGTGGGCCAAAATCCAGGGACGATATACAGACATACCTCTTGTTGCCGGCAGCGATGAGATTGTAGAACTTATAAGTAAAGCAATTAAGGTTGATAAAAGACCTAAGCATGCCAAAATAGCAGCACTTACAGTTGCTGATGCAATACGAGAGCGTCGTCCTATGGTTGGGGCTCAATATGAACATGCATTAGAGCTCTGCTGGCCATTACATCCTGTAATGGCTGCATTATTAGGTCCTATATCAAAACGTCAATTTGGACAGAATGAACGTTCGACATTCGGTTTTCTTTCATCATCTGAACCTTACGGATTCCAGACGTTCCTTAATACAACAGATTTCCTAGACGCAACTTGGTATTTACCATCAAATTATTACGACTATCTCCAGGCAAATCTTGAGCAGCTTATTTTGGCTTCAACTGATGGACATCGCTGGGCACAAGCTGCTGATGCTGTGGAGCGAGCGGAAGCAAAATCTGATAGCAAATTGCATATAGATCTAATTAAAAGTATTGCAATACTAGATCTTTTCAAAGACGGCTCTGGGCTAATTGCAGAGATATCTATTCTTGAATCTCTATTCATAAGTGTAGACAAAGAAAAAATCTTATCAGCACTCGATGATCTTTCAAAATGGCATGTGATAATTTTTAAAAAACACACAGGTGCATGGTCTGTTTTTGAAGGCAGTGATTTTAATATAGACCAAGCAGTGTCACAAGCTCGTGCTACAATGTCAGGAACAGATTTCAATCTGCTCAATAAGTTGGCTAATCTCTATCCAATTATCGCTAAGCGACATTATCATCAGACTGGCACATTTCGTTGGATGAATATTGCTATTTGTGGATTAAATGATATAGATAAATATGCCCGTGACTTTAAACCCAAAAATGGTGAGTTTGGGCTACTGCTTCTTGTACTACCTGACAAAAATATCAATGAAAACCAAGCTAAGCGCTTATGCTCTGAAGCGGCCCAGTCTAAACCATGGCCTATAGTTGTTGGATTACCACATAACTATTTACGTATCGCAGATTTAGGTACTGAACTTTTAGCACTGCAAGCCGTATTGACTAAGCGCGGACACGAGCTTAATGGTGATGCAGTTGCCAGACGAGAAGTTCATGCTCGAACAACAGCAATACAGGCAACATTAGAAGAGCAATTAGCAGAAGCACTAGCAACAGCTCATTGGTATGCTGTTAGCATTGAATGGGAGCCAAAAGAAACGCTATCTTCAATTGTATCTACCCTTGCAGATAATGTTTATTACCAAGCTCCACGGTTGTGGAGTGAATTAGTGAATCGTGACAACTTATCAAGTAATAGTGTTAAAGCCAGACGAGAGCTTTTATACCGAATGCTTGAAAATGAGGGAGAGCCTAATCTTGGTATAGAAGGTTATCCTGCTGCACGAGGCCTGTATGAAACTATTTTATATCGGACAGGATTATATAGAAAAGACGATGCAGGAAACTATCGTTTTGTCGCACCTGCACGCGAGATAAATTCATCGTTTTCAGCCATCTGGGATAAAACGCATGAACTGTTACAAACCGCGAACATTAAAATATCAGCTTCCGATATACACACCTTTTGGGCAGCCCCTCCTTTTGGTCTGAAAAAAGGTGCTATTCCTATAATTTTTATGGCATTTTTGCTTGCGCACAAAAGTAATATTGCAATTTATAAAGATGGAATTTTTATTCCAAATGTTACTGATGCTGATATTGATGAATATTTGCAAGATGAAAGACGATTTGCTTTGCGTTGGATTGTTATTGATAATGAGAAACAAAACATTCTAAATGGAATAGGAAGAATCCTTGCATCTATTGGAGCAATATCCAGCTCAGAAGATCCTTTAGAAGCTGCCAGAAGCCTAGTTGGAATGGTTTTAGGGTTACCAAATTGGACACAAAGGACTGCAAGACTTTCACCTGAGGCCAAGAAAGTAAGAGATACTTTGCTGAAAGCAAGTGATCCTCACAAAGTATTATTTATAGACTTAGCCGCTGCCTTGGACGTAGAAAGTGGTCACAATTATATTGATGCTTTGAAAGTGCCAATAGAAGAAATTTGGAATGCCTACGACAAATTGTTACGCCAAATCGCATCAAGCATGTTAAAAGCCCTAAATGCCGATGAAAACAACTTGTCAGTATTAAGAGCACGCGCAGAAAGACTTTCTGGCATTACGGGAGAGCTTCGCCAAGATGCATTCTCTACTCGACTATCCAAATATGACGGTAGCAAAATTGCAATCGAAGGCATACTCAGTCTTGCAGCGAACAAACCTCCAAGAGACTGGAATGATCGAGATATTGATTCAGCCCTTATGGAAATCGCTAATTTTGCATTACATTTCAGACAATCCGAAGCTTTAGTGGCAATACAAGGTCGAAAACCAACTAGCGAAGCATTCGCTGTGGTTATCGGTGCCGGTGCTGAAATGCAGACATTTACACATGAATTTAATGTACCAGAACAATTTACTGGACAAATTGAAAAACTTACCGACGAATTGATTCATACATTGTCTGCAAAGGGATTAAGTTCGGAAATCATAATGGCTGCACTAGGCAAAGCCTGTATACAAATCGCTAAGCATGGCGAAGAGGTTCTTGATGACTGAAAAACATGTTCTTGGTATCTCTGGAGGTAAAGATAGCGCAGCACTGGCTGTTTTTATGCGTCAAACTAGACCGGATCTCGATATTGAATATTTTTTTACTGATACTGGTAAAGAACTGCCGGAAGTCTATGAATTTCTCGGTAGGTTAGAAGGTTTTTTAGGTAAACCTATTGCTAGGTTAAATCCTAGACGTGATTTTGATTTCTGGTTACGAGAATATAATCATTACCTACCATCACCACAAACGCGCTGGTGTACACGACAGTTGAAGCTGGCTCCTTTCGAACAATGGGTGCGTCCAATGCTTGCTGCAGGTGATGCAGTTACTAGCTACGTGGCAATCAGAGCGGATGAGGAATATCGCGAAGGGTATAGTTCGAAAAATGCTAATTTAACAATTAGCTTACCTTTTAGAGATTACGGAATCGACCGCAAAGGAGTCATGGACATACTTGATTCTTCAGGTGTGGGCTTGCCTAGATATTACGATTGGCGCTCAAGAAGTGGCTGTACGTTTTGCTTTTTCCAGCAAAAAATCGAATGGGTGAGGTTAAAAGAACGCCATCCTGAAGCATTTGAAGAAGCTAAACGTTATGAAAAAAATGCCATTGAACATGGTTCACCTTTCACTTGGACAAAAGGTGAACCATTAGACGCCCTTGAAAAGCCAGAAAGAATTGCCCAAATTATTGCTGATTTTGAGAAACGGAAAGAACGAGAAAAAGCCAGAAAACCAATAAATCCTTTACGCCCCGGGGAATCACTCATAGACATAGATGAACTATATGGTGAGGATGAAGGGGGGGGGTCTTGCGCAATCTGCCATAAGTAGTAAATATATAGGGGTATCAAAGATTATTAAGATACCCCTATTATCTAATAGTAGAGCTTCACCAAAATCGTTGCTAGTTTTGTACAATTCCCCATTTTTTGATCATTGAATCAGCTCCACAGCATGCATAGCAGTCGAAAAATCAGCTCGGATCGCTTCTACTGCTTGTATTATATCTTCGTCCGACAAAAAAGGGGCCTGTGCAAATACTAGTCCATGTTCCCCACTCAATTTCGCCGCAAGATGTCCTTTCCCTAAAAGTAATTCTGCACCAGAGCGATCCAATGCTATCTTCGAAGTTGCTTCACTTGCAACTTTAAGAATTAATCGATTACCCAAGTTCTCTCTAAGTTGCATCGGCATCACGTCCTTATCGGGACGTTGCGCCGCAAAAATTAAGTGAATGCCTGCGGCACGAGCTTTAACACCAAGTCTCTGTACTGCGGCACTCACCGCAGATTTATATTCATCATCAAACATCCAATCGGCAAACTCGTCATGTACCAAGAATACCATCGGTAACTGTTCTTCATATGAAACCTTACCGTTAAAAGTAGAAAGGTCTCTTGCGCGAACACTGGCAAAAGCACGATAGCGATCTTCCATCTCTTCAACCAAAGCAGCTAAAACTTCTTTTGAACGCTCTTTAGTAATTATTATTTCATCACGCATATGTGGGAGATCAGCTAATGGTGCATAATCAACTCCCATTTTTGGATCGATCAAGATAATTTTTGCAAGATTTGCTGAGTTTGTCGCAGCTATATCTAACAAAAGAGACTGTATTAAAACTGATTTACCACTGCCAGTAGCACCAGCGACTAATGAATGCGGTTCATGTGAGGATAATCCTCCAAATTCGGATCCCAAATTCAGATAAAGTAAAGCGCCATTAACCTCTTGAACACCTAGTAAAAATGACGTGTTGATACCTGCTGTATTACGATTAATCTCTCGCTGGGCCCATAGCTCCCAAAGTGCGACTGATTGCCTCTTAGCACCTGCAATTGTGACTACTATCTCACCGGGCTTAGGTTGAACTGTTACTAGATTGATAGCATGGGTAGTCATAAGCTGAGTACGTTTATTTTCGATGTCCTCAACACGCAGACGATCAGAACCTGCCAAACGTACTAAACAACCATTTGGCGTCAAACGAGTATTTATAACTGAAGCTTGAAACCCGTAGCTGTTAAGAGCAACTTTAAGCTTTTGAGTCACCTCTTGGCCCCAAGCTTCCCGCTCTGTATCACTTTGGATTTTACCTGCATATTTAGAGGTAATCAGTTTCGACAGTTCTGTTCCATAGATATTAATATTTTCCGAAGATGTAATTTCTATTTCATGAGAAATTAAAGGTGATGTGTTATTCTCTAAACATGAAAGGGCCGGAGTCTTTGTTTTATGTTTTAAAGTACCATTATCATTAGCTAAGGATGGAAAATCACTCTCAGGAGCAATTGATGATGGTACAAACTCTCCATAAGAATCAAGCCAAGCCACTTTATGAGCAGGTTTTTGGAATGTATAATTTCCCCATGGTAGTAGAGCCCCCATTATTTCACATAACTCAACAGCACTATCAATTTCTCCCCTGCTATAGCACTCCGCAATTTTACGTAATTCAGGGCGAGCAAAAATTATTTGCCAAGCCTTAACGCCTTCTTGCTCTTCAAGAAGTTCCTGTTCAGATTTAGTACCTGTATCGGATGTATGTACATAGACATGTGAGTAACCTCGAAGTGATATTTCAATATCACCTTCACGTAATTTCATACGTGCCCGTTCAATTAGCCCCGTCATTCCCGGTGGGATTTCTGCATCTAAAAGCATGTTAGCCAACCGAGAAAGCCAGATATCACGATCTAAACGACCAGGGTCTCCAAAGAGAGCTTCCCTGAACACATTAAGCGTTGCAAGTAGCTGTTCTTTTGAATCTCGCCTGGCCTTAGCAAGACCATCTAATCCAACATATTTAGATTCAACAATTACAATAGATATGCAAATTTTGTCATCCGTCTCTACAACTGTTAATGCCATTATATCGGCTATACGGCTTTCGGGTTGAGACAACCAGCGCGCATAATCGTCAAGCAAGAAATAGGCTGTTAGAGTTTGGTTATTACTGGCCGATTGTTTGAGCTCCTCTGCAAGTAAATAACGACTGAAAACTAAACCGAGCATTTCGCCAGCGGAGATACCTCGTTTAGCTGCTCTTAAAACGATATCTCCAGAAATAGAAAGGGCATCTATTTTTGCTCTTTCCGCGGTTTTTTTAAGTACGTCATCTTCAATTTTTAAATTAAGCTCTCCCAAACGCCTACGAACCAGCACACTCAATAGACGCAACTCAGATGTTGAACTAACAATAATATTACGGCCATTGGTAGAACTTCGACGATAGCGGACAATAGTTATACCGTTGTACTGTAGTTGACGTTTATCTAAAAGTTCATCATATATTGCCACCCACTCGGCCAAATCATGAGCGTCCTTCATCATTGCCGCCAAGTCAGGATCTTGCAAAGAAATAAGGCGAACAGGTAGATGTCTTTCGTTGCCCAGAACATCAGATTGACGACAAACAGCCCAAACAGCAGAGACATAGGTCCATCCTGTAGATGTCTGCTCCGGGCATGTCAAAAATGCAGATGACTTAAGTTCATTTTCCCCAGAAACACTCCGGTAAGAACAACGAGAAGGAGCATGTTCTAAATTTGCTCTTTCATTAGTCCACTCTACACGAACCCAATCAAGTTTTGCTGAGCGGGATACTACATCGTGTAAAAAAGCTATGTCGAAAGGCTTAAAGCCTTGACGGTTTTTTAAAGGTGTTGCTGAATTTGGCGTAACTGATATACGTAATTTGGATATAAAATTATCACTGGTTTCACTAACCAATGGTAAATCAGGGGCATCATCAACTTTATTGACTAACTCTCCGTAAACGCTACGAAGCTTACTTTGGTTAGAGTGGCGCATCGATACACTGCATTGAAGCTTTCCATGCGACTGCATAGAAGATATTTCACGTACAGTAGCAAGTGGTAATTCAGCAGCATCAGAGTTGTATAGAACAACATTAAGGTTTGAAGCTTCATGAGGTTGTAATCCAACATAGCGTTCCAATAGCTCACGAGCCTGCTTCGCTGCTAAAGATGGATCAACATTAGTCATTGAATCTTCTATGCCGCGAGTTGGTGATTCCAGAAGACTATAACCATTAACAGTACTACTCTCCGAAACCAAAATCGAGCGGCCTTCCCAATCAAGAACACCTATTTCGGGATAAAATGGGTGAGCAATCTCATCTGACAACTCACGCATAAAAATCTCACGGTCGCTAAATAAGATATTATTACTAGAAAGTAAATGTTTAGCAAAGCCTGTAATTCTCCTTGATTTAACAGCTAATGCTTTCATTCTTTCAGGATGCCAAGGAGGAATGATTAATGCTGGATTATCACCAACTACCTTTACTGTTCCTATTGCCAATACTTCTGATACTAACTTCTCTCTACAAATATCGCCACGCGCATGTACCAGTAGAGTTGATAATAAAGCACTAAATGACTCAGCTTGCAGCATGACAGCGTCACCATGAAGCCCTGTATTAATAAACTCCACTAAAGCTTGGTTGTAATCCTCTTCAAATTTATCCCAGGCAATACGAATCTCATCGCGTTGTTCTGGTTTCAAGCGTCCTACATCGGCCAACTCTTGAATGCGTCTCTTGATTTCAGCTCGTTGACTACGAAGCCTATTAGAAGGAGGGACAAGTGAACCTGCATCACGGGCATAAGTTGCCTCCAGGCTACCTGTATCAAAGAGTGATACACTTTGTACCCCTCCCTTTTTACTGACAAGCTTTCTAGAAACTTCAGTGCGCCCAACACCACCTTTTTCCAGTAACCGGCGCATATCTCCTGCCATTGACAGGCCAATCGAAGCCGGTCTATAACTCCACAGAAGTTGTGTCTTAGCTAGAATAATTTCTTCGCCCTTCTCTTTACGAATAAGTGCAACATCAAATTTAATATTTAGTGCTGTTTTAGATAAGGACGAGTTAGATTTTAATTTAGTCTTCTTGTTATTGTAATGTTCTTTTTCTTTGGCAAAAAAAGATTCATAATCAAATAGTGGATCAGGTAAATTAAGGCTGCCCATCCGCTCAACTTTCCAGTCAACTTTAGAGCCCATGAGCTCCTTAATCCCTCTATACATAGAGGAAAAAAAACTGCCTGCATCATAATTGAAACGTTCTCGCCACTCTTTACGTCCCTTATTAACTGTAAAGCGTAAAAAACATGGACTGCCAGATTCTCTTACCCCGGCATAAAGATTATGAACAGCACGAGCAAATCCATCAAAAAAATCATGACACTCAATAGGCTTTCCATAGAGTGCCTTTTCCCAGCGAGAACATAATTTTACATCTTGTTCTAATAGTCGACGATGCTTAATAAAAAAATCTTCATCATCTTCGGTGAAATCAGCTCGTCGTTCACGAACCTTTAACTCTTCTAATAACCTTCGACTATCTTCACTTAATGAATTCTCAGGTTCACAATCGTGATCGAAAAATTCAATTGTTGCATCTGATAATCCAAGTAGCTTCTCTTTAGGTTTATCAAAAACTAAATAAACACCATCTTTTTCCCATTCAAAAATCAAAAGTTCTGTCACTGCAGAATTATCTCCTGCTGGCGATTCAATGAATTTTTCTAACGCCTGACGAACCTCATCAGAAAACGTTTCCATATGTTCATGAAACCGTTCTCGCAAATCATCCAAATCAACTGGCTGACCATTCTGTTTTAATTTTTTAAGTAGTGGAGCTCTTTGGAGAAATAGCTTAGAAAAAGCCTTATACCAAGGGTTACGTGATGTTGAGTAAGTCTTACTATTTGAAAAATAAGCAGTATCCCTAGGTAGGCCCACTTTCGGTAGAGAAAAACCGATCGCATCTCTAATGGCTAATCCATGGGCTGAGATAGCACTTGCAATTTCAGAACAAAACTTACCTAGCTGTGTTAAAGAAAGCTCATACGAACCTAGTAAACCAGCCAGAGCCGCCTGAAAAATAGCTTGGTCTTCTTTTACAATCGATATCCCTGCTGAATGTAATACAGCATCAACCCAAGGTTTAGCATCGGCTCGCATTTCCTTGGCTCCGATTGCCATTACATGCCCTAAGGTATCGGATAAATTATGCTCATTACCATTGGCTGTTAGTATTGCCGCTTTACTTGTTTCCGCATTATTACGCACAAAACCTGCATTGTGCTGAATAAGGATATTCTCAGGAAGCCCTTCCCCATGAGCTAAAATCTCCGGGATACGAAGATCAACCTGAGAAAATAAATCATTGTCAGCTAAGATTTCTCTTGCAACCGCTGCAATTTGACTAGATGAAAGCTTATCTAACCTGAATAGTGCAACCGCATCATCAGCTGGATTTTTAATACGCTTGGCAAGGATATCCGCGCCGACACGTCCAATAATTCGTTCGGTTAACATTTGATGTTTTCCCTTACTGCAAATGGATTTTCCACAAATGAGCAAGAATCAGAGAGTCTGCGTACTAGCCCTAAACCTACAAGTCGAGCCTCAAGGTTGTCTCGGTTTTCACTGAGTTCCTCTTGGTCAACAAATTTTTCGGCCACTAAATAATCCCCTTCAACATCACCAAAAACTAATCCATATCGACGGTTAGCTTCGGATAAAAATTCATCAAATTGCATTCTATCTTCAACGATTGTAACAACAAGAGATTTGAGCAAACGATCGTTTGGAGCATAGCGTGTGCGCCGAGACAGCCGGCGAGAACTCAACCCGATTGCCCTAGCCCAAGTTGAATGTATCTTTCCAGTATGACGTTCATGCCGAGTAAGTGATAAGGTGGCTAATTCAGAAATTAAGTCATCTGGATTCTTGCCTGCAAAATCAATATCACCTTCACCTTCCGAAGGAGGCCATTGGAACCATTCCCGCATTAACTTCACTCGTTCTGAATCAGGAAAATCCATATCACTTGATTTATCCCATCGAGGATCTAAACGAATAGACTCAACGTAAGCACGTACCGCTTTGGCGGGCAACCCTTGATTATATTGATAACTATCACCAGATAACGCCCTAACTTTAGTACGTTCTCTAGAAACTATTTCACATACAATCTCTACCGGTTTATCATCTTTTACATAGCACTTAGAGCGTTCTAGCAAATAGATAAGCATATTTAAGCCGGTTATAAGAATTAAATGTTCAAGTGCATCATAAATTGGAATATCTTTATTCAAAACCGCAAGCCAGTCATCACAAATTTGATCAAATCGAGGATTCTTAGATTCTGGAAGATAACCACCTAAGCGAGAGTCATCGGCAAGCTGAGTCTCTCCCTGCAAAGCTTTAACAAGACGATTCATTGTAGATGAACGGTCAAAAAGTTTAGTGGTCAAAACCTGCCCTAGTTCTCTTCCCCTTTCGGCACGGGTAAGCATTAAATAGAGCAGCTCCCCTGTACGTGCAAAAAAACGCCGATCATTACTCGCATTACCATGAGCATCAAAATTTAAATCTTCATAAAGAGCATCAGGTCCAAATGGAAAGGCGAATTTCGAACTCCAACGTTTATTGCTGCGAGATTCGAAAGATGAAGAACGTAAAAGCTCAATCGCTTTGGCAAAATCATTGAAGCTTGAGAACGCTTGCTTTAGATAAGTAACCTCATCATCCCCTTTACCCATAGCTCCTTCAGTAAATTTTTGGAACCATGAATCCCATTTTTCTTCATCAGATAAAGAACTATATGCGATAGACTCAATGTATGGATTATTAAATAGTAGGCTACGTAAACGAATTTGCCGTTGAGGACGGAAGCGAATTGTCCCCCCTAATTCATCATGAGGAAGTAGGGGGCGCTCCAGGTTAGCTCCAAGCAGTCCCAAAAACTCTAAAATAGTCAAATGTGGAAGTTGCTCATCATAGAGACGGTGTCCCCAAATATTTTCATCCACGCAAAAATCAACGTGCTTTATTTCTGGGCGTTTTATAATTGAACTCATTCAACCCACCTTACTGTCATAGGACGAACGAACCCGCATCCACCAGGTTCAATATCAATAAAGTTCAGAGTCATAGCAGAATCCTCTGTTCCAAATTCTTCATCATCATAATCAGCCAAGGTTTTGCAAACCATTTGTGCTTTTCTTAACAATTTAGCCTTAAAAGCCAAAAGATCTTCAAGGCATTCGTTGGAAAAACTAGCTGGTAGTGCCCCTTCCGAGATACGAGAGAGAAACTCGTGGCGGATAGGAGTTAAATCAAAACTCACGCAATTTGATTGTCCCGGAGCAAAAGAAATTTCCAAAAATGGACGGCCAGTTTCTTCATTAAGTTTGATACTCAAACCTACACCAGCTTGCTTACGAGATGGTATCTCGTAATCGCAAAGAACGCTAACTCTTGATTGGGTAAATCCGCCAGAGCTTGCAACAAAAATCTTGTCGGTGTTCTCCAATAATAACCCGGTAATGACCCTATTTAACCCTTTAACAATTCGCCCTTTAACTAAATCACTGATTATTTTTTTGGCTTTAAGCGATTCAATAAGAGCTAAATAATCTCCAGCGAAACGAAAAACAGTCATGGACCAATATGGATAATTTAATTCATCATCTGGCAACGTAAAAAATAACCTTCGACGCTGTGTCTCAAGTAATTCTAAAAATTCAGAAGCACCGCCATCTAGCCGAACACTTTCATCACCTTCTAAATATGAACTCTGGCTAGAATAATAGGTAACACTTGCCCCGTATATTGGATCTTTTCCTATCAAACGGTCAAAATCAACTTGCAAGCGAGAATCATCGTTGCCATAAACCAGAAGCCCATCAATCGCATTACTCGTTTCTTCACCAGCGCCAAAACTAGCCATTGCTTTAAATATAGGACGCCCAGCGGCTCTGCGTTTTGGAAGATTGGCACCAAAAGCATTTGTATAGATGCTAGCTTTAACCAACTCTCCTCGGTCTTGAATACTCACGACATCAGCACAAGTCATTAAGTTTTCTCTAACGACTTTAGCATCGGAATACCCTAAGATCATATTTGAGCATAGGGCAAGAATATCCCGTGTAGGAATGTGTAATCCATTCAGGCGAGCAATTTCTATTAAATCGGCAAGACGTAAAGCAAGTTGACCACTGTCAAATTCGCCAAGTAGCCGTCTACGATTTTCGTCAATTGGGCAAACTTTCCCGTCAGACTTTAACGAACAATGCTTGCACTTTTCCCATTCAGAGTGCTCAGCTATTGTTCTAATCGCTTCATCTAAAGTCTCACGGTTTGTTAGCCTACTTAGATCAAATACTGCTAGTCTGTTAGGCGCAGGACCTGCCTGTAAGAACTGCTCTTGTAATGGTTTGCGTAAAGGATGCTTTCGGCCCTGCCTTCGACCAATATCCCTTAATCGATCAAGCAATTGACCGTGATTGGCGGCAAGAATAATGATCTCTGAATCATCGCCTTCTAGCACTGATCGTTCGAGACGCAGCAAAGGAAGATCACTTTCCTCTCCGTTGAATTCAGATAGATCTTTTATGAAAACAGCTAAACGCCCGTCAGCAAGCGGAAGTTCCTTGATATTACCCTTTGTTGACCAATCTTTTATGGATCCACCAAATTTTACCCATAGAGCGCGGCAATGATATGTTTTTCCATCACCAGCAGTTCCTGCTATCAAAATTGAACCGGGAACCTTAGACTCGATGTGCTCAACCATTTTATCAAGCAATGGTGTCGACAATTCTATTGGATGAACTTTAGCTCGCCCTAACGCCCCGACGACATATTCATCAAACATTGTAAGATTATTAGATGTTGGTCCATAACTTCGAAGAAAACGTACCCAAGAACTGTTGGGCTGAGAAGATAAATTTATTCCTTGCTCATTTGCCGATTCTGATAGGCTGCTCATTATTCACCTTGCAATCTATAGTTATCCGAGCCCTTGAGGACGTCGCCAGACCTTAAATTAATATATAAATATCAGTCAGATAACGACATTCAACCATAGGGATGATGCTGGAAGGCTCTAAGTTTGCCAATTAATTCCACGAAATGCTGCTAGCCAAAGCCCAATGTTAGTATGATCTTTTAGTGAGCAGTGATTGAGCAAGGCTAGCACCAAACAACCCCATATTCCAATACCAGTGCACTAAACTGATGCAGCATTTATTCCTTAAAAATAGCTAGTTACACTAAGTGGCATATGGGAAGCTATACGTCATTTATAGAGCCGCTTTGCAAGATCAAATGGGCTCACCGCCTTCTCACGATTCGCATCAAGAAAATCAGCCCACCACTGCAGCATCAGTCGCCGCTCATCAATATGTTCGGCCTTATGAATGTAAGCTGCGCGTACTGAGTTACGTTCCATATGGCTCATTTGCCGCTCCACTGCATCCCTCGACCACAATCCAGACTCAATCAATGAACTACAGGCCATTGTCCTGAAACCATGCCCACAAACCTCTACCTTCGTGTCATAACCCATAACACGCAGCGCCTTGTTCACCGTGTTTTCACTCATCGGTTTGCGATGGTCGTGATCGCCAATGAAAACAAAATCGCGATCGCCACTAAGTTTGTGTACCTGTTTAAGGATTGCTAACGCTTGATGAGAAAGCGGTACCAGATGAGGCGTACGCATTTTTGAACCACGCTGGGAATGCTTTACTCCTTCAATAGCTTCGCGCTCTGCAGGTATTGTCCACATTGATGTTTCAAAATCGATCTCAGACCAACGGGCAAAGCGTAGTTCACTTGAACGAATGAATACCAAGAGCGTGAGCTCAACAGCAAGACGAGTCAAAGGCCTACCGGTATAACTGTCAATGCGCTGAAGGAGTTCAGGAGTACGCTTCAACTCTAATGCTGGTCGATGCTGCCGGTTACTTGAAGCAACAGCACCGGCCATCTCCTGTGCCGGGTTATAATCAAGCAACCCACTCTGTACCGCATAGCGCATAATTGCGGTGGTGCGCTGCTGTAGACGGGAAGCCACCTCAAGACGCCCAGACAACTCAACAGCTTTGATAGGCGCTAAAAGGTCGCGCGTTTTTAATTCGACAATATTACGCTTACCTATGGCTGGAAAGAGGTTGTCCTCCAGGCTTTTAAGCACGCGTCGGCTATGTTCTTCCGACCACTTTTTATTTGTGGCATGCCACTCAATAGCAAGTTGTTCGAAAGTACGTGCTTCTTCCTGTTCAACCTTATCATTTTTCTTTTTGTCTCCCGGATCAATGCTGTTTGCTAACAGCTTACGAGCGTCATCACGGCGAACCCTTGCACCAGCAAGTGACACATCAGGATAGACTCCCAGTGCCAGCATCTTTTGCTTTCCGCCAAAGCGATATTGCAAACGCCAGTACTTAGAACCATTTGGATGGACAAGAAGGTGCATACCGCTGCCATCGGTCAGCTTATATTGCTTATCCGTTGGTTTGGCTGTTCTAACCTTGATATCTGTTAACGCCATGCTTATCCCCTCCCTGTTGGTACAAGCATTATCGAACCGGAAATACCATCATCTGTACCAACATCTGTTGGTAGATGTACGTTGAAGTCGGTTGACCTTAAGAGAGTTAATATAGCGGGAATGATGGATAAATGCTGGATTTCAGGCACAAAAAAAGACGTCCGTTGACGTCTATTGATGTTCCGATGGTGCCGAAGGCCGGACTCGAACCGGCACGTATTTCTACGGTTGATTTTGAATCAACTGCGTCTACCGATTTCGCCACTTCGGCACTGAAGGGGTATGCGGAAACGTTGTGGATTATACCTGTCGCTGGCGGCCTTGCAAGCAGCGCTGTGCTTAAGTGGCGTTAAGTGCTGAATTTTTCAGCGACCTGCCGTTTTCCTCATTTCCCCATCCATGAACAACTCTACGGTTTACATTCCCGCTCGTTTGCGATGTGATTTGCTTTCAGCATGGCCACACAATGGAGCCCCCATGTCCAATCCCACTCCCCCCATGCGAGTCGCCATCATCGGGCCAGGGCAGATCGCCGAGAACGTGCATGCGGCTTACTATGCGACTAATCCTTCTTTGGCTTTGGTGGCGGCCTGCGGGCGCGATCTGGCGCGTACTCAGGCATTTGCGGATAAGTTAAATGTCCCCGCGGCGTATGACGATGTCGGGCAGATGCTACGTGAGGCGAAGCCGGAGATCGTCAGCGTTTGCTCGCCCAATATTCTGCACTATGAGCACGTGATGCAGGCGCTGGAGGCGGGTTGTCATGTGCTCTGCGAGAAACCTCCTGCGATGACGGTGGCGCAGGCAGATGAGATGCGGCAAGCGGCGAAAAAGGCGAACCGGGTGCTGGCCTACAATTTCCACCATCGATTTGCGCTGGACAGCGCTCTGCTGCGCGAGCAGGTTCAGGCCGGGGCGCTGGGGGATGTCTATGTCACCACGGCCAAAGCGCTGCGCCGCAGCGGCGTGCCGTCGTGGGGGAATTTCATCAGCAAGGATTCGCAGGGCGGCGGCCCGCTGATCGATCTCGGCATTCATATGCTAGACACCGCGCTTTATGTGCTCGGCTTCCCCAAAGTAACGCGGGTGATGGCCCACAGCTTCCGTAGGCTGGGCAACACGAAAAACAGCGGGCAGTTTGGCGAGTGGGATCCGTCGCTTTATACGGTGGAAGACGCGCTGTTCGGCGTGATCGAGTTCGAGGGCGGCGGCATTCTGCGGCTGGACACCTCTTTTATTCTCAACGTGGAAGAAACCTCGCAAATGAACGTTGAATTCTGCGGTGAACGCGCCGGTGCCAGGCTGTTCCCGGCCCATATTTACCACGACCGCGACGGCAAGCTGGAAACGCTCCAGCACAGGGAGGCCGCCGACGACCGTCGTCATTTCCGCGCCATGGAGAGCTTTGTCCGCCACGTTCAGGGCGAAGCAGCCATGGTGGCCGATGCCGAACAGGGTTATGTCGTGCAGCAGATCATCGCCGCGCTCTACGCTTCGGCGGAACAGGGCGGCGGCTGGGTAAAGCTTTAACCCTCCTGGGCACATTCCACCAGGTCGCTCCTCCCCCCAATGTTCTAAACTGGTTGCAGAGCCAATATGGAGGAAGAGCGATGTCTGTTATCAAAAGTTATGCCGCGCCGAAGGCCGGTGCGGAGCTGGCGCTTCAGGATTTCGACGCGGGCGATCTGCTGCCGGAAGATGTCGAGGTAAAAGTCGAGTACTGCGGTATCTGCCATTCGGATTTGTCGATGATCGACAACGAATGGGGGTTCTCGCAGTATCCGCTGGTTGCCGGGCATGAGGTGATTGGCCGCGTGCACGCGCTGGGGTCAGCGGCACAGAACAAAGGACTCAAAGTCGGTCAACGCGTCGGCATCGGCTGGACGGCCAGAAGCTGTGGCCACTGCGATGCGTGTATCAGCGGCAGCCAGATAAACTGCCAGGAAGGCAGCGTCCCGACCATCGTAAACCACGGCGGCTTCGCCGACAAAATTCGCGCGGACTGGCAATGGGTAATCCCGCTGCCGGATTCTATTGATATCGAATCCGCTGGGCCGCTGCTGTGCGGCGGCATCACAGTGTTTAAACCGCTGTTGATGCACCACATCACCGCCACCAGCCGCGTGGGCGTGATCGGCATCGGTGGCCTCGGGCATATAGCCATCAAACTGCTGCACGCCATGGGCTGCGAGGTGACGGCGTTCAGCTCTAACCCGTCCAAAAAAGAAGAAGTGCTGGCGATGGGTGCAGATAAAGTGGTGAACAGCCGCGATCCGGCCGCGTTAACCGCGCTGGCGGGTCAATTTGATCTGATCATCAACACCGTCAGCGTTGATCTCGAGTGGCAGCCCTATTTCGAAGCGCTGGCCTACAGCGGCACGTTCCACACCGTGGGGGCGGTGATGAAGCCGTTCCAGATCCGCTCCGGCACGCTGATCGGCGGCGACCGCAGCCTCTCCGGGTCGGCAACCGGCTCTCCGCACGAGCTGCGTTCGCTGATGAAGCTGGTCAGCCGGGCGAAGGTTCAGCCGCAGATCGAGTTGTACCCGATGTCGAAAATCAACGAAGCCATCCAGCACGTGCGCGACGGCAAAGCCCGCTACCGCGTGGTGTTGAAAGCGGATTTCTGATGTAAAAAAGGCTCCCTCGGGAGCCTTTTTAGTCACTTCACCAGCCCGGCAAATACCGCCGCCACGGCGACCGCCCCCGGATCTTTCACCCCATCGAGGTTGTCGCTGTTCACATAGGACGAACGTCCGGCGTTGGCTTTTTGCATCTTCGCCGTGTCGGCCGCGCCCTTCTCTGCTGCCTTCGCGGCGGCTTTCAGGTCTTTATTCCTTAACGCTTCGAGCGCCGGCTGCAGGGCGTCGATTAACGTTCTGTCGCCCAGATCCGCGCCACCGTAGCGCTTCATCTGCGCCAGGCCAAACAGCAGGGACTCCGCCAGCGGCTGCTTCTCACTGACTTTTTGCCCGGCGGCGGTGAAGAAGATCGACATCAGCACCCCGCTGGAACCGCCCATCACGGTTGCCAGTCGTTCACCTACAAGGCCCAGCAGCGCGGCGGTATCGTTCAGCGGCAGCTTGCCTTTGTCGTTCAGGTTGGCGATGTCGCGCGCACCTTCGGCAAAGGTAGAGCCGGTGTCACCGTCGCCCACTTTGGCGTCCAGCGCGTTAAGGTGGTTCTCCTGGGCGATCAGCGTTTGGGTCACGCTTGCTAACAGGGCTTTCACCTCGTCGTTAGCGGAAGGTTTTATCGCGTGGTCTTCGCGGATAACCGCCTGCTTCTGCTCCGGCATCGGGTGGTATTTCACCATCGGCTGCCAGCCTGCGGTTTCCACGTCAGATTCAAGCGCCTGAATAAAGTCCGGGCTCAGCTTGATGGCGGAGAGCGAGAAGCCTTTCATGTCCAGGGCGCTGACCAGCGGCGCGGGGCCGATCAGATATTTGATCTGCGAACCGAGATCCGAATGCATCAGCTCTTTGGTCAGGAGCGCCATTTCTAGCGAGGAAACGCCGCCGAGATTGTTGATCAGCACCGCCAGGTCGCTCTCTTTGCCTGTCGCTTTGCGCAGGTGCTTCACCAGCGTGGCAATCACTTCTTTGCTGTTTTGGGTATCCACGGTGCTGGCACCCGGCTCTCCGTGAATGCCCAACCCAAGCTCAACGTGGCCGCCTTTAATGCGCCCTTCTTCTTCCTCGCTTCCCGGCAGGTTACAGGTTTGCATCGCCACGCCCATGCTGGCAATGCTGTCGCAGGCCTTTTGCGCGATG
This sequence comes from Enterobacter sp. Ag1, assembly GCA_000277545.1. GTDB lineage: Bacteria > Pseudomonadota > Gammaproteobacteria > Enterobacterales > Enterobacteriaceae > Cedecea. The sequence continues at coordinate 25,241 of AKXM01000055.1, read as the reverse complement.
TCCCGCACGTCGCCGAGAGATTTGCCCTGCTCTGCGGCATAGCCCGCAATTTTGTGCACCAGCGCTGTGCCAGCGATGCCGCGCGGCTGTTTGTTATCCGGCAGCGAAATATCGTCGCCGACGATCACCATCTCGACCTTCAGCCCGTGCTTTTTTGCTTTCTCGGCGGCCAGGCCGAAGTTCAGCCTGTCGCCGGTGTAGTTTTTGACGATCAGCAGGCAGCCGCGATCCCCGGTGACGCCGACAATGGCGTTCAGCACCGCATCCACGCTCGGGGAGGCAAACAGGTCGCCGCACACCGCCGCGGTAAGCATACCTTTGCCGACGAAGCCCACATGTGCGGGTTCGTGGCCGGAGCCGCCGCCGGAAATGATCGCCACTTTGCTTTTGTCCCAGTCGCTGCGGGCCACCACGCGGATGGCCGGGTCGATATCCAGCCGCACAAGGTTGCGGTAGCGGGAACTGACAATGACGCCTTCGATGGCATCGTTAACCAACTGCTTGCGATCGTTATAAAAGAATCTGGACATAGCTTTCCCTGGTTGTGTAAGAGATCTGCCAAGCATAGACCTTTGCCGGGCCGAGGGGGTAAACATGGGAAGATCCTGATGCTCAATTCGTGCGGAAAGCTATGCTTTAGACAAATGTTGCCACAGGGAAACGCTCATGACTGAACCACTGCTGATTGCCAGAACCAAAGAGACTGAACTGCATATTCTGCCCAACATGGCGAACCGCCACGGGTTGATCACCGGGGCAACCGGGACGGGCAAAACCGTGACGCTGCAGAAGCTGGCTGAGTCCTTCTCAGAGATTGGTGTGCCGGTGTTTATGGCCGACGTGAAGGGAGATTTAACCGGCGTGGCCGAAGAAGGTGCCGAGTCTGAGAAGCTCCTCGCCAGGCTTGCCAATATCGGCGTGACGGACTGGTCGCCGCACGGCAATCCGGTGGTGCTGTGGGATATCTTCGGCGAGAAAGGGCATCCTGTTCGCGCCACCGTCTGCGATCTCGGGCCTTTGCTGCTGGCACGGCTGCTGAACCTGAATGATGTGCAAAGCGGCGTGCTGCAGATCATCTTCCGCATTTCGGACGACCAGGGCCTGCCGCTGCTGGACTTTAAAGACCTGCGCGCCCTGACTCAGTACATCGGTGATAACGCCAAAGCCTTCCAGACGCAGTACGGCAATATCAGCAGCGCTTCCGTCGGGGCCATTCAGCGCGGGCTGCTTTCTCTGGAGCAGCAGGGCGCGGAGTATTTCTTCGGCGAGCCGATGCTGGATATCAAAGACTGGATGCGTACCGACGCAAACGGCAAAGGGATCATCAATATTCTGTCGGCGGAAAAGCTCTACCAGATGCCGAAGCTGTACGCCGCCAGCCTGCTGTGGATGCTGTCCGAGCTTTATGAGCAGTTGCCGGAAGCGGGCGATCTCGATAAACCGAAACTGGTGTTCTTCTTCGACGAGGCGCACTTGCTGTTTAACGACGCCCCGCAGGTTCTGCTGGATAAAATCGAGCAGGTGATCAGGCTGATCCGCTCCAAAGGCGTCGGCGTGTACTTCGTGACGCAAAACCCTGCCGATGTGCCCGACATTGTGCTTGGCCAGTTGGGTAACCGCGTCCAGCACGCCCTGCGTGCCTTTACGCCCAAAGATCAGAAGGCGGTAAAAGCGGCGGCGCAAACCATGCGGGCGAATCCGGCTTTCGATACCGAAAAGGCTATTCAGGAACTGGGCACCGGCGAGGCGCTAATCTCCTTCCTCGACGCCAAAGGCAGCCCGACTGTGGTCGAGCGCGCGATGGTGATCGCCCCTTGTTCGCGCATGGGTCCGGTGACGGACGACGAGCGTAACGGCCTGCTGAATCACTCCCCGCTGTACGGCAAATATGACGAAGTGATTGACCGGGAATCGGCCTACGAGATCCTTCAAAAAGGCGTGCAGGCCGCGGGAGAGCAGCAGGACGCGCCACCGGCCAAAGGTCAGGGCGTGGCGGTGGACGACGGAATTCTCGGCGGGTTGAAGGATATTCTGTTCGGCAGCACCGGGCCACGAGGCGGCAAGCGCGATGGCGTGGTGCAGACGATGGCAAAGAGTGCGGCCAGGCAGGTAACGAACCAGATTATTCGCGGCGTACTGGGCAGCATTATGGGGGGGCGTAAGCGGTAGGCTCTGCGATTTCCCCCTCACCCTAACCCTCTCCCTCAAGGGAGAGGGGATCTTTCTCTTTCTGCCCGTTCAATTGAGCCAGTGCTTCTTTCTTTCCCCCTCTCCCTTCCAGGGAGAGGGCCGGGGTGAGGGTAATAACCTCTGCAATAACAACCACATGACTCACCAGGTCAGTTTTGTGCTAGATTACGCCGGTTTTTGGAAATCAGTCAGAAGAAAAGATTAAATAATGCGCAAATTCTGGACAAAAGAAGAAACTTTGTGGAGTTTCGCCTTATATGGTACTGCCGTTGGCGCAGGAACCCTTTTTCTCCCTATTCAGCTCGGCTCAGCCGGCGCCATCGTTCTGCTTCTTACGGCCTTGATCGCCTACCCGCTGACCTACTGGCCGCACCGGGCGCTCTGCCAGTTTATCCTGTCGGCAAAAACTCCAGGCAGCGGCGGCATCACCAGCGCCGTGACCCACTACTACGGCAAAACAATCGGCAACCTGATCACCGGGCTCTACTTCGTCGCGTTCTTTGTGGTGATCCTGATTTATGCCGTTGCGATTACCAATTCGCTCATCGAGCAGTTAGCCAAACACGGGCCGATTACGACCACAATCAGAGTGCTGGTTAGCCTTGGCGTTGTCGCGGCGCTGAACCTGATCTTCCTGATGGGGCGGCAGGTGACCATCAAAGTGATGGGGTTCCTGGTTTTCCCGCTGATTGCCTACTTCCTGTTTTTATCCCTCTATTTGACCAGCAGCTGGCAGACGTCTTTGCTGACCGAGGGATTAGTCCTCGACCGCCACGCGCTGGGTGAGATCTGGATGTCGATTCCGGTGATGGTCTTCGCCTTCAGCCACACGCCCATTATTTCTACTTTTGCCGTAGCGCAGCGCGAAAGCCACGGCGAAGGCGCGATGAATAACAGTAAGAAAATCATGCGCGTCGCCTATTTTGTGATTTGCTGCAGCGTGCTGTTCTTCGTGTTTAGCTGCTTCCTGTCTATTCCGGCTCAGGATATTACCGCCGCGAAGGCTCAGGGCCTGACCATCCTGTCGGCGCTGTCGATGGTGCCGGGTACGCCGGCCTGGCTGGGTATTTCAGGCTTTATCGTTGCGATAGTGGCGATGTCCAAGTCGTTCCTGGGCACCTATTTCGGGGTGATTGAAGGGGCGACGGCGATTGTTAAGTCCACGCTGGGCGCGGCAGGTATGAACCGAAGCCGGGCCTTCTGCCGGGCGCTGTCTATTACCCTGATTTCGCTGCTGACCTTCGTGGTGTGTTACATCAACCCGAATGCGCTGGCGATGATTTACGCCATCAGCGGGCCACTTATCGCACTGATTTTATTCATTATGCCAACGCTGTCGACATATCTCGTGCCCGCGCTTAAGCCGTGGCGTTCGCTGGCGAATCTGTTGACGCTGATTATCGGGATCTTGTGTGTGTCGGTGATGTTTATTCACTGATTTCCCTCACCCCGGCCCTCTCCCAAAGGGAGAGGGGGAAAGAAACACTAAAAGGCAAGAAACACAGAAGAGTATCAGTGAGATCCCCTCTCCCTTTTAGGGAGAGGGATAGGGTGAGGGTAAACTTATCCCGCTCTTTTCGTCAGCATCCAGAGGCTGATCAGCAGGAAGGTCACGCTAGGCAGCAGCGCCCCCAGAATCGGCGGAATGTTGTACACCAGCGTTAGCGGGCCAAACACCTGATCCAACACGTAGAAAATAAAACCGAAGCTTATCCCCGTCACCACTCGTACGCCCATCGGCACGCTACGCAGCGGGCCAAAGATGAACGACAGCGCCATTAGCATCATTACCGCCACCGAGACCGGGGCGAAAATCTTGCTCCACATATTCAACTGGTAGCGTCGGGAGTCCTGGCCGCTGGTTTTCAGGTACTTGATGTAATCATAAAGCCCACTGATCGACAGCGAGTCAGGATCAAGCGCAACCACGCCAAGCTTGTCGGGCGTCAGGTTGGTTTTCCATTCCCCGCTCACGGTTTGCGACCCGGTAATCTGCTTTGGATCGGAAAGATTTGACTCGTCAACCTGCGACAGACGCCAGACTTTATGCTCAGCGTCATACTTCGCCGCCGCGGCATTGCGAACCGAAAGCAGGCGGCGCTCACCGTTGAAGTGGTAAATCATGATGCCGGCAATTTCTGTCTCGCTGTTGACGTGATCGATATATACGAAGTCATGGCCGTCTTTCGCCCAAATGGAGTTGGTTGTGGACAGCAATGAGCCGCCAAGCAGCATTTGCGCACGGTAATTACGCGCCATTTGATCGCCCTGCGGGGCAACCCACTCGCCGATTGCCATTGTCAGCAGAACCAGCGGAATCGCGGTTTTCATTACCGAGGAAGCGATTTGCATACGCGTAAAGCCGGACGCCTGCATCACCACCAGCTCACTGCGCTGAGCTAGCATTCCCAGCCCCAGCAGCGCGCCTAATAACGCGGCCATCGGGAAGAAGATCTGAACATCTTTTGGCACGCTGAGCAGGGTGTACATCCCCGCACCCGCTGCGGAATAAGAACCCTGGCCCGTTTTTTTCAACTGGTCAACGAACTTAATGATTCCCGACAGCGACACCAGCATAAACAGCGTCATCATGATGGTGTTTAAGATGGTTTTACCGATGTAACGGTCAAGTACGCCAAACATTTAAGCCGCTCCTTTATAGCTAAAGCGGGCACGCACTTTGCGCATCGGTACCGTATCCCACAGGTTCAGGGCAACGGCCAGCGCCAGGTACGCCAGGTTGACCGCCCACATCCAAATCATCGGGTCCAGCTTTTCCTTTGACCCGCTGGAACGCAAAGAGCTTTGCAGCAGGAAGAAGACCAGATAGAGCAGCATGGCTGGAAGCATCGACAGCACCCGCCCCTGACGCGGGTTCACCACGCTCAGCGGGACTACCATCAGCGCCATAATCACCACCGACATGATGAGCGTCAGGCGCCAGTGGAGCTCGGCTCGCGCAGAAGGCTCCGGATTCTTCCACAATTCGGTCATGCTCATTTGGCTGATATCGGAGGGATCAAGCATCACCGCCTGATGGCCCACCACGGCCTGGTAGTCTTTAAAATCTGTAATACGGAAATCGCGCAGCGTTGAGGTTCCTTCAAAGCGCGTGCCGGTATTCAGCTTAACAATCTGCGTGCCGTCCGGGCGCTGGAAGATTTGGCCAGAGTCCGCGACCACCACGGAAGGACGTGTATTGCCCTTCGGACGCACCTGAACAAGGAAAACATCGTTGAATGTTTTGCCCTGCACGCTTTCGATAAACAGCACCGCGCTGCCGTTGGTCGCCACCTGGAACTGCCCTTGCGCCAGGGCAGCCACACCAGGGTTCGCTCTGGCTTCAGCCAGCACTTCGTCCTGGTGACGAGCGGACCACGGGTTCAGCCACATCACGTTTACGGTGGCCACAATTCCGGTGAAGAGTGCGAGAACCATCGCGGCTTTGACCAGTACTGCTTTACTCAGACCGCAGGCATGCATTACCGTGATTTCACTCTCGGTGTACAAGCGGCCGAGCGTCATCAGTAAGCCGAGGAAAAGGCTCAGGGGAAGGATTAGCTGCGCCATTTCAGGCACACCTAAACCCAGCAAAGATAAAACCAGATTTGTCGGGATTTCGCCGTCGGCCGCAGCACCGAGGATCCTAACCAGCTTCTGAGCAAAGAAAATCAGCAGCAGGATGAAAAGGATCGCCAGTTGGCTCTTAAGCGTCTCCCGAACCAGATACTTTATGATAATCACATTAAATACGCCTGTAGAAACGAGTCTTTTTGCAGGAAAATCGCTTGTTTCATCGCTTATACGTCATTTATTCTCTTTAATCGTCGAAAACATCGCTAAGATTAGATAGCCCGGCGAACTCGCATTACGGGACGATGTTCAGACACAATAGAAAACGTAAATCCATTCGTTAAGATTAACACGAAGTCATCGCAACAGCGGAGATGAGTTACGAAAGCTTGCAATTCTAGCCTGTAGCCCCCGCCGTTGTCTTTAAGATTCAGGAGCGTAGTGCATGGAGTTCAGTGTAAAAAGCGGTAGCCCCGAGAAACAGCGTAGTGCCTGCATCGTTGTGGGAGTCTTTGAACCGCGTCGCCTGTCCCCGATCGCAGAACAACTCGATAAAATCAGCGATGGCTACATCAGCGCGCTTCTGCGCCGTGGTGAGCTGGAAGGAAAACCAGGGCAAACCTTATTGCTTCACCACGTACCGAACGTGCTGTCTGAACGCATTCTGTTGATTGGCTGCGGCAAAGAGCGCGAGCTTGATGAGCGCCAGTACAAGCAGGTGATTCAGAAAACCATCAACACGCTCAACGACACCGGCTCAATGGAAGCCGTTTGCTTCCTGACCGAGCTGCACGTCAAAGGCCGTAACACCTACTGGAAAGTACGCCAGGCGGTTGAGACAGCTAAAGAGACGCTGTACAGCTTCGATCAGCTGAAAACCAACAAAACCGAACCACGCCGTCCGCTGCGTAAAATGGTGTTCAACGTGCCAACTCGTCGTGAGTTGACCAGCGGGGAGCGCGCCATTCAGCACGGCCTGGCTATCGCGTCCGGCATCAAAGCCGCGAAAGATCTCGGCAACATGCCGCCAAACATCTGTAACGCCGCTTACCTGGCTTCTCAGGCTCGTCAACTGGCGGACTCGTTCAGCAAAAACGTGGTCACCCGTGTGATTGGCGAACAGCAGATGAAAGAGCTGGGCATGCACTCCTATCTCGCGGTAGGCGAAGGCTCGCAGAACGAATCACTGATGTCGGTGATTGAATATAAAGGCAATGCCTCCCCGGATGCTCGTCCGATTGTGCTGGTTGGCAAAGGCTTAACCTTTGACTCCGGCGGTATCTCCATCAAACCTGCCGAAGGCATGGATGAGATGAAGTACGACATGTGCGGCGCGGCTTCCGTTTACGGCGTGATGCGCATGGTGGCGGAGCTGAACCTGCCGGTGAACGTCATTGGCGTCCTTGCCGGTTGTGAAAATATGCCAGGCGGGCGCGCTTATCGCCCGGGTGATGTGCTGACGACGATGTCCGGCCAGACCGTTGAAGTGCTAAATACCGATGCCGAAGGCCGTCTGGTGCTGTGTGACGTGCTGACCTACGTCGAGCGCTTCGAGCCAGAAGTGGTTATCGACGTCGCAACGCTGACCGGCGCCTGCGTCATCGCCCTTGGCCATCACATCACCGGCCTGATGTCGAATCACAATCCGCTGGCGCACGAGCTGATAAGCGCGTCTGAGCAAGCCGGTGACCGCGCATGGCGTCTGCCGCTGGGTGACGAGTATCAGGAACAGCTGGAGTCCAACTTTGCCGATATGGCAAACATTGGCGGCCGTCCTGGTGGCGCGATTACGGCGGCGTGCTTCCTGTCTCGCTTTACCCGCAAGTACAACTGGGCTCACCTGGACATCGCCGGCACCGCATGGCGCTCCGGCAAGGCAAAAGGCGCAACTGGCCGCCCTGTCGCCCTGCTGTCTCAGTTCCTGTTGAACCGTTCCGGGTTTAACGGCGAAGAGTAAGCGTAAAGCTTTACCCTCACCCCGGACGGGCATAAAAAACGCCGTTTGGTTCCCTCGCCCCTCTGGGGAGAGGGTTAGGGTGAGGGGCAACAACATTCAACTTAACAAGCTGGTCTCATGAAAAACGCAACGTTTTACCTGCTGGATAACGACACTCATGCCGAAGGGCTAAGTGCCGTGGAACAGCTGGTGTGCGAGCTGGCTGCGGATGGATTCCGTGCAGGCAAGCGGGTGCTGGTCGCCTGCGAAAACGAACAGCAGGCGATTCGCCTCGACGAAGCGCTCTGGCAGCGAGATGCTCAGGCATTCGTCCCGCACAATCTGGCTGGTGAAGGCCCACGCTACGGCGCGCCGGTTGAGCTGGCATGGCCTAAGCGCCGCGGCAGCGCCCCCCGGGATTTGCTGATTAGCCTGCTGCCACAGTTCGCAGATTTTGCCACCGCTTTCCTGGAAGTGATAGACTTCGTACCTTACGAAGAATCCCAGAAACAACTGGCCCGCGAGCGCTACAAAGCGTACCGCGTTGCCGGTTTCCACTTGACTACGGCGACCTATACCCCGCCGGGAACGACATAGCAGACAATGGAAAAGACATATAACCCGCAAGATATCGAACAGCCGCTTTACGAGCACTGGGAACAGCAGGGCTACTTCAAACCGAATGGCGACACCAGCCAGGAAAGCTTCTGCATCATGATCCCACCGCCGAACGTCACCGGCAGTTTGCATATGGGTCACGCCTTCCAGCAAACCATCATGGATACCATGATCCGTTACCAGCGCATGCAGGGCAAAAACACCCTGTGGCAGGCGGGCACCGACCACGCCGGTATCGCAACGCAGATGGTTGTAGAACGTAAAATCGCCGCCGAAGAAGGCAAAACCCGCCACGATTACGGCCGCGATGCGTTCATCGACAAAATCTGGCAGTGGAAGGCAGAATCCGGCGGCACCATTACCCGTCAGATGCGTCGTCTCGGTAACTCCGTAGACTGGGAGCGCGAGCGCTTCACCATGGACGAAGGCCTGTCCAACGCGGTGAAAGAAGTGTTCGTCCGTCTCTATAAAGAAGACCTGATTTACCGCGGCAAGCGCCTGGTCAACTGGGACCCGAAACTGCGTACCGCGATTTCCGATCTCGAAGTTGAAAACCGCGAGTCAAAAGGCTCCATGTGGCACCTGCGTTACCCGCTGGCCGACGGTGCCAAAACCGCAGACGGTAAAGATTACCTGATTGTCGCCACTACCCGCCCGGAAACCGTTCTCGGTGATACCGGCGTGGCCGTTAACCCGGAAGATCCGCGTTATAAAGACCTGATTGGTAAATTCGTGGTACTGCCGCTGGTTAACCGCCGTATTCCTATCGTGGGCGACGAGCACGCGGACATGGAAAAAGGCACCGGCTGCGTGAAAATCACCCCGGCGCACGACTTTAACGACTACGAAGTTGGCCGCCGCCATCAGTTGCCAATGATCAACATTCTGACCTTCGACGGGGATATCCGTGAAGCCGCAGAAGTGTTCGATACCAACGGCGAAGAGTCCACCGTTTACGCCTCCGACATCCCGGCTGAATTCCAGAAACTGGAGCGCTTTGCAGCACGTAAAGCCGTGGTCGCGAAGTTCGATGCAATGGGCCTGCTGGATGAAATCAAACCCCACGACCTGACCGTGCCTTACGGCGACCGCGGCGGCGTGGTTATTGAGCCAATGCTGACCGACCAGTGGTATGTGCGTACCGCGCCGCTGGCAAAAGTGGCAGTAGAAGCCGTCGAGCAGGGCGACATCCAGTTCGTGCCTAAGCAGTATGAAAACATGTACTTCTCCTGGATGCGCGATATTCAGGACTGGTGTATCTCCCGTCAGCTGTGGTGGGGTCACCGTATCCCGGCCTGGTACGACGCGGAAGGCAACGTGTACGTTGGCCGCAACGAAGCGGAAGTTCGCGCCGAAAACAACCTGGGTGCCGACGTGGCGTTGAACCAGGACGAAGACGTGCTGGACACCTGGTTCTCCTCTGGCCTGTGGACCTTCTCCACCCTGGGCTGGCCGGAAAACACCGAAGCGCTGCGCACCTTCCACCCGACCAGCGTTATGGTCAGCGGCTTCGACATCATCTTCTTCTGGATTGCCCGCATGATCATGCTGACCATGCACTTCATCAAAGATGAAGACGGCAAGCCGCAGGTGCCGTTTAAGACCGTCTACATGACCGGCCTTATTCGCGATGACGAAGGCCAGAAGATGTCCAAATCCAAAGGCAACGTTATCGACCCGCTGGACATGGTGGACGGCATCTCTCTGGAAGATCTTCTGGAGAAACGTACCGGCAACATGATGCAGCCGCAGCTCGCGGAGAAAATCCGCAAGCGCACCGAGAAACAGTTCCCGAACGGCATCGAGCCGCACGGCACCGACGCCCTGCGCTTCACCCTGGCGGCGCTGGCCTCGACTGGCCGCGACATCAACTGGGACATGAAACGCCTGGAAGGCTACCGCAACTTCTGTAACAAACTTTGGAACGCCAGCCGCTTCGTGCTGATGAACACCGAAGAGCAGGATTGCGGCTTCAACGGCGGCGAAATGGTGCTGTCTCTGGCCGATCGCTGGATCCTGGCCGAGTTCAACCGCACCGTGAAAGCATACCGTGAAGCGCTGGACAGCTACCGCTTCGACATCGCCGCCAACATCCTGTACGAGTTCACCTGGAACCAGTTCTGTGACTGGTATCTGGAGCTGACCAAGCCGGTCATGAACGGCGGTTCTGAAGCCGAACTGCGCGGCACCCGCAATACGCTGGTGAACGTGCTCGAAGGTCTGCTGCGCCTGGCGCATCCGATCATTCCATTCATCACCGAAACCATCTGGCAGCGTGTGAAAGTGCTGAAGGGCATCACCGCAGACACTATCATGCTGCAGTCATTCCCGGCCTACGATGCGTCTCAGGTTGATGAAGCGGCGTTCGCAGACACCGAATGGCTGAAGGACGTGATCACCGCGGTGCGTAACATTCGCGCCGAGATGAACATCGCGCCTGGCAAACGTCTGGATGTACTGCTGCGCGGCTGCAGCGAAGAAGCGATTCGTCGCGTGAGCGAAAACCGCACCTTCCTGCAAAATCTGGCTCGCCTGGAAAGCATCACCATCCTGCCAGTCGATGACAAAGGTCCGGTTTCCGTGACCAAGATTATCGACGGCGCAGAGCTGCTGATCCCGATGGCCGGTCTGGTAGATAAAGCCGCTGAGATCGAGCGTCTGGTGAAAGAAGTGGCGAAGATCGAAATCGAAATCGGCAAGATCGAAGGCAAACTGTCCAACGAAGGCTTTGTCGCCCGCGCGCCAGCTGACGTTGTCGCCAAAGAGCGTGAGCGTCTCGAAGGCTTTGCCGACGCCAAAGCGAAGCTGATTGAACAGCAGGCCGTTATCGCCGCGCTGTAATCGGCCCCAGGCATAATTCGCCCCGCACCTCGGTGTGGGGCGTTTTTTATGCAGCTTGCGCCCTCCGTAATGAAGTGCTATTAACTGCTTTTATCCTTCCCTAAGCCTATGAGTCACATGATGAACACCACAGCCCCGGTCGATGTGAAGCTCCAGCTGCGCCGGATTGCTGCCGAAGACAATTCGGCTATCGCCCGGGTTATTCGCCAGGTGTCCGCCGAATACGGCCTGACCGCCGATAAAGGCTACACCGTTGCCGACCCTAATCTTGACGAGCTTTATCAGCTCTACAGCCAGCCAGGCCATGCGTACTGGGTGGTAGAAATCAACGGCGAAGTGGTGGGGGGCGGCGGCGTGGCGCCGTTATCGTGTAGCGAGCCGGACATTTGTGAGTTGCAGAAGATGTATTTCCTGCCGGTGGTTCGCGGCCAGGGATTAGCCAAGAAACTGGCGCTGCAGGCGCTGGATCACGCCCGGGATCAGGGCTTCAAGCGCTGTTACCTGGAAACTACCGCGTTTCTGAAAGAAGCCGTTGGGCTATACGAACATTTAGGCTTTGAGCATATTCCTGCCCCACTAGGCTGCACCGGCCATGTGGATTGCGAAGTCACCATGCTCAAAACGCTGTAATTCTCTGTGAAACGGCGTGCACTAGTGCAGCCAGTGCACGCCATCTTCAGGCTGGAAGTAGCCGTTATAGCGCATCTGAAAAGCCGTGATCTCCGGCTTCTCCGGCTCCATCTCTCGTAAAAACCCCTGTGCCAGGCGAACCTGAGCGTCAGTAATCGGTGTGGCAAGCCGGGCTTTTTGCAGCCTTCGATACCACTGCTGGAGATTTTGATCGCTGCCGTCGACAATCACCATCTGCCAAATCAGCAAAACCTGCGCCGCATTTTGCAAATGGGACTCATCCGGGCGGTGCAAATACTGTAAAAACGCGTCGCCCTGTGCTTTCCCCATTTGATCGATCATCGATTCAACCGGCACCACGTCGATGCCCAGCCGCTCACTCAGTCGGCGAATAGCCCGCCGTGAATCCGACGTGAGCACCCGAAAGCCGACAATAAACACCACGCAAAGCGTGGCTAACATAATCCAAATCATGAAGTTAAATACCCGGCAGCTTAACGACAATTTGCTATCAATGAATGCCGGGCAGTATAGCGCAATCACTTTACCCAGTAATGCCTCGCGCTGGCGTTATTCGCGGGCATAAAAAAGCCCGGCGTTATGCCGGGCTGGAATAGTTCAGAATGCGCTTAAGCGATGTTCAATTTCTGAATTTTTTTCTCGCGGCGAATTTTGCGCTCTTCAAACACGGCGACGATGGCCATCAGCACGATACAGCCGATTGCGGCGGCATCCAGGGCAGCGAACGTGCCTGCCCAGCCGGTGAGACCGAAGATTGGCGTCCCGTCGGCAATCATCCCCAGGCCCAGCTTGGCGAAGCTGTCGCCGATCAGGTAAGCGAAGGTGCCTTTGATGCCGTCGGCCGCGCCGATAGCTTTCTTAGGCACGAAGCCAACTGCCGCCACGCCGATCAGCAGCTGCGGGCCAAAGACCAGGAAACCAAGGGCAAACAGCGAAGCCAGGTAAACGTACTGATTACTGGCATGCTGGTACACGCCCAGCGTGGCGATGATCAATGCCAGCGCTACGCAGGCCACCAGCGCACGACGGCCATTGGCAAGGTCAGACAGCCAGCCCCACAGCAGCGTGCCAACCAGCGCGCCCACTTCAAACAGGGTGAAGCCCTGAATCGCCACTTCTTTGGAGAGTTTCAGCTCCTGGAAAGCATACACGGTGGACCACTGGTCGATACCGATACGCACCACGTACAGGAAGATGTTGGAGAAGCACAGCAGCCAGATCACTTTGTTTTTCAGCACGTACTCAACAAAGATCTGCCATTTGGTCATCGAATTGTCTTCGGCTTCTTTGTCTTCTTCGCTGACCTCTTCGCCAAACAGCTCTTCGGCGGTGCCGAGGCCGTAGGACTCAGGGGAATCGCTGCCGTAGCGCAGGGCAATAAAACCGACAATCAGGGCGATAACGGACGGAAAGATAAACATCCCGATAACGTGGCCGTTAAACAGGTAGTTAGCGCCAAACAGGGCCACACCGGCCGCGCCAGCGCCGCCGAGGTTGTGGGAGATGTTCCACATGCCCAGGTAGCTGCCGCGCTTGCGGCGTGGCGTCCACTTGGTGATGGTCGAGTAGCTGCACGACCCGCCGGTGCTCTGGAAGAAACCGCTCAGAGCGTAGAAAGCAATCATCAGGAACAGGCTAACCGAGCCTGCGCCCATGCTGGCGCTGAAGCCGAGCATACAGATGGCGGAAAGGATCAGCATAAACGGCAGGAACTGCTTGGTGTTTTTGCCGTCCGCGTAATAAGAAACCAGGGTCTTGCCCACGCCGTAGGTAATGGAGAAACCGAGGCCGATCATCCCAAGCTGTGTCATGCTCAACCCGTAGGTGGAGATCATGTCGTTCTGGGCGATGTTAAAGTTTTTGCGGATCAGGTACATCGTCAGGTAGCCAATAAACACCACCAGATACGACTGCATGAACGGTTTGAACCACATTTTTCGCCGCACTTCGAGCGGCAGATCCAGGGTGGGCTTACGCACCTGGTTTAGAAAGGCCAGCATGGATGACTCCTGATTTGAATACCTGCTTAATGGCAGGCATTGTAAAAATCAGCGAGCAAACTGGCCTGAGACAGCGTCCAGGCCGAACCGGGAAAATTTCTTAGTTTTGCCCTTTATGGCGCAAAAGGGTGAGGAGTATCACGCTTCGTTAGCCTCGCGCGGGGCCTGGGCGTTCAAGAACGGCAGCAGTAGCAAAGCCGATATCCCGGCGGCAATCGCGATCACGGCAAAGAAACCGCTCCAGTGCCAGATGTCGATCACCCGCGCCAGCGGCCAGCCGGAAAGCGAGGCGCCAAGATAGGCAAACAGCCCGACAAACCCCGTCGCCGCGCCCGCCGCCTCTTTGTGCGAACATTCTGCCGCCGCCATGCCGATCAGCATCTGCGGCCCAAACACGAAGAAGCCGGTGGTAAAGAAACAGGCCGCCTGCATCACGTAGCTGGCAAAGGGCATCAGCCATAGCGAGCCCACGGAAAGCAGAATGCCTGCCGCGAAGATCAGGTTCATCGGGCCACGGTTGCCGTTGAACAGCTTGTCCGAGCCCCAGCCCGCCACCAGGGCACCGATAAACCCGCCCAGCTCAAACATGGTCACCGCCGAGTTCGCGGTAACCAGCCCGACCCCCAGCGTTTCGGACATATAAAGATTACCCCAGTCGTTGATCGCCGCCCGCACCACATACACCAGCACGTAGCACAGCGAGAGCAGCCAGATGTAAGGGTTAACCAGCACATACTTGTAGAGGATTTCTTTGCGCGTCAGCCCCGCGCCTTCCTGCTGCTGGGCGATTTCCAGGGCGTCATGCTGCCAGTCACCCACCGCAGGCAAGCCCACGGTTTGCGGCCTGTCGCGTAGCCGCCAGCAGAGGAATAACCCGGCGATAATCGCCAGGCCACCGGCGATCATCATCCCGACACGCCAGCCGTACTGCAGCGCCGCAGCGCCCATGATGATCGGGATTAACGCCCCGCCCACGTTGTGCGCCGTGTTCCAGACGGCCCACCAGCCGCCGCGCTCGCTGCGGGAATACCACGCCGTCAGCAGCCGGGCGCAAACCGGCGATCCCCAGCCCTGGAAAAAGGCGTTCAGCGCCCACAGCAGCGCAAACGCCCAAAGCGAGGTCGAGAAGCCAAACAGAATATTCACAATGCCGGTAGCTATCAGCCCGATGCCCATAAAGTAACGGGCATTGGAAAAGTCACTGACAATCCCGGAGAAGAACTTCGACAGGCCGTAGGTGATGTAAAACAGCGTCGCCAGCAGGCCGATATCGGTGCGCTCCATCACGCCGGTGGCGAGGATTTCTGGCGCGGCGGCGTTAAAGCTTTTGCGGGTAAAGTAAAACAGCGCGTAGCCGAGCCAGATAGTGATCAGGATATGACGACGCCAGTAGCGGTAGCGGGCATCAATCTCACTTTTTTCGCTAAGCGGCGCAGCGCTTGCCGGGACTTTTAAAAAACTGAACATGCTCGCCCCTCAGGCATAACGTAATGGCAGGCTAACGCTGACGCGCGTGCCGTGAGTGCAGGAAATAGCGAGCGTCCCGCCCAGCGCCGTCACGCGCTCACGCATGCCGGTAAGCCCAAAGCCCTGCTGCCCGGACCCCGGCGGCAAACCGCTGCCGTCGTCTTCGATCACCAGCATCAGCCGCTCGTCCTGCTGCCAGCCCTGGAGCGTTACCGCGCTGGCGCTGGCGTGCTTCACGATGTTATTGAGCCCTTCCTGACAAACGCGGAACAGGGTCACGCGCTGCCCCTCGCTAAGCAGAGGCTCATCGATTCGCCAGTTGATATGGCCGACGATGCCGCGACTTTCCAGCTCCATTTCGCGCATCAGGGAACGAATCGCCTGCTCGAGCGATAAATCATCCAGCTGGCGCGGACGTAAGCGCCCCAGCAGACGACGAACGGAGTCATAAACCCCCAGCGAAAGCTGTTCGATATGCGCGCCGCTGCGCTTAACACCCTCACTTTCTGGCGCCAGCCGCTGCACGATCCCGGCCTGGGTACGGATCGCCGTGATGGTCTGCCCAATGTCGTCATGCAGCTCCCGCGCCACTTCCCGCCGCACGCTTTCTTCGGTTTCCAGCAGGCGTTCGGCCAGGCGGCGATTTCGCGCCAGCTCGGTTTGCAAAGACTGGTTCAGTTCACGCAGGCGCTGGATCCCTGCGCCCAGCAATAACCCGGTCAGGCTTTGAGCCAGCAATGAAAGCAGAAGATCCACCGGATGATCGTGCCAGGTCTGGCTGGCAATCAGCGCGATGGCGTTCATCAGGGTGGCGATCAGTGCTCCCTGCCAGCCGTAGTGCCAGGCCAGGGCGATAATCGGCAGCGCCAGGCAGAACGGCGTAAAACGGGAGAGTTCGGTGGGTAACCCCAACTGCAGCCAGAGGCTGACGGCAAACAGCAGTAAATACCAAATCAGATGCCGCCCGCGCCAGTTAACCGGCTGGGAAACCAGCGCCGGGCCAAGAGGTTGCCAGACGGTACTGGTCAGATAGTGCCAGAGTACCAGGCAGGTCGGCGCCAGCGTTAACCCACCGGTCAGGGTCAGCAGCAGCGCATTCAGGGCATCGCTGCCCTGGTTCAACCACGGCAGCGACTGCAGCAGAGCGGCCGCGATAAGCGCCGCGCCCTGGCGCAGCAGAGTCCGCCAGTCACGCTGATGACGATAACGTGAAATGAGCGCCACCGGCAGGACGGTGAGCACTCCGCCCAGCATTAACAGCGGCAGATGCGCCAGCGCCACTTCCTGCGCGAGCCAGAAAAGCATCAGCCACTCCGCGCCCAGCAGAACCGGCCAGTAGCCGCGCGGGCACTGCAGCATCAGCCCTAAACGCAATCCAAAGGGAAATAACAGCACCGCCAGCTCAGGCCGCTCCACCAGATGCAGGCTGATGCTCCACAGGCAAAACCAGCCGGCGGAAAAAATAAAGAAACTGGCGATAACGGCAATCAGCCGCGAGAAGAAAGGCCGCATTACCAACCGTCAAACAGGCGTCGCGCCAGCGCCACATCGTTGCTGACGTCGAGCTTTTCCATCAGGTTGGCGCGGTGCACGTGCACCGTTTTTGGCGAAAGTCCCAGCTCGGTGGCAATCTCTTTCACCGCCATGCCCTGCGCCAGCTTTTCAGCCACCTGCCGCTCGCGCTTCGTCAACGGATCCTGCCGCCCGGCGGCCAGCTTCATGGCAATGTCCGGCGTCAGGTAGCACCCGCCCGTCGCCACCGTGCGCACGGCGGCAATCAGTTCGTCGGGGCTGCAGCGTTTGGATAAAAAGCCGCGCGCGCCAGCGTTTAGCGCCTGCTCCACCAGCGCGGGGCTGTCGTGCACCGACAGCATGACGATCGCCATCCCCTTCGGTAGCTGACTTAACAGCTCCAGCCCGGAGATGTCCGGCATTGAAATATCGCAGATACACACCTGCACGCCCTGCCCCGGCAGCCCGGCCAGCGCCTCGCGTCCGGAGCCGAACTCGGCCACGACCTGAAAATCCGCCTCCAGCCCAAGAAGTTGGGCAAAGCCGGAGCGGACGATAAGGTGGTCGTCGATAAGGGCGATAGCGGTCATGATGCTTTCCAGGAAGGTAAAAAAAACGCGCTTACCTTAGCGATAAGCGCGTAGCTGTTCAAGCCTTAAGCGATTTCGATCGCTATCGCTACGGGTTATTCCTGCGCAACCGACAGGCGAATGATCCCGGCCGCGCGGGCTGGAGGCAGCTGCAGAACGTTGCGCCACAGCTCCTGAACCTGGTTACAGACCAACCCCTCTTTGCCCACCGCTTTATGCGGGTCCGACATAAGCTGGAGGTCGCTCCCGTAGCGCTTAGTCAACTGCTGCACGATGGGCTGAATGTCTTTGCGGGCCTGATCGCGCTCGGCGTCAGTTACGCTGTGTTTGTCTGCGCCGTAGGCGGAACGCATCATCGCCGCATCCACCTGCATGCGGCGCATCGTCACATCCTTAGGCAGTATTTTCGTGGAGTTAATGCCGCCCTTCACGTCCGGAAACAGGAAGCGGAAACAGGCGTCGTCACTGGATTTTTGCACCATCGCCGTTTGCTGCATGTTCACCTGCATAAACGCCACGACGTTGTCGTCCGTCGCGCTTTGCAGGCGCTTCGTCTCCACGGCGAGGATCTGCGGCTGAATAGTGTCGATCACTTCCTGCTCGGTTTTCCCCTGCTGGTGCATCTCTACCGCCTGCTGGCGAATGGACATCCACAGCGCGGGTTCCTGCTCTTTCAGCACCTGGTAAACCGGCATCCGGGCCATCGCGTCATCCAGCTCGGCCAGTTCCTGCCCGGCCCGATCGCGAGGAATAAGGTATTTTACGTCAAAGATGTTCCACGCCATGATAGCAACCAGCGCAATGGCCACCGCGCCCGCTTTACCGACCCAGCCCTTCTTGCGGAATACCGCTACCACCGCGGCGATCACAGCCCCGACATAGCCTGCAATAATGACGTGGGTCCAGTTCATGGTACATCCTTCTACTCTGCGGCGGGTACGCCGCTGTGGAAACGAAACTCGTCGTCATGGCTTTGGATAAGCCCGGCCTCAACCTTGCCAAAGAAACGCACGCGTTCACTGATATCGCCCCCGGCAATCTGCTCCGCCAGGGTTAAATAATCCTGATAATGGCGCGCCTCGGAGCGCAGCAGCGACAGGTAAAAACGCTGTAATTCATCATCCAGGTGCGGCGCCAGCGCGGCAAATCGTTCACAGGATCGCGCTTCAATGTAGGCGCCGCAGATAAGTTTATCGACCAGCATCAGCGGTTCATGAGTACGAGTTTCACTCAGTAAACCTTTAGCGTAGCGGCTGGCGGTGATTTTGGCGTACGGGATGTTACGGGCAATCATAATTTCCCGCACCTGCCAAAAATGGTGCAGCTCTTCTTTGATCAGCAGCACCATGCTGTCGATAAGCTGCTGCCCCCAGCCGTTCGCCGTTTTCGGCATGATGCTTTTGCTCAGCCCTTTGTGGAGCGAGAGAAAATCGGGTTCCTCGCCGTCACGGAAGGTAAAGGCTTCATAAGGCTGCAGCCAGGCCAGCAGCACCTGGGAATTCTCTTTATCGGCAACGTATTTGCGGATCAGCAGCATAGCGGTTTGCGCGGCTTTCAGCTCGCACACCATGTGGTCGGTTAGC
Source organism: Enterobacter sp. Ag1 (assembly GCA_000277545.1). Classification (GTDB taxonomy): domain Bacteria; phylum Pseudomonadota; class Gammaproteobacteria; order Enterobacterales; family Enterobacteriaceae; genus Cedecea. The sequence goes on along the minus strand of AKXM01000055.1, from coordinate 6,280 downwards.
AGCAGAGGCAGATTTTCCGGGCGACGTGCCTTTTGAATCCACGCCTCGGGCGTCGGGCACTGCAGGAATTGGGTAATCGGGGAGAGGAGTTGCTGGTAGTCCATGAGGATATCCTGATGCGCAGCGGCTGAACGCCGCTGCACCGCTTACTTTTCGTAAAGGACAGCATAATCACTGCCCACACTTTTGTCAGTAAGCCCGGCAACAAAGAGCGTGCTGCACTATTTCACGGCTAGCCCTGAAACCGCGTGGGTTAGCTGCTCAGCGCGACCATAGTTGAGTTCAGCTATGCAAGACAGCCGCCTGATTTCACGCGCATTGCCTGCCGCACCTCCGCTGAGCGAAGCCGCAAGCTGGCATTGACCGTTGCGGTAATGAATGAACCGTTGATTTGATGTCTCGAGCGCTGCGCTAGCTTTCTCGATATAGCCCTGGTCTTCATCCCATTCGGCGATTCTGGTGGCGGCGGATTTGCTGGCTTTTTCCAAAACTTGCTCACTCTCTTTCGACTGCTTAATCAGACAGTCACGCATCCCCGCTTCCGCATATTCACTACACGCTTCTCGCAGGGCCGTGGCATCCTTAACTGGCTGAGGATCGTCAGCCAGCGCCAGCATCGGCAGACAAGCGGCGATAACCAGGCAAGCTTTCAGTGTCATTTGCATAAAGCGCTCTTCCCTTTTTTAATCAGTGATAATGCGTAATCGAGTTTTCTGGAATAGTTAGGATCGCCGCCGCCATTATAGCGAAGAGCGATCGTCGTGGTAGAAATGCTCCGCCATCCGGCAATCACTCTGCGAGCGTTTGCCTTCTGGCACTTGAGCGTCTGACCTGCACGGAGAATCTTGACCTGTGGATTAAGCTTTTGCAGCAGTTCCAGAGTGCTTCCCTGCGCTTTCGCTATTTTTGCCAGGCTGTCACCGGGTTTCACGGTGACGTCATAAATTTTGCTGTCAACAGTGAGTATCGTTCGGTGCTCGAATTGCGCCATACGCATCAGCAGGTACCCGATGCCCGCACGCAGGTTATTTAACGGCGTGGTTCTGATCGTGGCGACGGTTAACTGTTTTTTCCACGCGTCAGGCAGGATGAGCTCACCGCCTTCCTTACCGGACAGGAAAGATGTCATCCCAGGATCGCCCTTAACACCGATTTGCATCGGTCGGAAATGCCATTCTGAGCTCAGGGCTCCCGTTTCGACCCAGACCATCGCTTTAATCAGATGCCAGTCCAAAGTCCTGTAGCCTGGCGTAGAGGAGAGATGGCGATTGTATCCATCGACTACCCGCTGGATGTCACAATCCCAGGCATTCCACCGCGTATCGCCGGGGGCCTTATTAATACCGTCCTGCCACTTTTCAAAACCTGTTCTGGGCGTTTTTTGTGCCGGGGGCGAGGAGGGAGTAAGACTGGAAGCTGTCATATTACACATCCTGTGCTGACTGATAATTGAAATGGCGAGACTTTAGCCTCATTTGCGCATTTTTAATACAAGATGACGATGCTAAGGCAGAATAGGCGGCCTGAAAATCATTTATTTAAGAAGAAAGGAAAAAAGAGAATTTTGCCCGATCGGGTAAGAATGACACATGCCAGGCGCAGCGGCTGAACGCCGCTGCGCCTCTTACTTTTAGTGACGAACGCCGTCGTCGTCTTCGTCCTGATATTCGTCGCCGTCTTCTTCACCCTCTTCGCCGTTCGGGTCTTCGAAGTAGGTGCCCCAGCCGTCGTATTCCACACCGAATTTCTCGGCCAAGTTCAGCAGTTGCTCAACCTGGGCACCGATCAGCTCAGCGTTCAGCGCGCATTCGCTCAGGATATCGCAGCAGATGACGGTATCACCCTCTTCCACTTCCAGCTCTTCCGGGTCAGTCACTTCATAACCCAGCTTGAACGCTTCAACGGCCGCTTTCTCCAGCGTTTCGAAATCATCCGCAGAAAGGTGGTGTTCGATGGTGTACAGCGCGTCCGGGTCGCTCCCGTCGTCCAGCAGTTCTTCAATGATTAAACGTGTTTCTTCGCGCTGTTCTTCCAGCTGTTCTGGATTTGCCATGGCCCTTTCCTCAAATGTGTCGGCAGATACTCTCATTTTCACACACGCCGGGGTTTGCCTCCACCTTTCACCGCAAAGTTTTAACACACGGGGTTGCAATTGAATATTCATACATATAAATTGAATTTTAATTCAATTAAGGCTTGCGCCCTGCGAGGAAAAAATGAGTCACTTCTATCAGAAAAACTTTCTTAAGCTGCTCGATTTTACCCCTGCTCAACTGAACGAATTGCTGACCCTGTCCGCCAAGCTGAAAAGTGAAAAGAAAAAAGGAACGGAGATTCAGCATCTTACTGGTAAAAACATTGCGCTCATCTTCGAAAAAGATTCGACTCGTACTCGTTGCTCTTTCGAAGTTGCCGCTTACGACCAGGGCGCCCGCGTCACTTATCTCGGCCCAAGCGGCAGTCAGATCGGGCATAAAGAATCAATTAAAGATACCGCTCGCGTGCTGGGGCGCATTTATGACGGCATCCAGTACCGCGGCTACGGCCAGGATATCGTCGAAACCCTTGCCAGCTATGCGGGCGTACCGGTGTGGAACGGCCTGACCAACGAATATCACCCGACCCAGCTGCTGGCGGATTTGCTCACCATGCAGGAACACCTGCCGGGCAAAAACCTGAATGAGATGACGCTGGTGTACGCCGGGGACGCGCGCAACAACATGGGGAACTCCATGCTGGAAGCTGCCGCGCTGACCGGGCTAGATTTGCGCCTGGTGGCGCCTAAAGCCTGCTGGCCGGATGAAAAGCTGGTCGCCGAATGCAAAGCCATGGCCGAAAAGACTGGCGGAAAAATCACGTTAACCGAAGACGTTGCCGCGGGCGTTAAAGGGGCGGATTTCATCTATACCGACGTCTGGGTGTCGATGGGCGAAGCCAAAGAGAAGTGGGCCGAGCGAATCACCCTGCTGCGCCCTTATCAGGTCAACAGCGCCATGCTGGCGTTAACCGGCAACCCGCAGGTCAAATTCCTGCACTGCCTGCCGGCGTTTCACGACGATCAAACCACGCTGGGTAAACAAATGGCGCTGGAGTTCGATCTGCACGGCGGCATGGAAGTCACCGACGAAGTTTTTGAATCCTCCCACAGCGTGGTGTTCGACCAGGCTGAGAACCGGATGCACACCATCAAGGCCGTGATGGTCGCCACGCTGGCAAACTAGTTTCTTCGCTCCCAGGGCTTCTCCTGGCCCCTCGGCGGCTTTCCGCCCGAGGGGTTTTCTTTTCTCCCGCCTGGTTATTACTAAAAATGTTGCGCGTCTGATGCACGCCCAGCATTTTTTATGCACTAAAAGGACATAACCTCATCTCCCTCTCTTTTTATGCCCCACACAACAGTCTGTTTTCATTAAGATAAAAAGAATAAATCCGCTGCGCTCACAGTTTGCATGCACTGCATTAATAGCAAAATAAAAATAACTATTTTTCCGTGAACTTCTCTTCACGGCATTAAACAGATTCCATAATGAATAATCATGCAAACAGAAAATAAAAATCAATGATAATCAATACATTGCGACATTCACCCTTAGGAATAAACTTACATATTTTTAACACACCAAAATAATTAAAAACGATTTATCGTATAATTATGCATTCATCAATCTCAGTTAAATCACCGTTCTCTGACAGCCATCAATTAATAACAAAACAAATAAAAACCACCTTGAGCGCGTGATAAATCTCACATTAAATGGTTGTGAAGAAATTAATATACGCCTCGAAGAAAACTTTACAGGTTAATAAAATCGCGACGCAATATTCATTGCGCCAATGGCACGTCTATCTCCGAATTAATGCAAAGGAATAGTCATGGACAAACATTATGTCGGCTCCGAAATAGGTCAACTACGCAGCGTGATGCTGCATCGCCCAAACCTCAGCCTGAAAAGACTTACCCCTTCAAACTGTCAGGAATTGTTATTTGACGATGTGCTTTCCGTTGAGCGCGCCGGTGAAGAGCACGACGTTTTTGCCAATACGCTGCGCGGCCAGGGCGTGGAAGTTCTGCTGCTAACCGACCTGCTGACGCAAACGCTGGACGTCAGCGATGCCAAGGCCTGGCTGCTGAACACCCAGATTTCAGACTATCGGCTCGGGCCGGCATTCGCCTCGGACGTTCGCGGCTGGCTGGCTGATATGCCACATCGTGAACTCGCCCGTCGCCTTTCCGGCGGGCTGACCTACGGGGAAATTCCGACACACATTAAAAATATGGTCGTGGATATTCATGCCACAACAGACTTTATTATGAAGCCGCTCCCCAACCATTTATTCACCCGAGATACTTCCTGCTGGATTTATAACGGCGTCTCTATTAACCCAATGGCAAAAGCCGCTCGCCAGCGCGAAACAAATAACTTAAGGGCCATTTATCGCTGGCATCCGGCATTCACCGACGGGAAATTCATCAAGTATTACGGCGACGAAAATATTAATTACGATCATGCCACGCTGGAAGGCGGTGACGTATTAGTGATTGGCCGGGGTGCGGTATTAATTGGCATGTCCGAACGAACCACCCCTCAGGGCATTGAGTTCCTCGCTGAATCATTATTCAGGCATCAACAGGCAACACGCGTGATTGCCGTCGAGCTACCGAAGCACCGCTCCTGTATGCACCTCGATACCGTCATGACTCATCTCGATCTCGACACCTTCTCCGTTTACCCGGAAGTCGTCCGCAAAGACGTGCAGTGCTGGACGTTAACCCCTGACGGCCACGGCGGCATCAAACGCCAGCAGGAAACCAGCCTGGTGAACGCCATCGAAAAAGCGCTGGGTATCGATCAGGTCAAGCTCATCACCACCGGCGGCGATGCTTTTGAAGCCGAGCGCGAACAGTGGAACGACGCCAACAACGTGCTGACCGTTCGCCCCGGCGTGGTCATCGGCTACGAACGCAATATCTGGACCAACGAGAAATACGACAAAGCCGGGATCACCGTCCTGCCTATTCCAGGCGATGAACTGGGCCGCGGACGTGGCGGCGCGCGTTGCATGAGCTGCCCGCTGGAACGCGACGGGATTTAAGGGAGGAAAGCATATGCAACAGAAACCCACTCTCGTAGTCGCGCTCGGCGGGAATGCCCTGCTGAAGCGTGGTGAACCGCTGGAAGCCGACCTGCAGCGTAAAAATATTGAGCTGGCGGCAAAAACTATCGCCCAGCTCACCCACGCCTGGCGCGTGGTGCTGGTGCACGGCAACGGTCCGCAGGTCGGCCTGCTGGCCCTGCAAAACAGCGCCTACCAAAACGTAAGTCCTTATCCGCTGGACGTTCTCGGCGCTGAGAGCCAGGGAATGATCGGCTACATGCTGCAGCAGGCGCTGAAAAATCATCTGCCTGACCGCGAAGTCAGCGTGCTGCTGACTCAGGTTGAAGTAGATCCGCAGGATCCGGCCTTTAGCAATCCGACCAAGTACATCGGCCCGGTGTACAGCAAGGAGCAGGCGGATGCGCTGGTACGTGACAAAGGCTGGTCGGTAAAAGCTGATGGCCAGTATTTCCGCCGCGTCGTGCCGTCCCCGCTGCCTAAACGCATCGTCGAAAGCGATGCCATTACGGCGCTTATCCAGCGTGACCACCTGGTTATTTGTAACGGCGGCGGCGGCGTGCCGGTGGTGGAGAAAGCCGATGGCTACCACGGGATTGAAGCCGTCATTGATAAGGATCTTTCCGCCGCATTGCTGGCTCGCCAGATAGAGGCCGACGCCCTGCTGATCCTCACTGACGCAGACGCCGTTTATCTCAACTGGGGCACACCAGCGCAGCGCCCGCTCACCAGCGTGACGCCAGCCGAGCTTGAAGGCATGAGCTTCGATGCAGGCTCGATGGGGCCAAAAGTGTCCGCCTGCAGTCACTTTGTCGCCAGTTGCCACGGTATCGCCGGGATAGGTGCGCTGGAGGATGGCCCGGCAATTCTGGCCGGGGAGAAAGGCACGTTAATTCGGGAGCCGTGAAAGCCCCCTCATCCTAACCCTCTCCCCTGTACGGTCCGGGGACATCGTGAACACTTGTTCGGGGACATGGTAGACACTTACAACTAAGGCATAAGAACCCGTTTATGGAGCCGCTTATGCCGTGGGATGCGAGAGATACCATGTCATTACGTTCTGAGTTTGTTCTGCTCGCCTCGCAGGACGGGGCGAACATTCGTCTTCTGTGCCGTCGCTATGGCATTTCTCCTGCCACTGGCTACAAGTGGCTTCATCGCTGGTTAC
>AKXM01000054.1 GCA_000277545.1 Enterobacter sp. Ag1 | reverse complement strand
ATCACGTCCTTTTTCGTGGGACGGTCCTTACACATCTTTGATCGAACTAATGATCACGCACATGCAAAAGTGTGGCGGGAAGTCTTTCTGTCATCCATTACTGAACAGTGCGCTGAAGGAGCAAATATTGAGCGATCGCTCGGAGGAAAACAGTACGCGGCTCCGTCTAAAGGAAGTTTTTGATACTAATATTGACTGGGATAGAAAATGCTATCCAGCAGTACAAAAAAAGGATCTGAGTGATGCTATTATGAACGGCAGGCTGCCAAAATTCGATCGTCTTCGAGATCGGATGAATGGCATGGGGATTACCGTGCATGATACCTGGGCAACGCATATCACAATTAAGTCCCTAACGATTGATAACGAAAAATATCACGCTGAAATT
>AKXM01000053.1 GCA_000277545.1 Enterobacter sp. Ag1 | reverse complement strand
CTGGGAGATAAAATGGAGGTTTGCCGCTCACGCGGTCGATTTATTTGGCCGGGAGTCCGGGTTCTTAGGGGAGTGACGGTGGCTCCCCTAAGACGTTCACTGGTGCGGTGGCTGAGGTCGAAGCTGTACTTGAGGTGAACGGAACCTCCTGAACACCAATTAACCGCTACACCGTACTACGCTCGCTCACCGCCTCAACCGGCGCAGTTGCCGTCGCCTGATTCGCCTGTTGTTCCTCGCGGAATTTCAGGTTATCCCAGACCCGGAAGAACGGGTAATACATCACCAGCGAGATAGCCAGGTTCACAATCTGCAGAATCGAGCCGGAAACATGGCCGCCTGTCGCTAAATAGCCGCTGACGATAATCGGCGTGGTGAACGGCAGCGCAATCCCCGCAGGCGGCGCTACCAGACCTGTTGCCATCGCCGTGTAGGAGACAATCACCAGCACCACCGGGGTCAAAATAAACGGCACCACCAGGTACGGGTTCATCACCAGAGGAATGCCAAACACCATCGGTTCGCTGATGTTAAACAGGCTGCCCGGTGCGGCAATTTTACCCAGCTGCTTCATTTGCACACTGCGGCTGCGGATCAGCATAAAGATCACCAGACCTAACAGCGCCCCGGTGCCGCCAGGGGCGATCCACAGGTCATAGAACTGCTGGGTAATGATGTGCGGGATAGGCAGGCCGTTCTGGAATGCCGCCAGGTTCTCGGACATATTGGTCAGCCAGACCGGGCGGATAAACACCAGCACGATGGTGTCGCCGTGCAGGCCGAGCGTCCACAGAATACCAATCAGGATCACCGACACGATCATTCCCGGTAACGAGCCGCCAATGTGGCTCATCGGAATGCCGACCAGATCGGTGATCATGGTGTTGATGTCACCAAACGGCGTGGCTTCCACCAGCAGGCGAAGCGCCAGCACCACGGCCAACACGCAAAAACCCGGCACCAGCGCGAGGAACGATTTTGCTACCGCAGGCGGCACGCCCTCCGGCATGCGGATCACCAGATTACGGTTGCTGATAAACCGGTAAATTTCGGTAGAAAGCAGGGCGATCAGAATGGCGACAAACAGCCCCTGGCTACCAATTTGCCCCATGGGCAGCACGCCCTTCACAAACTCAGCGGGCCCCCCGGACGGCGGAGTGAACATGATGTTCTGCGGGATGGTCATGATAAAGGCTACCAGCGACACCGCCCCGGCGGTGAGCGGGTCGATGGTGCGGTATTTTTCGGCCAGACGATAGGCGATCCCGAAACTCGAAATAATCGCCATGATGTCATAGGTCGCTTTGACCGGATAAAGCAGCTTGGTCTGCCACGTGGCACCAAACAGATCGGTCATTAGCTGGGGGTAACCCGGCACCGGCAGATAGGCGAAAATCAGGAAGAACGAGCCAATCAGCATGAAAGGCATGTTCAGAATGATCCCGTCGCGGACGGAAAGCACGTGCTTTTGCCCGGCGATTTTCAGCGCCACGGGCAGCACATATTTTTCAAGAAACGATTTCTTTGCGGACACGGTTACCCCTGTCCCGGCGCATGGCCGGGCATTATTGTTATTGATTTCTGTTGTGGGGTGGACGTAAAGCATCGCCCACCGGTAAGCGGCGCTAATTGAACTGCGGCAGCCACGCCTTGTTGCTTGCAAGCACTTCATCGAGCAACGCCTGAGCGATATTCACGTCAGCCACCAGCGGGTTCGCTATCAGGGCCAGGAGCGCCTGCTGTTTATCGCCGTGGACCGCCGCTTCAATCGTCAGTCGTTCAAAGTCTTTCACCTGCTGGGTCAGGCCATTCATCAGGGGAGGAAGTTTGCCGAATGCCAGCGGATGGGCCCCCAGCGCGTCGATCACGCAGTTGGTTTCAATCACCGCGTCGTCCGGCAGCCCCTGAATAGCGCCGTTGTTGGCGGTATTCACCACCATCTGCTTGCCGAGGTTATTGTGCAGGGCGTCGATAAGCTCCAGGGCCACTTCGGAATAGAACGAGCCACCGCGCTGGCTCAACTGCTCCGGCTTTTTGTCGAGCTGCGGGTTGGCGTACAGCTCAAACAGCTCGGCCTCGACTTTCATTACCTGTTCGGCGCGGGTGCCTTTCCCGTTCGCCGCATCCGCCAGCTCGTCTTTGAGCATGGTGCGGGTTTGCCAGAAATAGCGGTGGTACGGGCAAGGGATCGCTTTCAGGGCTCGCAGCAGGGCTGGCGGCCACGGAATCGCTTTGATGTTGTTCATCGACAACTGCTCGCCATCGCACAACATCTCAATCACCTCGGCGGTCGCGTCCCTCCCATCGGCAATCACCTCGTGCACCCACACCATGTGGTTGAGCCCGGCGAAGCGCAGCGTGACTTTGTCGTAAGGCAGTTGGAGCATGTCAGCGATGGTGTGGTGCATGGTCACCGGCACGTTGCACAGGCCAACAATGTTGGCGGCGCTGTAGCGGGAAACTGCCTCGGTGACGATCCCCGCCGGGTTGGTGAAATTAATAATCCACGCATTCGGGGCCAGGCGCTCCACGCGTTTAGCAATGTCCAGCATCACCGGAATAGTACGCAGTGCTTTTGCAAAACCACCGACGCCGGTGGTCTCCTGGCCTAGCAGTTCGTGGCTGAGGCCCAGGCGTTCGTCGGCGGCGCGAGCGGGCAGTTGCCCCACGCGAAGCTGGGTCAGCACAAAGCTGGAACCCACAATCGCAGCGTCTGGTTCGTAATGCACCGTCACTTTGACCTGCTCCAGCCCTTTGCTATCGAACATGCGGCGAGCCAGCGCGGCGATGATTTCAACCTTCTGGCGGCCCGCTTCTACATCCACCAGCGCCAGCTCCGTCATCGGCAGGGCGGCATGGCGCAGAATCAGGCCTTCAATCAGTTCCGGGGTGTAGCTGCTGCCCCCGCCCACAACGGTAATTTTCATTGGTTTCTCCCGGTTATCAGGCCATCAGAGTTATGGCTTTATCCAGCACGCGGTCGCCGCGCATGGTGCCGTAATCCATCATGTCGATCACCGCCACGGGTTTGCCGAGAGGAGCCGAAAGCTCGGAAAGGCGGGCCAGTTCGAACTGCACCTGAGGGCCGAGCAGCACCACGTCGGCGCTCTGCAGGTGACTTTCAATTTCGGCCACAGACACCGCGTCAATTTGAATGTCCAGGGCGCGTTTTGTGGCCTCGGCGCGCATTTTTTGCACCAGCATGCTGGTGGACATCCCTGCGGCACAACACAACATGATCTTTTTCATTACCTTTATCCTTCAAATTGAAAACGTGTTTCAAACAACAGTGCGTTTATTCAGCATGTATGAAAATTATTTTCATGACCGTGATCTGCGTTGGATTATTGGTTTCCCGAATGTTAAAGGAATAACAAGACTTTTACGGAGGAGGGTGAAACGGCGGCAAGGCATCGCGGCAAAGTTAATTGAAAAATAATTTCAACGCATTATGATGATTTATCCGCCTGTGACGCAGACACAAGGAACCTTTCAGCGATGGATATTGTTTATCACCTGGTCCATGGGTTAGCCGACTCTTCTCCCCAGGAAACGCGGCTGGCCCGCTTTTTTCTGGAGAATTTCTTCCAGCTACCGGATGCCACCATGGAGCAGCTGGCGGCGCGCGCGGGTGTCAGTCAGGCCACGCTCCAGCAGTTCGCGCGCACCATCGGCTGCAGCGATATGAATGATTTCCTCGGCCAGGTTCGCCACCAGCAGCACGACAGCCGGGTACAGGATTTGCTGGCAGCGCCGTCTCAACTGCTGGGGGATGCCGCCTGGGTGGATAATGACACGCTGCAGTTTCTGGCCAACCGGGGCGGCGTGGCGAAAGACGTGCTGGAACGCTTTTCTCATTCCATAGGGCGGGATGCTGAGGGCGACATTATCAGCCGGATCCGCCAGCGGCTGGCGGAGTTCAGCCAGCAGGAAGCCAGAGTTGCGCAGGCTATTTTGCACGATCCGGGCTTTGCGTCGTCGGCGACAATCGACCAGCTTGCCCAGGCGGCGGGCGTCAGTCCGGCCACTATCACGCGCTTTGCCAGAGCCGCAGGCTGCGACGATATTCGTGATCTACGCATGAAGCTGGCGCAGGCCAGCACCGCCATACCGGGTAGCGAGCTACCGGCTTCCTGGCAACAGCGGTTGAGCGGCATCCAGCAGGCGCTAACTCAGCAACTGGAAACGCTTCCGGAAGCTAATGTTTCGCGCGCCGTTTTGCTGCTGAAGCAAGCGAAAGCGATTCATATTTTCAGCGCAGGCGCGGCAGACACGCCTTTTGCCAGCCTTTTGCAGTACCGCCTGCTGACGCAGGGCCAGCCCGCCAGCGTCTGTTATGATCCTGCCCTGATGAGCTTCACCGCCTCAATGCTGAATCGCGAGCAGGCGATGATCGTCTTTGCCAGCTCGACGCCGGACAGCACCTTGTTAGCGGCCGTGCAGCAGGCCAGGCGGCAGGGCGCAGCCATCGTTATGGTGACGAAAGATCCCGCCAGCGTGGGGCAGGCCGGTGACGTCTGGCTGCCTCCCGGGGAAGGGCATTACGGCGCATTATTGATTGTTGACCTGCTTTGCGATGGGCTTGCCGCCCCCGGCGATGAGCGCGCGATCTGAGTTTTGACGTCAAGGCCGCTTAACCCCCACACAAAGTGTCGTTTTTTGCTATACCTGAAAGGCTTATACCCACAAACAGGATCAAACGATGCGGAGCAAAACGTATTTTAAAGTGGCTTGTCTGGCAGGTTTATTAGCGCTGGCGGGGTGTGCTTCAAAAACCACCGCGCCGGAAAAATACTCTGGGTTTCTAAAAGATTACTCCGGTCTGCAGGAGACAAAATCAGCTACCGGTAAAACCGTTATGCGCTGGGTTGACCCGAACTTCAAACCCGGCAACTACGACAGCCTGGTCTACAATCCGGTGATCTACTACCCGACGCCAAGGCCCACGACCCAAATAGGCCAGAACACGCTGGATGGTCTGCTGGCGTACACCAACACCAAATTAAAAGCCGCGGCGGCGCAGCGGAAACCGCTGGTCACGACGCCAGGCCCGCACAGCCTTATTTTCCGGGGCGCGATCACCGGCGTGGACAGCAGCAAAGAAGGGCTGCAGTTCTATGAGGTGATCCCGATTGCGATGGTTGTCGCAGGCACGCAAATGGCCACCGGGCACCGCACCATGAATACCGATCTCTATTTCGAAGGCGAACTGATTGATGCGGCAACCAATAAACCCGTTTTACGCGTGGTCCGTAAGGGCGAAGGGAAAACGCTCAGCAACGAAAATGCAAAAGTCACCGTCGATACCCTGAAACAGGTTGTGGATGATTTGGCCACCGATGCCACGATGTTTGACGTGCCGAATAAATAACCTTTTTTGCAAACAAAAACCGCAGCCCTGAACAAGCTGCGGTTTTTTATTACGCCAGCTTTCTCCGCCACGGCAGCCACTGTTCCGGCTTAGCAAACATCACCAGGTTACCCAGCAGGATCATCGCCAGCCCAAGCACGGCGTTCGCGTGCCAGACGTACCCTTCGTAAAGCGTCGACAGCGTCAGCGCCACCAGCGGGAAGAGCAGCGTACTGTAGGCGGCCTGGCTCGCCCCGATGCGGCCTACCAGGGTGAAATAGGCCCCAAAGGCTATCACCGAACCAAAAATCGCCAGATAAAGCAGCGAGCCAATGTAGCGCACGGTGAAATCCGGCATAAACGATTCGCCGCTCGCCAGCGCCACGACGCCCATAATTGCGGTGCCGTAAAACATCGCATAGGTATTGGTGGACAGCGTTTCCAGGCCCCGGCCTTGATGGCGGGCACTGATCATATTCCCCAGAGAAAAACCAAAGGTGCCGAGCGCGCTAAGGCCGATGCCGATCAGCAGCGAAGGCGCCAGTTGTGTGGCGGCAAGACTGTGCCAGAACAGGGCCACGATGCCGGCAATGCCCAGCGCGGCGGCGGGCAATACGCGGGGAGACGGTTTCTTGCGGAAGAACAGAAAATTGTTGAAGGCGTTGAACAGCACCGCCATCGAGAAGATCACCGACTCCAGACCGGAGCTGATATAGGCCGCCGCGTGATAAAAACAGAAGAAGTTGAAGCCGAACACGCACGCGCCCTGCAGGACGCAAAACAGGTGGTCTTTGAGCCCGATACGCTTCAGGCGACCCAGCGCGAGCAGCACAACAAGCATCACCACGGCCGCCACGGCAAAGCGCCAGAAAATAGACACGGGAACTGAAACGACCCCCTGTTGCATGTAAATGGCAATCCAGGTCGTTCCCCAAATCACCACCACCAGAATATAAAGCAAAGCGTTCATTGTTGTTCTCGTCAGTCAAAACCAGATGACGAGTCTCCTTTTTTTTCCGCTCTGCGACTTTCATCCGGGCCAGCGACTTGCATATTCTTGCGGTTTTTTTTCACGGCGGCAGTGGCGACGGCGGCGCGCAGTCCTTACACTAGCCATTATGTTCCAGAAGCCGACTCCCGCTATGACCGCGCCATACCACGCCTTTGAAAACCTGCAGCAGCACAAAGCCCGCCTGAACGGCAGCGTTCAGCTTGGCTCAGGGATTCAGCTGGCCGCCTGGTCCAACGGAAATGACTGCATTACCCAGCGCTGCGATCACCACACGCTGAGCCTGTACGTGACCGAAGGGTACGAAACGTATCAAAAAACGAGCTCAGGCTGGCGCAACGGCGGCGGCCCGGATCGCTTCTGCATTATGCCGGAAGACAGCGAATCAACCTGGGACGTGCGGGATGACTTCTCGTTTGTGCACCTGTACTGCACCGACGAGCATTTGAAAGAGATTGCCGCGCAGATTTGGGACCGCAGCCCGGCGGCCATCAACCTTGATGAAAAAACCTTTGCCGACGACCCGCGCATAACCCAGCTTTATCGTCACTTTCTGCTGAGCAGCGACTGGCAGCAGCGGGCTAATCACCTGACGCTAAGCACGGCCTCTACGCTGCTGTTGACGCATCTGGTGCAGCATTACAGCAGCGTGCAGTGGAAACTGCCGACGGTGCGCGGCGGGCTGGCGCCGGCGGTACTGCGCAATGCCCAGGCGTATATCGAGCAGAACCTGAGTGAGGCGCTGACCCTGGGTGAACTTGCCCGGCTGGCGGATCTCAGCGAATACCACTTTGCACGTATGTTTAAACAGTCTACCGGCCTGGCGCCACATCAGTACGTGATGCAGCGCAGAATGGCAAAGGCGGAAATACTGGTTCGTCAGGGAAAACTGCCGTTGACGGAGATCGCGATGGCCTGCGGGTTTAGTTCGCCCAGCCACTTCAGCACCCGCTTTAAAAGCGTCTTTGGCGCAACGCCCTCGCAGCTACGCGCGCTTCAGCCTTGAAAGGGCGGCGTAGCAAATCCCCCCGGCGATCACCCCCCAAAATGCAGAGCTGACGCCCAGCAGATTGACGCCTGAGGCGGTCACCAGAAACGTCACGACGGCGGCGTCTCTGTCGCGCTCGTGGTTCAGCGCCTGATGCAGGCTTCCGGCAATGGTGCCCAGCAGGGCCAGCCCTGCGAGAGTATGGATCCAGGCGAGCGGCAGCGCCGTCAGCAGCGTCGAGATCGCCCCGCCAAACACGCCGGCCAATAAGTAAAATACCCCAGCAGCAGCGGCGGCAAGCCAGCGTTTGTCTTTGTCGGGATGGGCTTCCGCACTCTGGCAAATGGCGGCGGTGATGGCGGCGATGCAAACCGAAAATACCCCGAATGGTGCCAGCAGCAGGGCTATTAACGCCGTTACGACAATCAGCGGTGAAACCGGGACTTTGTAGCCGGAGGCCGCCAGCGTGGCGACGCCGGGGGCGTTTTGCGAGGCCATGGTCACCAGGAAGAAGGGTACGCCGATGCCCAGCAGGCTGGCGAGGCTAAATGAGGGGGCGATGAATTCCGGCACCACGACAGAAACCGGGACGTTCCCGGCGTGAAGCTCGCCGCTGATAAAGCAAATCAGCAGACCAACCAGCATGGCGACAACCACGGCATAGCGCGGGGCAAACACCTTCGCCAGCAGCCAGCCGGTCAGCATACTGATGCACAGTAAGAAGTGACCCTGTAACGATGTGAAAGTGTCGAGGCCAAACCGCAGTAAAACCCCGGCCAGCATGGCGGCGGAGAGCGTAGACGGGATCAGGCGCATCAGCCTGGCGAACAGCCCGGTGAGGCCGCAGATCAGGATCAGCCCAGAGGCGAAAATAAAAATGCCCACCGCCTCGTTCAGGCTGTAGCCCGGCAGGCTGGTGGCCAGCAGCGCCGCGCCCGGCGTGGACCAGGCTGTGAGTATTGGCGCGCGATACCACAGCGTTAACCCCAGCGTGCTGATGCCCATCGCCAGGCCCAGCATTGTCAGCCAGCCAGCGATTTGGTGCGGGCTGGCACCTGCGGCATCTGCGGCCTGCCAGATAATGGCGGCGGAGCTGGCATAGCCGACCAGGACGGCAACAAAACCGGCCAGAACGGTGGGGAACGGGGGCAGAGAAAGGCGCATGGTTGGCTCGCTGTGCGTTATAACGTCCGGGGAATATAGCATCGTGCGTTATAGCGCACAAGGCGTTATACTGCGCCCTTAACGGGAGGAGAGAATGGATATAGCGCAACATCTGGCAAACACCCTGAAAGGCCTGCGTCAGGCCAGAGGCTGGAGCCTGACCTTCGCGGCGGAACAAACCGGCGTGTCGAAAGCGATGCTCGGGCAGATCGAGCGCAACGAATCCAGCCCGACCGTCGCCACATTATGGAAGATTGCCACCGGCTTTAACGTGCCGTTTTCGGTTTTCCTCGAAGCCGGTTCAGCGCCCGTGCGCCCGGTCTTTGACCCGCAGCACCGGGAAATGGTGGTGGTGCCGATTTTTCCTTACGATCCGCACCTGCGTTTTGACCACTTTTCTATTCGCCTCGCCCCCGGTGCGCTCAGCGAGTCGTCGGCGCACGACAGCGGCGTTATCGAGCATGTGGTGGTGATAAGCGGCGTGTTGGATATGAATGTTGACGGAGAATGGCAGACGTTGCAGGCCGGAGATGGCTTAAAATTCTACGGCGATAGCCCTCACGCGTACCGTAATTCAGGTGCCGATGAGACGCATTTTCACTCGCTGATTCACTATCCGGTGACGACGGCATAATCCCTCTGTTTTTGCGCGGGGGAAGTGACTACAATAGCCGCCTTTCGCCATTACAGAACACGACAAATTTTATGCGCCTGCACGCAAATCAACTTGAATTACTCAGCCCTGCCCGTGATACCGCCATCGCCCGCGAAGCCATTCTCCATGGCGCGGATGCGGTTTACATCGGTGGGCCTGGCTTTGGCGCTCGCCACAACGCCGGTAACAGCTTGCAAGACCTGGCCGAACTGGTGCCGTTTGCCCACCGCTACGGGGCGAAAATTTTTGTTACCCTGAACACCATTCTGCATGATGACGAACTGGAGCCTGCGCGCTCGATGATCGTCGACCTGTACGAAGCCGGGGTTGATGCGCTGATCGTGCAGGATATGGGCGTGCTGGAAATGGATCTGCCGCCGATCGAGCTGCACGCCAGTACCCAGTGCGACATTCGTAGCGTGGAAAAAGCGAAGTTTCTGTCCGATGCAGGTTTCTCGCAAATCGTGCTGGCGCGCGAGCTGAACCTGCAGCAAATTGCCGCCATTCACCAGAATGTTGACGCGACGATTGAATTCTTCATTCACGGCGCGCTGTGCGTGGCGTATTCCGGGCAGTGTAATATTTCCCACGCCCAGACCGGGCGCAGCGCCAACCGCGGCGACTGCTCGCAGGCCTGCCGCCTGCCGTACACCCTGAAAGACGATCAGGGCCGCGTCGTAGCCTACGAAAAACACCTGCTGTCGATGAAAGACAACGATCAGAGCGCCAACCTGGCGGCGCTGGTCGAGGCGGGCGTGCGCTCCTTCAAAATTGAAGGGCGTTACAAAGACATGAGCTACGTGAAAAACATCACCGCGTACTACCGCCAACTGCTGGACGAGCTGATGGAAGGGCGCAGCGACCTGACCCGTGCGTCTTCCGGCGTGACATCGCACTACTTTATTCCGTCCCCGGACAAAACGTTCCACCGCGGCAGCACTGACTACTTCGTTAACGAGCGCAAAATCGACATCGGTGCGTTCGACTCGCCAAAATTTATTGGCCTGCCGGTGGGCGAAGTGCTGAAAGTGAGCAAAGACCACCTCGACGTGACCACTACCGATACGTTGACTAACGGCGATGGCCTGAACGTGCTGATCAAGCGTGAAATCGTCGGCTTCCGCGCTAATACGGTGGAAAAAACCGGAAAAAATCAGTATCGCGTCTGGCCAAACGAAATGCCGGAAACGCTGAAAAAAGTGCGCCCGAACCACCCGCTGAACCGTAACCTGGACCACAACTGGCAGCAGGCGCTGCTGAAAACCTCCAGCGAGCGCCGCGTGGCGGTGGATATCGAACTGAGCGGCAGCCAGCAGCAGCTGGTGATGAAAGCCACCAGCGAAGAGGGCGTCAGCGTCAGTCAAACGCTCGTCGGCCAGTTTGACGTCGCCAATAACCCGCAGAAAGCGTTCGACAGCCTGCGTGACGGCCTGACCAAGCTGGGCCAGACCATGTACTCCGCGCGGAAAGTGAACATCTTGCTGGAAGAAGCTTTATTTGTGCCAAACGCCCAGCTTAACCAGCTGCGCCGTGATGCCATTGAAGCGCTGACCGAAGCGCGGCTGCAAAACTACCAGCGCGGCACCCGTAAAGCGGTGAGCGTGCCGCCGCCGGTCTACCCGGACAGCCATTTAAGCTTCCTGGCGAACGTGTATAACCATAAAGCGCGTGAGTTTTATCACCGCTATGGCGTGCAGCTGATTGACGCTGCCTATGAAGCACATGAAGAGAAGGGCGAAGTGCCGGTGATGATCACCAAGCACTGCCTGCGCTTTGCGTTTAACCTTTGCCCGAAACAGGCAAAAGGGAACATCAAGAGCTGGAAAGCGACCCCAATGCAGCTGGTGCACGGCGATGAAGTGCTGACGCTGAAATTTGACTGCCGCCCGTGCGAAATGCACGTCATCGGCAAGATGAAGAACCACATCCTGAAGATGCCGCTGCCGGGGAGCGTGGTGGCCTCCATTAGCCCGGACGATTTGATGAAAACGCTGCCGGGGAAAGCGAAGCGTTAATTTCATTGCTTATTATTTAAAACCGCCTGCTTCAGGCGGTTTTTTTAACCACGCAGGGAGGATGCATTATTATTTGTCACTTACGGAATTATTCCGCTATTCAACAAACATGCCTTAATCATGATATTCAGATGACAAGCAGGGGTTGTGAAGGGCATAGGCTCGCCAGCAGACGCTTAACGTCACGATTTTTCGTTATATCTCATTTTCTTAATACTGTTCTAAGATTTCTTTGTTAAATTCTTTTCATTGATAAGATGTTTAGCTAAACAGGCCGTACTTCCCTAGTGTTGTGCTTTTATTTAATTAGCCTGATTCATTATCCCGTCAGCTTTTGGCGTTTAGCGATTTAATAAGGAATCCACGTAATGAGTGATTTTCTGCCTTTTTCACGCCCGGCGTTAGGTGCGGAAGAAATTGCAGCGGTAACGGAAGTCATGCAATCCGGCTGGATCACAACCGGGCCGAAAAACCAGGCGCTTGAGAAAGCATTTTGCGACTTAACCGGCAATAAACATGCCATTGCGGTAAGCTCGGCCACCGGCGGGATGCACGTTACCCTGATGGCACTTGGGCTGCAGGCGGGTGACGAGGTGATTACTCCCTCGCTGACCTGGGTCTCCACGCTCAACATGATTGTGCTGCTGGGCGCCGAACCGGTGATGATCGACGTCGATCGCGACACGCTGATGGTTACGCCAGAAGCCATTGAAGCGGCCATTACTCCACGCACTAAAGCGATCATTCCCGTGCACTACGCGGGCGCGCCTGCCGACATCGACGCTATTCGCGCCATCGGGGAACGTCACGGCATTCCGGTGATTGAAGATGCTGCGCACGCCGCGGGCACCGAGTACAAAGGCAAGCACGTTGGCGGCAAGGGCACGGCTATCTTCTCTTTCCACGCCATCAAAAACATGACCTGCGCCGAAGGCGGTCTGATCGTCACCGACGACGACCAGTTTGCTAACCGCATTCGTAGCCTGAAATTCCACGGTCTGGGCGTAGATGCCTTTGACCGTCAGACGCATGGCCGCGCGCCGCAGGCTGAAGTTATCTCCCCGGGGTTCAAATACAACCTTGCGGACATTAACGCGGCTATCGCGCTGGTGCAGCTGGGCAAGCTGGAGCAAATCAACGTCCGTCGTCAGGAAATCGCCGAACGCTACCTCAAAGAGCTGGCCGACACGCCATTCCTGCCGCTTGCTACCCCGACCTGGCAGCACCGTCATGCCTGGCATCTGTTTATCATCCGCGTGGATGAGGCCACCTGCGGTATTTCCCGCAGCGGCCTGATGGAAGCGCTGAAAGAGCGCGGCATCGGCACCGGCCTGCACTTCCGCGCGGCGCACACCCAGAAGTATTACCGCGAGCGCTATCCGCAGCTTCAACTGCCGAACAGCGACTGGAACAGCGAGCGCATTTGCTCCATTCCACTGTTCCCAACCATGACCGACGATGACACTTCCCGCGTCATTACCGCTTTACGTGAAATAGCAGGACTCTAAGATGACGACCCCGGAACCGATCAAGAAAGTTTCCGTTGTGATCCCGGTGTACAACGAACAGGACAGCCTGCCTGAACTGCTGCGTCGTACCACTGAAGCTTGTCAAAAGCTGAACCGTGATTACGAAATTCTCCTTATTGATGATGGCAGCAGCGATGACTCTGCCGCCATGCTGACCCGCGCGGCAGAAGCCCCGGACAGCCACATCGTCGCGGTGCTGCTGAACCGTAACTATGGCCAGCACTCGGCCATTATGGCGGGCTTTAGCCACGTCACCGGCGATCTTATCGTCACCCTGGATGCTGACCTGCAGAACCCGCCGGAAGAGATCCCGCGCCTGGTTGAGAAAGCCGACGAAGGCTATGACGTTGTGGGCACCGTGCGCCAGAACCGTCAGGACAGCTGGTTCCGCAAGCGTGCGTCAAAAATGATCAACCACCTGATCCAGCGCACCACCGGTAAAGCGATGGGCGACTACGGCTGTATGCTGCGCGCCTACCGCCGCCATATCATCGACGCGATGCTGCACTGCCACGAACGCAGTACCTTTATCCCGATTCTGGCCAACACCTTTGCCCGTCGCGCCATCGAAATCCCGGTGCACCACGACGAGCGTCAGTTTGGCGACTCGAAGTACAGCTTCATGCGCCTGATCAACCTGATGTATGACCTGATCACCTGCCTGACCACAACGCCGCTGCGTTTACTTAGCGTCGTCGGCAGCATTATCGCACTGTCCGGTTTTGCCCTCGCGGTACTGCTGGTGGTGTTACGTCTTGCTCTTGGCCCGCAGTGGGCGGCGGACGGGGTGTTTATGCTCTTCGCCGTTCTGTTCACCTTTATTGGCGCCCAGTTCATCGGAATGGGGCTGCTGGGTGAGTACATTGGCCGTATCTATAACGACGTGCGTGCTCGCCCTCGTTACTTTATTCAACGCGTAGTTAGCAGTGAAACCGCTTTATCTTCAGAGGAAAATCAATAATGAAAGCAGTTGTTTTCGCCTATCACGATATGGGCTGTGTGGGTGTTCGTGCCCTGGTTGAAGCAGGCTATGACATTGCAGCAATTTATACTCACCCGGATAACGCCGCTGAGAATAACTTCTTCGGTTCTGTGGCCCGCACGGCGGCAGAATTCGGCATCCCAGTTTTTGCTCCTGAAGATGTGAACCACCCGCTGTGGGTCGACCGCATTAAAGACGCACAGCCTGAAGTGATTTTCTCCTTCTACTACCGCAACCTGCTGAGCGAAGAGATTCTGGACTGCGCTTCCGTCGGGGCATTTAACCTCCACGGCTCCCTGCTGCCTAAATTCCGTGGCCGCGCGCCGCTGAACTGGGTGCTGGTGAAAGGTGAAACCGAAACGGGCGTTACCCTGCATCGCATGGTGAAACGCGCGGACGCGGGCGACATCGTTGCTCAGGAACGCGTGGCGATTGCCGCAGAAGATACTGCCCTGACCCTGCACCACAAACTGTGCGAAACCGCGAAATCCCTGCTGGCGAAAAGCCTGCCGGTGATCAAAACCGGTCACTTCCCGCAGACCGCTCAGGACGAATCCAAAGCGACCTATTTCGGCGGCCGTTCGCCAAAAGATGGCGCGATCAGCTGGGAAGGCTCTGCAGCAGAAGCTAACAACCTGGTGCGTGCGGTGACCGAACCGTGGCCAGGCGCGTTCAGCTACGTGGGCGGCGGCAAATTCATCATCTGGAAAAGCCGCGTGCTGGAAAGCAACAATGGCGCGAAAGCCGGGACAGTTATCTCCGTTAACCCGCTGGTGATTGCCTGCGGCACCGGTGCTCTGGAAGTCGTGACCGGCCAGGCTGAAAACGGCGTGTACATGCAGGGTTCCCAGCTGGCACAGTCTCTGGGCCTGGTTAGCGGCGCGATTCTGAGCAGCAAACCCGTTTCCGCTATCAAACGTCGTACCCGCGTACTGATTCTGGGCGTGAACGGCTTTATCGGTAACCACCTGACCGAACGTCTGCTGCGTGATGACAACTTCGAAATCTTCGGCCTGGACATCGGTTCCGACGCGATTTCTCGCTTCATCGGCAACGAGCGTTTCCACTTTGTGGAAGGTGACATCAGCATTCACTCCGAGTGGATCGAATACCACATTAAGAAGTGTGACGTTGTTCTGCCGCTGGTAGCCATCGCGACGCCAATCGAATACACCCGTAACCCGCTGCGAGTGTTCGAACTCGACTTCGAAGAGAACCTGAAGATCATCCGCGACTGTGTGAAATACAAAAAACGCATTATCTTCCCGTCCACCTCCGAAGTGTACGGCATGTGCACCGACAAGTCGTTTGACGAAGATAACTCCCCGCTGATCGTTGGGCCAATCAACAAACAGCGCTGGATCTACTCCGTGTCCAAACAGCTGCTTGACCGTGTTATCTGGGCATACGGCGAAAAAGAAGGGCTGCGCTTCACGCTGTTCCGTCCGTTTAACTGGATGGGCCCGCGTCTGGACAACCTGAACGCCGCGCGTATCGGTAGCTCCCGTGCCATTACCCAGCTGATCCTGAACCTGGTCGAAGGTTCCCCGATCAAGCTTATCGACGGCGGCAAGCAGAAGCGCTGCTTCACCGACATCGGCGACGGCATCGAAGCGCTGTTCCGCATTATTGAAAACAAAAACAATAACTGCGACGGCCAGATCATCAACATCGGTAACCCGGACAACGAAGCGAGCATCAAACAGCTGGCAGAAATGCTGCTGGAAAGCTTCGAACGTCATCCGCTGCGTAGCCAGTTCCCACCGTTCGCCGGTTTCCGCGAAGTGGAAAGCAGCGCCTACTACGGCAAAGGTTATCAGGACGTTGAGCACCGTAAGCCAAGCATCCGCAACGCCCAGCGCCTGCTGGAGTGGACGCCTGAAGTGCACATGGAGAAAACCATCGACGAGACGCTGGACTTCTTCCTGAAAACCGTTGAGCTGACGGACCCTGCTTCATGAGAAAAGTCGGCCTGCGTATTGATGTCGACACCTGGCGAGGCACCCGTGAAGGGGTGCCAAACCTTCTGGAGACGCTAAGTTTACACTCGACTCAGGCAACCTTTTTCTTCAGCGTTGGGCCAGACAACATGGGGCGCCACTTGTGGCGCCTGATCAAGCCTAAATTCCTGTGGAAGATGCTGCGCTCCAACGCAGCATCGCTGTATGGCTGGGACATTCTGCTGGCGGGTACCGCGTGGCCGGGGCGCATGATTGGCGCAGGCAACGCAGAGGTTATCGCGGCGGCGGCGGACCACCATGAGGTGGGCCTCCATGCCTGGGATCACCATGCCTGGCAGGCCTGGGCGGGCGTCTGGGAACAGGACAAGCTCGAACAGCAAATTCGCCGTGGGCTGGATGCGCTGCAGAAAATTGTCGGGCAGCCTGTAAACTGCTCGGCCGTGGCGGGCTGGCGTGCTGACCAGCGCGTGGTGAAAGCGAAAGCCGCTTTCCCGTTCCAGTACAATAGCGACTGCCGTGGTACTACGCCGTTTATCCCCGTTCTGTCTAACGGTAGCGAGGCTGCGGTGCAAATTCCCGTGACGCTGCCAACGTGGGACGAGGTGATTGGTACCGAAGTCAGTAAAGAGAACTTTAACCGCTTTATCCTGGATAAAATTCACCAGGACAGCGGCACACCGGTTTACACCATTCATGCCGAAGTCGAAGGGATGGTGATGCGAGATTCCTTTAGTGAATTGCTGGCGATGGCTGCCGCCGAGGGGGTTCAGTTCTGCCCGCTTAGCGAGCTTCTGCCGGACGATTTATCCACGCTGCCGAGAGGCAAAATTGTGCGCGGGACAATTCCAGGCCGCGAAGGCTGGCTGGGTTGCCAACAACTTATAGAGTCGTGAACCGATGAAATCTGCAAAATATGGAATGACCCTTCTGGTCTGTTTTGCCTTGCTTTACCTTGTCCCTCTGGAGTTTCGTCACCTGTGGCAGCCGGATGAGACGCGCTATGCGGAAATCAGCCGTGAAATGCTGCTGTCTGGCAACTGGATCGTTCCTCATTTCCTTGATCTGCGCTATTTCGAAAAGCCGGTGGCGGGGTACTGGATCAACAACATCAGCCAATTCATCTTCGGTCATAACAATTTTGCCGTGCGTTTTGGTTCCGTGTTTTCGGTGACCCTGAGCGCGCTGCTGACCTACTGGCTGGCGTTCCGCCTGTGGCGCGATAAAACGATCGCGGTGCTGGCCGGGGTTATTTTCCTCACCTGCCTGCTGGTCTACGGCATCGGCACTTATTCCGTGCTCGACCCGATGATCACCCTGTGGCTGACGGCGGCGATGTGCAGCTTCTGGCTGGCCAGTACCGCACAAACCACCGGCGGCAAGATGGGTGGCTACGTGCTGCTGGGCCTGGCCTGCGGCATGGGCGTGATGACCAAAGGGTTCCTGGCGCTTGCGGTGCCGGTGATTGGCGTTCTGCCGTGGGTGATTGCACAGAAACGCTGGAAAGAGGTGTTATTGTTCGGGCCGCTGGCGGTGCTGAGCGCCGTGCTAATTACGCTGCCGTGGGCGATTGCGATCGCCAAAGCCGAGCCTGACTTCTGGCACTACTTCTTCTGGGTGGAGCACATTCAGCGTTTCGCTGAGAAAGACGCGCAGCATAAAGCCCCGTTCTGGTACTACATTCCGTTCCTGATTGCAGGCTCTCTGCCATGGCTTGCTCTGCTGCCGGGCGCGCTGAAAAGCGGCTGGAAAAGCCGAGGCGAGCAGGGCGGCGCGTTCTACCTGCTGGGCTGGGTTGTGATGCCGTTGCTGTTCTTTAGCATCGCCAAAGGCAAACTGCCGACCTACATTCTGCCGTGCTTTGCACCGCTGGCGATCCTGATGGCGCGTCATGCCGTTGAGCTGGCGAAAAGCGGCTCCGCTATTTTACGCGTCAACGGCTGGATTAACCTGCTGTTTGGGGCGGCCTGCGTGATCACGGTGGCATTCTTCCTGGCACCGTGGGGTCTGGCCAGACATCCGGTGTATGCCGCCAATGAAACGCTGAAAGTGGTGCTGGCGTGCGTGGCCTTTGCCGTCTGGGGGCTGTTCGGTCTTTTGACCCTGAGTCAGACCGCGAAACGCTGGTACTGGGCGGCGCTGTGCCCGCTGGGTCTGGCGCTGCTTGTGGGCGTGGTGATTCCATCGAAAGTGGAAAACTCCAAGCAGCCGCAGGCGTTCATTCATGAAATGCGTCCGCAGCTGGAAGACAGTCGCTACATCTTCACCAACAATGTCGGCATTGCCGCCGGAGTGGCATGGGAGCTGAAGCGGAGCGATATCAATCTTTATAATCAGGCGGGCGAGCTGCGCTACGGCCTTGATTATCCGGATGTATCTAACCGCTTTGTTTACGGTGATGAGTTCGCATCCTGGCTGGCGGAACACCGCAAGCTGGGCAAAGTGTCGCTGATGCTGCTGGTGTCGAATAACACCGATCTCAATGACCTGAAGCTGCCGGAGCCGGATCACCGGGCCAACAGCGGGCGCTTTGTGCTGTTTGAGTACGACGCGCAGCCATGAATATTGCGCTGATTATTCTGGCCAGTTTGCTTAGCTGCGGCGGGCAGCTGTGCCAGAAGCAGGCGGCTCAGGGGGCGGGGCGCCGCCACTTGATGCTGTGGCTTGGGCTGAGCGTTCTGTTATTAGGGCTGGGGATGCTCGTCTGGCTGCTGGTGCTCCAGCACGTCGAGGTGAGCATCGCTTACCCCATGCTGAGCCTGAACTTTATTTTTGTCACCCTTGCCGCGCGCTGGATCTGGAAAGAGAAAATTTCGGCGCACCACTGGCTGGGCGTGATGCTGATCATTCTGGGGATTATCGCGCTGGGAGGGCACGCCTGATGGGCTATATCTGGGCGTTAATGAGCGTGCTGCTGGTCAGCGGGGCGCAGCTCAGCATGAAATGGGCGATGGTTCAGTTTCCTCCCGCCGCAGCGAGCCTTGAGTTTATTCAGGCCGTGTTGTTTGGCGGTTACGGGCTGCTGGCGCTGATCGGCGGGCTCGCGGCCTACGCGTTTTCCATGGGCTGCTGGTATATGGCGTTGAAACGCATTCCGCTCAGTAAAGCGTATCCGCTTTTAAGCCTGAGCTATGTGCTGGTGTGGTTCGCGGCTATTAATCTGCCGTGGCTTAACGAAGCGTTCAGTCCGGGCAAACTTCTCGGCGTGGCGGCGATTTTCGTCGGCCTGGTGCTGATTTGTCTGCCTCATCAGCTACGCCACAAAAAGGAAAAGTAATGCGCTAGTTGTTCAGGCAAACTGACGGCAACCTGATGAAAACTGGATGCGAAGTATGAACCCACATATCATTGAAGTGCCGTTAGAAAAGTCTTATCGCCTGATCAACCACGGCCCAACCGTGCTGGTGTCTGCCCACCACAATGGCGTGGACGACGTGATGACCGCCGCCTGGGCCTGTGCGCTGGATTTTACCCCATCCAAGCTGATGGTGGTGCTGGATAAAATCACCGCCACCCGCACGCTTATCGAAAACAGCGGCACCTTTGTGATTCAGGTGCCCTGTGCAGCCCAGCTCAAAATGACCCATTTTCTGGGTACCCACAGCCTGAAAGAGATGCCCGACAAGCTCGAACAATCCGGCGTGGAGCTGTTCCGCGCCCCTGGCCACAGCGTACCGCTGGTCTCGGGCTGCACGGCCTGGATGGTCTGCAGGCTTATCCCCGAACCGCATAACCATCAGGCTCACGACCTGTTTATCGGTGAAGTTATCGGTGCCTGGGCCGACGACCGCGTGTTCCGGAACGGTCACTGGTCGTTTGAAACCTCCCCGCCGGAATACCGCAGTCTGCACTATATTGCCGGCGGCCAATTCTACGCCATCGGCGAATCGCTGGTGGTACCGGGCGTGGAGGCGTCATGAAGAAGATTGAGTTACCCGCCGAAGACTACCGCAAGCTGAGTGACTTTATCAGCGACTGGCTGGACGACAAGCACGACCTGCAAATAGGGCAGTTTGAAGCCGAATTCTTCCTTGACGAGCTGGTGAAAAAAATGGCGCCTGCGCTCTACAATAAAGGACTGGACGATGCGCTGGCGGTAGCCCAAAGCAACATGCTGACGCTGGAAGAGTTGCTGGATCTGGAAAAAATCGTCGATTAGTTTTGCCCGCGATCTTGCCATTATTGAATGACTAAAGGGGCGCATTGCACCCCTTTTTCGTATTACTGGTTAACCGGCACAACCGCGCCGTGGTACTTCTCGTTGATCCAGTCCTGAATCTGCTTAGAGTGCAGGACTTTCACCAGCTCGACGATGTCATGTTTCTTCACGTCGGCGCGGTGCACGGTAATGATGTTGGCATACGGGTTGCCTTCGGCGCTTTCGACGGCAAT
Source organism: Enterobacter sp. Ag1 (assembly GCA_000277545.1). Taxonomy (GTDB): domain Bacteria; phylum Pseudomonadota; class Gammaproteobacteria; order Enterobacterales; family Enterobacteriaceae; genus Cedecea. The sequence continues at coordinate 9,615 of AKXM01000053.1, read as the reverse complement.
CGGATCTTTAATCGGGTTCAGGCCCGCATCCAGCGCGTAGTTGGCGTTGATCACCACCGCATCGCCTTCGTTGTTGGCGTACATCTGCGGCAGCAGGGCGGCTTCAATATCCGCTTTGAACTGCAGGTTTTTTGGGTTGCTGGCAATGTCGCTGATGCGCGCGTTAACCGGCTTCACGCCAGGTTTCAGGGTGATCACACCTTCGCGCTGGAAGATAGCCAGAATACGGCCTTCTTCGGCCACCGAGTCACGCAGAATGATTTTGCCGTTCTGCGGCAGATCCTTCAGGCTTTTATACTTCTTCGAATAGATGCCGATCGGCTCCACGTGGATTGCCCCGGCGCTGACGAAATCGTAGTTTTTATCGCCTTTATGATCCTGTAGCACCGAATCCAGATAGGGCTGATGCTGGAAGTAGTTGGCGTCAATCTCATGCTCGGCCAGCGCGGTATTCGGCAGGATATAGTCCTGAAAGGTTTTGATCTCAAGATCGATGCCTTCTTTCGCCAGAATCGGCTTCGCCTGCTCAAGAATTTCCGCATGCGGGACGTTGGAGGCGCCCACAATCAGTTTTTCAGCGGCGTTGGCGTGAAGACTTAACGCGGTTAAAGAAGCCAGAGCTAACATCATAAACTGTTTTTTCATTATTTCGTCCAGTCGTGATTAGTGATTAAAAGTGCATTGCCGTGGAATTCCAGGCGGCAGTGTGTGCTTCTGTCGCCCGAAAGGTGTGAAAGCCGTTAGCGTTTATCGAGCAGGTGTGTGATGCGGTCGCCGATAAACTGAATAATAAAAACGATCGCCAGAATAGTGGCCGTGGCCACCAGCGTGACGTCATTATGGTTACGCTGGAACCCTTCCAGATAGGCGAGGTTGCCTAAGCCTCCAGCACCGATAACCCCAGCCATGGCGCTGTAGCTCACCAGCGCAATCAGAGTGACAGTCATCCCGGACACCAGCGCCGGAGAGGATTCAGGCAGCAGCACGAGGAAGATCAGCGTGTGGGTTTTGGCCCCCATTGAACGCGTGGCTTCAATAACGCCTTTATCGACTTCGCGCAGTGCAATTTCCACCAGGCGGGCGTAGAAGGGGGCCGCCCCGACGATCAGCGCCGGCAGCGCGGCGTTGGTGCCGAGAATGGTGCCAACCAGCGTTTTCGTGAAGGGGATCAGCAGGACGATCAGAATGATGAACGGGATCGAGCGGAAGACGTTGACCAGCACGGTCACCACCGAGTAAACCAGTCGATTCTGCAACAGCTGACCGCGAGAAGTGAGAAACAGCAGCACGCCGAGGGCGATGCCAAACACGAACGTTGCCACTCCCGACCAGGCCGTCATGTAGAGCGTTTCGCCTGTGGCGGCCCACAGTTTGTCCAGTTTTAAATGCGGGAAGTATTGCTCAAGCATGTCGAATAACCTCAGTCTCTACCCGCTTTTGATTCAGGTATTGCACAATATTTTCTAGCTGGCTGGCGTCATCCATATGGACGTACAGCTCGCCAAACGCGCCGTCTACCGTCTGGGTAATGTTGCCGTGCAGGATATTCAGCGCGACGTTAAAATGCTGAATGACATCGGCAATCACCGGCTGTCGGGCTTCTCCGCCAGGGAAAATCAGCTTCAGAATGCTGCCGCCAATGCCCTGAACCCAGAGCGGATTGAAGGGTTCTCTGGGCGTATTTTGCCCCGCAATCTGACGCACAAAAGTTTGCGTGATGGGCTGCTTCGGGTGGGTGAAAATATCCAGCACCGGGCCTTCTTCAACGATTCTGCCGTTTTCCATCACCGCTACGCGCTGACAAACTTTGCGCACCACGTGCATTTCATGGGTGATGAGCACGATGGTTAAGTTGAGCTGGCGGTTAATGTCGAGCAGCAGATCGAGAATCGCGTCAGTCGTTTGCGGATCCAGCGCCGAAGTGGCTTCGTCGCACAGTAAAACATCCGGGTTATTGGCCAGCGCGCGAGCAATGCCGACTCGCTGCTTTTGGCCACCGCTTAGCTGAGCGGGCCAGGCGTTTTCGCGCCCCTCCAGCCCCACAAGCTTAATCAGCTCGTTAACACGCTGCTGAATCTGGCTTTTATTAACACCGGCAATTTGCAGGGGAAAGGCAATATTCTCGGCAACGGTCCGGGACCACAGCAGATTAAAGTGCTGAAAGACCATGCTGACTTTTAGACGAGCCTGACGGAGCTGTTCGCCTCTGGCCTGGGCAATATCCTGCCCGGCGACAATGATCGATCCTGACGTGGGTTTCTCCAGCCCATTTAATAATCTTATTAATGTGCTTTTACCCGCGCCGCTGTAGCCAATAATGCCGTAAATCTGGCCTTTATTGACGTTGATATTAATATTATCTACGGCGGTAATGGCGCCATGTCTGCTGGCAAATATTTTTGATACGCCCGAGAGAACGATCATTATCCTGGTCCTTACTTGCTGAAATTTTCCGCAACGCAACAGCATGATATGCTGACAACTGGCGCACGAATGCCGTGTTATGGGCGTTGAATCATTGTTATTTGGCTGATACTACCTGCTAATACCGTTGCTCAGAAGAATATAAAGATATGACTTATAGCCATAAGAAATATAAATACATGATGGTTCTTTCCTGACCGGGATTAATACGCTTTAGCAAAAACATGGCATTGCTTATCGTTAAATTGATTAACTGCGTTTGTTTAAATAATAATCAGCAGAGTGTGGGGGGGATAAATAATGAACGGGCTGTTAATCGATTTTATTAACGATATGTTATTGGTCGATGATTGTTCTGCCTGGTTTTTTTAGTTTTATATTGGTTCTCCCTGGTGCCGTTTTCGTTGTTATTTTCGTACCAAATTTAACAAATCTGCGCCATGCCCCGGAAATTCTAGTCTCATCAAGGTATCTTTCCCGCCTCGAGAGCGGAGATTGTCTGAAGATGTACGAATCCAATTTAGTCCTGCTGCTTCTGCAGCAGATGTGCGTGTTCCTGGTCATTGCCTGGTTAATGAGTAAAACCCGGCTGTTTATCCCCCTGATGCAGGTGACCGTGCGCTTACCCCACAAGCTGCTGTGCTACATCACCTTCTCGGTTTTCTGCATTATGGGCACCTATTTTGGTCTTCACATTGAAGGCTCCATTGCCAACACGCGCGCCATTGGCGCCGTGATGGGCGGCCTGTTAGGCGGGCCGGTGGTGGGCGGGTTGGTGGGGCTAACCGGCGGGCTGCATCGTTATTCTCTCGGTGGAATGACGGCGCTGAGCTGCATGATCTCCACCATTGCGGAAGGACTGATTGGCGGGTTAATCCACAGCGTTTTAATCCGCCGGGGCAGGACGGACAAACTGTTTAGCCCGCTGGTCGCCGGAGCGACGAGCTTTGTCGCCGAACTGGTGCAGATGATCATTATCTTGCTTATCGCACGGCCCTTTGAGGATGCGCTCCACCTGGTGGAAAGCATCGCTGCGCCGATGATGGTCACCAACACGCTGGGTGCTGCCATGTTTATGCGCATTCTGCTGGATAAACGTGCGATGTTTGAGAAATACACTTCCGCGTTCTCCGCCACCGCGCTAAAGGTCGCGGCCGCAACCGAGGGGATCCTCCGGCAGGGATTCAACGAACAAAATAGCCTGAAGGTGGCGAAGGTGCTGCACCGGGAGCTGGACATCAGCGCCGTGGCGATCACCGACCGGGAAAGGCTGTTGGCGTTTATTGGCACCGGGGCCGATCACCACCTGGCGGGCAAGCCTATTTCGTCGGGTTACACCTGGCAGGCCATCGAGAATAACGAAGTGGTTTACGCCGACGGCAATGAGGTGCCTTATCGCTGCTCGCTGCATCCTAACTGCAAGCTGGGGTCGACGCTGGTTATCCCGCTACGGGGTGAAAATCAGCGGGTGATCGGCACGATAAAACTCTATGAGGCGCGTAACCGGCTGTTTAGCTCGATCAACCGCACGCTCGGCGAAGGAATTGCGCAGCTGCTGTCGGCGCAAATCCTCGCCGGGAAATATGAACAACAAAAAGCGCTGCTGGCGCAGTCCGAGATTAAGCTGCTGCATGCCCAGGTGAACCCGCACTTCTTATTTAATGCGTTGAACACGCTGAAAGCGGTTATTCGCCACGATGGCGACAAAGCCGGGCAGCTTGTGCAGTACCTCTCGACATTTTTCCGCAAAAATCTCAAGCGCCCGTCTGAAATTGTCACGCTTTCCGATGAAATTGAGCACGTGAATGCCTATCTGCAAATTGAGCTGGCGCGTTTCCAGACTCAGTTGGCGGTGGACTGGCAGGTGCCCGACGAGCTGGCGAATCAGCGTTTGCCAGCTTTCACGCTACAGCCGATTGTGGAAATCGCCATTAAACACGGCACCTCTCAGCAATTAGGCCACGGCATGATTACTATTCGTGCCCGTACAGAGGGAAAAGACGTGCTGGTGGATGTCGAGGATAATGCCGGGTTGTACCGGCCAAAAGAGAACGGTAACGGACTGGGAATGAATCTGGTGGACAAGCGGCTGCGGGCGAAGTTTGGGGAAGATTATGGTCTGGCCGTGAGCTGCGACCCCGACCGTGTTACCTGCATCACCGTGCGCCTGCCCACCGAGGAGTTGGTATGTTAAGAGTATTGATTGTGGATGATGAACCGCTGGCGCGTGAGAACCTGCGCGTCCTGCTTGAGAACGATGGCGAGATTGAGATAGTCGGGGAATGCGCCAACGCGATAGAGGCGATTAGCGCGGTGAACAAACTGCGCCCGGACGTGCTGTTTCTCGATATCCAGATGCCGCGTATTAGCGGGCTGGAAATGGTGGGTATGCTCGACGAACGCCATCGGCCACGCATTGTGTTTCTCACCGCTTTTGATGAATACGCGGTACAGGCGTTTGAGGAGTGCGCATTTGACTATCTGCTCAAACCTATCGAAGCGCAGCGGCTGCAAAAAACGCTGGCTCGCCTGCATCAGGAGAGCGAAGCGCAGGATGTTTCCCGCCTGCCGGACAGCCAGCAGCCGCTAAAATTTATCCCGTGCAGCGGCCACAGCCGCATCTGGCTGCTGCAGATGGAGGAGGTGGCCTACGTCAGCAGCCGGCTAAGCGGGGTGTATGTCACCAGCCGGGATGGCAAAGAAGGCTTTACCGAATTAACACTGCGCACGCTGGAAAGCCGCACGCCGCTGCTGCGCTGCCACCGGCAATATCTGGTGAACATGAATTATTTGCAGGAGATCCGCCTAGAGGATAACAGTCAGGCGGAGCTGTTGCTGCGGGATGGCCGCACCGTGCCGGTGAGCCGCCGCTATTTGAAGTCGTTAAAAGAGGCGGTGGGGCTTTAAGGTTATTGCTTTACGCGGCAGGTTTTAATCCGGCAAAAGCGTCGCGGATTTCGGCCTCAGGGAGCGAGACGCCGATGAACACCAGCGTGCTCTCCGGCGTTTCGTCCGGCTGCCATTCGCGGTCCCAGTCGGCGCTGTAAAGGCGCTGCACGCCCTGGAACAGCAGGCGACAGGGCTGGTCTTCAATCCACAGCATTCCTTTGTAGCGGAGCAGGTTGTTGGCGAAGCCGGACAGCAGGTTTTCCATCACGGAAGAGACGGCGGACAGCGCAACCGGGTAGTCCAGCGTCACCACAATGGATGAGACTTCATTTTGCTGCGGGGCAATGCGGTGGAAGCGAGGTTTTGTCGCCACGACGTTTTCTTCCAGCATAAAGCCGCGGGTGTTAAACAGCAGCGGAAGATCGATATTGCCGTGCAGGATAGGGTACACCGGCGCGCGTGCGTTAATGCGCTGCAGGCGTTCAGTCAATGCAGCGGATTCACCGGCCACATCGGTTTTGGTCAGTAAAATACGGTCTGCGTAGCCGATTTGCGACTGGGCGAGCGGGAACTGATTCAGCTGTGAATCGGCATGTACCGCGTCGACCAGGGCGATCACGCCGTCAAGCAGGTAGCGTTCGCAGATGATTTCATGGGCGAAAAAGGCCTGCAGGATAGGGCCAGGGTCGGCCATGCCGGTGCATTCGACGATGAGCCTGTCGAAGTGGATTTCACCTTTGTCCCGGCTATCAAGCAGATCCAGCAGGGCATCTTCCAGCTCGCTTGAGCGCGTGCAGCAAATACAGCCGTTGCTCAGGGTCGTTATACGTGTGGCGCGGTCGCCAATCAGCTGACTGTCGATAGGCGTTTCGCCAAATTCATTTTCAATAACGGCAATCTTCTCGTCCTGCTGGGTATGCAGGATATGACGTAACAGGGTGGTTTTCCCTGCACCCAAAAAGCCGGTTAATACGGTTACTGCAATCGGTGTCATCGCGTCCTTCCTGTTAACAGCAGCGCATGCCGCCTTTACCGTCTCCGCCGTAGCGCGCCTGCTGGCGTTCACGGAAGAATTCTTTGTAGGTCATGGGCGGCTGATCCGGGTGGTTCGTCTGCATATGCAGCACGTAGGTATCATAGTCCGGAATGCCAACGAGCATTCTTGCCGCCTGGCCGAGGTACTTTTTTGCAGCACCTAAGTTATCAAACATTCGTCGCTCCTTTAGTGATTTAAGCCCCGCTAATGCGGGGCTGTCAGATGAAGCGATCAGTGTCCGGAAGAAATCTTAATGCCTTCTTTCGGCACCGGCTGGTAAGGCGTTTCTTTGTCCGTCGGCTGGTCGGATTTACGCGCCTCTTTCCAGGCCTTAATGCCGTAGAAAATAATGCTGTAAACCACCACCAGGAACAGAATGCTCAGGCCCGCGTTGGTGTAGTTATTGACGACAATGTGGTTCATGTTGGCGAGGTCTTGAGCCGTCAGATCCGCCCCACCGGCGGCGATACGCGCCTTATACTGGTTGGCCATGAAGAAGAAGCCTTCCATCTGCGGGTTGCTGCTAAACAGCTTCAGGCCCAGCGCCCAGGTGGTGCAGATAAGCAGCCAGACCGCAGGCACCACGGTGACCCAAATGTACCGGGTACGTTTCATCTTCACCAGGACTACAGTGGCCAGCACTAATGCAACTGCCGCCAGCATCTGATTGGAGATGCCGAACAGCGGCCACAGGCTTTTCACGCCGCCCAGCGGATCGACCACGCCCTGATACAGCAGGTAGCCCCACAGGCCTACGCAGCCAGCGGTGCCGATGATACCGGCCACTAGCGAGTCGGTTTTCTTCAGGAACGGGATAAAGTTACCCAGCAGATCCTGCAGCATAAAGCGGCCAGAACGGGTGCCGGCATCCAGCGCAGTAAGAATAAACAGCGCTTCAAACAGGATCCCGAAGTGGTACCAGAAGCCCATGTCGGCGACCGGAACAATTTTGTGGAATACGTGCGCAATACCGACGGCAAGGGTAGGGGCACCGCCTGCGCGGTTGAGTACGGAAGGCTCACCGATATCTTTCGCCGTCTGCAGGATCTGCTCAGAAGAAATCACGAAGCCCCAGGAACTGACGGTGGCGGCCGCGTGCGCGGTCACTTCCTTCAGCTGCGCCATAATCATTGGCGCGTTTTCCCCGCCCAGCTCGTGCAGGTTTGGCATGGTAAAGCCCAGACCCGCCGGTGGCGTGTTCATCGCGAAGTACAGACCCGGCTCAATGATGGAAGCCGCTACCAGGGCCATAACGGCCACAAATGACTCCATCAGCATCGCACCGTAGCCGATAAAGCGAGCGTCGGTTTCACAAGCCAGCAGTTTTGGCGTGGTGCCGGACGCGATAAGCGCGTGGAAGCCGGACACTGCCCCGCAGGCAATGGTGATAAACAGGAACGGGAACAATGCGCCTTTCCACAGCGGACCGGTACCATCCACGTACTGAGTAATGGCCGGCATTTTCAGCTCTGGATTGAGGATAACGATACCAATCGCCAGGCCGACGATAACGCCGATTTTCAGGAAGGTCGCCAGGTAGTCGCGCGGGGCGAGGATCAGCCAGACAGGCAGCAGGGCGGAGATAAAGGCATAGCCGATGAGCGTAAAGGTAATGGTAGTGTCTTTAAAGGTCAGCGCCGGGCCCCAGTAAGGGTCGTGGGCAATCACACCCCCGAAGTAAATCGAGGCGACCAGCAGCACAATCCCGATAACGGACACTTCACCGACCCGGCCCGGGCGAATAAAGCGCATATAAATGCCCATAAACAGGGCAATCGGCACCGTCGAGCAAACGGTAAAGACGCCCCACGGGCTTTCAGCCAGCGCTTTCACCACGATAAGAGCCAGCACGGCCAGGATAATTATCATGATCAGGAAGCAGCCAAACAGGGCAATCGTCCCCGGCACGGGCCCCATCTCTTCTTTGATCATCTCGCCAAGGGAAGCCCCGTTTCGGCGCGAGGAGATAAACAGCACCATAAAGTCCTGCACCGCCCCGGCCAGTACAACGCCTGCCAGTAGCCAGAGCACTCCGGGCAGATAGCCCATCTGCGCCGCCAGCACCGGGCCGACCAGAGGCCCGGCTCCGGCTATCGCCGCGAAGTGGTGGCCAAACAGCACGTTACGGTTGGTCGGGACATAGTTCAGTCCATCGTTATTGATCACCGCCGGTGTGGCGCGGGTAGGATCCAGCTTCATCACCTTCTGGGCGATATAAAGGCTGTAGTAGCGGTAAGCCACCAGATAGACCGACACCGAGGCGACGACGATCCACAGGGCGCTGATGTGTTCCCCCCGTCGCAGGGCGACGACGGCCAGACAGCAGGCCCCGATGATACCCAGAATCACCCAGGGTATATGTTTGAGAAATTTATTTTTATTCATAATTCATCCGTTTGTCAGCCCTGGCGTCATGCCTGTTCGCCGTCTCGCTGAACCTGGTTGTTGTAAAAGAAGGGCATAAAAATAGCCCAGCCATAGCGTGACGATTTTTGCTGCAAGAGAGGAAAAAGAGTGGCCGAGTGGTCGTATTCAGGAATAAGCGGTTGTGGGACAGGCTAAGCGGTTTTAACCAGCCGCTAACTCACTGAAAAGTGTGATTTAGATCCCATGATAAGCAGAGAGGATTTAATGATATAGCCGGTATTGGCTCAATTGAGCTGAGCGTAAACTTCGCTATGGGCGTTGAAATAAATAACAGGATGGTATTTACAGAAATTAATGATCGTAACGTGTTATTACGACTGAATTGAAATTCCATTTCATGCACTTATTAATACATGAGGTGGTGTTAATTGTTTGGTATTTATTGTTTATTCATTTTTTGCAAAGACAGGTTGTGGTATCTCAGGATGGCGGAAGTAAGCGTGCTGCCTGCCTTAAACTGAATGTATGTCAATGTATTATTAATGAATGTTTTTGTTATTAGCGTTTAAAAACATAAGGTTGCATAACTCTTTGTTGTTACATATTAATTGATGAGATTTATTATTTGTTTCTTAATTAAGCTGTTTAGCGTTGTGCAAATCGTGCTGGCAGACATAATACGCAGCAATGAAATTAATTTATGGCGATGCTTTTATGTCTTTATCTGAAAATAAACCGACTAAAACAAAAAGAAATGCGATATCCACAGCCTTGCCTTTGACAATGTTAATTACTCTGGCTATGCCGGCAGTCGCTGGCCCGGTGATCAATGTGGGTCCGTTAAATGAGTATATCTATTCCGGTAAAAATACCCTCGCCAAACGCATTTATAACTCCGG
>AKXM01000052.1 GCA_000277545.1 Enterobacter sp. Ag1 | reverse complement strand
GGTGGTACAGCACGAAAGTGGGGGTGATCGACCTGAAGAATAAGTCGATCACCATGGGTAAAGGATGTTAAAAAGTGTTCACCATGTCTGCGAACACCTGTCTACCATGTCCCCGGACTGTACACCCCAAAGGGGAGAGGGAGAAAACCCCGGCATATTTTGCTCCCGATCGGCCCCTCACCTAATAAGGGCCGGAAGAAACCCGCATCTTTGGCCTGAATGCTGTTCTGTCCCCTCTCCCTTCCAGGGAGAGGATTAGGGTGAAGGTCACCTTCCCCGTCATATTTTTGTCATTTAGTTACCTTACTCTCACTTCCGGTTTAATTATTTGATCAATCTACGCGCGTAGATACACTGCGAGAAATGATTAAAAATGGCATCTTCGCCAACAGATAACGTTCGATCTCTGTGAGAACTCTAATGACGACAAGCACTTTCTCCCCTCCTCCGGCTTCGGCGCAACACGCGGCAGAAGAGCGTCTGGCCACGCCGGAAGGTAAACGTGATTTTATTCGCGCCACCTTCTCCTGCTGGCTCGGCACCACGATGGAATACGCGGACTTCGCGCTTTATGGCCTGGCGGCCGGGATCATCTTTGGCGATGTGTTCTTCCCGGATGCCACGCCCGTCATGGCGCTGCTCTCCAGCTTTGCCGCTTACTCCGTGGGCTTTGTTGCCCGGCCAATAGGCGCCCTGCTGTTTGGCGGGCTGGGCGACCGCTACGGCAGAAAAATGGTGATGGTCATTACCATTGCGCTGATGGGCTGCTCCACTACGCTTATTGGCCTGATCCCAAGCTACGCGCAAATTGGCGTCTGGGCGCCAACCTGCCTTGTGATTCTGCGTTTTGCCCAGGGGCTTGGCGCGGGTGCGGAGCTGTCCGGCGGTACCGTCATGCTGGGTGAATATGCGCCAGTGAAACGCCGTGGCCTGGTGTCATCCATTATCGGGCTGGGCTCCAACAGCGGCACGCTGCTGGCTTCTCTGACCTGGCTACTGGTGCTGCAGATGGATAAAGAGACGCTGCTTGCCTGGGGCTGGCGTATTCCGTTCCTGTGCAGCATGTTGATTGCCGCTGTTGCCCTGATTATTCGCCAGCATCTGCGTGAAACCCCGGTGTTTGAGCGCCAAAAAGCGCTGCTGGAAGCCGAGCGTAAACAGGTGCGGGAAAAGGGGCTGGCCGAGCAGCAGAAAGATCCTCGCAGCTTCTGGCAGAGGACCCGCGCCTTCTGGACCATGGTCGGGCTACGCATTGGTGAAAACGGCCCTTCTTATCTCGCCCAGGGTTTTATCATTGGCTACGTCGCCAAAGTGCTGGCGGTGGATAAATCCGTCCCCACGCTGGCGGTGCTGATCGCCTCGGTGCTGGGCTTCGCCATTATTCCTTTTGCCGGCTGGCTCTCCGACCGCTTTGGCCGCCGGATCGTTTACCGCTGGTTCTGCCTGCTGCTGATTATCTACGCTTTCCCGGCCTTTATGCTGCTGGACTCTCGCGAGCCGATGATCGTTATTCCAACCATCGTTGTCGGCATGGGGCTGGCTTCGCTGGGCATTTTCGGTGTGCAGGCCGCCTGGGGCGTGGAGCTTTTCGGCGTGACAAACCGCTATACCAAGATGGCGTTTGCCAAAGAGCTGGGGTCGATGCTTTCCGGCGGAACTGCACCGCTGATTGCCGCCGCACTGCTCTCCTGGACCGGGCACTGGTGGCCTATCGCGCTCTACTTTGCAGTGATGGCGGGCATCGGGCTGGTGACCACCTTCTTTGCACCTGAGACCCGAGGTCGCGACCTTAATCTGCCGGAAGACGCTATTTGATTTGTCACAGAGTTGACGGCGATTTTTACGGAGCAAAGCTTTATGCTGTGGCTCCGTTTATCGCCCGCCAGCCAAATAAAGCAGGTATTCAGTGACTAAGCCTCAAGTACACCGCGTTACCCGCGCTGAAGTCGCCAAAGAAGCAGGGACTTCCGTCGCGGTCGTCAGCTACGTAATTAACAACGGCCCGCGTCCGGTCGCGCAGGCGACGCGTGAGCGCGTGCTCGCCGCCATCAAGAAAACCGGCTACCGCCCGAACGGCATTGCCAGGGCTTTGGCCAGCGGCACCACGCGCACCTACGGTTTAGTCGTGCCCAATATCGCCAACCCGTTTATCTCGTCCATGGCGCACGCGCTCCAGCAGGAGGCTTTTGCCGATGGCCGGGTGCTCTTGCTGGGGGATTCCGGCGATGACCGCGCCCGCGAGCTGGAGCTTATCAATAACCTGCTACATCGCCAGGTGGACGGGCTGATTTATACCAGCGTCGACAGGCATCCTTACATCGATCTTATCCAGGCCAGCGGCACGCCTTGCGTGATGCTGGACAGGGTTGAGCCGGAGCTGAACGTTTGCTCGATTCAGGTTAACGAGCAGCACGCCGCACGGCGCGCAACCCGCCATCTGATTGAGCACGGCTATCGCGATATCGCCATTATTTGCGGGCCACAGGAGATGCTAAACACTCAGGATCGCATCAGCGGCTGGCGGCTGGCGTTGGAAGAAGCGGGCCTTACCGTGCACCCTGAATGGATTTTTTCAACGGATTACACTCGCCAGGGCGGCTACGATGCCACAAAGCAAATGCTGGCTGGCGAATTGCCTCGGGCGCTGTTTGCCACCAATGAACAACAGGCCTTTGGCTGCCTGAGAGCACTGTCTGAACACGGGCTTTCCGCGCCGAAAGACCTCGCCCTGGTGTGCTTCAACGGCACCCTGGAATCGGCCTTCAACGTACCCTCTTTGACGACGGTTCGCCAGCCCGTCACGAAAATGGCAAAAAAAGCCATCGAAATGCTGAAAAAGTGGGACGGGCAGCCGCATAAACACGAATTTGATTTTGAGCTGGAGATTGGCGAGTCCTGCGGCTGTCACTCCCTCACCACAGCAGGAAGTTATAAGTAACATGAAGCGTTTAATTATCGATTGCGATCCGGGTAACGGCGTTGCCGGGGCTAACGTAGACGACGGTCTGGCCCTTGCCCTGGCGCTGGCGGCGCCAGAGATTTCTCTGGAGCTTATTACCACCGTGTCCGGCAATACGCCAAGCGAAGTGGGCTACGCCGTCGCCTCTGATTTAGTCGCTCGCCTGGGCATGGCCGTTGAGATCGCCCGCGGCGCTTCGCGTGCGCTGATCGAGCCTTCAGCACCGTGGCGGGAACATCTGGATCACAAAGTCGATAAAGTGGGTCTGCGCCACCTGTGGAAGGACGTTACTGCCCCGCAAATGCTGGCCGAAGTGGCCCCGCTGGCGGTGCATAAGATGGGCGAGCTTATCTGTACGAATCCTGGTGAAATCACGCTGATAGCTATCGGCCCGTTGACCAACGTGGCGCTGGCTTTGCAGCTTTACCCGCAGATGGCGAGCGCGGTAAAAGAGATTGTCATCATGGGCGGCGTGTTTAACGTTGACGGCTACCTGAAGGATACCAACTTCGGCGTTGACCCGGAGGCCGCACACGCCGTGCTGACCAGCGGCGCAAACATCGTTCTGGTGCCGATGGACGTCACCACCCAAACCATGATGACTCACCAGGATTTAGATGCGCTGGCCACCTGCGATAACCGCCTGAGCCGTTTTCTCGTGGACACCATTCGCCCGTGGATGGATTTTTCCATGCAAACTCGCCAACTGCCGGGCTGCTGGATCCACGATGTGCTGACCGTTGCCTGGCTGCTTGAGCCCGAGCTGGTAAGCTGGGCGGAGGATTATGTGGATGTGTCGCTGAACGGGCTGAGCCGCGGCAGAACCCTGCGGTATGGCCCGGAACATTTGCGGCTGGCAGTGAACGTTGACGCGCCGCAGGGTAAGCCGGTCAAGCTGCTGCAAACCGTGGATAACCAGAAGCTGCTGGCGCTTATCGATCGGCATATCCGCCAGTTTGCATAGACAATAGAAAGGGCGCTTAAGCGACCTTTTTACTGCTAAAAAACGCTGGTGATAGAAGAAAACCAGACGACTAGTTAAAAAACAGGAAAATCAATTTGTTGATTTTCGGCTGATAACCACAAAGAGGAAAAAACCACGCTTTTTCCCTCTTTGTCAGCAACGTTAAAGGGTGCATAAGCGCCCTTTTTTACAGAACCTTGCTGAGGAAGGCCTGAGTTCGCGGGTTTTGCGGGGCGCTAAAGATCTGCGCCGGCACGCCCTGTTCCTGAATCACACCCTGGTCAATGAAGATCACCCGGTCCGCCACTTCGCGGGCAAAGCCCATTTCATGGGTCACGATAATCATCGTCATCCCTTCCTGCGCCAGCTGTTTCATCACCGCCAGCACTTCGCCGACAAGCTCAGGATCCAGCGCTGAAGTTGGCTCGTCGAACAGAATTATCGACGGCTCCATCGCCAGCGCACGGGCAATCGCCACGCGCTGCTGCTGGCCACCGGAGAGGCTCGAAGGCCAGGCGTCGATTTTGTCCAGCAGGCCGACCTTTTGCAGCAGCTTTTCGGCGCGGTTTACCGCTTCCGCTTTGGACAGCCCTTTCAGCGACATGGGTGCCATGATCAGGTTTTCCAGCACCGTCATGTGCGGGAACAGGTTAAAACGCTGGAACACCATGCCCACGCCTTCGCGCAGCGTGTTGAGATTAGTTTTTGGGTCGTGTACCGCAAAACCGTTGACTACGACTTCGCCGCCGTCCGGTTTTTCCAGCGCGTTCAGGCAGCGCAGAAACGTACTTTTGCCGGAGCCGGAAGGGCCAATCACGCAAACCACTTCCTGAGGCGCGATATCGCAGGAGATACCGCGCAGCACGTGAGTTTTGCCAAACTGTTTCTGTAAATCCTTAACGTGAATCACTTTTGCCAAACCTCTTTTCCATATGTTGCACCAGCAGCGAAAGCAGGAATGTCAGCACCCAGTACACCACGGAGATGGTCAGGTACGGTTCCCAGTAAGTCGCATAAGCGCCGGAAACGGTACGCGCCGCGTAGGCCAGGTCGGCGAGACCGATGGCGGATGCCAGCGACGAGTCTTTCACAATGGCAATCGCGTTGTTGCCCAGCGGCGGCAGGATGCGGCGGAACGCCTGCGGCAGAATAACCTTACGCATCGTTTTGCCCCAGCCCATACCCAGCGCGCGTGACGCTTCCATCTGCCCTTTGTCGATGGACTGAATACCGGCGCGGAAAATCTCGGACACATAGGCCCCGGCGTTAAGGGTGATCGCCACCACGCAGGAGAGAAACGCGCCGTATTCGGAGCGAAGGTCGCGGGCGAAGTCCACGGACATCATTCCACTGGTGATCATGATCCCGTCGCGCGGGTTAATAAACAGCGGCACCAGCGCAAAGTGAACCACCATGATCTGCACGAACAGGGGCGTGCCGCGAAACGCGCTGACGTAAACGCGCACTGGCCACTGCACGGCATAACGCAGCACGTGCTTCCACGGGCCGTCATCGGCGTGAGCCATACGCCCAAGCCCCAGCAGCAGCCCCCAGGTCGTGCCTAAAATCACGCAGATAATGGTGCACTTGATGGTCATCAGCGCGCCCTGCATAAATAACGGCGCGTATTCTGAGATTATCTCCCAGCGAAATCCGGTCATACCTGTCCTTTTTGGGGCCGGAGCGGCCCCGATTGATAATTACTCTGCCGGGAGGGTTGGCACGTTGTTGTCGAACCAGGTGGCGTAAATTTTAGCGTAGGTGCCGTCGGCAATGATTTTCTTCAGGCCGGCGTCGATTTTGCCTTTCAGCTCGGTATTACCTTTGGCAACCGCGATGCCGAAGTACTGACGCTCAAACTTGCTGTCCGGCACCAGCTTCAGCGGTTTTTCCGGGTGGGATTTGATGTAGTACTTCACCACGCCCACGTCGCCCACGGCGGCGTCGATACCGTCTTCAGTCAGTTCCTGCAGCATCAGCGGCGTGTTGTCAAAGCGCTTGATGTCGGTGCTGTTTTTACCCAGAACGTCGGACACCACAATGTCGCCGGTGCTGGAGTTAACCACGCCCACTTTTTTGCCTTTCAGCGAGGTAACAGAATCTACTTTAGAGTCGGTCGGCACCACGATGGATTGCTCTGCCGGGAAGTACGGCGTGGAGAAATCGACCATCGCTTTACGCTTGTCGGTGATGGTGATACCGGAAATGATGATGTCGCGATCGCCGGAGTTCAGCGTGGCGAAGATACCTTCCCACGGCGTGTTAACCAGCTTGATATCAAACCCTTCGGCTTTAGCGATGGCTTTGATGATGTCGATATCGAAACCTTCCAGCTGTTTCTGGCTGTTTTCGTATTCAAACGGGCGGTAGGTGCCGCCGGAACCCACAACGTAGGTCTGCGCCAGCGCCTGAGCAGAACTGAACAATGCCGCGAGCAAACACCCGCCAGCCACTACTGATTTCATCGCTTTAGTAAACATAGAAGCCCCTGGATATATGATGTTTTTATGCAGTTAATTTGCATAAAAATACATAATTACCCGAAATGCAGCAACAGATAATTCACGCTGAGTGATAATTACTGACACTGAGGCTTCAGAATAGCGTCCAGCAATGGCGCCATATCAGGCCGCCAGGCGCCCTCTTCCCCATCGTAGAATTTTTCATCGCCGTTGACTGCATACGGAATCTGCGCTTTTTGTAATTCACAGGCGACAAACGTCGCCATCGCAACCTGCTGATCGACCGGTAATTTACTGCCAGGAGACCAGTTCCCGACCCAGGAAAGATGGCCGGTTTTCTGCTGCCAGTGCACGGCGGTTTCGATGCGGGCGTGGATAGCCGCTTTTTCAGCATCCGTCCCCGTCGTCCACTGTTTTTTTCCGTTCCATGTTTTGCCGTTCCAGTTTTTTGGGCCGCCCGGCATCAGGTGCCAGTCAGCCATGACCAGTCCGTGGCGGGATTCAGGAATTTTAAGCGTGGCCAGCGCTTCCGGGGAGGCGTGGTTGCGTGGCGCAACAAAGATATGGCGCTGAGGGCTGATTTTATGAATCGCCTTCACGGTTTTGTCGTAAATCTGGTTGAGCAACTGAGGGTTGGCGCTGAGTTTCTCCTCCGGCTGCCCGATAATATCGAACACCAGCGAGTCGTCATTTTTGGCAAAAAAGCGCGCCACGGTCGTCCACCACTCCACAATATCTTCCGCATTTTCAGCGGTCGGCTTCGCTTTCAGCTCCGCAGCCCGGTAGCTGATCACCGGCACGATATGGTACTGCTCGCAGGCATCCACGATGCGCCGTAAATGCACCAGTTTCTGATGGGTTATCGGCCCGGCAACGCGAATGCGGACATGGCCAAAGCCTCGCTGCTGAAAGTCACGCACCGTCAGAGGGTCAAATTCGCGGATGCCTCGCTCTGTTAATGCCCAGTCAACGTTCATTCCCACCCCAAGCTGGCTGGTCCAGGTGGGCGGCAAAACATCCTGCTGCTGCGCAAACGAACTGGCACAGAAAGAGAGGGCAACCAGAATAAGAGTTGGCTTTAACATCGGCGGCACGTTACTTAGCGAAGGAAAACTAATATTTAGCATGCTTTTCCCATTTGCGGGGAGTGAGGATTGCAATAAAAAATTAATCGTGATGCCGAGTGTGAAGGATTACCAAAGCGAACTACTCGTCGCTGAGCACAATGCCGAGCCTGTCCGCCATCTTCACAATCTCTTCAACCACTTCTGGCGTTGAAAATATCCCACAAGCTTCACGCTGCAACGCTAAATCCTCAGGACGAGTTCTGTCGCCATAAAAAAGGAAAGCACTGCTGTCATCATGCTGTCGGGATTTCCAGACCATGCCGTCAATGGCGGGATTTTGATCGTGAATCGCGCGCGCCCAGCGCTGCGTTTGCGGGTAAACCAGGCGATCGCTTAACAGAAAAAACTGCTTTGATAACCCCATCCGGTAGAGGTCTGCTGTTTTAAGCGTCACCAGCGTCACCTCTCGCCTGAGCACCAGTTGACTCATTCCCCAGTGCCGCCAAGGCCTGATGGATAAAAAGCCCCGCCGCTCGCCGCCAATCAGGTCGTGAAAAAGCGTTTCGGCCAGCGCCCCTGTGATGCTGTCTGCCGCATACAGGCTTGGCACCAGCCGCCCCTGTATATCTTTAAAAGGGCTGAACCTGGCACCGTAATCGTTGCCGGTCAGTTCACGCCCTGGATTGAAACTGTTTCCAGGCCAGGTAAGGGCATGACAGCGATAAAGGACCTTTCCCGCCGGTAAAGTTTCTTTAAAAATCGGGATCGCGTCTCCCGGCTCAGGAAGTTCAGGGGCAAGCAACACAGGCTCGCCAAAAAGTCCTTTCGTTTTGGCCTCATCCTTCGGCGCCATCCTGTAGCCTCCTGACCTCGTATTCAGCGGCCTGTAGCACGTTCGCCGGATAAGCAGAGACCATTTCGGCAGGCGTTTTTCCCGCCAGCAGGCCGTTAGAGGTCGCAAACCATTCTGCCAGCCCCCAGGCCGTTTTATGCTGAGCGAAGGTTTCCAGAATGACTTTCATCACAGGCAGAGGACGGTAGTTTTCATCCAGACCATAGCGCGGATAGACGTTCCCGACGCCGCGTTTAATGACCGAGAAAATTTTTCCAGCCGCCTTCCAGCGCGTTGGCTGAGCCGAGACATTTTTTGTCGAGTAGCCGCCCAGCATGGCGATTTCATGGGTGGTCAGCCAGCCTTCGTCCGTTAACCTGTCTCGCGCCTGTGCCAGGCGGGCCTGGTTAATCACCTCGCACTGCTGGGCCGGAGGAAGAAAACTGCTTTGTGCCGCGTAACGCTTTGACGAATCTGCAGTGTAGTTGGCTGCGGGTTCATGGGCGACAAGCACGCCCTCACCGATAAGTTTCTCGCCATAGAGTTCCACCAGCTTTTCATAACCGTCATTAAGCTCCAGCGCCTGCTGCTGCGTTTGTAGCTCTTCGGTTGCCTCTAGCAGATGAGTGAGTTGGGTATGCAGCGCTTCCAGCCCGGAAACGCCACCGCGAAGCGCAAGCTGCAGAGTCAGCCCGGCTTCGCGCTTGCTGTTTGGTTCGCGAACGCCTCTTGCAAGCGTGAGCTTCACGCTCTCGCTGTCAAACAGCACCCGGTCTTTTTTCTTCTCAATACGTCCGGTTTGCCTTGATACCATTGCGCCCTCCAAAATAACCCAACTAACCAAACTAACCTTAATAACCCTAACAACTTTATCGCCGGGTACAAAAAATGTCCAGACTGGAGAAGGCAATCTGGGAAGCATCGCCATAAAAAAAGCGCGACGTCTCCGCCGCGCTTCGTAAAAGCCTGAGAAAACTTATTTCAATTCAGGCCAGTAGTCTTTGTTCGCTTCAATCAAATCATCAAGAATCGCTTTGGCAACGGAGGCGCTCGGCACGGTTTTCGACAGGGTGATCGCCTGCCACAGTTTCTGATAAGAGCGGTGTTCCCAGGCATCCACGACCAGTTTTTCAACGGCGACCTGCTGGCTCATCAATCCTTTCTGGAACTGAGGGATGTTCCCCACGACCAGCGGCTCCGGCCCGTCTTTGCCCACCAGACAAGGGATTTCCACCATGGCTTCCGGGTCGAAGTTATTGATTGCCCCGTTATTCGGCACAATCAGCAGCATCCGCTCCTGGGTGTTAAAGGCAATGGCCGTTGCAAGATCGACGATGTAAGAGGCATGTTCGTCAATTTCCAGCTCACCTGCAGAGGATTTCCCGGCGCTAATAATGGCGTTGCAGGAACCAAACACATGCTTCTCGCGGTGATCCATTACCTCATTCGCCCTGGTGCGCTCCGGGTTGGAGTGCTGCACCACGTAATCCGGATACAAATAGTATTTCAGGTAGGTGTTCGGCAGCGTGTCCGGATCAAGCGCCCAGACATCTTTTGCTTTGGCAAACGTATCGTTCCAGCTTGCTTCGGTGCCATGCTCATCTTTTGGCGGCACATAGCCATATTTAGCCACATGTTCGCGAATTTTCGGCATCAAGTCATTGCCGTCTTTATCTTCTACGTGAGTCCACCAGCCAAAGTGGTTCAGGCCGTAGTAACGCACCTTCATCTCTTTGCGATCCTTCAGGCCCACAATCTGCGCCATGCGGCTTTCGATGCCGATAGGCATATCGCAGATATTCAGGATTTTTGAGTCTGGACGCAGGCGGCGGGTCGCTTCCGCCACAATGGCTGCCGGGTTGGAGTAGTTCAACATCCAGGCGTTCGGCGAATATTTTTCCATATAATCCACCAGTTCCAGCACGCCGCCGATGGAGCGCATGCCGTAGGCTATCCCGCCCGGGCCGCAGGTTTCCTGGCCGAGTACGCCGTGGCGAAGCGGGATTTTCTCGTCTTTTTCACGCATCGGATATTTACCCACGCGAATGTGCGCCATCACAAAATCCACGTCACTGAACGCTTCCTGCGGGTCGGTGGTATAGCTGAAGTCGATATCCGGGGCCTGCTCTTTCAGGATGATTTTGCAGGCTTCGGCGATAGTTTCCTGGCGTGCGCCGTCGTTATCGTAGAACTTCAGCGCCCGCAGCGGGAAACGGGTCTGGTTAGCCAACAGCATCAGCACGATGCCAGGGGTAAAAGTACTGCCGCCACCTGCTACAACTACCGAGAATTTTTTCATGATACTGCCTCCGTCATGGATGGGTGTTCGTCTGAAGTTTGCTCTTTGATAAGGGTTTCAATCTGGTCGCGAATTTGCGGGACATGCAGCCCGACAATCACCTGAATGCCATTGCCGCTGCGCACCACGCCGTGGGCGCCAAGGGCTTTGAACACTTCGTCGGCTTCGGTCAGAGCCATGTCACCGAGCGTGATACGCAGACGAGTCGCGCAGTTATTCAGGCTGGCGATATTCGCCGCGCCGCCGAGCGCCTGCAGGAAGCCATGCGCCTGCCCGTGCTTTGCATCCTGACTGACTGCCGCACTGGTTTGCTGCCGTGCCGCCTGGTAGTCAGCCTTGCTGTAAAGTTTGATCTCGCTGTCTTCCCGGCCCGGCGTTTTCAGGTTGAAACGCAGAATCAGGGCGCGGAAAACCACGAAGTAGACGCCGGTAAAGGCGATGCCGATGCCTATCTGGGTAAAGACCATCGAGGCGTGGTTATGGAACATGGGGATCCAGTTTTGCGGCAGGAACTGGTCCAGCAGGCCGCCGCCCATGTTGCCCACCACGCCCGCCATGTACATCACCGTTGCCATTGAGGCGGCCAGGAAGGCGTGAACAGCGAACAGCAGCGGAGAGATAAACAGGAAGGTAAATTCCAGCGGTTCAGTGATGCCGACCAACATGGCTGTCAGCGTCGCGGGTATCAGCAGCCCGGCAACCTTCACGCGGTTCTGCGGCGAGGCGGTGTAGTAGAGCGCCAGCGCGATACCCACCGAACCGAACACCTTCGAGTTGCCGTGCAGGGCGAAGCCGCCTTCCGGGAACAGAGATTTCAGCGAGGCAGTGCTCTGGCTGAACTCCTGCAAATGCTGCGCCCAGTACACCTGAATGCCGCCTTCAACCGCCGCCGGGCCGAAGATGAACGGGCCATAGACGAAGTGGTGCAGCCCGGTAGGGATCAGAATACGTTCAAGGAAGGTGTATACCCAGACCCCCAGCGCCCCGGCACTGCGTAAAAACGCCTGCAGCGATTCGATGCCGAGCTGCACTTTTGGCCAGCCGAGCAGCGTCAGCCAGGCGCAGGGGATCATCACCAGGAAGGCCACAATCACCACAAAAGAGCTGCCCTGGAAAATACCGAGGAACACCGGCAGCGGCTTATCGAAATAACGGTTGTGAATCGCGGTGACGATGCCGGAGATAACAATCGCCCCGATGATGCTGGTGTCGAGCGTTTTAATCCCGGCCATCATCGTCAGGCCGCTGCCTGCCGTAGGGTCGAGGCTAAAGTCGACGCCGAAGTAGTGCCCCCACGTCATCCCCATCGCATTGATGAAGTAGTTCCAGGTTAAGAAGCTCACCAGCACCGCCAGGCAAGCTCGCCCCTGGGCCTGTTTTGCCAGGCCGATGGGCAAACCCACGGCAAAAATCAGCGGCATATTGCGGAACACCGTCCAGCCGCCTTCCTCGATGATATGGACAATTTGAGCAAACAGAGTGTCTGGTGCGGTGAGCGCTTCGCCAACAAACAGCGGGTTGCGCAGCATGATGGCAAGCCCGACCACGATCCCGGCGAAGGGGAACAGCAAAACCGGGGTAAACATTGCACCACCAAAACGTTGTATTTGACTGAGCATTTTTAAATCCTCATGTAACAACTTCGTAGAGTAAGAGGCGGCCTTATTTTTTTAGTTGGCCTGAGGCTGAGGATATGAGCGCGGGCGGTGGCTCGCCGCGTCAGGCGCAGCGATTCGTGATCGTATTCATGGTTTTTATTTGGCCAAAGTTGTCTACTTTTATAGTTAAAACTAGACAATTAACCGACATATAACGGCGTGATAAAGCCTGGAGATGTCCAGCTATGATCTACAAATCAATTGCCGACAGGCTACGGCTGCGGCTTAATTCTGCCGACTACACCCTAGGCAGCCCCCTGCCTGGGGAAAAGAAGCTGGCTGAAGAATTTGGCGTGTCGCGCATGACGATTCGTAAAGCGGTGGATTTGCTTGTGGGCTGGGGTCTGGTTATTCGCCGCCAGGGCAGCGGCACCTGGGTGACAAAAAAAGACGTTCACCACGAAACCACTAACCTGACGGGTTTTGTGGAAGTGATGCGCAGCCAGGGCAAAGAGGTGCTGAGCGAGGTGCTGGAATTTAACGTGATGCCCGCGCCCCCGGCGATAGCCAGCCTGCTGCGCATTAAGATCGACGAAAAAATCTATTACTCCCGCCGCGTGCGCGCCGTGAGCGGCAAGCCGCTGATGGTGGAAGACAGCTATATGCCGGTCAAACTCTTTCGCAACCTGTCCCTGGCCCACCTTGAAGGGTCAAAATTCAGCTATATCGAAGATGAATGCCAGATAGTCATCAGCGGCAACTATGAAACGCTGACGCCGGTACTCGCCGACGCCAAAACGGCAAAACTGTTGAACATCGCGGAGGCGACACCGATTTTGCGCATCACCTCGCTCTCCTACAGCGATAAAGGCGAGTTTCTTAACTATTCGGTGATGTTCAGAAATGCCAGCGAATATCAGGTGGATTACCACTTACGCCGGGATCATTCGAGGGTGCCGCCCGGCCAGTCGGGCGGCGGAGAGCTATAGTCCCCAGAACAGCAGCGCCAGCAGTTGGGGAGTAATAATGCGCAGGAACATCACCAGCGGGTAAACCGTGGCGTAAGAAAGCGCGGCGGCTCCGCTGGTCGCATGCAGTCCGTTGGCAAAGGCCAGTGCCGGGGGATCGGTCATCGAGCCCGCCAGCATGCCGCACAGCGTCAGGTAGTTCATCTTCACCAGCAGGCGAGCAAGCAGGCCGACGGTAATCAGCGGCACCGCGGTGATCAGAATGCCGTAGCCAATCCAGCTTACGCCGTCGCCCACCAGCAGCGTGTCGATAAAATCCCCGCCGGACTTGAGCCCGACCACCGCCAGAAACAGGACGATACCCAGCTCACGCAGCGCCAGGTTCGCGCTCGGCGGCATAAACCAGTAAAGCTTGCCGATGCTGCCGATGCGCCCGAGGATCAGCGCCATAATCAGCGGCCCACCAGCCAGGCCAAGGCGCAGCGCCGCCGGGAAACCTGGGATAAACAGCGGAATGGAGCCCAGCAGCACGCCAAGCCCGATGCCGATAAACACCGGCAACATTTGCACCTGCTGCAGCTTATGCTGCGCGTTACCGACCTCTGCGGCCACCGCGTCGATCGATTGAGGGCGTCCGACCAGGTTGAGGATGTCGCCGAACTGCAGGCTGGCGTTGCTGCTGGCCACCAGCTCGACCCCGGCGCGGTTAAGGCGAGATATCACCACGTCATATTTCTGCTTCAGATGCAGATCGCGGATCTTCTTGCCCAGAACCTTTTCGTTGGTCACCACGACGCGCTCAACCCGCAGATCCGTGCCTCGCGTGGAAAGCGAAGTATCCACTTCGTTGCCGATCACCAGCAGCGCTTTGTGCAGATCTTTTTCTGCCCCAACGAGGTGCAGCAGGTCGCCAGTCTGAACGAGGGTGCCTGGAGAAGGCACCATCAGCAGCTCTCCGCGCTTGAGGCGGGAGCATATTATTTCGTCGCTGTTAAGAATAGGGATGTCCTGAATCGCCAGACCGTTCAGGTTTGGGTTGGCGACGCAGATATTCATGGTGTGCAGCTGGGCGTGATTTTGGCCGCTGTTGGCTTCAAACTGCTGAGCTTCTTTGTCAACGCTGACGCGAAAGGCCATGCGCAACAGCCACATGGTCAGCAGGATGCCGCAAATCCCAAACGGATAGGCCATCGCGTAGCTCATCCCCATTTGGTCAACCAATTGCCCCGGCGTACCGAGATCGGTCAGGATCTGCTGCCCGGCCCCCAGCGCTGGCGTATTCGTGACGGCACCGGAGAAGATCCCCAATACCACAGGCAGCGGCACATCAAACAGCTTGTAGACCACGGCAGTGACCAACGCACCGAGCACAACGATAAGAATAGCGAACAAATTTAGCCGCAGGCCGGAAACGCGCAGGGATGAGAAGAAGCCGGGTCCGACCTGGATGCCTATCGTGTAAACAAACAGGATCAGCCCAAATTCCTGAATAAAGTGCAGCATATCGCCGTTCAGGCCAATCCCGGCCTGATTGACAAAGTGGCCGACAATAATGCCGCCAAACAGCACGCCTCCGATCCCAAAGCCCACCCCGCGGATCTTGATATTACCGATCCACAATCCCACGACGGCAACCAGCGCCAGCATGCTGACGGTTAACGCTATTCCACTCATATATAATCCCTGTGAATAACATTATTGTTACTAAGGATTCTGGCAGAGCTATGGGGAGGATAATGGGGTGCGGAGCACAAAAAAGGCCCCATTTTCAGGGGCCTTAATACTTCATATGGGAAAATTATTTAGCTATTCAGCGCCGGGCGTTCGCTAATGGCGATCCGCTGCGGAGCAACCGCTTCCGGGATGTCCCGCACCAGGTCAATGTGCAGCAAGCCGTTGGTGAACGTTGCCCCTGAGACCTGCATATGCTCGGCCAGGGTAAAGCTCAGGCTGAACGGCTGAGTCACCAGCCCCTGATGCAGCCAGTTGGTCTCTTTTTCCGGTTTAACCGGGGTGCCCTTCACGCTCAGGCGGGTGCCT
Source organism: Enterobacter sp. Ag1 (assembly GCA_000277545.1). Taxonomy (GTDB): domain Bacteria; phylum Pseudomonadota; class Gammaproteobacteria; order Enterobacterales; family Enterobacteriaceae; genus Cedecea. Next base: position 61,049 of record AKXM01000052.1, on the reverse strand, counting down.
TCCAGCTCGATATCAAGATCTTCCTGGCGGAAACCGGCCAAAGCCAGCGTGATGCGGTAATGGTTATCGTCGCTTTTTTCGATGTTGTACGGCGGGAAGCCCTGGCTTTCACCGCTGGACTGCAGCGCGTTGGCCAGTTTATCGAAGCCGATCCATTGACGCAGAAGTGGGGATAAATCGTAGTTACGCATAGTGTTTTCTCCTTCTTTGAAGCAAGAAATAACCTGCCCGCATGCGAACGGGCATTGGCTCCCTGACGGCAAGCCAGCTTGATGACGGGCCGCGCGCGGCGCGACCCCATGAATTAGTTGATTTCGATGCGGCGAGGCTTCATCGATTCAGGAATTTCACGTTCCAGGCTGATGTACAGCAGGCCGTTGACCAGGTTCGCGCCACGAACGTGGATGTTTTCCGCCAGCTGGAATTTGCGCTCGAAGTTGCGTTCGGCAATGCCCTGGTAGAGGTAAGTCCGCTCTTGCTGCTCGCCCGCGTGCGCCCCTTTGACGATAAGCAAGTTATCCTGGGCAGTGATCTCAAGTTCGCTTTCTGCGAAACCGGCGACGGCGATAGCAATGCGATAGTGGTTTTCGTCCACTAATTCAACGTTGTACGGAGGGTAGCCGCCGTTACTTTGGCTCTGGTTGCTTTCCAGCAGATTAAACAGACGGTCAAAACCAATGGCGGAACGGTACAGCGGAGAAAGATCGAAGTTACGCATAATAAAAAGCTCCTGAAATCAGCGAGTAAGATGTAAAAGCCTTCCCTTTGGACAGGCCATGAACCTGAGTACCCAATCGGCGTACTCTCTCTGGTTACCCTACTAAAATGTGGCTTGCTTAAAATTTTTCAAGGCGCCTGAACGCAAATTTTTTGCGTGAATGGCTTTCCTTACTTAGACTGGCAAACAGCATAAAAGGTTAAAAATATGCGATAGCCGCCGCAGAGCGGAACGAGGAACATTTTTAAATCACGGGCGGGTGTTATAACTCCGCTGGGGCTGGTACTCCGCCAACCATTGAAGATGACAGCAAAATGATAATGAGAAACTGGTTTCCAACTCTGGTGATTAGCAGCGGGCTGTTATTACTGACCGGCTGCTCAAGTATGATGTCACACAGCGGCGGCAAAGAAGGCTTGTATCCTGGTACCCGAGCCAGTGCGGCAACGCTTGGCGACGACGATACCAGTTGGGCAATCAAGCCGCTGGTTGCGCTAGACCTGCCGTTTACCGCCGTGCTCGACACGGTGCTGCTGCCGTGGGATATGTTCCGCAAGGACAATTCGGTGAGATCGCGTGTGGAAGCCAGCGAGCAACAGAATCTGGCCACTAACGCCGTTATCCCACCGGCAGAACTGCCTCACTGAATCATTTACAGGCCGGTTTCCGCGCTCCATAACTGGCGGAAACCGTCGACGTCCTGCATCCAGGCAACCAGCTTGCCGTTCGGGGAGAAGACGATGGCATCGCCAGAAGGTGCTTCGCCCTCTGCCGAACTTAATGGCGTAATGACCCCGCTTTGCGCGTCACACAGCACCACACGCCCCTGCTGCACAAACCCAAGAGCTTTACCTGAAGGATGCCAGTTAAAGGCCGACTGAATGTCGTGCTCACCGTGGGTAACCTGCCGGGGCTCGCCGCCGTTCGGGGATATCACCCAAAGCTGCACCACGCCGCTGTCGTCACGCATCAGGAAGGCAAGCTGACTGCCGTCCGGGCTGCTGCGGATCCAGTGCCGGGGCTGATTCACCAGACCCGGATAACGGCGCTGATGGGTAAAGGTCAGCCGACGTTGCATCACGCTTTTTGGCGGCGCTGGCAGCGTCGTGGCGGTGCCACACAGCGGTTCACTTCCGGCCTGCTGGTAAGCCTGCGGCTCATTGGGAAGGTCCACGATAAACAGCTCGGGCACCTTCTCGCCGTTTGCTAACCGGGTATCGCCGATAAACGCCAGCGCCCAGCGTTGAACGCTGCCGTCTGGCTTCCGGTAGCCATGTTCCCCGACCCAGCCTTCTTCGTAGGCACGGTTAATCTCATCGCTGCCGGGCTCTGGCTCTGCCGTCGTGCGGCTCACCAGCACGCAATAATGGCTCCCGCCGTATTCTCGTGGATGCTGTTTAGGCGGCGTCACGGGGCCAAACGGCAGCGCGACGCCGACGTTACGCAGGTCGAGGCGCGCATCAAGCTCGTGCATAACGTGGTCGTTGTAGGTGAAGCTCAAGCGGCTGCCGTCCGGGCTCCAGACGTGAACATGGCTGCCGCCGCGCAGCGCGCCTGGGGTATAGGGCGAGGTAATGTCCATTGCATCAAGATTGCTGGCCTCACCCTGCGCCACAACCACGCCACGGCGGTGGTGGAAGTCATAGTGCCAGTCGACGTCCGGGTTTTCCGGGCCATGGATGAAAACGTAGCGCTCCGGCTGTCGTGGGTTCACGGTCACTACGCCAACGTGGGCGCCTGCAGGGGCGCGATAAACCACCTCGACGTCACCGTTCTGGATATTAACTCGCTCGATGGTTGTGCCGGTAAAAGAGGCTCCCGAAGGCCGAACGTCGAAGGCCAGCCACTGGCTGTCCGGCGTCCAGGTGTTAACGTTGGTAAGCTGATGATGACGCGGTGCGAAGGTGAGTTGTTTGATCACGATTTTGCCCTGAAGCGCTGAGTACGCCTCAGGGTAAAAGAATTAGCCAGGCCTTTCCACTTTGCCAGGCAACCTGCCCCGGAGCCACGCGCAAAACTGGCGGGTTAACGGGTCATTTTCGCTTTCACGATGGATAAGCCAAGCCCAGTCAGCGCCGCGCACGGTTTGCTCCACCAGCGGGCGAAGTTGCTTAATTTCCCTTTTTCTTTCTGCCAGCAGCTGGCTGACAAGCGCAATACCCAGCCCGTCTGCGGCGGCATCAAGCAACAATCCAGGATCGGAGAAATTCATCCCCTGGCTTTGCTGGCCAACGTCCACCCCGCCAGCCACGCTCCAGTGCTCCCAGCTCATCTCGCGTTCGCCGTGCAGCGTTAGTCGCTGCTCTACCGGCAAATCCTGCACGGCGGGATGGCTGGCCGGATAAAGTCTATCCTTGTACAACACCTCGAAAAGACATTCTGCCTGCTGGCTGAGGTCATCCCGGATAGCCACATCGACGGTTTCGCTGGCCATATCCGGCGGGTCGAAGCTGGTGAACAGCCAAAGATCGGTCTGCGGATACCGGCGATTAAAGTCCGCCAGATTAGGCAACAGCCAATGCCTGGCGAAAGCGGGCGTGGTGTTCACGATAAGCTGATTCGGCTTGCGGTACTGATCGAGCCGACGAATACCCACCGCCAGCTGTTGCAGCATGACCTGCGCGGTGCTGTAGAGATCCTGGCCGGCGTCCGTCAGGCTGACGCTGCGCCCGCTGCGAAAGAACAGCGGCTGCTCCAGGTAATCCTCCAGGCTGCGGATTTGCTGGCTGATGGCCGACTGGGTCAGGTGCAGTTCAGACGCAGCCTGGTGAAAGCTTCCCAGACGCGCGGCGGCTTCAAACCCACGCAGGGCATTTAACGGTGGCCAGTGTTTTAACATGTCGATAAGCCAGGCTAATCAGATGTCCGCTAAATATATCGTTGGAAGCCGAATTCAGCCAGTGATGAAATATCCACCTGTAATACTGAGCATAATTTCTTACGTTAAAACAGCTATACGGGAGTCCGGTATGTCAACGCGTCGTGAATTTATTAAATGTGCCTCGGTGCTGGCCGGGATGGGTATGGCAGGTTCTCTCGGGCTGCCTGTTTCTGCCTTCGCGGCCGTTAGCCCGGGCTGGCGTATGCCTGACGAAGGAGAACCGCAGCAACGTGCATTTATCGCGTTTGGCGCTCAGCGCGCTATCTGGAAAGATTTTACCCCTGACGTGCAGGATGCCCTGGGGCGCATCGCGCACGCCATCGCCGGTTACCAGCCGCTGACGGTATTTTGCCGGGAGCACGAACGCACGCTGGCGGAGGAAAAATGCGGCAGCCACAACGTCACTTACGTGGTGACCGAGCTGGACGACATCTGGATGCGGGACACCGGCGCGTGCTTTGTCACTTCATCGGCAGGCAAACTCGCCGCCGTGGGCTTTAACTTCAACGGCTGGGGCAATAAGCAGCGGCACAGCAAAGACACGAAGCTGGCGGCATTTATGGCCGAAAAATACGGTGCAGCGCCGTTTATCCGCAGCGCGCTGACGGGCGAAGGTGGCGGGATTGAAGTGGACGGGCACGGCACCGGCATCATGACCGAAAGCAGTTGGGTAAACGCCAACCGCAATCCCGGCTGGAGCCGCGACCGGGTAGAGCAGGAGCTGAAAACACAGCTTGGCCTGAAAAAAATCATCTGGCTGCCGGGCATCAAAGGCAAAGATATTACCGATGCCCATGTCGATTTTTACGCCCGTTTTGTTGAGCCCGGCGTAGTGATCGCCAACCTCGATCCCGACCCGGATTCCTGGGACCACAAAGTGACGCAGACGCACCTGGACATCCTCAGGCAGGCCACTGACGCCGAGGGCCGCAGGCTACAGGTTCACACCGTCACGCCGCCGCAGGTCTCACGCGCAAGCCGCTTCAGCGAAGGAAACCCGGACTTTGCCGCCGGGTACATCAATTACTTCGTGATTAACGGCGCGATTATCGCCCCGGAGTTTGGCGATGAAGAGACGGACGAAGCGGCGCTTAGTTTGCTGTCGACGCTTTACCCTGAGCGTGAGGTTGTGCAGCTAAACATCGACGCAATTGCCGCCGGAGGCGGAGGGATTCACTGTGTAACAAATCAGTTACCCGCAGTGAAATAACAAAAGGGAGCGCACCTGGCGCTCCCCTCTCCAGCAGACGAGATAAGAGCCGGTTAATTCAGCACAAACTTCTCGATAGCGTAGGCCACGCCGTCTTCCAGGTTGGATTTGGTGACGAAGTTGCTGACGGCTTTCACTTTGTCGGTCGCGTTGTCCATCGCCACGCCCATACCGGCGTATTCCAGCATTGCGATGTCGTTTTCCTGGTCGCCAATGGTCATCACTTCTTCCGGCTTAATGCCCAGTTTCTCCGCCAGTGACTTCACGCCGGTGCCTTTGTTGACACGCTTGTCGAGGATTTCCAGGAAGTAAGGCGAGCTTTTCAGCAGCGTATACCGCTCAAAGACGTCGGCCGGGATTCGGGTGATGGCCTCATCGAGAATAGCCGGCTCGTCAATCATCATGACTTTCAGGAACTCGCCGTTTTTATCCATGTTTTCCGCTTCGCAGAACACCAAAGGAATACTGGCGATAAAGGACTCATGCACCGTGTAGTAGCTGATATCGCGGTTCGCGGTGTAAAGGGTATGACGATCCAGCGCATGGAAGTGTGAGCCCACTTCGCGGGACAGGTTTTCCAGGAAACGATAGTCGTCATAGTTCAGCGCCGTCTGGGCGACGGTGCTGCCGTCGCTTGCCTTCTGCACCAGCGCGCCGTTGTAAGTGATGCAGTAGTCGCCGGGCTTATCCATCTGCAGCTCACGCAGGTAGCTTTCAACGCCAGCAAACGGACGACCGGTACAGATCACGACGTTCACGCCGCGCTCGCGCGCCGCCGCAACGGCCTGTTTTACCGCCGGAGAGATAGTGTGGTCTGGCAGCAGCAGCGTGCCATCCATATCAATTGCAATCAGTTTTATGGTCATGAGATCTTCAGAGGTAATGGATTTACCTCATGCTAACGCGATTCCGCTCAAAAAACAGCAGCAAACTCCGGGGAAAAGGGGGATGAGAGGCGGCAGGCAAACTCCTCTTTTAAAAGCCCCGGACATACAGCCGGGGCCAACAAAAAGGTCAGCTGAACAACTTACCTTTCAACAGGTTAACGCCAGCACTTAGCAAGTCGTTATGGGCTTCCGGCGTCACTTCACCGTTTGGCGACAGCGCGTCGATCACCTTCGGCAGGTATTCCGCCAGTAAAGCGGAAGCCGAGCCGGTATCCACGCCCAGTTTTTCCCCCAGCGCGGCAACGGACGGCGAACCCAGGGCCTGAGTTATCTGGTCGCCGCTCAGCGGCTGATTTGTGCTGTTGCTGCTGAGCCACGAGGAGACGATTTCGCTTAAGCCGCCCTGGCGCAGCTTGTCCAGCAGCGCCTGAATACCGCCCTGCTGTTCTACCCAGCTTAGAATGGCCTGATATTTACCGGCGTCACCGTTCAGCAGCGAGCCCGCAACCTGATCAAAAAGTCCCATGGGGTTTCCCTCTGTGATGTAGAAAATCGACACCGGAAAGTATAGCGCCCATAAAAAAAGCCGTGCTAAAAGCACGGCTCCATCACGATGGTGAGGCAAAGGTATAGATGAAATACCAGAGGACACCAAAAAATAAACCAGGAAAATCAATTCATTGATTTTCGGCTGCTAGCCACAAAGAAGGAAAAACCACGCTTTTTCCTTCTTTGTCAGAAAGATAAAGCCGTGCTAAAAGCACGGCTCTTTAGTCTGGCTGGATTTACCTTAGATATCGATGTTCGCCGCTTTCAGGGCGTTCTCTTCGATAAACGCACGACGTGGTTCAACCGCATCGCCCATCAGGGTGGTGAACAGCTGGTCCGCAGCAATCGCGTCTTTAACGGTCACGCGCAGCATGCGACGGCTGTCAGGATCCATGGTGGTTTCCCACAGCTGATCCGGGTTCATCTCGCCCAGGCCTTTATAGCGCTGGATTGCCAGACCACGGCGGGACTCTTTCTGCAGCCACTCCAGCGCCTGCTCGAAGCTGGTTACCGGCTGACGGCGTTCGCCGCGTTCGATAAACGCATCTTCCTCAATCAAGCCACGCAGCTTCTCCCCGAGTGCGCAAAGACGGCCATATTCACCCCCTTCCACAAACTCTTTTTCCAGCACGTAGTCAGTGTCCACGCCGTGAGTACGCACGCGTACAATCGGCTCAAACACGTTCAGCTCGCTGTTATGGTGAATATCGTATTTCCAGGTGCTGCCGTGCTGCTCTTTTTCGTTCAGCGTCACGGTCAGCGCAGAAATCCACTGCGTCACTTTCGCTTCGTCGGCCAGGTCGGCCACCTGCAGCGTTGGGTGATAAACCAGGTTGTTCAGCAGGTTGCGTGGATAACGGCGCTCCATGCGGCCAATCATTTTCTGCGCGGTGTTGTATTCCGCCACCAGCTTCTCGAGTGGTTCACCGGCCAGCGCAGGTGCACTTGCGTTGGTGTGCAGAGTCGCACCGTCAAGGGCGATAGCGATTTGGTACTGGTCCATCGCTTCATCGTCTTTGATGTACTGTTCTTGCTTGCCTTTCTTCACTTTGTACAGCGGCGGCTGTGCAATATAGACGTGGCCGCGCTCAACAATTTCAGGCATCTGACGGTAGAAGAAGGTCAGCAGCAGCGTACGAATGTGGGAACCATCGACGTCCGCATCGGTCATGATGATGATGCTGTGGTAGCGCAGCTTGTCCGGGTTGTATTCGTCACGGCCAATGCCGCAGCCCAGCGCGGTGATAAGCGTCGCCACTTCCTGAGAAGAGAGCATCTTGTCGAAGCGTGCCTTCTCAACGTTAAGGATTTTACCTTTCAGCGGCAGGATCGCCTGGTTCTTACGGTTACGCCCCTGTTTTGCAGAGCCGCCCGCAGAGTCCCCTTCCACAAGGTACAGTTCAGACAGCGCCGGGTCGCGTTCCTGGCAGTCCGCCAGCTTACCAGGCAGGCCAGCCAGGTCGAGCGCGCCTTTACGGCGGGTCATTTCACGTGCGCGACGTGCAGCTTCACGAGCGCGCGCCGCATCAATAATTTTGCCGACAACGATTTTCGCGTCAGACGGGTTTTCCAGCAGGTATTCGGCCAGCAGTTCGTTCATCTGCTGCTCAACTGCGGATTTCACTTCCGAAGAAACCAGCTTGTCTTTGGTCTGGGAAGAGAATTTAGGATCCGGCACTTTCACGGAAACGACGGCAATCAGGCCTTCACGCGCATCGTCACCGGTGGCGCTGACTTTGGCTTTTTTGCTATAGCCTTCTTTGTCCATGTAGGCGTTCAGGGTACGGGTCATCGCCGCGCGGAAGCCCGCAAGGTGAGTCCCGCCGTCGCGCTGAGGAATGTTGTTGGTAAAGCAGTAGATGTTTTCCTGGAAACCGTCGTTCCACTGCAGCGCCACTTCCACGCCGATACCGTCTTTTTCAGTACTGAAATAGAACACGTTCGGGTGAATCGGGGTTTTGTTCTTGTTGAGGTACTCAACAAACGCCTTGATGCCGCCTTCGTAGTGGAAGTGATCCTGCTTACCGTCGCGCTTGTCGATCAGGCGGATAGACACGCCAGAGTTCAGGAACGACAGCTCGCGCAGGCGCTTAGCCAGGATTTCGTATTCGAATTCGGTTACGTTGGTGAAGGTTTCATGGCTCGGCCAGAAACGCACCTGAGTCCCGGTCACATCGGCGTCACCGGTCACTGCCAGCGGAGCCTGAGGCTCACCGTGGATGTAGGTTTGCTGATGCACTTTACCTTCGCGGCGAATGACCAGCTCAAGCTTCTGGGACAGGGCGTTAACCACCGAGACGCCTACGCCGTGCAGGCCGCCGGACACCTTATAGGAGTTGTCATCAAACTTACCGCCAGCGTGCAGTACGGTCATGATAACCTGCGCGGCAGAAACACCCTCTTCCGGGTGAATACCGGTAGGAATACCACGGCCATCATCGGTTACCGAGACGGAGTTATCCGCGTGGATAGTGACCACGATGTCTTTACAGTGGCCCGCGAGCGCTTCGTCGATAGCGTTATCCACGACCTCAAATACCATGTGGTGCAGACCGGTGCCGTCATCCGTATCGCCGATATACATGCCCGGGCGCTTACGTACCGCATCCAGCCCCTTAAGGACTTTGATACTGGAGGAGTCATAAGAATTCGACATCAACGTTTCTCGCTCATTTAATCTTGGGTTAATCCGCTATTTTACCCTGATCCACGGCGAACATCTTTGAATTTTTGTCCGCCATATCCATCACATGTTCGGCGCTGATCGCGCTAACAAAAACTTGTGACTCCGTGGCCTTTAACCGGCTGGCCAACAGGCCGCGCCTGGCGTCATCCAGTTCAGAGGCAAAATCATCTATCAGATACAGGCAACGCCGCCCGTTCTGCCGGGTGAGAAACTCACCCTGCGCCAGTCGTAAGGCGCACATCAGTAATTTAAGCTGCCCGCGCGAGAGCGTGTCTTCCACCGGCGCCCCGTCGGCACGAATACGAAAATCCGCTTTATGTGGGCCGTGCGCGGTATAGGTCAGCATCCGGTCGCGTTCGAAATTGCGCTCCAGCACTTCGCTATAGCCGCTCTCTTTCTCCCAGCCGCGCTGGAAAGAGAAGCTCAGGGCAAATTCCGGTAAAAACTGTGCGCAGGTATCGGCCATATCTTCCGCAATGGCGGCGCTGTAGTCGGCGCGCCAGCGGCTGATTTGCTCGGCCAGCGGAATCAGCTCCTGATCCCACGGGCGCAGCTGCGCGTAGCGTGTCACCTGGCGCAACGCGGCGTTACGTTGCTTCAGCAGGCGTTTGAGGTTACTCCAGGCCACAAAAAAGCCAGGTTCATTGTGAAAGCAGCCCCAATCAAGGAAAGCTCTACGGTATTTGGGGCCGCCGCCCAGCAAAGTAAACCCCTCGGGGGTAATCAGCTGCATCGGCATCATCATCGCCAGTTCGGCGATTTTGTGGCCGTCGCTGCCGTCAATACGTACTTTGCTGTCGCCGGTGCGGTCTTTGGTCAGGCCGATTGAGGTTTCCCTTTCACCGTCCTGAAGCCGCCCGTGCAAAACAAAAGCGTCCTGCTCATGGCGGATCACGCGTTCAATTTTCAGGCTGCGAAAAGCACGACCGTGCCCGAGGGTATAAATCGCCTCAAGCACGCTGGTTTTGCCGCTGCCGTTAGCACCGACCAGAAAATTAAAGCCAGGAGAAAGAGCGAGATCCGCGTTTTCGATGTTGCGAAAGTCTTTAATCAGCAAACGCGTAAGTGACATCTACAGTCTCATTGGCATAACAACATAGGCCGCCGCCTGGCTGGCCGCGTCTTCAATCTGCACGCTGGAAACGGAGTCGGTCAGCAAAATGCGGACGTTCTCACACTTCAGGGCGTTCAGCACGTCCAGCACATAGCTGACGTTGAAGCCGATTTCCATCTCGGTACCGTCGTAGGAAACGTCCAGAATCTCTTCTGCTTCTTCCTGCTCGGGGTTGTTTGCCGTGATTTTCAGCTGGTTCTCGCTGACGAACAGGCGCACGCCGCGGAATTTCTCGTTCGACAAAATCGCCGCACGGGCAAACGCCTGCTTCAACAGGTCGCAGCCTGCATCAAGGTGTTTATCCGGGTTCTTCGGCAGCACGCGACGGTAGTCCGGGAAGCGGCCATCCACCAGCTTGGAGGTAAAGATGAAGTCGCCGACGTGAGCGCGAATGTTATTGCTGCCGATTTGTACGTGCAGCGGGGTTTCACCGCCGTCGAGCATACGCATCAGCTCAATCACACCTTTACGGGGCACGATAACCGAATGATTAGGCAAAGGTTGACCAACCGGCATCGAACAAACCGCCAGGCGGTGGCCGTCCGTTGCGACGGTACGCAGGTCTTCGCCTTCGGTTTCGAACAGCATGCCGTTCAGGTAATAACGAACGTCCTGATGCGCCATAGAGAACTGCGTGGCTTCGATCAGGCGCTTCATGGTCGCCTGCGGCAGGGTAAATTCTACCTCGCTCTGCCAGTCGTCCAGGTTCGGGAAGTCTGCCGCCGGCAGCGTGGAAAGCGAAAAGCGGCTACGCCCGGAGCGAACCAGCATGCGGTCGCCCTCCAGCTGTACCGCAATTTCAGCCCCTTCCGGCAGGCCACGGCAGATATCGAAGAATTTACGTGCCGGTACGGTCGTAGCTCCAGGTTCATGAGGCTGTACCAGCGCCACGCGCGCCACCATCTCCATTTCCAGATCGGTACCGGTTAAAGAGAGTGCACCTTCAGCCACCTGCAGCAGCAGGTTGCCCAGGATAGGCAGAGTCGGGCGGCCTCCGAGGGGGCCACTTACCTGCTGCAGCGGTTTTAATAAATGTTCACGTTCAACGGTAAATTTCATAGCGTCACGAAGATAATGTTCTGATTAAATTGGAGAAATCTTCTTTAATATCGTGGCTTTCTTCACGCAGCTGCTCAATCTTGCGGCAGGCATGTAAAACCGTGGTGTGGTCGCGTCCACCAAAAGCATCGCCAATTTCCGGCAGGCTATGGTTGGTCAGCTCTTTTGCCAGCGCCATCGCCATCTGGCGCGGACGGGCAACGGAACGGGAGCGACGCTTGGACAGCAAGTCAGCGACCTTAATTTTATAATACTCGGCCACCGTTTTCTGAATATTATCGATGGTGACCAGCTTCTCCTGAAGCGCAAGCAGATCGCGCAGCGCTTCACGCACGAAGTCGATGGTAATCGCCCGGCCGGTAAAGTTGGCGTTGGCAATCACGCGGTTCAGCGCCCCTTCCAGCTCGCGGACGTTGGAGCGCAGTCGCTTGGCAATAAAGAAGGCCACTTCGCCCGGCAGACGGATATCGTTCTCGTCGGCCTTTTTCATCAGGATCGCCACACGGGTTTCAAGCTCCGGCGGCTCGATCGCCACCGTCAGCCCCCAGCCGAAACGGGATTTCAAACGATCCTCCACGCCGTTGATCTCTTTTGGATAACGATCCGACGTCAGAATGATCTGTTGATTCCCTTCCAGCAGGGCATTAAAGGTGTGGAAAAACTCTTCCTGTGAACGTTCTTTATTGGCAAAAAACTGGATGTCATCGATAAGCAGCGCATCCACCGAACGGTAGTAGCGTTTGAACTCTTCGATGGCGTTATTCTGCAGTGCTTTAACCATGTCCTGAACAAAACGCTCAGAGTGCATGTACACCACTTTGGCATTCGGCTTGCGGGCCATGATGCCGTTACCCACCGCATGTAAAAGGTGCGTTTTACCTAAACCGGTGCCGCCATAAAGGAAGAGCGGGTTATACGCGCCGCCTGGGTTATCGGCCACCTGGCGTGCTGCCGCGCGAGCCAGCTGGTTCGATTTACCTTCAACGAAGTTATCAAAGGTGTGTTTCAGGTTAACGTTAGAACGGTAGGACGGCTCAGCAGGCGCAGGCATGTTATCCCAGCTTGGGCGCATCGGCGCTGCAGCGCGTGCAACCTGGGCAGGGGCCGCCGCGGTTGCCATAGCGGCAACGGGCTGGGTCACGGGTTTGCTGCCAACTTCGAAGCGTAATAAAGGTGCATCGCTGCCGCAAAAATCGTTGAGCAACCCATTGATATTATTTAAATATTTATCCCGCACCCAGTCGAGCACGAAACGATTAGGCGCGTACAAAGCCAGCGTGTTATCGCTCAGTTCCGCCTGTAGGGGGCGTATCCACATACTAAATTCTGTGGCTGGTAACTCATCCTGCAATCGGGCAAGACACTGCTGCCAAAGCGAAAGTGACACGGCGGACTCCACTCGAACAAAGTCGATAAAAAGACGAAGACTGAAAGTTATACATTCATGATTGTTGACACGCGCTCTCAGGCTGTGGGAGGCGCGCGAACCGCTATTTGCGGTTTCCCCGGTGAAGGCTGGATCACGATCGGGACCGCGGATCATAGCCTAAAGCGCGGCAGAGATCTTCTGTTTCTCACAGATTCTTCACGAATTATCCACAGGGAAGTTTTGAGCGGGTTAAGTGTAATCGATCCTGCCACACGTGCAGCGTATAACCGTCTCATATTGGAAAATTTAATGACTAGCGCACAAATATCGCTAAAGAGATCTGATGAAGATCCTCGTGGATCCTTGCGCTTTCACGGTAAGCCCGTATAATTCTCAACCCGTCGCGTAATGCCGCTGTCATTCAGCGGAGATCCGGGCCTCTTTTCGGGGTCAAAAAGGGCGCAGCAGTAAGGGAATTGAATTGACTCCGGAGTGTACAATTATTACAATCCGGCCTCTTTAATCAGCCACACTGAAGCGTAAGTCGTTCGCAGACCCTGTTGGGCATTACGCAAATCCAGTGAAATTTAATAGTTTAGGTAGAAATCGCCATGAAACGCACTTTTCAACCGTCTGTACTGAAGCGCAACCGTTCTCACGGCTTCCGTGCTCGTATGGCTACTAAAAATGGTCGTCAGGTTCTGGCACGTCGTCGTGCTAAAGGCCGTTCTCGTCTGACCGTTTCTAAGTAATAAAAGCTAACCCCTGCGTGGTTAAGCTAGCTTTTCCCAGGGAGTTACGCTTGTTAACTCCCCATCATTTCACATTCGTCTTCCAGCAGCCACAACGGGCTGGCACGCCGCAAATCACCATTCTCGGCCGCCTTAATTCGCTGGGGCATCCCCGCATCGGTCTCACCGTCGCTAAAAAAAACGTAAAACGCGCCCACGAACGCAATCGGATTAAACGTCTGACGCGTGAAAGCTTCCGTCTGCGTCAGCACGAACTGCCAGCAATGGATTTCGTGGTAGTAGCGAAGAAAGGGGTTGCCGATCTGGATAACCAGGCTTTATCGGAAGCATTGGAAAAGTTATGGCGCCGCCATTGTCGCCAGGCTCGCGGGTCCTGATAGCCCTTATCAGGGTCTATCAACGCCTGATTAGTCCGCTTCTCGGGCCGCATTGCCGTTTCACCCCAACCTGTTCTCACTACGGAATTGAGGCCTTGCGCAGGTTTGGAGTGTTAAAAGGCAGTTGGTTAACGATGAAACGCGTACTAAAATGCCACCCTTTGAACCCTGGTGGAGACGATCCCGTTCCGCCCGGACCTTTTGATACCAGAGAACACTAACGATGGATTCGCAACGCAATCTTTTTCTCATCGCTTTGTTGTTCGTGTCTTTCATGATCTGGCAAGCCTGGGAGCAGGACCACGCTCCTCAACCTCAGGTGCAGCAGACCACGCAGACCACGAACAGCCAGGGTAACGCCGCTAACCAGGGTGTGCCGGCCAGTGGCCAGGGAAAACTCATTACGGTTAAAACTGACGTTCTTGAACTGACCATCAACACCCGCGGTGGTGATGTAGAACAAGCGCTGTTGCCAACCTACCCGAAAGAGCTGAAATCCTCAGAGCCGTTCCAACTGCTGGAAACCACGCCTGAATTTATCTACCAGGCGCAGAGTGGCCTGACCGGTCGTGATGGCCCGGATAACCCGGCGAACGGCGATCGTCCGCTGTATAACGTCACTGCCGATACCTTCGCACTGGCGGATGGCCAGAACGAACTGGTTGTCCCGATGACGTTTACCGACGCCGCTGGCAACACCTTCACCAAGACCTTCACCCTGAAACGCGGTGAGTTCTCTGTCGGTGTGGACTACAACGTGAAGAACGTGGGCGAAAAACCGCTGGAGCTGGCAACCTTTGGTCAGCTGAAGCAGTCCATCAACCTGCCTTCTCACCGCGATACCGGCAGCAGCAACTTTGCGCTGCATACCTTCCGTGGTGCAGCGTACTCCACCCCGGACGCGAAATACGAAAAAGTTAAGTTCGACAACATCGCTGATGGTGAAAACCTGAACCTCAACGCTAACAGCGGTTGGGTGGCTATGCTGCAGCAGTACTTTGCTACCGCATGGGTGCCGCATACTCAGGGCGCGAACAACTTCTACACGACCAAGCTGAGCAACGACGTTGCGGCGATTGGCTATAAGTCTGCCTCGCAGATCGTCCAGCCAGGCCAGACCGCTCAGATGGGCAGCACCCTGTGGGTCGGTCCGGAAATTCAGGACAAAATGGCGGCCGTTGCGCCACACCTTGACCTGACCGTAGATTACGGCTGGCTGTGGTTCATCTCTCAGCCGCTGTTTAAGCTGTTGAAATTTATCCACAGCTTCATCGGTAACTGGGGCTTCTCCATTATCGTTATCACCTTTATCGTTCGTGGCATCATGTACCCGCTGACCAAAGCGCAGTACACCTCGATGGCCAAAATGCGTATGCTGCAGCCAAAACTGGCGGCCATGCGTGAGCGTATCGGTGACGACAAGCAGCGTATGAGCCAGGAAATGATGGCGCTGTACAAAGCTGAGAAGGTTAACCCGCTGGGCGGCTGCTTCCCGCTGATCATCCAGATGCCAATCTTCCTGGCGCTGTACTACATGCTGATGGGCTCCGTTGAACTGCGCCACGCGCCGTTTGCACTGTGGATCCACGACCTGTCTGCACAGGACCCGTACTACATCCTGCCGATTCTGATGGGCGCCACGATGTTCTTCATCCAGAAGATGTCGCCGACCACCGTAACCGACCCGATGCAGCAGAAGATCATGACCTTTATGCCGGTCATCTTCACCGTGTTCTTCCTGTGGTTCCCGTCAGGTCTGGTGCTGTACTATATCGTCAGCAACCTGGTGACCATCCTTCAGCAGCAGCTGATTTATCGCGGTCTGGAAAAGCGTGGCCTGCATAGCCGCGACAAGAAAAAGACCTGATAATATTTGGCGTTAAGCTTACGAAAGGCGGTCGATTGACCGCCTTTTTCTTTTTGATTCAAGGTCTGAGATAAACGATGAGCAATCATGACACTATCATTGCCCAGGCTACTCCGCCGGGGCGTGGCGGCGTAGGCATCCTGCGTATTTCCGGCCGCCAGGCGCGCGAGGTCGCAGAGGCGGTGCTCGGTAAGCTGCCGAAGCCGCGCTACGCGGATTACCTTCCCTTTCGCGATGCCGACGGTAGCGCGCTGGATCAGGGCATTGCACTGTGGTTTCCTGGCCCGAATTCCTTTACCGGTGAAGATGTTCTCGAACTGCAGGGGCACGGCGGCCCGGTCATCCTCGACCTGCTGCTAAAACGCATTCTGGCGCTGCCGGGTTTACGCATCGCCAACCCCGGTGAGTTTTCAGAACGCGCTTTCCTGAACGATAAGCTCGACCTGGCGCAGGCAGAGGCGATTGCCGACCTGATCGATGCCAGTTCCGAGCAGGCTGCTCGTTCAGCGCTTAATTCGCTGCAGGGGGCTTTCTCCGCGCGTATTAACCACCTGGTGGAAGCGCTGACTCACCTGCGTATTTACGTGGAAGCGGCTATCGATTTCCCGGATGAAGAGATCGACTTCCTCTCCGACGGTAAAATCGAAGCCCAGCTGCATCGGGTCATTGGCGATCTTGACGCGGTACGCGCCGAAGCCCGCCAGGGCAGCCTGCTGCGTGAAGGCATGAAAGTCGTTATTGCCGGGCGTCCAAACGCCGGTAAATCCAGCCTGTTGAATGCGCTGGCCGGGCGTGAAGCGGCTATCGTCACCGATATCGCCGGCACCACGCGTGACGTCCTGCGCGAACATATCCACATCGACGGAATGCCGCTGCATATCATCGATACTGCGGGCCTGCGCGAAGCCAGCGATGAAGTTGAACGCATCGGGATTGAACGTGCCTGGAAAGAGATTGAGCAGGCGGATCGCGTGTTGTTCATGGTGGACGGCACCACCACCGACGCCGTTGACCCGGCGGCGATTTGGCCTGATTTCATCGCCCGTCTGCCGGAGCGTTTGCCGATTACCGTGGTGCGCAATAAAGCGGACGTCACCGGCGAAACGCTTGGCCTGAGCGAAGTAAATGGTCACTCACTTGTTCGTCTTTCCGCCCGTACCGGGGAAGGTGTTGACGTGCTGCGCGCGCATCTGAAAGAGAGCATGGGCTTCGAAACCAACATGGAAGGCGGCTTCCTCGCCCGCCGCCGTCACCTGCAGGCGCTTGAGCAAGCCGCTGAACACCTGCAACAGGGCAAAGCCCAGCTGCTGGGTGCCTGGGCCGGAGAATTGCTGGCAGAAGAGCTGCGCCTGGCGCAGCAGAACTTAAGTGAAATCACCGGCGAATTTAGCTCTGACGACCTGTTAGGGCGCATCTTCTCTAGCTTCTGTATCGGGAAATAACCCCTTACCGCCGCCCCGCGTCACACTTCAGAATGCGGGGCATTTTCCTCATATTTAAAATACTTCATCATTTCAAGACGATGTCTTCAGAACGACATTTTTAAGTGCTCCACTTACGCAAACCACTAAGAATTTTCCCAGGATTGAATATATAATATATTGCTCAAAAAATAGTTCATGCTATTGAAGAGCATCAATGACAGCGCATTGAGCCAGAGACTACTCTTCGATCCCTGACAAGATTCAGGATCGGACGCGGAGCGCTGTTTCAGCCACCCGAAACAGCATGACATCGACTGACCATTATCAAGGAGCGACAAATGGCGACGCATTTTGCAAGATGGGCTCTGAACCCTCCCAACCTCACTTCACCCCGACTGAACGACGAAATTCTTAACGCCGCCAGCCTGATGCCAGAACATCGCCGCACGCGCTATCTCGCGTCGCGTACGCTGGTCGCAGAGATGATGTTTATGCTGTACGGTACCCAGCGCCTGCCGCAAATCATTACGTCTACCGCAGGTCGCCCGCGCTTTGCCGACGCCGAACTGCCGGATTTCAGCATCGCCTACGCCGGTAACATGGTGGGCGTGCTGCTGGCAACCGAAGGGCGCTGCGGGCTGGACATGGAGCTTCGCCGCAGTTTCCAGGCCCCGTCCCCGGTTGTGCCACCGTCTCAGTCCAGCAGCAGCGAAATGACCTGGATCAATAACCAAAACGATCCCAACGAAGCCAGAACCCAGCTGCATACGCTGCGGCGTAGCGTCCTGAAACTAACGGACAATCCCCAGACCAGCCTCAGCACACTACAATTATTGCCAGGCTCTGGTCGTCTGCGCGTCATAAACGAGCCGCATATTGAAGCTATCAGCGATGCGGAAGACATCCTCATCTGGGGCTGTGCCGTGGCGCCAGGCGTGGAGCGCCTGAAGCTGTGGGAATTCGACGGCCAACAGGGCTGGAACGCCCTGCCGGATGCCGAAGCTCGCAGCCGAAGCGCTCAGGCGCGCATCATTCGCCTGACGGGTATATCATCAGAGGCAGCAACGCCGCATAACACATTTTCCCGAACGTCCTGACACATAAAGGAGTAACAATGTCTGATTCGTTGAAGATAGTGACTTTACTGGGGAGCCTGCGTAAGGGTTCATTTAACGCGATGGTCGCCCGTACGCTGCCGAACATCGCCCCGGCAGGCATGCAGATAGATGCCCTGCCTTCCATCGGCGATATCCCGCTGTACGATGCCGATATCCAGCAAGAAGACGGTTTCCCGCAGAGCGTGGAAGCCATTGCCGCACAAATCCGCCAGGCTGATGGCGTGGTGATTGTGACGCCGGAATACAACTATTCCGTGCCGGGTGGCCTGAAAAACGCCATCGACTGGCTTTCTCGTCTGCCTGAACAGCCGCTCGCCGGCAAGCCAGTGCTGATTCAAACCAGCTCCATGGGTGCTATCGGCGGCGCGCGCTGCCAGTATCACCTGCGCCAGATCCTCGTTTTCCTGGACGCGATGGTGATGAACAAGCCTGAGTTTATGGGCGGCGTGATTCAGAACAAAGTCGACCCGCAGAGCGGCGAAGTGGTGGATCAAAGCACGCTCGACCATCTGACCGGGCAGCTCACCGCCTTTGGCGATTATATCAAGCGCGTTAAAGCCTGATTCCAGGCCAAAAAAAACGCCAGTCACATGACTGGCGTTGTTGTTTTTAGCGTCTGGCTTTAATCAACGAACACAATTTTCAGCACAAACAGCAGCGCCACGATGATCACGCACGGGCTCAGCTCGCGCCAGCGGCCGGTGCCCAACTTCATGACACAGTAGGAAATAAAGCCCAGCGCAATACCTTCAGTAATCGAGAAGCTGAACGGCATCATCACCGCGGTAACAAACGCCGGTACCGCTTCGGTCAGGTCATCCCACTTCACGCGGGCCAGGCTGGAGGTCATCAGCACGCCAACGTAAATCAGCGCCCCGGCGGCCGCATACGCAGGCACCATGCCCGCCAGCGGCGACAGGAAGATAACCAGCAGGAACAGCAGGCCAACCACAATCGCGGTCAGACCGGTGCGGCCCCCGACGGAAACGCCGGATGAGCTTTCGATATAGGCAGTAACGGAAGAAGTCCCGAAGAACGAGCCGGTCACGGAAGAGATACTGTCCACGAACAGCGCCTGCTTCATGCGCGGGAACTTGCCCTTCTCGTCGGTTAACCCGGCTTTGTCCGTGACGCCAATCAGGGTGCCGGAGGAGTCAAACAGGTTCACCAGCATGAAGGAGAAGATCACGCCTGCTAGGCCCAGATTCAGCGACCCGGCTAAATCCACCTGCCCGACAACGCTGCTCACGCTCGGCGGCGCAGACACGATGCCGTGGTACTGCACGTCGCCCAGCAGCCAGCCCAGCAGCGTGGTTACCACGATAGAAACCAGCACCGCCGCGTGAATATTACGGGAAGCGAGAATCGCAATGATAAAGAAGCCCAACGCCCCCAGCAGCACGCTGTGGGAAGTCAGGTTCCCGATGCTGACCAGCGTCTCTTTGTTGGCCACGATGATCCCGACATTTTTCAGCCCCATCATGCCGATAAACAGGCCAATACCGCTGGTAATGCCAACGCGCAGGCCAAGCGGGATATTCGCAATCATCCAGTAGCGAACGCGGAAGATGGTCAGCAGCAGCAGGCCTACGGCGCCCCAGAAAATCGCGCCCATGCCGACTTGCCAGGACAGACCCATCGCGCCGACGACCACGAAGGCGAAAAAGGCATTCAGGCCCATCGCCGGTGCCAGTGCCACCGGCAGGTTGGCAAAAAGCCCCATCAGGATGCTGCCAAAGGCGGCTATCAGGCAGGTGGTGACGAATACCGCCTGGGTATCCATCCCGGCCGCGCCAAGGATCTGCGGGTTAACAAAAACAATGTACACCATCGTCAGGAAGGTGGTGAACCCGGCGATCACCTCGGTGCGGGCGTTAGTACCGTGTTCGCGTAATTTGAACGCGCGTTCGAGCAGCCCCGGGGTTGTTTCCGGAGTGGACTGTGGTTGGCTCATTATCGGTTTCCGAACTAAAAGAGGAAAAAATACGCCGCTATCCTATACCAAAATTGGCGGGGGATAACGCAAATCATCCACTTTTTTCGCTGAAATTACCGCAACGGGATCGATTGCGTTGCGCAAAAAGCATAGAGTAAACGTTAAACCAAAGAGAAAGGAAATGGCATGTCCCGGATAGAAGCGGTGTTTTTTGACTGCGATGGAACGCTGGTCGACAGCGAGGTCATCTGCTCCAAAGCCTACGTACATATGTTTGCGCAATATGGCATTCAACTTGCGCTCGAAGATGTCTTCAAGACCTTCAAAGGCGTCAAACTCTACGAAATTATCGACACCATCAACGCTGAGTACGGCACCAGCCTGCCTAAGCTCGAGCTGGAAGTGATCTACCGCGCCGAAGTTGCCCGCCTGTTTGACAGCGAACTTCAGGCAATCGCCCGGGCGAACACGCTGCTGGCGCAAATCAATAAGCCGATGTGCGTGGTATCCAACGGCCCGGTCAGCAAAATGCAGCACTCTCTCGGCAAGACCGGAATGCTCGGCTACTTCCCGGATGCCCTGTACAGCGGCTACGACATTCAGCGCTGGAAGCCGGACCCGGCCCTGATGTTCCACGCGGCGGAACAGATGAACATGGACGTAGAGCGCTGCATTCTGGTGGATGATTCTATGGCAGGTGCGCAGTCGGGCATTGCGGCAGGCATGGAGGTGTTTTACTTCTGTGCCGATCCGCATAACAAGCCGATCGACCATCCGAAGGTGACGACGTTTACCGATTTGGCTGAGTTACCGGGCTTGTGGAAAGCGCGCGGCTGGGAAATTACGGCGTAGAAGTTGCCCCTCATTCCGGCTCTCTCCCCAAAGGAGCGAGGGGGAAATACCCCCCTTCCTTCTGGCTGCTCGATTGCATGGAAGCAGACGGCGGTCGTTCCCCTCTCCCTTTTAGAGAGAGGGTTAGAGTGAGGGTCACCTGCCGGGAGCGGTCAAAAAACTAGAGGAACATCCCGCCGGAAACCTCAATCCGCTGCGCGTTCATCCAGCCCGTCTCATCACTAAGAATCGCCGCAATCGCATCGCCGATATCGTCCGGCTGACCTACACGCCCTAATGCGGTTTGCGCTGCAATCGCCTTCGAAACGTGTTCGTTGTCGCGCACAATACCGCCGCTGAAATCGGTGGCAATAGCGCCTGGCGCAATAATATTCACCGCAATCCCACGCGATCCCAGCTCTTTGGCCTGGTACTTGGTCAGCACTTCCATCGCCCCTTTCATCGTGGCGTAGGCGGCTTTACCCGGCAGCGAGAAGCGGGTCAGGCCGGTGGAAACATTCAGAATGCGGCCGCCGTCTTTAATCAGTGGCAGCAGGCCCTGAGTCAGGAAAAAAGGCCCTTTAAGATGGATGTTCATTATTTCATCGAACTGCGCTTCGGTGGTCTCGGCAAACGATGCTTCAAGACCTATCCCGGCGTTGTTCAATAAATAATCAAACGTGTCTCGCTGCCAGACCTCGCGCAACGTTTCTTTCACCTGCTCAACAAACCCAGCGAAAGTAGAAGAATCACCGACGTTGAGCTGGATTGCGGCCGCTTTCACGCCTTTTTGCTCAATTTCGCGCACAACATCTTCGGCTTCCTGGCGCTGGCTATTATAGGTCAGCAGAATACCGATTCCGCGTGCAGCCAGCTTCAGCGCTGCGTTTTTGCCTAAACCACGGCTGCCGCCGGTCACTAAAGCGATACGTTGACTCATGATAAACCTCTTATTTGGCTGTCAGGACATTGAGATACAGCTTATTAGCTGATACAAAATCAATAAATATGGCCAAATGCGCATCACTGTTTCATCTTCAGCAACAATGTGGTGATACGATGGATAAAATACACGCAATGCAGCTTTTCGTGCGGGTTGCGGAGCTGGAGAGCTTTACCCGCGCCGCGGACACGCTTGGGCTGCCGAAGGGCAGCGTTTCTCGTCAGGTCCAGGCGCTGGAAACCTCACTCGGCACGCGCCTGCTGCACCGCACCACTCGCCGGGTTCAGCTCACCCAGGACGGAATGGTCTATTACGAACGCTGCCGCGACCTGTTAACTAACCTCGATGAACTCGACGGCCTGTTCCAGACCGATCCCGCCAGCGTCAGCGGGCGCATCAGGATCGATATGCCCGTTACGCTGGCGCGCGGCTTGATCATCCCGAAACTGCCGGGATTTCTGCAGCAATATCCAGGCATAGAGCTAGAGCTTAGCAGCAGCGACAGAATGGTGGATGTCGTCCGGGAAGGGTTTGACTGCGTGGTGCGCGTGGGCCACCTCAAAGACTCAGGTCTGGTAGCCAGGCCGCTGGGGAAATTCACCATGATCAACTGCGCCAGCCCCGACTACCTCAGCCGCTTTGGCTATCCCGAAAGCCTGGACGACCTGGCTTCGCATGCCTTGGTGCATTACGCTCAAAATCTCGGCACCCGCCCACAAGGCTTTGAAGTCTGGCTGGATAAAACAACGCAGTGGGTGAAAACCGGTGGCCTGATCACCGTTAACAGCACGGAAACCTACCAGGCCGCCTGTGTCGCCGGGCTGGGGATCATTCAGGTACCTCGCGTGGGCGTGAAAACCCAGCTCAAAGAGGGCACTCTGGTGGAAATTTTGCCTCAGTACCGCGCCGAGCCGATGCCGATTTCGCTGCTTTATCCGCATCGCCGCAACCTCTCCCGGCGAGTGCATTTGTTTATGGAATGGCTCACTGACGTACTCAAAGCCTATGTTGATTAGCGTTATGACTATAATTTCCTTAAGATCCTGCCACAGCAAAAGGAAAATTGACCCGATGACGACGCCGGATAACCGCGAAAAACGCCCAACCCACGAGCTCGAGTATGAGCCTGTTATACCTATCGAAACCCAGCAGGATGAAGCCCCAGGCGAGCCCGCAGAGAATGAACCGCTGGTGAAGCTTAAAACCAGTAACGCCGCGGTGAACAGCACCATATCCGCGGTCAACAAAACGGTCAGGCAGCCGATGGTTGCCCACCTGCTCCGCGCCGCAGAACGCTTTAACGACCGGCTGGGGAATCAGTTTGGCGCCGCCATTACCTACTTCTCGTTTCTGTCGCTGATCCCCATCATGATGGTGGCCTTCGCGGCAGGCGGGTATGTGCTTGCCTCTCACCCGACGCTGCTCGAAGACATTTTTGCCAAAATCCTTGAGAACGTCAGTGACCCGACGCTTGCCGCCACCCTGAAAAACACCATCAATACCGCGGTTCAGCAGCGCACCACCGTTGGCCTGGTCGGGCTGCTGATTGCGCTTTACTCCGGCATTAACTGGATGGGCAACCTGCGTGAAGCGGTGCGCGCTCAGTCGCGGGATAAGTGGGAACGTAGCCCGCAGGATCAGGAAAAATTCTGGGTAAAATACCTGCGTGATTTTATCTCATTGATTGGACTGCTGATTGCGCTGATCGTTACCCTGTCTATTACCTCGATTTCCGGCTCGGCCCAGACGCTGCTGATCGGCCTGCTGCACCTGGGTGATATCGAATGGCTGAAACCGGTCTGGCATCTGGTCGGCCTGGCGATTTCTATTTTTGCCAACTATCTGCTGTTCTTCTGGATCTTCTGGCGTCTGCCGCGCCATCGCCCACGCCGCAAGGCGCTGATTCGCGGCACGCTGATTGCGGCCATCGGCTTTGAGGTGATCAAGATCATCATGACCTACAGCCTGCCGAAGCTCGTCAGTTCCCCTTCCGGGGCCGCTTTTGGCTCGGTGCTGGGGCTGATGGCCTTCTTCTACTTCTTCGCCCGCCTGACGCTGTTCTGCGCGGCCTGGATTGCCACCGCAGAATACAAAGACGACCCGAGGATGCCGGGAAAAACGCATAAATAATCCTGTCATGATTTCCGGTCAGGATAGGTGACCTGCCGACCTTCAGGTTAGCAGGTCCACTTGTCTAAACCTCCGACCAGAGAACATGCCATGACAACTGCCTCCGTACCCAAACTCCAAAAAACCGTTATTGACCCCAGCGTTCGCCTGCGCGAAACACACATCGGCGAACAGTGTGAAGTACTCGCCAACAGCGTGCTGGAATACAGCACCCTCGGCGACTTCTCCTACCTCGGGGAACACTGCTGCGTAGCCGACAGCGAGATCGGTAAATTCACCGCCATTGCCAACCACGTTCGACTTGGCGCCCCCAATCACCCGATGGATCGCCCGTCACAGCACCGCTTTACCTACTGCCCCGAGTACTACGCCACTGATGTTGGTCGGGATACCTCATTCTTTGCGCATCGCCGCGAGGACCGGGTGATAATTGGTAACGACGTGTGGATTGGCCACGGTGTTATCGTCCTGCCCGGCGTGACAGTAGGTGACGGCGCTGTACTGGCCGCGGGCGCGGTGGTCAGCAAAGATGTGCCGCCGTACACCATCGTTGGCGGCGTGCCAGCGAAACCTATTCGCAGCCGTTTCCCGCAGGAGGTGGCTGAAAGCCTGGGGCGCATCGCCTGGTGGGACTGGCCGCTGGAGAAATTAATGGCGCACCTGCCGGAATTTCAATCCGGTGAGATAGCCAGTTTTTGCGCTCGCTGGGACAAGCCGACCAACTCAGCAGATAAATCTAACTGGTAACTTTTATTTAACCTAAAACCAGTTTTATTCTCTATTTTGAAAATTTTGTGAAGCATTTCATAGAAGGTTACGGGCAGGCTTAAAAATTATCCACTTAATGCGCGTTTTTTGAGCCATTTCGCCCGGTGCGGCGCGTTGAAATGCTTCTTTTGCTATGCGTAAATGGACTTTCGTTCGCCATAAATAAGAAAAATCTATGCAAGCATCCGTTGCCACAACTCTCGATACCGGGGCTGACGCTACGCCCGTAAACTCACGCGGAAAAGTCGTTGTTGCTTCGCTGGTCGGCACGGCCATCGAATTCTTCGACTTCTATATCTATGCCACCGCGGCGGTGATTGTCTTCCCGCACATCTTCTTCCCGCAGGGTGACCCGACGGCTGCCACGCTACAGTCTCTCGCCACTTTTGCCATCGCCTTTGTGGCTCGTCCGATTGGTTCAGCGCTATTCGGTCATTTCGGTGACCGCGTCGGTCGCAAAGTCACGCTGGTCGCTTCCCTGCTCACGATGGGGATCTCGACCGTCGTCATCGGCCTGCTGCCGGGCTATGCCAGCATCGGTATCTTCGCCCCGCTTCTGCTGGCGCTGGCCCGTTTTGGCCAGGGTCTTGGCCTGGGCGGTGAATGGGGTGGCGCGGCATTGCTGGCCACGGAAAACGCCCCGCCGCGCAAACGCGCGCTGTACGGTTCTTTCCCGCAGTTGGGTGCGCCGATAGGCTTCTTCTTCGCCAACGGCACCTTCCTGCTGCTTTCATGGCTGCTGACCGACGAACAGTTCATGTCCTGGGGCTGGCGCGTGCCGTTCATTCTCTCTGCGGTGCTGGTCATTATCGGGCTTTATGTCCGCGTTTCGCTGCATGAAACGCCCGTTTTCGCGAAGATTGCCAAAGCCGGGAAGCAGGTTAAAGTCCCGCTGGGCACGCTGCTGACCAAACATTTGAAGGCGACGATCCTCGGTACCTTCATCATGCTGGCGACCTATACGCTGTTCTATATCATGACGGTCTATTCCATGACCTTCAGCACCGCGGCCGTTCCGGCGGGACTGGGCTTCTCGCGCAATGAGGTGCTGTGGATGCTGATGATGGCGGTGATTGGCTTTGGCGTGATGGTGCCGATTGCGGGCTATCTGGCGGATGCTTTTGGCCGCCGCAAGAGCATGATTGTGATCACCAGCCTGATGATTCTGTTTGCGCTGTTCGTCTTCCCGCCGCTGCTGGGTTCCGGGAACCAGGCGCTGGTGATGGCCTACCTGCTGATTGGCCTGAGCCTGATGGGGCTGACCTTTGGCCCGATGGGTGCGCTGCTGCCGGAGATGTTCCCGACGGAAGTCCGCTACACCGGCGCGTCATTCTCTTACAACGTCGCGTCCATTCTTGGCGCCTCTGTCGCACCGTATATCGCCACCTGGCTACAGGCTAATTATGGCCTGTTCTATGTCGGCGTGTATCTGGCGGCGATGTCCGCACTGACGCTGATTGCGCTGCTGCTGAGTAAAGAGACCCGCCATCAGTCGCTGTAATTTTTACCCTCACCCTCTCTCTAAAAGGGAGAGGGGATTACGATGCCCCCTCGCCCCTCTGGGAAGAGGGCCGAGGTGAGGGGCAGCCTTACTTCTTCATCTGCCCCAAAATCGTCCGGCACTGATTATCACTTCCTTCAGAAGGCGAGATCAGCGCGGCCAGCGCCGCCGCCGGAGTGACCAGCGTGGCAAGCGCCGCAGCCACTGCGCCACGAATAATCAATGGCCCCGGCTTCACGCCCGCATCCGGGCTCTTGAACGTGCCGCGCACATAGAGCGGAGAACGCAGAGTGATAATACGAATCCCTTTGCTCTCCGGATCGATGGTCAGATCCAGACGTTCGCTGGCAAAGTTTGTGCTGCCGGTGACGTTAATCAGCGCGTTTTCAGTATCAAAGGCAAAAATTCTCGGCGTCGCAATTCCGTTGCGTAAATCCAGGTTCGCAGCGGCGCAGTTGATCCGCACCTCATCATCGCCAAAAATTTTGCCGACAATGTAGTTGCCCACGTTAAGGCCAACGATTTCCATCAGGTTACGGCTGATAAGCCCGTCGTTCATCAACAGCTTCAGGCTGCCGTTACTGGTGCCCATCAGCGCCGCGACTGAGTTACCGCGTCCGCTCAGATTGGCGTCGCCGTTCAGCTCGCCCAGCGTTTTCTGCATCGACTCAACCTTCGGCATAAGCTGCTTCAGCTGCAGACGACGCGCCTGAATATCTGCTTTTCCCTGCATCGGCTTTTTATCGCCCTCAAGGTGGATGTTGGCATTGATGGAGCCGCCCGCCATGCCGAATTTCAGCGGCTGCAGGCGCAGGTCAGCGTTATTCAGGATCACGTGGGTGGTGAGGTCGCTCAGCGGCAGCGTGCCGCTGTGTTCAATGCGCTGCCCTTTAAAGCGCACATCGGCATCCATCACGCTCCATTTGTCCGTTTCAAAGCGATCGTAAGGCAGCACTTTATCGGCGGGCTGCACCGTCCTGTCGCCCCGCTGCTGTCTGGCTTTTTTCGTCTTTTCGGCATCCTTCCCGGAATCAACGCCAATCAGCGGCCCTAAATCGGCCAGCCGCAGCTGTTTAGAGACTAAATCGCCCTCAAGTTTAGGCCGCGGTTTACCCTGGCTGTAGGTCAGTGAACCGTGGATATCGCTGTCGCCAATGCGCCCGTTAAAATCCTGATAGCGGAAGACCGAGCCTTTATCCGTGTCGATTTTTGCCAGCAGATGGCCGTCCGTTTCAAACGGAGGCGTATCCGGCAGCAGCACGCCGGTCAGCGCGTAAAGATTCCCGAGGGAATCGCCGGAGAACTTGAGCCTGAGATCGACGCCTCCCATTTTCATCGGGTCGTTAACTGTGCCAACGAAGGCCACTCGCGATGTCCCCGAACGCACGTCTGCCTGCACCGGGAATGCGCTATCGCCCTCGCTACGCAGCGCCAGCATACCGCCAATTTTACCGCTGCCCTCCACCGGCTGGCCGTTGTAGCGGCCATTCACTTTCAGGCCGAAAACGTAATCTGCCGCTTTCGCCGCATCTTTGCCCTGTGGCTTTTGGCCGGACACTTCGCTAAACGGCAGCGGTTTACCCAAAGGATCAACCAGGATCGTTAGCGCCGCCTTGGTCACTTTATCGTCCACGGCGATCCGGCCTTTATCAAACAGGATATTGTCGAGCCGGAAGGACCAGCCGGAGGGTTTTTGATTGGGATCGCTGCCGCCAGCACTGGCAAGGTTAAAGGTCCAGTTATTGTTTTTGTCCGACAGCCGGATAATACGGACATCCGGCTCAACCAGGCGAAGCCAGGGGATATAAACCGTTTTGGTTAACAGCGAAAGCGGGGCAAGCGTTGCCTCGACGCTGGGCAGATGAACCATGGTGACTTCGGGGATGTCAGGTGGGTTACCAAGCAGGATATCTTCGGCATGAACGTGTGGCCAAGGCACCCAGCTGCGCCAGCCGGGCTCGTCTTTATTTCGTGCCCAAACCACCCCTAAATCGCCGCGAATGGCAAAGGGGCGGTTCAGCTCTGTCGAGACTTTTTGGTTGATGGTTGGTTTCAGCCGGTTCCAGTCAAACGTGGCGATCGCCACGATCGCTACGACAACCAACAACAAGAAAATCCCGGCGACTATGCTGCTAATTTTACCCGTTTTTGTCATCCTTCTTACCTCTCCTGATGTTGGTCTACCTGACTAAAAGATAGTTCAGCGTGACCGAAACGACATCAGGGGAGGCGAATCAGAACGTTTTCCAGGTTTTCGAAGGGGACAGGGCGCGACAGGAAATAACCTTGTGCCGCATAAGCAGGCGAAGATTGAACATCTCGCCATTCTTCAACCGTTTCAATGCCTTCTACAATCACACCCTTGCAGTAGCGGTTCATTAATTGCAGCAGCATGGTAAATAAATTCCGTCCTTCATCGCTTTTTCGTAGCATGATGAAAAGCTCGCGCGCCACTTTGATATAGTCGTAGCGGACTTCGCTCAGCGCGGAGAAGTTAGCCAGGCCAGTACCAAAATCATCAAGCCAGAGCGGGCCAAACTCGTGCATGCCGGCCAGCGTTGCCGCCTGCGGCAGGTTAATGTGCTCCACAAGTTCAAAACGTACCCACGGCAGTTTGGCGATCAGATCAAGAATCGGCTGATGCTGCTTCATGGCAATTAAAGTGGGGCCATCGACGTTCACCGAGGCCAGTATGCCGTGACCGATGAAGGTCTGCGCCCAGTCTTCCAGCAGACGCAGTTGCTCTTCCACCACCGTAAGACGCTGGCGGCTGGGGATCGCAGAGAAATAGCGGTCAGGCGGGATACGTACGTCAGCCTCAGCCGGATGCGTGACCACCGTCAGCAGTTCAACTGCCATCAATTTTCCGTCTGTTTTGTAAATCGGCTGAAAGGTGAAGCGGCGCTGGCATTGCAGCCAGAATCGTCGCTCCTGCAAACTTTCAACGCTCGCCTCAAGCGTATGCAGCCGGTGAGTGATCTGCTTCAACTTCATCTGTACATCCTGTTTGCCCTGATAACGCTACATGGCTCGTCGAAAGGTTATCGGCGTCGGAATAGAGAACTTTATGCTCGCTTTCGCAGCAAAATGCGCCGGAGCGATTTTTGTCACAATCACAATAACCTGGCGTACATCAAATATTTTCAAAACGCTGTTTTAAAATGTTTGACTCACTTTTCGCCACGGCGGAGAATGCGAAAAACAGCGTTTTTGTTCATTTAACCGCCAGGTCTCTTATGCTCACTCAGAAAATTGCCGTGATCGGCGAATGCATGATCGAACTGTCTCAAAGTGGGGCCCAGCTGCATCGCGGCTTCGGAGGCGATACCTTAAATACCTCGGTTTACCTCGCCCGCCAGGTCAGCGAAGGCGCGCTGGAAGTGCATTATGTCACCGCGCTCGGCGAGGACAGTTTTAGCCAGCAAATGCTGGACACCTGGCAACGGGAACACCTGCACACGGCATTGATTCAGCGCCTGGAGCACCGCCTTCCGGGCCTGTATTACATCGAGACCGATAGCCACGGTGAGCGGACGTTCTACTACTGGCGTAACGAAGCAGCGGCGCGGTTCTGGCTGGAAAGCGAGCGTTCAGGCGAAATATGTGCGGAACTGGCCCGGTTTGATTATCTCTACCTGAGCGGCATTAGCCTGGCCATCCTCAATAACGCCAGCCGGGAGAAGCTTTTCACGATGCTGAAGCAGGCCAGATCGAACGGCTGCAAAGTCATTTTCGACAATAACTATCGGCCACGCTTATGGACCAGCCCGGAAGAGACACAGCGTGTTTACCGGCAAATGCTGGCCTGCACGGATATTGCGTTTCTGACGCTGGACGACGAAGACGCGCTATGGGGCGTAGTCCCGGCAGAGGAAGTGATTCGCCGGACGCATGCTGCTGGCGTAGAAGAAGTGGTTATCAAACGAGGCGCTGAGTCTTGCCTGGTCTCGGTCAGCGGCGAGGATCTACTCGACGTCCCGGCGCTTCGTCTGGCAAAAGAAAAAATCGTGGACACCACCGCGGCAGGAGATTCCTTTAGCGCGGGTTATCTGGCGGTGCGTCTAACTGGGGGTACAGCAGAAGAAGCCGCGAAGCGTGGTCATTTGACGGCGGGCACGGTGATTCAATATCGCGGGGCGATTATCCCGCTGGATGCAATGCCCCAATAAGATGACCCTCACCCTAACCCTCTCCCCTGTGGGGAGAGGGGCGGGGTGAGGGGCAATCCCACTGCTAAGAAGCCGGTGGAATATCCGAAACTTCCGGCTTAGGATCGTCCGTCACCGGCGGCGGCGCAGCCGGCACCATCACCTTATCCCACGTCTCTTTCAGCTCCTTCATGTTGTACTCAGGTTCGCCTTTAGGCTGCAGCAGCACCATCGACATCTCCTGAGACAGCTGCTGACGCAGATCCTGATTGAGCATCGACACGGTCAGGCTGTCGAGGAAGTCCTGCCGGAGCTTCTGGTACTGCTCCGGTGCAATATCAACCACCTGATTCTGCAGCGAACGCAAACGCTGGCTGATCAGCACGTCGGTGTCGGTGCGCGCGTAGGTAGCAAACAGCTTCGTCAGCTCATTCTTTTTCTGCGCTATCAGCGCGTCGAATTCTTCCTGAGACAACCCCTTATCGCGCACTCTCAACAGTTCACGCCCGACGCTGGTAAGGCTGGCGTTCAGCTTATCGTTCGGGGATTCAATGTTGATCCCGCACTGGGCGCGCAGATAAAGCACGCGGCAATCAAAGCTCAGATTGAGGTCTTTAACGCCATTTTTGCTCAGGCTTTGCTGCACATTCCAGAACAGCGCTTCACGGGCCAGGTCGGCACGCCAGTAGCGCAGCAGCGCCGCAGACTCACGAATCGGCTGCCAGCTGTTGTCCCACATCAGGGACAACCTGTCCTGACGCACGCTGTCGGTCATCAGGCTCACCGGCTCAGGGTTAAGCGGGGAAAGCGTTGGCACAGGCGCAGGCGTGTCGCGCTTGCCTTTTAGCTCACCAAAGGTTTTGTTGATTTGCTCCGCCACGCTGCGGCTATCCACATTACCCACCACGATGAGGGTCATGGCATCCGGGGTGTACCACTTGTCGTAAAACGCTTTCAGCTGCGCGGCATCAACCGGGCGCTTGAGATTATCAGCCGGATCGTGGCCAAGCAGCGTGGAGCCTTTCAGGCGGTAGCGCCACCAGCTGTCTTTGGTGTTCATCGGCCAGGTCGCGACCATATCCGGCACATGCAGTGCCGCGGTGACGGTTGCCGGCGTCACGGCCAGTGACCCGATATTGGTCGACATAAACGTCAGCGCTTCTTTCAGCAAATCATTGCGGTTATTAGGCAAGCTTAAGTTAAACAGCGTGAAGTCATAGGAGACGATAGCCGGAGGAAGTGGACGCTCCGGGTCGCTGCTTTGGTGCCATAACGAACGCGCCTGGCTCGTCGGCAGACCGCCGGTCTGCGTCAACAGCATGCGCGGTAAAAAGTGGCTGTAACCGCTTTGTTGGGCGGTCTCTGTGAGTGAACCGCTATTCACCATCAGGCGAATTTCAACGCGGTCACTTGGGCGCTGGGGGGTGGCCAAAACCTGCCACTGGAAGCCGTTAGAAAGCGTTCCCTGTTGCCAGGCCGGGTCCGGCTGGAGCGCTTCTGCCTGCACGTTGCTGGCCGTTGCGGCTAATAGCAACCCGCCAGCTAAAAGTCGAATCTTGGTGCCCTGCATGTGAACCCCTAAAAACAATCCTGGTTAAAAGTAGCACATCGGCGCGGCATTCGACGTCCGCAGACCGACATAGGTGACGTTTCACCAATCCGTTTGACCGCATTTCTGCGAAAACGTCACGTAAGAAAGTGAAAAATAGAGAATAAAGACCCTAAATAATTCGAGCTGCAGGTAGGCGGTAATTAACACACCTGCAGGATGAAGTATGACGGGTATTAGGGGGATTATGCAGAGTCGCCCGCAGCGAGGGCAAGTCGCTGCGGGCAATTGGTCGGATTAGTGGGAGACTTCGGTCACTTTTTTGTCAGATTTTGGATTATCCAGCTGCTGATGAAGTTGCTTTTCATCCAGCTGTTTTACCCATTTCGCGACAACGACGGTCGCCACGCCGTTACCGACCAGGTTGGTCAGCGCGCGCGCTTCGGACATGAAGCGGTCGATACCCAGAATCAGCGCCAGACCCGCAACCGGCAGATGGCCTACCGCAGAAATGGTTGCCGCCAGCACGATAAAGCCGCTTCCCGTCACGCCTGCAGCCCCTTTAGAAGAGAGCAGCAGCACAACCAACAGCGTGATCTGATGGAAGATATCCATGTGGCTGTTGGTCGCCTGAGCGATAAACACCGCCGCCATTGTCAGGTAAATCGAGGTGCCGTCCAGGTTGAAGGAGTAGCCGGTTGGAATGACCAGGCCCACAACGGATTTACGGCAGCCCAGCTTCTCCATCTTATCGAGCATACGCGGCAGAACGGACTCGGAAGACGATGTCCCCAGTACAATCAGCAGCTCTTCTTTGATATAGCGAATGAACTTGAAGATGCTAAAGCCCGTCGCGCGGGCGATGGAGCCCAGGACCAGAATCACAAACAGCAGGCAGGTGATGTAGAAGCAGACGATCAACTGGCCCAGCTGCACCAGAGAACCTACGCCGTACTTACCGATGGTGAACGCCATGGCCCCAAACGCCCCGATAGGCGCCAGGCGCATGATCATGTTGATGATGCCGAAGATAACCTGAGAGAAGCTTTCGATGACGTTAAAGATCATCTGCCCCTTGTGGCCCAGGCGATGCAGGGCAAAGCCAAACAGAACGGCAAACAGCAGCACCTGCAGGATATTCCCGCTGGCAAACGCACCAATCACGCTACCTGGGATCACGTCCAGCAAGAAGGCAATAACGCCCTGCTGCTGAGCTTGTTCAGCGTAAACCGCAACCGCTTTGGCATCCAGCGTCGCCGGGTCCACGTTCATGCCGGCGCCTGGCTGCAGCACGTTAACCACAACCAGCCCGATAATCAGCGCAATCGTGCTGACAATTTCAAAATAAAGTAACGCTACCGCGCCGGTACGGCCTACGGCTTTCATGCTTTCCATGCCAGCGATCCCGGTCACCACGGTGCAGAAGATGACGGGCGCAATAATCATTTTAATCAGTTTAACGAACGCGTCGCCAAACGGTTTCATTTGGGCACCCAATTCCGGGTAAAAGTGACCCAGCAAAATGCCGATGGCAATTGCGGTCAGCACCTGAAAATACAGACTTTTGAAGAGTGAGGTTTTCATTAGAGTATCCTTGAACGGAGAGTAACCGCAGCCCCGGCTCAGGAACCGGTATGACTGCGGCACTCAACATATCACCCTAAAAAAAACGCAGAAGTGGCCTGGATCGATTTTGTTAACGGAACTGTTAAAAACTTGAACTGAACCGATCCAGCTCTTAACATTTGTAACTATTGTTTTTCATTTACGCAGTAAGAAATTCACGTTCAAACTGCTCGAGGGTACGCGCTTTGGCATACAGGAACCCCTGGGCGTAGATAACCCCCTGCTGCACCAGCCACTCGCGCTGCGCTTCTTGTTCCACGCCTTCAGCCACCACTTTCAGATCCAGGGCTTTGGCCATCGCGATAATCACGCCTACCATCGCGTTATCTTCCGGCAGCCCTTCGATGAAGCTTTTGTCTATCTTCAGCACGTCAATCGGCAGCGCTTTCATGTGGTGCAGATGGTGCAGGCTGGCGTAACCCATACCAAAATCATCCAGCGCAATACGCACCCCGGCCTGGCGGAGCGGCCGCAGGATATTGACCGCCGCCTGTGGATCATCAATGCGGCGGCTCTCGGTAACTTCAAGAATCAGCGTGCCGGGCTGGATTCGGTAACGTCTGAGCAGCTCCAGGAGCGAAGGCACCATGGCTTCATGCAGCAGCTGGAGCGCGGAGAGGTTGACGCACAGCGGCAGCGTAACGCCCCGGCTTTGCCAGGCAGACAGCGTGCGACAGGACTCCTCGAGGATCCAGCTACCGACGGTAATCATCAGCCCGCAGGCTTCAATACGCTCAATCAGCCCTTCCGGCAGGCTCCAGCTACCGTCAGCCTGACGCTGGCGCAGCAGGACTTCGGCACTGACCACGCTTCCGTCACGCATATCCACCTGCGGCTGTAGCCAGATAGCAAACTGATGCTTCTCAAGCGCATTCAAAATATCGTGCTCTTCGGTCAGGCGCTGCTGGGCTATCTCCATCTGATCGGGGTCGAAGAACTGAATTTGGTTTTTCCCGAAGCGGCGAGCCGCAAGCGTTGCCGAAGCCGCCCGGCGATAAAGCTGTTCTGCATCGAGGCCCCCTCTGAACATCGCAATGCCAATGCTGGCGGTCGGTTTCAGTTGCAATGCCTGAACGGGCAAACGGGCGTTGAGCGTTTCCATGATTTTCTGTGCCAGCGTCATGGCATTCCACGGGTCGCTGACGCCATAGAGCAGCAGCCCAAAATCATTCTGACTGAGCTGGGCCAGGACCGCGTTGGTCGGCAACACGGGTTTAATTTTCTCGACCAGCGTCAACAGCAGCATCTCGCGCTGCTCTTCGTTCAGCACGCCGGCCGCATCCTGGAGCGTTTCGCTCCCGATTAACATCAACGCGCCGCGTTTCTCGTTCGCCACCATCTGCTCAATCAGCGCCATCAGCAGCGCCTTATTTGGCAGCTCCGTGACCGGATGATGGGTACTCAACGCGTTCATTTGCTGCTGAAGACGCTGGGCAACCTGCTGATTGCGGTTATAGCTGCGTACCAGCATGCCAATCTCATCGTCATGGTGCAGCGGCGGCAGCGTGAGCTGGTGCTCACCCGCTTGCTGAGGATTCAGGTTACTCAGCTCGCGGCTAATCTTGCGGATCGGATGCACCACCAGCCGGTTAATGCACCAGCTGATCGCCACGGTCAAAATCAGCGCCAGCAGCAAATAGGTGGTCAGCAGAGTGGAAATCGTGCTGATGATAATGCGGTACATGCGCCAGGAATCAGCCTGTAGCACCAGGTAAGCCAGCGGCTGCGGGTTTGCCGGGCGTTCGAGGGAATAAAGCGGCAGGGAAATCTGCACCGGCAGCTCAAACACGCGGGTGATGAGCATCGGGATTTGGTGCTCCGGCATAAAGCTAATGCGAAGCGCCTGGAACTGATTGGGCAGCACGACGTCGGCTCGGCTGATGATGCCCGAAGGTTGGATCTGCTGAAGAATAGCCTCGGCCTGCGGAATATCCGCCCGCAAAATGGCCTCAGACAGCGGAAGACGCACGGAGTGGGCGATTTTCTCCATTTGCGTGGCGGTGTCGTAGCGGTTTTGCTGCACAAAATGGAACAGCTGAATGACGATAAAAATGAAAATAAACGCCAGGGCCACGGCTGACACCATCGCCATCTGTTTTATCGTTAGGGAACGACTGACTCGCAAGCTGACTCTCCGCTTTTGCTTAACCTGCGCCACGCCCGGCATCAGGATATTCTTATGCCCGCAGAGTATACTGCATTGCCGCTCTTTTTAATCCTGACCTCAGGAGAATCGGGTAATTCTGCATTTATGGGCAACTTTGCGCCGAATTCTGAGTAAAAAAACACAAACGGCGGGCTAACCCGCCGCTCTGCGTCACCGCTAATCAGAAGTCCGCGTAAGGCACCAGCGGCTGCGGCGGCATATCCATATCGCCCTGCCAGCCCGCCATGGAGTAGCGCACGAAAATCAACGCGTGGCTTGGGGTGTAGTCCTTGGCCTGCTGAATATCAATCCCGGCACCGATTGACCAGTGCGAGTTGATCCGCCGTTCAACCAACGCTCTGGCCGTATAACCGAAACCATTGCTGCTGCTGCCCGAGAAGGTGTCATTGCGGTCCGGGTAGCCCTCTGGATCGTCCGGGTAGGGGTTCGTGTTATTTGGCACGAGGTTACGCAGCGGATAGCGCTGGCCCGCATTGCTGTGGGAGTAAGACCAGGAGCCGGAAGCGCCCAGTTCCCAGGACCAGTTTTCGGTACGTTTACGCCAGATGACCGGCACGGCAAACGACACGTATTTTTGCGGGCTGTAATAGCCGCCCTGGCCGAGGAAGTAGTCGCTGAGGTCTTTTTCGTAGTGCCAGACCATATTGGTCAGGCCCACGGTTAGCCGCTGATTATTCTCGTTAATCAGCTTGTAGTAGTAGCCCGTCATCCAGCGCACGCGCCAGTTATCGGCCACGTTTTTACCGGTCAGCGTGTCCGCGCTCAGGCTGGACCAGACGCCGTTAGCTTCGCCCTTGTCGTAGCTCAGGCTGATACCGCCGCCGTTAGCGCGAACGCCACCCCACACTTTATTGGTATTCGGATCCCGCTGCCCGCCGAAGGAGAGCAGCGAGCTGGAGATAGGCCGACGATGCGCATTGACGGTATAGCCAATAGGCCCGAGGTCGTTGCTGTAGCTCACGCCACCCACGACATCCACGACGTCAAAGCCCATCGGCGTGGTGCCAATGTCCGTTTGCCAGGTATTGTTTTTCCAGCCAACGGCCACGCTTGCGCCGTTGCCACTCTGATTTGTGTTGCCGAAACAGTTGTGCTCCGCACAGGTGCCCCAGCGCTCGTTGTAACCCCCGCCGTTATCTTTGAACGAGCCAGCATTCATATTCACCATATCGGTACGGAACCACATCCGCCCGTCGCTAAGCGGAGCGTCCACCTGCAGCATCGTGGTATGTGCTTTCAGATCGGAATAACCTGGCGTGCCGCTTGAGCCCCAGTATTCGTGGTCAAGCGTCACGTTTACATCCTGCTGGCGGTAAAGATCGGCGGCATCGCTGCGCACGCCCCGCTTCAGCCAGTCGTCTTTCTCATCGTTGCGGGTCAGGCGAGTGAAGGTGTCGTTATCCTGCGGGCGCTGTTGGGCAACCCCCGAGGAGACCATAGCGTCTTTGTAAGTCTCCAGCGCCTGCTGCGGCTGGCCGCTGGCGGCCTGGAAACGCGCGGCATCACGCATCACCAGCGCGCTTTCCATCGACGGCGGCTGGCTTTTCGCCGCAACCAGAATTGGCGCGTAGGTTTGCGCGGCTTTTGCGTTGTCGCCCAGGGCAGCCCAGGCGTTCGCCACGCGGCGTTGCGTATTGATGGACGGTGTTTCACCCGCCGGCGCTTTCTGCAGCTTCGCTAGCAGATCGCGGGCCTGAGGTTTATCCCCCTCGGCAATCAGCACCTCGGTTAACCCTAACAGCGCATCTTCGTTGCCGGGTGAACGCTGCAGGACTTTCTGATACTGCGCTTTCGCCGTGGGGCGATCGCCACGTTCGGCGGCCCAGTCGGCCAGCGTTAAGTCGACGCGATCGGACGGCGTCTGCTGCTGAAGCAGCGCAATGGCGTCTTTTTCTTTGCCGCTGTCCCGCAGCCGGGTAGCCGTTTGCATCACTTCGTTAAACTGCAGCCGGTCAGCAAGCTCATGAATATTGTCGGTCCACTGCGCTTTGGGCAGCGTATTGAGGTGGCTTAGCGCCGCCGCATCGTGGTTATTGCCTGAGAGATAAAGGCCGTAAGCGAAGACCTGCTCCGGGTCGCCGGGTTTACGCTGGGCCAGGCCGCGCATCAGGCTGTCTGCCTCGCTGTGTTTTCCGGCGGCATAGAGGTCGTTCGACAGGCGGTAGGTGATCCACACGCTGTCCGGGTCGAGTTTGAGCCGCTGGCGCTGGATCTCTGCCGCTTTTGCCCACTGCCCCTGGCTTTCCAGCGCGGTGGCCTGCTGCTCCAGCCGCTCGCCGGCCAGGCTACGTTCAATATCATCAATACTTTTGCGTTGGCTGGCCGAAAGGCTCTGAATATACGCCGTTGCTCGCGCCGGCGACTGGCGGCGGTACACGTTCGCCAGGCCACGAATCGCGTTGCTGTTCCCGCGATCCATGCGCAGCGCCTGCTGATAATAACGCTCCGCGCTGGCATCATCTTTTTTGGCAACGGCCACATCGCCAAAGCCCAGCACCGCGTAGCTGTCGGTGTTATCCACCTTCTGCGCCTGCTGGTACTTCTGCAGCGCGGCATCCGGGTTATTGGCTTTGAGCTGAGCATCACCTTGTTCAATCAACAGCCAGTAGCGGTTGGTTTTTAACAAGCTGTCCCACTTGCCCCGGTTGTCGCTTTGCGGGTCCATCTGAATGGCTTTCTCAAACTGCTGTACCGCGAGGGCGCGTTTTCCCTGCTGAGAATAAGCCTGCCCCAGGGCGCCAACCACTTCGCTATCGTTTTGCTTCGAGCTTAACGCCTCTTTCAGCTGCGGAATGGCCTGGTTCCCGCGACCACCGCCCACGTCTTCCAGCCCTTTTGCCCGGGCGAGGAAAGCCGGGTCAGACAACTGTTTTTGCTGCTGCGCCAGCCTGTCACGCGCGGTGGCCACCGTATCGCCTTCGGTAAAGACATTAAGAAAACGTTGCAGGGCCGCGACGCTTTGTGGCCCTGTCGGTAAGTTGCTGATTTGGCCATACCATAAAGCCGCCGCGTCTTCCCGGCTGCCGTTGGATTTCGCCATTTGCTCAAGCACCTGATAAGCCTCGGCGCTGCGGCCGTTGGCAAACATCAGCCGCGCCAGATTGCCACGCAGTTCGCCGTTCCCCGGCGCAGCGGCATCCAGCGCTTTCAGTTTATCGATCGCCTGGTTGGTGGTTGCCGGGCGCTTCGCCATCAGCATCCAGTATTCAATCGCTAAATCCCCTTCGGGCGGATTGCCGTCAAACAGCTTTTCATAGGCGGCAATAGCCTGTTCGGTATGCCCGCTGGTCGCTAATAAACGGGCCTGCTGCAGCTGCTGGCGGCCATCCGCGCCGGTCAGCATCATCGTAACCTGCGACTGTTTATATTCGGCGGAACCGGGGGCCAGTTTTGCCAGACGCTCAAGCTGTGCTTTCGCCCCGGCGTTATCCCCCTGGCGCAGCAGGTAGCGCATGCGGGCCGCAATCACGTCCGGATCGTCCGGCGCCATCAGCTCCAGCCTGGACAGCGACTGACGCACAATATCTTCGCGTTTGCTGGCCTCACCCATCCTCACCTGCTCCAGCAACTGCTGCTGGGGCGTCAACGCGGCCTGAGCCATCGGCATCAGCGCCATGCCCAATGAGAGAGTGACGAAACTTAATGAGAACTTGCGCATACCTGACCCCAGCGAGGGATTAATTCACCCCGAGAATTGAAGCGAAAACGATTTTGATCCCATCCCTGACCAAAGAGCGTTAAAACATAGCTGTAATAGGCATCAGCCTGGGGGAAATTATCTTTCACCCGCTGACGCTGCACGTCCCGCGCTTCGCTATCCTGTAAAAAAGGCAGCATGGCGGCGGAGAATCCCACTGGGCCATTGCCCTGAACGCTGCCGGTTTGCACATCGACTTTTTCCGGCGGCAAACCTTGTTTGATGGTGATATCTGCCATGGGCTGGAAGGCCTTCAGCAGCGCGGCTTTGTGCGGTGCGTCGTCGGCCATCATGCCAATCCACATGTAGACGCGGATTGAGTCATAGCTGCCGCTGCGGGCGTCGTCGGTCTGGAACTGCCAGCCTTTGCCTTCACGCCAGTCGGCCCAGTTGGGTGAAAATCCTTTGGGTGCGGTTTCAAGCAGTAATCTTTGGTTTGCCACCTGCATGGCCGACCACGGGCCGCGGTAACGCACCATTCGCTGCAGTACCTGCGGCGGGAGGTAGCTTGGATTCAGCCGCCAGTCAGGAGAATGATTAAACCCCACTCTCCCCGGCAACAGTGAGAATCCCAGCCCCGGGATTTTAATCACTTCCTCTTTCGCCACGCGCTTCAGCAGCTTTTCACCGAGGCGACTATAGGCAGGCTCATGCCACAGACGCCCCGCTTCAAGCAGGCTCCAGACAATCCACATATCGGCATCGGAGGCGGAGTTGCTGTCTAAAACCGTCCACGCATCTTTGTCGTTTTTGCCCCACAGCCAAGCCGGAAGATGGTCTTTCAGCGCCCCCTGAGCGAGGTTGTTTTCCGTCCAGAGCAGCAGCTTGTCGAACATCGCCCGATCGTTGGCCACCAGCGCAAAGAAAAGCGCGTAGCTCTGCCCTTCAGAAGTGGTGATTTTGCGCTCATCGCTGGGATCGATCACCCGGCCCTGGTCGCTGACATAGCTGGCTTTAAACTGCTCCCAGGCAGGCCAGCTACAGGCGGCCTGCCCGGAAACGGTTGTCAGCATCAGCCCGACCATCAGCAGTGCGGCGCTGATTTTCATCGTAATTATTCGTCTTCTGGATCGATACGGCGGCGGCTAAGGATGCGCAGGATACGCCACAGCACCCAGGCCAACAGCACGACGCTTATCGCGGCGAAGATAGCCAGCAGCACCGGATGGTTCGACAGCGCGTACCAGATGCGCTCGAACCACGGCAGGTGGCCCACATAGTAAATATCGCCGACGCGCAGGCTATCCACACCGGATTCACGAATCACCGCTACCGAGCCGGAAATCGCCGCCCGTTTGCCGCTGTCGTTGAGCGCATTGTTCAGCAGCTCGTAACCTCGCGGGCTGTCGGCCAGTAAAGCAAGGACGCTGCGCTGGTCGTTATACGGCGACTGGAAGCCGACGATCGCGGCCATGGCGCCTTTGGAGGTGACCTCCGTTTGCGTATCCGCCGCGCGATCTTTGGGATCGGAAACGCCGTTCAGCAGCGGAGTCTGGCGAACCGGGGTTTTCACCCAGCTTTGCGTGGCTTCAACCAGCAGATCGATACGTTTGTCATCTTTCATCGTTGGCGGAATAGTGCCGATGATCATGATATCCGCATCTTTGCCCTGAATGGTGCTGCCATCATCCGTCAGGCCCACGTTTACGGCAGGGAAGCCGGTTTGTGAACCAATGGTGCCAAGCGCGTCCAGCAGCGCAGTCACCTGAGCCGGGTTAGGTTCTTTGCTGACCACCACGATAGTTTGCGAGAGATCGGCCATGCGGCTGAACGGGAAGCCCGCATTCGCAAAGGTGCGCAGATCCGGCATGGCAATAAAGTGGTGATAGTTAGAGAAGTCGATGGTTGACTCATCTTCCACCACGACGTGGTTTTGGATCGGCTGGAACGTAATACAGTTCTCTATCGAGCCGCCAGGCATCGGGTTCATATACGAGAAGTCAAAGCGCAGCTGGTTGGCGGCGCCCAGACGCAGCGCGGGAATCGACACATCCGTTTTGCCGTCCAGCAGGCCCTGCAGCACCGGCAGGCGCAGCAGCAGCTTATTGTTCTCTTCGCTCGGCGTCAGGTTGAACGACTGCAGGAACTGGTTGTTCAGGCTAATGTCCATGCGCGAGCTGTCTTTCATCGCCGGTGCGGTGTAGCGATACTTCAGGTTGAGATCGATGCCGTTACTGCGCAGCAGATAGAGATCGGGCGGCAGATTCATCGTCACGCTAATGGCGCTCGGCTCCTGGCCACTGGACTGCAGCTGCTCCTGGTAAGTTTTCATCTCGCCCAGCGTTACCGGCCGGTCAGTTCTCACCCAGTTTGGTGCATCGTAAGGTTCGCGTGGCTGCAAGGGCTTCACGTCATCCACGGTGACGCTGCTGCCGCGGAACAGGATATTCCCCTGGGCAATGCCTTTTGCCGCCTGCACGAGGTCTTTATCATCACGGCCCATCACCACCAGCAGTTTGACGTACGGGTTATCCGGGTGGGTCATCATCTCAACGGTTGGCGCCTGCACGGCAGGATGGTCGCGCAGGAAGTCCGGGCGCTTATCGTTGGTCGCAAAAACGATCCCGTTGCTGGCCGGCAACTGATTGAAGAGCACCGGGAAGCTCTGCCCACGCCATGCGGTACGGGAACCAAACCACGAGGCGACAATCCCGGCGGCACGCTGCTGTTCAATATCCGGGCTGGCAGCAAAAACGACAGGCAGCGTCAGCGGGCGATCGTCTCGCGAGTCGAAGAAAGGCACCGGGAAATGCGACAGATCGTTTTGAACCGGCAGGCGCTGGTAGGTCAGCGCCAGCGAGCTGCTGCGACCGACGTCCATCCACAGCGTGGTGCTGGCCGGATTCTCGCAGATGTCGCGGTAGTGGCCGACAAACTCCAGCCTCACGCGGTTAAAGTCGGTGATATACAGCGGGTCAACCGGCACCTGTGCAAAGGTCTTTTTGCCCAGTTGCTCTTTGGTCACCGGCAGGACGCCCATCAGCTCGTCGTTAAGATAGACTTTAAGCTGCGACTGCACCGGCAGCAGCGAAGGTGAAGGGGTATATTCCAGGTTCAGCAGCGCTTTCGAGACGATTTCATCCCGACGCATCCCAAACTCTACCCCGCCATTCGGGTTCACGCCGGTCAACACCATGCTGCCCGGCGGCGGCGCAATTTGCGCAAAATTCAGTTTCACATCGCGGGAGGGCACATTTTCGGCGACGATGGGCGCATTTGCGCCAGGTACGCCCGGTAAGACTTGCCCAACCGTCGGGGCGCTGCCAGCGGGCGTCGCGGGAACGATCGCCTCGGTTGAACCCGGCGCAGGCGTAACCACTGCCTGATTTGCCGTCGCCACGGCAGGAACCGTCGGAGCCGGCGTCAAATCAGCCGAATTTGCCACTGTAACAGGCAGGGCGCTGATGCCTACCGCCGCTGCATAAAACCAGGATATTTTTCTTTTCATCGCGTTATCATCAAATTAATCAAGCTGTTGACAAACCTCAGGCGAAAGAAGAAACACCAGAGAACATCAATTCGTGATTTCAGTTGCCGGCTACAAAGAGGGAAAAACCACGCTTTTTCCCTTTTGGTGAGCAATTTCGTTAAGCCAGGGCAGACAAAGCCCGCCGTTTTGCTGGTTTGGCCGTCGGGCTGTGCGGAATAAACGACACAATCCAGTCCACCAGCGTGGTGATCGCGTGGAAAACAAACTTCAATGACGGTGGAGCGAACTCCGCAAGGTGCCGGTAACCCCGGAAGCCAAGCTTGAGAATATCCACCAGACTTTCCAGCGGCTTATCCTCAGGGAAACTGTCCTGCCACAGCGCCCATGTATCGGCGCGGGCAAAAGTACACTGAATAAAATCGATATGCTGTTTGGTGGTCATCTGCGCCAGCTG
The DNA here is from genome assembly GCA_000277545.1 of Enterobacter sp. Ag1. Taxonomy (GTDB): domain Bacteria; phylum Pseudomonadota; class Gammaproteobacteria; order Enterobacterales; family Enterobacteriaceae; genus Cedecea. The sequence goes on along the minus strand of AKXM01000052.1, from coordinate 17,858 downwards.
CAGGCCGACTTCATCGCCAAAGACACGCATCACCTGAGCCGGGAAGAAGAACTCCTGTGCCCCACGCTTCAACAGCAGGTTCACTTTCTGCCCTTCCAGCACCTGAGTCGGGCCATGAATCTTGATCCCTACCCCGCCGTCTGAGTAGTCATGCACGGTGCACGGGAAGAGGTGACCATCTTCACGCGCCAGCGCGGCCGGCATGGCGATTTCAACACGGTGCGCTCGCCGGACCTGCTTACTTTCCACGGAAACGGCCACCGCGCCGCCCAGTATTATCAAGTTGTAGAACACCCACAGCAGACTCACCACCACCGTTAGCGCTTCGTTTTCCGGGCCGTAGAAGAAGCGCCATGCCCCAAAGGCAACGCCCAGCAGGTTAATCAGGACTAAAATCAGGTACGGACGCGTGATGACCCAATCCACATATTCGTTTTCAACCAGCCCGCCCTTTGCGGTCACGTTGAACTTCCCTTTGTGCGGATTAAACAAGGCCACCAGCGTAGGCTGAGCGATGTACCAGGCCAGCACAGTTTCGTAAATTTCACTCCAGAAAGAGTGGCGATATTTACCCTGGATTTTGGAGTTGGTCAGGCTGGCGTGGATCATGTGCGGCAAAACAAACAGCGCAATCATGATGGCCGGGGCGTAAATGATATAGGCGTGTAACAACAGGAACGCCAGCGGTGCCGTCAGGAAGATAAGCCGCGGGATCCCCGACAGGAAATGGAACATGGCGTTGGCATAACAGAGCCGCTGGGCAAACTTCAGCCCCTTGCCGAAGAACGGGTTATCGAGACGGAATATCTGCGTCATCCCTCGCGCCCAGCGAATACGCTGCCCAATGTGCGCGGAAAGACTTTCCGTTGCCAGCCCCGCAGCCTGCGGAATACGCAGGTAAGCCGAGGTATAGCCCCTGCGGTGCAAACGCAGCGATGTGTGGGCATCTTCGGTCACGGGCAATACCGCCAATTTCATCCAACGGGCCACGGCGAATCACCGCGCAAGAGCCGCAGAAGAACGTGGCATCCCACATATCGTTCCCGTCCTGCACCAGGCCGTAGAACAGCGTCCCTTCGTTAGGCGTTTTACGGAAACGCCCCAGGTTGCGCTCGAACGGATCGGGCGAGAAGAAATGGTGCGGAGTCTGCATCATCGCCAGCGATTGTTCTTTGAAGAACCAGCCCATGGTTAGCTGCAGGAAGGAGCGTGTGGGCACGTGGTCGCAGTCGAAGATAGCGACAAAATCACCCTTCGCGTGCTTCAGCGCGTTGTTGATGTTCCCCGCCTTTGCGTGCTCGTGCGTCGGACGGGCGATATAGTTAACCCCGACCATATCGGCAAACTGCTTAAACTCGTCGCGCCCGCCGTCATCCAGAATCCAGATATTCAGCTTGTCCTTCGGCCAGTCAATGCCCAGTGAGGCATAAATTGTCCCCTTCACGACGTGTAACTCTTCGTTGTAGGTCGGCACAAAAATATCCACCACCGGCCAGGTGCTTATGTCTTTTGGCATCGGCACCGGCTGGCGGTTAAGCGGCCACACCACCTGGAAATACCCCATTACCAGCACCAGCCAGGCGTAGGTCTCGGCAAACAGCAGCCCCAGACCGAAGACGAGGCTGAGCGGATCGTTCCAGTTCAGGGTCGAAGTGTAGCGCCACCAGATGTAGCGGCAGGAAACGGTGAGCGACAGCACAATCAGCATCAAGGCAGAGAAACGCCCCGGTAAACGCCGAACGATCAGGGCCACGCCCCACAACAGCATCAGGAAAATAAACTGTGACAGCGGGTTAAACGGCTGGGTAATACAAAGCAGGGCAAGAATGGCCGAAAACACAACAATCACGCCCAGAATGATCCGCCGGGTTGTGTGGTTGATATGGCTTAATTCTTTCTTTTCATCTAGATGCTGCGTCCGGTTGCTAATGTTTTCCGGCAGTTTATCAAGCCAGCCGTGCCAGCTTTCACGCCAGGCCTGCATCCGGCCAAAAGAGCGTACCCGCGGGCGCCCGGCTTGCTTACTGACGCGGAGCAACAGCCACAGGCTTTGGATACCGTAACGCACCACGTCCAGCGGGCGCGGCCTGTCTGGATTGATATGCGGGTAGAACTGGTCATGCCCGGCGCGTATGCGCTGCCAGCGGGGGCCTTCAAGCGGCAGAAAAACCCAGGCAAGAATCAAGACGATGCAGCCCAGCGTCGCACTGAACATCGGGGCACCGTTGCGGCGAAAAGTACGATAACGCTCACCCAGCCGCTGGCTGGCAGCGGGGAGTAACAGCCAGGAGGCCAGATGACTCATACCTTCTTCCCTGCAAGGTTCAACAGGCACCAGTTGGCGAGCGTCATGATTTCCTCGGCAATCAATGAATCCGGACGGTATTCGCCCAGAGGCTGTTTTACCGCCGCACTTTCGGCCATCGCCTCATCCCGGTGAAGAATAATGGGGATCATCGTGCGCTGGCTTTGCAGCCAAATTTGGTAGATATCATCCTGCAGCTGACTGGCCACCTGCAGATAGTTCACCAGAATATGCGCCCCTTGAGGCAAAGCCTGCTGGTGCAAACGAATATGGCAGTTGGTGTCCGGTTTAACCACCGTCACCACGCTGTCGGTTTGCGCTAAAATCTGGCGGGTCAGGGCGTTAAAGCCGTGGGGCAAGTCCAGTAATATCCACTGGTATCGCTGACTCGCTTTCAGGTCGGCAAGAAAATGGCTGAAGTTGCCAAGGGCTTTTTCCACCGTGTCGAACGTTTCATGCTCAGCGGGGCTGAGCTGGCCAAACGGCAGCACGTCGAGATGGCTGGTATAGCGCCATGCACATTTGCGCCAGTCTTCGTTATCCAGCATGGCCCGCGCCCAGCCCTTTGGCTCTGCGAAATCAATATTATAAAACAGACGCAGCAGGTTATCTGGCGAGATATCCACCACCAGCACCGATTCCCCAAGTTGCTGCAACGACCAACCAAGCGCCGCGGTAATAGACGTCGTCCCTACGCCACCACGCAGCCCTTGCAACCCAATGACAGCCATCAGGCCTACTCCCTATTGTTGCGTTAATTCAGCCAGCAGCGGCCAACGTTTAATTGCCGCCGCCAGTTGTTCCTGCTGCGATATATCGGTGTAATCTATTTCGGGCAGTGAAAATGTTTTACTCAGCGCCAGAAAATCATTTTGGAAGGCATAAACAAGCTTGTTTTCCTGAGCATTGCCAGTCTCTTCATCTTGCATTTTAGTTGTCATCTCTTGGTCAGGTTTCGTCAGCAGTGATAACGGCAAATGCCAGGAAAACGAAAAATGTTTTACAATGCTAAAACTGATGCTGTTTATTTTCAATGGTAGGTTTCTTTCTCAGCTTACGCTAGTAAACTGACATACATACTAATTTATCTCCAGGGGACGCCATGGAACCCATATTTTCGCTTGGCTTCCGTTCGTTGTGGAACGAATTGAACCACATGCCCGCAGGCGGCGTCTGGTGGCTGAACGTAGAAAGTCAGGATGATGCAATAAGTATTGTTAATCAAACAGTTGTTTCCCAACAATCGACGGCAAAGGTTGCCGTCATTTCGATGTCAGCAAAGTCTGGGCAAGCCATAAAGCTCGATCCGACTAAAGGGCCAGAAAAAGTACGCCTTTTTACCATGCCCTCATCCATCAATGGGCTCAACGCGCTGCGCCGCGATCTCATGTGCAGTATTAATCCTGAGCACTACTTTTTTATACTTTTAAGCTCAGATAACGTCTGGGAAAATATTTCCCCAGAGGATTTACGTCATTGGCTCGCCGTAATGGGAAAATGGACTAAACGCAATAAGTGCAGTCTGCTTTTTGTTAATGTTGGAAATAACAATGATAAACAATTCTCATTATTAGTCAGCGAGCATCGCAGTCTTTCCGGGCTTGCCAGCCTGCGGGCGCAAAGCGATATCCATCGCTATGACATCGCCTTTTGGTGTAATGAAAAAGGCGTTACTGCCGATCAGCAGCTCAACGTCCACTGGCAAAACGGGGCATGGCAGGTTGTAGAGGATGCCGAAAGCGCGCCTCAGCCGCGCAGCGATGAAAAAAGCGTCCTCAGCCACATTGCTGTTCTGGAAGGTGCTCCTGCCCTGTCGGAAAACTGGCAGCTCTTCGAAAACAATGAGCAACTGTTTGACGCCGCGCGAACTGCACAGGCCGCCACAATTATTTTCTCGCTCACCCAGAATAGCCAAATCAACAGTATCGCCCGCCAGATTCACGCCCTCCGCCGCCAGCGCGGCAGCGCGCTGAAACTGATCGTGCGGGAAAACCAGGCCAGCCTGCGAGCCACCGATGAACGACTTCTGCTGGGCTGCGGGGCAACGCTAATTATTCCGTGGAACGCCCCGCTTTCACGCTGCCTGACGATGATCGAAAGCGTGCAGGGTGTGAAATTCACTCGCCATGTCCCGGAAGACATTACCGTGCTCATCGACCAGATGCAGCCGCTAAAACTGCGCGGTTATCAGAAATGGGACGTTTTCTGCAACGGTATCGGGACGCTGATGAACAACGCCCTGCTGCCGGAGGATGGCAAAGGCGTGATGGTCGCACTGCGCCCGGTGCCGGGCCTGCGCGTTGAGCAGGCGCTGACGTTATGCCGTCCAAACCGCATGGGCGATATCGTGACCATCGGAGAAAACCGGCTGATGCTGTTCCTCTCCTTCTGCCGTATTAACGATCTCGATACCGCGTTGAACCATATTTTCCCGCTGCCGGTGAACGACCTTTTCACCAACCGCATGGTGTGGTTTGAAGACAGCCAAATCGCCGCCGAAATACTCCAAATGCAGGCCATGCGCCCGGAGAAATGGGTAAAACCGCTGGCCGCCACGCTCGACCTGAACAGCGTTCGCCATGCCAGCCACGAAGGGCATAGCTGGCGCAGGCAGCCCACGCCTGTGACGCTGCTGGATGACACCCCGAGGGAACAGACACAATGATGAACATCACAGACATCATTCAGCTCGTCGTGCTTTGCGCGATAGTTTTTTTTCCGCTGGGCTATACCGCTCATCGCTGGCTTCCCCGCTTTACCGCCGCGGTGCGGCTGATGTTTTTAAAACCACGCTACGTTAAACCGGCCGGGACGCTACGCCGACCTTCCGCCAGGGCAGACCATCAACATGACTAATCACTCTCAAACGGCAAAATCGCCGGCTCATTTTCTGCAGTACTGGCGTGGTCTGGGTGGCTGGAACTACTACTTCCTGTTGAAGTTCGGTTTGCTATGGACCGGTTACCTGAATTTTCACCCGCTGGCGAACCTGGTCTTTCTTGCCTTTTTGTTATTCCCGCTGCCGCCGCTGAAGCTGCACAAACTGCGTAACTGGATAGCCCTTCCCGTGGGGATCGGCCTTTTCTGGCACGATACCTGGCTGCCCGGCCTCGACAGCATGATGAGCCAGGGGAGCCAGGTCGTTGGCTTCAGTGCAGACTATCTTCTCGACCTGGTAACCCGCTTTATTAACTGGCAAATGATCGGCGCGGCGTTTGTGCTGCTGGTTGCCTGGCTTTTTGTCTCCCAGTGGCTGCGCGTCACGGTGTTTGTCGTGGCTATCCTGGTCTGGCTCAACGTGTTGACAGTGGCCGGCCCGGCTATCTCTTTACTGCCCTCCGCCTCACAAACAACGGCCTCCGTTAGCACCAGCGGTACCGCCGGGTCAACGGCCGCCGCCAATACTGCAGCACCTTCTTCCGGTGATATTCCGGCACAAACGGCCCCACCGACAAGCGACAATATTACCGCCTGGCTGAACAACTTCTACGCCAGCGAAGCCAAACGGCAGACCAAATTCCCGGACGCACTGCCCGCTGGCGCACAGCCTTTTGAGCTGCTGATCATCAATATTTGTTCCCTCTCATGGTCCGACATCGAGGCGGTAGGCCTCAGCTCGCACCCGCTGTGGAAACACTTCGATATTCTGTTCAAGAACTTCAACTCGGCGACCTCCTACAGCGGCCCGGCGGCTATCCGCCTGCTCCGCGCGAGCTGCGGGCAGTCGTCTCACAAAGGGCTTTATGAACCCGCCGGCAATCAATGCTATCTGTTTGATGACCTGGCCCGTCTCGGCTTCAAGCAGCAACTGATGATGGACCACAACGGGGTATTCGGTAACTTCCTGAAAGAAGTGCGGGAAAACGGCGGGATTCAGGTCCCACTGATGGATCAAAGCGGGCTGCCGAGCAATCTGCTGGCATTTGATAATTCGCCAATCTACGACGACACCGCCGTTCTGCAGCGCTGGCTGCAGGGTGAGCAAAATGACGGCGCGAACCCGCGCACGGCCACCTTCTACAACCTGGTGCCGCTGCACGACGGTAACCATTACCCTGGCAACAGCAAAACAGCCGACTATAAGGCGCGGGCGCAGAAGCTGTTCGATGAGCTGGATTCTTTCCTGACCGAGCTTGAGAAGTCGAACCGCAAAGTCATGGTGGTGATTGTGCCGGAGCACGGCGCGGCGTTGAAAGGCGATAAAATGCAGGTTTCCGGGCTGCGTGACATCCCGAGTCCTGACATCACCCACGTGCCGGCAGGCGTGAAATTCATCGGCATGAAAGCACCGCACAGCGGCGATGCCATTGAAATCAACCAGCCAAGCAGCTATCTGGCGATTTCAGAACTGGTTTCCCGCTCGGTGGACGGCAAAAACTTTGTTGCCGACCAGGTGGACTGGAGCGCGCTCACCAGCAATCTGCCACAAACTGCCCCGGTTTCGGAAAACTCAACGGCAGTGGTACTGAAGTATCAGGATAAGCCTTATGTCCGCCTGAGCGGGGGTGACTGGGTACCGTATCCGCAATAACGTTTGTGTTTAGACGACCAAAAACCGGTGCCTGGTGCGCCGGTTTTTTTATGGCGAAAATCGAAAATACTGTGCAACAACTGCAATAAGTCTAAATCTTCAGCGAGATGGATTCCTGAAAGAAAAAGACGTCATATCGAGATGCTGCTGAGCCCACTGCCGGACATTACGTTAGCCCAAAGGACTCAGGGTAATTTCTACGCGGCGATTCTGAGCTTTACCATCCGCGGTGCTGTTGCTGGCGATCGGGTTCACAGGGCCTGCGCCAGTGGTGCGAATACGGCTGGCCTCAACGCCCTGGGTAATCAACGCGCTTCCTACGCCGTCTGCACGCTGCTGTGACAGGCGCATATTCAGCTCGTTACTGCCGCTGCTGTCGGTATAACCGACCACGTTAACCGCCGTTTTTGGGTACTCTTTCAGCACCATCGCCACGCCGGTCAGGGTATTGGCACCCGCCGGTTTCAGGGTGGCGCTGCTGCTGTCGAAGGTGACATTGTTCGGCATATTCAGCACGATGTTATCGCCGCTGCGGGTCACGCTCACGCCGGTTCCGCGCATTTTGTCGCGCAGCTTAGCTTCCTGCACATCCATGTAGTAACCGGCGCCGCCTCCGAGGGCGGCACCAGCCGCGGCGCCAATCAGCGCGCCCTTGCCGCGATCTTTCTTCGATGACGAAAGTGCCCCCACGCCCGCCCCAACCAGCGAGCCAATCCCGGCGCCTATGCCAGATTTTCCGGCCTCGCTTTCGCCGGTGTACGGATTGGTGGTGCAGCCGGAAACCGCTAAGGTGCCACACACGACGGCGGCAATAATCATGACGCGTTTTTTCATCTTATTTCCTTCTATCCTTATTCATCCTTTGCCGGATATGCGCCCGGCGATTGATTATGACGGCAAATCGTGTAGAAAATTCCGGTAAGAATTCTGAATAGTTAACATAAATACGCGGGCGTACAGCCCAGCACCTGCCATCGCGGAGCCCAAATTGGCCTATACATCGCCTGCACGTAAACAGATCCTCACCGCCGCACATTGGGGCCCCATGCTGGTCGAAACCGACGGGCAACGGGTTTACCACTCTCGCGGCGCGCTTGAAACCGGTCATCAAAACTCGCTACAAAGTGCCGTGCCCGACCAGGTTCACAGCAAAGCTCGCGTGGCGTTTCCTATGGCCCGGAAAGGGTTTCTGGCCTCCCCGGATAAGCCTCAGGGAGTTCGCGGTAAAGATGACTATGTCCGCATCAGTTGGGATGATGCCCTGACGTTGATTCACCAGCAGCACAAGCGCATTCGCGAGAGCCACGGCCCGGCGGCCATTTTCTCAGGTTCCTACGGCTGGCGATCCAACGGCGTGCTGCACAAAGCCTCCACGCTGCTTCAGCGCTACATGAGCCTCGCGGGCGGCTATACCGGGCATTCCGGCGACTACTCCACCGGTGCTGCGCAGGTGATCATGCCCTACGTGGTGGGCTCTAACGAGGTTTACCAGCAACAGACCAGCTGGCCGCTGCTGCTTGAGAACAGCGAAGTCGTGGTGCTGTGGAGCGCGAACCCGCTCAACACGCTGAAGATTGCCTGGAATGCCAGCGACGAACAGGGCGTGAAGTTCTTCGAACAGCTAAAAAACAGCGGCAAAACGATCGTCGCCATCGACCCGATGCGCTCTGAAACGGTGGATTTCTTCGGGGAACGAGCCGAATGGATCGCCCCGCATATGGGCACCGACGTAGCGCTGATGCTCGGCATTGCCCACACGCTGGTCATTCGCGGCAGGCACGATACCGCTTTCCTCGCCCGCTGCACCTATGGCTACGACAAATTTGAAGCTTATCTGCTCGGCAACGCTGACGGGACGCCCAAAAGTGCGGCCTGGGCGGCTGAGATCTGCGGTATCCCCGCGGTAACCATCGAAAATCTGGCCGATCTTTTCAGCCGCAAGCGCACCATGCTGATGGCGGGCTGGGGTATGCAGCGCCAGCAATACGGCGAACAGAAACACTGGATGCTGGTCACGCTGGCCGCCATGCTGGGCCAGATTGGCGCCCCGGGCGGCGGCTTTGGCCTTTCCTACCACTTCGCCAACGGCGGCAACCCGACCCGCAGCGCAGCGGTTCTCGGTTCCCTGCAGGGCTCTCTTAAAGGCGGCACCGATGCCGTGGAGAAAATCCCCGTGGCGCGCATCGTCGAGGCGCTGGAAAACCCCGGCAAGGATTACCAGCACAACGGGCAACGGCACACCTTCCCGGACATTCGTATGCTGTGGTGGGCCGGCGGCAGTAACTTCACCCATCATCAGGACACCAACCGCCTGACCGCAGCCTGGCAAAAGCCTGAGCTGATCGTTATCTCCGAATGCTTCTGGACCGCAGCGGCAAAACACGCCGATATCGTTCTGCCGGTGACCACTTCGTTCGAGCGGAACGACATGACGATGACCGGTGATTACAGCAATCAGCATCTGGTCCCCATGAAACAGGTCGTCGCCCCGCAGGGAGAAGCGAGAAATGACTTTGATATTTTTGCAGAGCTAAGCGAACGATGGGAATCCGGCGGTGAAGCACGGTTCAGCGAAGGGAAAAATGAGCTTGAATGGCTGGCGTCTTTCTATGATATCGCCCGTCAGCGTGGCGCCACGCAGCAGATCGAGCTCCCGGACTTCAATGAGTTCTGGGCAGCTAACCAACTGATAGAAATGCCAGAAAATGCGAAAAATGCCGAATTTATTCGCTTTGCCGCTTTTCGGGACGATCCTGAGGCAAACCCACTCAAAACGCCGAGCGGTAAAATTGAGATCTACTCTGAGCGCATCGCCAGCTTTGGCTATGCCGACTGCCCGCCGCACCCAAGCTGGCTGCCACCAGACGAATGGCAGGGCAATGCTGCCTCCGGCCAGCTACAGCTACTTTCATCCCATCCGGCTCACCGCCTGCACAGCCAGCTGAACTATGCCGGACTGCGCGACCAGTACGCCATCGCCGGGCGAGAGCCTATTACGCTGCACCCGATTGACGCTAAAGCGCGCGGCATCGCTCACGGAGATTTAGTGCGGGTATGGAACGCTCGCGGGCAGGTGCTGGTTGGCGCTCAGGTAACCGATGGCATCAGGCCCGGCGTGGTGTGTATCCACCAGGGCGCATGGCCCGACCTGGATGAAGACCGGCTGTGTAAAAACGGCGCGGTTAACGTCCTCACCATGGATATTCCGTCTTCGCGGCTGGCCAACGGCTGCGCGGCAAATAACTCCCTCGTCTGGGCGGAGAAATTTACTGGTCCTGCTCCTGTCGTGACGGCGTTTGATCCGCCTGCCAGTTCATAATCCACGTCGGGTGCTGCGTTTCTTCCTGCCAGGCGCTCTCTTCGATATGAAAGCCGTGGCGGTGGTAGAAATGCACCGCCCGGCGATTTTTTTGATACACCTCGAGACTTAAGGCCGGGTATTCCGCCTTCACCTTCGCCAGCAATTCGCCGCCGATCCCCTGCCCGGCAAAAGAAGGTGCCACGAACAGCGCGCCGATAAACTGCCGATCCATCACGCTGATAAACCCCACCGTCTGCTGCTGGTGCAGATAAACCCACGTTTTTGACTGAGGAATATAGACATTGCGTACCAGGTTGAGGCTTTCGTACCAGTAGCTTTCCGGGATAAACGGATGGCCGTCGATAGTACTTTCCAGCCAGAGCGCCATGAGCGCATCCATTTCCCCAATGTTAAACAGCTGGATCATTGGCGAACATCAGGGTGGCAGAAGCAGGCCGTCACATGGTCATTGACCAGGCCGCAGGCTTGCATAAACGAATAGCAAATTGTCGACCCCACAAACTTAAACCCACGTTTTTTTAGCGCTTTAGACAGCGCATCTGACGTCGGTGTAAAGGCCGGGACCTCGCGGAGTGAAGCGGCATGCGACACCTGAGGTGTATGGTCGACAAATCCCCAGACAAAATCCGGGAAGCTCTCGCCGTTAGCTTCCATCGCGAGGAAAGCTTTGGCGTTGGTGATAATCGCCTCGATTTTCCCTCGGTGGCGAATAATGCCGGCATCCTGCATCAGCACATCCACCTCTTCCGGCTGAATCAACGCCACGGCATAGGGGTCAAAATGCCTGAAACGCTGTCGGTAATTTTCGCGTTTTTTCAACACGGTGATCCACGACAGCCCGGCCTGCTGGCCTTCCAGGCAAATCATCTCAAAGAGCTTCTGCCCGTCGGTAACCGGCACGCCCCACTCTGTGTCGTGATACTCCAGATACAGCGGATCCTGAGTGACCCAGCCACAACGTTCCATTTAGCTCTCCCTGTAACCTGCCGAGCGCGGGTAAATTTTACTTTCTGACAATAGTGAATCCGGGATATTTCGCAACCCTGAATGAGATCAAAGAAAGGGCACCTAACACCGGTAATTTTGCAAAGTGTTAACTATATCTCATTTATGATTTAACATTTGATATACAGCAAACACGGACATCACAACGATAGCGAGCACTAACCAACAAAACATAAAGTGCAACGAGAAGGCCGTTCATACCGTTTCAGAGGCACTTCATTCCGTTCTTCATGCATTTCATGCCGTTTTTTCCTGGAATAAACGGCGCTTCGCTATCGTAGGCGGCAGATAACTTCCCTTAGATTCGCAGGACATCTGCCATGAACGCTGCCACCTACAACCGTACTCGCTGGTTAACCCTCATCGGAACCATCATTACTCAGTTCGCGCTGGGTTCCGTTTATACCTGGAGCCTGTTCAACAGCGCGCTGTCCCAGAAACTGGACGCGCCAATCAGCCAGGTCGCCTTCTCCTTCGGCCTGCTGAGCCTTGGCCTCGCCATCTCTTCTTCCGTGGCGGGCAAACTGCAGGACCGCTTTGGCGTGCGTAAAGTCACCATGGCGGCGGGTGTGCTGCTCGGAGCCGGATTGTTCTTCACCGCACATGCCAACAACCTGATGATGCTCTGGCTCACGGCGGGTGTGCTGGTTGGCCTGGCGGACGGCGCTGGCTACCTGCTGACGCTGTCGAACTGCGTGAAGTGGTTCCCGGAACGTAAAGGCCTGATTTCTGCCTTCTCCATCGGCGCCTATGGCCTCGGTAGCCTCGGTTTTAAATACATTGATACCCACCTGCTGGCGGCCTACGGCCTGGAAAACACCTTTATGATTTGGGGTGGCCTGGCAATGGTGATGGTGCTGTTCGGCGCCACCATGATGAAAGATGCTCCGCTGCAGGAAACTAAATCCGCAAACGGCGCGGCAAAAACCGATTTCACTCTCGCTGAATCTATGCGCCAGCCACAATACTGGATGCTGGCTCTGATGTTCCTCACCGCCTGCATGAGCGGCCTGTACGTTATCGGCGTTGCAAAAGATATCGCTCAGGGCATGGTTCACCTGGATGCAATGTCCGCCGCCAACGCGGTCACCGTTATCTCCATTGCTAACCTTAGCGGCCGCCTGGTGCTCGGTATCCTGTCCGATAAAATTGCCCGTATCCGCGTGATAACTATTGGCCAGGTGATTTCTCTGGTCGGTATGGCTGCCCTGCTGTTTGCCCCACTCAACGAAGCCACCTTCTTTGCGGCCATCGCCTGCGTTGCCTTTAACTTTGGCGGCACCATCACCGTTTACCCTTCGCTGGTCAGCGAATTCTTTGGCCTGAACAATCTGACCAAAAACTACGGCGTGATTTACCTGGGCTTCGGCATCGGCAGTATCTGCGGCTCCATCATCGCCTCGCTGTTCGGCGGCTTCTACGTGACCTTCTGCGTTATCTTCGCGCTGTTGATTCTGTCGCTGGCAATTTCCACCACGATTCGCCAGCCGGTACGCGCCGTACTCAATCACAAGCACGCCCACGCCTGATAGCCTCGTCACACCCATATTAAGGCCGCCGAATAGGGCGGCCTTAACGCAATTCATCCCCGCCTCGCTTGCCCTCTTCAAACAAAAACACAACCACAGCAATGAAATAACCGTCTTTGGGGAGACTTTTTCACCACAAGCTGTATTATCCCGGCCAGGATAAATCCCCTTCTAACCGCCTTATCCTCTTTTCACGCGTCAGGCCAGCAGAGGGATGTCTCTCCTAAGACAACATTTGCTATCCAGAACAGTCCCACAGAGAAACGAGCATCATGGTACAAAAAACCAGCCGAAAATCGCTCTGGACATATCTTTATGTCACATTGCTTCTTATTGCAGCCCTGATCATCATTGCGGGTAACTCACCGCGTGATATCTATCCCCTTGTTATCGCGGCAAGTGCCTTCATTTTTACCTGCGGACTGTTTTATTTACTCTCCGCCAGAGTCATTTTTGCCGTCGGGACCAGCAGCCTGCTGGTGATCCTGCTGCAATTTTGTAACCAGCTTAAGGTCCACTATTACAAAGACCAGCTGCTGTTTAGCGATTTTTACCTGATGGCCGATCCGGCCAATGCGGGCACGCTGCTGCATTATCCTTCCGCCGGTATCGCCGTTGCGACAATGATAGCGCTGCTTATCCTGACGATTATTATCAGCTGGCGCGCCGTACCGCGGCGGAAAGGAATGCTCGCCCCGCTGATTGCCCTCGGCGTGATGCTGGGCTCGGCGTCGACGCTTAGCCACAGCGTACTGAAGAATCAGCACGACTGGGCCACCAAACTGCCTGGCGGAACCGGCGTGCTGTCAAACCTGGCGCTGTCAGGCATCCAGGCCAGCTATGACGCGCCAACGTTCCCTCAGGCAACGTCTCAGGAATTTATTTCCCGCGCGGCGGCGCTGAATAACAAGACAACCGCCTCAGCCAGCGTGAAGCCTGATATCGTTCTGCTGCTGCAGGAATCAACGGTGGATCCGCGCCTGTATAAAGTGCCTGATCCTCAATTACTGCCGCACTTCTCTATGTTTGAGCAGGACAGTAAGGTGAAAGCCCACACGCTGATGCGCGTGCAAACCTTCGGGGGCGGCACCTGGCTGTCTGAGTTCGCAGCCTTAACCGGAATGCGCAGCGATGATTTCGGGGCGTTGAAAAATTCGGTGTTTTATTCCGCGGTTGATCACGTCAACGACAGCCTGTTTAAGCAGATGAAAGACAACGGTTATTACACCGTAGTTCTGACGCCATTCAACAAATCGGCCTATAACGCCGGTCACGCCTACACCATGATGGGCGTGGATAAAATTATCCAGCCGCAGGAGTTGGGCTACCCGGGTGATTTGGCAGATAACCTGTGGCACATTCCCACCGCAGATGTCCTGAGCTATGTTAAAAAGCTCCTTGCCAGCCACACCGATAAACCCGTGTTTGTTTATGCCTTAACGATGTATGAACACGGCCCTTATGACGCAGGGCATGCCGATGATTACCAGCTCACGTCGGCGATGAAGAACAAGGATGCCGCCGGGAAATTCAGCCATTACGTTGAGAAGATTAAAAACTCAGAAACCGCGCTGGCTGACTTCTTCCAGTTTGTTGACCAACGCCCGCGTCCGACCATGTTTATGTACTTTGGCGACCACCAGCCAGCCATAGACTGGGCCAATGGCTACACCACGGAACAGGATGATCCGGTCCATCTTTCACAATTCAGCCTGCGGGATAATTTTAATGCCCCGCCGGTGGCTGACCTGGGCGCCATCACCGACATCGCTTTCCTTGGGGGGATGTTGCTCGAACAGGCCCAGCTAAAAGTGTCGCCGTTCTATCAGGCCAATATAGACATGCGCCATTTGTGCCAGGGCAGGCTGAATGATTGCCCGGACACAACGCTGTTTAATAGCTACAGGCATTATGTCTACGATGAACTGCATGCGGCCTCGAAGCCCTGATTCTCTTCGCTAAGCAGACGGCAAAAAGACCCCGGCCTAAAACTGGGGTCTTTTTTTGTTAAAAACCGGCCATTTCCTTCGAATTTTGCCCTCTTACCAGGAATCCTCTTCGTTTCACAAGCTTTTCAGAACTAGCTGGCGACTCCACGGTCTGAATAGCGCTTATATTTTATATCGCCTGGATGCCCTGCATGAATTACATAAAAACATTATCCCAGCAAAAACTGTGTCTCTTGCTGGGGGTATACATTGGCTGGTTTTTGAATATCTCTGTTTTCTACCAACGTTTTGATAGCCGTGCCCAGCTCTTCATCGCCTGGAAGGGCCTGGCCGCCGCGGCAGAGTTTTTCGCCTGCCTGCTGGTGACGTTTTTCCTGTTACGCCTGCTGTCGCTCTTTGGCCGCAATCTCTGGCGGGTGCTGGCCTCCTTCGTGGTGCTGTGTTCCGTGGCCGCCAGCTACTACATGACCTTCTTCAACGTGGTGATTGGCTACGGCATTATTGCCTCGGTGATGACCACCGATATCGATCTTTCTAAAGAAGTTGTCGGCTACCACTTTGCCATCTGGATGACGCTGGTCAGCGCTATCCCGCTGTTCCTTATCTGGTTCAACAGCGCCCAGGACACGCTGCTTCAGCAGTTGAAAACCCCCGGCCAGCGCATCAAAAACATCGCTATCCTGCTTTGTGCGGGCATGCTGGTCTGGGCCCCGTTGCGTATGCTGGGTGAAATGCAGTCCGACGATGAGCATGGGTCAACGACGGATATGGCAAGCTACGGCGGCGTGGTGGCCAGCTCCTATGTGCCGGTCAACTGGGTCTCTTCCCTGGGGCTTTTTGCCTGGGCGAATGCCGACGAATCCACCGGCAACGGTTCGCTGATGAACCCGACGAAAAAGTTCACCTACGTCACGCCGCCCGGGCTGCACGACGCTTATGTGGTGTTTATTATTGGCGAAACCACGCGCTGGGATCATATGGGAATATTGGGCTATGGCCGTGACACCACGCCAAACCTCGCCAAAGAGAAAAACCTGGTCGCTTTCCGCGGGGAGTCCTGCGACACCGCCACCAAGCTCTCGCTGCGCTGCATGTTCGTCCGCGAAGGTGGGGCAGAAGATAACCCTCAGCGTACGCTGAAAGAGCAAAACATCTTCGCGGTCTTAAAACAGCTGGGGTTTAGCGCCGACCTTTATGCCATGCAGAGCGAAATTTGGTTCTACAAAAACGCCATGCCGGACACCCTTGCCTTCCGCGAACAAATCGCCGCCGAGCCCCGCAATCGCGGTAAAACCGTGGACGACATGCTGCTGGTTGATGAGATGAAGCAATCTCTCGAGCAGAATCCTGACGGCAAACATCTGATCATTCTGCATACCAAAGGTTCCCACTTCTCCTATGCCCAGCGCTACCCGCGCAGCTTTGCGAAATGGACGCCAGAATGCATTGATATTGGCAAAGGCTGTTCAAAGGAGATGCTGATTAACGCCTTTGATA
Organism: Enterobacter sp. Ag1; assembly: GCA_000277545.1. GTDB lineage: Bacteria > Pseudomonadota > Gammaproteobacteria > Enterobacterales > Enterobacteriaceae > Cedecea. The sequence continues at coordinate 1,720 of AKXM01000052.1, read as the reverse complement.
ATTCGGTCCTGTATGTCGATACGATGATAGACAGCGTGCTCGACCAGCTTCGCGATAAGAAGGCGATAGTCTTCTACGCCGCCGACCACGGCGAATCCATCAGCGACTCCATGCACCTGCACGGCACGCCGCGTAAAATGGCACCACCGGAACAATTCCGCGTCCCGCTGCTGGTTTGGGCCTCGGATAAATACCTGGCCAATCCAACGGCTGCCGACGCCTTTAAACATCTGCAAGAGCAGGCAGCCATGAAGGTGCCGCATCGCCACGTTGAGTTGTTCGACACCATCCTCGGTTGCCTGGGCTACACCTCGCCTAACGGCGGCATAAACGAGAATAACAACTGGTGCCACGTGCCGGATAAAGCGGCGAACTGAATAAAAAAAGCTCAAAACCTCTGAAGGTTATGAGCTTTATTTTCTGCCTGAAAGCACCTGCGGGTGCATTCATGGTTATTATTCTACAGGCACAAACTCCTCAATCGGCTCGCCCATGCTGTTCAGGTAGGTTCTGTATTTTACTTTACCAGAATCGCCGTCAGAGAAATCGTAGGTCCCGGTGCACTCGAGCTTATCCTTACAGGCTTTGACCGTAACCTGGTCGTAAGCATCAATCACTTTTACCCCAGCGTTATTGGAGTCCAACACGTCGTTATAAGCTTCAATTAGCGCCTTTATGACTTCCACCTGATTGCAATCGACGCGGCTATAATCTTCCGCTGCGGCCTGAAAAGAGCATGCACTTAACGCGGCGAAGAAAACGGCTGAGATACGTGCTTTGCCTTTTATCCCGCGACATGTTCAGCGACAGCGAGCTACCGCCCAGACTTGAGCTCCCGCCCGCTGACGCTGCTGAGGGTATTCCCGGCGTTCAGCGTCGTCTCGGTATGCGAGGTACCGGTGCCTTTCTCGTTGCCTTTGCCCTTGTTGGCGCTGGCGTTAACCGAAATGCCGTGGCTTTCGTTTTTGCCGTCCAGTTTCTGGCTGTTCAGGGATTAGGCGAATTTTGAGACAGGGGCGCTGCTCGAGGTGCGGGTGGTGCCCGGTTGCCTGATACTGACTGCCTGGGAGCCATTTCCGGCTCCGCCGCCTGAACCGGAGAGAGCCGCCCCAGCCTGAGCCGGAGAACATGCAGACGCTGAAGAAGGTCTGTAAGTCCTCCGCCCGCAAGCAAAAGCAGGTCACTAAGCTTATCGAGGTGATCGGCAAACCGAAGCGGTAAAGAGCTAACTGACTGGTGTATAAAGTAAAGAACCCAACCGTGGAGGGTTGGGATTTATTGCTAGATAAGATCTTACTTACTTTTTAGCGCAGGCACTTCATAGTAAAAAAACCATAGGATAATACTTGCTGGGATAGATCCAAAAGTAGCGCCTCTCAATCCTTTCCATAAGTTATAAAAATAAGAAGTACCTTCAGATAGATAAGTTAATCCTTCAAAAAAAAGGAAAAAAACCGTGACAATGGAGCAAATAGCAAGCTCAATTAGTAAGAAAACCTTAGCTAACACGACGAGGCTTTTCATCATTTATTTGCCTCAGATTTTTTTCTAAATATTTCGGTAATAGTTTTGATGCAGCAGAATCACCCATATTACCGACTATAGATGGTAACGGATCATCACCACTAATTTCAGCCTGGTAATAACCACTGGTTGCGTTCCATGTCACCGTAGGATTATATCCCTTACCGACTGTAATACCGCCAAACATTACTGAAGC
>AKXM01000051.1 GCA_000277545.1 Enterobacter sp. Ag1 | reverse complement strand
GTGCTTGATGCCATTATCACCGTCAGTAAAAGACTGAAACTTACCATGATTGCAGAGGGTATCAGCACCAGGAAGCAGGCCCTGTTTATGAGGAATAATCAGGTAATGTTACTGCAGGGGTACCTGTTTTCACAGCCTCTTGATGCAGCTAACTTTAGAAAGTGGTATCTCAGAAATGTTTACTACATGAATACAACTTCCAAGGTATAATCAACGGAGATGCCGCTATATTTCCGCGGAAGCATTGTCGTATAAAGTTCCGGTAATAAGCTCAGCCAGATGATGGTCTGTGGCTTCCCAGAAAATGGCCAGTTTAGCCTCACTGAGGTCGTGATTTTTTGTAGATGGTTTTCTCCGGTGGCTCTTTATACCGTAACTGGCGGAGCATATAAACAAGTCTTTCTATTTAATTGTTCTTTCATACTGCAGCATATAGATCTTAAAAATTAGCGGGTTAAGAATAATATCAGGGGGAGCTTAAGTAGATTAATCATTTTCATTTGAAAGTAAAATACCAACAGTGACATTCCTACTGGTTGAATAGCCAATCTGGATTGTTCTTCACTCTTTGTTAACACTGGGGTGCAAAGAGAGCACAATTTATGCTAAACTTCTTCTAAGGAAGACAGTGATTTATTTATCGAATATGTGCCCTGACATATACACAGATAAAAACGAATAATTAGTGCGCGATTTATATTAAAGGAAAAAAAATGACGGCTTACCATATCCATGAGGTTTTTTTAGTAAAAATCGCACACCTGCCTCTTTCAGACAGTTATTATCTTGAATCAGACCATTTAGTCTCATAAAAGACGATGATTTCATCTGAGAGACTGGGTTTGGTGCTTGCATTGCCATCTGCTTCAATAATTATATTTCTTATTATAGTTGTACTTTCCGGAAATAACTTTCAAGATCGTTTCAAACAAGTTAAGGAAAATAATCTAACTGTTTCAGTTCAGGCAGAGCATGTGACAAAGAAAAGTAAGGAAACGATTATCTGCTTTTACCTGCAGCAAAGTATGATTGGTGTTAAGAAAAGAACTTTTCTCAAGCAGCAAATGCTACAAGTAGCAGGTAAACTGAGAGCTATGGCACGACGTATCTCGCGTAATGTCCCCCCGTGCAAGAAAAAAATGTTCGCATTGGTTACGCCTGGATTGATTTTCCCAGTCACTGGTAATCCGATATTACAATGATTCTGATGTAGTCAAGTTCGATAAATCCGAACAGTAACCTTCAGGCAAAGCGGATGCCTGACTATAGGTATATCAAACAACATGGGTCGATTCATTTGAAATGCATGTCTGATCACAGACCTGGTTGCAACTGGTCCGTATCGTACTGGATCATGTATCTTCCTCAGGGATATATTAATATCCATAAAATGAGAGATTGCCGCAATATAAATTTGGTTTGCAGGCAGTCTTGAAACAGGAGATGCCACTTTTGCTAACACTCATCTAGTGAAATGATGCCGCTCAAATTCTACCACATGAGGATCTCATTTAAGGTTTTGATGCCTAGTTTTGCAGCAACCCGTGAACGCATTCCATAGATGGTTTTGTTTGACACCTTATATCTCCATGCTTCCTCGTCCACCGTCATCAGGTTAAAAAAACATTTCAGTGTTCTGTACTCGGTAGCCGTCAGGCGTCCGCTTCTTTTTCTGCTCAGTGAGGTGAGCCTCTCTGTCATTAAACCTTCGGAACATAACTCAGGAAGTATTAACTGACCGGAGTTTAATACAAAGGAGTTTCCATTAGCAGATTTTAAATAATCTGCGACGGGGAGTAAGCTATGTTCCGTAATAATAAATGATGGCTGCATCCGTCTCATCTCCGCCCAGTTTGAAAGAACGATTTCTTTGAGAGACCACTTCGCAAGATTCAATACCATTATTTCTTCTTCTGGTGTTTTTCCTGAAAACAAATGAGCTAAACCTTCAGAAAAAAAACGGTCCCTAGCTGGGTAAACGGTCAAAGTCATTGCCTGATCCTTGTATGCTTAATGTTCGGATGAAATCTGGTCTAACCTGTTCATATTTTTAGCAACGATCGATCAAAATCCGGTAGTATGATAGGTATTGACTATCATGTATTGGATTTTGATCGTTATTTACGATCAAAATACTTGATATCGATCAGATTGTCTCTTAATATCCACCAGGAAAAGAAAAATTTATTAACGTAACCTATTGATTGGTAGGTAAGTAAATGGAATTAAGAGTTTTCAGGCTGACGTTACTCGCAGTATCCGCATTTTTCATGCAGATAAATCCAACCTCAGGTGCAATGTACGTTTATCCCATGGAGGTATCTGTAGGTCTTAAAGGAGCCAGCCAGATAAAAGTCATCTCCCAGGACAATGATGTTCAGTTTATTAAAGTCAGTCTCAAGCAGATATTTCAACCCGGGACAGCGCAGGAGAAGGAGAAAACTAGTGATGCGTTTAGTGTTGCCGGACTGATTATTACGCCGCAAAAGATTGCGCTCTCTCCTGCAAGTGAGCGAGTGGTCAGACTTGTTTCTGTCATGCCTCCAGAAAAGGAAACAACGTGGCGGGCTTATTTTGAAAGCGTCAATGAAGATAACTTTATTGTGCAGCAAGGCGATTTAAAAAAATCGACAGCAACCGCAAGTATCGGCGTTAATGTTGTTTGGGGCGCACTTATTCACGTCGCGCCTGAAAAAGTTCAGGCAAGCCTTTTATTTATCGATGGTAGTGGCAAGGTGTTAAATAATGGCACAATCCGTATCCCGGTAAAAGAAGTGGGGGTTTGTGACCAGTCTGGCCAGTGTCAGTGGATAAAAGTGTCTGCAACCATATATCCGGATACAGAGGCCCGCCTGGCGGGGATCACATTCTCACGCGATAAAAAGTATCGTATTAAATACGTAAACTGGATAACAGAAAAAACCGAAGAAATCTCTTTGTCTCTATAAAGAGACTATTACTCCGTCCCCGACACCAGGGAACAACAATATAAGGAATGTTCGATGAAAACTCAGATTAAAGTTATTTCATTTGTCAGCGTGCTTGTCACTACCTTCAGTGTGAATGCTGTCCAGCGTGATATTACTGTCACGGCAAATATCGACCCTACGGTCGATGTCACACTTGCTGATGGATCACCTCTGCCGTCATCTATCGCCATGCAGTACCTGCCAGGCAAAGGTCTTGCCGCCCATAAAGAGAACATCAAGTTCTGGTCCAATACTGCGGACCGTGCGCTAAACGTCAGCCTGGCAAATACACCGTCGCTCACGGATGCGAATGGCGCTAACCCTATTCCGCTAAGTGTGTCCGTCAATGGCACCGCCCTCTCCACGACGGCGACAAGCCTTGCTTACGCCACCACATTCCCAAGCGGGATTACGAATGGCTCGTCGACCATGCCGTTGGTTATTTCACAGACCACGCCAGGCGCAGTTTCTGCAGCAGGGACCTATACCGGCATTGTAAGTCTTGTCGTGACCCAGGCCACTGCAGCAGCGGGCGGCTGACAGAGATAAGAATAATGACAGGGGAAACCCTGTCATTAGACAGGACTTCATGGATGAATATACGATTCACGTTTCTGGCCGTAATGATAAGCGCGTATTCAGTCTCTCTGACGAGTAATGCATCATTGCGCGTACCCAGGGGATTTGAAGAGCTGGCCCGGGGTCAGACTATTCTCACGGAAGTCTCACTGTACGGACAATCGCTGGGGGTTTTCAAGAGCTGGGTGGATCTTGAAAGCATCCAGTTCATACAACCGGACGCGTTGATATCTTCCATCCTGAGGGCATATCCGGACAACCCTCGGCTCAGCATCATGCTGCATAAGTCTCTGGATAAACCGTTTCGCCGCAACAGCCAGCTCTCCTGCAGTACGGGCGGTAACCAGCCCGGATGCGATTTTCTGGACACTCAGACGGTTGACGTTATCTATGATGAAAATAATGGCAGGATAAATCTTTTTATTGCCCGGGATTATTTGCCAGCTAAAAAGCAGGACAATATTTATTACGACGTAAGCGCAGAAAGCCGTAATGCGCTCATTCATCAACAAAATGTCAATTTCGTTGCGGACAGGCGTTATCAGTCTGTGTCGCTTCAGGGTAACGGTACGTTGGGCGTTAGCGACGGGGGTTATCTCAACCTTGACTGGAATCTTCAGGGGCAACGTTCAGGCAATCAAAGCACGCATGATGTATCCGTCAATAATGCTTACATCAGGCAGGATTTTTTAAAGCGGATTTATGTGCAGGCAGGTGTCATGGACGCCCGGGACATATTCAGCAATACCGGGGGGAATATCAATCTCAGTCAGTTACCCCTGGGTAAAATTCGTGGCGTCAGGACGGGCTCGACGCTTGCATGGATAAACATGGATAAGGTCTCAACCGGCACGCCTGTCAATCTGTTTCTCTCACGTGATGCGAGAGTCGATGCTTATCGGGAAGGACAGCTACTGGCTTCATTTTATTTAAAAGCCGGTGCACAGATTCTGGACTCCCGGGCATTCCCTCAGGGAAGTTACACGCTTACTTTACGGATTTTTGAGGATAACCAGCTGGTAAGAACAGAAACAGTCCCTTACACCGGGCTGGGAGAACTTTCATCCCGCACGTTACAATGGTTTATTCAGGCGGGAGTACCGGACGCGGACGGGATCTTCAGTGAGCGCACCGACAGGCAGGTCGTTCAGGCCGGGCTGAGGCTGCCGGTGAGCAATAACCTCGCTCTGACCACTGGTTCAGCTTTTTTCAATACTGCGCGTTTCTGGGAAAGTGCGCTGGACTGGGCGCACGGTTTTGATTCCGGATGGCTTGACGGGCTTCTGACGTCGAGAGTCAGCTATCTGCACGGAAGCGAAGGCTCAAGAGGTAATATTCAGCAGGCAAATTACAGCGATGGTTTTTCGCTCAGTTTTTATCGTAGTGCAATGACGGCCCCGGAGTGTAACAGTCAGGGACTTCATCGCTACAGCATAAACGGTTGCTACAAGAGTAGTAGCGTGATGTTTTCTGTCCCGCTGGATAAGTGGTATGCCACACTCGGATTTGCCCGCAACAGTAACCGGGGGCGGTATGTCTATCGCCGGGATATAGCTGATTTTGACCCGCGTGACCGGACGGCTGTTCCCTGGGAAAGAATTTATCAGACTCACTCTGAAAGCCGGACATGGCAGGCGGGCCTCACGCGCACGATTAATCTCAATGATATTAATATCACATCAGGCATCAATGCCTTTTTTCGAAATGACAGCGCATTTAATGCTCCGGATAAAGGCATGTTTATTACGCTTTCGTTCTCTGCAAGCAGGAATGGCGTGGACGGAAAGCGAAGTACATTTTCTGGCGGAGCAAACTGGCAGACCAGTAAGCGGGGTAATGACGGGCTGGGTTATAACATTGCTGCCAGTCAGTACAGCGATGAGACGGGGGAAAACGAAACAGGTGTGTCGCTTAACGGCGTGAATACGGGCACGCTGACCGCTTCAGCTTATGGCCGTATGGGGGGGCAGTACGGCGCGGGGTCCCTGACCGTCAGTGACGCCTGGGACCGGACAAGTGGGGAACATCTGCTCAACGGTAGCGGTAATTACAGCTCCTCCCTCATCCTGGATCGGGATGGGCTGGCCGCTGGCCGCTGGGGAGATGGAACGCCTTCTTCAGCAATAACTGTGGGTGTTGAACAGCAAGACACCCCAGAAGTATCGCGGGTAAATGTCTCTGTGGACACCGGTGGAAGGAGTGAGGTGAGAGGCAACAGCAGGGCGCTTTTTACTGTGCCGGGTTACAGGGAAAACCAGTTTGACGTCACGGAGTCCGTTGCCTCCCCTGAGGGAATAAGCAGTGAGATAAGCCGGGGTACCGGAGCAAGAAAAGTCTTCATGACTCCAGGAAAGGTCTTTAACCGGGCTGTGAGCGTGCAAACGCGCTACACGTGGCTTGGCCAGTTGCTGGATAACAACCGCCACCCACTTGAAGGGGTCATCCCGCTTAATGTGATGGCATGGACGCCTCTGGGTAACGGAAGTTTTACCCTTCAGACGACGAGAAAGGTGGAAAAGTTGTACGTTGTGAAAAACGAATCCTACTGGCAGTGTGGGATGAAGGTCAGCATGATGAGAGATGTTATTCGTTATGTCGGGGAAACGAGGTGCCAGCGTACAGATCTTGCAAGGCTGCCTGCGGCAGAACAAAAGCAGGTTGTTCTGATGACTGCAGGGTTAAGTGATCATACGAAAAATACCGCTATGAATAATTAAGGCGTAAATATGTATTTTAAAAATGTTTTACTATACTTAATCTCATTTTTATCCATTGTTTCATTCTCTTGTAAAGCTATTTACGAGCCACCGATGAACAGAACTACAAATCTTACAGCTGAATTTGATAAAAACTCACTACCTGCTTCTTTAATTATCTGGAATGCTTTATCAGGCGGTCAGGATGATACTAATGGACAAAAATGGGGAAGAAATACACTAACCTGCCTTAATGCTACAGACACCACATATGGAGCTTGTGCGACTACGTCTTCGTGGTGGTACAACTCAACAGACAACAGACTTTACGTAAGACTGTCTTTTTCTCTTAAAGGAAGTTCAACTAAAGTTGATTTAAATATTACGCCTATAAAACAATGGAATGTTATTTCTGGAGGTTGTGCAGGACAATCCAAAAACACCCCTGCTTCAATGACTACTGGCTGCGATAATGCTTTAATCGTGACCAGTGATTTCACTTACAGCATTCCGCAAAGTGAGCTTGCCAAACTCTCATCTCCAGGCACCTGGACCGCTACGTTGAAGCAAAATTTACGTTTATGGGACAATGGATATGGAATATTGGGTGTTTGGAGTGCGGATATATCATTGACAGTGACAGACCTTAAAAGTCAGCAAGTTTATTTCCCAACATTCCCTTATTCAACCCCCCAGGTAAATCTTAATTTATCCAATCGCACTGGCACTAAGAATACACAAAGTATGAGCGGTAAGTCTGTATTAGATATGTGTCTATATGATGGAAAAAACTCGACAAGCTCTCAGGTTAATATGATATTCAGCGACGAGAGAGCGAGTGCTCCAGGAAGGCAGCCTGGATTTTTTTCTGTTTATCGAAATGGCGCTGACAAAAGTCAGGCTGAAAACAGAGTTGATTACCAGCTTAGCGTATTAAACCCTACATCCGGACAGTCACAGATTATAAGTAATGGAGCGGAGGTTTTATGGAAAAATACGAATGAAAGAAAAATTCAGAGACAAGTTGTTATTCCCGGTGTTTCGGGTGTTTCTTTATGCGTGCCAGCACCATTAACATTTACAACACCGCAATTCCGCTTTGCCGATAAGTCAGCAGGAATATATAGTGGGAAACTCACTGTTATATATACACCATCTACCCAGTCTAATTTAACTAACTAGAGCGTACGTTAAATACGACGAGCTATTGCAATAAATGGATTTCTATTACAAGGTTCGCTATGCTGAGCAGATTTACTTACATTATTACAAATAACTTTAGCTATGGACGTGTTTAAATGATAAGCGTTATTGCAAGGGTGACTAGTAAACCATAAAATTTCTTAGTGGACGGTATAATAGGCATTAGCTCTCAAGTAGAGAGAGTATATAAAGGGTTATAATTTGGATGCTGGTCGCCTTTTAATCATCTTTCCATGGTGGGTGGAGAGCTTAGCTGATGGATGTAGTTGCAGATAAAAGTACCGTTGTGCCAATCGAATACGGCTAAAAAGAACTCTCTGATCGGCACTTGCAGGTAGACTGGTGCAGGGCTGGAGATAAGGTTGCGCTCTACCTTTTTCTTTAACGCGAATGACCTTCCCCCTGAAAACAGTGCCAGGCTAAACTGAAGTCTCCGGTCTTTCTTCCATCTCAAAGAGAGGCACACCGCCATGAAAAAGACCCGTTATACCGAAGAACAGATAGCCTTTGCGCTGAAACAGGCCGAAACCGGTACTTGCATCGGGGAAGTCTGCAGAAAAATGGGCATTTCTGAAGCCACTTTTTATAACTGGAAGAAGAAATTCGCTGGTCTGGGCCTGACAGAACTGCGTCGTTTGCGGCAGCTGGAGGATGAAAATCAGCGGTTGAAAAAGCTTGTCGCTGACCTGAGTCTGGACAAAGAGATGCTGCAGGAGGTACTGAAGCAAAAGTTCTGAGGCCGGCTCAGAAGCGTCAGGCGGTACATTTCCTGCGGGAAGCTTACCGTATCAGTGTCCGGCGGGGATGTGGACTGCTGATGCAGAGCAGAACCGTTTACCACTGGCAGAGTCGGCGGGATGATCGAGCGATTACCCTTCGCATCAGGGAAATAGCGGAAACCCGGATCCGCTACGGCTGCCCGCGTATTCATATTCAGTTGCGACGGGAAGGCTGGCCTGTTAACCACAAGAAAACACACAGAATCTATTGTCTGGAAGGACTGAACCTGCGGAGAAAGCGTCCGCGCAGGCATGTCAGTGCAGCGCATCGCCAACAGCGCCCCTTCCTGACCGGTGTCGATTAGTGCTGGAGTATGGATTTCGTGTCGGATAATCTGTTTAACGGACGGCGTTTTCGGGTGTTAACTGTAGTGGATAATTTTAGTCGTGAGTGTCTGGCGATCCACGCAGGAAAGTCGCTGAAGGGCGAGGATGTGGTCGCTGTGATGGAAGCATTACGCTTACTGAGTAAACGCCAGCCTGTGCGTATTCAGACAGATAACGGCAGCGAGTTTATCTCGAAGAGCCTGGATAAATGGGCGTATGAAAATGGGGTGACAATGGACTTCTCTCGTCCAGGAAAGCCGACAGATAACCCGTTTATTGAATCATTTAACGGTAGTCTGCGGGATAATGCCTGAACATTCACTGGTTCCTCTCACTGGAAGATGCGCAGAATAAACTCGACAGCTGGCGCAGGGAATATAATCATGGGAGAACGCATTCATCATTAAATGACATGACCCCGGCTGAATTTATCCGGAGCCTACAAAAAGACGAAGATCTCTGATTTAGCACTGCATTGATTTTGGGCCAGGGTCAAAAACCCAGAAACCTCAAAAAGTGCGTGGAACTAAAACGGGTGTACTTACACCGGGACTTAACCCGGCACGGCCACGAGCTTGCGTATATAAAGATCTGTTGCTAATTTTTCAGGGTATTCATTGGATTACAGATAGCATAAATTGAAGAGAAAATCGTTATTCTGGTGGTCAAAAACGTACATTGTTGCCGGATCATACCCAGCATTACGTTCCCGGCCCCTGAATAACAGAGACAGATGCTGAAACGGTGATGTTTCATTCAGGCTAAAAATGAATCAGGGGGTTATGTATGTTTACAGATCTTCAGGGAAAAGTGGCTGCGGTAACAGGCTCCTCCAGAGGAATAGGGGCTGCAATTGTTACCCGCTTAGTTGAAGAAGGCATGAATGTCGTCATCAATTATCATTCAGACAAAGAAGAAGCGCAGGCGCTGGCTGATAAACTGAACGGCCTTAAGTCGGGAAAAACGACCATATTTGGCGGTGATATCAGTGATGAAAATACTGCCCATGACTTCGTTACGGCTGCGATAGATCATTTCGGAAAACTGGATTTGCTGATTAATAACGCCGGGATTGAAACTCAAAACCCGACGCACAGAATAAGCCTTGATGACTGGCGCAGGATCATTGACGTCAATCTTACCAGTTTTTTTCTCACCGGGAGATCTGCGCTTAACTACTTTTTAGAAAACGACATTAAAGGCAATATTATAAATGTGTCATCTGTTCACGAGATCATTCCCTGGCCGACTTTCGCCAGCTATTCTGCCAGCAAAGGGGGAGTACGTATGCTGACTCAATCCCTCGCGCTGGAATATGCTGCAAAGGGCATCCGGGTTAACGCTATTGGGCCGGGTGCTATAAACACGCCCATGAATCAGGATAAAATGAGCGATGAGACGTTACGTGTGGAGCTGGAAACGCTTATTCCAATGAAGTATGTCGCTGAGCCAGAGGTTGTTGCAAATGTTGCCGCCTGGCTGGCTTCAGACCAATCAGCCTATATTACCGGGCAGACCATTTTTGTGGATGGCGGGATGACGCTGTATCCCTCATTCCAGGGTGGGAAGGGCTGAATCATGAGTGAAGTGAAATCTGTCACTTCACTCTTTCAGTCACCGCATAAGCGGTCTCAGAAGTCCTGAGACAGAATAGTCGTCGGGCGTTTCTTCACAGACGAGTTACGCGCTGTGACAACAATTTATCGACTATATCTGCAAAATTGGCAGTAGAGGCAATAAATACGCTAATACCGCGCGGGATAAGAACAATGCTTATGTAGTACGCTTGTTATCTTGCCAGCCTGTGTCCGCAGAGGCTCAGGCAGTTACAGCTTTCCGCACCTTTTGGAAGTACACTGTAAGATGGTCAAGTTGTATACCTTAGCGTAATTGCTGGACTGAACGTACCGGCTCTGAAAGTGGTGCGTGGAAGACCAGTCTGATGAGATACATCGTCTCTGATGGTGAAAGAGTCAACATTGCCACAGAACGTTTATATTCATCTTTGTTTAAGACTGAAAGTCAGTTGCATCAAGACAATCATTTTCTTTTATAACATGTATATTCTGGTCAGTTGCAACTAAGTTTTGCAAGGTATGAGTGAGCTATTTTAAAGAATAAACAGGATGATGGGTGTCATCCACGTCATTCTACTTTCATTTAACGTAAATATTATGCCAAAAATATTTATTTCAAAAAGCAGTCTGGAAGTGAATGCAGCAATTATTTAATGCGTTCTGTGCACAAAAAAATAGAATATATCCTCAGCCCAGGGTATTCCCGATTAAAATAATAGGGGTATTCGTTGATTAACTATATATCAGCAGATGTTTCACCGTCGGTAATGCATTTTAAGTCATAAAGGTTTTATCTGAAAGCTGTCCCGTTGTTGGTTGTGAATCCGAGGGGATCGCAGCTATATATTCTGCAATCAGGAGTCGAACTTTGTTGTAAAAAAGGTTTTTAAACTATTTCCCAGGTAGGGAGACATACATTCTATGCAATATGCACGAACGATGACAAAGAAAGACTGGCTTTATATTCTCCGACAGTTACGCCACAAAGAGTCACTGGAGAAAATCATAGATAAAAAAAACTACGAGCTCAGTGATGCTGAACTGGCCGTTTTCTGGGGAGCCGCAGATCATCGTCTGGCTGAGCTTATTACCGGAACTTTATACGACCATGTTCCAGTGGAGATATGGCGGCATGTCCGTTGATTACATCTTCGGGGTTATATTCATATTGTATTCATTTCTGAGATACCACGTCCTAAAATTAGCTGCATCCAGAGGCGGTGAAAACAGGTACCCCTGCAGTAACATTACCTGATTATTCCTCATAAACAGGGCCTGCTTCCTGGTGCTGATACCCTCTGCAATCATGGTAAGTTTCAGTCTTTTACTGAGGGTGATAATGGCATCAAGCACTGGGGTGTCTCCGTTGGCAGAATCGATCGTTTCTGTGAAACATCTGTCAATTTTGAGA
>AKXM01000050.1 GCA_000277545.1 Enterobacter sp. Ag1 | reverse complement strand
TGCCCCGCCACTGGGAGTGGCTGGCCACGCAGCCGGGCGGCGCTTCTGCAACCTTACGTCGACTGATCGAACAGGCCAGAAAAGCCAGCGAACCGGCGGACAACAAGCGCCGCAGGCACGAAAGTGCCTACCAGTTTATGCACGAGGTGGCAGGCGATCTGCCGGAGTATGAAACTTGCCTGCGCGCGCTGTTTGCCGATGACGAAGCGGCCTTCAACGCCGCGATGGAAGGCTGGCCGCAGGATATTCGCCGCTATGCGGCAACGTTAGCTTTTGGCAAGCAGGAGTCCAAAAAATGACTGAGACACTAAACAAAAAAGATCTGAAGCAGAGCTATAAAGACAGCCCGACCACGGCGGGCATCTATTTGATAGCCAATACGCAAACCGGCCATAAGCTGCTCGCCAGCGCCGCAAACGCTCAGGGCGTGTTAAACCGCCATCTGTTTGAACTGAAGTTCGGGCAGCACCGCAATAAGGCGCTGCAGCTGGCCTGGAACCAGTATGGTGAGTCCGCTTTCGAGTTCACCGTGCTTGAAAAGGTCAAGCCGGATGAGCAAAACGTTAAAGCCGCGCTGGAAAATCTGCTGGAAGCCTGGCAGAAAAAACTGAGGATCGCCCATGAACACAGCGACTAACCTGCCGGTCTCCCTCTACTTCGACGGCTTCGGTGATAAAAAGCACCCGGCAATAGTCCTGCTGCCGGGGCTGGGAAGCCAGAGCATCAGCTGGTCGCAGCGTTTTTGCCAGCGGCTGGCCGACGCTGGTTTCTATGTTTTACGGGCCGATAATCGTGACTGCGGGCTGTCCCCCTCCTTGAACCACGCGGGCGTGCCCGACCTGCAGGCGCTCTCCCAGGGCCAAAGGATCCCCATCGCCTATACACTCCGGGACATGGCGGCGGACGTTGCCCTCACGCTGAACAACGCCGGTATTCCGGCGGCGCACATTGTTGGGCGCTCTATGGGCGGCATGATTGCCCAGCTGTTTGCCGCGCAATATCCGCAAAAAACGCTGTCTCTGTGCGCTATCATGTCCAGCACAGGCAATCCTCAGCTTCCGCCTCCGGCCCCGGATGTGATGGCAATGCTAATGGGGCCTAAGCCCGATCCGCATTCGCACCAAAGCGCCTGGCTTGAGCAGCAACTCGCGTTCTTCAGGCGCATTGCCTCAACGCACCTCCCGTTTGACGAGGAGTACTACACGGTGCTGCTAAAAACCTCGCTGGCGCGCGCCAGTTCTGTGCCAGGCATGCTGCGTCAGATTGCAGCGATGGCGGCCACAGGCGATCTTCGTCAGGAGATAAAACAGATCGTAGCCCCCACGCTGGTGCTTCACGGCACTCACGATCCCCTCTTCCCCGTAGAAGCAGGGCAGGACATTGCCGAGACGATCCCCGCCGCAAAATTGCAGCTCATTGCAGGCATGGGGCATGAAATTCCTCCTGCGCTGGAAGAAGACGTGGCCTCTCTGCTTCTCGCTCATTTTGCCGCTGGAAAATAACAGGAATAATTATGGTCACGTCCTCAAACACGACTCCTTACCTGCAGCCCACCCCGCAGGCCGCGCGACATTTTGTGATGAAACAAATTTACGGGGAGGTTTATATGCTCAACCTCCTGCGTTTTAGGGCAATGGCGGATTACTCAGCCACCCCGGAATTAATGCCGCTTAGCCCGATTAGCGGCGCGGAAGCTTTTCAGCGCTATATACAGCACACGCTGCCGTTTTTACGCCAAAGCGGCGGGGACATTATTTTCTTTGGCGCCGCAGACAGCTGGCTGATTGGCCCGCAGGATGAACGCTGGGACTGCGCCATGCTCGTGCGGCAGAGCAGTGCCGAAGCTTTTCTGGCCTTCGCGAATAATGAAGCCTGTATGCAGGGAATTGGCCATCGCACGGCGGCGCTGGAAGACTCTCGCCTGTTACCGATGACGCAGCGTGATGCCCTAATGTGAATAAGGCCTGGAGATAGAATGGATATTCCCTGCCCGAACATCGTTAATTACAATTATTCACATAAATTATTTATCGCTAACAAATAAACGTTTTTTAAATTAAATTAAATAGCATTTCATGCGCTTGTAAATTTAATAAATTGCTAATTTGTTAGCATTATGAAATTAATTAGACTTCACCTGCCGACCAATAAATTTTATTTAGGGGTTAATTCTGATGTCAGAAATTATTTCAACACCCGTTACTTATCAAGTCGAGAATCAAACCTTTGAAAGCGTACTGGTCTACCAGGAAAACCAGAGCGCTGCGCGGCCCGGCGTCCTGATCGCACCTAACTGGATGGGCGTGAGCACTGGAGCGGTTGAACAGGCCAAAGGGATCGCCGCCCAGGGCTATGTCGTGCTAGTCGCCGATCTCTATGGCCAGGGCAAGCGCCCTACCAACGCCGATGAAGCCGGTGCCCTGATGATGGGCGTGAAGGACACCCCGGCGGAAGTAGGCCGTATGCAGGCCGCGCTGGACACGCTTGCCACGCAGAAAATTGCCGCCGTCGACGGCAGCAAACTGGCGGTAGCGGGCTTTTGCTTCGGCGGGCACTGCGCGCTGGAGCTCGCAAGAAGCGGCGCGGATATCAAAGCGGCTGTTTCCTTCCACGGCACGCTGAATACCCTAAAAACCCACGCCGCCGGAGAGATCAAAGCCTCTATTCTGGTGCTGGACGGTGCGGAAGATCCGCTGGTGCCGCGCGAGCAGCTGAGCGAGTTTGTCAGCGAAATGAACGCCGCATCGGTAGACTGGCAGCTGGTGAGCTACGCCGGTGCCGTGCACTCGTTTACCGACCCGGGCGCGAACGTTGAAGGCGTCGCGAAATACCACCCGGAAGTGGCAAAACGCGCTTTCACCCAGATGTACACGCTGCTGCAAAACGTTTTTAACTGATGATGATGGCCTCTGTTCGCAGGGGCCGCTTTTTTACCCTTTCTCAAATGGTTTACACCCGGGTGCACTTTCCCGGACAATAGCCTTTTAACTTCAGGCTAACAACGTCATGAACCATCCACATCAAGCGCTGTTGAGCGCGGGCGGCATTTTGCTGCTGGCCTTTCTGTCATGCCTGCTGCTCCCGGCCCCGGCGTTAACGCTGACGCTGGCACAAAAGCTGATAGACACTTTCCACCTGGTCGACCTTAGCCAGCTTTACGTGATCCTGTTCTGCATCTGGTTCCTCGCTTTGGGCACCATTGAATATTATCTGCTGCGCTTTATCTGGCGCCGGTGGTTCACAATCACCCGCATCTGACTCAACGCCTGCCTCGTGCCGTTTCCCTGATAAACGGCACCGCCTCTAACCACGCCGCTTTACTCCCCTTTTCTCTGCCCCAGGCACACGCCAGTGTTATCTCCGTCAAATAACCACTAATACCAAAGTGGTAATCACCTACCCAATGTTTATCGAATTGATTTCACGCAATATCTGAATGGCTATAGCTGCTATTTTCGCCCGTACTAAAAACGTCATAACAATGAGGTGACGATGAACGTCAGTCGCAGGAAGTTTTTCAAAATCTGCGCCGGCGGAATGGCAGGTACAACGGCAGCGGTGCTGGGCTTTGTCCCAAAAGCCGCGCTGGCGGAAACGCGCAACTACAAGCTGCTGCGTGCAAAAGAGACTCGCAATAGCTGTACTTACTGTTCTGTTGGCTGTGGTTTATTGATGTATAGCCTCGGGGATGGCTCGAAAAATGCCAAATCCAGCATTTTCCATATTGAAGGGGACCCGGATCATCCGGTCAACCGCGGCGCGCTGTGCCCGAAAGGCGCGGGGCTGCTGGACTACATTCACAGCGATAATCGCCTGCGTTACCCGGAATACCGTGCGCCTGGGTCAGACAAATGGCAGCGCATCAGCTGGGACGAGGCGTTCTCCCGTATTGCCCGCCTGATGAAAGACGACCGCGATGCCAACTTCATCGAGAAAAATGAACAGAACGTGACGGTTAACCGCTGGCTTTCTACCGGGATGCTGTGCGCCTCGGCGGCCAGCAACGAAACCGGCATGTTAACCCAGAAGTTTGCCCGCTCGCTGGGCATGCTGGCGGTAGATAACCAGGCGCGCGTCTGACACGGACCAACGGTAGCAAGTCTTGCTCCAACATTTGGTCGCGGTGCGATGACCAACCACTGGGTTGATATCAAAAACGCCAACGTGGTGATGGTGATGGGCGGTAACGCCGCTGAAGCCCACCCGGTCGGTTTCCGCTGGGCGATGGAAGCCAAAAACAACAACGACGCCACGCTGATCGTGGTCGATCCGCGCTTCACCCGCACGGCATCGGTGGCGGACATTTACGCGCCGATCCGCTCCGGCACCGACATTACCTTCCTGTCGGGCGTGATTCTGTACCTGATCTCCAATAACAAAATCAACGCCGAATACGTCAAACACTACACCAACGCGGCCCTGCTGGTGCGTGAGGACTTTAGCTTCGAAGATGGCCTGTTCAGCGGCTACGACGAAGAAAAGCGCCAGTACGATAAAACCACCTGGAATTATCAGTTCGACGAAAACGGCTTTGCGAAGCGAGATGACACGCTAACCGACCCGCGCTGCGTCTGGAACCTGCTCAAAGAGCACGTTTCCCGCTACACGCCGGACGTCGTCGAGCATATCTGCGGCACGCCGCAGGCAGATTTCCTCAAAGTCTGTGAAGTGCTGGCCTCCACCAGCGCAGTCGATCGCACAACTACGTTCCTGTACGCGCTGGGCTGGACTCAGCACACCGTGGGCGCGCAAAACATCCGCACCATGGCGATGATCCAGCTGCTGCTCGGCAATATGGGAATGGCGGGCGGCGGCGTCAACGCGCTGCGTGGCCACTCCAACATTCAGGGCCTGACCGACCTCGGCCTGCTGTCCACCAGCCTGCCGGGCTACCTCTCTTTACCGTCCGACAAGCAAACCACGCTCGACGGTTACCTGGCCGCCAACACGCCAAAAGCGACGCTGCCGGGCCAGGTGAACTACTGGGGGAATTATCCGAAGTTCTTCGTCAGCCTGATGAAAACCTTCTACGGCGACGACGCGCAGAAAGAGAACGGCTGGGGCTTTGACTGGCTGCCGAAGTGGGATCAGGCGTACGACGTGCTGAAGTACTTCGACATGATGGATCGCAACCTCGTCACCGGCTACCTGTGCCAGGGCTTTAACCCTGTCGCCTCATTCCCGGATAAAAACAAGGTTGTCGCCTGCCTGAGCAAGCTGAAGTACATGGTGGTTATCGACCCGCTGGTGACGGAAACCTCCAACTTCTGGCAAAACCACGGCGAGATGAACGACGTTGACCCGGCGAAAATCCAGACCGAAGTGTTCCGCCTGCCGTCCACCTGCTTTGCGGAAGAAGATGGCTCCATCGCCAACTCGGGCCGCTGGCTGCAGTGGCACTGGAAAGGCGCGGATGCGCCGGGTGAAGCGCTGAATGACGGGGAGATCCTTGCCGGACTTTACTACCGTCTGCGCCAGATGTACCAGGCAGAAGGCGGTAAAGGTATTGAGCCGCTGATGAAAATGCGCTGGCACTACGAACAGCCCGATCATCCCGAGTCCGAAGAAGTCGCTCAGGAGAGCAACGGCTACGCGCTGGAAGATCTGTTTGACGCCAACGGCAACCTGCTGGCGAAAAAAGGCCAACTGCTTGATTCCTTCGCGCTGCTGCGTGATGACGGCTCCACGGCTTCCGGCTGCTGGATTTACGCCGGAAGCTGGACCAGCAAAGGCAACCAGATGGCAAACCGCGACAACGCGGATCCGTCCGGGCTGGGTAATACGCTGGGCTGGGCATGGGCGTGGCCGATGAACCGCCGCGTGTTATACAACCGCGCCTCGGCAGATCTGCAGGGCAAGCCGTGGGACGCCAAACGTATGCTGATTGAGTGGAACGGCACGAAATGGGTCGGGAACGATATCCCGGACTTCAGCACTGCCGCCCCGGACAGCGGCGTCGGGCCGTTCATCATGCAGCAGGAAGGTTTGGGCCGTCTGTTTGCCCTCGACAAACTTGCCGAAGGGCCGTTCCCGGAGCACTACGAGCCGTTTGAAACGCCGCTGGGCACCAACCCGCTGCACCCGAAAGTGGTTTCCAACCCGGCGGCGCGCCTGTACGAAGCGGATGCTAAACGCATGGGTAACAGGCAGCAGTTCCCGTATGTCGGCACCACTTATCGCCTGACTGAGCACTTCCACACCTGGACCAAGCACGCGCGGTTGAACGCCATCGTGCAGCCGGAACAGTTCGTAGAAATAAGCGAAGGGCTGGCGAAAGCGAAAGGCATTGCGCACGGCGATCGGGTGAAAGTCAGCAGCAAACGCGGCTTTATTAAAGCCGTGGCCGTGGTGACGCCACGCCTGCAAACCCTGCAGGCGGGCGGCCAGGAAATCGAAACCATCGGGATCCCGTTGCACTGGGGCTTTGAAGGCGTGGCCCGCAAGGGCTATCTCGCCAACACCCTGACGCCGTCGGTGGGTGACGCCAACTCGCAAACGCCGGAGTACAAGGCGTTTCTGGTCAACATTGAGAAGGCGTAAGGGAGGAAACAATGTCCATGCAATCTCAGGATATTATCAAACGCTCGGCGACCAACAGCTTCACCCCGCCGCCGCAAGCACGTGACTTCAAGGAAGAAGTCACCAAGCTCATTGATGTCACAAGCTGTATCGGCTGCAAGGCCTGCCAGGTGGCCTGCTCGGAGTGGAACGATATCCGCGACGAAGTCGGCCACTGCGTGGGGGTATACGACAACCCTGCTGACCTGAGCGCCAAGTCCTGGACGCTGATGCGTTTTTCAGAAACCCGTGAAAACGGCAAGCTGGAATGGCTGATCCGCAAAGACGGCTGTATGCACTGCGAAGATCCGGGCTGCCTCAAGGCCTGCCCGTCCGCTGGGGCAATTATTCAGTACGCCAACGGCATCGTGGACTTCCAGTCCGAGCACTGCATCGGCTGCGGCTACTGCATCGCGGGCTGCCCGTTCAACATCCCTCGCCTGAACAAAGACGATAACCGCGTGTATAAATGCACCCTGTGCGTTGACCGCGTTAGCGTAGGCCAGGAACCTGCCTGCGTGAAAACCTGCCCGACAGGTGCGATTCGCTTTGGTATTCGCAAAGAGATGCTGGACATGGCAGAGCAGCGCGTTGAGAAGCTGAAAAAACGCGGCTTTGAACAGGCGGGCGTTTACAACCCGCAGGGCGTGGGCGGCACACACGTCGTTTACGTGCTGCACCACGCGGACCAGCCGGAGCTGTACCACAACCTGCCGAAAGAGCCGAAGATTGATACCCCAATCAACCTGTGGAAAGGCATTCTGAAGCCGCTCTCGGCTGCCGGGTTTGTTGCTACCTTCGCGGCCCTGATTTTCCACTATGTCGGGATCGGGCCGAACGAAGAGGTGGACGAAGATGAGGAGGACAAGCATGAGTAAGATGATCGTCAGAACCAAATTCATCGACCGTGCCTGCCACTGGACGGTAGTGATTTGCTTCTTCCTCGTGTCGCTGTCCGGCATTGCCCTGTTCTTCCCGACGCTGCAATGGCTGACGGAAACCTTCGGCACGCCGCAGATGGGGCGCATTCTTCACCCGTTCTTCGGCGTGGCTATCTTTGTGGCGCTGATGTTTATGTTCGTGCGCTTCGTGCATCACAACATTCCCGACAAGCAGGATCTCCCCTGGCTGAAGGGCATTGTTGAGGTGCTGAAAGGCAACGAGCATAAAGTGGCGGACGTGGGCAAGTACAACGCCGGGCAGAAGATGATGTTCTGGAGCATCATGAGCATGATCTTCGTGCTGCTGGTGACCGGGATTATTATCTGGCGGCCCTGGTTTGCGCACTACTTCCCAATGTGGATGATTCGCTACAGCCTGCTTATCCACGCCGCTTCAGCCATTATTTTGATCCACGCCATCCTGATCCATATGTACATGGCTTTTTGGGTGAAAGGATCGATTAAAGGCATGGTCATTGGCAAAGTCAGCCGCCGATGGGCGAAGAAGCACCACCCGCGCTGGTATCGCGCCATCGAGGCCGAAGAAGCCAAAAAAGAGAGCCGGGAAGGCATAAACTAACCGCTCGTTTCCCCTCTTCCCGCTCGGGGAGAGGGGTTATCCCGGCTCAGCACAAAAGAATTGTGTTGTTTTGTATCCACACCGCCCACGGCTAAATAACAAAACAAATCCCCTTCCCTCTGACACAGCCCACATACAAACCAGGCGTTAAATAAGCGCATCCGCCACCTTCAGGCGGCAACGTATTCAACGACCCGATATGTGAGGCTTATGATGAAACTGTTCCGCACCGTTATTCTCCCGCTCGTCCTGGCCGCTGCTGTAGCGCCTGCCTTTGCTGCCAAAGAAGTCCACAGCGCTCAGGGCCTGGTCAAAATTGGCACCGTCACAGAAAGCGATAGCACCACGCTGTCTCTCGACCAGCTCAATGAAAAACTGGCTGCAAAAGCTGAAAAAGCCGGGGCTAGCGCCTGGCGAGTGGTCTCCGCCGGCGGCAACAACAGCTACTTCGGCAGCGCCGATATTTACCGCTGATTTATTCCCACCCCCTAAAACAGGAAAAGAAGATGAAACCCACGCGTAAAACGCTGCTGGCGCTGGCTGCGGCTGGCCTGATGACCGGATTTGCCGCCCAGGCGGAAACTCAGCACACCATCGTGTTGGTGCACGGCGCCTTCGCCGACGCGACCGGCAGTTGGGAGCAGGTGATCCCGGTTCTGCAAACGCGCCATTACGAAATCATCACCGCGCAGATCCCATTAACCTCACTCGCAGACGACGTGGCGGCGACCAAACGCGCCATCGCCCGTGCCAAAGGCGACGTTATTCTGGTAGGTCATTCCTGGGGCGGGACGGTGATTACCGAGGCGGGTAACGATCCGAAAGTGAAAGGCCTGGTGTACATCAATGCCTTTGCACCATCGCCGGGTCAGTCCACGGCCGATCTGGCCAACAGCTTCCCGGCCCCGCCCGGCAGCGCAAAAATCATCAAGGGTGCGGACGGCTTTCTGAGCCTCGATCCGAAGGCCGTCGCCACCGATTTTGCCCAGGATGCGACGCCTGAAGCGCAGAACATTATTGGCATCACCCAGATGCCGATCGCCGCCGCAAGCTTTACCGAAAAAGTGACCACCGCTGCCTGGCAGCAGAAACCGAGCTGGTTCCTGGTCGGCAGCAATGACCGGATGATCAACCCGGATCTGGAGCGAGCGATGGCGAAGAAAATTCACGCCCACGTCACCGAGTTACCGGTCAGCCATGTGCCGATGCTGTACGACCCGAAAAATGTCGCCCGCACGATATTTAAAGCCGTGAATATTACGTCGGGAAATTAATGCGTCTTATTCAATGAGGAGGAAATAACGCTCTCAATAAATAGCCGATGATTGCCGTCCCTAAATTCATTTTAATTATCTGGAGAACACGATGAACCGTATTGCTATGTCCGCGATTGCCCTGTCTTTGGTTTCTTTCAGCGCGGCATCCTTTGCCGCTGAATTAACCGGGCCAAACCTTGAGCGCTGTTTTGGCATTGCCAAAGCCGCAGACAACGACTGTAAGGCCGGCGCCGGTACCACCTGCGCGGGAACCTCCAAAGTCGATTACCAGAAAAATGCCTACAAAATGGTGCCTGCGGGGACCTGCACCGCGATCCAGACGCCGAATGGCCACGGCTCGCTGACCGAAGGCTAATCAAAGGGCCACTCCCATGACGATGACACACTCTTTAGGCGCCGGATTAAGCCTTAAGCCCGAGCATTACGCCGACGCCTGGGCCAGTCCATCCTCTCTCTGGTTCGAGGTTCACAGTGAAAATTATCTCATGGCGGGTGGCCCGCGCAGAGAGTGGCTGGCGGCCATCCGCCAG
>AKXM01000049.1 GCA_000277545.1 Enterobacter sp. Ag1 | reverse complement strand
ACCCAAACATTCGGGGTCGTTCGCGATTCGTTCCCGACGATCGCTCTCTTTCGCTGTTCCCGACAGCTCAACCCCGCCTGAGGTCTGCCGCTCACGCGGCCGATTTATTTGGCCGGGAGTCCGGGTTCTTAGGGGAGTGACGGTGACTCCCCTAAGACGTTCACCTATGCCGGGTTACATATAAAACAGGGCTGGAAGTGAACGGAACCTTAGCCGACTCTACATAATCGTAAAGATTTTGACTAAGAGGCGACACTCTGCCGACAGAGTCCTCCCTTTACTCCGCCACCTTCACAATCAGCTTGCCGAAGTTCTTCCCGGCCAGCAGCCCCTGGAACGCCTCCACGGTGTTTTCCAGCCCGTCCACGATATCCTCGCGGAACTCAATCTCTCCGGCGGCGATCCACTCGCTCATCTGCTTGTAGAATTCCGGGTAACGATGGCCGTAATCCTGGCTGATGATAAACCCTTCCACGCGCATACGTTTTTTCAGGATAGTCGCCATTAGCTCCGGCAGACGATCGTGCTCAAAGGCGCTGTTGTTGCCGTTGTACTGGCTGATCATGCCACAAACCGGGATACGCGCTTTGGTATTCAGCAGCGGGAAGACGGCGTCAAACACCGCCCCGCCGACGTTTTCAAAGTAGACGTCGATGCCGTTCGGGCAGGCTTTGGCGAGCTGTTCAGCGAAATCACTGGCACGGTGATCGAGGCACTCATCAAACTTCAGCGTGTCCTTCACATAGCGGCACTTATCTTCCCCGCCGGCAATGCCGATAACTCTCGCCCCGCGAAGGCGAGCCGTTTGCCCTACAACCGAACCCACCGCGCCGCTGGCTGCCGCAACCACCACGGTTTCACCCGGCTGCGGGTTACCGATGTCCGTCAGCCCCATATAGCCGGTAAAGCCCGGCATGCCAAGCAGTCCCAGCGCCCAGGAAGGATGAGACATGTTTTTCTCCAGCTTCTGCAGGCCTTCCCCGTTGGAAAGTGAATAATCCTGCCAGCCAGAGTCGGCCAGAACCAGGTCGCCCGGCTGGTAATCAGGATGCTGAGAGCTTTCCACGCGGCTGACGGTTCCCCCCACAATAACTTCACCGATGGCAATCGGCGCCGAGTAGGATTTGGCGTCGCTCATGCGCCCGCGCATATACGGGTCGAGGGAGAGGAAAAGCGTGCGTAGCAGCACTTCACCTTTTCCCGGCGTCGGAACAGCCACTTCTTCCAGATGGATATCTTCGCGGGTCGGCATCCCCTGCGGGCGCTTCGCCAGCACAAAGCGACGGTTTTTCTCTGCGGTCTGAGCCATGAGGTACTCCTTTTATTATCAAGAGTGAAAACCTCAGACTAGACAAAAACGGGTCTCATTAGCATGAAATTCGTGCTGCGTTGCCTTCACACCGCAATTTCCGCTAAAACAGCGCTGACGGCCAGCAGATCCGCGCTCCCGCCGGGACTGAGGTTGCGGGCAATAAGATCGGCATCCATTTGCCGAAGATCGTCCTCGTGCCAGCCTTGCTGAATCAGGCGCGCTGCGTAACGCTGCACATAGCGCAGTCCGTTTAGCCCGCCGCGCGACACAAGATTGGTGTCTGGGTTAGCAGCCATCAGACGCAACATCGCCGCAAGCAGACGGCGCTTCGGGCAGCTTTCCGCCTGCCAGTAAGGCAGCACGTGCTGGCGCACAGTAAGGAATCCGCTTTCCGCCTCGCCGCGTGCGCCGGTCAGGCCAAACTGCTGATAAAGCCTTTCGCCAACGGAAGAAGCCTTCCGGGCCGCGACCAGTTCTCTTTCCACAATCCCGCTGCAGATCTCGCTCACGGTGGAACACACCGCCGATGCAGTTAGCGCTTTGCCCTGCCCCTGCAGACGGCCAGCGGCGGTAGAAAGCAGCCCCAGCGAAAACACGCCACCTTTGTGCGTATTCACGCCCTGAGTGGCCTGATACATCGCCTGTTCGCAGGCGATGCCCGCCGGGCGGATGAGCCGCAGCATCTCACAGGCACCTCGCCCGGCATGTTCCCGCCCTAAAGCGTAGAACGTGCTGAACCAGGGGCCAATAGCCGCAATGCTGCCGAGAAACATTGGCAGATCCATATCCCGGTGCGAGCCGTTGTTGGCGGCATCCACCAGCCCCGGCTTTGGCGTTAGCCACACCTCGTCCAGCAGCGCCTGCCGCGCCAGGGCTGGCACATCCGGGGCGGCGGCAGTACTTGATTTAATCCCTGGCAAACCAGCCATCTATCAGCCTCTCGACGCGCGCGGTCACTTCATCCATGGGGTGGCGGCGGGAGCGTGCACAGGCATGCGCGGGCTCGTTGCACACCAGGCAGCGCCGGCCCGCCAAATCCAGCGAAGTCCGCCCGACCGGGCCATTGTCGGGGCAAATCACATCCGCATCCCACAGCCTGCCGAGCGGATGGGTTTGCTCCAGCCCGACAGTTGCCGCCTTAAGTTCGCTGGCCGAATGCGCCACGCTCCACATCGCTTCGGCCCCGGTCGGCAGCCACAGTACCTGCCGCTCGAGCACCGGCCAGCGGTTGCCCCACAGCAGCTGGTCGCAGGCCTGCAGCGCTACCGCCATGCAGTTGCGGTAGCGAATGCTGTCCTTTACCTGGCCGGGCGTCACCAGCGTCAGGGAAAGCACCGGCTGCCGGTACTTAACCAGCCACTCTTGCTGCCGGTGCGCCCGCCGCTCTTTCGCCTCAAGCAGGGCTGCAAGGGTAACGCCTTCCGCTTCCACAAGCGTTTCACTCATTGGGCTGACTCCTCTTTGACCTGACGCACCACGTCGATCACGCTGCCGTCGCGGTAGCGGATCACGCCGACGATGCGCGGCGTAAATTCGATCGGCTTCGGCTCGCCGGTCAGGGAAATAGCGCGCTGGTAAAGATCTTCTATGCTCACGATCTTCATCCCCGCCCCCTCAAGCCGTTCACGGATCTCCGGCCGGGTCGGATTAACCGCCACGCCGTGATCCGTCACCAGCACATCAATGCTTTCACCTGGCGTAACGCGCGTGGTCACCCGTTTAACAACGGTAGGAATGCGCGTGCGCAGCAGCGGAGCAACCACGATAGTCAGGTTTGCCGCGCTCGCCACGTCGCAGTGTCCGCCGGATGCGCCGCGCATAACGCCGTCAGATCCGGTGATCACATTGACGTTAAAGTCGATATCGATCTCCAGCGCGCTGAGGATCACCACATCAAGCTGATCGCAGCTCGTGGCCTTCGCTCCGGGATTGGCATAAACGTTGGTGGAGATCTCAACGTGGTTCGGGTTACGCGCCAGAGAGGCGGCGGCCTGGCCGTCAAAACACTGGGTGTCGAGCAGTTTTTCGATCAGCCCTTTCTCATGGAGATCCACCAGGCTGCCGGTGATCCCCCCGAGGGCAAAGCGAGCGACGACGCCATTACGCTCCATTTTTTCTTCCATAAAGCGCGTGCATGCGGTGGCCGCCGCGCCGGAGCCGGTCTGCATGGAGAAGCCGGGGCGGAAGTAGCCCGAATGTTCAATCACTTCCGCTGCGGTGCGGGCAATCATCAGCTCGCGGGGGTTGCTGGTGACACGTGCTGCCCCGACGCTGATTTTGTCCGGATCGCCCACGGTGTCGACCTGAACGATGTAGTCCACCTCATCCTGCATCAGGCTCGCGGGCATATTGGGGAACGGCACCAGCTCTTCGGTTAACAGCACGACTTTGCGGGCAAAATGGGCGTCTACTTTGGCGTAGCCCAGCGAGCCGCAGCAGGATTTACCGTGGGTGCCGTTGGCATTGCCGTATTCGTCGCTGCACGGCACGCCTAGAAATGCCACGTCGATTTTTAGCTCGCCGTCCTGCAGCAGCTTCACGCGCCCGCCGTGGGAGTGGATTTGTACCGGCTCGGCCATCAGGCCATGAGAGATCGCTTCCGCCAGCTTGCCGCGCATCCCGGAGGTGTAAATGCGGGTGATCACACCGTTACGAATGGGCTCAATCAGCGCTTCGTTGCAGGTCATCAGCGAACTTGAGGCCAGCGTCAGATCTTTAAATCCAAGGCGAGCCAGCGTGGCAACCACGTGATTAATCACCCGATCGCCTTCCCGGAAAGCATGGTGGAAGGAGATGGTCATGCCGTCCTTCAGCCCGCTTTGGGCAATCGCCTGCTCCAGCGTGTCGCAAAGCTTACGGGTTTTCTTCGCTTCGGCATCCACCAGCCACGGTGTGGTTTGATGCGCCCCGTCGAAGCTTCGCAGATGGGCCAGATGCGGATACTCAAGGTGTAAAAGTTCGGTCATATTACTCATTGTTTTGTCCTTAACGGCGCACGCCGGAAGCCGCGGCGCGCTCAAGCACCACCTGCGCATGGTTAATGATTGGCGCGTCGATCATCTTGCCGTTGAGCGACACTACGCCCAGGCCGTTGCGCTCCCCTTCGTCGGCGGCGGCAATCACCCGGCGGGCATAATCGACTTCGTCCTGAGTTGGCGCGTAGGCGTTATGCAGCAGCTCAATCTGCCGGGGGTTGATCAGCGATTTACCGTTGAAGCCCATTTTGCGGATTAGCTCGACTTCTCGCAGGAACCCGGCCTCGTTATTCACGTCAGACCAAACCACGTCGAACGCGTCAATCCCGGCGGCGCGCGCGGCATGCAGCACCGCGCAGCGGGCATAGAACAGCTCCGTGCCGTCGCCACGCTCGGTTTGCATATCCATCACGTAATCAAACGCCGCCAGCGCAATACCAATCAGACGCGGGGAAGAACGTGCGATGGCGACGGCGTTGATCACGCCGACGGCGGATTCAATCGCCGCCATCAGTTTGGTGGAGCCCGGCTCTCGGCCACACTCACGCTCAATGCGCTCGAGGTGAGATTCCAGCAGGAAGATATCTTCCGGCGTGTCGGTTTTTGGCAGGCGCACCACGTCCACTCCGGCGCGCACGACGGCCTCGAGATCGGCCAGGCCAAACGGGGTGTTAAGCGGGTTAATACGAACCACGGTTTCGATATCGCGGTACATCGGGTGCTGCAGAGCGTGAAACACCAGCACGCGGGCGGTGTCTTTCTCACGCAGCGCCACGGCGTCTTCCAGGTCGAACATGATCGAATCCGGGCGGTAAATAAAAGCGGTGGAGAGCATGGCGGCGTTAGCGCCGGGGAGGAACAACATGCTGCGACGGAGTTTTTTCATTGTAGTTTTCCCCAGTCAATCTGTTCGGCATCGGCGGCACGGAGCACCGCGCTTTGCAAACGGGCGCGGATCACGCAGTCCAGTGCCCCCTTGTCTTCCAGAATAAAAATCCCCTCTTTCACGCCGAGCTGAGCGAGCGTCTGCTCCGCCACACGACGAATTTGCTCCCCGAACTGCTTTTGTACTTCGCTGTGTATCATCAGGCTGAACTCACCTTCGGCGGGGGCGACTCTCACCAGCAGATCGCTGGACTCCAGCGTCCCGGCTAAGGCTTGCTTTACGATTCTCATAAGGCTTTGTCCTGGTTAAAAAATTCAGGCCACATCCCGCGCGTAGTGCCGCTGGAGATGGCTAAAGGTACTGTCCGGGACAATGTCCCGGATGCGGGCCATTTGCTGGCTCTTGAGTAAGGCTCGCACTTCAGAGGCGGAAATCTCTCGTCCGGCGGCATGGCATTTTCGCGGCAGCTCGATCACCTGAATCGACGCCGCGCTGTGGTGACGGTGCACTTCCAGCCAGTAGCGCATGGCCTGGTTATATTCCCGGGTCACCGCGCAGAACGGTTCGTTGCCGACAAAGCGGTGCGTCACGCCCAGCGCCGGGGCAACGTAGTCACGGAAAATCATCAGGTCCATTGCGCTCCAGGTTTTGTCGATAAGCCCGCTCTCTTTCAGGAAATAGCCCGGAAAGGTGGCTCGGGAGATCAGGTAGTCGGACCCCGGATGCACAATCACGTTAGGCAAGTGGGCCACTCCCTGGCGAACCATCTCCCACCGCTCCTCGAACGGAAAAAACGAAGCGTCCTCGCGTACCACAAACAGATGCAGCCAGTCGCAGCGCTGCGCCGCCTGCTCGGCCAGATAGCGGTGGCCGAGAGTGAACGGGTTAGCGTTCATCACAATGGCGCCGATCCGGTTGCCCGGTTGCCGCAGTTTCTCCAACCCGGCGCAGTAGCGGCTGATGCCGACGGGCGTGTTTTCCATCAGCACCGCCGCCTCATCCACCTGCACCAGCGGCCAGAAGCCGCTCTGGCGAAACCGGTCGAGGTTGTAGGGGCGGGTGAACAGGAACAAATGCGCCTGCCCGCGCTCCATCGCGATATGCTGGATTTCCCCCAGCAAACGCACGCTAAGGTTATCCCCACGCCAGGCTTCATCCACCGCCACACATTTGATGGTGCGCCACGCCAGCCCGGCACAGCCGACGATTTTTGCCCCTGAAAGGGCGACGACGAACAGCTGAATGTCGCCGTCCAGCCCGAGCTGGTTCCGCCCCAGCAGATCCCGAATGGCGGCCAGCGCCTGCGGCTGCCGCAGCGGATCGACGGTACTGAACTCGATGGGGTTGGGCTGGAACATAGCGTTAGTGCGCCACCGCCCCGGAAGCCAGAGGCTCGCGGGCCGCAACGATCACGTTGCTGAGATGGCCAATGCGCTCAATTTCAACTTCAATGCGGTCGCCCGGCTGCATGAACAGCGGCGGCGTGCGCTTTTTGCCGACGCCACCGGGAGAACCGGTGATGATCACGTCCCCCGCGCTGAGCGAGGTAAAAGTCGAGATGTATTCGATAAGCTCGGCAACCTTGTGGATCATGCTGCTGGTGTTGTCTTCCTGTACCATGCGCCCGTTCAGCCAGGTGCGGATCGCCAGATCGTGCGGATCGCGAATTTCATCCGACGTGGTCATCCACGGGCCAAAAGCCCCGGTCTGCGGCCAGTTTTTCCCGGCGGTAAACCAGGTGTGCTGCCAGTCGCGCGCCGACCCGTCCATATAGCAGCTGTAGCCCGCGACGTGGTTCAGGGCATCCGCCGCAGAAATGTTCACCCCACCTTTGCCGATGATCACCGCCAGCTCGCCTTCATAGTCGAACTCGCTGGAGTGATGCGGTTTCACCACCGGGGAGTCATGCCCGGTCTGGGAGTCGGCAAAGCGCACAAACAGGGTTGGAGCCGGATTGTGCTGGTCGAACTCTTTGCGCTTGTCAGCGTAGTTCATGCCGACGCAGAGAATTTTCTCCGGGCGTTCGATGACCGGCAGCCAGCGAACGTCTGACGCCGCCACATCGGCCTTCAGCCCGGCAAACGCCAGCGCTTCATGCACCGCGTCTGCCGCCAGCAAAGCCTTTAAATCCGCAAAACGCGAGCCTAAACGGCGGCCCAGGTCAACGATGCCTTCCGGCGTTACCACGCCGTAGCTCCGCTGGCC
This sequence comes from Enterobacter sp. Ag1, assembly GCA_000277545.1. GTDB lineage: Bacteria > Pseudomonadota > Gammaproteobacteria > Enterobacterales > Enterobacteriaceae > Cedecea. The sequence goes on along the minus strand of AKXM01000049.1, from coordinate 87,564 downwards.
CTGAAGTACATAACTTGCGAGTTTCATAACAGTTCCTGGTTAATCAAAAGTCAGACAAGAAAGTTGCCAAGCACCAGCAGCGCCACCGAGACGTTGATCGCCCCGCCAATGCGGGTTGCAATCTGGGCGAACGGCATCAGCGACATGCGGTTACCGGCGGTCAGAATGGCGACGTCGCCGGTCCCGCCCTGCCCGCTCTGGCAACAGGACACAATGGCCACGTCGATAGGATGCATACCGATTTTTTTACCGACGAAGAAACCGGTCGCCACCAGCGCGCTGACGGTACTGACGATGACCAGCAGGTTGGTAATAGTGAAAGCGTCAACCAGCTCATTCCAAGGCGTAATGGCGACGCCCACGGCAAACAGAATTGGATAGGTCACGGCGGTCTGGAAGAATTTATAAACCACCTGCGAGCCCGCCAGCATGCGTGGGGAAACGCCGTGGCAAAGTTTGATCAGCACCGCGACAAACAGCATCCCGACCGGAGCCGGCAGGCCAATCAGTTTGTGCAGCAGCATACCCACCATGTAGAGCAGCACCGCCAGCAGCGCGCCGGAAGCGATAGTGGTCACATCTGCTTTGCCGTTGAACAGGGCGGCGGTTTGCTCTTTTTCACCGCCGTTGGTTTTACCCGGCATCAGTTCACCTTCGCCGGTCAGGTGCGGGAAGCGTTTTCCCAGCTGATTCAGGCAGCCGGAGATAACGATCGCCGTCAGGCTGCCCAGCATCACGATAGGCAGAATGCGGCCCAGCGCCACGCCCTGATCCATATGCAGCAGCGTGGCGTAGCCGATGGAAAGCGGGATCGCCCCTTCCCCAACGCCCCCGGCCATGATCGGTAGGATCAGGAAGAAGAAGATCTGGAACGGCTCAAGGCCCAGCGCCAGACCAACGCCCATGCCAACAATCATGCCCACGACTTCGCCACACAGCATCGGGAAGAAAATACGCAGGAAGCCCTGAATTAACGTGGTGCGGTTCATGCTCATGATGCTGCCGACGATGATGCAGCAGATGTAGAGGTAAAGGATGTTGGTGGATTTATAGAATTTGGTGGTGGACTCCACCACCACGTCCGGCAGCAGGCCGTAGTACACCAGCGCGGAAGGGATGAAGGTGGCGCAGATGGCGGCGGCACCCATTTTGCCGATCACCGGCAGGCGTTTACCAAATTCGCCGCAGGCAAAGCCGAAGAAGGCCAGCGTCGCCACCATCACCACAATATCGCTCGGCAGTTTACCGCCGAGGCAGTCGATGGCGATCAGCGCCCCTGCCAGCACAAACAGCGGCAGCGGGATAATCCCCACTTTCCAGCTGTCGAGAATATGCCACCAGCGCTCTTTGAGCGTAGGCTTATTAATATCAATGGATTCAGGAATGATGTTGTAGGAATCATCGGTCGTGCTCATATCAAGCCCCTTTTTTTAATTTGTCGGGGCAGACTAAAAGATTAAATACCCCTGTAATGTGAGGGGTAGCAGATTAAAACCGTTAATTTAAAGGCATCTATGGCGTTAATGGTTTTTATTTCTTCGTGGTTTTTATGGTTTTTATTCCCGGCTTAGACAAACCTTAAGAGAGTGCAAAAAAATTGGCTGAAATTAACGAAAAGTGCCGTTGCGTGAGGTTGTTCAAACTTTCGTTCAAAGCCGCGCAGCCAGCGGGGCATCGGTGTTAAGCTGCCATTTTGCCTCACTGAATACACGCCTGGCCTATGAAAGTTTCCTTTCAGATACGCTTGTTTATCTACCTGGTTGCCTTTTTTTCCGTGCTCTTTGCCATGCTCGGAACCTATTACTATTTCGACGTTGGCCGCCAGCTTTATCAGGAAATGAGCACCCGGGCGAGAATTCAGGCGGAAGAGATTGCCTTAATTCCTACCCTGCAGGAGTCGGTGGAAAAAAAAGATATTCCGGCAATACACAACTTTATGCAAAAGCTGGTCGTGCATAGCGATGCCAGCTTTATCGTCATCGGCGACGAACACGGCATTCATCTCTATCATTCCGTGCATGCCGACCGCGTGGGCAAAACGCTGGTCGGCGGCGATAATGAGGAAGTGCTGCAGGGCAAAAGCATCACCACGCTGCGCAAAGGCGGCCTCGGCCTGTCGCTGCGCAGCAAAGCCCCAATCTTCGACCAGCACGGCAAGGTGATTGGCATTGTGTCGGTGGGCTACCTGAAGAGCTACCTCGATGACGTCACGTCCGGCAAGGTGATCAACATCCTGCTGGCGGCGATCATTTTGCTGCTGGCGCTGTTTATCTTTTCCTGGTACTTCACCCGCAGTATCAAAAGGCAGATGTTCTCGCTGGAGCCGCGGCAGATCAGCCTGCTGGTGCGCCAGCAAAAAGCGATGATGGAGTCGATCTACGAAGGCGTGATCGCCATCGACAGCCGCTCGCAGATCGAGGTGATCAACAAGGCGGCGAAGAAACTGCTGGGCCTGGAACAGCCTTCACGCGAGATCCGCGGCAAGCAGATTGCCGAGGTGATCCAGCCGGTGACGTTCTTCGATCCTGAAGTCATGCTGGCGCGAGATACCCACGATGAAATCTGCGCCTTTAACGATCTCAGCGTGCTTGCCAGCCGGGTTCGTATCGAGCTTGAGGGCGTGCTGCAGGGCTGGGTGATCACCTTCCGCGACCGCAAAGATATTGATAGCCTGAGCTTCCAGCTCAGCCAGGTGAAACGCTACGTGGACAACCTACGCATCATGCGGCACGAGCAGCTTAACCGCATGGCAACGCTCGCCGGGCTGCTGCATATGGCCCGCTACGATGACGCCAAACGCTATATCAAAGCGCAGTCCGAGCACGCCCAGGAAGTGCTGGATTTTGTCTCCGCACGCTTCTGTTCCGCCACGCTGTGCGGCCTGCTGTTGGGCAAATACGCCAGAGCGCGTGAGAAAGGCGTGTCGCTGGCGTTCGATCCGGCCTGCAGCATGACGAGAATGCCGAGCAACGTGCCGGAATCCGAGCTGATTTCGATTATTGGTAACCTGCTGGATAACGCCATCGAGGCCACCCAGCGCGCCGAAGGCGAGCACCAGCCGGTGGAAGTCTATATCGTGATAAACGACCGGGAGCTGGTCATCGAGGTGGCCGACCACGGCGTCGGCATTGCGCCTGAACTGCGTGACCATATTTTCACGCCGGGCGTCACCACCAAAACCCACGGCGACCACGGGCTCGGCCTGCATCTTATCGCCAGCTACGTCGCGCTGGCGAAGGGCACGGTGGAGGTTTCCGATAACCTGCCGAGCGGCACCGTGTTCTCAGTATTTATTCCAGATGTTGTCGTTCCGGGGAGCGACCTCAGCCCAACGTAAGGCTTTTGAGTATGCAAAATGAAATGATTAACGTGCTTATCGTGGAGGATGAGAGCGAACTGGCCGAACTTCACGCGGAGCTGATTGATAAGCACCCCCATCTGCACCTGGTGGGAATAGCCAACAGCCTGGCGGCCGCCCAGCGCCTGATGCTGGAAAAGCAGCCGCAGCTTATCCTGCTGGATAACTATCTGCCGGACGGGAAAGGCATCACGCTGTTTGGCAGCGACCTTTTAAAACAGCACGCCTGCTCGGTGATCTTCATCACCGCCGCCAGCGATATGGACACCTGCAGCCAGGCGATTCGCAGCGGCGCGTTTGACTACATCCTCAAGCCGGTCTCGTGGAAGCGCCTGAGCCACTCACTGGAGCGCTTCGTGCAGTTCAGCCAGCAGCAGCGCGAATGGAAGGTGGTGGATCAGCAGAACGTCGATAAGCTTTATGAGCTGCAGGCGCGCAACGCCCCGCTGGATGCGGGCAGCAAAGGTATCGAGGAGAATACTCTGGAGCTGGTCCAGCGCCTGTTTCGCGAAGCCGAAGCTCAGCGCTGTTTCTCGGTAGACGACGTGGTCAGCGAAACCAAACTCAGCAAAACCACCGCCCGCCGCTACCTGGAACACTGCGTGGAAAAAGGCTTTCTCAGCGTCGAAATGCTGTACGGCAAGATTGGTCACCCTCGCCGCCTGTATAAGCGGAGCCAGCCGGATAGCGCTGGCTAACCGCCGGAAACACCTTAACCCAGAACCGTGACCGCATCCTGGAGGCGAGTAGCGCGGTGCTTCACCATCGCCGAGACCTGCGCGCTCTCTTCCACCAGCGCAGCGTTTTTCTGCGTTATCGCGTTCAGCTCTGCCACCGCGCGGGTAATGTCCGCCAGGCCATCCGCCTGCTCTGACGTGGCGTGGCTTATCTGCCCGAGAAGCTGAGTGACGTTCTGCACCTGAGCTACAATATCCTGCATGGTGCGCCCCGCCTCATGCACCTGCACCGTGCCGGACTGCACCTTGCTGGCGCTGGCGTCAATCAGCTTGCGGATATCGTTGGCGCACTGGCGCTACGCTGCGCCAGGTTACGCACTTCCCCGGCCACCACGGCAAACCCTTTGCCCTGCTCACCGGCTCGAGCCGCCTCTACCGCCGCGTTAAGCGCCAGGATATTGGTCTGGAAGGCGATGTCGTTAATCAGGCTGGTGATGGAGCCGATGCGCTGGGTGCTGTCGGCAATGTCGTCCATGGTGGTGACCACGGTTTCCATCGCCTGCCCGCCCTGCGCCGCCGCGTCGCTGGCGGAGCTGGAAAGTTTGTCTGCCGCCGAGGCGGTTTCCGAGTTGGTCTGCACCGACGCCGCCATCTGGTTCATGGTCGCCACCGTTTGCTGTACGTTAACCACCGTCTGGCGGGTACGTTCATTCAGATCGTCATTCCCTTTGGCCATCGCCTCGCTGCCGCTGCGCACGTTCGCGACCTGGCTGCTGACGTCGTTGATAAGCCAGCGGCACATCAGCCCAAGCTGGCCGATGGAGCGCAGGATCACCCCGATTTCATCGCTGCGCTGGAGGTGCTTCACGCGGTGGCTGTTGCCGGTAGCCACTTCCAGGGCCTGGCGAGCCACGTTTTCCAGCGGACGGGCAATTTGCCATTCCAGTAATACACAAGCTAAGGCGGTAAATGCCGCAATAGCTAACATCTGCAGCGGGCTTTGCCCGAGGGCAAACGCCGAGGCCATGAGCAGAACAAACAAACCGCTCATTAACCCGCGAATACGCCAGCGCAGTGACATGGTTGGCAGCTTGCCGAACAGCCCTTTACGCAGCACCAGGCCTTTATAGACGGTCTTGTTGCTGCGGCCTTCGTTCAGCGCCTTGTAGAGCGGCTCCGCAGCGGCAATCTCTTCCGGTGAGGCTTTGGTACGAATAGACATATAGCCTGTGGTTTTGCCGTGGCGTACCACCGGTACCGCATTGGCACGTACCCAGTAATGGTCACCGTTTTTACGGCGGTTTTTCACGATGCCCGTCCACGGCTCGCCCTGCTGCAGGGTGAACCACATATCGGCAAAGGCCGCTTTAGGCATATCGGGGTGCCGCACGAGGTTGTGTGCGGCGCCGCTTAGCTCATGTAGCGAGTAGCCACTGATCTGCACGAAGGTATCGTTCGCGTGCGTAATGTAACTTTTCAGATCGGTGGTGGACATCAGGGTCGTATCGTCATCAAGCGTGTATTCACGCTGGGTGACCGGCACATGGGCGGACATAGCAACTCCCTTTGAGAGGTTATCCAGATGTTAATTCTTTGGTGGTATGCATGTTATTTCGGCGTAGCGAAATTTTACTTTAGTTAAAAAATTTGATATTGATCACAGTTCTAAGTATTAGCCACATAATTTATGAGACTAGTTTAAGCGTTGCATTTCACATAGTTTCAATAGGTTATTACTTTTCACTTTCGCTTTATTGCCGCCTCATCTGAGTGCTGCAGTTTTCGCCAGCGCTTATTGCGCGGCGCACTACACTTACAGAGGGAATTTTTACCCCCGCAAGGAAAACACGAGGATAAAGAATGTTAAAAAGGAAAAAGAAAGTCAGACCGATCAAGGTCAGTGACGTCACTATCATTGACGATGCGCGTCTGAAAAAAGCCATCACTGCCGCTTCACTGGGCAACGCGATGGAATGGTTTGATTTCGGTGTTTACGGTTTTGTTGCTTACGCTCTGGGTAAAGTCTTCTTCCCGGACGCCAGCCCTAGCGTGCAGATGATTGCCGCCCTGGGGACCTTCTCTGTTCCTTTCCTGATTCGCCCGCTAGGTGGACTGTTCTTCGGGATGTTAGGGGATAAATACGGTCGTCAGAAAATCCTGGCTATCACCATTGTCATCATGTCGCTCAGTACGTTTGCCATCGGGCTTATCCCGTCTTACGCCACTATCGGCATCTGGGCACCTATCCTGCTGCTGTTGGCAAAAATGGCCCAGGGCTTCTCGGTCGGCGGGGAATATACCGGCGCGTCTATTTTTGTAGCCGAATACTCTCCCGACCGTAAACGCGGCTTTATGGGCAGCTGGCTGGACTTCGGTTCGATAGCCGGGTTCGTCTGCGGCGCGGGCGTGGTTGTGCTGATTACCGCTATCGTTGGCGAAGAAAACTTCCTCGACTGGGGCTGGCGTATTCCGTTCTTCCTCGCGTTGCCGTTAGGTATTATCGGGCTTTATCTGCGCCATGCGCTGGAAGAAACCCCGGCATTCCAGCAGCACGTTGAGAAAATGGAGCAAGGCGATCGCGAAGGCCTGGCCGAAGGGCCAAAAGTCTCGTTCAAAGAGATTGCTACTAAGCACTGGCGCAGTCTGCTGGTCTGTATTGGTCTGGTGATTTCAACCAACGTGACCTATTACATGCTGCTGACCTACATGCCGAGCTACCTGTCCCACAACCTGCATTACTCGGAAGAGCACGGGGTGCTGATCATCATCGCCATTATGGTGGGGATGCTGTTCGTGCAGCCAATGATCGGCCTGCTGAGCGACCGTTTTGGTCGTCGCCCGTTTGTCTTCCTCGGCAGTATTGGCCTGTTCGCGTTCGCTATCCCGGCCTTTATGCTGATTAACAGCGGCGCCATTGGGCTGATTTTTGCCGGATTGCTGGTGCTGGCGGTGGTGCTGAACTTCTTTATTGGGGTGATGGCCTCGACCTTACCGGCGATGTTCCCGACCCACATCCGCTATAGCGCCCTGGCGAGCGCCTTTAACATTTCGGTGCTGATTGCCGGCCTGACGCCAACGCTTGCCGCATGGCTGGTCGAAAGTACGCAAAATCTGATGATGCCGGCTTACTACCTGATGGTGGTGGCGATTATCGGCTTGATTACCGCGATCACCATGAAAGAGACCGCCAATAAGCCGCTGAAAGGCGCGACGCCCGCGGCGTCTGATATTGCCGAAGCGCGTGAAATCGTGCAGGAGCATCACGACAATATCGAGCAGAAAATTGAGGACCTGGATAAGGAAATCGAAACGCTGCAGGCGAAGCGTGCTCTGCTGGTGGATCAGCATCCGAGGATTAACGAGTAGTTTTTCCCCTCACCCTGACCCTCTCCCCGTGCGGGAGAAGAGATGAATAGAGAAGCCCTCACCAGCGCGTGGGGGCTTTTTTTTGGCCTTTTCCTGTTCGGCCTCTTCGTGGCAAACACAAGCGATTGTGTTAGGGCGGATGGGGTTCCGTTCAGTTTTATCTTCCGCTACCGGACATGTGAATGTCTCAGGTGGCATTACGCCACGCCCCTCACCCCGGCCCTCTCCCCAAAGGGGCGAGGGAGAAAACAGGTACGGTGAACGGAAGCTTAACCGAACCTTCATCATCGTCGATATTGACGCTCCCTCACAGCAAGTGGCCGTCAGGTTCTCAGCACTTTATCGCATTGGATATATCGTATATTTATATGCAAAGCGCAATTTTGACTTTGTGAATTGAGATAACTCACCTAACGTAAATACACTGAGAAAAGTCGATAAAAAACACCATTACAGGGTACACACATGCAAAAAAAAGTTCTGCCATTACTGCTGCTGGCTGCGCTGTCTGCGGCTTCCCACGCTGCCACGCCGCCGGATACCCTGGTGGTAGCTCAAGGGCTGGACGACATCGTCAGCCTTGATCCGGCTGAGGCCAACGAACTCTCAAGTATTCAGACCGTGCCGAGCCTTTATCAGCGCCTGGTGCAGGCAGACCGCACGGACCCGGCCAAAGTCGTGCCGATTCTGGCGGCCAGCTGGCAAGGCGATGCGGCCAATAAGAAACTGACCATCAAGCTGCGCCCGGACGCTAAATTTGCCTCCGGCAACCCGCTGCGCCCGGAAGACGTGATCTTCTCCTACACCCGCGCGGTCACGCTGAACAAATCCCCGGCCTTTATCCTGAACGTACTGGGCTGGCAGCCGGACAACATCTCCAGCCAGTTGAAGAAAGTGGATGACCACACGCTGGAAGTGCACTGGACCGCGGACGTCAGCCCGGCGGTTGCGCTGAATATTCTTTCCACGCCTATCGCCTCCATCGTGGATGAAAAAGCGGTTGAGCCAAACGTGAAAGCCGGTGACTTCGGCAACGAATGGCTGAAAATGCACTCTGCCGGCAGCGGCCCGTTCAAAATGCGCGTTTATCAGCCACATCAGGCTATCGTGCTGGATGCCAACCCGACTTCTCCGGGCGATGCGCCAAAAGTGAAGAACATTATTATTAAAAACGTGCCCGATCCGGCCGCTCGCCGCCTGCTGATTCAGCAGGGTGACGCCGATATCGCCCGTGATTTGGGGTCTGACCAGACCAGCGCGCTGGAAGGCAAGCCGGGCGTGAAGGTGCTGAGCATTCCTTCAGCCGAGCAGAACTATTTAGTGTTTAACGTCGGCAACAACGCCAACCCGCTGCTGAAAAACCCGGCGCTGTGGGAAGCGGCTCGCTACCTGGTGGATTACCAGGGCATTACTAAAGATCTGCTGAAAGGCCAGTACTTCGTTCACCAAAGCTTCCTGCCGGTCGGCTTCGCGGGCGCGCTGGAAAATACCCCGTTCAAATTTGACCCGGCGAAAGCGAAAGAAATTCTGGCGAAAGCGGGCATCAAAGACGCACATTTCTCGCTGGATGTGGAAAACAAACCGCCGTTTATCACCATCGCTCAGTCCATGCAGGCAAGCTTTGCCCAGGGCGGCGTGAAGGTTGATCTGCTGCCAGCCGCCGGTAGCCAGGTGTATGCCCGCGTACGCGCGAAACAGCACCAGGCCGCCATTCGCCTGTGGATCCCGGATTACTTCGACGCCCACTCCAACGCCAGCGCCTTCGCCTATAACGACGGCAAAGCCAGCACCGTGGCCGGTCTGAACGGTTGGCAGATCCCGGAGCTGAATAAACAAACGCTGGCTGCCGTAGCAGAGGCCGATCCGGCCAAGCGCAAAGATCTCTATACCAAACTGCAGGAAGAGCTGCAGCGTAGCTCCCCGTACGTGTTTATTGACCAGGGTAAAACTCAGGTTGTGGTGCGAGATAACATCAAAGGCTACCAGCAGGGCCTGAATGCGGATATGGTGTATTACGATAACGTCACGAAATAACTGAACGGCCCCTCGCCCCGCCCTTTCCGTCGTGAAAGAGGCCGGTCGGGGGGTTAATCACCATTAGCGCATAAAAGAGTTACCCATGTTCGAAGTCTCGCCTTCGTCGCAGCGTCTGCGGCGTCCGCTGCTCACCCTGCTTCAGGGAATATTTACCCTTGCTCTGACCCTGATTGGCCTGCTGCTGATTACCTTCGCGTTGTCTGCGCTGTCCCCGGTGGACAGAGTGCTGCAAATCGTCGGCGACCACGCCAGCCAGTCCACTTACGATCAGGTTCGCCACCAGTTGGGGCTGGACCAGTCGCTACCCGTGCAGTTCTGGCATTATCTGGTCAATCTCGCCCACGGCGATTTAGGCATAGCCAGCTCAACCGGCCAGCCGGTGCTGCATGATTTGCTTTCAGCGTTCCCCGCCACCCTGGAACTCGCCACCCTGGCGCTTATCGTCGGCAGCGTACTTGGCGTACTTTTTGGTGTGCTTTGCGCCCGGTTCGCCGGTTCACCGCTGGATCTCGTGGTGCGCACTTTTACCCTGCTGGGCAACTCCGTGCCTATTTTCTGGCTGGGTCTGCTGATGCTGGCGCTCTTCTATGCTCGTCTGCAGTGGAGCGCCGGGCCTGGGCGGCTCGACGATATTTACCAGTACAGCGTCGAGGCCAAAACCGGCTTCGTGCTGATCGATACCTGGCTTTCCGGCGATAAAGGCGCGTTTCTCAACGCCATTAACCACCTGATTCTGCCGGTATTGCTGCTGGCCTATTATTCTCTCGCCAGCATCACCCGCCTGACCCGCACGGCCTGCCTGAGCGAAATGAACAAAGAGTACATTACGCTCGCCCGCGCGAAGGGCGCAGGCGACATGGCGATTCTGGTGCGCCATGTGTTGCCCAACATTCGCGGCACGCTGTTCACCGTGATCGCTCTGGCTTACACCAGCATGCTCGAAGGTGCGGTGCTGACGGAAACCGTCTTCTCCTGGCCGGGTATTGGCCGCTATCTCACCACCGCGCTGTTTGCCGAGGATACCACCGCCATCATGGGCGGTACGCTGCTGATCGGCGTGTCATTTGTGCTGATCAATAACCTGACCGACATACTGGTGCGCGCCACCGACCCGAGGATCCGCTGATGCCGTCTTCTCTTTTTCTGCGACGCATGCTGCGCTCCCCGGCCGCCCTTAGCGGGCTGATTATCATTGCCGGGCTGGTACTTATCGCGCTGTTTGCGCCGTGGCTGGCTCCGTTCGATCCCAACTGGCAGGATGCCGCCGCGCGCCTGCAGGCGCCCAACGCCCAACATCTGCTGGGCACCGACAGCTATGGCCGCGACCTGCTTTCTCGCCTGCTCTACGGCACTCGCCCGGCGCTGGGCCTGGTGCTGCTGGTGACCATTATTACCCTGCCGGTTGGGCTGCTGATGGGCATTCTGTCCGGCTATTACGGCGGCTGGCTGGAGCGGATTCTGATGCGCTTTACCGATGTAGTCATGTCGATGCCCCGCCTGATTTTGGCCTTTGCCTTTGTGGCAATGCTCGGCCCAGGACTGGTTAACGGCGCGCTGGCGCTGGCGTTGACCACCTGGCCCGCCTATGCCCGCCAGGCAAGAAGTGAAATACAGCGCCTGCGCCATAGCGATTATCTTGCGGCCGCAGAAATGATGGGCATCAAAGGCTTCCGGCTGCTGGTCGGCCATATTCTTCCGCTGTGCCTGCCTTCCGCCATCGTGCGCCTGGCGCTGGATCTGGCCGGGATTATTCTCGCCGCCGCCGGTCTGGGTTTCCTCGGCTTAGGCGCCCGCCCGCCGATGTCCGAATGGGGCGCGATGATTGCCGACGGAATGCAGGTCATTTTCGACCAATGGTGGATTGCCGCCATTCCGGGCACCGCCATTCTGCTGAGCAGCCTGGCGTTTAACCTGCTGGGCGATGGCCTGCGCGACGTGCTGGAGCCGCAACATGACTAACAGAATTACCGTTTCCGGGCTGAATATCGACTATCCCGGTAGCCGGGTAGTCAGCAACCTCTCCTTCACGCTGGGCAATGAACGCCTGGCGCTGGTCGGCGAATCCGGCTCAGGCAAATCCATGACGGCTCGCGCGCTGATGGGGCTGGTGCGTAAACCAGGCAAAGTGAGTGCAGAGCAGCTCAGCGTGATGGGGCACGACCTGCTCGACATGAATGCCCGGAGCTGGAACCAGCTGCGCGGGAGTGACATCGCCATGGTGCTGCAGGACCCGCGCTATGCGCTGAACCCGGTCAAAAGCGTGCAGCAGCAAATTGACGAAGCGCTACGATTGCACCAGAAGCTGTCCACTGCCGAACGCCGCGATCGCTGCCGCGAACTGGTGCAATCCGTTGGTTTGCCGGATGCGGTTCTGATGCGTTACCCCGGCGAACTGTCCGGGGGCATGGGCCAGCGCGTGATGATCGCCATTGCGCTCGCCAATAATCCCAAAGTGCTGATCGCGGACGAACCTACGTCGGCGCTCGACGCCCGCCTGCGCAACCAAATCCTTGAGCTGCTGGTAGCCCAGTGCGAACAGCGGCAAATGGCGCTGCTGTTGATCAGCCACGATCTGCCGCTGGTGGCGGAACACTGTCACCGCGTGCTGGTGATGTACCAGGGCCAAAAAGTCGATGAAATGGCGGCAGGCGAACTGGCACAGGCCACGCATCCTTACACGCGCACGCTCTGGACCTGCCGTCCAAATGCCGATACCTACGGGCAGATGCTACCGACGCTGAACCGCATCGAATTCCAGCCAGGAGAAACCTATGGCGATCGTTAAGGTTGATAATCTAAGCGTGCAGTTCGCCGCCAAAGGCGGGATCAAAACCGCCGTCGCCGGAGCCAGTTTCTCTCTTGAACAGGGCGAGACATTTAGCCTGATTGGCGCTTCCGGCTGCGGGAAATCTACCATCCTGCGCGTGCTGGCCGGGCTACAGCGTGACTGGAAGGGAGATGTGGAGCTGATGGGCAACCGCATTGCGGCAGGGAAACGCTTCCAGGGCGCGCTGCGTCGCGAAGTGCAGATGGTGTTTCAGGATCCGTATGCCTCGCTGCACCCCAACCACACGATTTGGCGCACGCTGGCCGAGCCGCTGAAAATCCATGGTGAAAGCGAGATTGAAGCCCGAGTGGCGGAAGCATTAGAGCAGGTCGGCCTGCAGTCCGAGGCGGCAAAACGCTACCCGCACCAGCTTTCCGGCGGCCAGCGCCAGCGCGTGGCGATTGCCCGTGCGCTGCTGCTTCGCCCCAAAATTCTGCTGCTCGACGAACCCACTTCCGCGCTGGATATGTCGGTCCAGGCGGAGATCCTCAACCTGCTCAATCGTCTGAAGCAGCAGCACGGCATGACCTATCTGCTGGTCAGCCACGATGCCGACGTGATTGCGCATATGTCCGACCGGGCGGCGTTTATGGCCAACGGGGTGATTGAGCGCACCTTCGATCGTGCTGCGCTGGTAAACGGGGAACACAGGATGGCGAACGCGTAACGCATTATTCCAGCGTGACCATTTCTTCATCAGACAAAGCCAGAATACAGCGATTGCGGCCCGTGTTTTTGCCGTAATACATGGCTTTGTCTGCCCGACCAATGGCGCTGTGCAGGGAGTCATTCGCACTGACGAGGGTCAGCCCCCCGGTTACCGTCACGCGGATTGCGTGGTCATCCACGCTGATGGGCTGGCTGGCTAAGTGCTGGCAAATGCGCTGCCCGGCCTGCTCTGCCTGCTCACGACTGGTCGCTTCCAGCAGCATAATAAACTCCTCGCCGCCAAAGCGATAAATGCGCTCTTCGTTACGCGTAGCCCCTTTAAGAATGGATGCGACGCTGCGCAACACATCATCTCCGGCGTTGTGTCCCCAGGTGTCATTGATCGTTTTAAAACGGTCAATATCCATGATCAGCAAATAAAGGTTGCGCTCCGCACGCTCGCAGCGAGAGCGTATCAGCGGAAATTCCTGATACATTAAATGGCGTAGCGGCAGGCCGGTTAACGCGTCGTACAAATTGCGGTAGGAAAAAAGGTATTCTTTATACTGGTCGATACTGGAAATAAAATTTTGCTGCGCTTCATTGTAATGATTCAGCAATTCTTCACTAACCTGTTTGCCGATAATAGATAACATGAGTACCCGGGCGGCAGCGTGCATATCGGTGTGGTGCTTATCAATCAGCAGAATCAACTCCCGGTCCAGACTCCCCCCCTGCAAACGCTGCCCCAGCCAGCGGCTGAAACGACAATGCTGATGGGAATGAAGATCGTTGATTTCTTTATCGGGTTCACCGCCCAGCAGGCTGAGGCGCAGGCACTTATTTGCCCAGTTATAATGATCGCGGATGGCAATATTTAGCTCTGATAAAGAGCTGTCGATGTCCTTTATATTGATAGTCACGCTATGCACACCTTGTGTTTAACGGGTCAAGTTAATATCCACCACCTGATGATAACGAATATCGCGGGTTAATTTTCACGCCGAATCATAACTTAAACAAATCCTAAACGGCCAATCCATATTAAAAACTTTACGAATAAGGACATTTATTGTTATACGGTATTTCAGAATAAATAAGCATCTATTAACCATTAAGAAATGCTAAACAATAATAAGCCCGATCTTTATTTTCCTTTTTGCGCCATACGGAAACATGTCGCCCCAAAATAGTGCAAATCTCTTCTCAGCAAAGTCATGCTCACGCAATCGGCCTTCAGCATTAAAACACGCAAAATGTCATCTATTGTGATTAATTATTGCACAGATGTACTCCTGCGGGCGTTTATCCCGATTTCACCTACGGCGCGCTACCTGGCGCAATCCCTGCAATACTTATTTTGTGTATCGCGTGATACGCCACACCCAGGAGCACATTTTGAACAGGTTACCTTCCAGCGCCTCGGCCCTTGCCTGTACGGCGCACGCACTGAACATTATTGAAAAGAAGTCACTTAGCCATGAGGAGATGAAGGCGCTAAACCGGGAGGTGGTTGATAGCTTCCAGCAGCACGTTAATCCGGGTTTTCTTGAGTACCGCAAGTCCGTTACCGCCGGCGGGGATTACGGAGCCGTAGAGTGGCAAGCGAGCAGCCTGAATACGCTTGTCGACACCCAGGGCAAAGAGTATATCGATTGCCTGGGTGGGTTCGGCATCTTTAACGTGGGGCACCGTAATCCAGTCGTTGTTTCCGCCGTTCAGCATCAGCTTGAAAAGCAGCCCCTGCACAGCCAGGAACTGCTCGACCCTCTGAGGGCGATGCTCGCTAAAACGCTTGCCACACTGACTCCGGGTAAACTCAAATACAGCTTCTTTAGCAACAGCGGTACTGAGTCCGTGGAAGCCGCAATAAAACTGGCCAAAGCGTACCAGTCGCCACGAGGGAAATTTACCTTTATTGCCACCAGCGGCGCGTTCCACGGCAAGTCTCTGGGCGCACTTTCGGCCACGGCGAAATCCACTTTCCGTAAACCATTTATGCCGCTGCTGCCGGGATTCCGCCACGTGCCCTTTGGCAATATCGAGGCATTACGCACGCAGTTCAGCGAATGTCGTAAAACCGGTGATGATGTAGCCGCGCTGATCCTGGAGCCCATCCAGGGCGAAGGCGGGGTGATTCTGCCGCCGCCAGGCTATTTGCCTGCGGTGCGTCAACTTTGCGACGAGTACGGCGTGCTGCTGATTCTGGATGAAGTGCAAACCGGGATGGGCCGCACCGGCAGGATGTTTGCCTGCGAACACGAAAACGTGCAGCCGGACATTCTCTGCCTTGCCAAAGCGTTGGGCGGCGGCGTGATGCCGATTGGTGCCACGGTTGCGACAGAAGAGGTGTTTTCCGTGCTGTTTGATAACCCGTTCCTGCACACCACCACGTTCGGCGGCAACCCGCTGGCCTGCGCTGCGGCGCTGGCGGCTATTCACTACCTGCTGGAAGAGAATCTGCCTGCTCAGGCGGCTCAGAAAGGGCAACTGCTGCTGGATGGCTTCCGGGCGCTGGTCCGTGAGTTCCCCGATCTGGTTGTTGAGGCACGCGGCCAGGGGCTGTTAATGGCGATTGAGTTCCGCGACAACGACATCGGCTACGAGTTTGCCAGCCAGATGTTCCGCCAGCAGGTGCTGGTGGCCGGGACGCTGAATAATGCCAAAACCATTCGGGTCGAGCCGCCGCTGACGCTGACCATTGAGCAGTGCGAGCATGTGCTTGAGTGCGCGAAGCGCGCGCTTTACAGGCTGAGAGTGACGCAGGATGAGACGGCAGAGGCGCAGGAAAGCTGAGTGACCCTCACCCTAACAGGGAGAGTGGGTTTTTCCTATTCAACCCACTCCCTTTGTTTTTTCCCCTCTCCCCCATGGGGAGAGGGCCAGGGTGAGGGGGCATTCCCTACGGCAGCAGCCCAATAAAACTCTGCTTCTTACGCGGCTCAGACATCATCTCATCCAGCTTTTCAACGCAGGCGAGATAGTGCGGGGTCTTCTTGTGCGCCAGCACCGCGGCCTCATCCTGATAGGCCTCGTAGATATAAAATCGCGTTGAAACCTCCGGGTCCTGCAGCACATCAAAGCGTAAATTACCGGGCTCTTTGATGGCGCCTTCATGATTCGCCCGAAACACGTCCAGAAACTCGTCGACCCGCTCTGGCTTAATGTTGATCTCCACCAGCGTGACGTTCATGCCTTACCTCCCTGATGCTTCGCTTCAAGCCAGAACTGATAGGCCTCGCGGGCAGATGCTTTCTCGTGCACCACCTTCTTCACCGCCTGCAGCATCGCCAGGGGTGCTTCAGACTGAAAGATGTTGCGCCCCATATCCACACCGGATGCGCCCTGGTCTATCGCCTTAAAGCACATCTCCAGCGCCTCCTGCTCGGGCAGTTTTTTACCTCCGGCGATAACGATCGGCACTGGGCAACTGGCGGCGACTTTCTCAAAACCGTCCTCAACGAAGTAGGTTTTTACAAACTGCGCCCCAAGCTCGGCGGCAATGCGGCTAGACAGCGAGAAGTAGCGCGCGTCACGGGCCATTTCTTTGCCCACGCCGGTAACCGCCAGCGTAGGAATGCCGTAGCGCGTTCCCTCGTCCACCAGCTTGATGATGTTGTTGATCGACTGATGCTCATACTCGCTGCCGATATAAATTTGCGCGGCCACCGCACAGGCGTTGAGGCGTAAAGCATCCTCCATCGTCACGGCGACGCTTTCGCGCGAGAGTTCGCTGAGGATCGAATTGCCGCCGGAGGCGCGCAGCACAACAGGTTTGTTGGTGGCAGGCGGGACCACGCTGCGCAGAATGCCGCGGGTACACATCAGCACGTCGGTTTCAGGGAACAGCGGCGCAATAGAGAGGTCAATACGCTCCAGGCCGGTTGTCGGCCCCTGAAAATAGCCGTGATCGAAAGCCAACATCACGGTGCGTCCGGTGATGGGGTTAAAAATCCTCGCCAGCCGCGACTGCATGCCCCAGTCCAGCGCCCCGCTTCCCTTCAGGTAAAACGCCCGGTTCTCCTGCGGCTGGCCAATACCGAAGTCTTTTCCATCTTTAATATCATCCAGATCTGCCATCAAGTTCTCTCCCGGATCCATCAGTGAATAAGAGATAGTGTTCAAAAACTTAGTCAGGGATCGCCCATCGCAACCGTGCAGCGATCACAAAACATCCAAATAGATCGGTCAAATCGCCCGCGATAGATAAGAGTTTATTTATTGAACGAGCGACGGAAGAGGTCTGTGAATGAGTTATCTACTTGCACTGGACGCCGGAACGGGCAGTATCCGCGCCGTGATCTTCGATACTTCTGGCCAGCAAATAGCCGTTGGCCAGGCCGAATGGAAGCACTTGAGCGTGACAGATGTGCCGGGATCGATGGAGTTCGATCTCGCCGTTAACTGGCAGCTGGCCTGCCGCTGCATCCGCGAGGCCCTGCACAACGCTAACCTCTCCTCTTCGGCGATAAGTGCCGTTGCCTGTTGCTCTATGCGGGAAGGGATTGTGCTGTACGATCGCCACGGCGAGCCAATCTGGGCCTGCGCAAACGTGGATGCTCGCGCCAGCCGCGAAGTCAGCGAGCTGAAAGAGATCCACGACTTCCAGTTTGAATCCGAGGTGTACCAGGTTTCAGGCCAGACGCTGGCGCTGAGCGCCATGCCCCGCCTGCTTTGGCTGGCACACCATCGCCCGGATATCTACCGCAAAGCCGCCACCATCACCATGATCAGCGACTGGCTGGCGGCCAAACTCTCCGGTGAGCTGGCGGTTGACCCCTCTAACGCCGGTACGACCGGGATGTTGGATCTATCGACCCGCGACTGGCGGCCTGCCCTGCTGGATATGGCCGGGCTGCGCGCCGACATACTTTCCCCGGTCAAAGAAACCGGCACCGTGCTGGGCGGCATAACCCCACAGGCGGCTGAAGAAAGCGGGTTGCTAAAAGGCACGCCGGTGGTGATGGGCGGCGGCGACGTCCAGCTTGGCTGCCTGGGGCTGGGCATTGTCCGGCCTGGGCAGACGGCGGTGCTGGGCGGCACATTCTGGCAGCAGGTGGTGAACCTGCCGGCAATCAAAACCGACCCCGACATGAACATCCGCATTAACCCACACGTCATCCACAACATGGTGCAGGCGGAGTCCATTAGCTTCTTCACCGGCCTGACGATGCGCTGGTTCCGGGACGCCTTCTGCGCGGAAGAAAAGCTGCTGGCCGAGCGCCTCGGCGTGGATACCTATGCGCTAATGGAAGAGATGGCGGGCCGGGTACCTGCGGGCTCCCACGGGGTGATGCCCATTTTCTCTGATGCCATGCATTTCAAGCAGTGGTACCACGCCGCGCCGTCGTTCATTAACCTCTCCATCGACCCTGAGAAGTGCAACAAAGCGACGCTATTCCGCGCCTTAGAGGAAAACGCGGCGATTGTGTCCGCCTGTAATCTGGAGCAGATTTCCGGCTTTTCTGGCGTGAGGTTCGACTCGCTCGTCTTCGCCGGAGGGGGTTCAAAAGGCGCGCTGTGGAGCCAGATCCTGAGCGATGTCACCGGCCTGCCGGTGCGCGTGCCGGTGGTCAAAGAGGCCACGGCGCTGGGCTGCGCGATTGCCGCTGGCGTAGGCGCCGGGCTTTTTGATTCGCTAGCCAGCACAGGGGAGCGTCTGGTGCAGTGGCAGCGAGAGTTCACGCCAAATCCGGCGCACCGCGAGCTTTACGACGAGATGAAGCGCAAATGGCAAAAAGTGTATGCCGACCAGTTAACGCTGGTGGACAGCGGCCTGACGACGTCGATGTGGCAGGCGCCGGGGCTTGTGCCGAGAGTGGCAGGATAATTTTCCCCTCACCCCGGCCCTCTCCCCTCTGGGGAGAGGGCTAGGGTGAGGGTAAAAACACTTTGTATCACACTGTATCCACTACCCCGCCAGATACGCCGCCATGCAAAAAGGGCGGTTTGAAAAACACACCACCTACAATCTCGTGATGTGATAACCGAACATTTTCTAATGGCTTTGGAGAAAACATCATGTTCAACAAACTGACCCTGTCTGCGCTGATTGCCCCTCTTTCTCTCTCGGTCGTCTTCGCCTGCCAGGCGGAAGCCGCGGGCTTTGATGCCGGACAAATAAAACAGATTAACGCGGGCGTGCTGAACGTCGGCTATGTCGATCTCGGCCCGAAAGACGGGCAACCGGTAATTCTGCTGCACGGCTGGCCCTACGACATCAACAGCTTTGATACGGTAGCGCCTGAGCTGGCAAAGCAGGGCTACCGGGTTATCGTGCCAAATCTGCGCGGCTTCGGCAGCACCCGGTTCCTTTCCCCTTCCACTCCTCGTAATGGTGAACCGGCGGCGCTGGCTCAGGATACCGTTGCGCTAATGGATGCGTTGCATATCAAACAGGCCATTTTCGCTGGCTACGACTGGGGCGCACGCACGGCGGATATCGTAGCGGCGCTGCACCCTGAACGGGTGAAAGCGCTGGTGTCGGTCAGCGGCTATCTGATTAGTAGCCAGGAAGCAGGGAAAAAACCGCTGCCGCCGCAGGCCGAGCTGCAATGGTGGTATCAGTTCTATTTCGCGACTCCACGCGGCGCGGCAGGATATGAGAAAAACACCCATGACTTCGCCAGACTGATCTGGCAGCAGGCTTCGCCGGGCTGGAAATTCAGCGATGAGACCTTTAACACCAGCGCCAAATCACTGGATAACCCGGACCACGTTGCGATTACCCTGAGCAACTATCGCTGGCGCCAGGGGCTGGAAAACGGCGAGCAGAAGTACGCGGCTGATGAGAAAAAACTGGCTGCGCTGCCGAATATCACCGTGCCAACCATCACCATTGAAGGCGACAACAACGGCGCACCACATCCTGCACCGGCGGCCTATGCGGCGAAATTTACCGGCAAATATGAACACCGAACCTTCAGTGGAAACATCGGCCATAACCCACCGCAAGAAGCGCCAGAGGCGTTTGTGAAGGCAGTGGTAGATGCCGGTAAGTTGTAGTAAAAAAAGAAAAACATAGCCGTTCACTGCCGGGCGGCTATGCTAGTTTTAGCCTTCACTTTTAGCGCCGGGAGCCCCAGGTGGAACATATCGATCATATTCTCGTGGTGGACGACGACCGCGATATTCGCGAGCTCATCGTCAGCTATCTGGAAAAATCCGGCTACCGGGCCAGCGGCGCGGCCAACGGCAAGGAGATGCGTTCCGTTCTGGATAAGCAGCACGTCGATTTAGTGGTGCTGGACGTGATGATGCCCGGCGACGACGGGCTGACGCTCTGCCGCCAGCTGCGCAGCGATAAGCACAAAGATCTGCCTATTTTAATGCTGACCGCCAGAAACGAAGACAGCGACCGGATCCTCGGCCTCGAAATGGGCGCGGACGACTACGTGGTAAAGCCTTTTGTCGCCCGAGAACTGCTGGCGCGGATCAAGGCGATCCTTCGTCGCTTCCGCGCGTTACCCCCCAATTTGCAGGTGACCGAAGCGGGCAGGATCATCGCTTTTGGCGAGTGGCAGCTTGATACTTCGGCCCGGCATCTGATTGATTTACAAGGCACGATCGTTGCCCTGAGCGGGGCGGAATATCGCCTGCTGCGCGTGTTTTTGGATCACCCGCAGCGCGTTTTGACGCGCGATCAGCTGCTGAACCTGACTCAAGGCCGCGATGCAGAGCTATTCGAGCGCTC
Organism: Enterobacter sp. Ag1; assembly: GCA_000277545.1. GTDB lineage: Bacteria > Pseudomonadota > Gammaproteobacteria > Enterobacterales > Enterobacteriaceae > Cedecea. Next base: position 66,958 of record AKXM01000049.1, on the reverse strand, counting down.
GATCGATTTACTGGTCAGCCGCGTCCGCCAGCGCTTAAATGAGGATGCCCGCACCCCGGCCTACATCAAAACCGTGCGTAGCGAAGGCTATGTGCTTTCCGTTCCCGTGACGATCGTCGAGGCGCGAGAATGAGGCTTTGGCCCCGAACTCTGCTTTCCCGGCTGTTTCTCATCATTCTCGTCGGCCTGTTTCTGGCTAACGGCCTGACCCTGGCGCTAACCACGCTCGAGAGAATGAACAGCGCCCGCAGCGTGATGCTGGATAACCTGCAAAACAACGTTGCCACCAGCGTCGCGATCCTCGACAAGCTACCGCCCAATGAGCGACCGGCCTGGCTGGACCGACTCGCCCGGGAAAATTATCACTACATTCTTGGGCCAGGGACACCGGGCAAACCACCCACCGACGAACGTTCTAAAGACGCTATTGCATCTCTGAAAGAGGCGCTGGGCGAGCATTATCAGCTCGATTTCACCTCCATTCCCGGTATGCGCTCCCATATTCAGGCGCATTTGACGCTGGCCGACGGCTCGCCGCTGACCATCGACCTTACGCCGCGTATGCCGCCGATTGAAACCTGGCTGCCGGTGGTGATTGCCATCCAGCTTGTCCTGCTGGCGCTTTGCGCATGGTTTGCCGTGCGCCAGGTGGTGCTGCCGTTTACCCGTTTTACCCGCGCCGTTGAAGCGCTGGAACCCGCCAGCTCAAGCCCCGTGGACATGCAGGAAAGCGGCCCGCTGGAAGTGGAACACGCGGCCAAAGCGTTTAACGCGATGCAGGCCAGAATTCAGGGGCACCTGAAAGAACGCACGCAAATTCTGGCCTCCATTTCGCATGACTTACAGACGCCGATTACCCGCATGAAGCTGCGCCTGGAAATGAGCGACGAGCCGGAACTGCGCGACAAACTAATGCAGGATCTGGACAACATGACGCATCTCGTCCGCGAGGGCATCGCTTATGCAAGGTCGTCGGAAAGTCTGGAAGAGGCTCCCCAGCGTATTGAGTTGAGGGCGTTTGTGGATAGCATTGCCTGCGATTATCAGGACGTCGGCAAAGCCGTGACGTTTGCCGCGCCGGAAGTGTCACTCCCGCTTTCGACCCGTCCCCAGGCGCTGCGCCGTATTCTGACCAACCTGCTGGATAATGCGCTGAAGTTCGGCACCGCCGCTGAAGTCAGCCTGACGGCGGGAGCCAGCCAGGTCACGCTGGCAGTGTGCGATAACGGGCCGGGGATCCCCGAGGAGGAGCTGGACGCCGTGTTGCAGCCTTTTTACCGCGTGGAAAGTTCCAGAAATCGCGACACCGGCGGCACCGGGCTTGGGCTGGCGATAGCCGCCCAGCTTGTCGGCCAGTTAGGGGGGAAATTAACGCTGACTAACCGGCCACAGGGCGGTTTGCAGGCCTGCATCACGCTGCCTGTAGCCTGATTGTATCGCTCTGTATGCCGCCGAGTCGCCGACAAACAAACTGACAATCAGGACGGTTTTCCCACACATCACGAACACATCAGGCGGGTTAAATACCCCGAAATCATCCTGTAACCGTGAGGTGTGTTATGCCCGTTCTGATTGCCTTTCTTGGCGGTATGCTCAGTTTATTAAGCCCCTGTACGCTGCCCGTTATTCCTTTGCTTTTCGCTGCATTTCGCGGCAAAAAAAGCCAAATCATCGCCCTGCTTGCCGGCATGGTGGCCATGTTCACCGCCGTGGCTTTGCTGGTCGGCGCTGCCGGGGAGTGGATCATGCGCGCCACGCTGGCTGGCCGCTGGGTAGCGCTGGGGATGCTGGCGCTTGCCGCGCTCACGCTCATCTTCCCCGCGCTTGCCGAACGGCTGATGCGCCCGGCGGTGCAGGTGGGGAATGCCATCAACAACCAAAGCTCCCGCACTCGCGGCACGCTGTCGGCTTTTCTGGCCGGACTGGCGGTGGGGCTGCTTTGGTCGCCCTGCGCGGGGCCGATTTTGGGGGCCATTCTCGGCCTCGGCTTGTCCGGATCTTCGGCTGTCACCACCGGCCTGCTGCTGGCGGCCTACGGCAGCGGCTGCGCGCTGATGCTAGCGCTGCTGTGGTTCTGCGGTCACCGGCTGCTGGTTCGCCTGCGTGAGAAAATGGCGCTGATGGCGCAGCTGCGTCGAGTGGCTGGCGTGGCTATGCTTGCCACGGTGGCGTTTATCGCCTCAGGCACCACGGCGGTGCTGCAAAACGCCAACGGTTTCGGCGCGAAGCTGGAGCAGCGCCTGCTGGCCTTCTCCCCCACCACCACGCCAGCGCCTAAGCTGCAGCCTATTGTGGATCCCGCGCCCACCAGCGCAATGCCGCCGCTTTCCGGGGGAACCGCATGGATCAATAGCCCGCCGCTGACGCCAGAGGCGCTGAAAGGCAAAGTCGTGCTGATCGATTTTTGGACCTTCGATTGCATTAACTGCCAGCACGCGCTGCCGCACGTCCGGGAATGGGCCAACAAGTATAAAGATCAGGGCCTGGTGGTGATTGGCGTGCATACGCCGGAGTACCCGTGGGAGAAAGATCTGGATTCGGTGAAAAAGGCAGTAGCCAAGTGGCAGCTGCCGTACCCGGTCGTCACCGACAATAACTACCAGATCTGGAATGCCTTCGGAAACCAGTACTGGCCAGCGCATTATTACTTCGACGCTCGCGGACAGCTGCGCAATGTCTCTTTCGGCGAGGGGAATTACGAGCAGCAGGAGCAGGTTATTCAGAATCTGCTGAAGGAGGCTCGCGCCTGATTTTGCTTTCGGGGAGGCGGGAATATGACTCTCATCACATTCGCCGCACTCCCCTTTTCCCTTTTGCCCTGCGACGGCTAAATTAGAACTCATCCGACCACATAACAATAATGTTACAAATTGGGATTTATTATGAGCTACTCGTCGCTGCTTGCCCCGCTGGATCTTGGCTTCACCACTTTGAAAAACCGCGTGCTGATGGGCTCGATGCACACCGGGCTGGAAGAGCTGCCGGACGGCGCTGAGCGCCTTGCCGCTTTCTATGCCGAGCGCGCCCGGCACGGCGTGGCGCTGATTGTCACCGGCGGGATCGCCCCGTCGGCCTCCGGGGTGACCGTTGCCCACGGCGCGGTGCTGAACGACAAAAGCCAGCTGGCGCATCACCAGATTGTGACCGGGGCGGTGCACCGCGAAGGCGGCAAGATTGCCCTGCAGATCCTGCACACCGGGCGCTACAGCTACCAGCCTAAGCTGGTCGCCCCGTCGGCCATTCAGGCGCCGATCAACCCGTTTAAACCCCATGAGCTCAGCCACGAAGAAGTGTTAACGCTGATTGAGGACTTTGCCCACTGCGCCAGCCTGGCGCGTGAAGCCGGGTATGACGGCGTGGAGATCATGGGCTCGGAAGGCTACCTGATTAACCAGTTTTTGGCCGCCCGCACCAACCAGCGCGACGATGAATGGGGCGGAGACTACGAACGCAGAATGCGTTTTGCCGTTGAAGTCGTGCGTACTGTGAGAGAACGCGTTGGCAAAGAATTTATTATTATTTACCGCCTGTCGCTGCTCGACCTCGTCGAAGGCGGCGGCAACTTTGAGCAGGCCGTCACGCTCGCCAAAGCGATAGAAAAAGCGGGTGCGACGCTGATTAATACCGGCATCGGCTGGCACGAAGCCCGTATTCCTACCATCGCGACCTCCGTGCCGCGCGGCGCGTTTAGCTGGGTCACCAAAAAACTGAGAGGCCACGTCGCGCTGCCGCTGGTGACCACCAACCGAATCAACACCCCGGAAACCGCAGAGCAGATCCTGGCCGACGGCGATGCGGATATGGTGTCGATGGCGCGCCCTTTCCTGGCTGACGCCGAGTTTGTTTCTAAGGCCGCTGCGAATCGCGCCGATGAAATCAATACCTGCATCGGCTGCAATCAGGCCTGTCTGGATCAGATCTTCGTGGGTAAAGTCACCTCTTGCCTCGTCAACCCGCGTGCCTGCCATGAAACCAAAATGCCGGTTGTGCCTGTTTCACAACCGAAGCGCCTTGCGGTGGTAGGTGCTGGCCCCGCCGGACTAGCCTTTGCGGTCAACGCCGCCGGGCGCGGCCATAGCGTCACGCTGTTTGACGCTGCGGCGGAGATTGGCGGGCAGTTTAACATCGCCAAACAGATCCCCGGCAAAGAGGAGTTCTTCGAAACGCTACGCTACTACCGCCGAAAGCTGGCCCTCACCGGCGTGGACGTTCGCCTGAATCAGTACGTTACCCCGGAGATGCTGTCCGACTATGACGAAGTTATTCTGGCCTGCGGGATTGAGCCGCGCCTGCCGGAAATTGACGGCATCGGGCATTCGAAGGTGCTGAGCTATGTCGATGTGCTGCGCGACAAAGCCCCTGTGGGCAAACGCGTGGCGGTGATTGGCGCGGGCGGCATCGGGTTTGATACTTCGATGTATCTGAGCCAGGAAGGGGCGTCGACCAGCCAAAGCATCGCCGAGTTCTGCGTAGAATGGGGGATTGATACCAGCCTGCAAACGTCAGGCGGCCTGCGCCCGGAAGGGCCTCATCTGCATAAAAGCCCGCGCAGCATCTTCCTGCTGCAGCGTAAAACCAGCAAACCGGGCGAAGGTCTGGGCAAAACGACGGGCTGGATCCACCGCACTACGCTTGCCGCGCGAGGCGTGAAAATGATGGCTGGCGTGAGCTACGAGCGTATTGACGATGCCGGGCTGCATATCACCGTCGGCGGGGAGCCACAGCTGCTGGAAGTGGATAACGTGATTATTTGTGCCGGGCAGAATCCGCGCCGCGAGCTGGCTGAGCCTTTACAGGCGATGGGTAAAGCCGTGCATTTAATTGGCGGGGCCGATGTGGCAATGGAGCTGGATGCCCGGCGCGCAATTGCGCAGGGCACCCGTTTAGCGCTGGAGATTTAGCGGCGACGACCTAACTTCACCGCTTTCAGCACCACGAACTTGTTGTTCGTTGCCACCGTGGTGCAGTTGCCGAAGATCTTCTTCAGCTTGCGGAAGTAGTCGAGGTGGCGGTTGGCCACAATGTACAGCTCGCCGTTGATTTTCAGGCAGCGGCGAGCGTGGTGGAACATTTCCCACGCGATCTGATCCGTCAGGGCATGCTGCTGGTGGAACGGCGGGTTGCACAGTACGGCGTTAAAGCGGAAAGGCTCCACGCCGGACAGCGCGTTGTTGATCATAAACTCACAGCGGTCGATATCGCCCGGCAGGTTGGTTTCAACGTTCAGGCGCGCGGAAGCCACCGCCATCGGCGATTCATCCACAAACACCACCTGCGCCAGCGGGTTTTTCTCCAGCAGCGTCAGGCCAATCACGCCGTTACCGCAGCCCAGATCGACAATCTCGCCTTCCAGGTCCGACGGCAAACTTTCGAGGAAGAAACGCGCGCCGATATCCAGCCCGGTGCGGGAGAAGACGTTGGCGTGGTTGTGAATCGTCCACTCGGTGCCCTCCAGCTTCCAGCTCAGCGTTTCCGGCACATCTGCCAGCTCTGGTTGGGTGAAGGTCGGGTTAATCAGACGCGCTTTTTTCCACGCCAGCGTGGTCGTGGTTGGCCCTAAAATTTTTTCAAACAGCTCCAGCGTGGAGTTGTGAATGTCCCGCGCTTTCGCACCCGCAATAATGCGGGTTTCCGGCGTCACGACTTTGCGCAGCGCACGCAGCTGCTGCTCAAGCAGGGCCAGCGTCTTAGGAATTTTAATCAGCACCAGCCCCGGCGCCTGCGGGTAAGCCGCGGTGCTGTCGAGGAAGGTGACGCTGTTTTCCGGGATGTCGTTCTCGCGCAGGTTTTCACGCGTGGCAAGCTCGCTTAAGTACGAGTCGCCAATGCTGTAAGGCTTGTGTTCGGCCAGCACGCAGGCCAGCGCGCCGAAGGTATCGTTAAAAACAAGAACGGGGCCGACTGGCTCAAGTTCGTCTACCTGCTGCAACAGGTAGTCATCTGCCGCTTCCCACGCCTGCAGCGGGTTTACGTCGTCCGTTTCCGGAAAACGCTTCAGCGTCAGTGAACGAAAACCGTTGTCTAATTGGCTCATCGGCCCTCCTGGATGGTAAAGTTTGGTGATATCCCCATAGCGGGGGCGAGAGTATACCTTTTTTTCCTTCAACCTGAGACAAGCATGAGCGAACTGATTTATTTAAGCGGCTATCCGGAGCATTTGCTCTCGCAGGTGCGCACCCTGATTAGCGAGCAGCGCCTCGGCGCGGTGCTAGAAAAACGCTACCCGCAGGGGCACAACATCGCGACCGATAAAGCGCTTTATGCTTACACTCAGGAGTTGAAAAGCCAGTTTCTGCGCAATGCGCCCCCGATAAATAAAGTCGCCTATGACAACAAGATCCACGTGCTGAACAACGCGCTGGGGCTGCATACCGCGATTTCCCGCGTGCAGGGCAACAAATTAAAAGCTAAGGCGGAAATTCGCGTGGCGACCGTATTTCGCTCCGCCCCTGAAGCTTTTTTACGCATGATTGTGGTTCACGAACTGGCGCATCTTAAGGAGAAGGATCACAACAAAGCTTTTTACTCCTTGTGCTGTCATATGGAACCGCAGTATCACCAGTTAGAATTCGATACACGACTTTGGCTTACCCAGCTGGCGCTGAGCGGCGCGGCTTGATAAAGCCCCGATTTATTGACTATCGACTTCCGGAGAACGCCCCCGTTTATGATACGTTTCGCTGTGATTGGAACCAACTGGATCACCCGCCAGTTCGTAGATGCCGCCCATGAGAGCGGCAAATATAAGCTGACTGCGGTGTACTCCCGCAGCCTCGAACAGGCGCAAAGCTTCGCCAACGATTACCCGGTGGAGCATCTGTTTACTTCGCTGGATGAGCTGGCGCAGAGCGATGCGATCGACGCGGTGTATATCGCCAGCCCTAACTCGCTGCACGGCCCGCAGAGCCTGCTGTTCCTGAGCCACAAAAAACACGTTATTTGCGAGAAGCCGCTGGCGTCTAATCTGGCCGAAGTTGAAGCGGCCATCGCCTGCGCCCGCGAAAATCAGGTGGTGCTGTTCGAGGCGTTTAAAACCGCCAGCCTGCCGAACTTTATTGCCCTGCAGCAGGCGCTGCCGAAGGTGGGGAAAATTCGCAAGGTGCTGCTCAACTACTGCCAGTACTCTTCCCGCTACCAGCGCTACCTGGACGGTGAAAACCCGAACACCTTTAATCCGGCATTTTCTAACGGCTCGATCATGGACATCGGTTTCTACGTGCTGGCCTCGGCGGCGGCATTGTGGGGCGAGCCGCAAGCCGTTCACGCCACGGCTTCCCTGCTGGACAGCGGCGTAGACGCGCACGGCACCGTGCAGCTGAACTACGGTGATTTTGACGTTACCCTGCTGCATTCCAAAGTGAGCGACTCGACGATCCCAAGCGAAATTCAGGGCGAAGCCGGATCGCTGGTGATCGAAAAAATCTCTGAATGCCAGCGGGTGACGTTTATCCCGCGCGGCGGCAAACCGCAGGATCTGAGCCTCCCGCAGCATATCAACACCATGCTTTACGAAGCGGAGACGTTCGCGCGCCTGGTGGAAGAGAATGAGGTTAATCACGCCGGACTGGTAACATCGCGCATTACGTCGGCACTGGCGACCGAGATTCGCCGCCAGACCGGGGTGAAGTTCCCGGCGGACGACGTGGACCAGCAGGCCACGGCGTAAAGTATTTCATATAAAAGTGGGTATCAAATATTGACCAAAGCCATGGCTTGTCATATTTTGTTACCTGCAAAGGGGAGTAACTTCATTGCCGGTTAATCGTCATTACGATGCGCAAGCATCCGGTTGCCGGGCGACGTGAAAACGTCGTAAGTGAGACCTTGCCGGAAGGCGAGATCCCTGTTGCAAGCGAAAGCGGCTGGCGTCTTCTGATGTTGGCCGTTTTTGTTTTCAAGGAATCTTATTATGCATACTGTCGGTACTCCGCTGCTCTGGGGCAGCTTCGCCGTCGTGGTCGCCATCATGCTGGCGATCGATCTGCTGGTTCAGGGCCGTCGTGGCTCGCACACCATGTCGATGAAACAGGCGGCCGTCTGGTCGCTGGTCTGGGTTTCACTTTCCCTGCTGTTTAACCTCGCTTTCTGGTGGTATCTCAGCGGCACCGCTGGCCGTGAAGTCGCCGATACTCAGGCGCTGGCCTTCCTCACCGGTTATCTGATTGAAAAAGCGCTGGCGGTCGATAACGTCTTCGTCTGGCTGATGCTGTTCAGCTACTTTGCCGTGCCTGCTGCGCTGCAGCGGCGTGTGCTGGTATACGGCGTGCTGGGCGCAATAATCCTCAGGACCATCATGATCTTCGGCGGCAGCTGGCTGATTACCCAGTTCGAATGGCTGCTGTATGTGTTCGGCGCTTTCCTGCTCTTCACCGGTGTGAAAATGGCGCTGGCAAAAGAGGACGATAGCGGCATCGGCGATAAACCGCTGGTTCGCTGGCTGCGCAGTCATCTGCGCATGACGGACAAAATTGAGAACGAGCGCTTCTTCGTGCGCCAGAACGGCCTCCTGTACGCCACCCCTCTGCTGCTGGTGTTGATTCTGGTCGAGCTGAGCGACGTGATTTTCGCGGTAGATAGCATTCCGGCGATTTTCGCGGTCACCACCGACCCGTTTATCGTGCTGACGTCTAACCTGTTCGCGATCCTCGGCCTGCGCGCCATGTACTTCCTGCTGGCGGGCGTGGCAGAACGCTTCTCGATGCTGAAATATGGCCTGTCGGTGATCCTGGTGTTTATCGGTATCAAGATGCTGATCGTTGATTTCTACCATATTCCTGTCGCCATTTCGCTCGGCGTGGTGGGTGGGATTCTGGCGGGAACGCTGATTATCAATGCGTGGGTCAACCACCGTAATGACCAAAAGACGCCGGTCAAATAGACCAGCTTCTCATCACAAATTGAGGGGCGTAATGCCCCTTTTTCATTCTGGCAATCCGCTATCGCATCAAACTGCTGAATATGTGACGCACATGTTAATAATTAGTTGTAAAATCTAACACTGAGCGCAATTCCAGCTTGAAATGCTTTTTCCTTCCACGCTTTTCCTTATACTCACCGGGCAAACACATTTTCTTACAACCGCACAGACGTAGCGCACTACGCACGCGGCACAGCACGACATCACTGAAACACAGGAAGGTATTCATGAGTTCGCAAGCTTCTGGACTACTGCAGCGCTTTGCCCGCGGCAGCCTCGTAAAACAAATTCTCGTTGGCCTGGTGCTGGGTATTCTGCTCGCGCTGGTCTCAAAACCTGCCGCTATCGCAACCGGCCTGCTCGGCACGCTGTTCGTCGGCGCATTGAAAGCCGTGGCGCCGGTGCTGGTGCTCACGCTGGTGATGGCTTCCATCGCGAATCATCAGCAGGGCCAAAAAACCAATATTCGCCCTATCCTGGTGCTCTATTTACTGGGCACCTTCTCCGCCGCGCTGACCGCCGTTGTGGTTAGCTTTATGTTCCCCTCCACGCTCCATCTGACCAGCAGCGCCACGGACATTACGCCGCCGTCCGGGATCGTCGAGGTGGTTCACGGTTTACTGATGAGCGTGATTGCCAACCCTATACACGCCCTGCTGAACGCTAACTACATCGGTATTCTGGTGTGGGCGGTCGGCCTGGGATTTGCGCTGCGCCACGGAAACGAAACGACCAAAAATCTGGTGAACGACCTGTCTGACGCGGTGACGTTTATCGTGAAAGTGGTGATCCGCTTCGCCCCTATTGGGATCTTTGGCCTGGTCGCCTCCACGCTTGCCACCACCGGTTTCTCCACGCTCTGGAGCTATGCCCAGCTACTGCTGGTGCTGCTGGGCTGTATGTTCAGCGTGGCGCTGATCATCAACCCGCTGCTGGTGTTTATGACCACTCGCCGTAACCCGTATCCGCTGGTGCTGGCCTGCCTGCGCGAAAGCGGGGTGACCGCGTTCTTTACCCGCAGCTCGGCGGCGAATATTCCGGTTAACATGAACATGTGCCAGAAGATGAACCTGGATCGCGATACTTATTCGGTGTCGATTCCGCTGGGGGCAACGATCAATATGGCCGGGGCGGCCATCACGATTACGGTACTGACGCTGGCGGCAGTGCATACGCTGGGCGTGCCTGTGGATCTACCTACCGCGCTGCTGCTGAGCGTGGTGGCTTCACTTTGCGCCTGCGGGGCTTCCGGCGTGGCGGGCGGTTCGCTGCTGCTGATCCCACTGGCCTGCGGCATGTTTGGCATACCGAACGAGATTGCCATGCAGGTGGTGGCGGTCGGCTTTATCATCGGCGTATTGCAGGATTCCTGCGAAACCGCGTTGAACTCTTCTACCGACGTTATCTTTACTGCCGCCGTTTGCCAGGCAGAAGATGCTCGTCTGGCGAAGGCCGATTTGTTACGCGGCTAATATCAACGAGCCACGCTGGGTGTTCGGCACTGACTTAAACCGCAGCATCGTTTCTGGTTTTTACCCTCACCCTAACCCTCTCCCTAAAAGGGAGAGGGGATCAACCTTGTATCCCGCAGCTTGTTTTCTCCCTCACCGCTGGGGAGATGACATTCATAGCGTGACGCCGCTTTTAAACAGCGCCAGCTCGCGAAAATCATTTTTCTCGTTGCAGGTTGGCGCGCCGTTCACTTTCTCAACTATCGCCTCAATAAACTGCGCCAGCAGCTCGGGCATCGTGCTGCCATGCAGCAGCCTGCCTGCGTCAAAGTCTATCCAGTGCGGTTTTTTCTCGGCCAGTTCGCTGTTAGTGGCGATTTTTAGCGTCGGCACAAAGCCGCCGTAGGGCGTCCCTCGCCCGGTGCTGAACAGCACCATATGGCAGCCAGCTCCCGCCAGCGCGCTGGTGGCGACCGCGTCGTTACCCGGCGCACTCAGCAAGTTTAAGCCAGCCTGTTTTAGCCTTTCTCCATAGCGAAGAACATCGACCACCTGGCTTTCACCGGCTTTTTGCGTACAGCCGAGGGATTTCTCCTCAAGCGTGGTGATCCCGCCCGCTTTATTCCCCGGCGACGGATTCTCGTAGATGGGCTGCTGGTGTTCGATGAAGTAGCGTTTGAAGTCGTTGACCATCGCCACGGTTTTCTCAAACGTGGCTTCGTCCCGGCAATGGCTCATCAACAGCCGTTCCGCGCCGAACATTTCCGGCACTTCCGTCAGTACCGTGGTGCCGCCGTTCGCCACCATATAGTCCGAGAACCGACCCAGCATCGGGTTGGCGGTAATGCCGGAGAGGCCGTCCGAACCGCCGCATTCCAGCCCGAATTTCAGCTCGCTCAGTTTACCCGGTTCGCGCCTGTCGTAGCGCATGACATCATACAAAGCGTGGAGATGCTCCAGCCCCGCTTCAACCTCATCGTCCTGCTGCTGAAGCGCCATGAAATGAACGCGTTCTGGGTCGTATTCACCTAAGGTTTCGCGGAAAGCAGCGATCTGATTGTTCTCGCAGCCCAGCCCCACCACCAGCACCGCGCCCGCGTTTGGGTGATGCACCATGTTTTGCAGCATGGTGCGGGTGTTGAGATGGTCGTCCCCCAGTTGGGAGCAGCCAAACTGATGGCTGAACAGCCAGGCACCGTCGATATCCGGGGCGTTATTGGTTTCCTGCAGGAAACGGCTCAGCATCTGGCGAGCCATGCCGTTCACGCAGCCAACAGTCGGCAGGATCCATAGCTCGTTACGAACGCCGACCGCGCCGTTGCTGCGGCGATAGATGTTGACGTTCCGGTCGCCAAAAGGCTCCGCCGCTGGCACAACTTCCGGTTGATAGCGGTATTCATCGACGTCATTAAGGTTGGTGCGCAGGTTATGGGAATGCAGATGTTCACCTGCGGCGACATGGCAAAGTGCGTGACCAATAGGCAAGCCGTACTTCACGACGTTTGCCCCTTCGGCAATTGGCTGGAGCGCAAACTTATGGCCGCGCGCGATCGGCTGGCGCAGCCTGAAAGCTTCCGGCGGAGTACCTATCTCTTCGCCTTCCGGCAGGTCCACCAACGCGACAGCAACGTTATCCAGCGCATGGATCCTGATATATCGCATCGCGGCCTCAGTTCAGCTCAATGGCAAAGTAGTCGCGGGCGTTGTTGAAACAGATGTTTTTCACCATCTCCCCCAGCAGCGGCATATCTTCAGGCACTTCCCCCGCCTGGACCCAGTGGCCAAGCATGCGGCACAGAATACGGCGGAAGTATTCGTGGCGCGTGTAGGAGAGGAAACTGCGGCTGTCGGTTAGCATACCAACGAAGCGGCTCAGCAGCCCAAGCTGGGCAAGCTGGGTCATCTGCCGCTCCATGCCGTCTTTCTGATCGTTAAACCACCAGCCGGAGCCGAACTGCATTTTGCCAGGCATCCCTTCTCCCTGGAAGTTACCGACCATCGTGCCAATCACCTCGTTATCCCGAGGATTGAGGCAGTAGAGAATAGTTTTCGGCAGCAGGTTTTCTTCATTTTGCTTACTTAACAGTTTCGACAGCGGCTCGGCCAGCGGGCGATCGTTTATCGAATCAAAGCCTACATCCGGCCCCAGCAGGCGGAACTGCCGCTGGTTATTGTTGCGCAGCGCGCCGATATGGTACTGCTGCACCCAGCCGCGACGGGCGTATTCCGTGCCAAGCCAGGCCAGCACCGCCGTTTTAAATTGCGCGACTTCGGTGTCGTTAACCGCGCCGCCAGCCAGACGACGGGCAAGAATAGCATCCAGCGTGGCTTCATCCGCTTCGGCAAAGACCACCACGTCCAGCGCGTGATCGGCCACCTTACAGCCGTGGGCAGCAAAATGATCGAGTCTTTTGCTCAGCGCCGCCTGGAGGTCGCTAAAGCGACGAATATCGGTGTCGGACACGGCGGCCAGCGTCGAAATGTAGTCGGTAAACGTCGCCTGTTCGATATTAAAGGCTTTGTCCGGCCGCCAGCTCGGCAGCACTTTGATGTCGAAGCTGCCATCTTTGGCCACGGTGGCGTGGTGCGCCAGAGAATCCACCGGATCGTCAGTGGTGCCGACCATTTTCACGTTCATCTGCTGCATGATGCCTCTGGCGGTGAACGAATCCTGCTCCAGCAAGGCGTTACACTGCTGCCAGATGTCTTCCGCCGTTGCCAGCGAGAGCAGTTTGCCGGTAATACCAAACGGGCGGCGCAGCTCCAGGTGCGTCCAGTGATAGAGCGGATTGCCGAGGGTATGCGGCACGGTGGCAGCCCAGGCATCAAACTTTTCGCGGTCGCTGGCATCGCCTGTACACAGCCGCTCAGCCACGCCGTTAGTTCGCATTGCTCGCCACTTGTAGTGATCCCCTTTCAGCCAGATGTCATACAGGTTTTTAAAGCGATAGTTGTCCGCTATTTGCTGCGGCGGCAGGTGGCAGTGGTAATCAAAAATGGGCTGCGATTTCGCGTAGTCATGGTACAAGCGGCGGGCGAATTCAGTATCAAGAAGAAAGTCTTCAGTCATAAAGGGGGTCATAAGAGATATCCTCTGCAGATAACGGTGCTATGCATTCGCATCATGATGGCACGAAGTTATCACACCAATTTCCCTGCAACGACCTCAATTTTGCGTCAATGGTCACAAAACAAACACATAATTTCCGTCTTTATGTGCATAAAACGGACTAAATCCCGCGCCGATACTGACCTGAGAGCAAGGTATAGCCCAACATTACGCGAAAATGCTTTTGTGATATCACTCAACTTATAAAGATGTATGACAAGTTATCGTTCAAACCGTCGCAGTACCTCTTGCCGGGCAACGCTTGCCCCGGCCCATGGGTGACAAGAGCAGGAACGGAGCCGATTTATCGGGAACAACGTTCACAATAAAGACGGGATGGGGTTAGAAATGCGAAAAATAAAAGGTTTACGCTGGTACATGATAGCGCTGGTGACGCTGGGCACCGTGCTGGGCTATCTGACCCGCAACACGGTGGCCGTCGCGGCACCCACGCTGATGAGCGAACTGAATATCACCACGCAGCAATACTCGTGGATCATCGCCGCCTATTCGGCTTGTTATACCGTTATGCAGCCTGTCGCGGGCTATCTGCTCGACGTGCTGGGCACCAAAGTGGGCTACGCGGTGTTCGCCGTCGCCTGGGCTATTTTCTGTGGAGCAACCGCGCTGGCGGGGAGTTGGGGCGGTCTCGCACTTGCCCGTGGCGCAGTCGGTGCCGCCGAAGCGGCGATGATCCCCGCAGGATTAAAGGCCAGCAGCGAGTGGTTCCCCGCCAAAGAACGCTCTATTGCGGTGGGCTACTTCAACGTCGGCTCTTCCATTGGGGCAATGATTGCCCCGCCGCTGGTGGTCTGGGCCATTGTGATGCACAGCTGGCAGATGGCGTTCATGATAACCGGCGCACTGAGCTTTATCTGGGCCATGATCTGGCTGTGGTTCTACAAAAACCCCCGCGACCAGAAAAAACTCACCAGCGAAGAGCGTGAGTACATCATTAGCGGCCAGGAAGCCCAGCACCAGACCGATAACACGAAAAAGATGTCGGCGTGGAAAATCCTGCGTAACCGCCAGTTCTGGGGCATCGCCCTGCCACGCTTCCTGGCCGAACCCGCGTGGGGCACATTCAATGCCTGGATCCCGCTGTTCATGTTTAAGGCCTACGGCTTCAACCTGAAAGAAATCGCGATGTTCGCGTGGATGCCCATGCTGTTTGCCGACTTTGGCTGCATTCTTGGGGGCTATTTACCGCCGCTGTTCCAGCGTTGGTTTGGCGTTAACCTGATTGTTTCTCGCAAGCTGGTGGTCACTATGGGGGCCATCCTGATGATTGGGCCTGGCACGATAGGCCTGTTTACCAGCCCTTACGTGGCGATTGCCTTGCTCTGCGTGGGTGGATTTGCTCATCAGGCGCTGTCCGGGGCGTTAATCACCCTGTCGTCCGACGTTTTTGGCCGGAACGAAGTCGCCACGGCGAACGGCCTGACGGGCATGGCAGCCTGGACCGCCAGCACCTTGTTTGCCCTGGTCGTCGGCGCGCTGGCCGACACAATGGGATTCAGTCCGCTTTTCGCGGCGCTTGCCGTGTTCGATCTCCTCGGCGCGATTGTTATCTGGACGGTGCTGAAAAACCAGTCTGCCAGCGAACTCGCAGCCACTGCTCCCACCCCGGAGGCCGTGACACAGTCTTGATGTAAAAACCGCCGCCTTCGGGCGGCAATTCTCACGTTGGTTGCTAGAGCGTCACCGGGAAAAGTGGTATAACAAATTTATTCACGTATAGCCCTCTTCCGGAGCAACTTATGGATGCCGTAGAACCCCGCCGCCTTTATCAGCAGCTTGCCGCCGAATTAAAACAACGCATTGAAACCGGTGTTTATCAGGTCGGGGAAAAACTGCCTGCGGAGCGGTTTATCGCCGAAGAGAAAAACGTCAGCCGCACCGTCGTCCGCGAAGCAATCATCATGCTGGAAGTGGAAGGCTACGTTGAGGTTCGCAAGGGCTCGGGCATTCACGTCATGTCTAACCAGGCAAAATACATGGCCGTGCCGGATGAGCGTTTTGAGTTTGCCAATTATGGCCCTTTCGAGCTGCTGCAGGCGAGGCAGCTTATTGAAAGTAATATCGCGGAGTTCGCCGCCACCCAGGTCACCAAGCAAGATATTGTGAAACTGATGGAGATCCAGGAAAAAGCGCGGAAAGAGCAAACTTACCGTGATTCTGAGTGGGATCTGCAGTTTCACGTCCAGGTTGCACTGGCTACGCAAAACGGCGCGCTGGCGACCATCGTCGAAAAAATGTGGAGTCACCGCATCCACAACCCCTACTGGAAGAAACTGCACGAACACATCGATATGCGCCCGGTAGACAACTGGTGTGATGATCACGATCAGATTCTTAAAGCTCTGATTCGTAAAGATCCACATGCGGCAAAACTGGCGATGTGGCAGCATCTGGAAAACACCCGTCAAATGCTGTTTAACGCCACCAGCGATGATTTTGAATTCAATGCCGACCGCTATTTCTTTGCAGAAAACCCGGTCATTCACCTTGATACAGCCGCAAACGGTCAAAAATAGTCATTTTTCCGGTCGAGGGTAAGCAAACCATAAATAGTGTCAGCGTTTGTAAATACCCTCGCCAGCCTCTCCCCCAGTAAGCAAAATCATTCCTCAACAAACTGCAAATACTGTGACGTATAACGCGTAGTTTTGTTACAATTAGATGCAATTTCACCGCCTGTGTGGGCTCAGCGCCATCCCGCTGTCGTTTCACGTGGTATTAGTCCGACACCGCAGCACAGGCAGTGGGTTGTTGTCAGCAAATAAGAATAAAAACCATGCTGCATTCTGCTCATCCGTTTCACCGGCGGCCTAAACGAAGTGCCAGGAACCCTGAATGGAACTACTGACTCAACTGCTTTCCGCTCTCTGGAGCCAGGATTTTGAAACGCTTGCCAATCCATCGATGATTGGCATGCTCTATTTTGTGCTGTTCATGATTATATTTCTTGAGAACGGCATACTTCCGGCTGCGTTCTTACCCGGCGACAGCCTGCTGGTACTGGTCGGGGTACTGATCGCTAAAGGGGCGATGGGTTTCCCGGAAACGCTGGCGCTGTTGACCATAGCCGCGAGCCTCGGCAGCTGGCTGGGCTATATCCAGGGGCGCTGGTTGGGAAATACCCGTATTGTACAAAACTGGCTGTCGCACCTGCCGGCCCATTATCACCAGCGCTCACATCAGCTTTTCCATAAGCACGGGCTGTCTGCGCTGCTCATTGGCCGCTTTATTGCTTTTGTTCGTACCCTGCTGCCAACTATTGCCGGATTATCAGGTCTTAGTAGCGCACGTTTTCAGTTCTTCAACTGGATGAGCGGCCTGCTGTGGATATTGATTCTGACCACCCTGGGTTATCTGCTGGGCAAAACGCCTGTCTTCCTGAAGTACGAAGACGCCCTGATGTCATGCCTGATGCTGATCCCGGTGGTGCTTCTGGTCATCGGTCTGGTCGGTTCGTTAATCGTGCTTTGGCGTAAAAAACGCGGCCAGAGCAGTTAGAGGGATTCGATGAAATTAGCGTTCACACGCCGCCTGAAGGCGGCGCTGCTTGTTGGGGCCCTGGCGATTGCATCGCTGATGGTGTGGTCCGGCATGCAGAATAAGGATTCCACCCTCGAAATTCGTGCCTCGCGGCAGGGCGGGAGTATTCCCGACGGCTTTTATGTCTGGCACCACCTGGATGCCAACGGTATCCGCTTTAAAAGCATTACGCCGCTCAATAACACGCTATTGGTCACGTTTGATTCCAGCGCGCAGAGTGAGGCGGCAAAAGAAGTCCTCAACCGCACGCTGCCTCAGGGGTATGTCATTGCCCAGCAGGACGCCGATAAAGACGCGCTAGCCTGGCTCTCTATTCTGCGCCCTGACCACAACCACCTCGGCTGACCCCTTCTTTCAGTCTGAATTTGCTATCATCTTCTAGGTTTTTAGCAGATTCATGACTATGCTTTAGCTGTTTTTACTACGCTTTATCTGCGCTTTTTCGACACTCTGGAACGACGCATGGAGTATGATCGTCTGATACTTTTATGATTCGTCTTACAATGGAAGGTTTAACCATGAATTACCGCACCGTACTGGCTCTTGCTTTACTCACGCTAACCTCTGCCGCACAGGCAAATACCTTGTGCAACGAGAAAGAGCAGGATATTCAACGCGAGATTGGCTATGCGGAAAAACATAATAATCAGCACCGTATTGATGGCCTGAAAAAGGCCCTGAGTGAAGTACGCACCAACTGCAGCGACACTAGCCTGCGTGCGGAGCACCAAAAGAAGATAGCCAAGCAAAAAGCGGAAATCGAAGAGCGTAAAGCCGATCTCATCGAAGCCCGTCAGAAGGGTGACCCGGACAAAATCACCAAACGCGAGAAGAAACTTGCGGAAGCAGAAGATAGCCTCAAAGCTTTAGAGAAGCGTGATTACTGATTGTGTAGTCGCAGACTTTAAGGATCCATCTCAAACACTCGGAGAGAACTATGTCAAAAGATACTACGTCAGAACATTTACGCGCTGAGTTGAAATCCCTGGCAGATACGCTTGAAGAAGTCCTGAGTGCGTCCACGGACAAGTCAAAAACTGAACTGGACAAACTGCGTGCCAAAGCGGAAAAAACGCTAAAAGAGAGCCGGGATCGCCTGGGTGAAACCAGCGAAGCCATCGCCAAACAGACCCGTGAAGCGGCTGCCAAAGCGGATGATTATGTTCGCGAGAACCCTTGGACCGGTGTAGGCATTGGTGCGGCGGTAGGCGTCGTGCTGGGTGTGCTGCTGGCACGTCGCTAAGATGGCGGATTCTCACCAAAGCCAGGGGCCGGGCAAAAGCGTACTCGGCGTTGGCCAGCGGCTGGTGACGATTCTGGTCGGCATGGTCGAAACGCGCGTGCGTCTTGCCGTCGTCGAACTGGAAGAGGAAAAAGCGCACATCGTTCAGCTGCTGCTGATGCTGGGGCTGACCATGCTGTTCGCTGCCTTTGGCTTAATGAGCCTGATGGTGCTGATTATCTGGGCCGTTGATCCGCAGTATCGTCTTAACGCCATGATTGCTACCACCGTCGTCCTGCTGTCGCTGGCATTGATCGGCGGTATCTGGACGCTGCGGAAGTCCCGTCAATCAACCCTGCTGCGCCACACCCGGCGCGAGCTGGAAAACGACAGGGCTCTGCTGGAAGAGGATAAGCGATGAGCGATGCCGAACGTGATAAACGTAAAGCCTATCTGCTCAGCCAGGTTCAGCAGCAGCGGCTCGATCTCAGCGCCGCAAAACGCGACTGGCTGCAGGTCACCAGCCCCTACGATCGCGGCTGGAACACCTTAGTCAGCCTGCGTAGCTACGCGATGATCGCCAGCAGCGTGTTGGCAATCTGGACGGTGAAGCATCCAGGTAAGTTCATGCGCTGGGCCAAACGAGGATTTGGCGCCTGGAGCACCTGGCGGCTGATTCGTAACACGCTTAACACGCCTTCGCGCTAAACTTAAACACCGCCTCTGGCGGTGTTTTTATTTCTGCCCCTTCTCTTCCATACCTCGTATTTTTACTTTCCTGACTTAGTTTCCTCAGGATATTTGAAGAACTTAGACAGTTTTCCTTGCTAACAATCTTTTTTCACCCCGTCTATTATCCTCCCCATCGACAGCAAACATCGGTAATCACTGGAGTTTGCACACCTTTTAAGCCCTGGCCGAGAACGCCGGAAAAAAAGAACCGCTGGAGAGAAAAATGAAAAAATTAGAAGATTTTGGCGTACTGGTTGCTCGTATTCTGATGCCAATCCTGTTTATTACCGCTGGCTGGGGCAAAATCACCGGTTATGCAGGCACACAGCAGTACATGGAAGCCATGGGCGTGCCGGGTGCGCTGCTGCCGCTGACCATTCTGCTTGAGTTCGGCGGCGGTCTGGCTATTCTGTTCGGCTTCCTGACCCGTACAACCGCGCTGATCACTGCGCTGTTTACCGTGCTGACCGCGTTCCTGTTCCACAGCAACTTTGCTGAAGGCGTGAACTCTATTATGTTCATGAAAAACTTCACCATCGCAGGTGGCTACCTGTTGCTGGCGGTCTTCGGCCCAGGCGCAATCAGCCTTGACCGCGTCCTGAATAAAAAATGGTAAGCGTTCTATACTGATGAACACCGAGAAAGCGAAGACACCGTCTTCGCTTTTTTGCTATTGAGGAGGAGAAAAAATGGGACAACTCATCGACGGCGTCTGGCATGACGTCTGGTACGACACCAAATCGACCGGCGGCCGCTTTAAACGCTCTGAATCCGCCTTCCGCAACTGGCTGACTGCCGACGGTGCAGCAGGCCCCTCCGGCAAAGCGGGATTCGCCGCAGAGAAAGATCGCTATCATCTCTATGTGTCTCTTGCCTGCCCCTGGGCGCACCGGCCGCTTATCGTGCGTAAGCTAAAAGGCCTCGAGCCCTTTATTTCCGTTTCCGTCGTTAACCCGTTGATGCTGCAAAACGGCTGGACGTTCGCGGAAAATTTCCCGGAGGCAACCGGCGACACGCTTTACCACCATGAGTTCCTCTACCAGCTTTATCTGCAGGCCGATCCTCATTACACGGGCCGCGTGACGGTGCCCGTACTTTGGGATAAGAAAAACCAGACGATCGTCAGCAACGAGTCCGCAGAAATCATTCGGATGTTTAATACGGCTTTTGATGCCCTGGGTGCGCGTCCCGGCAACTATTACCCCGACGAGCTAAAAGGCGAGATTGATGAGCTGAACGGCTGGATTTATGACACGGTGAATAACGGCGTATACAAAGCGGGCTTTGCCACTTCTCAGGAAGCCTACGATGAAGCCGTTGAAAAAGTCTTTATCTCCCTGGCGCGTCTGGAGCAAATTCTTGGTCAGCATCGCTACTTAACCGGCCCGCAGCTAACCGAGGCAGACATTCGCCTGTGGACGACCCTTGTCCGTTTTGACCCGGTGTATGTCACCCACTTCAAGTGCGATAGATACCGCATCAGCGACTACCCAAATCTTTACGGCTTCCTGCGCGATATCTATCAGTTACCCGGCGTCCGTGAAACGGTAAGTTTCCCGCATATCCGTACCCACTATTATTGCAGCCATAAAACTATCAACCCAACCGGCGTCATTTCCATCGGCCCTGCACAAGATTTAGACGAGCCGCACGGGCGAGATGAGCGGTTTAGGAAGAGTTAAGAATATTCAGCACAACAACGATTTACGGCCTGTGCATTCACGACTATTCTTGAATCGATCGCTTCCCGTTCAGGTGATTGTCGGATAATCAAGGCAGGCCTTAGATGGATTGGTATTTCAAAGCATTAAGAAATTACATTGGGTTTGGCGGGCGGGCTCGCCGCAAAGAGTATTGGATGTTTCATCTGGTGAACTTCATCCTGGCGGGCGTGCTGAGCGTGCTGGATAAAATGCTTGGGCTGCACATCGCCAAGGATGAAGGAGCGCTCACCACGATTTATACCGTTCTGGTTTTGCTGCCGCTTTGGGCAGTCCAGTTTCGCCGCCTGCACGACACCGACCGCTCAGCCTGGTGGCTGCTGCTGCTGTTAATCCCGATTGTCGGCTGGTTGATTATTCTGGCATTCAACTGCCAGGATGGCACGCCGGGAACTAACCGCTTTGGGCCAGATTCTAAGGCCCCTGAACTCTACTAAACAAAAAGGGCGTCCCGTAAGGCACGCCCTTTTTCTCATCATGCTCTGCGCTTAAAACGCCTGCTCACTCTGCTGTTCAGCTTTCTTCGCCAGACCATCCAGCAGTTTCTGATGAATACCGCCGAAGCCGCCGTTGCTCATGACCAGAATATGGTCGCCAGGCTGGGCCGTTTTCACTACCATCTCCGCGAGCGTGTCCACGTCTGCGCTCCAGTGCGCTGGCTGCACGCACGCTTCCGCCACTTCAGCAACCTGCCACGGAATGTGCTGCGGCTGAAGCAGGAACACTTCGTCCGCGCGCCCCAGCGAAGGAGCCAGATCGTCTTTGCAGACGCCCATTTTCATGGTGTTAGAACGAGGTTCCAGCACGGCCAGAATGCGAGCGGTGCCGCCCACTTTCCCGCGCAGGGCAGCAAGCGTAGCCAGAATCGCCGTAGGGTGATGTGCAAAATCGTCATAAACGGTGACGCCATGCGCTTCGCCGCGCAGTTCAAGGCGGCGACGAGCGTTCACAAAACTACCCAGCGCCTGGGCTGCGTCAGCTGGGGTAACGCCAACATGGCGGGCAGCGGCAATAGCCATCAGGCCGTTATGCATGTTGTGTTCGCCGACCAGCTGCCAGTTCACGGTGCCAACGCATTCGCCATCCAGGTAAACTTCCCACTGAGAAGCATCGGTCGTCAGCTTCTTCGCCTGCCAGTGGCCCTGATCGCCCACCAACTCCTGCTCACTCCAGCAGCCCATCGCCAGGGTTTGCTTCAGATTGGCGTCGTTTTCCGGCCAGATAATTTTGCCCTGCCCAGGGACGATGCGCACCAGGTGATGGAACTGCTTCTGGATCGCTTTCAGATCGTCAAAGATATCCGCGTGATCGAACTCAAGGTTATTGAGGATCAGCGTCCGCGGGCAGTAATGGACAAATTTGGAGCGTTTGTCGAAGAACGCGCAGTCATATTCATCGGCTTCAATAACGAAGAAGGGGCTATCGCCCAGACGCGCAGAGACGTCAAAGTTACCCGGTACGCCGCCGATAACAAAGCCAGGCTTGTAGCCGCAGGCTTCAAGGATCCAGGTCGCCATACCGGCGGTGGTGGTTTTCCCGTGCGTCCCCGCCACCGCAATCACCCAGCGGTCACGCAGCACAAAATCATGCAGCCACTGCGGGCCGGACATATACGGAATGCCCTGCTCAAGAACGGCTTCCACGCACGGATTACCGCGCGTCATCGCGTTGCCGATGATCACCAGGTCCGGGTGCGGGTCGAGCTGGCTTGCGTCATAACCTTCGATTAACGAGATCCCCTGCTCTTCGAGCAGCGTACTCATCGGTGGGTAAACATTGGCGTCCGAGCCCGTCACTTCATGCCCTAAAGAGCGTGCCAGCATCGCCAGGCCGCCCATAAAGGTGCCACAGATCCCTAGAATATGAATGCGCATACGAAACTATCCTTTCTTTGTTTGGCGCACATTCTAACCGCATGGCTGCGGAGGCGAAACGCATTTCAGGATATTCCTTATCTTGCTGGCGCGATTCACCTGTGCGCGACAATTTGAAAATTTGTTAAGATTGTTGCGATCGCTTTATCCAACATAATGATGCAGGGAAAGTGTTATGAAAACGTTAGGTGAATTTATTGTCGAAAAGCAGCATGAGTTTTCCCATGCTACCGGTGAGCTCACGGCTTTACTGTCGGCAATAAAGCTGGGCGCTAAAATCATCCACCGCGATATCAATAAGGCCGGTCTGGTCGATATCCTGGGGGCGAGCGGTGCCGAAAACGTGCAGGGCGAAGAGCAGCAAAAACTCGACCTGTTCGCGAATGAAAAACTGAAGGCAGCGTTAAAAGCGCGCGGTATTGTGGCCGGTATCGCCTCCGAAGAAGAAGACGAGATCGTGGTCTTTGAAGGCGCCGAGCAGGCAAAATATGTCGTGCTGATGGACCCGCTTGACGGATCTTCTAACATCGATGTCAACGTGTCCGTTGGCACCATTTTCTCTATTTACCGCCGCATTACGCCAGTCGGCACGCCGGTCACCGAGGAGGATTTCCTCCAGCCGGGTAACCAACAGGTTGCCGCCGGCTACGTGGTTTACGGCTCATCAACGATGCTGGTTTACACCACCGGCTGCGGCGTACACGCCTTCACCTACGATCCTTCTCTCGGCGTGTTCTGCCTGAGTCAGGAACGTATGCGCTTCCCGGAGAGAGGCAACACCTACTCCATTAACGAAGGCAACTACATTAAATTCCCGACCGGCGTGAAGAAGTACATCAAGTTCTGCCAGGAAGAAGATGCCGCCAGCAAGCGCCCGTACACCTCGCGCTACATCGGTTCACTGGTGGCGGACTTCCACCGCAACCTGCTGAAAGGCGGGATTTATCTTTACCCAAGCACCGCCAGCCACCCGGAAGGCAAGCTGCGTTTGCTGTATGAGGGCAACCCAATGGCATTCCTCGCGGAACAGGCCGGCGGGAAAGCCAGCGACGGGAAAGAGAGAATTCTGGATATCATCCCAACCACGCTGCACCAACGCCGCCCGTTCTTCGTCGGCACAAAACACATGGTCGATGACGTAGAGCGTTTTATTCGCGAATACCCGGACGCCTGATTTCCCCTGCACAATGCGCCTCTCCTTCCAGGGAGAGGCGTGACTCAATCAATAACGGAACGAAGCCATCGCGGCGACCAGCTGCTGCGACTGCTCTTCAAGCGAATGCGTTGCCGCAGTGGACTGCTCAACTAAAGCCGCGTTCTGCTGTGCCGCTTCATCCATCTGGCTGACCGCAATATTCACCTGCTCAATACCGTGGCTTTGCTCGTTAGACGCGTTGGCAATTTCGCGAACCAGTTTGGTCATGCGCATAATTTCTTCGGCGATTTCGTCCATGGTTTCCCCGGCCTGCTGCGCCAGCTCGCTGCCCTCACCCACGTGCGTTTGCGAATCGGAAATCAATGCGCGGATCTCTTTTGCTGCCTCGGCGCTGCGGCTTGCCAGGGTACGAACTTCACCGGCGACCACGGCAAAACCACGGCCTTGCTCACCCGCGCGGGCAGCTTCCACCGAAGCGTTAAGGGCCAGAATATTGGTCTGGAAAGCGATGCCGTCGATAACGCTCAGGATGTCGGCGATACGCCCCGCGCTACCGGAAATATCGCGCATTTTCTCAATGACGTAGCACACCATTTCGCTGCCGCGGTCGGCGGTATCGGAGACGACTTTCGCCAGCTTGTGCGCCTGTTCGGCGTTATCGGCGTTTTGCTTCACCGTCGCGGTAATTTGCTCCATGCTGGCCGCCGTTTCTTCCAACGAGGTCGCCGTGGACTCCGTACGCTGGGAAAGATTGAGGTTGCCGGCCGCCAGTTCACGGCTGCCGGTATCAATCTGGGAAGAGGCATCCCGCACGCGGCTGACCGACTCCACCAGCGAGGTTCTCATCGCCACAATCGCGCTGGCAAGACGGCCAAATTCATTGTTGCCCGTTTGCGGAAGCGGTTGGGTCAGGTCGCCATCGGCCACAAACTCCAGTTGGTGAATCGCCTCATCCAGCGGCTTCAACAGCAGGTGACGCAGCGCCAGCCAGACCAGCACAATAATCGCGGCGGTCAGCAGTGCGGCAAAAATAATAAAGCCCAGAACAAGGGTCTTGTGCAGCTGAACGGCAGCCACTTCACTGTTTCCGCGCGTTTCGCCCCAGCTCTGGAAAGCCTGCACGTCATTATCAAACTTCTGTCCCAGCGGGATCAGGCTTTTTTCCAGCAGGTCGTAATAGTCGTCCGGGCTTTGCTTTTGCAGCGCGGCCAGCATCGGCGTAATACCTTGTGCCTGATAGGCGCCAAAGCTTTGCGCCAGGCCGGTAAGCAGGGCGTTACCCTGGTCGTCATTCACGCCGCTGTCGATGACGGACTTCAGGTTTTTCTGCGCCAGCCCAACTTCACCCACGATCTTCTGCGTGGCTTTTGTCGCGTCGTCCAGCATGCCAATTTCCATCTGGCGTACCGCCTGGCTTGCCTCGTTTCTGGCGCGAAGCAGCAGAATATAGCCATCGCTAATGCGCACCATTTGCTCACCCTGTAGGCGGTTGATGCGCTCAAGAGAAGTGGAACTTTGCTGCAGGGCATAAATGCCGATGCCGCTTACAACCAACAGCAAGAACGTCATAACCGCTAACAGCGTCAGCAGCCCCGTGCGAATCGACAAATTTCTCAACATGCTTAATTCCCGGTTTAACGATGGCTCATGAATAAAGTAGTGAGCGTGTTATCGGCAATTTTCGGAAATTGTTTAATCAATTTGCGTGATTTACGTTCGTTAAGTGCTTGTTGCCATGATGTTTAGCTCAATTATGACAATGAAATGACTCAAGATTTGAGTAGCCTGAAGCGGGGCATTTGGTGCATCCGGAGGGTAGCGGTCAAAAAACAGCAAAAGACATTTAACCGCAGTTGGCTATAATATCGGGCACTTGAAATACACCAGGTTAAAGGAAACAGACATGAGCTTACTCAACGTCCCTGCGGGTAAAGATCTGCCGGAAGACATCTACGTTGTTATCGAAATCCCTGCTAACGCCGATCCAATCAAATACGAAGTAGACAAAGAGAGCGGCGCGCTGTTTGTTGACCGTTTCATGTCTACCGCGATGTTCTACCCGTGCAACTACGGTTACATCAACCACACCCTGTCTCTGGACGGTGACCCGGTTGACGTGCTGGTCCCAACTCCATACCCGCTGGAGCCAGGTAGCGTGATCCGTTGCCGTCCAGTTGGCGTTCTGAAAATGACCGACGAGTCTGGCGAAGATGCAAAACTGGTTGCGGTTCCGCACACCAAACTGAGCAAAGAGTACGATCACATTAAAGATGTGAACGACCTGCCAGAACTGCTGAAAGCGCAGATCACTCACTTCTTCGAGCACTACAAAGATCTCGAGAAAGGCAAATGGGTGAAAGTTGACGGCTGGGATAACGCCGAAGCTGCTAAAGCTGAAATCATCGCTTCTTTCGAACGCGCAGCTAAGAAGTAAGTTAGCCCGCCAGAAAGAAAAAACACCGCCCAAGGGCGGTGTTTTTGTTTCTGCCTCCCACCTCATCAGGCAGACAGGCAAAAAAACGGCCACGTGTTGGCGTGGCCGCTTAGGTGTGATTAATACTTTTCTCGATCCAGCCAGTTCCCGCTGTCGATACGGGTTAACCCCTCGACAGGACGCTGATAGACATACATCCATGCGCCGCCGTAAGGGGTCTGAATCAGCTGACGGCTGTACTCTCCCCCTTTGGTGCGCAGCGCATCCAGCTCAGAAAGCGTAGAGGCGTCTATCCGGTAAACTTCGCCGGAGACCACGCCATCACCCGGCACGGCGCCTGGATAATGCCCAAGGCTATACAACACGTAGTTTTCCTGCGTGTGGTCGCCCAGCCACTGGGCGTTGGTCATCCAGTGGCTGTTGCCTTGTTTGCGTCGTAAACTGCCGTAAACAAATATTCGCATTGCTAAAACTCAAACTGATAGAGCAGATCTAGTGCCTGATCTACGCCAGACACCGCTTCCAGATACAGCTTAGGCATCAGACGATAACGTAACGTTAACGTCGCCAGAGAGTCAAAAATACCTACGCCATATTTAACCTGTAGACCCGGCAGTACATAGCCGCTAACCACCACCTGAGAGGAATCACCCACCCCCGCGGTGTCGAGCGCCAGATTGCTTACGCCAAACGTCTCGCCGATTTTACCCACAACCTGACCACTTTGTGCAACCCCCAGACCCACAAGCATCGATGTCATCGCGTCGCCGTCGTTGCCGGAAGTGTCTAAGCCCTGGCCGCGAAGCAGGTAGGACAAGGCTTCCTGCTGGGACATCGCTGGATCCGAGAATATTTCAGCTTTTGGTTCATCTGCCGGGCCGGTCACACGCACGCCAGCCGTCACGCTGTTTTCGGTCGAGTCCGGGTTACGGATGGCTTCAATATTCAGGTACGGGTTGTCCGGCGGGCCGGAGAACAGCAGCTCGCCTTTGCGGACGATAAGATCCTGCCCGTAAGCATGGAATCGGCCCTGAGGAATGTTGATCTGGCCGTTGAGGCCGAGTCCCTGCTTGTCCTGCACCATTTTCAGGTCGCCGGTCAGACGTGCTTTCAGGCCGAAAGCGTCCAGCCGCACGTTGTTGCCGACGTGAATCGTCAGATTGCTGTTGATCGGGATCCCGGCAGATTTAGGGTTAATTGGCTTCAGATCTTTATCCAGCATCACTTCATCGCTGGAGACGCCCACGGCGCTGTCCGGTACATCATGCACCACGATTCGCGCCCACGGCACATCAACGTTACCGTTGAGGGTAAACAGGCTTGGCGTGGCCACAAATTCAATATCCGGGGAAACGTCCAGGCGCACCATCGGCGGCACGGTAATGCGCACTTTGCTGCCTTTCGCGGCTATGCGCGCCCGCCAGTTGTCGATTTGCGTCCAGTCGGCGTCACCGCTTAACACAATCTGCCCCTGCTTCGTGCGCACCACGCCCTGCAGCGTGGAGTTCATCCCGTTAAAGTTCATGGCAATCTGGCTAGGCTGCATCTCGAACGGCATAAAGTTGCCTTCGACATCGACGCCATTAAGCTGCATTTGTCCGAACATCTGTGGACGCTCAAGGTTGCCGCCGAGGCGTAAGTTCGCGTTCAGCGTACCGTCCGCCTTTTCGCCTTTCGAGAAGATGGCGTTAGCAATCGCCAGGGAGAAGTTGCGAATATTGACGTTGCCGCCAAGGTTACGCCGCCCCTGTGGGTCGGTGATTTGAACCTGGCCGTCGAACTGCCCGTTATTCGCCACCTTCACCAGCCAGCCAAGCTGGGCGCGGTTATTCTTCAGTTCGGCGCTGAGGTTTAGCGTGTCGAAGGCAACAGGCAAGGTATTGCCGTTCACGACCTGCGCCACTTTCACGCCGCGCCCGCTGAGCGTCACCTGGCCCTGCGGCAGGCCACCAGCTTCGCTGTCCCAGCTCACGTCGGCCTTACCGGTAAACACGCCGCTGGCCTGAGTATCCGCCGGCATCAGTGGTTTAAGCATGGCAAGATCGAAGCGGTTGAGGTTTACCAGCGCCCGCCCCTTCGCCCCGGCGTCGATAGTTTGCGGCACACACAGTTCGGCATTCGGGTTTACCCAGCAGTGCGGGCCAATGGCGATTTTCTGTTCTTTATTGCGGAAGTCCAGCGTCAGCTCGCGGTTGAGCGCCCACGGTCCTACCGGCGTATCAAAACGGGTATCCGTTAACTTGCCGCGCCAGCGCTCTTCGTTACGGTCGAAGCTGCCGCTCAGGTTGAGGCGCCCGGAAACAGGCTCTCCCTGAACGCGCAGTTGAAGCTGGTGCTGCTTCTCATCACCTTTCGCGTCCAGCGTGACCAGATCAACCTTCACGCCCGGCTGAGCAACACGTTCTACGCGCAGGTTGAGGTTCCCGGCAATTTGGTCGCTCGATTTTACATCGCCTTTCAGCAGAACACGGGCAATCGTCAACTCCTGCCAGCGCAGGCCGTTAGCGGTCAGGTCAGCCAGCAATTGTGGCGCTTTCACGTCGCCGCGAACTTTCACGATCCCTTTCGCCGTTCCGCCTAAACCAGGCAAGGCGTTATCCAGATTTGGGGCATTGATATTTGCGTCCAGGTTGAGATCTTTTTCGCCCAGTTCGCCTTTCACATCCACCGTATTGCGGCCCAGCGCCACATGCAGGCCCGGCACCTTCCACTGCATGTAGCTGTTACCCTGCAGAGTGCCTTCCACATTGACCTTATTCTGCTTCACATTGCCGGCAAGCTTCAGCTCGGGAATATCCAGCTGCCAGCTGCCGCCATACAGGCTGCCCCGGGTTTTGATCTTACCGTCCAGCTTCGCGGGCCAGTCCGGGAACTGCTTCGCCGTGTTGATGCCGGCCAGCGTTAACTCCCCCTGCCAGCTGATGGCTTTGCTCCAGTCCACCAGCGCTTTCAGATCCGTATTCCCCTGTAGCGCAGCCACGCGCAGCTTATCGAGGCTAAACTGCTGTTCGTTGCCTTTGCCGTCCAGCGTGATGGTGGCAGGCGGAACCTGGTCGCCCTTCACGGCGGTACTAAAGGCCAGCTTGTAGTCGGTCATTTTACCGGTCAGACGCAGTTTAAGATCGTCGGCCTGGTACTGCTTCTCGCCGGTCAGCGGCCAGGCAAGCTGCTTGCTGTCCAGTTCAACGTTGAGCGGCAGCCCGGCTTCGGCAAGTCGGGTTTTGGCATTCAACTGCATCCCCACCGGCCCTGAAAGGTTGACGCCCACTTTGAGCTCGTCGCGCAGGGCGCCGCCCACGGTCATCTTCACCTTTTCGCCTTTCAGCGGGTCGATGTTCAGCGTGCTGTTGAGAGTTAAGTCAACCGGCCAGTTGTCGCGTAGCTGCGCGCTGCCGGTGGCGTTCACCAGCCCCTGAGAGGAGTCCACATCCAACGCATCCAGCTTGAGATTGCCGTCGATGCTGCTCACTTTCAGCAGCAGAGAGTTGACCAGCAAATCCGTATCGCCGGTCAGTCGCAGGCGTGCGCCGCGAAACTCCTGAATATTCAGATTTACCGGCAAATTCACATCCGTCATTTCCGGCAGCAGCGGCTTCTCAAACAGTTGCTTCAGCGTTTCCCCGAGCGGCGCTTCTTCCGGCTGAGGGTGTTGAATTTTCGGCTCAACAATCTCTTCTTTTGCCACCTGCGCGGCCTTCGGCAACGCAATCAGCAAGCCTTCAAGCGATGTCGGGGTCAGCGTCAGGTTGCGCTGCTCCCAGGTCAGGCCGCTGGTGAAGTCCATCACCGAGACGGTGGTGTCGTCGATTTTCACGTTAACGTTATTCAACGCCACGCGGCTCAGGGTAATCGGGTACGGCGTGGAGAGGTTCAGCGGGCCGCTGTCCTCTTCCTGCACCGGGGCAGACGGCGGCATTTTTTTCGTGTCGACCGCAACATCCACATCTTTCAGCGAGAAATCATTTACGCACAGGCTGCTGTGCCACAGGCAGTTTAGCTTCACCGCAAGGTGAACCTCGCCCGCACGCACCGCGAC
The DNA here is from genome assembly GCA_000277545.1 of Enterobacter sp. Ag1. GTDB lineage: Bacteria > Pseudomonadota > Gammaproteobacteria > Enterobacterales > Enterobacteriaceae > Cedecea. Next base: position 36,745 of record AKXM01000049.1, on the reverse strand, counting down.
CCCGGGCTGTTCATAACGCAGGTTCTTTAACGTCAGATTACGCCAGCCGCCGTCAACCTGAGCGATATTCAGCCCCGGTACCCAGCGATTAGCGCCTTTAAACAGCAAATGCAGGCCTGGCGTAGTCCCCACCAGGAAACCGACTGCTGCGATCAGCAGCACAATCACAGCCAGCACCGCGAGGCTTATTTTCTTCCAGCGACTCATAGTTCAGGCCCCAAACCGATGTAAAACTGTAAACCGTGCTCTTCCTTGTCACCCACCGGTACGGCGAAGTCGAGCTTGATAGGCCCAACCGGGGACTGCCAGCGCACGCCAACGCCCGCGCCGGTTTTGAAGTTGCTGCGTTTGATGTCATTCACCGCTTCACCGGAGTCAACGAACGCCGCGCCCCACCATTTGCCGGTCACGTTGTACTGGTACTCCAGCGAGCCGGTTGCCAGCTTGGAGGCCCCCGTTAACTTGCCGTTGCTATCTTCTGGCGATATCGATTTGTATTTATAGCCACGAATACTGCGGTCGCCCCCGGCGAAGAAACGCAGATCAGGCGGCACTTTTTTGAAGTCGTTGGTTTCGATCCACCCCACGTTGCCGCGCACGACAAAGCGATGTTTTTCATACAGCGAACGTATCCAAACGTTTTGTGCCTGGAACACGCCGAAATCGACGCCGGAACCCCAGGCCGTATTAGAGACATCGATCGAGTAACGCTGTGAGTCACCCCACGTAGGCATCAGGCCCCCACGTGAGCGGGTACGGTTCAGGCTGACGCCGGGGTAAAGCAGCATGGTCGTGTTGGTGACATCTGCCTGCGTAAAGTGGTCGAGGCTCCAGCGCAGGTTAACGGCGCGTTGCCAGCCGCTGGACATATCCCAGTAACGGGACAGCGCTACGGTGGTGGAGTCCGATTTTGTGTCGTTGAGATCGGTTCGCTTAAAACCGCCCTGGACCAGGTAGTACTGCTCCAGCGGGCTTTTTAACAGCGGAACTTTGTAGCTGAAATCGAGCGTTTGCTCCGGCCCGGAAAGGCTGGTGCTGGTTGTCAGGCTGTGGCCGTAGGAGTTCATCCACGGTTTTTTCCAGCTGGCTTTCACGCGCGGCCCTACGTCCGTGGAGTAACCCACCCCGGTTTCAATTGTGTTTTCAGTGCGCGGCGTCACCACGCCCTGCAATGGCAGCACTTTAGTCTGGCGTGATTTGTCAAATTCGGGCGCCACCACTACGGAGTTAAACCAGCCGGTGGCGGACAGGCGGCGGTTAAGCTCGGCCAGATCGCTCGACTGGTAATAGTCCCCTTGCTTGAAAGGCACAAGATTTTGCAAATACTCTTCGCGAATCTGGGAGCCCTGAAAGGTCACCGCCCCAAAGCGATAGCGCTCGCCGCTGTCGTAGTCGATATCCCAGAATGCCTGATGCCTTTCGAGAGATACACCTAGCTGGCTCTTACGGAAATCGCTGTCGAAGTAGCCCTTACGCAGCGCGATACTGGAGAGGCTTTTTTTGAAGTTATCGTAGTCAGCGTGATCGAGCACGGTACCTATTTTTGGCCGCTTGGGCAGCAATGCCAGATAGTCTTTATCCGTCCGCGCACCGCCGCGCAAAATCACATCAGTGCCGCCGATTAACACGGGCTGCCCGGCGTCAACTTGTGCCAGCAAAACCTGACGCCCCCCGTTCTGCGGCGGTGGTTTAAGCGTGAAATTGATGGTGGGCTCGTAGTAGCCCAACGCCTTTAGCCCTGCGCGAATGGCGTCGTCGACGCGTGCCTGGAAGCGACGATCCGGCGTCACTTCATCGCTTTGGATGGTTGAAAGCTGAGCGCGGACGTTTTTTTGCAGTTCGCCGCTGAGTCCCTCAACCTGCAAACGCACGCTCGCGGCGTTTGCCCATGCGCTCGCCACACACAGGCTTGTAATACATAAAGTACGGATTACTGGCACGTTTTCTCCTGAATATCCTTGTTCCCACCCCTGGAAGGAAACGTCATTCCCGCTCCGCGGATTAACAAAACCCTAACATCGAGGGTTGAAAATAACTCACTAGCCTAAATCTTTCTTATATGTAATGTAGTCTGTAACTCGGATGTATTGTCTGCAATTGCAGGTCTGATGACAACCGCTCGCTTTTTTGCCGATTTTCGGGAGATCCAACACCATGTCATTCTTCGACAAAACTCACAATGTGACGCAGGCCGATGCCCTGCCGGGCCGCAACACGCCGATGCCGGTCGCCACGCTTCACGCGGTTAACGAACACTCGATGACAAATGTACCAGACGGGATGGAAATCGCGCTGTTTGCGATGGGATGTTTTTGGGGCGTAGAGCGCCTGTATTGGGAGATTCCTGGCGTCTACAGTACGGCGGCCGGCTACAGCGGCGGCTACACGCCCAACCCAACCTATCGCGAAGTTTGCAGCGGCCAGACCGGCCATGCTGAAGCGGTGCGCGTGGTTTATGATCCGAAAGTCGTGAGCTACGAGCAGCTTTTACAGGTGTTCTGGGAAAACCACGACCCGGCTCAGGGGATGCGCCAGGGCGGGGACGTCGGCACCCAGTACCGTTCGGCCATATACCCGCTCACGCCGGAACAGGACAAAGCCGCCCACGCCAGCCTTGAACGTTTCCAGGCCGCGATGAATGCCGCCGGCGATAAACGCCAGGTCACCACTGAAATCGCCAACGCAGGTCCGTTCTACTACGCGGAAGACGACCACCAGCAATATCTGTACAAGAATCCGCACGGCTACTGCGGCATTGGCGGCATCGGCGTTTGTCTGCCGCCTCAGTAAGCTTCGCGATACAGCCAGTCAACCGACTGGCTTTTTCTTTAACGTCGTTAGCCAAAGCCAACCCAGGCCTTTTGATTATTCACATCCAGCGTAGCGGAAGTATGCCCATTCCCGAGGCTGGCCATGCTGATGTTATTTGCCACGCCATGCTTATTCAGCGCCGCCAGCATCGCCCGCACGTTACCCGCCGATCCCTGATCGTTAGCCCCGACCAGGAACACCTCGGTTTTGCGCGCCGACGGATGCAAATGCCGGGACAGCATATCCTCCAGAGGGATCCCACCTGAGCCACTGCGCTGCGGATTATCCATATGCAGCGCCAGGCTTTTCCCATCCTGAACAATCATCGCCGCCAGACAAGGTGCCAGGTCGGTGGTGAATAAGGCCGTTTTCTGCCGGGGAGGCTGATGAATTACCTGCGCGCGGTTATTGCCCTGGGCAAAAAACTGCAGTTTGTAACCTTCATCCGCAAAACGTTCATGCGAGCGACGAAACGGTACGCCCTGGTTGTGCTGATTCATCGCCAGTTGCAGCGTTTGCAGGGAGCCCAACTGTAAAAGCGCTTTGGCCGGAAAGGTCTGCAGCGGGTTGCCGGACAAATTCAAATGTTTAAGGTGCGTCAGCGCGCCCAGGGAGTCAGGTAGCGCCGTCAGACCTCGCTCGCTCAGATCTAATGTTTCCCCACGGCACTGAAAGTTATTCATTATTTCGCTACACGCCGCCGCTCTGGCTTTGCCTTCTTCCGCTGTAGGAGCCGCAGCGGTCCAATTCTTGAGATCGCCGTGTAAATCACTCGCGTGCAGGCCAGAGGAAGCGGCCTTCACCGCTGCCGTTGAGGATGTGGTGGAGAATGGTGGCAGACCTGAAGGTCGCGCTGCCGTAGAATTAATATGCATAATCAGGCTCCGAAAATAGACTGCCTGTGTGTGGACGTAACTCCCCCATCGGTTCCTTTACACCTGCTGCTCTGCGGCATTAAGGGAAGTTGCTGGCTGGCGATTTAAGGCCGCCTGCAGCTGATGCCCGATCCAGCCTGCCGCCGAGTTCACGGCAGCCGGGACCTTTTCCTGCAGAGTTTGTGTCATTTTGTCCGCCACGGCGTCAGCGAGGATCTCAGCCGCAGGTACGGCGAAGAACACCGGGGCAGAGGCCACGACGTTGGTCGAATGGCTGATGGCGCTCAGCGAAGCGGCATTCACTCTGGGGAAGGCGTGGGCGACAGCTGCGCCAATCGCGCTACGCAGGCTAATCACACCGGCAAAGCCCCCGGCCAGCATCGCCGTTTTCCCAAGGCTCGGTGCAGAAAGAACGCTTGCCGTCGCTTTCAGGCTATCCGTGGCAATGTCCAGGGGCAGCTTCGCCACGCGCTGAGCGGCGTTTTTAAGCGTATCGCTCACCACATGCGTATTTTTCAAGTCAGTGAACCGCTGCTGCCAGTCGTTGCGCCCCAGCAAATACTCGGGCCCGGTTCGGCCTTTGTTTTCGTCCACCGCATGCAGAATGGCGCTCATCGCACCACCCGCCACCACGCCGCCCGCTGCGGACAGCCACGTATCGGCTTCACCGGCCACTTTCGCCCCGGCAAAATGCGTCAAGGTGGCCGCCGTCGCCAGGCGCGCCAGGTTACGTGCCGAATAGGTCTGAATGGCTAACCCGGTTTCTGTCACCGTCGTCAGCAAGCTCGCTTTTGCCTCTTTTACCGCTTCACGCATGACCGGATGCAGGTCGCTGTCTTTGGCAGACAGCCACGGATTTGTTGCCGTGGCGCGGTTAAGCAGCGTGGTGCCAATGGTGTCGGCGATGCTGGACTGAAGGCCAGCATGGAGGCCAATTTCCGCCGCAGTGTGGGCAAAAGCGCTCAGCAGCGGAACTTTATCGTAGGCAACAGACGCGGCGGCAAACGGGATAGCTCGCACAGCACCTCGCGCAACTTGCCCTAGCCTGTCCAGTTGGTGCCCTTTAGTCAGCACGGCTTCAACAGAGGCAGGCGTTTCCCCCATTTTGTGTAATTCACGGGTTCTCGACTCAATTAGAGCATGCATTTCAGCATGGTTATCGCCGTTAATATGTTTGCCAAACAGCGTGCCAAGCTGGTGATGGATCGCGGCTTCATTGGCCGAGCCATAAACGCTGTTACCCACGAAATACAGGCTTTCATGCGCGCTTACGGCAGCAGAAGTGGCCACAGATGAACCCGAAGCGATCGACGCCGGTCGCTGGCCGCTGTGTTCCGGTAAGGGAGGAAGCTCCGCCGCCTGTCTGTGCACGGAAGTAACGGAATTGACCATGTGAACGCTCTCCTGATAGTGGGCTAACCGGTCAGGTGAGTGGCAAAAATAGAAGAAAAGTTCCGGGGATAAAAAGAAGAACAGCAGCTTATACAATGCGCCAAACGTTAATCCCATTAATCAAAAAACAGTTCAATAAAAACGCGGCTTTCCGCCGGTTAAATTACAGCCTCTGGTAGCACATCCCATCCTTACGCTATACTACCCCTTGAATTTGCTGGCTCGTTCACAAAAGCGGCCAGCATTTCTTGTGTTTGACCCCTGAGATTTATCCACTTTTCCCTTCCGAGGACCTGGCCACAACAGCCAGATAAATTATGTTAAACAGTATTTTGATAATACTTATCCTTATTGCTATTAGTGCCTTTTTCTCAATCTCTGAGATCTCGCTTGCCGCCTCTCGTAAAATCAAACTTAAGCTGCTGGCCGATGAAGGCAACGTCAATGCTCAGCGCGTGCTAAAGATGCAAGAAACGCCGGGCATGTTCTTTACCGTCGTACAAATTGGCCTTAACGCCGTGGCAATTCTCGGCGGTATTGTCGGCGATGCGGCTTTCTCACCGGCGTTTAAAATTCTGTTGGAGCGTTTTCTGGCTCCAGAACTCGCCGACCAGCTCAGCTTTATTATCTCATTCACTCTCGTCACCAGCCTGTTCATTCTGTTCGCAGACCTCACCCCGAAACGCATCGGTATGATTTCTCCCGAAACGGTTGCTTTACGTATTATCAACCCGATGCGCTTCTGTCTGTTTGTTTTCAGACCTTTAGTGTGGTTCTTCAACGGCCTGGCTAACGTTATTTTCCGCATCTTCAAGCTGCCAATGGTGCGTAAAGACGACATTACTTCTGACGACGTTTACGCGGTTTTTGAAGCCGGTGCGCTGGCAGGCGTCCTGCGAAAGCAGGAACACGAACTGATTGAAAACGTCTTTGAGCTGGAATCGCGTACCGTGCCGTCTTCCATGACCTCGCGCGAAAACGTGATTTGGTTCGACCTGCACGCCGACGAGCAAAGCCTGAAGTCCACCATCGCTGAACATCCGCATTCCAAGTTCCTGGTGTGTAACGGCGATATCGACCACGTCGTTGGCTATGTTGATTCCAAAGAGCTGCTGAACCGCGTGCTGGGCAACCAAAGCATGGCGCTGAACAGCGGCGTGCATCTGCGTAACGCCCTGATTGTGCCGGACACCCTGACGCTCTCCGAAGCGCTGGAAAGCTTTAAAACCGCCGGGGAAGACTTCGCGGTTATCATGAACGAATACGCGCTGGTGGTGGGTATCATTACCCTGAACGATGTGATGACGACGCTGATGGGCGACCTGGTCGGCCAGGGGATGGAGGAGCAAATCGTTGCCCGCGATGAAAACTCATGGCTGGTGGAAGGCGGCACGCCAATTGACGACGTGATGCGCGTGCTGGATATCGATGAGTTCCCGCAGTCCGGTAACTACGAAACCATCGGCGGGTTCATGATGTTCATGCTGCGTAAGATCCCGAAACGCACCGACTCGGTGAAGTTCTCCGGCTACAAGTTTGAGGTGGTGGATATTGATAACTACCGCATCGACCAGCTGCTGGTAACGCGTATCGACAATAAGCCTGTCGCGCTGTCGCCAAAGCTGCCTGATGGCGAAGAGCCTCAGGAGCAGTAAGCAAGCTCTACAAACACTAACGGCCCCTTCGGGGCCGCTTCAGGCAACGAGCAGCAGAACCAGAAAGAAGTATTGTCAGCCGCAGTTTCTACATAAACCAGGAAAACCATTGCATTGGTTTTCGGCTGATAGCCACAAAGAGGGAAAAACCACGCTTTTTCCCTCTTTGTCTATAAACACTAACGGCCCCTTCGGGGCCGTTTTTTTTACAACTTTTGGGCCTAGCCCATATCCGCCTGTAAGCGCATCACCTGGCGGTTGACCTCGGACATGACCGAGTAGTGCTGCTTATCCTTAACTTTCGGGACAAGGATTTTGCCCTTATCAAATTCGAAAGCGCCAACGTCCTTGATATACAACCGTCCACGGAACAGGATCTTCACGTACTTCGCCACCTGAAGGGGGTTGTAACGTTGGAAAATTTTCATTGTTCTTTACTCCTGCATGTTAACGCCTCTGCGAGCTACATTTGGCCCGACAAAATGAGGCGAAAAAGTTTGGTGCTCGAAAACTATAGTCCAGATATCGAAGGTCACCTAGTGTGTAGAAGTTTTTTTACTAAAAGATTACAAAGTTGCAGAACAATATTTTTAAATGTAAAAAACGGCAGCGTAAGCCTTCAAATTTCAGGGTTATGTGCGTCAGCCCGCAAACTGGCACTTTGCTTGCGGGACAGATGCTTATTCAGCACATATGCTTAAAACATCGGCCCAAGTGGTCGGATCACCTGCTAACAACAATAAGGAGTCACCGATGACCCTGCGCAAAACGCTGGCGCTGTCTCTTCTGCTGCTGCCGCTCATGGCCTCAGCCCACAACTTTGAAAATAATCAGCGAGTTTCCCCTATTGGCATTACCGATAAGGGCGAACTGGTGCTGGATAACAATAAGTTTAGTTATAAAAACTGGAATAGCGCGCAGCTGCCTGGGAAAGTGAGAGTCCTGCAGCATATTGCCGGCCGTTCGAGCGCCAAAGAAGAAAATGCGGCCATGGTCGAAGCCATCAAAGCGGCAAAATTCCCGCATGATAAGTACCAGACCACCACCATTGTGAACACCGACGACGCAATTGTTGGCACCAGCATGTTTGTGCGCAGCAGCATCGAAAGTAATAAGAAAGAGTTTCCGTGGTCGCAGTTTATCGTCGACAGCAACGGCGTAGCGGCGAAAGCGTGGCAGCTGCAACAGGGCGGCTCAGCTATCGTGGTACTGGATAAAGAAGGCAGAATTCAGTTCGCCAAAGATGGCCCGTTAACCCAGCAGGAAGTGCAGCAGGTGATTAGCCTGCTGCAAGGGTTACTCAGTAAATAGAAACACGGAAACCGGGGTTCAGGAACGACTCGCGCGGGGTATAGTCCAGCGGCTTACCCTGCCAGTCATGAACGTGCGCCCCGGCAGCGACCGCCACGGCGTGCCCTGCTGCGGTGTCCCAGATATTGGTTGGCCCAAAGCGAGGATAGAGCTGGGCCTGACCGTCTGCCACCAGGCAGAACTTCAGCGACGAGCCAATGGCCGTGGTTTGGTGCTCACCCATCTGCTGGAGATACTCTTTTAGCTCGCTATCGTTGGCGGCATGAGACCGGCTGACCACCACGCGTGGTGGGCGGGCATCCCGCACATGAATCTGATTGCGTACGCCGCACTCTTCTTTCCAGGCCTTCCCCTCTGCGGCGCTGTACATAATCTTCAGCACCGGCGCGTAGACAACGCCCATCACCGCTTTTCCACCTTCAATAAGCGCGATATTCACGGTGAACTCGCCGTTACGCTTAAGAAACTCTTTTGTACCGTCCAGCGGATCGACCAGCCAATAGCGCTGCCAGCTTTGGCGGGTATCCCACGACTGGGGATCTTCTTCTGACAGCACAGGGATGTCCGGCGTCAACGCTTTCAGCCCTTTCAGAATAATGTCGTGGGCAGCAAGATCCGCCGCCGTTACCGGAGAGTCATCAAGCTTATGCGTCGCCTGAAGCGGTTTCTCTCCCTCATAAACCTGCATGATAGCGGCCCCGGCCTCGCGGGCCAGCTGGCAAATTTGTTCTAACATTCTCCACCTCGCGTTGTGTCTCTGCGCTACATCGAGCGAATAACTTATTGTTTTACTTATATCTCATTGCACCACGATGCGCTATCTGTGAAGCATTTCTGGTTTACCGGGCTTAAATTCTGGCAGACTTCACAAAATTGTAAGCAACAGTCTGTATATACATTGCCCTTTGTGGCGTACCTCTAAAAAGGACATTTAAACATGATTAAGTTTAGCGCAACGCTTCTGGCGACGCTGATAGCCGCCAGCGTCAATGCGGCCACCGTTGACCTGCGGATCATGGAAACGACCGATCTGCACAGCAACATGATGGACTTCGATTACTACAAAGATACGCCGACAGAGAAGTTCGGTCTGGTACGCACAGCAAGTTTGATCAATGCCGCGCGCGGTGAAGTCATTAACAGCGTGCTGGTGGATAACGGCGATATTATTCAGGGCAGCCCGCTCGGTGATTACGCGGCCGCAAAAGGGCTTAAAGCCGGGGAAATTCATCCGGTTTATAAAGCGCTGAATACGCTCGACTATACGGTCGGCAACCTGGGCAACCACGAATTCAACTATGGCCTCGACTTCCTGCACAAAGCCCTCGCTGGCGCGAAATTCCCGTACGTGAACGCCAATATCATCGACGTGAAAACCCAGAAGCCAATGTTCACGCCGTACCTGATTAAAGAAACCGAAGTCAAAGACAAAGACGGTAAAACCCAGACGCTGCGCATCGGCTACATCGGCTTCGTGCCGCCGCAAATCATGAGCTGGGATAAAGCCAACCTGAGCGGCAAAGTGACGGTGAACGACATTACCGAAACCGCCAAAAAATACGTGCCGGAAATGCGCCAACAGGGCGCTGATGTAGTCGTCGTGATTGCCCACTCGGGGCTGTCCAGCGAGCCTTATCAGGCGATGGCAGAAAACTCCGTTTATTACCTCAGCCAAGTACCAGGCGTGGACGCCATTATGTTCGGCCATGCCCATGCCGTATTCCCTGGAAAAGACTTTGCCAATATTAAAGGGGCCGATATTGAAAAAGGCACCCTGAACGGCGTGCCTGCCGTGATGCCGGGCATGTGGGGCGACCACCTCGGCGTGGTGGATCTGGTGCTGAACAACGATTCTGGCAGTTGGAAGGTCGCCAGCAGCAAGGCGGAAGCGCGGCCAATTTATGACAGCGTAGCCAAAAAATCGCTGGCGGCAGAAGATCAGAACCTGAAGAAAGTGCTTGAGCACGATCATACTGCAACCCGCGAGTTTGTCAGCAAGCCGGTGGGTAAATCGGCTGACAACATGTACAGCTATCTGGCGCTGGTGCAGGACGATCCCACCGTTCAGGTGGTGAATAACGCGCAGAAGGCCTACGTCGAGAAATACATTCAGGGCGACCCGGATCTTGCGAATCTGCCGGTGCTTTCCGCCGCCGCGCCGTTCAAAGTGGGCGGGCGTAAAAACGATCCGGCCAGCTTTGTTGAAGTTGAAAAAGGCCAGCTGACCTTCCGCAACGCCGCCGATCTCTACCTTTACCCGAACACGCTGGTGGTGGTGAAAGCGACCGGGAAAGAAGTTAAAGAGTGGCTGGAGTGTTCCGCCGGGCAGTTCAACCAGATCGACGTGAACAGCACTAAGCCTCAGGAACTGATCAACTGGGACGGCTTCCGTACCTACAACTTCGACGTCATCGACGGCGTGAACTACCAGATAGACGTCAGCCAGCCGGCTCGCTACGACGGTGAATGCCAGATGGTGAACCCGAAGGCCGAGCGCATCAAAGACCTCACCTTCAAGGGTAAACCTATCGACCCGAATGCCGTCTTCCTGGTGGCGACCAATAACTACCGCGCTTACGGCGGCAAGTTTGCCGGCACCGGCGACAGCCACATCGCGTTTGCTTCCCCGGATGAGAACCGCTCGGTGCTGGCTAACTGGATCGGTGCTCAGGGCGAAATTCATCCTGCGGCGGACAACAACTGGCGTCTGGCGCCTATAGCCAGCAAGCAGCCGCTGGACATCCGCTTTGAAACCTCGCCGACCGACAAAGCCGCCGCCTTTATCAAAGAAAAAGGCCAATACCCAATGAAAAAAGTCGCTAACGACGACATTGGTTTTGCTGTCTATCAGCTTGATTTAAGCAAGTAAGTGCCTCAGGCGTCCCGTTTCTCCCGGGACGCCATTACCTGCGGCAAATTCCCCTCGATCCAGTCGGCCAGCGCGGCCACTTTCTCGGCAATTTCGTGGCCCATCGGCGTCAGCGTATACTCTACGTGCGGCGGTACAACCGGGTAAGATTTGCGATCCACAAAACCGTCCGCCTCCAGCCACTGCAGCGTCTGCGCCAGCATTTTCTCGCTCACGCCGCCCATCTTGCGCCTTAAATCGCTAAAACGATGAGTGCCGTCCTGTAATGCCACTAAAATTAAGACACCCCAGCGGCTGGTCACGTGTTTCAGCACATCCCGCGAGGGGCATTTGTCGCTAAACAGATTGCCGTTGCGCAGCTGCTCGCTCAGCGTCATGGGCGCTTCGATGATTTCACTCATTTAACACTTACCTTTTTGTACGTACTTACTAAAAGTTAGTTATGGTGCTAGTGTGGCACAACTTGTTCGAAACATCACTCAGGAGATTGATCATGATTGCGATTACCGGCGCATCCGGCCAGTTGGGCCGCCTTGTTATTGAAGATTTGTTGAAAACCGTGAAAGCCGAAGAGATCGTGGCCGTTGTGCGTAACCCGGCCAAAGTTGACGATTTTGCCAGCCGTGGCGTACAGGTTCGCGAGGCAAATTACGGGGATGTGTCAGCCCTGGTAAAAGCATTCTCGGGCGTGGAAAAAGTGCTGCTGATCTCCTCCAGCGAGGTTGGCCAGCGCGCCGCTCAGCACAACAATATTATTGCCGCAGCTAAACAGGCAGGCGTGAAACTCATCGCCTATACCAGCCTGCTGCATGCCGACAAATCGCCACTGGCCCTCGCCGAAGAACACATTGTCACGGAGCAGCAGCTCAAAGCCTCCGGCGTTCCATTCGTGCTGCTGCGTAACGGCTGGTATACCGAAAACTACCTGGCCAGCGTACCGCCTGCGATTCAGCACGGCGTGTTTATCGGCAGCGCCGGAGAAGGCAAAATCGCCTCTGCAACGCGGGCTGATTACGCGGCAGCGGCTGCTAAAGTGATGACGCTGGATAACCAGGCAGGCAAAGTTTATGAGCTGGCGGGAGATCGCGGCTGGACGCTGACCGAACTGGCGGCGGAAGTCAGCCAGCAAAGCGGCAAGCCCGTGGTTTATCAGAACCTGAACGAGGCCGATTTTAAAGCTGCGCTGCAGGGCGCTGGCCTGCCGGAAGGCTTTGCCGCGCTGCTGGCAAATTCAGATGCTGGAGCAGAAAAAGGTGGTCTTTTTGACGACAGCCACCAGCTCAGCAAACTGATCGGTCGCCCAACCACATCGCTACGCGACAGCGTGAAAAGCGCCCTTTAATTGTTAAAAAGTGGTTAATAACTAGCCCTGCACGCGGACATCTCTATAATAACGGGAGAATCCGCGTGGAGAGAAAGCGTGCAGGGAGTTCCCGAGCAGTTTAGCGATGAGATAGACAGCGCCCAGTTTCGGCATCTGCCGCAGTTGCCGGGCGTTGAGCTTTATCACGCCCATATTGCGAAGTACGCCTTTGAGCCACACACCCACGAAGCCTTCGGCATCGGGGCCATCACCTGGGGTGCAGAGCGCTTCCGCTACCGGGGCGAGCAACTGGTTGCCCCCACGGACTCGCTGGTGCTAATGAACCCGGATGAGCTGCATACTGGCGAAGCCGCCAGCGAAGACGGCTGGCAGTACCGCATGATTTACCTGGATCCTAACCTGCTGGAGTCGCTGACCGGGGAGAGAAGCTGGTGGTTTAACGCCGCCGTGAATCACGATCCCGCCCGCGCCCGCCAGGTTTCGCAATTTATTGCGGGCCTTTGGCAGGCCGAGGATACGCTCACTCAGCAGGGGCTGTTGCTGAATCTTGTTGAGGCATTTCGCCCCTATGCCCGCCATCTTCCAGGGCTTCACGAGGCGGCGAACCGCTTCGCCCTCGTCCGCGAATACCTTTACGACAACTATATGCACACTATCACCCTTGAAGATTTAGCGGGGCTGGTGTCCCTTAGTCCTTACCATTTCCAAAGGCAGTTCAAAGCCTGTTATCACGTCACCCCGCATCAGATGCTGATGGCGATTCGCCTGTGGCACGCCAAACAATTCCTCACTAACGGCATGCCCGCGGCCCAGGTTGCCGCCGCCAGCGGCCTGACGGACCAGGCGCACCTGACCCGCGCCTTTGCCCAGCGCTATGGCATTACTCCCGGGCGTTACCAAAAGCAGGTCACCCGCTAACAAGACAGCAACCTGGTACAATACGCCACAGTACGATCCCCCTACACTGCCGCTAAATTGTGTTGTTGCAGGAAATAAAGATGTTAAGTGGTGTGCTGTACGCCCTGCTGGCGGGGCTGATGTGGGGATTAATTTTTGTAGGGCCAATTATCGTCCCGGACTATCCGGCTGCCCTGCAGTCGACCGGGCGCTATCTGGCCCTTGGGCTGATTGCGATTCCCATTGCCTGGCTTGGGCGTAAGCGCCTGCGCGAGCTGAGCCGCCAGGACTGGTTTACCGCCCTGAAGCTCTCGAGCGTCGGGAACCTGATTTATTACGTCTGCCTGGCAAGCGCCATTCAGCGTACCGGGGCGCCTATCGCGACGATGATCATCGGCACGCTGCCGGTGGTGATCCCCATTTTTGCTAACCTGCTATACAGCAAAAGAGACGGCAAGCTGCCGTGGCGACGCCTTGCCCCGGCGCTGGTGGTGATTGCCGCCGGGTTAATTATGGTAAATACCGCCGAGCTTCGCGGAGAGCAGGCCGATTTCAGCTGGTGGCGCTACGCCAGCGGTATTCTGCTGGCCTTTGTTTCGGTGGCCTGTTGGGCCTGGTATGCCCTGCGCAATGCCCGCTGGCTTCGGGAAAATCCGGATAAAAACCCAATGATGTGGGCCACGGTTCAGGGGCTTTCCACGCTGCCCTTCTCGCTTATCGGTTATGTCGCCGTGTGCATTTGGATGGGCAGTCATGATTCAGGCTTTACCCTGCCCTTCGGCCCGCGCCCGGAAGTCTTTATCACCCTGATGCTGGCGATTGCCGTTCTCTGTTCGTGGCTGGGTAATCTGTGCTGGAACATCGCCTGCCAGCGCCTGCCGACGGTCATTGTCGGCCCGCTGATCGTCTTTGAGACCTTAGCCGGCCTGGCTTACACCTTTATGATTCGCCAGAGCTGGCCGCCGCTGCTGACGCTCGGCGGGGTGCTGTGCCTGACGATTGGCGTGGTGCTCGCGGTGCGCTCCAAACCGGAGAAAGCAACGGTGGTTCAGGTTTCCGAGGCATAAAAAAGCCGGGGTTTAGCCCGGCCTGCGAGAAGAAGATCCCGGCTTAAAATCGCCGGGATTTTTTAGAAGGTTTCCCAGTTCGCATCCGAAACCGGCATCACCTGTTTGGCTTTTAATTGCGGCGTTTTTACTTGAGCTGCTTTTACGAGACTCGGCGCACGACGGCTGATTTTAAACACCGCTACCGCTTCATTAAGGCGCGAAGCCTGCTCTTCAAGCGCAGCCGCTGCGGCCGCGGACTCTTCGACCAGCGAGGCATTCTGCTGGGTCACGCGGTCCATCTCCGCCACGGCCTGCCCAACCTGGTCGATACCCCGGCTTTGCTCGTCCGACGCGGACGCAATTTCACCCATAATATCGGTAACCCGGGTTACGGCACTGACGATTTCCGCCATCGTTTTACCGGCTTCATTCACCAGATCTGAGCCTGCGTTAACGCGCTCGCCGGAATCATCGATCAGCGCTTTAATCTCTTTTGCCGCCTGGGCACTGCGCTGGGCAAGCGTCCGCACTTCACCCGCGACCACGGCGAACCCACGCCCCTGCTCACCCGCTCTGGCCGCTTCTACCGCAGCGTTAAGCGCCAGGATGTTAGTCTGGAAAGCAATACCGTCAATCACGCTGGTGATTTGGGCGATTTTGCTTGAGCTGGTGGCAATTTCATCCATCGTCCGCACCACGCCTTCGACCACATTGCCGCCTTTTTTCGCGGTCGTGGAAGCGTCCAGCGCAAGACGAGAAGCCTGCCGTGCGTTGTCGGCGTTTTGCTTCACCGTCGCCGTCAGCTGTTCCATGCTGGCCGCCGTTTCTTCCAGCGAAGCCGCCTGCTGTTCGGTACGGGAAGAGAGATCGTTGCTGCCGGCAGAGATTTCACCGGCGCCGGTATAAATGGTGTCGGCCCCGTCGCGCACTACGCTGACGGTATTTGCCAGGGCGGTTTGCATCTCTTTCACGCTATTAGCCAGCAGGGCCATTTCGTTTTTGCCTTCGGCCTCAATAGGCCTGGTCAGGTCACCTGCGGCAATGGCACGAATATGATCCATCACTTCACGCAGCGGCATCAGCAGGACGCGACGCATCGCGACCCAGCTCACCACAATCACGCCGATGACGCCAAGCATGACGACGCCGAGGATCCACAGAATCCGCTGGTAGTCGGCCTGATTATCGCGCACGCCCTGGCTGGACAGCTCGGCCTGCTCATCGCGCCATTCGCGGTAGACCTTCTGCATCGCCACCTGCTTTTGTTCCGCATTCTGCTTGAACATTTGCTCGAGGTTGCCCTCGGCCAGGAAGGTGTTCATTTTGGCTAGCGTTGAAGCGTAGTTATGGTATTGCGCTTCCAGCTCATCGCTCAGGTGTGGACGTAAACCTGGGGTATCGGGTAACGCCTGATACTTTTCGAAATGGCTTTGCGCTTCCGCCAGCAGTGAATTAGCCGTGGCGACTAACTCCTGGAGCTGCCCGCCGTTGATCTGATTCGCCATGCTGCCCTGAATACGCAGCATGCCGCGGTTCAGCGTGACACGGGCCTGGTTGAGGCCGATCCAGGCATCGGTAAATTCAGCCACGTTCTGGCTGGAGAGTTGGGAGACGGTGAAGTTGTTCTTATCGTTATTGAGGGCATTGATGAAAACCGTGGCTGAGAGCAGCTGCATGAGCCCCAGCACAATTAACACGGTAACCAGTAAGGTGATAACTTTCATTCTTTTAAACATGTATAGCCTTTTATTATGCAGATATTGTCCGACGTCTAACTATCGGCAGTACCTCCTGGTTATTTATGCTTCGTCCATCAATAAACCACCATTTTTGGGGATTTTTTGTAATCATTCAGTATGTTAAGCAGAAAACATTTTTTGTGATCCACATCTCGCTATGATCGCTGCCCCGAAAGGGTTATAGTGCCCACATAAAGATGCATTTAAAATGCATCTTATATTTCATGATGAGGAATCAAGCTATGGCCTACCGCGATCAACCTTTAGGTGAACTGGCGCTGACTATTCCACGCGCTTCCGCGCTGTTTCGTAAACTGGATTTGGATTTTTGCTGCGGCGGGAAACAGACGCTGCTGCGCGCGGCAACGCGTAAGGAATTGGATCTGGACGCTATCGAAGCTCAGCTGACCGCATTATCCGAAGAGCCGGTAGAAAAAGACTGGCGCGCTGCGCCGCTGGCAGAAATCATCGACCACATTATTGTGCGCTTCCACGACCGCCACCGTGAGCAGTTGCCGGAGCTGATTCTGCAGGCAACCAAAGTCGAGCGCGTCCATGCCGATAAGCCCAACGTGCCGAAAGGGCTGGCGAAATACCTCACCATGCTGCATCAGGAACTGAGCAGCCACATGATGAAAGAGGAACAAATCCTGTTCCCGATGATTAAACAAGGCATGGGCACTCAGGCCGGCGGCCCGATTAGCGTGATGGAAAGCGAGCATGATGATGCGGGCGAACTGCTGGAGGTGATTAAGCACACCACCAATAACGTCACGCCTCCGCCGGAAGCCTGCACGACGTGGAAAGCGATGTATAACGGGATTAATGAACTGATTGAAGACCTGATGAACCACATCAGTCTGGAGAATAACGTTCTGTTTCCACGCGCGTTGAGCGGGGAAAAATAAGTAGTTCGCCTTACAAAAAAACCTCTCCAGAAAAGGAGAGGTTTTTTAACATTTATACTGCGCGCTTACTTACCGATATTTGCCAGACGTTTCTTACCGATGAACAGCCAACCAGCCCCCAGCACAATGAACCACAGCGGCGTCACGATCAGCGCCTGACGGGTATCATCTTCCAGCGTCAGCAGGACAATCACAAAGACGAAGAACGCCATGCACACCCAGCACATCAGCTTGCCCAGCGGCATCTTATAGATGGACTTCTCGTGCAGATGAGGACGCTGTTTGCGGTACACCAGATACGAGCAAAGAATGATGGTCCAGACGAACATGAACAGAATCGCGGAAACCGTGGTGATCATAGTAAAAGCCGCAATCACGTTCGGGTTCACGTAAAGCATTACCACGCCGCCCAGCAGACAGATACAGGAGAAGGTTAACCCTTTCGCCGGTACCGCACGTTTGGAAAGCTTAGCGAACGCTTTAGGCGCCACGCCGTCCTGCGCCAGGCCGAACAGCATACGGCTGGTGGAGAACACGCCGCTGTTCGCGGAGGAAGCCGCAGAAGTCAGCACCACAAAGTTGATGATACTTGCCGCAGCCGGCAGGCCGACCAGCATGAAGAGCTCAACGAACGGACTCTTGTTCGGCACCACGGAGCTCCACGGCGTCACCGACATGATGATGATCAGCGACAAGACGTAGAACATAATGATACGCACCGGGATCGAGTTAATCGCCCGCGGCAGTGATTTTTCAGGATCTTTGGTTTCAGCGGCCGTGGTGCCCACCAGCTCAATGCCCACGAAGGCAAAGACCGCTATCTGGAACCCGGCAAAGAAGCCGCTGATGCCTTTCGGGAACCAGCCGCCGTCGTTCCAGAGGTTGTTGAAGGAGGCCTCAACGCCAGACGGGGAATGGAAGCTAGTCAACACCATCACCAGGCCGATGACGATCAGCGCCACAATAGCGACGATTTTGATCATCGCGAACCAGAACTCCATCTCACCGAACATTTTCACGGTGGCCAGGTTCAGGCTCAGCAGCACCAGCACAACGGCCAGCGAGGCGACCCAGTCGGAAAGCCCGGGGAACCAGAACTGGGCGTAGGCGGTTATCGCCACGACGTCCGCCATACCGGTCACCACCCAGCAGAACCAATACGTCCAACCGGTGAAATATCCCGCCCACGGCCCCAGCAAATCTGCGGCAAAATCGCTGAACGATTTATATTCCAGATTCGATAGCAGCAGCTCGCCCATCGCACGCATCACGAAGAACAGCATAAAGCCGATGATCATGTAGACGAAGATGATGGACGGCCCCGCAAGGCTGATGGTTTTCCCTGACCCCATGAACAAGCCGGTGCCGATGGCACCCCCAATGGCAATAAGCTGAATATGGCGGTTTGTTAAATTACGCCGCAGCGACTGCTCGGTCGGCGCCTGAGCGTCGTCCGCGACTTTGACCTGATCTACCATGTTTGTATTTTCCTGTACCTGTCTGTTTTTTCAGGCTCTACTGGCCCGTGAACTGTTTTTACGTGATGTTGTTTTGTGTGATACGAGGTAAGAATCGGTGGGATAAATAATAAGCACAAGGGTAATGTTAATTTTTTGTTTAATTTGAGTGTGAAATCGCATTCACTGCGCGATATGGCTCACAAAAATACCCGTAAAACAGGTTAATGCAAGATAAAATCACGCTAGTTTATTATTAGGCAATGCAAAACCCCGCACCTGGCGGGGTTCTGAGCGCTTTACAGAATTTCCAGCAGCTCGACTTCAAACACCAGGGTGCTGAATGGTGGGATAGAAGCACCGGCACCGCGCTCACCGTAAGCGAGGTTGTGCGGAATGGTCAGTTCCCATTTGGAGCCAACCGGCATCAGGGTCAGCGCTTCGATCCAGCCAGCAATAACGCCGCTTACCGGGAACTCTGCCGGTTCGCCACGCTGGACGGAGCTATCGAAAACGGTGCCGTCGATCAGCTTACCGGTGTAATGCACGCGAACGTGATCTTTCCGGGCAGGAATTGGGCCAGTACCCTGAGTGATAACGCGGAATTGCAGGCCAGATTCGGTGCTGCTCACGCCTTCTTTTTCTGCGTTCTCAGCCAGGTATTTCTGGCCTTCTACCGCCAGCTCTTTCTGACGTTCGCGACGCACTTCGTCCGCACGTTCGTGAACTTCACGCAGAGCGCGGTGTACAACGTCAACAGGCACGGCAGGGGCATTCCCTTCCAGCGCGTCACGGAGGCCAGCGACCAGCGCTTCTGGCAGTAAACCTTGCAGGCCGGACTCGCTCAGCTGCTGGCCTACCTGCAGACCAATACCGTAACTTGCTTGTGCTTCGACGCTGTCAAAAGAAGGGGTTGTCATGGATTTTCCTTTCATGATGTTTAAAAGCAAGCCCGAAGCATAACAGCGTCAATCCACAGGGTAAATGACATTGGAGGAAAGGTGACAAATGCAAACGAAACGGGAACAATAGCTTAAGCGGGCGCAAAACTGCGGTTCACCGTCACGGAAACCGGGATTGCCACAGGCATCAAACAGTTAGCGTTTACACTCTAAATAATTCGAGTTGCAGCCAATACCGGCAGCTTGAAGCAGGACGAGTCTATACTGGAAAGTATTCTTTTGAGGAGGGTTGCCCATGCAATTCGCTGTTAAACCATGGCTTACGCGGATTTGGCATGCACCTGAGCATATCCGCTTGTTGGATCCGTTACCTCCCCTGCACCGCCGAGGCATTATCCTTGGCTTCGCGTGCGTCATTCTCGGCTTTCTCCTGCCAGGGGCAGATAACGATAGTCGCCCGGTCTCACGCGATGCACAGCTCTCCGTACAATCTCAGTCACCGATGCAGGCTGAACTGACGCCTTCAACCAATAGCAATGTTCCAGCGACACCGGTTGAACCTCCACGCGTGGAGGAGCAACCCCAGGCTTCCGTTCCCCATGACAACAATGATATTGAGCAGCAGTGGCGCTCCTATCGCGTAGCGGCCGGCCAGACGATGGCCCAGCTGTTCCGCGATCATAATTTACCGCCAGCGGACGTTTACGCGATGGCGCAGGTAGAAGGTGACAGCAAGCCGCTGAGCAACCTACAGACCGGGCAAATGGTGCAGATCAGGCAGAATGCCAACGGGGTGGTGACGGGCTTAACCATCGATATCGGCAACGATCAGCAGGTGCTGTTTACCCGCCAGCCGAACGGCAGCTTTATTCGCGCGCAGTAAACGCGTCCGGCCTCAGAAAAGCAAAACGCCAGCACGAGGCTGGCGTTTTTACGAGCAGTGAATAAAAACTTATTCAGCTACAACGTTTACAGTCAGTTTAGCGAATACTTCGCTGTGAACCTGGAAGTCCACTTCGTGCTCACCGGTGGTGCGCAGAACGCCGTTCGGCAGGCGAACTTCGCTCTTAGCAACAGCAACGCCAGCTGCAGTTACAGCGTCAGCGATGTCGCGAGTACCGATGGAACCGAACAGTTTACCTTCGTCGCCAGCTTTGGACGCGATGGTTACGGTTTCCAGTGCGTTGATTTTCTCAGCGCGAGCTGCAGCAGCAGCCAGAACGTCAGCCAGTTTAGCTTCCAGTTCTGCACGGCGTGCTTCGAAGAACTCAACGTTTTTCTTGGTAGCAGGAACAGCTTTACCCTGTGGTACCAGGAAGTTACGAGCATAGCCCGCTTTAACGTTAACCTGATCACCCAGGCTACCCAGGTTTGCTACTTTATCAAGCAGAATAACTTGCATTACCTTATCCTCTCAAAGTCGTATTAATGGACCGTGACCGATTACTGATGACGATCAGTGTACGGCAGCAGAGACAGGTAGCGAGCGCGTTTGATAGCGCGAGCCAGCTGACGCTGGTATTTTGCACGGGTACCGGTGATACGGCTTGGGACAATCTTACCGCTTTCGGTGATGTAGTTTTTCAGCGTAGCGATATCTTTATAGTCGATCTCTTGAACGCCTTCCGCGGTGAAACGGCAGAACTTGCGACGACGGAAATAACGTGCCATATGGCTAGTCTCCAGAATCTATCAATTCAATCTGCTCGGCATGCAAGACCACTTTGTTCAGGCCATTTTTCATCTGATGACAAGTAATGAACCCATGAACCGTGATTTGCGTACCGACCGTTATACTGTGAGTAATGGCCTGGTTCGCGTGCCCGCTAACAATCACTGGCATTCGGCACCATGCCTGCCGGTTAAGACCGGCTTCCTCTTGCACAGAACGGTGCTCAAGCACGAACTGGCAGTGAGGAATTCCTGAGGGGCTGACCTTGCGAAGGGGCGTCTTGCACACTGTGCCAGACAACGCCAGGCGGTTGGCCATCATCAGAATTACTCTTCAGAATCCCCAGCATCTGCATCATCAGCGGTTTCGTTAGCGAAATCATCGCGACGCTCACGGCGCTCGTCTTTCGCTTTAACCATTGGAGATGCTTCGGTAACCGCGTGCTTAACGCGCATAACCATGCTGCGGATAACGGCGTCGTTGAAGCGGAAGTTAGTTTCCAGCTCATCGATCGCTTCCTGCGGAGCTTCAACGTTCAGCAGAACGTAGTGAGCTTTGTGCAGTTTGTTGATCGGGTAAGCCAGCTGACGGCGGCCCCAGTCTTCCAGACGGTGGATCGTACCTGCTGCTGCAGTGATTGCACCAGTGTAACGTTCGATCATGCCCGGAACCTGTTCGCTCTGGTCAGGATGGACCATAAAAACGATTTCGTAATGACGCATCGAATTGCTCCTTACGGATTATTCAGCCTCCTGTCAGGGTCAGCCGCGGCCCATGGAAGCAAGGAACGTGTTTGAATTGCGGCTGAAAAATTGACGCGTAATCATACTTACCCAGGCCGCCAAACTCAAGGCCGCAGGCAAATAAATTCTCTTTATGACAGGGGGAATGGCTAAGCCTGTGAATTTCAAAACAAAGCAGCAGATCGTCAAAATATTTTGAAAGAGACCATCAGAAATGGTCACTTTTTATTCAGCCATCAGGAATTACACTTATTGGTAACAGGCCGCCACAGCCATTAACAGGAGCGACGACCACGGATTTCAGGTTTGTTGTAGTGGAGCGCATCATGAAAAATATCGTTATTGCCCTTGCCGCTGTTCTGCTCTTTAGCGCAAATGCGGCCGCAGCTATAAAAATCGACGCCCGCCAGGCCAGAAATATGGACGACGTTCAGAGCCTGGGCGTTATTTACATCAACCACAACTTCGCTACCGTTTCTGAAGCGGAATCGGCCATTCAACAGGATGCTGACCAGCACAACGCGAAGTTTTATCACACGATAATCATGAGAGAACCGGGCAGCAACGGCAATATGCACGTCAGCGCTGACATCTACCGGTAGTTTGAGAGTACGCGTAAACACCAGAGAAGACACCACGACCTAAAAATCCATGTTTGACTTGCCCCCGCTTGCGGGGGCTTTTTTTGGATAACGCCCCAATACCGCTGGTGACAGCGGCTTTAACATCCAACACCCGCGTTCACTTTTGCCCGTAATAGGCATTCGGACCATGCTTACGCATGAAATGCTTGTTTATCAGGTAATCATCCATGCGGCCAAGGAGGGGATTAATACCGCGAGCAATCCACGCCATTCTGGCGACTTCTTCCATAACGACCGCGTTATGCACCGCATCATGAGCATCTTTGCCCCAGGCAAAAGGCCCGTGTTGAAACACCACAATTCCCGGCGTATGCAGTGGCTCCATTACGTCCAGCGTTTCAATGATCACCCGCCCGGTGTTCAGCTCGTAATCCTCTTCAACTTCACTGGCGCTTAACGCTCTGGTGCACGGGATGTCGCCAAAGAAGTAGTCCGCATGAGTCGTGCCCAGCGCAGGAATGGCAAGACCGGCCTGCGCCCAGGCCGTAGCATGCGTCGAGTGGGTATGCACCACGCCGCCAAGACGCGGATAGTGGCGATACAACGCCAGATGCGTAGCCGTATCGGAAGAAGGACGGAGCTTACCTTCCACCACATTGCCCTCCAGATCCACCACCACCATATCGTCCACACTCATGATCTCGTAGGCTATGCCGCTGGGTTTAATGACCACCAGCCCACGCTCCCGGTCAATGGCACTCACGTTGCCCCAGGTGAAGGTCACCAGGCCATAGCGCGGTAAATCCATATTAGCGTCAAAAACCTGCTGTTTGAGCTTTTGCATTATGATGCCTCATCCAGTCCAGCCCGCACCATCCGCGCTCTCACCCAATCGCGTGCGCGCGCCACTTCTGCTGCCGGGTCATCGGCCGTTTCACTCCACATTTCAATCAGGTAGGGGCCACAATAGCCACTCTGTTGGAGGGTCTTAAAACAACCTTCGAAATCAACCACGCCTTCACCAAACGGCACGCTTTTAAACACACCTGGCCTTGCATCCTTCACATGCACTGCGACGATATGCCCTATCCCGGCCTGTAGCTCCATCTGCACATCGTTATCCCACGCGGACAAGTTGCCAATATCAGGATAGAGCTGGAACCACGGATTATTCAGGTAATGGACATAGCCCAATGCCTTACTGACTGAATTCATCAGCGGGTAATCCATGATTTCCATCGCCAGCATCACCTGCGCGCGGCTTGCCATTTCGACGCACTCTTTAAGGCTCTCGCGAAAACGGCGGCGCGTCTCGTCATTGGCCTCCTGATAATAAACGTCGTAACCCGCCAGTTGGATAACTCGAATGCCCACATCCTGTGCCAGTTGAATCGCCTTGCGCATGATCTCCAGACCGTGGTTCCGTACCGCATCGTCTTCGCTACCGAGAGGGAAACGTCGATGAGCACTGAGGCACATAGAAGGAACACGCACACCGGTTTCGGCAATCGCATTGACCAAAGCGAGGCGCTGTTCTTTGCGCCAGTCCAGGCGAGCCAATCGGGCATCGGTTTCATCAACCGACATCTCGACGAAGTCAAAAAGGAGTGTTTTCGCCAGCCGCAGGCGTTCCAGCCAGCACTCCCCGGAGGGAAGTGCTTTTTCATAGATGCCGAGCGGAATATGTTTCGACAGCATAACCGCTCCTTAGCCCCACAACTGGGCAATAGAACGTTTAAACTGCCGTGCCGCTTCCGCAGGTGCAGCCGCATCGCGAATGCTGCGACCGGCAATAAAGACGTGAATCGGAATCCCCTGGAAAAGCGGCAAATCTTCCAGCGTCAGGCCGCCGGTTACGGTGACCTTAAAGCCCATATCAGACAGACATTTAATGGCATTGATATCTGCTTCGCCCCACGCCATACCGGCCGCCTGTGCATCACGGCTACGGTGATAAACCACCTGCGCGATGCCCGCATCACGCCACGCCTTCGCCTGCGACCACGTCCAGTAGCCTGTCAGTTCAATCTGTATATCACCGTCAAACTCTTTCGCCACATCCAGTGCGCCCTTGACGGTGTTAAGATCCGCACAGCAAATAACGGTTACCCAGTCGGCGCTCGCTTCAAAACACATGCGGGAAAGAATTTTACCGGCATCGGCAATTTTGGCATCAGCCAGCACAATTTTTTGCGGATAGAGCGACTTCAGATCGCGAACGGAGCGTACACCTTCAGCCACACAAAGAATGGTACCAACTTCAATGATGTCCACTTCATCGGCAATCAGGCGGGTTGTTTCATATGCGGAAGACATTGATTGATTATCCAGCGCAACCTGCAACATTGGTAATGACATTTGATGCTCCTTTTAAACAGCCGCCGCAGTGGCATTATCAATTAAATCGAGTACTTCCTGCGTGGTGCGGCAGGCACGTAAACGGTCAAAATTAGCCTCATCTTCAAACAGATTGACGATCTGCATGATGCCCACTTCCTGATGGGTGCTGGCGTCAATGGCCGCCATGGTGATAAGAATATCGACCGGATCATTATCTTCATGGTTGAACACCAGAGGCGTTTTTAGCGTCACCAGCGCGAAGCCGGTTTTCTTGACCCCCTCTTCCGGGCGGCCATGCGGCATCGCCAGCCCTGGCGCAATCACAAAGTAAGGACCATGCTGCGCAACACCATCAAGAATGGCCTGGTAATAACGCGGCTCAACAATGTCAGCCTTAACCAACAGATCAACACTCAGCTTTACCGCTTCCTGCCAGGTACGGGCCTCAGCCTGTAAAAGGATGGTGTTATTGTCTGCCAGCGAATTACGTAGTTTCATTAGCTGCCCTCCTTCACATCCTGTGGAAAGTGAGCATTGATCACCTCCAGCAGTTTTGGCCCAAAATCAGCAGGCGAGAGCATATTTCGCACCCCAACAACATATTTATTGCCTGTTACGGTGATTTCTCCCGCGATATGCGTGGATGCGATGATGATGTCCGCGCCGTTGAGTTCACTTTTGTATTCCCCCACCGCGCAACTGTTTACCGTATGGTCAATATTTGACTGAGTTAAAAACTGGTCCACTTTCATCTTCATGATCATGGAACTCCCTTGCCCATTGCCACACACGGCCAGGATACGTACGGTCATAATCGAGACTCCTTAGCGAGCAGAAACTTCTGCTGTTTGTTTTTCCGCATCTTCCTCCGCTCGCAAACAACGGCCAGCGAAGAACATATAGGCCAGAGCAATCAGAATGATGACGGCCATAAAGACCAGTCCGACAGAGGCGAAGCCCTGCATCATCGGTGGTGCCAGAATTGACCAGTCGGCCATCCCCATCCAGGCGCTCATGCCGGTAAGTTTTACCGCCCAGACACAGCCAAAGATTTCAATCATCCCCATCACCAGACAAATCTTCAGCGCAGCACGCCAACCGCCAAAGTGATTAGCAAAGACGCCGATGGTGGCGTTCGAGAAGAACATTGGGATAAAGCCCGGAATAATCAGAATGGAAGAACCGAGGCCCACCAGAATACCGACGGCGATCAATTGGCCGATGGTGCCCCACAAAAAGCCCCAAACTACGGCGTTTGGCGCAAAGCTATAGATAGCGGCACAATCAATCGCCAGCACTGCGCCAGGAATCAAACGCTGGGAAATACCGTTGAACGCTTCGGACAGCTCGGCGACGAACATACGCACGCCCTGAGTGATGATGAAAATAGCCACGGCGAACGAGAAACCGGTTTGCAGGATATAGACCGTCCAGTGGGTGCTGCCCGCCATCGCCTGGACAACGTCGATACCAAAGGAGAGCAAAATGGCACCGAAGAAGAGGGTCATCACAATCGCCGTAGAGACGATGTTGTCATGGAAAATATTAAGCCAGCCCGGTAGCTTGAGGTCTTCAACGCTCTCCTCTTTTTTACCAAGATACGGCGCGACTTTATAAGCCACCCAGGAGGCAAACTGCTGTTGATGGCCAATAGAGAAACCGCAGCCGTCAGTCACTTCCTGCGTCGGCTTAAACATCATATTGGCGGTAATGCCCCAGTAGAGCGACACCAGCACTGCAGTACAGATAATCGTCGTCAACATTGGGTAGCCAAAGATATAGAAAGCAACGGCAATCAACCCCGCCTGCTGGAACATGATGTGGCCGGTCAACATGATGGTGCGAATGCCTGTGATCCTGCGAAGCAGAACGTAAATGATGTTCAGCGCCAGCGCGAGTAGTACGGCATATCCCACCCAACTGTAGGCATCACCCATACGCTCAATAGTTGCCATCATTGACGCATAGGTGTCAGAGATCGCGCCGTTGATACCATACACTTCCGACATTTTTGCCACCACGGGCTTAAAAGTGCTCGTCAGAATGCCGGAACCCGCCTGCAGCAACATGAAACCAATAATGGTTTTGATGGTGCCTTTAATGATGACGCTGACGCTTTTGCGTAGAAGGATGTAGCCCAGACACGTCACGATACCCAGCAACAGCGGGGCGTTAGTCATGACCTGATTAAAGAACACGGTAAAGACGTTGTAGAGGATCTCCATAACTCTCTCCAGAAATAAGAACGCGAGGGGCAATCCCTTCGTGGTGGGTGCCATCACTCTAGCAATCACAAATGATCACCAAAAGATCAAATTTGATTAATTGTGATGCATCACGCAAATTATTTCCATAGGATGAGAATGGATTATCACCGCCGTTCAAAGTAAAGAAAATAAACCATTAAATTCAATTAAATAACCAAAACTCACCGATATCAAACCAACATAAAGATAGATTTACGCTGCCGTTTTCAAGTCGAAATACCGATATCAGGCTATTGCAAACTGAATCAAATAGTGCCATTTTAAATCAAATTAAATCACACTGTGAATTATTTTGAATTAAAAAGGAGTGAAAACGATGAATAAAGTGAACACGATCACCCGTGAATCATGGGTTCTGAGTACCTTTCCGGAATGGGGTAGCTGGCTGAATGAAGAAATTGAACAAGAGCAGGTTGCGCCGGGCACCTTTGCCATGTGGTGGCTGGGCTGTACAGGCATCTGGCTGAAATCAGAAGGCGGGGCCAATATTTGCACCGATTTCTGGTGCGGAACAGGTAAGCAAAGTCACGGCAACCCGCTGATGAAAACAGGCCATCAGATGCAACGCATGGCGGGCGTGAAGAAACTCCAACCCAACCTACGTACTACACCGTTTGTTCTGGATCCATTCGCCATTCGCCAGATCGATGCCGTACTGTCCACGCACGATCATAATGATCACATTGATGTGAACGTTGCCGCCGCAGTCATGCAGAACTGTGCTGATGACGTACCGTTTATCGGCCCGCAAACCTGCGTTAATCTGTGGATTGGCTGGGGTGTACCGAAAGAACGCTGCATCGTGGTAAAACCTGGCGACGTTATAAAAATAAAAGATATTGAAATCCATGCGCTCGATGCGTTTGACCGTACCGCGCTGATCACGTTACCGGTCGATCAAAAAGCTGCGGGGGTGCTGCCGGACGGGATGGACCAGCGCGCAGTGAACTACTTATTCAAAACGCCGGGTGGCACGCTGTACCACAGCGGTGATTCTCACTACTCCAACTACTACGCAAAACACGGTAACGAGCACCAAATCGATGTGGCTCTGGGCTCCTATGGCGAGAACCCACGCGGTATTACCGACAAAATGACCAGCGCGGATATCCTGCGTATGGCCGAATCACTGAACGCCAAAGTGGTCATCCCGTTCCATCA
Organism: Enterobacter sp. Ag1; assembly: GCA_000277545.1. GTDB lineage: Bacteria > Pseudomonadota > Gammaproteobacteria > Enterobacterales > Enterobacteriaceae > Cedecea. Next base: position 8,789 of record AKXM01000049.1, on the reverse strand, counting down.
CGATATCTGGTCAAATTTCCAGGCCGACCCACAGGAAATCCGCATGCTGTGGGAAATGAAGAAAGATCGGCTGAAATATCACTTTAAGCCCTTCATCTGGCAGGTTGGGGGGAAATTCACCTGGCCGTTGGACAAAGACAACTACGAATACCACTATCCACGTGGGTTCGATGACTGCTTCACCCTGGAACCCGATCTGCCCTTTAAGTCCTTCCTGTAAGATGTCTCCGGCGAGCGGTCAATACAAGCCGCTCGTCGGAATTTCTTTCCGTCCACATTAGTATTTTCATCTGATTTTAAATATTATCTTTGCTTATCACTTTTAATCGGATTTGCTCATGACGGAAGCGCAAAGACATCAAATTTTACTGGATTTGCTTGCACAAACGGGGTTTGTCACCGTGGAGCAAGTGATATCCCGGCTGAAAATCTCTCCCGCAACGGCTCGGCGTGATATCAATAAACTCGACGAGAGCGGCAAACTGAAAAAAGTCCGCAACGGTGCGGAAGCCGTTAGTGAGCAGCGTCCGCGCTGGTCGCCGATGAACATTCATCAGGCTCAAAACCATGATGAAAAAGTACGGATTGCCCGCGCGGCTTCTCAGCTGGTCAGCCCAGGTGAAAGCATTGTTATCAACTGCGGCTCCACAGCCTTTCTGCTCGGCCAACAGATTTGTAGTAAACCGGTACAAATCATTACCAACTACTTACCGCTGGCAAATTATCTTATCGAACAGGAGCATGACAGCGTGGTTATCATGGGGGGGCAGTACAATAAAAGCCACTCTATCACCCTCGGGCCACAGGAGAATGAAACGTCGCTGTATGCCGGACACTGGATGTTTACCAGTGGCAAGGGACTGACCGCCGAAGGTTTGTATAAAACCGATATGCTAACCGCAATGGCAGAGCAGAAGATGCTGGGAGTGGTGGGCAAACTGGTGGTGTTGGTTGACAGCAGCAAAGTCGGGCAACGGGCTGGAATGCTGTTCAGCCGCACAGATCAAATAGATCTGGTCATTACCGGCAAGCAGGCCGATCCTGAAGTCGTGCTAAAACTTCAGGAACGTGGCATCAAAGTCATCCTGGTTTAGTGCTTACAGGTACCGGACAAAAAACTGGCTTGTGGCGTCTAACGCTTCGGGCGTAATGCGATGTTTGACGCCCGCTTCCCATACGCAAGTCAGGTTTTTATCCAGCTTGTTCGCCCCCAGGGCCTGCTGCAACCTGAACGTTTCGACGGCGGGCACAACATCATCTTCTTCACCGTGCCAGAGCAGTAACGGCCTGTTGCTTAGCGCTTCAAGCTGCTCGCCAACATCGTAATCCTTCAGACTGACGATAATCTTGTCACGTACCTCCACCGAAGGTGGAAACAGCGTCTGGGCGAGAGTCGTAAAATAGCCAGACCCCATCAGGCAGGCAACGCAGCGGACTTCAGGCTGCCGCGCCATAATCCCCAGCGCCGTCATGCCCCCCATAGAAGCCCCTCCCACGGCAAGTCTGCCCTCAGCAACACCGCCGGAGTTGATTAATGCCTGATAGAGAGCCGGGAATTCATCAATACTGTTTTTTAAAATCGGCCAGAACTTCTGCAGGCGAGCGTGAGCGTCACCGCTGTATCGAGCGCCATGATCGAGCGCATCAGGCATGACAACACGAAATCCCCGCTGCGCCAGCGCCACAGCGAAATAGCTATAGACCAGTTTTGAAGAGGTAAACCCGTGATAGAAAATAACCGTCGGCAGCGGGGACTGCTTCATTCTGGCAGGGACCGCGTGCAGCACTTCAACATCAGCAAACCGCTCATTATAAATTTCGATCATCTTCTCTTCTCCTCCGGCGAAATATCAGGGAAAGTAACGCAGATTAGGGATTATTGTAACGATGAGATCTAGCTAGCGATTTTCATTCGAAAGTCAGCCAAAAGCGCGCCTGAGATAACAAATCGGGAACATTCCCCCTTTGCACGGCCAAACCCGGAACTACACTATGATCGTCAAGAAACGAGAAACCATCATGCCACGGCTATCCGTACTATTTTTGGCAGCCTTACTCAGCGCCTGCAGCGTGCTTCAGGGTACACCGCAACCAGCACCGTCGCCGACGAATTATCCGCAGGAAGTACAGCGCACTCAGACTGCGGAATTAACAAAAATAGGCACCGTGACCGCCGTGGTACGTGGCTCTCCGATGGACTCAGAAGCCATTATTAAGAAGAAAGCCGCAGCAGCAAAAGCCGATTATTATCTCATCATTATGAATGATGAGACGGTTATCCCGGGCCAGTGGTATTCACAGGCTATTTTGTATCGAAAATAGCCGAGGCCGATAGCCGTTATTTATTGATATTTACACAGCTTTTCGCCGCTTGATCGTTTCTTATGCACAATGGACCTCGCCCTCAGGAAGCGGGGTCAGCTTTGAGTAAGCGAAGGATTGCCCTGTAACTTCGGGGTAAAATGATAAGGAACTGACAATGAAACGATCCCTTGCCTTAACGACACTGCTGTTATCTGTTGGCCTCATTCCGACGCTGGCGCAGTCCGCCGAGTTTGCCAGCGCGGACTGCGTAACGGGCCTCAATGAAATCGGATTAATTTCGGTCAATAACATTGCCGGCAGCCCGCAGGACGTCGAACGTATGATCGCGCTGAAAGCTGACGAGCAAGGCGCTTCCTGGTACCGCATTATTCAGATGCAGGAAAACTCTCTGGCCGATAGCTGGCGAGCGCAGGCCATTCTCTACGCGTAAAGGCCCGCGATTTTATTAAGCCACGCCTCCCGTTGCCCGCAGCAGCACGTCATTGATGACCTGCTCGGGCAAAAGCGATTCTCCCCGTTCATCCAGCATCATACGGCACCAGGCTTCCGCTGCCGGGGGTGAAAGTGATTTAAGTAATTGTGCCCCACAGGCGAGATTAGCCAGCTGCTGAGTAATTTCTCTGCCTCTCTCCTCCTGAGGCTTCCGCAAACGCTGCTGCAACTGCCGCCAGCTGCGATCGAAATGCCGGTTTTGCCCTTTAACCTCATCAAATTCGCTGCACAGCATCTCCATTGCCGCAGGCTGTTTGGCGAACACGCGCAGCACATCAAGGCTCATAATATTGCCAGATCCTTCCCAGATGCTGTTTACAGGCATTTCACGATATAACCGAGGCAACTCGCTCTCTTCGCAGTAGCCCACGCCACCCAGCACCTCCATCGTTTCTGCCACAAAAGGGATCCCTGCTTTACAGATGCTGAATTTCGCGGCCGGGGTAAACAAACGGCTGTAGGCCAGCTGTAGAGCATTGTCCGGAGACTCCCACGCTCGCGCCAGACGGAAAAGAAAAGCCGTCTGGCCTTCAAGCCGCAGCGCCATTTTTCCCAGTAGCTGACGCATCATCGGCTGTTCGATAAGCGTTTTGCCAAAGGCCTGCCGCTGAAGGGCGTGGCACAAGGCCACGGAGAGTGCTCGCCGCATCAGACCGTGACTCCCCAGCGCACAGTCGAAGCGGGTAAATCCGCCCATCTTCAAAATATGACGAATGCCTTCGCCTTCCTCACCAATAAGCCAGGCCGTGGCATCACAGAACTCGACTTCACTGCTGGCGTTTGAACGGTTGCCCAGCTTGTCCTTGAGCCGTTCAAGACGAACGGCATTGCGCTGGCCGTCCGGCAGAATACGCGGTAAGAAGAAGCACGACAGTCCGTCCTTAGCCTGAGCAAGCACCAGATGCGCATCGCTTTGCGGCACGGAGAAAAACCATTTATGCCCCACCAGCCGGTAAGCCTCTCCGGCCCCTCGTCCAGCCAGCGGTTCCGCGCGAGTCGTGTTACTCAGCACGTCAGATCCCCCCTGCTTTTCAGTCATTCCCATACCGATCAGCAAACCACGTTTTTGTTCACCCGACAGCAAATGTGCATCATAGCGATCGCTCAGCAAGGGCTTGCGCCAGCCTTCAAATACTTTGGGTAAGTGCTGTAGCAGCAGTGGCGTTGCTCCAAACGTCATCGTAATCGGGCAAAGCGTGCCCGCTTCAACCTGAGCATGCTGGATAAACCGAGCCGCACGGGCAACAAAAGCGCCCTGACGAGCATCTTCTTGCCAGGCCAGGTTGTGAACCCGATTAGCAAACAGGCCTTGCATCAGCAAATGCCAGGCGGGGTGAAAACGAACGTCGTCCAGGCGCTCTCCGCTGGCGTCAAACCGCAGCAGCTCCGGCGGATTGATATTTGCCAGGCGGCCGAGCTCCAGAGATTCTGCAGATCCCAGCTGTTGGCCGATGCTGGCCAGCAGTTCAACATCCCAGCCAGCCCCTTCACGGACGACAGCTTCTCGCAACGGGATGTCTGAAAGAAAAAGATTGCTGTTGCTGAGGGGTTTGGGTTGATTAAAAACGGTGTGAGTTTGCCAGCGCATGCTGTTCCCTCCATCTGTGGCAATGCCAGTAAGTATGGACGGAGATGCGGGTTCTGCGCGGAGAGGGATCACAAACGGGGTGTTTCCACCCCATTCAGATGATGTGGCTTAACCGCGCTGACGCACGATTTCGAACAGGCAAACGCCGGTGGCAACGGACACGTTCAGAGAAGAAACGGTGCCGGCCATTGGAATGCTGACCAACTCATCGCAGTGCTCGCGGGTCAGACGACGCATGCCTTCACCTTCTGCGCCCATAACCAGCGCCATCGGGCCAGTGAATTTGCTCTGGAACAGAGTATGGTCCGCTTCACCGGCGGTGCCGACGATCCAGACGTTCTCTTCCTGCAGCAGACGCATGGTGCGGGCCAGGTTGGTGACGCGGATCAGCGGCACATTCTCCGCTGCGCCACAGGCAACTTTTTTTGCCGTCGCATTCAGCTGCGCGGAACGATCCTTCGGGACGATAACGGCATGCACACCGGCCGCGTCTGCGCTACGCAGGCAGGCACCAAGGTTATGCGGATCTGTTACACCGTCCAGGATCAGCAGGAACGGACGTTCGTGTTCGGCGATCAGGTCAGGCAAATCGTTTTCCTGATACTGGCGGCCCGGCTTCACTCGGGCGATGATACCCTGGTGTACCGCGCCTTCGGCTTTCTCGTCGAGCCACTGGCGATTTGCCACCTGCACCGGGATCCCTTGTGCTTCAATAGCGTGGATCAGCGGCAGCAGGCGCTTGTCTTCGCGACCTTTCAGGATAAAGACTTCCTGAAAACGCTGCGGAGCACGTTCAAGCAGGGCCTGGACGGCGTGAATGCCGTAAATAATTTCACTCATCGATATCACTCATTGCGGACGAGGGTTCGCCCGTGTTGGTTTGTTCATAATCGGGATTTTTCCCCTCACCCCGGCCCTCTCCCCAAAGGGGCGAGGGGGAAAACGATAAAAGCATACATTATCGTTCTGTTTGCCCCCTCTCCCTTTCCGGGAGGGAATACGTCAGAGTGAGGGTTATATCAGCTCGCCTGCTTCTTCGCGGCGCGCTTCGCCTTCGTTGCTGCGGCTATTTTACGGGTTTTGTCAGACGGCGCTTTGGCTTTCTTCGGTTTCTTTCCAGCCTTCTCTTTCTTTGCTTTCGCTCCGTCTTTCTCTTTACGGAAAGCATTGTCCGGCTCGAAGTTTACGCGCTTGCCTGCCTGACGGCGCTTAGATGGCGCACCACCCTTTCCGCCTCGCTTCGCTTTGTCTTTTGCCGTTTTACCTTCGCCACGCGGCGCACGCGAGCTTGAGATCAACGCGAAGTCGATCTTGCGCTCGTCCATGTGCACGGCTTCCACCCGAACCTCAACGCGGTCGCCCAGACGATAAGTCTGCCCGCCGGATTCGCCAATCAGGCGCTGACCAATCTGGTCAAAGCGGTAGTAGTCGTTGTCCAGCGTCGAGACGTGAACCAGGCCGTCGATAAACAAATCGTCCAGACGCACGAAGAAACCGAAACCTGTTACGCTGGCAATAATGCCGTTGAATACCTGGCCGACCTGATCCTGCATAAAGTCGCACTTCAGCCAGTCCGCTACGTCGCGAGTCGCTTCGTCAGCGCGGCGTTCGGTCATCGAGCAGTGCTGACCCAACTGCAGCATCTCTTCCATGCTGTAGTGCCAGCCGCCGGATTCGGTGCTGTTCCCGGTATGCCCCTGCTCTTTTGCCAGTAAGTATTTAATGGCGCGGTGCAGGGACAAGTCCGGGTAGCGACGAATTGGCGAAGTAAAGTGCGCGTAGGACTGCAGCGCCAGACCAAAGTGCCCCCGGTTTTCCGGATCGTAAATCGCCTGTTTCATCGAGCGCAGCAGCATGGTTTGCAGCATTTCGTGGTCAGGGCGATCGGCGATAGATTCCAGCAGATCGGCGTAATCACGCGGCTCTGGTTTTTGCCCGCCTGGCAACTCAAGGCCCAGCTCAGCCAGCACCGAACGGAACGCGGTGATCGCATCGTTGCTTGGACGATCGTGATCGCGGAACAGCGCTGGCTCGTTATTCTTCTCGACAAAACGCGCCGCCGAGATGTTAGCGAGGATCATGCACTCTTCGATCAGTTTGTGTGCATCGTTACGCACGGTCTGCTCGACGCGCTCAATGCGGCGCTCGGCGTTGAAGATAAACTTCGCTTCTTCGCTTTCAAACGAGATCCCGCCGCGTTGAGCACGAGAAACCTCCAGCACTTTGTAGAGGTTATGCAGCTCTTCGATGTGTTTAACCAGCGGCGCATATTGCTCGCGCAGTTCCTGATCGCCCTGCAGCATATGCCAGACCTTGGTGTAGGTCAGGCGCGCATGGGAGCTCATCACCGCTTCATAGAATTTATAGCCCGTCAGGCGCCCTGCCGCGGAGATGGTCATCTCGCAGACCATACACAGGCGGTCAACCTGCGGGTTGAGGGAACACAGGCCGTTTGAAAGCACTTCCGGCAGCATCGGTACTACCTGCGACGGGAAGTAAACTGACGTCCCGCGATTGCGGGCTTCGTTATCCAGCGCCGTAGGAGGACGAACGTAGTAACTTACGTCGGCAATCGCAACCCACAGGCGCCAGCCACCGCCGCGTTTTTTCTCGCAGAATACGGCATCGTCAAAGTCACGCGCGTCTTCGCCGTCGATGGTCACCAGCGGTAGATCGCGCAGATCAACACGGCCGATTTTAGCTTCTTCCGGCACTTCTTCTTTCAGTTTTGCAACCTGGGCTTCAACTTCTTTCGGCCAGACGTGCGGGATTTCATGGGTACGCAGCGCCATATCAACGGCCATGCCGGTATCCATGTTGTCGCCAAGCACTTCAACAATCTTACCGATCGCTTTGGTACGACGGGTCGGACGCTGGGTCAGCTCGACCACCACCACAAAGCCCATACGGGCGCCCATCAGCGCTTCCGGCGGGATCAGAATATCGAAGCTCAGGCGGCTGTCGTCCGGCACCACAAAACCTACGCCTGCGTCGGTAAAGTAGCGGCCAACAATCAGCCCGGTTCTTGGCTCCAGCACTCGCACAATACGCGCTTCGCGGCGGCCTTTACGGTCCGCGCCGAGCGGCTGCGCCAGTACCAGATCGCCATGCATACACATTTTCATCTGCTCGGATGAAAGATAGAGATCGTCTTTACTTCCTTCAACGCGCAGGAAACCGAATCCGTCGCGGTGGCCGATCACTTTACCTTTCAGCAGATCCAGGCGTTCCGGCAGCGCGTAACACTGGCGGCGGGTGAAGACCAGTTGGCCATCACGCTCCATCGCACGGAGGCGGCGGCGCAAAGCTTCAAGCTGTTCTTCACCGGAGATTTTTAGTTCTTCCGCCAGCTCTTCGCGGCTGGCCGGTTTTTCACGTTTTGAGAGATGGTCGAGAATAAACTCCCGGCTTGGGATCGGGTTTTCGTATTTTTCGGCTTCTCGTTCCTGGAAAGGATCTTTTGACATTTCGGGTCCTCCGTTGTCATCCGCAGGTGGAATAGTGATTATTCCACCAGCAGTAATTTGTAGAGCGGTTGGTTTTGGTCCACCAGGTCGGCCAGCGTGTGCTTGTCCAGTTCCTGAAGGAAACTCTGCACCGCCTCAGCCAAAGCCTGTTTGAGTCGGCAGGCGGGGGTGATATGACAAAACTCACTGCTACAGTTCACCAATGAGAGCGGCTCCAGCTCGCGCACCACGTCGCCAATGCGGATCGTTTCCGCTGGCTTACCAAGGCGAATGCCGCCATTTTTTCCTCGCACGGCCATAACATAGCCCGCGCGGCTGAGTTGATTGATGATTTTCACCATGTGATTACGGGACACGCCGTACACCTCTGTGACTTCAGAGATATTGGTCATTCTCCCTTCGGGAAGAGAAGCCATATAAATCAAAGCACGTAAACCGTAATCAGTAAAACTCGTTAACTGCACATCAACCTCATGGGTGGGAGGGGAAACGCTTTGCGTAAGGCAAGTTGTACCTTAAAGCAGGTACATATTGATGATAAACCAGCCATATGGTTGCCAGCTAATTTATTTGATTGGAATGATGAATAAAGCGGCGGGAAGAAAGCGATACGGGGTGTGAAACTGTATGAACTGGCACATAGGTAACACTTTAAACCGGGCACATGGGTAACAGGTTATAACTGGTACGGTAAACTGAGTGAGGAGGTTTATCGTGCCCTGGCTTGAGACTGTTACCATGCAACGAATGCAATTTGTCATGGCATGCCTTGTAGACGGATTATCTGTCAGCGATGCCTGTCGCAGATTCAATATCAGCCGTAAAACGGGCTATAAGTGGTTAGCTCGTTTTTCAGGCGAAGATGTTAACTCTCTGGCTGACCGTTCCAGGGCACGCCATCATCAAAACACCATTCC
>AKXM01000048.1 GCA_000277545.1 Enterobacter sp. Ag1 | reverse complement strand
CCGTTTTATCGCCCAGTCCTGGGTCGCCTGAGATGCGTTCCAGACGCTCTCAGCCTCCGGCCGTTCCCGACGTCCGGACCCTGGTCAGTCGGAGAGAAAACGCAGGCGATTTAAGCCGGAACCGTGCCTCGCTTTAAATTCACAGCCAAACAGAAATTAACAGTCGCTTCAGGTCTTACAGCCACGCCGTTGTCCCCGGCTCTCATCGCCCCCGGCTATGACCCAATTCAGGCGGGGTTGAGCTGTCGGGAACAGCGAAAGAGAGCGATCGTCGGGAACGAATCGCGAACGACCCCGAATGTTTGGGTGATAGC
>AKXM01000047.1 GCA_000277545.1 Enterobacter sp. Ag1 | reverse complement strand
CGACCTGAAGAATAAGTCGATCACCATGGGTAAAGGATGTTAAAAAGTGTTCACCATGTCTGCGAACACCTGTCTACCATGTCCCCGGACTGTACATGGGGAGAGGGTTAGGGTGAGGGGTTACCGCCCCTGCTTTCTCAGCAAATAAACGAAATAAGGCGCACCGATAAATGTTGCCAGCAGCCCCGCCGGCACCTGATTCGGGAAAAGAATCATCCTGCCGCACCAGTCCGCCAGAATCATTAACATCCCGCCAAAAATCCCGGCCATCGCTATCTGCGGCATTGCCCTGCGGAAGCCAAGCATGCGAGCAATATGTGGCGCCATCAGCCCGACAAAACTCAGCGGGCCGACGATTAACGTCGCCGTGGCGGTAAGCGTTGCCGCCAGCAACAGCAGCGCAAAGCGCGATGGTGTTAACGCCATTCCCACTGCCCGTGCGGTGGCACCGCCCAGCGGTAAAATTACCAGCCAGCGGCGCAGTAGCGGCGTGATGGCTAACAGCCCAACCATGACACCCAACGTTCTGACTGCCTGCTCGCCTGTAACGTTATACGTCGAGCCAGAAATCCAGGTCAGCAGCGTCGCCATACGCGGATCGCCGCTTGCCATCAGCATCATCAGTAGCATGGTAAAGGCGGTGCTGAGCGCCATCCCGGCCAACAGCATACGCTGAGGAGAAAACCCGCCTCGTCCGGCAGCCATCATGATGATCAGCAGCGTTACCGCCGCACCAAGACTGCCCGACGGCAACAGCCAGACAAACGCGTTCCCCGGCACAATAAACAGCATCAACACCACGCCGAAGGCCGCGCCGGAGCTAATACCCAAGACTTCCGGACTTGCCATCGCGTTGCCGGTTAACCGCTGGATAAGGCAGCCCGCAACCGCCAGCATCACGCCTGCGGTCAAAGCCGCCATAACGCGCGGCCAGCGCCACGGCAGCACATCGTCAAAGAGCGCACCACTTAACCATCGCCAGCCGTGTGCGTCACGCCCCAGTGCCAGCGCGGCGGCAATCACCAGCAGCAGAATGCCAAGTCCCGTGGCCACCCAAAGCAGCACACGCTGGCGTTCAGCCTGAACATGATCTCCGGCGCTCATGGACGGCGCACCGCTGGTACGCAGACGAGGCAGCAGCCACAGCAGGATAGGTGCGCCAATCAGCGCAGTGACCGTCCCGGTAGAGACTTCACCCCACACGCTGGAAAGCCAAACTACCACCTGGTCAGACAGCCAGAGAATCAGCGCCCCAATGAGCGGAGCCAGGCACAAACGAGCAACCAGGCGCCGAGCCCCCAGCATTTTTGCCAGCAGCGGCGCAAACAGCCCGATAAAACCAACGATCCCGACCGCATTAACCAGCTGAGCACTGATCACAATCGCCAGCGCCAGCGTCACCAGCCTGACCAGCGAAAGCGCGAGGCCCAGATTACGCGCCACGCCATCATCCAGTCCCATCAGCGTCAACGGACGCAGCAGCAGCAGCGTTAGCAGCAGGCCGCCCAGCAGGCGTGGCCACAGACTCTCAACGCTGCTCCAGTCCTGCTGATTGAGCGATCCAGTGCTCCACAGGAACATATTCTGCAGCTGGTCATGGTGGAAGATTGCCAGCAGTTGGTTGACCGCCCCGCAATAAAGACTCAGCACCAGGCCCGCAAGAATCAGCGTGACCGGCGACATCCGCTTGCCCCAGGCGACGCCAAAAACAAGCAGGCCAACGACCGCCGCACCAATCAGCGCCGCAAACGGCTGGGCAGCCAGCGGCAGCACCCAAAGCGTAGCAACCGTGACGCCAAGCTGAGCCCCGCTGGCTACACCAAGCGTTGTCGGCTCCGCCAGAGGATTGCGCAGCACCTGCTGGAACAGCACGCCGACGAGACCCAGCCCGGCACCAACCAACAGCGATATTGCGAGACGCGGCAGCAGACTGAAGTGAAACAGCATCTGTTGAACATTGTCGATGTCCGGCTGGATAAAAGCACTGCGCCACTGCGAAGAGGGTAAGACGCCATGCATGTTATGCAGCGTCAGCCACAGCGCACAAACAAACAGCACCAGCAGCAGGCTGGCGGGGAAAATAACGTGACGTCTCATCGAGCCAGGCTCCTCAGGCCGTCGTCCAACACGCGGGCAAAGTGCATAGCCGACATGGTCGTGCCATAAAGCCAGACGGCGGGAACTTGCTGAAAACGGTTCTGGCGGATAAACGGCATCGCTTTCCACAGCGGCGTGGCCGTCACCTGGCGGGCCACCGCTTCGTTTTTATGGTCGAAGCACAGCACATCGGCGTCTTTTATCACCGCCAGGCGTTCAATCCCAACGACCGCCGTCCCCCAGAAGTTCGTTTCTTCTTGCCAGGCATTCTTCACCCCCAGCAAATCCATCACCTGCTCGAACAAGCTGTGCTTGCCCACCACCAGCGCATGGCGATTATCCAAAAATGACATCAGCAGCACTGGACGGTTGCCGCGCGCGGCAAAGCGAGGCTTCATGCTGGCAATAAACGCATCAAATTCGGCCAGATGCCGACTGGCGGCCTGCTGCATACCCAGCGTATCCCCCAGTTGAATGAGCGATTTACGCGCAATATCCAGCGGCTTGCCGGAGCCATCGTTAAAATTGAACCCAAGCCCAGGGGCGATACGGGTGATTTTTTCCGGCGAAGGGCCGTAGCCCGCAGAATAGAGAATCAGCGATGGTTTTAGCTGCGCCATCAGCTCGAGGTTAGGTTCGGTGCGCAGGCCAACATCAATCACGCCTTCCGGCAGCTTAGGTTCGTTCACCCAGATTTGGTAATTAGGGATGTCGGCGACGGCCATCGGCGTGACGCCGAGCGCCATCATCAGCTCAACGGGCAGCCATTCCAGGGCGATGATGCGTTTTGCATCCGGCACCGCCGCCTGCGCGGCAGGTAATTTTAGCAGCAGCGGTGAAAGCGCCATCGCCGCCAAAAGGCGGCGACGGGTTAAAATAAAGTCATTCATACGGCTCATCAATAAACAAAACTCACCGGCGCAGCCCCCGCCGGGTGCGGCAGGATGCCCATCGGAATACCGTAGATATGCTCCAGCGTATCACTTTGCATTAAGGCTTCCGGCGTCCCTTGCGCGATCATTTCGCCACCGCGTAGCGCCACCAGATTGTCGCAGTACCGCGCAGCCATATTAATGTCGTGCAGAACGGCAACCACCGTCAGGCCGCGCTCCTGACTAAGGCGATGGATCAGCGCCAGCACGTCCACCTGATGAGCGATATCCAGCGCAGACGTCGGCTCATCCAGCAGCAGGCAGCGGCTATCCTGCGCCACCAGCATGGCGATCCATGCCCGCTGGCGCTCGCCGCCGGACAGGCTGTCCACCAGACGATGCGCAAACGGCTTCAGCCCTACCAGACTGATTGCCTCATCCACCAGCTCACGGTCAGCCACGCCAAAGCGCCCTAACGCCCCATGCCACGGGTAACGGCCAATCGCCACCAGCTCACGCACCGTCATACCCTCAGCGGCAGGAAGCTGCTGGGGAAGATAGGCCACCTGCCGGGCAAAAGCTTTACTGCCCCAGCTGTCCAGCGGCTGTGAGTTCAGCAGAATTTCACCCTCAGAAGGTTTCTGGTGGCGACCCAGCATTTTCAGCAGCGTCGATTTACCGGAGCCGTTATGGCCAATCAGGCCAGTGACTTTGCCCACCGGGAAGGTGATAGACAGCGGATGGAGTAGCGTGCGGCCAGGCACGCGAAACGTGACATCAGTGAGGCTAAAAGTCGTGTCGGGATGAAGCTGTTTATCCTGCATGGTAGCCATCTTAGTGAAGGGCACGGCGAACCGTGCCCGGGAGACAAGTTAGAAGCGGAAGGTCGCGGTAGCAACCACCTGACGCTCAGCGCCCCAGAAGCAACCGTAGGTGTCGAAGCAACTGGCAACGTATTCACGGTCAAGCAGGTTATTCACGTTGACCGCAATGCTGGAGCCGTTCAGGCCGAAGCGACCGAGGTCATACTTCACGACCGCATCCATAACCGCAGCGCTGCCCACCTTGAAGGTGTTAGCCGGGTCACCGTAGCTGGAGCCGATAAAGCGTCCACCAGTCCCCAGCGTCAGGCCACTCAGGATGCCGCTGTTGAAGGTGTAATCCCCCCACAGGGAAGCCATATGTTTAGGAACCTGAACCGGGCTATTGCCCTGAAGGGTCGTGTCTTTAGTGTACTGCGCATCGGTGTATGTGTAGGAAGCCGTCACGTTAATGTTGGCGTTCAACGCCGCCTTCGCTTCCAGCTCTACGCCACGCGCACGGACTTCGCCCGCCGGAACCTGATTCAGAGCGTTCGTCGGATCAGTCATCAGGGTATCGGTTTTCGTCAACTGATAAACTGCACCCGTCACAACGATCGGCATATCCTTAGGCACATATTTCACACCAGCTTCATACTGCTCACCTTTGGATGGCTGATAGGCCACACGAGGTGTGCTGTAGAGACTGAACGCGTTCGGCTCAAAGGATTGGCTGTAGCTGAAGTACGGAGAGATTCCGTTGTCGAACAGGTAGTTAACTCCACCGCGCCAGGTAAACTGGTGATCATTACGGTCTATATAACCGTTATCACTGCGAACTGTGGTTGCCTGTTTAGACCAGTCATAGCGTCCACCCAGCGTCATCACCCACTTGTTCCACTCCGCCTGATCCTGCACGTAAAGACCCGTTTGCTTACTTTCGTTCATCTGGTAAGGCACAGCGCTGCCAAAATCGACATCGCTCATTGAGGGCAGATTGTTTAGATCGAGGGCAGGTGCATTACCGAACAGAGCGCTAATGTCATTACGCATGCGCATATAATCCACACCGGTTAACAGCGTGTGATCGATAGCTCCGGTTGCAAATTTACTCTGTAGCTGAGTATCTACGCTAAAGTTTTGCAGACGTTCATTATCAACAACGGTACCACGCCCTAAATAGTGAGCTTTTTGCTCTGCAGTCAGTGCCTGACAGTAGACATTGAAAGCATTCATGCTGTTGTTGCACAGCCCGGTACCATAAGCGCTTTGTTGAGCAACTTTCATTTCAGAGAAACGCAGGTTTTGACGCACGGTAAAGGTGTCGTCGAAACCATGTTCAAAGCTATAGCCCACCATTTTCTGGTTACGGGAATAGCTATTGTTAGTTGCCGCTTCGTTGAAGCTGGTAGACAGACGCCCACCGTTTGGCAACGGTTGAACGGTACCTTCTTTCGGCAGCCAGCCGTAATAGCCTGTATCAGGCTCATTCTGGAAGTAAGACAGGAAGGTGAAGTTTGTCTTGTCGTCAGGACGCCATGAGAAAGAGGGTGCAATGGCATAACGCTTCTGTTTGGCATTATCCTGCTGCTCGTTATTAGAGCGCGCAACGCCGGTCAGGCGATAAGAATAAACACCCGCATCATCCAGGGCATCGCTGAAGTCAAAGCCTGTCTGATACAGGTTGTCCGTGCCCATTTTGAACTGAATTTCATGCAGCGGCTCGGTAGTCGGTCGCTTGCTGACCATATTCACAATACCGCCCGGGCTGCTTTTGCCGTACAGCACGGAAGTTGGACCGCGCATCAGCTCCACGCGCTCCAGCATATAAGGGTCAATGACCGCGTCGTTATAGAAATCACCCTGCATTTTCAGGCCATCCAGATAGTTATTCTGATTCAGGCCCACGGATGAAAAACCACGGATAATGACAAAGTCGTAGGTATTGGAAGCACCACGGCTGCTAACCGTTACGCCCGGCGTGTAGCCCAGCGCTTCTTTCACAGACTGGAATTGATGCATCTGCATCTCTTCGCTGGTCACCACCGAAATAGACTGCGGGGTCTTTTCAATGGGGGTATCGGTTTTGGTCGCCGTGGCGCTGCGTTTAGCGGCGATGGTTGGCGATGGCCCCCATGCGCTTTCGGCAGGCACTGCGGCGGCTGAAACGGTGATAGTGTCTTCTTTTTTGGTCGTGCCGGTGTCCGCCGCGAAGCTATTAACGCTGACGGTGCCCACCGCCGCCGCCACAAACAGGGCAAGCTTACGGACAGGGTTTTTGGCTGGCTGACCTGGGAGTGAACGCGCCATGATATTTTCTCTGGTGAAGTGGTAAATGATAACGTAAACGATAATTATTATTATGCCCGCAGGATAATAGACGAAACGCTGGCTGCATAGCAAGCGCCTCACACCCTCAGGCTTATTAAGGGAATAAGAAATAACCAGATGGTTTATGTGGTGTTAATTGGGCGTGAAATTTAAGATAAGAAACGCGTTATGGCGGACAAAAAAGCAAAAAAAAACCTCCCCCGGTTAGGGAGAGGTTTGTAAGTGAAGCGAGGCTTAATTGCTGCCGAACATGTCCTTAATCCAGCCGGCAACGCCGTCGCTCTTCTGTTCCTGAGCGGGCTGTTGCTGCTGAGGCTGCTGCTGCGGTTGTTGCTGCGGCTGCTGGCCTGCTGGCGCCTGGCTGAATGGATTAGCCGACTGCTCTTCCTGCTGACTTTGCTGGCAAAGCGCGCTCGGGTTCGTCGTCCAGACAGGCAGCACACGGTCACCACCGCCGCTACACATGAAGTAACCCGCGCCGTTGACGCCCATGTCCACGATATCTTCCGGCTGGGTCAGATCCAGCGGGATCGGCGACTGGTTTGACAGATAACGCTGATACAGCGACATTGCGCCGCTGGCACCGTACAGCTTGGTTGGCTGGTTGTTATCACGTCCTACCCAGGTAATGGTCACTTCACGGCCATCAACGCCGGCAAACCAGGTATCCACGTTGTTGTTGGTGGTCCCCGTTTTCCCGGCCAGATGCAGGTTCGGGTATTTCCCGCCCAGCGCACGGCCTGTACCGCGAGCCACCACCTGCTGCATACCAAACAGCGTCAGATAAGCAGCCTGCGCAGGCACCGCCTGCTCCGCCTGTGGGAAGCTCTGATACAGCACGGTGCCGTCTTCAGCAATCACCGACCGCAGCGCGGAAAGCGTGGCGCGGTTCCCGCCGCTGGCAATCGTCTGGAACGCCTGCGCAACCTGAATAGGCGTCAGGTTCAGCGCCCCCAGAATCATCGCCGGCACCGGATTAAGCTGGTCTTTGGGTACCCCAAGCTTGGTCCAGGTATCGGTAATGGCCGGCAGGCCCAGTGTCATCCCCAGGTTTACGGTTGGCACGTTCATCGAACGCGTCAGCGCATCCACCAGCATCACTTGCCCGCTGTACTGGTGGTTATCGTTCTGCGGTGACCAGACCTGGCCATTCGACAGTTTGATGCCAATCGGGGCATCGGCAAGCCAGGTGTTCAGGCGGAACTTATCCGGCTGGCTCAACGCCGTCAGATAAGTGGCCGGTTTTGCCAGCGAGCCAATGGAGCGACGAGCCTGCAGCGCACGGTTAAAGCCCGCAAACTGCGGTTCAGCGCCGCCCACGACCGCGCGAACTTCACCGGTAAAGCGGTCAACAATGACCATCGCCGCTTCCAGGTCGTTCAGCTTACGGGAAGCACGCAGCACCGGAACGCCTTCGGTCACTGCTTTTTCTGCCGCATCCTGAGACACGGAGTCAAAGGTGGTGAAGATCTTCACGCCGGACAGGTCTTTCACCTTGTCGCCCAGCTTATCCTGAAGCTCCTGACGCACCATCTGCATAAAGGCTGGCTGTGGCGAAATCACGCCGCCGCGAGGCTGCACGCCCAGAGGACGCGCGCTCAACATGTCGTACAGCTCCTGATCGATAACTTTCTGTTCCTGCAGCAGGCGCAGGACCAGATTACGACGTTCAAGCGCCAGCTTCGGATTTCGCCATGGGTTATACAGCGATGCCCCTTTCACCATACCTACCAACAGCGCCTGCTGGTCGAGGCTAAGCTCTTCCACCGGGCGGCCGAAGTAATACAGGCTGGCCAGCGGGAAGCCACGAATCTGATCGTCGCCGCTCTGGCCGAGATACACCTCGTTCAGATACAGCTCAAGAATGCGATCTTTGTCGTAGCGAGCATCCATGATCAGCGCCATGTAGGCTTCGTTGGCTTTACGCCACAGCGTACGCTGGTTGCTCAGGAAGAGGTTTTTCACCAGCTGCTGAGTCAGCGTACTGCCGCCCTGCACCGCTCGCCCGGCCGTCAGGTTAGCGACAACGGCGCGGCCAATAGAGTAAATGCTGATCCCGTCGTGCTCATAGAAATGGCGGTCTTCGGTAGCAATCAGCGTGTCCACCAGCAGATCCGGGAAGCCGGAACGCGGCACGAACAGGCGCTGCTCACCGTTTGGCGAAGAAAGCATGGTGATCAGCCGCGGGTCGAGGCGGAAGATACCGAAGCTGCGGTTATTATCCATGTTCTGGATAGATTCCAGATGGCCACCGTCGAACACCAGGCGAGCGCGAATCTGCCCTTCTTTACCGTCCGGGAAGTCAAACGGGCGGCGAATCAGCTCGATGTTGTTCCCCTGCACGGTGAACTCGCCCGGGCGCGTCATGCTCGACACCTGCCGGTACTGCGTCGCTTCCAGCAGCTTCACCATCTCCGCTTTGCTGTAAGGCATATCTGGCTCAAGGTTTACCATGCGGCCATAGACCGCCGCCGGAAGCTGCCAGACTTTGCCGTCAATGCGGCTGCGGATCTGCTGATCGAGGTACACGCCGTAAATAACCAGCACCACAAAGAAGATGATCGCCAGCTTCACCAACAGCCAGAAGAAACGGCGTTTTTTCGACGGGCGGCCCGAGCCTTTCCCCTTACCTTTTCCTTTCCGCGGCGGCATAGGTTCTTCGTCCTCGTAATCATCGTCTTCGTACTCGTCGTCATACTCCTCTTCCTTGAGTCGACGACGGCTCACCTTCTCTTTCGCCGGACGCGTTGGTTTTCCTTTACGTCCAATAGGCTCGCGGTCATTCCCCGCCATGCATCTTCTCCACAAAAGTTCAGGCGCAAAGGCCCGATTCTCCGTTCTTCCGCGTAATACGAAAGAAGAAATCTCTCAAAAAAAACAACCGGACATTCTTTTCAAGAATGCCTTTTCATGCTTGCTCCCTCTCCCATTGGAAGAAGGTATCAGGAATACTTTTTCGTCCGGCGCGTCGGGGCAGTATTCGCCGGATCGTCCGGCCAGACGTGCTTCGGGTAACGTCCCTTCATCTCTTTTTGCACTTCGCGCCAGGCCCCGTTCCAGAACGCCGTTAAATCACGGGTGATCTGCAACGGCCGCTGCGCCGGAGATAATAGCTCAAGCACCAGCGGAACGCGCCCCTCGGCGATGCAAGGCGTCTGTGCTTCACCAAACATTTCCTGAATACGCACCGCCAGTACCGGCGGATTTTCGCTGTCATAGCGAATCGCAATCTGGCTTCCGGTCGGCACAGTGTAATGAGTTGGCAGGGCACTATCCAGCCGTTGACGCATTGGCCAGTCAAGCAAGTTGCCCAGCGCCCGGCTAAGGTCGATATTTTTCAACGCACGTAGCGAATGCACGCCGCGCATTTCCGGCAGCAGCCAGTCTTCGAGCTTTGCCAGCAGGGAGTCATCGTCCACCGCAGGCCATTTCTGCTCCGGCAGCCAGCGAGCCGCGCAGCTCAGGCGCAACCGCAGCTGCTGGGCTGGAACGGACCACTCCAGCAGGCCCAGCCCGCGTTCACGAATGCCGTTTAAAATCGCCTGCTGCATTTCCTCTTCGGAAGGCTTCGCTAGCAGCTGAGTTTTCACCACTAATTTGCCGATCTGACGCCGCCGCCAGGCTTTTAACGCCCCCCGCTCTTCATCCCACTCCACCGAATCACTTTCCGTCAGCAGATGCGGGATACGAACGACAAGCTCTTCAACATCCAGCGGCAGCGCCAGCAGGATGCGGGCATCCGGCGACTGGCTGCCCTGCAGCAAAAGCGGCGCTATCATCCATTCATGCCGCGTCATGGCGTCATCCTGCTCCAGCATCGCACCCATGCCGTTGGCTAACTGATAGCGACCTTCTGCCCCGCGCCGCCGGGCGATACGGTCGCTAAACCCGCTTGCCAACAGCGGCATGGCTAGCGAGATATCCGGCTCCCCGCTTCGGGCATTTATTCTTTTCAGCAGCTGAGCGGCGCGCTGCCGCCAGTTACCGTTCCTGCTGTCGAAAAGTGACCGCAAATCGCCGCCGCCCTGAGTACGCGGCGGTTCCTCCAGGATTGCCGCCAGCCACGCGGCTGTGGCCTGCTCATCCGGCGTTTTGGCCGTCACCAGCATTGAGGCAAGACGCGGATCGTTACCCATTTTCGCCATTTTTTGCCCTTCTGCCGTCAGGCGTTGCTGCTCGTCAACGGCCCCTAGCTGACGTAGCAGACGTTGAGCTGCCGCCAGGTTGACCTCCGGCGGCGCATCAAGCCAGGTTAGCTGGCGCACGTCCTGGCTGCCCCATTGCAATAGCTCCAGCAACAGGCCGGATAAATCGCTTTGTAAGATTTCCGGTTCGCTCTGGGCCGCCGCACGTTCGGCCTGGTCGGCGGCGATCAGATGCAGGCATATACCCGGCTCCAGACGCCCGGCGCGTCCGGCCCGCTGGGTCATTGAGGCTTGACTCACACGCTGAGTGACCAGCCGGGTCAGCCCGGTACGAGCGTCAAAGCGAGCGACGCGCTCCTGCGCTGCATCCACCACCAGGCGGATACCTTCAATGGTCAAACTGGTTTCAGCAATGTTAGTCGCCAGCACTACTTTTCGGGTTCCTGCCGCAGCGGGCAGAATCGCTTTACGCTGCTCGCTCAGAGGTAAAGCGCCGTACAGCGGGCAAAGCTGAACATCGCTCGGCACTCGCTCTTTGAGTTGTTCCTGTACACGCTGAATTTCACCCACGCCGGGTAAAAACAGCAGCAGCGATCCTGACTCTTCACGCAGCAGCCCGGCCACGGCAGCGGCAACTGCGTCATCAAAGCGCTGATGCGCTGGCAAAGCCATGTAGCGGCGCTCAACCGGGAAAGCACGACCTTCAGAGGTAATCACCGGTGCATCCGGCAGGCATTGCTGCAGACGCTGGTTGTCCAGCGTCGCCGACATAATCAGAATTTTAAGGTCATCGCGAAGCCCGGCCTGCACGTCCAGCAGCAGCGCCAGGGCGAGATCGGCCTGTAAACTGCGCTCGTGAAATTCATCGAGGATCACAAGCCCAATACCGTTGAGCTCGGGATCCTGTTGGATAAGCCGCGTTAGAATCCCTTCGGTCACCACCTCAAGCCGGGTGTTTGGCCCCACACAGCTGTCAGCTCGCATCCGGTAGCCGACAGTTTCACCCGGTTTCTCACTCAATAATTCGGCCAGCCGCTGAGCAACATTGCGGGCGGCAAGGCGACGAGGTTCAAGCAGCAGAATGCGGCCTTCCAGCTTACTCTGCTGAAGGATTTGCAGCGGCAGCCAGGTAGATTTACCTGCGCCGGTAGGGGCATTGAGCAATACTTGCGGGGCGTACTCGAGCGCTTTCAGCACTTCCGGCAGTACGGCCGCAACCGGTAATGAGGACACAAATGGCTCCAAAGGGTTAACATCGGCAGTCGCGCATTGTAGCATCCCGCCAAACCATAACCGAGAGACAAGCATGGCCGAAAATCGACGCCTGTTTTTTGCCCTGACGTTACCGTCCGAGGTTCAGCAGCAAATCATTCACTGGCGAGCCGCCCAGTTCCCGGCGGATGCTGGCCGACCGGTAGTCGCGGCCAATCTGCACCTCACGCTGGCGTTTTTGGGGAAGGTCTCCGAAGAAAAACGCCAGGCACTGTGTCGCCTCGCCGGAAGAATTAACCAGCCCGGCTTTACGCTGCGCCTGGACGATGCCGGGCAATGGCTTCGCTCAAGCGTCGTCTGGCTGGGGCCACGCCAGGCTCCGCGCGGCCTGCTGCAACTGGCCAATATGCTACGCTCCCAGGCCGCTCGCAGCGGCTGCTATCAGTCTCCGCAGCCGTTTCATCCCCACGTGACGCTTTATCGCAATGCCATACGCTCCGTGGCGATCCCCGCCCCGGGCTTTAGCTGGCAATTTCAGGTGAATGAATTTTCGCTGTACGAGTCCGTTTTTGAACAGGGTAGAACCCGCTATCAGGCGCTGGAGCGCTGGTCGCTCACTAATAAGGAAGAGTAGATGGAGTTTTCACCCGCGCTGCAGCCCGCCACGCTAATTAAACGCTATAAACGCTTTCTGGCGGACGTTGTAACCGCCAACGGCGAAACCATGACGCTGCATTGCCCCAATACCGGAGCAATGACAGGCTGTGCCACGCCGGGCGACACGGTTTGGTATTCCACATCGGCCAGCCCAACGCGCAAATACCCCCATACATGGGAGCTTACTCAAACACAAAAGGGTGAGATAATTTGCGTCAATACGTTACGAGCAAACACTCTGGTCAGAGAGATGCTGACGACATATCCTCCGACACAACTGGCGGGCTATGACAGCCTTCAGGCCGAAGTAAAATACGGTGAAGAACGCAGCAGAATTGACTTTATGTTACAAGCGAGTAACAAGGTTAACTGCTATATTGAAGTGAAATCAGTCACGTTGCTCCAGCAGGATAAAGGCTATTTTCCCGATGCTGTTAGCCTGCGGGGCCAGAAGCATTTAAGAGAGTTGATGAATGTGGTTCAGCAAGGAGAGCGCGCGGTGCTACTGTTTGCGGTTTTACATTCTGCTATAAATAGCGTCTCGCCAGACCGCCACATTGATGAGAAATATGCGCGGCTGTTAACCGAGGCACAGCAGTGTGGGGTTGAAATTATCGCCTGGAAAGCAGAACTTTCTGCCGAGAGGATCACTCTAACTACGCCGTTGCCTGTCTATTTATAATCAGCATCTGGTTAAGGACAGATAACGTATTGTCTTTTTTATAGTCGGGTCGTTTCGCAAATAAGCTTTTCTTCACACGGTTGTCAAGAGAGGAGTTTATATAATTGCCAACCTGAAAAGCATCTGCTATTTATAGCGGCCTGATTTTACCCCGACAGGGGACCGATAAGTGCGTGTTAAGGAGAAGCAACATGCAAGAAGGGCAAAAGCGTAAAACGTCGTCCCTGAGTATTCTCGCCATCGCTGGGGTGGAGCCATACCAGGAGAAAACGGGCGAAGAGTACATGAACGAAGCCCAGCTGTCGCACTTCAAGCTTATTCTTGAAGCATGGCGTAATCAGCTCAGGGACGAGGTAGATCGCACCGTTTCGCACATGCAGGATGAAGCGGCTAACTTCCCGGACCCGGTAGACCGTGCGGCCCAGGAAGAAGAGTTCAGCCTCGAACTGCGTAACCGCGATCGTGAACGCAAACTGATCAAAAAGATCGAAAAAACGCTCAAGAAAGTGGAAGACGAAGATTTCGGCTACTGCGAATCCTGTGGTGTAGAAATCGGTATTCGTCGCCTTGAAGCACGTCCGACCGCTGATTTGTGTATCGACTGCAAAACGTTGGCAGAAATCCGCGAAAAACAGATGGCCGGCTAACGGCCCTCGGAAATGCCAAACCTCTATGGCGGGAGACTCTCCCGCCACATTACTTTATTTCACCCC
>AKXM01000046.1 GCA_000277545.1 Enterobacter sp. Ag1 | reverse complement strand
CCCGGCCAAATAAATCGACCGCGTGAGCGGCAGACCTCCGTTTTATCTCCCAGTCCTGGATCGGCTGAGATGCGTTCCCGACGCTCTCAAGCTCCGGCCGTTCCCGACGGCCGGACCCTGGCCAGTCGGAGAGAAAACAGAGGCGATTTAAGCCGGAACCGTGCCTCGCTTCAATCCCGCAGCGATACGGAAAGTTCCAGTCGCTTCCGGTTCCACAGCCACGCCGTTGTCCCCGGCTCTCAGCGCCCCCGGTTATGACCCAACTCAGGCGGGGTTGAGCTGTCGGGAACAGCGAAAGAGAGCGATCGTCGGGAACGAATCGCGAACGACCCCGAATGTTTGGGTGATAGCCGGTGGGTTTACCGCTTCAGCGGCGATGAGCTCGCCGGGCGCCGGGGCTGTTCGGGGGATGGCGTTATCCCCCGGACACGTTCACCGTTTGCTGCGGTGGCAAAGATAACTTGTCGGATGGGTGAACGGAAAACTGCTTGCTGGCAGATCCTTCTTTTCGAAATGATAAAATAAAGATCTGTATTAGAGGCAATTATAGGAGTACGAGAAAGTAAATCGTAGGGCTACCCCAAATACTCAATAACCGACAACCCGCCGTTATAATCCGTGCTGTACACAATCCCTTGAGCGTCGACAAAGATATCACAGGACTGGATCACCTGCGGGCGTCCAGGGCGAGTATCCATCATCTTTTCCGGGGCGGCAGGTACCAGCGCACCTGTTTCTACCGGGCGGTACGGGTTGGAAATATCGTAGGCTCGCACGCCAGCGTTCTGATACGTCGCGAAAATTAGCGTATCGCTGATAAAGCTACCTGGGCGGTTTTCGTGCAGATTATGCGGGCCGAAATGCGCGCCTTTCGCCACATAATCAATCTCATCCGGCTGCGGGAACGTGGAGATGCTGACCGGGTTCGACGGGTCGCGAATATCGAACAGCCAAATCAGCTTCTCGCCGTCCTCCTGATTGTCCAGTACCGCTTCGTCGAGTACTACCAACAAATCGCGATTCGGCAGCGGCAGCGCCGTATGGGTGCCGCCGCCAAACGGCGGGCTCCAGTTACGGTGGCTGATGAGCTGCGGCTGAGCGCGATCGGAAACGTCCAGCAGCGTCAGGCC
The DNA here is from genome assembly GCA_000277545.1 of Enterobacter sp. Ag1. Lineage (GTDB taxonomy): Bacteria > Pseudomonadota > Gammaproteobacteria > Enterobacterales > Enterobacteriaceae > Cedecea. The sequence goes on along the minus strand of AKXM01000046.1, from coordinate 127,325 downwards.
GCCGTCGCGCCAGCTGGCATACGCCGTGTCGCCGCTGATAATCGCGTGGTGTAGCGCATAGCGTTTGCCTTCCGGCCAGGTGGGCTGCTCGCCTGCGGCAGTGTTCATGCCCGGCAGCCACCAGTTGCCTGCCACCTGCGGATTGCGCGGGTCGGCGAGGTCGATAGTCAGGAAGATATAATCGCTAAACCCATCGATCAGCGCGGAAACATATGCCCAGCGGCCGCCCACGTACCAGCAGCGGTGGATGCCGATGCCGCTCAGCGACAGGAAGCTGATTTCTTTGGGTTTATCCGGCGTGGAGATATCAAAAATGCGTAATCCGGCGCTCCAGCCTTTGTCCTGCACGTCGCGAACCGTTTCGCCAACCGATTTGGTGTAGTAAACCTTCTCATCGGCGAAGCGCACGTCGGCAAACAGATCCCGGGCGTTAATCACCAGCAGCAGGTCGTCGTGCGCCTGCAGGTGAATATTCCAGGTACCCGGCGGCGCGGGCACGAAGCCCGCCGCTTTCGGGTTTTTAGGATTGCGGACGTCCACAATCGAAAAGCCCTGCGACACCATATGGCCGATATAAGCATAGCCCCGGTGCACCATTAGCTGCACGCCGTCCGGTTTTCCTCCCTGATCGCTATGGCCGATCAGCCGCATATTGCGGCTGTATTCGGGTTGTGGCAGTGCCATTGCGGAACTCCTTATTTATTTTTCGCTTCGAGCGTGGCGAACCACGGCGCGATAAAGTCGTCGGTCTGGCCCCAGCCTGGAATGATTTTGCCCAACGAAGTGACGTTGACCGGGCCAGGCTGGCTGGCTAGCAGAGCCTGCGGAATGGCTGCGGCTTTAAAGTCGTAGGTCGCAGGCGTTTGTTCCCCGGCGATCTTGTAGGCCACCAGGCGCACGTTGGTGGCACCGATCAGCTTCGGATCGACCGCCACGCTGACTTTCCACGGGCTGTTGGCTTCGCGCATCAGCTGAATGTCCTGGTTGGAAACGTCGATGCTATAGAGCTTAATTTCGGTACGGCCGTTTTCCTGCAGCGCTTTATAGGCGCCCTGGCTGAAGGCATCCCAGGTGCCCCAGATGGCGTCGATTTTGCCTTTCGGATACTTCGCCAGCACTGCGCCCACTTTGTTGGCGGTGTCGCCCTGCACGTCGGAAGAAACCGCGCCGATGGACTCCAGCTCTTTAATGCCCGGGTTGGCTTTCAGCAGTTCCTGATAGGCCGCCTGGCGGCGTTCCATCGGTGGGAAACCGGCCACCCACAGCTTGATGATGTTGGCTTTGCCGTTGAAGTCTTTGACCAGCTGGCCGAAGGAGAGGCTGGTCAGCGAGGCGTCGTCCTGCTGGGTGACGGTCACGCCGGGAATGGTGCCGTTTACGGCGGTATCAAAGACCGACACCGCAATGCCTGCGGCTACGGCTTTTTTCACCAGTTCGGTGGAGTAAGGATCGCGACCCTGAGAAAGAATAATCCCGTCATACTTCTGGCTGATCGCCTGGTTCACAAAGTCCTGGAAGCGGGCGTCATCGCCGTTGCTCAGGAACGTGCTGACCTTGAAGCCCAGCTTTTTAGCCTGTTGAACCGCACCTGCGACAAACTGCGTGGTGTTGTCGTCGGAGCCCAGGTTGCGGATCACGGCGATGCGGATTGGACCGTCGTGGGCGGCGATTTTTTCCGGCACCGGCGATGGCGTAGCGGCGTGGCCCGGCAGAGCGGCAAGCAGGCTAAGCGCCAGCAGCGAAGTTGTCAGTTTTTTCATGGTCGTTACCCTGTGTGAAGTTGTTGTTTTAGCGTCGTTGTATGTAAGTAATTGCCAGTGCGGCAGCCAGCACCAGGCCTTTAATAATGTCCATCGCGTAATAGGGCACGGAGAGCATCACCAGCCCGTTTTGCAACACGCCCAGAATCACCGCGCCTACCAGCGTGCCGAGCGCGTTAGGTTTACCGGAACCTGCCAGAGAGAAACCAATCCAGGCGGCAGCCACGGCATCCATCAGGTAGCCGCCACCGGCGTTAACCTGTGAAGAGCCAATACGTGAGGCCAGCAGGATGCCGCCCAAACCTGCCAGCAGCGAGGCCAGCACGTAGGCCGCCACGCGGTAACGGGTGGTGCGAATGCCGGACAGGCGAGCCGCCTCCGGGTTGCCGCCGATGGCGTACATCCGGCGGCCATGTTTGGTCAGAGAGAGCGCGAGCTGTGCGACCAGCGTGACCACCAGCATGATGATGACGATGGTCGGCACCTGCCCGAGCAGCCCAAAGGCGGCGGGAATCGTCCCTTCCGCCATGTCGCCGCTCGGCAGCACCATGTTTTCGGTGATCGAGCCACCGTAGCTGTAGGTCATCGCCACGCCCTGAATCACAAACAGGCTGGCAAGCGTGGCAAGCATGTCGGGAATTTTCAGCACCACGATCAGGAAGGCGTTGAATAGCCCGACCAGCGTGCACAGCACCAGGGTGATAAGAATCGCTTCGGTAGTGCCGAAGCCGTGCCAGACGAACAGCGAAATCACCAGCGCGTTTGCCAGCGAGGCGGTCGAGCCGACGGACAAATCAAACCCGCCCACGGTGAGCGAGATTGACACGCCGATGGCGATCACCGTCACGATGGCGATGGAGCGCAGAATATTGATGATGTTGTTCGGCTCAAGGAAACTGTCGGACGCGATGCCGAACAGCGCCACCAGGGCCACCACGGTGAGCAACATCCCCCATTTGTAGAGAAAGTCAAAGAACTGCTGGCGGCCTGACGCGCTGGCCTTAAGGGATAATGCTTTGCTCACGCGGGGGTTCCTCCGGTGGAGTAGAGTAATAAGGTTTCTTCGGTAGCCTGGTGGCCGTCCAGCTCAGCGACGATGCGCCCGTCCCACAGCACGCAGATGCGATCGCACAGCCCGACCAGCTCGGCAAATTCGCCCGAGGCGTAAATCACCCCTTTGCCACGACGGGCCAGCTTGTCAATCAGCACGAAGAGGTCGGTTTTGGCTTTGATGTCTACGCCTTTGGTTGGCTCATCAAAAATCAGCACGTCTGCTTCGTTGCGCAGCCATTTGCCGATGGCCACTTTTTGCTGATTGCCGCCGGACAGGCGGCGCAGTGTTTGCGCCGGGCCGCTGGTGCGAATGCCCAACTGCTGAATGGTCTCCTCCGCCCAGCGCCTGGCTTTGCGGTAGTCGAACAGCCCCCAGCGGGTAAACTGGCTGTCGGCGCTGACGGCGAGATTCATGGTGACCGACTCGTCGATAAAAATGCCTTCTTTGCGGCGCTCCTCCGGCACCAGCACAACGCCGCGAGTGACGGAATCCGCCGGGTCGGTCGGGCGCCAGGCCTTGCCTTTTAATTCGCCGCGATCAAGCGTGCTGCGGGTGGCGCCGAACAGCGCTTTGCAAAGCTCGGTTTTCCCCGCTCCGGCGAGGCCCGCAATGCCCAGAATTTCGCCTTTGCGCAGGCGCAACGAGATGTCGCGCAGCAGCGTATCGTCATGCAGACCTTCCACTGCCAGCAGCGTGTCGCCCTCAACCGGCGGGCGGTGAGGGGGATAAATGTCGTCCAGCTGGTGGCCCAGCATTTTCTCGACAATCTCTTCGCCACTGAGATGCCCCATCGGGCCGCTGTCCACCAGCTTGCCGTCGCGCAGCACCGTCATCTGGTCGCAAATGGCTTTCAGTTCATGGATGCGGTGGGAGATAAACACCACGCCAATGCCACCGCTTTGTAGTCGCTGCACGACGCTGAAAAGATGTTCGCTTTCCTGGCTGTCCAGCGGGGCGGTAGGTTCGTCGAGGATCAGAAAGCGGCAATGATGTGAGAGCGCCCGCGCCAGCAGGATTTGCTGTTTTTCCGCCAGGGTGCATTGCTCAATACGTTTTTTGACGTCGATCTCCACGTCGAGCTGCGCCAGCGCTTCTCGAGCCTGCCGGTAAATTTTCGACCAGCGGTAGACATGCCCCGTTTCGGCCAGCTTATCGAGCATGATGTTTTCCGCCACGCTCAGGCCCGGCACCAGGGCAACGTCCACTTCCTGCTGCACCAGATGGATCCCCAGCAGTTTGGCGTCACGCGGGTTGCGGATCGTCACCGTTTCACCGTCGATCAGGATTTCGCCCTGGTAACCCTCGTGCGCGCCGGAAAGCACCGCCATCAACGTGGATTTACCCGCGCCGTTTGCGCCGGTTAAAGCATGTACCGAGCCGCCCTCCAGCCGGAAATTCACCTGGCTCAGCGCGTTAAAGCCCGCGAAGGCGATAGAGATTTCTCGCATCTCAAGGCGGTTAAGCGTGGTCATAGCGGCGGCGGCTTCCGGGTTTAATGAATTGATCTGTCGAATTTTTAACGGCCTTCTGGGTTGCGGGCAATGAACGAAAAGACATAAGATAAAGCAAAATGATATTAGCCGTCCAGATGTCTGGACATATCATCGGTATAGAATATATCCCGCCAGCGAAGAAAAGGAAATGCATCATGACCAGCACCGCTATCCGCGTGGTTACCGGCCCCGCGAATTACTATTCACACCCCGGCAGCCTTGCTCGTCTGACTGAGTTTTACAGCGAAGATCAGCTGAATAACGCAGTCTGGATCTACGGCGAACGCGCGTTTGCGGCGGCCCGGCCCTTCCTGCCGGCGGCGTTTTCGCTGCCCGGCGCGAAGCATATTCAGTTTGGTGGGCACTGCAGCGAAAGCGACGTGCAGAGGCTGGTGGCGGAGTCTGGTGAACGTCAGGTGGTGATCGGCCTCGGCGGTGGAGCGCTGCTGGATACGGTCAAAGTGGTTGCTCGTCGGCTGAATGCGCCGGTGGTGGCGATCCCGACCATCGCGGCAACCTGTGCGGCCTGGACGCCGCTGTCCGTGTGGTATAACGACGCCGGCCAGGCGCTGCGCTTCGAGATTTTCAACGATGCTAACCATCTGGTGCTGGTGGAGCCGGAAATTATCCTGCGTGCGCCGCAGGAATATCTGCTGGCCGGCGTCGGTGACACGCTGGCGAAGTGGTACGAAGCGGTGGTGCTTAGCCCGCAGCCGGGAAATCTGCCGCTGACCGTGCGCCTAGGCATTGGTGCGGCGCTGGCGATCCGCGATGTTTTGCTGGAGCGCAGCGAACAAGCGCTGGAAGATCAGCGCCAGGGCAAGTTAAGTCAGGCGTTTCTGGACGTGGTCGAGGCGATTATTGCCGGGGGCGGGATGGTGGGTGGCCTGGGCGAACGTTACACCCGCGTTGCCGCCGCGCATGCCGTCCATAACGGCCTGACGACGCTGCCGCAAACCGACCGCTTCCTGCACGGCACGAAAGTGGCCTACGGGATTCTGGTACAGAGCGCACTGCTGGGGCAGGACGATGTTCTGGCGCAGCTGACGCAGGCCTATAAGCGTTTCAATCTGCCAACAAAACTGGCGCAGTTGGATGTGGATATCCATAATCGTGCCGACCTGGATAAGGTGATTGCCCGTACTTTACAGGCCGGGGAGTCGATTCATGCGCTGCCGGTGGCGCTGTCGTCGGAGAGTTTGCTGGCGGCGCTGGAGAAGGTTGAGGCGTTGTAAAGATTTGCCCCTCACCCTAACCCTCTCCCCACAGGGGAGAGGGGATAAAACCAGGTACGAAAACTTTCTTTTTACCCTTTTCCTGAGGGAGAGGGAATAGACAGGATTGCATGTCGTTTTTTCTCCCTCGCCCCTTTGGGGAGAGGGCCGGGGTGAGGGGAAAAATTGCTCCCTACACTCATTGCCCTTCAGCCTAACTGCAGCTCCCGCACCAAACTAAACGCCTGCTTCATATGCTCCTCGCTGACGATAAACGCCCTTAGCTGCTGTGCAGCGTCCATCCCTTTGGCAATCAGCCCTTGCGGGCTGGCGCTAATCTGCCAGACCAGGTCGCGGCGCTGGGTTTCTCCGGCCAGGTGCAGCGGCATCTCCGGCGTTTTCACCTTGACCAGCATCGCCGGAAGGGAAAGCGCGTCACTCGCCCCGAGCAGGTTTTTCGCCAGCGTCATGGCGCTGAGCTGAATCGGCTGCAGGAACGGCAGCACTTTGCCATCGATTTCTGCGCAGTCGCCGAGGGCGTAAATATCCGGATCGGATGTTTGCAGCTGGCTGTTCACCTTGACGCCCCGGTTCACCTCAAGCCCTGCATGCTGGGCCAGCCCAACGTTCGGGCGCAGGCCGATGGCGGACACTACCGCATCAACTTGCAGCTCACGTCCGTTGTTAAGCGTGGCGCACAGCCCTGACTCCGCCTGGCTCACCGCTTCCAGACGCTGGTTGAACAGCAGCTCGACGCCCATCTGGTTCAGGCGGGATTGCAGTCGGCCGCTAACCTCTGCCGGAAGCAGCGACGCCATCAGGTGGCTGGCGTTATCCACCAGCACAACCTCTTTGCCCGCACGGCAGAAGTCCATCGCCAGCTCGCTGCCGATCAGCCCGCCGCCGAGGATCATCACCCGCCGGGCGTCGCGCAGCCGGGCTTCACAGGCCTGATACTCCTGCTGGCTGTTGAGCGTCGTCATCAGCTCTTTGCCGGCAACGGGCGGCAGCAGGGCGGAAGAGCCGGTCGCCAGCACCAGCTTGTCGTAGCGCCACTGCTGTTCGCCGCAGTTGACCCGTTTATTTTTTGGGTCAAGGCTGCTGACCCAGCTATTGGCGTGCAGCGTCAGGTTGAACTGCTCCGCAAACGCGCCAGCCTGCTGGCGGGTCATCGCTTCTGCCCGCTGGTTTAAGCTGATGACGTGGCTCAGGTCCGGTTTGTTGTACTCGTCGGCGCTGTCGGCGGCAATCAGCCGGATGGGCACCTCTGCGCTGTGTTTGCGGATATTTTTCACCAACTGGCGGGCGGCAAAGCCCGAGCCGACTATCACAATTCCGTTGTTCATTTGGCCTCCGTTGCCAGTTCGTCGAAGACGTCTTTGCCCAGCGAACATTCAGGGCACAAGAAACTGTCAGGCACTTCGCTCCATGGCGTGCCTGGCTCAACGGCCTGCATCGGTTCGCCCTGCGCTGGATCGTAAATCCACTGGCAAACGCTGCACTGCATGCGGGGGCCGAGGTCGGCGCCGGTGGATTCTGCTTTTGCTTCTTCGGCTAGCGGAGCGACGGTGATTGAAGCCTGAGCCACCGGCAGCGGGGAGAGCGCCCACTGGCGGGCGATTTCGCGACCGTGTTCGCGGCAAAGTTCCAGGGCGTTGCCGTCCGGACGCCATTTCGCCTTCAGGCTGAGGGACATTTCAAACCCGGCGTCCTGCAGGCGGGTGGAAAGGCGATCGACCGCGCCGCCGCTCCAGCCGTGGGAGCCGAAGGCGCTGGCGCGTTTGTTGCGGAAGCGCAGCCCGGTTATCTCTTCCACCAGCCCGGCGATTTTCGGCATCATCACGTTGTTCATAGTGGAGGTGCCGACCAGCACGCCTTTGGAGCGGAACACGTTGGTCAGAATTTCGTTTTTATCGCTGCGCGCCACGTTGAAGATTTTCACCGCCACGCGCGGGTCAACTTCGTGAATGCCCTGGGCAATGGCGTCCGCCATCATGCGGGTGTTGTTCGACATGGTGTCGTAGAACAGCGTGATGCGGTCTTCCTGGTAATCGGCGGCCCATTTCAGGTACAGCTCAACGATTTGCGTCGGGTTGTCGCGCCAGACCACGCCGTGGGAAGTGGCAATCATCTCCACCGGCAGGTTGAAGCCGAGGATTTCGGTAATTTTTGGCGTTACCAGGCGGCTGAACGGCGTCAGGATGTTGGCGTAGTAGCGCTGGCACTGTTCGAACAGCTCGGTCTGATCCACTTCGTCGTTAAACAGATGCTCGTCGCAGTAATGCTGGCCGAAGGCGTCGTTGCTGAACAGCACCGCGTCGCCGGTCAGATAGGTCATCATGCTGTCCGGCCAGTGCAGCATTGGCGTTTCAACGAAGATCAGCTGTTTGCCATTGCCGATGTCCAGGCTGTCGCCGGTTTTCACCACCTTAAAGTTCCACTCCGGGTGATGGTGGTGACCATTAATGGAGTCGATGCCGTTGGCGGTGCAGTAGATTGGCGTGTGCGGGATGCGTGACATCAGCTCGGTCAGCGCCCCCGCGTGGTCTTCTTCCGCGTGGTTGATAATGATGTAGTCGAGCGTGTTAAGGTCGATTTCACGCTCAAGGTTTTGCACAAACTCGCGGCTGAACTTGTGGTCCACAGTGTCGATCAGGACAGTTTTCTCTTCGCGAATGAGGTAGCTGTTGTAGCTGCTGCCGCGCAGCGTTTTATATTCCGTGCCGTGAAAATCACGCACTTCCCAGTCACGTTGCCCAACCCACTGAATGTTGTTTTTAACCTGAATAGCCATTGAGAACCTCATTGATGTCATAGCGTTAAGTACTTCAATGACGGTGTTATTGCGAGTATCGTGCCAGTTTTATAATTTATTGATTTTTAATTGTTTGTTGTTTTCTGTGTTCTTTTTTATTGTCATAATGACATTTTTGTTTTTAGTCATAATGACTCTGATGTTTGTCATTTTGACTACTCAGGCGTAAGCTGAACGCCTCGCGTTCCAGGAGCCTCCCTATGAGCCTGTCGATGTCTTCTCTCGCCGCCATTGCAATCGAACTGCAGAGCGGCATCAGCCATTCCGATCGCTTTACCCGCGTTATCCGAACCCTGAGAAAGCTGCTCGGCGGTGATGCCACGGCGCTGCTGCGCTACGAGTCGCGGCATTTTTACCCGCTGGCGATAGACGGCCTTGCCCTCGATGTGCTGGGGCGGCGCTTTGCCGTGGACGCTCATCCGCGACTGGAGGCCATTGCCCGCGCGGGTGACGTGGTGCGTTTCCCGGCCGACAGCGAGCTGCCCGACCCGTATGACGGCCTGATTCCAGACCATGAAGAACTCAAAGTTCACGCCTGCCTGGGGCTGCCGCTGTTTGCCGACCAGACGCTCATCGGGGCGCTGACCGTGGACGGCATGGATCCTTATCAGTTCGACAGCTTCAGCGATGAGGAGCTCAGGCTGATTGGCGTACTGGCGTCCGGGGCGCTGAACAATGCTTTGCTGCTGGAACAGCTTGAAAAACAAACGCCGGAAGGCACGGTGCAGCCCGCTATTGCGCGGGAGGCCGCCGGGGAGATGATTGGCCGCTCGCCGGGCATCATCCAGCTGAAAAAAGAGATTGATATCGTTGCCAGTTCCGATCTGAACGTGCTGATCACCGGCGAGACTGGCGTGGGGAAAGAGCTGGTGGCGCGGGCGATTCACGCCGGATCGGCCAGGGTGGCAAGTCCGCTGGTTTACCTTAACTGCGCCGCGCTACCGGAAAGCGTGGCGGAAAGTGAGCTGTTCGGCCATGTGAAGGGCGCTTTTACCGGGGCGATTCATCACCGTACCGGCAAGTTTGAAATGGCGGATAACGGCACACTGTTTCTCGATGAAATCGGTGAATTACCGCTGGCGCTGCAGGCCAAGCTGCTGCGCGTGTTGCAGTACGGTGATATTCAGCGGGTAGGGGACGATCGCAGCCAGCGCGTGGATGTTCGGGTATTGGCCGCGACTAACCGCGATCTGCGCCAGCAGGTACTGGCCGGCGAGTTTCGCGCCGACCTGTTTCACCGCCTGAGCGTTTTTCCGCTGCACATTCCACCGTTGCGCGAGCGGGGAGAGGACATTGCGCTGCTGGCCGGTTTTTTCTGCGAGCAAAGCCGCGTGAAGATGGGGCTGAAGCAGGTTGGGCTGAGTGAATCGGCTCGGATGCTTCTGGCGCAGTATGGCTGGCCGGGAAATATCCGCGAGCTGGAACACGCCATTTATCGCGCGATTGTGCTGGCCCGCGCCGGTTACCCACAGGGCGAGCTTGTGCTTCAGCCTCAACATTTCCATCTTGCTGGCCAGTTGGATGTGGTAGCCCACGAGCCAGAAACGCCACCTGTAGAAACCCCTTTTGCCAGCCTGCGAGAAGCGACCGATGCGTTTCAGCGCGGCCAGGTTAGGGAAGCGCTTGCCCGTAATGGCAATAACTGGGCGGCCAGCGCCCGGCAGCTCGGCGTCGATGTGGCCAACCTCCACCGGCTGGCGAAGCGGCTGGGAGTGAAATCACCCCAAGGGAGTACCTCTTAACTTCAACCGCAGATAAATTCATCATACAAACTCGTTGTTTAGCGGCGAAGCGGCGCGGATAATCGCTGTGTATTTTTATATATAACGAGGATGCTATGGCTTTGACTTCAGCACGCAGCGCGGGCGCCCTGGCGCTTTGCTCACTTCTTTTCAGCGCTTCGGCGCTGGCTTCTGCCGATATTCGCGTCACCTATGCAGGTTCGATGGGCAAGGTCATGGACCAGTCCCTCGGTCCGGCCTTCGCGAAAGAAAACCACGGTGATTACCAGGGGCAGGGGCAAGGCGCTTACGGAATGGCGCGGCTGCTCGCCAGCAAGAAAATTACCGCCGATGTGTTTGTCTCCATCACCCCTGGCCCTATGCAAATCCTGAAAGATGCCGGGCTGATTGACGATGCCGTGCCGGTGGCCAGCACCAGCATGGTTATCGCCTATAGCCCGAAAGGAAAATACGCGCCGCAGTTTGCCGCCGCGAACGGAAAAGACGCCAGCTGGCTGAAAGTGCTGGCGACGCCGGGGCTGAAGTTTGGCCGTACCGATCCGTATAACGATCCTAAAGGGCAGAATATTGTCTTTACGCTGCTGCTGGCGGAAAAATATTACCAGCAGCCGGGCGTGGCGAAGCAGGTGATGGGGGAAGTACAAAACCCTGCCCAGGTCAGCCTGGAAGGCGGCCTGCTGACGCGGCTGGAGAGCGGGCAGGTTGACGCCGCCGCTGGGTACGAAAGCGAAGTGATTTCCGCCAAACTGCCGTACATCGCGCTGCCGGATGAGATCAACCTCAGCAACCCTGATGAAGCCAAACAGTGGTACGACACCGTGAGCTTCACCATCAAGGACAGCGCCGGGAAAGATCAGGTGCTGCATACCCAGCCGCTGGTCTATTACGCTGCCGTGCTGAAAAACGCCCCGAACGGCGTGCCGCAGGGGCAGAAGTTTATCGACTTTATGCGTAGCGCCGAAGGCCAGAAGCTGTTTAAAGCGAATGGCTATGCGGCACCTAAAGGCCAGGCGATTTACGCGCAATGATGCGTAGCCCGGCAATGTGGCTGTCGCTCCCGGCACTGCTTCTGCTGGCGATTCCGTTTGCGACTTTGCTGGGCGTCACGCCGTGGCACGGGTTTCATTTGGCCTGGGGAGACGGTAGCGCGATTGCCGTTTCCCTTGGGCTGGGCGGCCTGGCGCTGATGATTGTTGTCGCGCTGGGGCTGCCGGTGGCATGGTGGCTGGCCTGGGCCAAAGGCCGGCGTCGACTGCTGGTTGAGGCACTGGTGTTGCTTCCCCTACTTACGCCGCCGCTGGCGATGGGGATTTTGCTGATTTCCGCCTGGGGGCCGTATAGCCTGGCGGGGGAGTGGCTGTCCCGCTTCGGGCTGACGCTGGTGAATAACCCCGGGGCTTTCGTGCTGGCTCAGGTTTACGGCGCGCTGCCTTACTTTATTACCGCCGCCCGTTCCGCGTTTGCCGCGGTGCCGAAAGAGATTCTTGAAGCCGGGCGCACGCTCGGGGCCTCACCCTGGCAGCGCTTCCTGCGCCTTGCTTTGCCGATGTCCGCGCCGGGACTTGCGTCGGCGCTTGCCGTGGCTTGGGTTCGGGCCATCGGTGAATTTGGCATCGTGATGATTTTTGCCTATTTCCCTCAGGGGATCCCCGTCAAGCTGTATACCAATCTGCAAAACGACGGCGTGGATGCGGTTTATACTTTAGTATGGCTGCTGCTGCTGTTCACTTTGCCTCTGCCGATTATCTGCTTTGCTTTTGCCCGGCGAAAAGCGGCGCATTAGGGCTGTCAGGTTGCTGTCGGGTTGATGTCGTGTCGCTGTCGTGTTGAAGTGGCGCGGGCTGAGCCATAGTCAGGGCGGGTTAAATCATTTGAGGATCTCCAGCCATGAGTAACAACATTAAAGCGTTGCGTTTGTCCCGCGCCTGGTCCCAGGAGCAGCTGGCCGAACTCTCTTCCCTGAGCGTCAGAACTATTCAGCGTATTGAAAATGGCGGGCAGGCAAGCCTGGAAACCATGAGCGCGATTGCGGCGGCGTTCGATCTCAAGGTGACGGATTTATACGACGACAATGAGCCGGACGGTGAGCCAGAGGATGCGCTCAATACGCGCATTCTTGAAGCTAAGCGCCGCGTGGCCCGCGAGTATCGCTTCTACCGTTCGGTGCTGGTGTGGGCGATTGTGTGTACCGGGCTGGCCGTTATTAACTGGCTGACTTCGCCGGGCCACTATTGGTTCCAGTGGGCAACGCTGATTTGGGGCGCGCTGCTGGTGATGGGCGGCCTCCGCCTGTTCCTGCTGAAGGGCTGGCTGGAGAAACGCCAGCAGCAGCGCCTCCAGCAGCTGTTGCGGAAGTGATCAGTTCACAATCCGGTTGCGGGCAATCCAGTCGATAAAAGCCTGTTTCGGCAGGGCTTTGCTGTAAAGCCAGCCCTGCCCCCAGGCGACCCCGTGTTCCCGCAGCCACGCCGCCTGCGCCGCCGTTTCAATCCCTTCGGCGAGCGTTGCCAGATGAAGCGTTTTCGCCATTTCAATGATGTACGGCGTGACGTTTTTGTACTCCAGCGCGTCAACGAACGATTTGTCTATTTTCAGGATATCGACGTCGAGATCCTGCAGGTAGCTGAGGCTGGAATAGCCGGTGCCAAAGTCATCCAGATAGATAGGATGACCCGCTTCGCGGTATTTCGCCACAATCGGGGCGCTCACCTTAGGGTCGGCAAAGCCTCGCTCGGTAATCTCCAGCGCTATTTGTTCCGCTTTGACCTGATACTTCAGCAGCAGCGGCCTGATGGCCAGCAGCACCCTGTCGTTAAGCACGTCGCTCGGGGAGAGATTGATTGAAATATGGTGCCGGGGGTGGGCGTGCAGCCAGTCACCGAGATCGGCGAAAGTCTTTTTAATCACCAGCTCGGTGATCTGCGAAATAAGCCCGGTCTGCTCGGCAATGGGAATGAAGATGTCCGGGCTGATGAAACTCCCGTCCGGTAAGCGCCAGCGAAGCAGCGCTTCTGCACCTACGCCTTCACCGGTTTTTAAATCAACGATGGGCTGATATTCGAGGCTAAATTCCCGGCCTCTGATGGCGTCCTGAATACGCGCCTGCGGGGATTCAAGACGGCGCAGCAGGCGAGTGATGAACCAGCCTGCGCTAAGGCTAACGAGAATACCTATTGGCAGCCAGATGACCAGTTGCTTATACCAGGCCGTTTGCAGCGGAGCACTGGACGCCCAGGTTATCAGGGCCAACCCGGACGCCGGAGAGCGGAGAATGACATAGTCGTTTTTCCCGTCGGAGTAAGTTGTCACGCCCTTTGCTACCTGACTTTCCCAGCTGTTGTTGGGCAACCCGGTGTTACTGGCAATCAGTCGATTACGCGCCAGGCCAACCAGGGCAACGTTGACCGGCGTATTGCCAAGAGGAATGACGTCAATGAAGGCCTGCGGATCGATAACCACCACATGATCCTGGTTACCGATGTATATCATTGGGCGCTGAAAACCCAGATCGGTGACGTCGGTGTACCAGGCGAAGAAGCCCCGTGTGCTTTGCGTATCGGGTGGGCCAAGCTTAATGCCATGGTGTGCTGCTTCAAGGGAAGAGCATACGGCCCGGTCGCCGACGAGATAGACGACTTCCTGGATGTAGAGATAATCAAAAGCGACGCGGCGCATGGCATCCAGGTGGCTGGCAGAGCAGTGCTGGCCGCGAAAAGCGTTGATTTGCCTGAGCGCCATGTTGGCCTGGCTAATAACTTTGTCGCTGCGGACCATTCCACGATCGGCGTAATTTTCAAGCTCGTTATGGAAGTTTTTCTCGGCTTTGTTATGGGCCAGATAAATGCTAAGCAAGATGGGCAGCAGCACTGCCACGATCAGTACGCCATTGACGAGGGTGACCCTTTTTTGGCTTGTCATAAGTGGGTTCCGGCGTAAGGGGGTAAATGTCAGGGATAATTTACCTGCCAGCATAGTTCACCGGGCACAGGAATGTTATGTTTCAGCGCAAAGGTTAGGAGCCCTCGATGAAAAAGAAAGACTTTGTGACCCAGGATTTACTGAGCAAAATTTATCAGCACAGCGAACCTGGCCCGCGCAAATTGCCGCCTGAGCGGCAGCTGGCCGAAGAATATGGGGTTTCACGCTTTACCATTCGACAGGCGCTGGAAAAACTGGTCAGCATTGGCGTGGTTTCCATTATTCAAGGGTCCGGGATCTGGATTAACGAGCAGGCCCGCAGCAGTCCGCTGGTGTATAACTCGATTACCGAAAAGTCTTTCGACCGCATTACGTTTCGGCTGATTAGCCTGCATAAAAAGCTGCCCGACCGCGACGAACAGCAGGTTTTTGGCCTCGGCGCCGGGGAGTTTATCTGGCAGTTTTGCCGCCTGCGCCTGGTGGATGGCCAGAAAGTACAGATTGAAACGTCGCGCCTGCCGGCTAAAGATTTCCCCGACCTCAACCAGAAGGCGATAGAAAGCTCTTTGCAGCAATATGTCCTGAGCAAGGGGTTTCGTATTTCGCATTTACTGACCCGCTACCAGGCCGTTGCGGTCAATAAAGAACAGGCCCAACTGCTCGAATGCAAGAAGGGCCAGCCCGCGATGCAAATCAGTAATCGCGGCATTCTGGAAGGGGGACGGGTGTTTGAGATCAGTGATATCGTCGATATCAACTATTCCTGCACCTACGTTATCCCCTTCAACCACGCTAATCTCGCCCGCCGTAAAACGTCTTAAGGCGTGTGGATCGCGCCGTTGGGCAGGCGGCTTTGCGTCCATTCGTGCGGGCGATATTCCACCGGGAAGCGTTCAGCCTGCTGCTGGTCAAACCCCACGCCAATGCCCGATTTTTCCAGCGGATACATATAGCCTTTTTCCGCAGCCGGGGAGCCGGGGAAGACGGCGGCGGTGTTCTCTTTGACGGGAATAAACTCCTGAATCGCCGCGTTATGCAGGTGAATGTTCAGGTGCGTATTCACCGCAACCGCAATCGGCGTCATGTCCGGTGGCCCGTGCCAGGCGAGGCGCACGCCAAAGGCCTGGCAGAGCACCGCCAGTTTTAGCGCCGGGGTGATCCCGCCGATCTGCGAAACGTGGCAGCGAATAAAATCGATGCGGCGGTTCACGATCAGGTCATGCCATTCCGCCGGGTTGTTGAACAGTTCGCCCATCGCCAGCGGCACGGAGGAGTGCTGGCGCACCTGTTCCAGCCACGCGCTTTGCTGCGGCGGCAGAATATCTTCGATAAACCACGGCTGGTAAGGCTCCAGCGCTTTCGCCAGTTGAATGGCCTGCTGGGGGAATAACCGCTCGTGAACGTCGTGCAGGATATGGAAGCGGTGGCCGTATTTCTCACGCAATGCGCGGAACATTTCCACCGTGTTAGCCATGTATTCGTCCTGGTCGTAATACGCGCCGGGCGTGGGATCTTTGGTCTGGTGCATACTCTGAGGCGTGCCGCCATAGAACCCCAGCTGGCAGCGAATGTAGCGGTATCCTTGCGCCAGCAGCTTATCCACTTCCTGATAAAGCCCTGCAAGCGTTTCACTGGCGGCGTGGCTGTAAACGGCGATGGCATCCTTCGATTTGCCGCCCAAAAGCTGGTAAAGCGGCATATTCGCCAGCTGGCCTTTGATGTCCCACAGCGCCATATCCACGCCGGCGATGGCGTTGTTCATGACCGGGCCGTTTCGCCAGTAGGCGTTGACGGTCATCATCTGCCACAGGTCTTCAATGTGGTTGGCGTCGCGGCCAATTAACAGCGGCTTGAGGTATTCATCGACCAGGGTTTTTACCGCCAGCGGCCGCTGCTGGAAGGTGGCGCAGCCGAGGCCGGTGACGCCTTTGTGAGTGGTGACGCGGACCGTGACCAGGTTGTGCCGGTCCGGTTTAGTAATAAAACATTCAATATTTTCGATAATTGTGGGTAGCACGAGAAAGCTCCACCGTCAGGCTGAGATAAACACAGTGAATTAAGTTCTGCTATTACTATCACCCTATTTTTCTCTTCGGGTAAACGCTTTTTTGACTCTTTTTTATTGGTCAGTTATTTCACTTTTAAAGGCCATAAAACCGTACCAATTGCTGTTGTTTTTCTTTTGTTTTAGCTATTTGTGACGATTGTCATGTTTCATTGGTTTGTTTTTGATTTTTCGATTCTCTACCATCGGCGCAGCAACACATAACAATAAACCAACACCGGGGAGTTATTCATGGAGAGTCGTGACGTCATTGCTTCTATTATTCGTCTGGTCGGCGGGACGGATAATATTAATAAAGTCTGGCACTGCATGACGCGTCTGCGTTTCGATTTAATTGATGATAATAAAGTGAACCAGGCGGAGATCAAAAAGCTGCCCGGCGTGCTGGGCGCGCAGACACAAAGCGATCAGTTTCAGATAATCATCGGCCCGCAGGTGAACAGCTGGTATGAGCAACTGACTGCGCTGCTTGGCGGCGCAAAAGAGGCTCCTGCCGCTTCTACTGGCAAGAAAGAGCGTAAGAGCCTGGTGTCGCTGTTTATGGACACGGTTTCCGGCGTTTTTGGCCCGATTGTCCCGGCAATAGCCGGGGCGGGGATGATCAAAGGCCTGCTGGCCGGGCTGGTGGCGCTCAAGCTGATTTCGGCCAAAAGCGATACGGTGATCGTTATCGATCTCATCGCCAGCGGCGTGTTTTATTTCCTGCCGTTTTTCCTCGCGATCTCCGCGGCAAGAATGTTTAAAACTAACGAATACCTCGCGGCGGCGGTGGCGGCCTGCTTCATGTATCCGTCGCTGATTGAGGCGGCGAAAGCGCTGGCCGCGCATCAGGCGGGCGCGGTGGATGCTTTCTATTTTCTGAATGCGATCCCGGTTTCGGTGTTTAACTACGCCTCCAGCGTGATCCCGGTTATTTTCTCGGTGCTGGCGCTGAGCTACATCCACCGCTGGGTGGACAGCATTATGCCTGACGTGCTGAAAACGGTGTTCACCCCGACACTGACGTTATTCATCTCCGCGCTGGTGGCGCTGGTGGTGATCGGCCCGCTGGGGATTTATCTAGGGAAAGGGCTGGCCTGGTTTATTGAAGGGCTGTTCGGGATTTCCGCGAGCTTCGCCGGGCTGGTGGTGGGCGCAATTCGCCCGATAGCGATTCTGACCGGAATGCACCACGCCATGACGCCGATTGCGCTGCAGAACTTTACCGATCGCGGCTATGACATGCTGATGCCGATGATGTTTATGGCCAACATGGCTATCGCCGGGGCGACGTTTGCCATCTGGCGGCAGAGCAAGTCGAAGGCGGATCGTTCGGTGGTGCTCTCTGCCGGGATCTCCGCGCTGCTGGGGATTACCGAACCGGCGCTGTTTGGCGTGTTAACCCGCTACAAGAAAGCGTTTATTGCCGCCACGGTTGCCAGTTCGATTGCGTCGGCCTTCATCGCGTTCTTCGGCGTGCGGCTGTACGGCTATATTCTGTCGAGCATTTTTAGTCTGCCCGCTTATATTGGGCCGTACTTTATCTTTGCCCTGCTGGGCGTGGCGCTGGCGCTGGGACTTTCTTTCGCGCTGACCACCGTGCTGGTGCGTGAGAAAGAGACAAACGCATTCTCGTCGAGTAAAAGCGTGTAAAAACCGCTACTATCGGTTTTTCTCTCGTGCTGAATGATTGGATATGGCTTCTCTGAAAGATGTTGCAACCCTGGCGGGCGTGTCGCTGATGACCGTTTCCAGGGTCATTAATCAGGCTGAACACGTTAGCCCGGCGACCCGGGAGCGGGTACAGCGGGCCATTGATGAGCTGAATTATGTGCCGGACTATTCCGCCAGGAAGATTCGAAGCAAAGGCGTTAAAGCATCGACAATCGGTATTCTGGCGCTGGACACCGCCACCACGCCCTATTCTGTAGAAATACTGTTGGCCATTGAGCAGACTGCACGTGAGCGAGGCTGGAACAGTTTTCTCATTAATATTCTTTCTGCTGACGACGCCGAGCGGGCAGTGAATCAACTCCTGGCTCAGCGGCCGGACGGCATCATTTTTACCTCGATGGGGCTGCGGCACGTTGAGCTCCCTGCGGTACTAAAAAACCACCGGGTGGTGCTGGCCAACTGTATTAGTGATGATGCTGATTTACCGAGTTACATTCCGGATGATTTTAACGGGCAGTACCAGGCCACTCGCCATCTGATTGAGCGGGGATACCGCCGTCCGCTTTGCCTGTGGCTGCCCGAAGAAGCGCTTGCCAGCCGTTCTCGTCAGGATGGATTCGAGCAGGCCTGGCGCGAAGCCGGGCTCGACGTTGAGACTGTGATGCAGTATCACATGCAGTGGGGCGATAGCCATTATCCTGAATTGGCTGGGCTTGTTCTGGCACATTGCCAGCAGGGAAAAGCGGATTTCGATGTGCTGGTGTGCGGTAATGACCGCATCGCTTTTGTGGCCTGGCAGACGCTGTTGGCGCAGGGCGTGGCAATTCCTGAGCAGGTGGCTGTGCTTGGATTCGATAATCAGATAGGGATCGGTGATTTGTTCCTTCCGCCGCTGACGACGGTTCAGTTGCCGCATGACGCGATTGGTCGCCAGGCGGCATTGCATTTAATTGACGGGTTGACCCGCAGCGGCATCCAGCGGCTGCCTTGCCCGCTGGTCAAGCGCGTTTCGCTATAGCGCGTTCAATTGCCACAGCGTGCCGCCCCGGCATAAGGCTTTCCCGTGACTGGCAAACAGTTCCAGTTGACGTTCCCCTGGCTGCGGGTAGAGGCGGCTGCTGAGACAATATTCGCCTTGGTTAACAAAGACTTCGATGGAAGAGCGATCGATAAAAATCCGCAGATGCAGGTCGCCTTTTTCCGATAACGGCACGCTGCGATTGCCGTCCAACTGCGCGTCCTGATAGCCGCGTGACAGCACCAGACGCTGCGTCAACGCATCGACAAACAGCTCACAACCCTGTCCAAGGCGAATACCGTAGCGTTCAGCCGTGCTTTGCCCGGCTTCCCAGGCTATCTCTAACTCCACGGCTTCTGCATTCGGGTGCAGCATCAGCTCTTGCGTATCCAGCACGCAGGGCAGCACTAATTGCTCCCCGGTGCGGAGCGTTGCCAGTTCGTGAACCGGATTTTGGTAGAGTTTGCCGTTTGGCATCACGCACAGCTCGCGCGGCACGGTAAGGCAACCCGCCCAGCCTTCGCGTTTAGAAGGCATGGGAGATTCCCACATGTCCATCCATCCCAGCACGATGCGGCGGCCATCTTCGGCGACAAAGGACTGCGGGGCGTAAAAATCGTGGCCGTGATCCATCTCTTCAAACGGCTGATAAACGGTGAAGCCTTTCCCCGGTTGCCATCGCCCACGCAAATAGCCGCTCTGGAACAGGTTCTGATAAGCCAGGCCTTTAGCCTTGATGCCCTGCGGGGAAAACATCAGGATCTGGCTGTTTCCGAGCGGAAAGAAATCCGGGCATTCCCACATATAACCCATATCCGCGTTGGCTTCTGCGAGAATGCGATCTAACTGCCAGTCACGAAGTGAATTGCCTCGATAAAGTAATACTTTGCCTCGATCGTGCTCGTCCCGGGCGCCAATGACCATCCACCAGGTGCCCTCCTGTTGCCATACCTTCGGATCGCGGAAATGCATGATGCCGGGCGGTGGGGTGAGAATGACGCCTTGTTTCTTAAAGTGAACCCCGTCTTCGCTGGTGGCGAGACATTGCACCTGGCGTATAGCGCTGTCATTGCCCGCACCTTCCAGCCAGATATGCCCGGTGTAAATCAGCGAGAGCACGCCGTTATCGTCCACCGCGCTGCCGGAGAAGCAGCCATCGCGATCCCATTCGTCCCCCGGCGCCAGCGCAATGGGCTGATGTTCCCAGCGAACCATATCCCGGCTGGTGGCATGCCCCCAATGCATTGGCCCCCAGTTTTGATCGAACGGGTGGTGCTGATAGAAGGCGTGGTAAAGGCCATTGTGATAAATCAGGCCGTTAGGATCGTTCATCCAGCCTGCGGGTGGGGCCAGATGATAGAGCGGATAAAAGGCGTTGCCGCGCGCTGTTTGCAGAGTTTCTAAGGCGGATTGCGCCTTGTTCAGTGGGGTATTCATAGCATTACCTGGTGGTCAGATTTAAAGAAGGATGTTCGTTCCCGGGGGTTGAGTCTTTGAGCAGAAAAGCGGATATCAGCGTGAGTGCCAGAACCAGTCCGGCCAGAATCATGTAGGTGTCTGCGAAGCCTAGCTGGTCGTAGCCGCGCCCCACCAGTGGAGAAAGTACGGTGGCACAGATTGACGTTATAAACTGGAAGCCCACCAGATACAGCGTGGCGGAGAGTCGCTGATCGAACTGCGTGGTGATGTACTTAAACATTGAAATAAGCAGGATAGGAAGCTCAACGGCGTGCAATAGCTTCATGCAGGAGATGGTCAGCGGATCGCTTGCCATCCCGGAGCCAAAAATACGCATCGCCATGATCAGGCCGCTGAGCAGCAAACCGCGTTTGGCACCGATGCGGTTAACCAGCATTGGGGCGAGAAACATTCCGCCCGCTTCCAGAAAGACCTGGAAAGAGTTGAGAAAACCAAACATTTCGTTGCCGCGCTGTACGTCGTTAAACAGCGAGGCGAAATAAACCGGGAACTGCTGATCGTATACGTTGTAGACGCTGACGCCGCAAACGAAAAGGACCAGCGCCCAGAAGCGAGAGAGCTTCAGCAGCCCGAAGGCATCGGTCAGCGTAAGGGCGCTGGCTTTGCCGTATTCCAGTTCGCTGAGGGCGTTGGGTTGCATATCGCGCATGCGCCACAGCAACAGCAGAAACAGGCAGGCAGAGGCGCTACCCATCCAAAAATTCAGCTGTGGATCGAGATTAAAGAGCAGCCCGGCAAAAAATGTAGCGCCAGCCCAGCCTAAAGAGCCCCACATGCGTGACTTGCCGTATTCAAAGCCAACGATGCGGCTGACGCGCTCGGTATAGGACTCCAGCGCACCAATCCCGGCGAAGAAGGTTGCCCCGACATAAAGCCCGACGCTGATAGCACCTGCGGCAATATTTATCTGGAGCAAGGGCGTGCAGACGAAGATAAACCAGGGGCCGCTTATCAGAAGCAGGACGCCTATCACCCACAGCAGCGATTTACGAAGCCCCAGTTTGTCCTGAACAAAGCCGTACAGCGGCTGGGCACACAGGGCGGTAAAGGCGATGATGGAGAAGATCAGCCCGGTTTCCGCTCCTTTCAGGCCGATTTTCTGGTTCAGCCAGAGGGCGATCAGTGAAAACGCCGATGACCAGGTCCAGAAAAAGGTAAACAGCAGCCCGCTCAGGATCAGATAGTGGTGTTTATTGCGTTTGGTCAGTGCCATGTGTGCAGTCTCTGAATGCTTGAATGACTGTATTGTTAACGTTAACTTTTGGCTGGGAGAAGAGCGTAAGCTTCATAAATGTGATGTTAATCGCAATAGTTAACGTTAACAATGTGGTTTTGTGATCCAGATTGGATCATCAGCGAAAGAGGGAAATTAGAGGGTGGCCCGATGCAGAGCATCGGGCGTTCATCAGGGCGGATCAGCGGCGATGGGCCAGGCGGCGAACTAAATGGTCGCCGAGGCTTTGCACCAGATGCACCATTACAATCAGGATGATGACGGTCCCGACCATGACCTGGTTGTTAAAGCGCTGGTAGCCGTAGCGAATCGCCAGGTCGCCCAGGCCGCCGCCGCCGATAACACCGGCCATTGAAGAGAAGCCGATCAGCATCACTATTGTCAGCGTGATGCCCGCCAGAATGGCAGGGAGCGCCTCGGGCAGCAGCACTTTACTCACCACATGCCAGGCGTTGCCGCCCATCGACAGAATGGCTTCAATCCGGCCTTTGTCTACCTCATCCAGCGCGCTTTCGACCACGCGGGCGAAGAAGGGGAAGGCGCCGATGGTGATGGGCACCACAGCGGCAGTGCTGCCGAGCGTGGTGCCGACGATAATGCGGGTCAGCGGGATCAGCGCGATAAGCAGGACAATAAACGGCAACGAGCGCCCCACGTTAATGATGCTGCCGAGTACCTGATTCAGGCGGGGCGCGGGCAATACTGCATCCCGGCGAGTCAGGAACAGCAGGACGCCGAGCGGCAGCCCAATCAGTACGGTAAACAGCCCGGCCAGGCCCACCATGTAAAGCGTGTCGAGGGTGCCGTCCAGCAGGAGCGGCCAAAGATCTTCCCAACTCATGCTACTTCGCATAAGACTCTCCCTTCCACGCCGTGG
Source organism: Enterobacter sp. Ag1 (assembly GCA_000277545.1). GTDB lineage: Bacteria > Pseudomonadota > Gammaproteobacteria > Enterobacterales > Enterobacteriaceae > Cedecea. Next base: position 105,003 of record AKXM01000046.1, on the reverse strand, counting down.
CGGCGTAAGAACTCGCGTTCGGCCTCTGCGTCGTGCAGCAGCGAAGTGCGTAACCTGGAGAACGGGTCGACTAATCGTTCAGACAGCGGGCCGCTTTCGATTAATTGGCCGTGCTCCAGCAGCGCCGCGTGATCGCAGATGGCTTTGACGACTTCCAGTTGATGGGTGATCAGTACGATCGTCAGCCCAAGCTGGCGGTTGATGTCCGCCAGCAGGGCCAGTATTGACGCGGTCGTGTCAGGATCCAGCGCGCTGGTGGCCTCATCGCAGAGCAGGATTTCCGGGTGGGCGGCCAGCGCCCGGGCAATGCCAACGCGCTGTTTTTGCCCGCCGGAAAGCTGGGAGGGAAAGGCTTTGGCTTTGTCGCTCAGGCCCACAAGATTCAGCAGCTCGGCAACGCGCTTTTGGCGAGCCTCACGCGGTGTGCCGGAGATTTCCAGCGGCACGGCAACGTTGTCCTCCACGCTGCGGGCGTGAATCAGGTTGAAATGCTGGAACACCATGCCGGTGCGCTGGCGGTGCTGGCGCAGCTCGCGCTGGTTAAAAGTGGTGATGTCCCGGTCATTCATGATAATGCGGCCCGAGGTGGGCCGCTCCAGCAGATTGAGACAGCGAATAAGCGTACTTTTCCCGGCGCCGCTGCGGCCCAGAATGCCGTAAATAGCGCCATCCGGGACCACAAGGTTAATGTCATCCAGCGCCGGTCGGCCTTCTCCGGCGTACACTTTGCTCAGCCGCTCAAGGGCGATCATGACTTAGTCTCTACCGGGATCACCGAGCCGTTGTACTGCTTGCGAATGAACTCGGCCACCTGAGGGGATTCAAGGTCTTTCGCCAGCTGTTTGATGCGCGGGTCGTTTTCCAGATTCGGGTTGGTGACCAGAATGTTGGCGTAAGGGTTATGGGTGGCGCTTTCCAGGCCAAGGGAGTCTTTGGCCGGGCTGAGTCCGGCCTCCAGCGCATAGTTGCCGTTGATCACGCCCAGGCCTACGTCATCCAGCGAACGGGGAATCTGCGGGGATTCAACTTCCAGGATTTTCAGCTTCTTCGGGTTGCTGGCAATGTCTTTGGGCGTTGCCTGGTTGGTGGCGGCGTCCTTAAATTCCGGTTTGAGGGTGATCAGGCCCTTGTCCTGGAGCAGGTAAAGGGCACGACTGAGGTTGGTGACGTTGTTCGGCACCGCGATGGTTGTGCCTTCCGGGATGGATTTCAGGTCTTTGTATTTGTGCGAGTAGATGCCCAGCGGTTCGATATGTACCGTGGCGGCAACGACAAATTTCTTGCCGAGCGCTTTCTCCTGGTCACGTAGATAAGGCACATGCTGGAAGTAGTTGGCATCGACGTCGCCGTTCGCCAGCAGTTCGTTGGCGTTAACGCCGTTGCTCAGTTCGACGACCTTCAGCTTGAGATTAGGGTCGAGTTTTTGCACAAAGGCGAGGATTTCCGCATGCGGGACCGGATCTGCCGCGACGCGCAGCGCATCTGCGGCCTGTGCCGCGAAAGCCAGAGACAGTGACAGCGCAACGCCAGCCAATTTAAAAGCGGTCTTTTTCATCATTATTTTCCTTTTGTTTTAATGTGTTATTAAGCGATCAGTTCACTGCTGTTACGAAGGACATCCGGGTAATAGCGCTCCGCCACGTCAGGGTGTGAGCGCAGGCGGCCTTTCAGATAGTTCCAGCCCACGTCGCGCAGCAGCGGGTTTTGCGGGTCGCTTTCTGGCCCCTGGGCTTCGCGGGCCAGCGATTCCGGGAGCTGATAAACCGGCACGACGGCGTTGAGCTGTGCGCCAAGGAAGAAGGCGATGGACAGACGTTCTTCATCCTGAGGAGGAGAAACCACGCGGTGGACGGTGGCTCGCAGGTAGCCGTTGGTGGCCAGCTCCAGCAGTTCGCCAATGTTGACCACAAAGCTGCCCGGCAGCGGCTGGGCATCGACCCAGTTGTCCGGCGAGACTTCGACCTGCAGGCCTTTTTTCTCGTCCTGTAGCAGGAAGCTCAGGAAGCCGGAGTCTTTATGAGCGCCCACGCCCTGGCTGCTCTGCGTGGCAGACTGCCCAGGATAGCGAATCAGTTTGATGTGTTCGTTGGGCAGGTTGCCGTAAAGGTCGTCAAAGGCATCGACCGGCAGGCTAAGGGCTTCGGCAAAGGTGCGCAGCAGTTTTAACGCCACCGCGGTCATTTCGCTTTGCCACTGTAAAAGCGTGGGCTTGAGTTCTGGCCTGGCGGTCGGCCAGAGGTTTGGCCCCTGCAGGCGACGCCACGCCGGGGCGTATTCATCCGGCGGCAATGCATTGCGCTCTGCGCCGAGGTCAAACTGTTCGCGCCAGTCGGGCTGGCCGCGGGTAAGTTCGCTGGCGGCGCGGTTGTAGCCACGGAAATGCGGCGAGTGGATCATCGCCACCTGCTGTTTTTCATCGTCAGGGAGGGCAAAGAAGCTGCGGGCTTCATCCTGGACCGCCTGCTGCAGGTCAGGGCTGATACCGTGGTTGATCAGGTAGAAAAAGCCAATTTCTCGCGCGGCGTAGCGCAGCTGGCTGAGGAAGGCCGAACGGTCAGTTTCGCTGCCGCTCAGCTGGGAAAGGTCAAGAATCGGCAGTGCCAGGCCTGGATTGGTGCTCATAGTTTACTCCGGTCAATAAAGTCTTAGAAAAGGCGGTCGGGTTGAGTTCGGCACAACAGCGGCACAGCATCATGGCAATGTCCTTCTGGATACGGTCGGGTAGCGTTAGCGCTTACCTTGCCGCAATCAAAAAACCTCGCCCAATATTGTTATCTTCTAAGGTATGACCCGGTGGGGTTCTAAGCATTTGCGGAAACGAGAAAAGTCTAATCATTGCAAAATATTTCAATGAATAGGGGTAACTTATGGATTTCACTGAGGCTTCATTACATTTAGAAATAGTTAACGAGCAGTTAAGTTATGGCGGCAGTTAAGTTTATGGGTTTTATGCCGAAGAGGTTGCTAAGCGTTTCGCTTTCTACCCCCAGGTGTCTTCATCATGCTAAAAACTACACAATCCCGATTTATTACCTCTTTATGTTTGTTTTTCATGTTGTTAATTGCTGTCACTTCGCTGGTGATTCACTTTTTTGTGACGCCGCAGCTGAAGCGCAATGAAACCCAACTGATTCGCTTCGAAGTGGATAACGTGGCGGTCAATATTACCGAGCAGATGAACCGGGTGCAGGCGCAGATGCGCAGCATTACCCAGTCCGTGTCTGCGATGCAAAGCGATGATATTAATAAGTTATTACCGACGCTGGTGGATCAGTACCAGGATGTGAACGTGTTTGGCGGCGGCATCTGGCCTCTGCCGGAAAAACGCGAGGCGGGGCGCAATAAGTTCAGCACTTTCTTTGCCCGCAACGGCAGCAATAAACTTGAAGAAAATACCTACTGGAACTCGGATGCCGCGCCTAACTACTACGAGCAGGTGTGGTACAAAGCCGGGCTGGCTTCTCCGGCAGGGCAATGTGCCTGGGCGAACGCCTACCAGGATGACGCCAGCCCCCAGCCAAGGACTAACTGCGCCATGGCGATTACCAAAGAGGGGCAGCCGTGGGGCGTGGCAACCATCGACGTGACGCTGGGCTTCTTTAATCAGCTGGCCAAACAGATGAGCGAGGCGGTGAAAGGCCAGGTGCTGATCATCGAAGCTGACGGGAAAGTTGTCGGTAACGCGGATCAGATTGGCAAAACGGCGGGCTTAAAGAATCTTTCTGAGCTGAGCGGCTCGCTGCCAATGGCGAAAGCGGTTGAGGCAATGCTGCCTGGTTTTAATGCCGGCCAGAGCGGTGAGAATGAATACGATAACGATGGCACGTCGCACACCGTTATTTTGCAGACGGTAAAAGGCAGCCCGTGGATTCTGGCGGTTGACCTGCCAACTGCGCTGCTGACCAAACAAACGGACGCGATTCTGCTTCGCCTTGGCATGGTGCAGATCCCGATGGCGATCGTTTTGCTCGGGATCCTGGTGCTGTTTGTTCGCAATATGATGCGCCGCCTGGGCGATCTTAACCACAACATCAGCCGCCTTTCCGCCGGCGGTGCCGACCTGACGCAGCGCCTTGAGCCAACCAGCAGCCCGGAATTTAACGCCATTATCGACAGTTTTAACGGCGTGATTAGTTACCTGCAAACCATGCTGCGGCAGGTTGGGGATAGCGCCAGGGCCATTTCTTCGGCCTCTCATCAGATTGCGACGGGCAACCAGGATCTATCCGCCCGCACCGAAGATCAGGCCAGTTCGATTGAGCAAACGGCGGCCTCGATGGAGGAGCTGACCAGCACCGTTCGCCAGAATGCCGACAACGCCGCCCACGCCAACGAGCTGGCGCGCGAAGCGTCCAGCGTGGCGGTGAAAGGGGGAGAAGTGGTGAAGCAGGTCGTCAGCACGATGAATGCTATTCAGATTTCTTCCGGCAAAGTGGTGGATATTATCAGCGTGATTGACAGCATCGCTTTCCAGACCAATATCCTGGCGCTCAACGCCGCTGTTGAGGCCGCCCGAGCCGGTGAGCAGGGCAGAGGTTTTGCGGTTGTGGCTTCTGAGGTTCGCAGCCTGGCTCAGCGCTCTGCGCAATCGGCACGGGAAATTAAAGCGCTGATCGAAAATTCGGTGAGCAATGTGAATCTGGGGACTGAGCTGGTTAATCAGGCTGGCAGCACCATGGAAGAGCTGACTCAGGGCGTGCGTAACGTGACGACGCTGATGGCCGAAATTATGTCTTCCAGCCGCGAGCAGAGCACCGGCATTGAGCAGGTGAATCTGGCGATTAATCAGCTGGATAGCACCACGCAGCAGAACGCCGCGCTGGTCCAGGAAGTCTCTTCCGCCTCGCATTCGATGGCGGAACAATCCACTCAGCTTGAGCGTGTAGTCGCCGGATTTAAACTCTAATCACAGCGGGCACCCAGGCGGTGCCCGTTTCTTTTTGGCCTACCTTCCCGTTGAAACCCCGCTTGCAATTTGCCCAATCATCTTTTATTTTATTGTTACGTTATAACATATCGGAATAATTTTTATGCAGCGCGATATCCATCCGTTTTACCGGACCGTGGTGTTTCACGACACCAGCGTAAATGAATATTTTAAAGTGGGCTCGACGATCAAAACCGACCGCGAGATTGAGCTGGACGGGGTGACTTACCCCTACGTGACGATCGAAGTCTCTTCTGCTTCACATCCTCATTACACCGGCAAACAGAAAGTCTTCGTCAATGAAGGCGGCCCGGCGCGCTTCCAGCAGCGTTTTGGCAAGTTCTTTGGCGGGAAGGAGTCTTAAGAAATGCAGGTATTGAATTCACTTCGCAGTGCAAAACAGCGCCACCCCGATTGCCAGATTGTGAAGCGTAAGGGGCGGCTGTATGTGATTTGCAAATCTAATCCGCGTTTTAAAGCGGTGCAGGGACGGAAGAAACGTCGCTAGCGGTTATCGCTCACCCGCAGGTTGCTGGCGGGTGAGTGAGAAGACATCATAAAACGACAGTTCCCCTTTGCGGTTGAGCATTTTGTGCAACAAAGATTTTTGCTCTTCATCCACGCCTGGGGAGTTAAGAATTTCATCGATCAGCGCCGTGGGCACGTTGCGGGTGTTGTACCATTCGCCGTTATAGCAAACGCGCAGGTCGAGAACGTCAATATCGCTGTAGCGGTAGCGAGGGTTGACGTCAAAGAAGAAAAACGCGTTCATCAGCGCGAACAGCACGACCAGCAGCCATACTGAGCCCGCCAGGGTTTCTGATTCCAGCATTACCCACATTGTGGCAAACCAGCCGATATACATGCCGATAAATAATCCGGGATGCTTGCGGATAAAACTGATACTGAAGCGCGGGCGGTTATCGCGCTTTTCAGTTTCATTCAGATGTTCGATGGTATTGGTAAGCAGGCGCTGAATTTCTGACATGGTGTGCCTTCTAAGTTCTCTGTTTCGGTTGTACGCGTGGCCAGACTATTTTAAGAACCAGGGACCAGGCAAAAAAGTAACAGATAAGCCAAAAATAACCATAACAGTTAACAAGCCTGACCGACTTAAAGTGTCTTAATGATACGGGCCGGGTTACCCACCACAACGCAGTTGGCTGGAATATCTCTGGTCACTACCGAGCCTGAACCCACCACCACATTATCACCAATGGTGACGCCCGGATTAATAACCGCGCGTCCGCCAATCCAGACGTTATTGCCAATTGTCACCGGCTTGCCAAGTTCGACGCCGCTATTTCGTGTTTCTGCATCCAGGGGATGGGTCGCGGTATAAATATGAACGCCAGGTGCCAGCATACAGTTGTCACCAATGCGAATAGGACAAGGGTCCAGCATGACGCATTCAAAATTGGCGTAGAAGTTTTTACCCAGGTAGATGTTGTAGCCATAGTCGCAGCGGAAAGTGGGTTCGATGTAAGCCCCTTCGCTCTGGCCAAGCAGCTCGGCGAGGATCTCATCGCGGTACGCCTGTTCGTCCGGCGAACTTTGGTTGTAGCGATGCAGCAGTTGGCGTGCTTTGTGGCTCTCCAGCTGCAGGGTTTCGTCTCCAGGCCGGTATAGCTCTCCGGCAATCATTTTACGCTTTTCTTCACTCATCACGGGTTCCCTCTTCAGTGGCCTGCAAGGCTACCTGAATTTCGGAAGAAAAGAGTGGGTATCGTTCCCCGAGCGTGATGGACCTCACGTCGCAGACTGCGGCGCGGAAGGTTAGCGTTGAGGAGTGCTGGCGGTATTTCGCTGGCTGGTTAACGGGCGTTAATCCAAACCTGTGTAACATCGACTGAGACAAACCAGACAATAACAGAAGATAAAATGTGATTTTAAATATTATTTAATAAGACAGCTATTAACGAATAAATTTCCACACTGAGGGTGGGATTTTATCATACAGTTTATTCATCGTCAGTTCTGCAAGACGGTGGTCGGCTGCTGAATAAAATACCGCCAGTTCATTATCTGATAATTCATATTTATTTTTTTCTATTACGCGTTCCAGCGTATCAATTGTCTGACAACGCCGCAGGCGCATCAAATAATCGGTCTTAGTGAGCTTGGTAGTCATAAATTCGCCTTAAGTATTTTAATATTTTTAGAACGAGTGGCTTACTGGGTTAGCGCGACTCTCACTGATGAAACATCTGAACAAGCGATTCCCTGATTTACGCCACCGCTGCAAGTCCTGTGCGTTAATGCCGTAATTGCTAAATAACATGAAAGTATCGTCCAGGTATTCATCAATCTGTTCAATCAATTTGCTCTCATCTGGATACTTAATCTTATAATTAAGCGCCGATGCTGCAATGTGCTCAATCAATTCATTCAACTGCAGATTAATGGCCGACGTAGGATCATTAACCCACCCATGATTGCTCTCACCAAGATTGGTCAGACAATCGTGATACAGACTCTCACAGAGGAACTTAAGCTGCGCGATGTCGTGCCGCTTTGGTGAGTATTCGTCCATAGTGCTGCCCCTTTTATCGGTAAACCAAATGATAAACACAACGGGTTGGGGTGGACACACCTGAAGAGGTGAAGAACTGTTGCCACGATTATTACATGTGCTGTAACTATAAATCAATATTGCCTGGATTTCATGCGGCTCTAACGAAAAATTACAATTAAGTTAAAAAAGGAGAATACGTTACTAAATGTGAATTAAAACTTTAGTATGAATTTTAACTTAAATTCTCAGGCAGTCATTAACCCATAATCGGTAATATTTATAACTTTCAGCTGGTTAATCCATCTATAAGACTATTCTGTATCCGGCTAAAAATCAGGCGTTAATTTGTAAGAATATTCCCAAATAAATGTAACACTTCGGTTTTTGTTGTTTCGTTAATCATGGATTAACGAGCATTTAAGCGTTATTTTTTCCGAAATGAGGCGGCATTTATGTTGAAGATAATGCGGAAGAGAGAAGTGAATGTGGAAATAAGAAATCTGAATTAACAATACTGAAACCGGTTTCTGTATTCATAAAAAAGGCCGCATTACGCGGCCTTTTGTTATGTGATTGAACGGCTTACTGGTGATGCTCTACCGCATGCGCATGTTCAATATCTTCACTCTTGCGGCTAAAGCGGCGGCGTACCACCACGAAGAACACCGGCACGAAGAAGATAGCCAGCACGGTCGCGGTCACCATACCGCCCATTACACCGGTACCTACGGCGTTCTGCGCGCCACTGCCCGCACCGGTACTGATAACCAGCGGCATTACCCCGAGGATAAACGCCAGAGAAGTCATCAGAATCGGACGCAGACGCATACGCACGGCTTCCAGCGTCGCTTCAATCAGACCTTTGCCTTCTTTCTCCATCAGATCTTTGGCGAATTCAACGATAAGTATCGCGTTCTTCGCCGACAAACCAATGGTTGTTAGCAGGCCAACCTGGAAGTAAACGTCGTTGGTGAGGCCACGCATCGTTGCCGCCAGTAGGGCACCGAATACGCCAAGCGGAACAACCAGCATGACCGAGAACGGAATTGACCAGCTCTCATACAGCGCCGCCAGACACAGGAACACCACAATCAGCGAGATGGCGTACAGGGCAGGGGCCTGGTTGCCGGACAGGCGTTCCTGGTAGGACATGCCCGTCCAGTCAAAGCCAATGCCGGTTGGCAATTTCGACGCAAGCTGTTCCATCATGTCCATTGCTTCACCGGTACTTTTACCCGGTGCTGCCTGGCCAAGAATTTCCATGGACGGCAAGCCATTGTAACGTTCCAGACGCGGTGAGCCGTATTCCCAGCGTGAGGTAGAGAACGCGGAGAACGGTACCATCTGGCCGGAAGAGCCACGCACGTACCAGTTACCGATGTCGCTTGGCAGCATACGGTATGGCGCTTCGGCCATGACGTACACTTTCTTCACGCGGCCACGGTCGATGAAGTCATTGACGTAGCTGCCGCCCCAGGCTGCGCCCAGCGTGGTATTGATATCGCTGATGGATACCCCCAGCGCCTGTGCTTTTTCCTGATCGATATCGATTTTGAACTGCGGTGTATCTTCCAGACCGTTCGGACGCACGCCAACCAGCAGGTCAGGGTGCTGGGCAATCATGCCGAACAGCTGGTTACGAGCCTGAGTGAGCTGCTCGTGGCCAAGGTTTGCCTGGTCAATCAGCTGGAAGTCAAAGCCGGTTGCGGTACCCAGCTCGACAATCGCCGGCAGGTTAAAGGCAAAGACCATTGCATCTTTAATCTGCGAGAAGGTGCCCATCGCACGGCCTGCAATAGCCGGAACTTTGTTCTCTTCTCCAGAGCGCTCACTCCAGTCTTTAAGCGACACGAACGCCAGACCGGTATTCTGACCACGACCGGAGAAGCCGAAGCCGTTAACGGTAAACACTGAGTTAACGTTGGCTTTCTCTTTGGTCAGGAAGTAGTCGTTCACTTCATCAAGGACTTTCTGCGTACGCTCCTGGGTTGCACCCGCCGGCAGCTGCGCCATGGCTAACAGCACGCCCTGGTCTTCATCCGGCAGGAACGAACTTGGCAGACGAACGAACAGAAACGCCATGCCGACAACAATCAGCAAATACACCACCAGATAGCGGCCGGTGCTGCGCAGAATGTTACCGACGCTGTCGGTGTAGTGATGCGTGCTCTTCTCGAACATTCTGTTGAACCAGCCGAAGAACCCTTTCTTGTCATCGTGATGACCTTTCGGGATTGGCTTAAGCATGGTTGCACAGAGCGCAGGGGTCAGAATCATTGCCACCAGCACCGACAGCACCATCGCGGAAACGATAGTAATCGAGAACTGACGGTAGATTGCGCCGGTAGAGCCGCCGAAGAACGCCATCGGGACAAATACCGCGGACAGTACCATCGCGATACCGACCAGCGCGCCCTGAATCTGGCCCATGGATTTGCGCGTGGCTTCCTTCGGTGGCAGTCCTTCTTCCACCATAACGCGCTCAACGTTCTCCACCACGACGATGGCGTCATCCACCAGCAGGCCTATCGCGAGCACCATGCCGAACATCGTCAGGGTGTTTATCGAGTAGCCAAAGGCGGCAAGGATAGCGAACGTGCCCAGCAGTACCACCGGTACCGCAATGGTTGGGATCAGCGTTGCCCGGAAGTTCTGCAGGAACAGATACATCACCAGGAACACCAGCACGATAGCCTCGATCAGCGTTTTCACCACTTCGTTAATAGAGATTTTAACGAACGGCGTAGTGTCGTACGGATAAACAACTTTCAGGCCAGCAGGGAAGAACGGCTGCAGTTTTTCAACCGTCGCACGTACCGCTTCGGCCGTGTCCAGGGCGTTAGCACCGGTGGCAAGTTTAATCCCCAGGCCGGAAGCTGGCTGGCCGTTATAGCGGGCGATAACGTCATAGCTTTCGCCGCCCAGCTCAACTTTTGCTACGTCTTTCAGCAGGACGCGAGAGCCGTCCGGGTTGACCTTCATCAGGATCTTGCTGAACTCGTCTGCGGATTTCAGACGGGTCTGCGCAATGATGGAGGCGTTCAGCTGTTGGCCTTTGACCGGCGGAGTCCCGCCGAGCTGGCCCGCTGCGACCTGGGCGTTTTGTGCCTTGATAGCATTGATCACATCCACCGGCGTCAGCTGGTAGTTGTTCAGTTTGTTCGGGTCCATCCAGATACGCATCGCGTACTGAGCACCAAACAGCTGAACGTCACCGACACCGGGAGTACGGCTGACCGGATCTTTGATGGTCGCGCCTACGTAGTCCGCGATATCGTCCTGATTCATGGTGCCGTCGGTATTGATCATACCGAGAACCATCAGGAAGCTACTTGAGGACTTCTCGACGCTAACACCCTGCTGCTGCACCTCCTGCGGCAGCAGCGGCATAGCCAGCTGCAGTTTGTTTTGAACCTGAACCTGTGCGATATCGGCATCAGTGCCGGAGTCGAAGGTAATGGTTATCTGAACGGTACCAGAGGAATCACTGGTAGAGGACATGTACAGCAGGCCATCGATACCGTTCATGTTCTGTTCGATAACCTGCGTGACGGTATCCTGTACCGTTTTAGCATCTGCACCCGGGTAGTTGGCTGAGATCTGAATAGCCGGTGGCGCGATCGTTGGATACTGCGCGATAGGCAATTTCATGATCGCAAGCGCACCCGCCAACATAATGATGATGGCGATTACCCAGGCAAAGATGGGGCGATCGATAAAAAACTTAGACATGTCTTAACGGCTCCTGTTTAAGTTAAGACTTCGGTTGTTCGGGCTGCGCGCCTGCGGCGGGTTGCTGTTGGCCTTTATTGTCTTCCGCAACTTCCTGCGCTTTTACCTGAACACCCGGTTTTACTTTCTGTAGGCCGGTAACAATCACGCGATCGCCTGTTTGTAACCCATCGGTAACCAGCCATTTGTCGCCGATCGCCTGGCTGGTTTGCAGCTGACGAACTTCAACTTTGTCATCCTTCCCTACAACCATTGCCGAGGCATCGCCGCGTGGCGTACGAGTGACCCCCTGCTGCGGAACCAGGATGGCATTCGGGTTAATGCCTTCTTCCAGCTTGGCGCGAACAAACATCCCTGGCAGCAGGGTTTTGTCCGGGTTAGGGAAGATAGCGCGCAGGGTGATAGACCCGGTGGTCTGGTCAACGGTCACTTCAGAGAATTCCAGCGTGCCTTCCTGAGCATAGGTGACGCCGTTGTTCATCATCAGTTGGACTTTCGCTTTACCGTTTTCCTGTTTCAGTTTGCCGTCGGCCAGCTCCTGCTTCAGGCGCAGGAAGTCATCGCTGGATTGGGTCACATCCACATAAATAGGGTCAAGCTGCTGGACGGTGGCGAGGGCGGTGGTTTGCCCGCTGGTAACCAGCGCACCTTCGGTGACCGCGGATTTCCCGATGCGGCCGCTGATAGGCGAGGTCACTTTGGTGTATGCCAGGTTGATACGTGCAGTTTCAACCGCGGCTTTTGCTGCGACGACGTCAGCGTTTGCCTGCTGCGCGGTGGCCGCAGCCGTATCGTAGTCAGACTGGCTGATGTACTTGGTACCCAGCAGTTTCTGGTAACGTTTGACGGTCAGCTGTGCGAGATTCGCGCTGGACTGGGCTTTCGCCAGGTCACCCTTCGCGCTGTCGTAGGCAGCCTGATAGGTGGCAGGATCGATCTGATACAGCGAAACACCGGCCTGAATGTCGCTCCCTTCAGTGAAGTTACGCTTCAGAATAATGCCGCTAACCTGAGGACGAACTTCTGCGATGCGGAAGGCGTTGGTGCGTCCTGGAAGCTCAGTAGTAATCTGCAATGGCGCGCTTTTCAGAGTCACTACACCCACTTCCGGGGCGTGCGGCGCACTCTGCTGAGTCTCTTTCTCGTTACATCCTGTAAGCGCTAAGCTGCCTGAGAGCATCAGAACGGCCGCCAGAGGCGTAAACCCTCTGTTTTTGTTCATATGTAAACCTCGAGTGTCCGATTTCAAAGTTGTTCAATGGATCAAATGTCCACAAACCCATTGCTGTGTTTATATTATCGTCGTGCTATGGTACATACGTTCACAAATGTATGTAAATCTGACTAAAGTAAATTCACTCACTTATGGCACGAAAAACTAAAGCTCAGGCGCTTGAAACCCGCCAGCACATCCTCGACGTTGCGATTCGCCTGTTTTCACAACAGGGCGTCTCTGCGACTTCGCTCGCGGATATCGCGCAGGCTGCCGGGGTAACTCGTGGTGCAATTTACTGGCATTTCAAAAATAAGTCGGAATTGTTTAGTGAGATCTGGGAGCTAACCGAATCCAGTATTGGTGACTTAGAGATTGAGTATCGGGCAAAATATCCAGACGATCCACTCTCGGTGATAAGAGAATTACTCATTTATATCCTACAGGCAACGGTGACAGAAGAGCGCCGGCGCCTGATGACCGAAATCATTTTCCACAAGTGCGAGTTTGTGGGCGAACTCGAAGTTTTGCAGCAGGCCAGACGCACGCTTTATATGGAAGGAAATGAGCGTATCGAAGCCGCTTTACAGCGCTGTATCGACGCCGGGAAACTTCCTGCAGGCCTGCGCCTTTCCCTCGCCGTCACGCTGATGCGCAGCTACATTACCGGGCTGATTGAGAACTGGCTGGTGGCTCCGGAAACCTTTGATTTACATGCTAAAGCGCCAGACTTTGTCGCCGTCCTGCTGGAGATGTTCCAGCTTAGCCCCACGCTGAACAAACCGGCGTAACTTTCGGCTGCCATTCACCCGATAAATCATTTGAGATTCCTCCGAGGGCGATTGCTATTCTGCGCCCTGAAGCCGTGTTATTCTGCGCGTCTTCCGTGGCCTTTTACTTTTAGCTGGCACTCACATGCGCAGCACCGTAATGACTCAACCATGACTACCCAGCCCAACGCTCTGTCGCGGACTTCCCGTTCCGCATTGATTCTTTTCCTGTTTTTGTGTGTTTCCGTCCTGTTGCCTTTTTCTGTGGCCCAGGCGGCGGCAGGCAATGGCGATTTGCCTACAAAGGCAGAGGTGCAGTCGCAGCTGGACTCGCTGAATAAGCAAAAAACGCTGACGCCGGACGATAAGCTTACCCAGAAAGATCTCACCGAAACGCTTGAGATGCAGGACAAGCTCGACCGCGTGAAGCAGGAAACGGCACAGCTCAAAACCACGGTTGCCCAGGCACCGGACAAGCTGAAGCAGGCGACTGACGCGCTGAATTCGCTGAGCACGCCAGCCGATGACGAAGCGACGCGTAAAACGCTGGGTTCGCTTTCCCTTCGCCAGCTGGAAGCCCGGCTGACCGGCGTGCTGGATCAGCTGCAGTCGGCCAACAACGATTTATCCACGCTGAATAGTCAGCTGGTGTCGCTGCAAACCCAGCCTGAGCGCGTGCAGAATGCCATGTACAGCGCCTCTCAGCAGCTTCTGCAGGTGCGTAACAGGCTGAACGGCACCACGCCGGGGGAAGCCACTCTCCGTCCAAGCCAGCAAAACTTGCTGCTGGTGCAGCAGGCGCTGTTGAATACCCAAATTGAGCAACAGCGGAAAAGCCTGGAAGGCAACACTGTCTTGCAGGATGCGCTGCAAAAACAGCGCGATTACACTAACGCCAATATCGGGCAGCTTGAGCACACGCTTCAACTGCTGCAGGAAGCGGTTAACAGTAAGCGCTTAACGCTGACGGAAAAAACGGCGCAGGAAGCCGTCACGCCGGACGACGCCGATGCCAGCGCGGTGCAGAATAACCCTCTGGTGCGTCAGGAGCTGGATGTTAACCACCAGCTCAGCCAGCGGCTGATTAACGCCACTCAAAGCGGGAATGAGCTGGTTCAGCGGAATATCCGCGTTAAAAACTGGCTCGATCGTGCGCTACAGTCCGAGCGTAATCTGAAAGAACAAATCTCGGTGCTGAAGGGCAGCCTTTTGCTGTCGCGCATTCTTTATCAGCAGCAGCAAACGCTGCCGTCAGCCGACGACCTGGAAGACCTCACCAACCGCATCGCCGACCTGCGCCTGGAGCAGTTCGACATCAACCAGCAGCGTGATGCGCTGTTCCAAAGCGACAGCTACGTCGACAAGATTGTCGAAGGGCATAAAAACGAGGTTAACGACGAAGTTCACGACGCGCTGATGCAGGTGGTGGACATGCGTCGTGAGCTGCTGGACCAGCTCAACAAGCAGTTGGGCAACCAGCTGATGATGGCGATTAACCTGCAGATTAACCAACAGCAGCTGATGAGCGTCAGCAGCAGCTTGAAGAAAATGCTGACCCAGCAAATCTTTTGGGTGAACAGTAACAAACCGATGAACTGGGAGTGGATCAAATCCTTCCCGGGCGCGCTGCACGACCAAATCAAAGGCATGAAGCTGGATATCAGCTGGCACAAAGTGCTGGACGGGCTGTTTATGTCGCTGTTCACCGCGCTGCCGTTAATGCTGCTGGCCGGGCTGCTGCGCTGGCGCTACAGGTGGATCGACAGGCAGCTGGCTAAGCTGGCCTCGGAGGTCGGGCAACTGCGCACGGATACCCAGCTCAACACGCCTAAGGCGATTTTGCTCAACTTCCTGAAAGTGCTGCCGCTGACGATGGCCATTCTCTCGGTGGGGCTGGTATTGCTGTTTATGCAGCTCAATATCAGTGAGCTGCTGTGGGCGTTTGCCAAAGAGCTGGCGCTGTTCTGGCTGGTGTTTGGCATGGCCTGGCGCATTCTGAGCAGCCGCGGTCTGGCCGTGATCTGGTTTAACATGCCGGAGCACCTGACCCGTCATTATCGTCGCCAAATCGTGCGCATCAGCTTTGCCTTGCTGCCGCTGCTATTCTGGTCTGTCGTCGGCGAGATGTCGCCGCTGAACCTGATGGACGATGTGCTCGGGCAGTTTATGATCCTCCTTAACCTGCTGCTGATCACCGCCCTGGTTATCCCGATGTGCCGCGACAACTGGCGGGACAAAGAGTCCCATCCGATGCGGCTGCTGACCATTACGGTGCTCTCCGTTGTGCCGGTCGCGCTGCTGGTGCTGACCGCAACCGGCTATTTCTATACCACGCTGCGCCTGGCTAATCGCTGGATAGACACAGTTTATCTGGTCATTATCTGGAACCTGATTCACCAGACGGTGATTCGTGGTCTGAGCGTTGCGGCACGCCGTATTGCCTACCGCCGCGCGCTGGCTCGCCGCCAGAATATGGTTAAAGAGGGGGCAGAGGGCGCAGAGCCGGTCGAAGAGCCGCCGCTAGCGCTGGATCAGATCAACCAGCAAACCATGCGTTTGACCATGCTGCTGATGTTCGCCCTGTTCGGCGTGGTGTTCTACGCCATCTGGTCGGATTTAATTACCGTCTTTGCCTATCTCGACAGTATCGTGCTGTGGCATTACACCGGCAGCGAAGCCGGCGCCACGGTGATGAAAAACGTTACGATGGGCAGCATCTTGTTCGCGATAGTGGCGACGATGGTCGCCTGGGCGCTGATTCGAAACTTGCCGGGCCTGCTGGAAGTGCTGGTTCTGTCGCGGCTGAAAATGCGCCAGGGCGCCTCTTACGCCATTACGACCATCCTCAACTACGCCATTATCGTGATTGGAGCGATGACGGTGTTTGGCTCGCTGGGCGTGTCGTGGGACAAACTGCAGTGGCTGGCGGCGGCACTGTCGGTGGGCCTGGGCTTTGGTTTGCAGGAGATCTTCGGTAACTTCGTTTCCGGCCTGATCATCCTGTTTGAACGCCCGGTCCGCATCGGCGATACCGTTACCATCGGGACATTCTCCGGTAGCGTCAGTAAGATCCGCATCCGTGCGACGACAATCACCGACTTTGACCGTAAAGAAGTGATCATTCCGAACAAAGCGTTTGTGACCGAACGACTGATCAACTGGTCGCTGACGGACACGATCACCCGCGTAGTGATCAAGCTCGGCGTGGCGTATGGATCCGATCTCGATAAAGTGAAAGCGATCTTGCTGAAGGCGGCGATGGAACATCCGAGGGTGATGCACGACCCGGAACCGGCGGTGTACTTCACCACGTTTGGCGCCAGCACGCTTGACCATGAGCTGCGTCTGTATGTCCGTGAACTACGCGACCGCAGCATTACCGTGGATGAGCTGAACCGCGCCATTGACAGACTTTGCCGTGAAAACAATATCAACATCGCCTTTAACCAGCTTGAAGTGCATCTGCACAATGAAAAAGGCGATGAACTAACGGAAGTGAAGCGTGATTTAGGCAAAAACGGCGGTCTGCTGCCGCCGACCAGCCAGCCTTAGTCGCCGGCGGGAGGCGTTTGTGCTTCCCGCTGCTTACGCAGAAAATCCTGACGGACAATGTCCAGCGCCGCGAGGGCGGTGTCCGTTGGGATCTGGTGCTGCTCCAGCAGCATGATTAAATCGACGGCCAGTTTGACCTCGTCCGGGGCGTTATCCAGCGACATTCTTGCTCCTTAGTTGGGGGTTAACTCAGCCCGCGCTCGCGTCTTTCAATGGCTTTTTCTATGCGGGTCAGCGCCTGACGGCAGCGCTGCAGGCGGCCTTCCAGCGCGGCCAGTTCTCGCTGAAGCTTTTGCTGGCCAGCAAGCGTGGTTTGCAGGGAAAGCTGGCTTTCTCTATCGCTCACCATCGCCAGCAGCCTGCGTTCGTAATCCTGATGGGTAGCCAGTTTTTCGTACAGGTTTTCCTGCACCTTTTGCTGCGGCTCGCTTTGGCGTAAATGCGCGGTGGCCAATTCCCGCTGTAGCGCGGCAATCTGTGCCACCAGCTTTTCGGCGATAAATGCCACCTGGTCCGTTTTACCGTGGCTGACGCTAAGCTGAAGCTGGGCGAGATTAGCCTGAGCTTCCTGGAGATAATCTTTCAGCTGCGTGCTGTGGGTATGGAAAAGCTTGCGGTCGAAGCGCGCCTGGCTTGCCCGAAGCAGGGCGACCGGCTCAACGGCGGCGGCCAGCTCGGCGACCCGGGTTTCCAGGGCTTGTAACAGCGAAGCGGTTTTCACAGAATGGCTCTCCAGGGATTGTCAGAGGTTACAGCATGAAGCGTCTTATTCTACTCATCATCGGCTGGCTGGCGGTAGTGCTTGCGACGCTGGGCGTTATATTACCGCTGTTGCCGACCACGCCATTTTTGCTGCTGGCCGCGTGGTGTTTTGCCCGCTCGTCGCCGCGTTTTCACCACTGGCTGCTGTACCGTTCATGGTTTGGCAGCTATCTGCAGCACTGGCAAACGCACCGCGCGATGCCCCGGGGTGCAAAGCCAAAAGCTATCCTGTTTATTCTTGCCACCTTCGCGCTTTCGCTATGGCTGGTGAAGATAGTGTGGGTTAGAATTTTGCTGCTGGTGATACTTTGTGCGCTGTTGATCTTTATGTGGCGCATTCCGGTGGTTGATGAAGCGCAACAAAAGCGATAAACCGCAGCAGAAGCTGTTGCAATTGTCGCGTCCAGCCAGTAAATTCGAGCGTTTTCGAGCACGGGTACAGCTGGTTAACCGTTAACCAGTGGTTCACATTTGAACCCACAGGTACTCTGTTTAGTATCATGTTTTTAGCAGGCATAAACCGATGACCGCGACTGCGCAGCAGCTTGAATATCTCAAAAACAGCATTAAAAGCGTTCCTGATTACCCAAAACCAGGAATTCTGTTCCGTGACGTGACCAGCTTGCTGGAAGATCCGAAAGCATATGCCACCAGCATTGCGCTGTTAGTTTCTCGTTTCAAAGACGCCGGTATCACCAAAGTGGTGGGCACCGAGGCCCGTGGCTTCCTGTTTGGTGCTCCGGTTGCGCTGGAGCTGGGCGTGGGGTTCATTCCCGTGCGCAAACCTCGTAAGTTGCCGCGCGAAACCATCGCCGAAAGCTACGAGCTGGAATACGGCACCGACAGCCTTGAAATCCACGTAGATGCCATCAAACCGGGCGATAAAGTGCTGGTCGTGGACGATCTGCTGGCTACAGGCGGGACCATTGAAGCGACGGTGAAACTGATTCGCCGCCTCGGTGGGGAAGTGACTGATGCCGCTTTCGTTATCAACCTGTTTGACCTCGGCGGCGAGCAGCGTCTGGAAAACATGGGCGTGAAAAGCTTCTGCCTGGTGCCTTTCCCGGGCCACTAAGCTTCTTCGACCTACAGGCCTCGCCCAGCGGGCGGGGCTTTAGTTTAGAGACAAACGCCCAAAAAACGTGGTTTTTAGGCGTTTGGGCAAGCCAAAAGTTCATATCCTTTGCTTTTTTGAGGCGAAGAGAATGCTTTTAAAGCGTCAATATCCAGTCAGATATCACAAGCCTGTCAACGCAAAGCAGAAGTGTCACCTTCGGTGCGAAACAGAGATGTCATGCTTTGGTTCAGAGAATGCGTTTGACCGCCTCGCTATATACTTCCGAGCGTTCTCTTTTCCCAACAGAAATCACGAAAACGACAACTTTCTCGTCTATAACCTGGTATACAAGGCGATAGCCTGAAGACCGGAGCTTAATCTTGTAACAATCAGGCATACCACGGAGCTTGTTTGCTTCAATCCGGGGTGACTCAAGTACTTCAACCAGCTTCTTTTTCAACTGTTCACGTACCGTCGAGCCCAGCTTTCGCCATTCCTTTAGTGCCCGCTCGTCAAAATCCAGAAAATACGCCATCAGAGTTCATCCAGCGTCACACGTACTGGCTTAGGATTACAAAGTCGTTCTTTCACTATCTCCACAAGTTCAGCATCTTCATCACTCAGGAGTGTCTGTTTGAACGGCAAGCGTTCATTGTCAGCGATATACTCGAGCATGAGACGAAGCGCTTCAGAAGGAGTTACGCCCATTTTTTCAAGCGCGGCGTAAGAACGCGCTTTAAGTTCATCGTCAATACGTAGGTTAATGCTACCCATGTCTTACACCCCTTGTAATTACAAATGTCATTACAAGTATCGCACTACAACATGCTTAGGGCAAGTCACGAAGTAAGTCAGAAAGTAGTCGTAAGAACGGTGATCACTGTCCGCTTTGTGCCAGAAGTGGACGGCAGGATTTGTTGAACATTTCAGACAAAACCAAACTCAAAACAACTATTGAAATCAAGCCAGCATAGCGGATACATTACGCACGTTGTTACTTTGTATCATCAGGATGCCGTTAACTGTGTTTATCAGCCGTGAAGTCATTTCCAGAATCGTGCTTATCATCATGGCTGTTGCCGTGCTGAGCAGTTCGTTTATGGCAAAGCCACAGGCTGCATACAGCGTTCAGGAAACAACGTCCATCAGTGACCATCAACACGACAGCGATGAACCACTGAATGAGCACGATCCATTGTTGTTTCACTCCCACGGTAGCGTGCATCACCTCAATGCCGATCATTCCCACGATCTGAATAAACTCTTTGCTCTGCCTACTCTGCACGCATGGAATCCGGGCATGCGGGTGATATATGCGTTGAGTTCAGAACAAATACTGCAAATGCCGCAGTCCACCCCCGAACGCCCTCCGAGAATCCTGTCTGCGTAATAACTTCTGCTAATTCGTTATTATTCAACATGTAAGGATTTTTATGTATACCAGCCTTGATACACAGGGCCGGTTGAGCGCTCGCCTGCTTTCAGCTCAGGCGCGTTCGGCTTGTCTGTTTTTCCTGTTGTTACTGCTTTTCTACAGCCAGGGCGCGTATGCGCACGGCGTGGCGGAAGGCGACAAAGGGTACATCCAGGAAATCACCGGGGTGAACATCATCCCGTTTATCTACCTTGGCGCGAAGCACATGGTGACCGGTTACGATCATCTGCTGTTTCTGTTCGGGGTGATTTTCTTTCTCTACAAAATGCGTGATATCGGGCTGTACGTTAGCCTGTTCGCTATCGGGCATTCAACGACGCTGCTCATCGGCACCTTCTTTGATATCAGCGTCAGTGCTTACCTTATTGACGCCATTATCGGGCTGTCCGTGGTCTATAAAGCGCTTGATAACCTCGGGGCATTCCAGCGCTGGTTTGGCGTTCAGCCCAACACGAAGCTTGCGACGCTCATCTTTGGATTCTTCCACGGTTTTGGTCTGGCAACCAAAATCCAGGAATTCGAAATCTCTCCCGATGGCCTGTTTGTCAACCTGATTGCCTTCAACATTGGCGTTGAGATCGGCCAGCTGCTCGCGCTGAGCGCCATCCTGATCGTTATGAGCTACTGGCGGCAAACGGCGAGCTTTTTCCGACACGCTTATACCGCCAATGTGGTGATGATGAGCGCGGGATTTCTGTTAATGAGTTACCAGCTTTGTGGCTACATTTTAGCCTGAGGGAGACAAAACAATGTACAACACTGATTTACCAACACGCGCAGAATTACCTTCTGCCATCAAACTGATGCAGTCCACTATCCTCGCCGCCATCGTGGCGCTGACGCTGCTGATCACCGTCGTCATGCCTTCGGAATACGGCATTGATCCTACTGGCGTGGGTCGTTTACTGGGGCTTAAGCAGATGGGAGAAATCAAAACGCAGCTTGCCGAAGAAGCTGATGCCGATAATCAGGCCAGCGCTGTTCAGCAAGGACAGCTGGCTGCGCCAGTTAATGAGCGACCGATCCCGGATAATCCTCCGGCAATAACGCAGAACACCTACCCGGAGCTGAGCGTTCCGGCGACCACGCGCGCGCCGGAAGTACCATCGGCTGGCTCGCAACGTCATCAGATGCTCATCACCCTGAAGCCTAACGAAGCTGCTGAAGTTAAACTGGAAATGCGCAAAGATGCCCGCGTGACCTATCAGTGGACAAGTTCCGGACCGGTAAACGTGGATGCGCACGGCGATCCGGTCAACGCCCCGAAAGGCTTCTACCATGGCTATGGTAAAGCCCGGCAGATCACATCCGGAGACGGCGTTTTACAGGCCGCGTTCGAGGGTAAACATGGCTGGTTCTGGCGAAATCGTGGTTCTGAGACCATCACGATCCAGCTTGATACAACCGGCGACTACCTGAACATCAAACGGGTTATCTGATAAATCAGGGGCAGGATAACCTGCCCCTTTTCACACAGCTGACAGCCCGGTCAGGCGGAGTATCAGCCCGGCGAGAGCCGCCATGGCAATAACGTGCGTAACCTTCCATTTTAATCTGAAAAGCGCAAACGCAGCGGCGACGGCAATCAGGGCGGCAGGGATATCGATCCCTCCCTTTGCGCCTTCCGGCCATACGGTATGCCAGATAAAAAACAGCCCCAGATTAACAATGACGCCCACTACGGCCGCTGTGATGGCGGTTAAAGGTGCCGTGAAACCCGCCTTGTTGTGGGTCGTTTCGATAAACGGCCCGCCTGCCAGCACGAAAATGAAGGACGGGAGAAAGGTAAACCAGGTCACCATGCAGGCGGCAACGGCGCCGCCGACAAACAGCATATCCGCGCCAAAAACGGCATGGGTATACCCGCCCACAAATCCGACAAACGTGACCACCATAATCAGCGGGCCGGGCGTGGTTTCTCCCAGCGCCAGCCCGTCCATCATCTGCCCGGCAGTCAGCCAGCCAAAATTGACGACAGCACCCTGATAAACGTATGGCAGGACGGCGTAGGCCCCACCGAAGGTAAGGAGCGCAGCCTTGGTAAAGAACCAGCCCATCTGCGTCACCGGATGCGCCCAGCCCAGCCCCAGCGTCAGCACCGTCATGGGAATAAGCCAGAGCAGTGCACCCGCTGCCACAATCCTTAACAGTTTCGCCCAGCTGAACAGGGCATGCGCCGGTACGGGCGTATGATCGTCAATAACCGCAGCATCAACGGCGGCTTTCTCCTGTTTGTTATGCCCGCTGCCGCTGTGAAATTTTTCCGGCGCGATGCGTCCGCCGATAAAGCCAGTTATCGCTGCTGAAATAACGATGACGGGAAAAGGAACGTTCAGGGCGAAAACGGCCACAAAAGCCGCAGCAGCTATGGCCCAGTGGGCACCGTGTTTCAGCGCACGGGAGCCGATGCGATGCGCCGCCTGCAGCACGATTGCCGCCACGGCGGGTTTAATGCCGTAAAAGATACCGGCAATAATGGCAACGTCTCCCCAGGCGATATAGATCCACGACAACGCGATAAGAATAAAAAGTGAGGGAAGGATAAATAACAAACCCGCTATCACTCCGCCCAAGGTCCTGTGCATCAGCCAGCCAATGTAGGTGGCAAGTTGCTGAGCTTCCGGACCGGGCAGCACCATACAGAAATTGAGTGCGTGGAGAAAACGGGACTCGGAAATCCAGCGCCGGTTCTCGACCAGTTCCTGATGCATGATCGCAATCTGTCCGGCAGGACCGCCAAAGCTGATAAAACCCAGCTTCATCCAGAACCAGAACGCCTCCTTCAGGGGGACCGGCTTGGGCTTAACGTTTTCCTCTGCCAGCGTCAGCAACTCCGTTTTGTTCATCATGGCCGGACCTCATTTCAAACGTCGTTAACAGACCGTCAAACAGCGAACAGGCCGCTGTGAGTAATGTGTCATCATCCGTAATGCTTTCACGCAATCCTGCCAGTACACTTTCAACGCCAGCGGCTTCGGGGGGCTGAACCCCGCCAACATCAAGGTAATGCACAAGCATCCCCAGACCATTCAGGGCATCCCCCGTCAGCCCGAAGCGGACCATCAGCACTTCAAAGGTCACACGATTGTCGATGTGGCTGAAGGTCGCGCCATCAAAATCAAACCCCACCGCCTCTTCCGGGCAATCGTTGCCATCCTTAAGCCAGAGAAACTGCGCATCCTGGTCGATAAAACGCCGTATAAGCCAGGCGCTGGCAAGCCTGTCAATCCATGGCCGGCGACGCGTAGCCCAGATCCTGTTATGAAAATCCTCAGGCTTCAGCCGTGTCAGCAAGCCACTGACGGCATGAGGCTCTCCGGGAGAGATGAACCTGTTAATGCCAGCTTCCAGTTCTGACAAGGCAAAAATGGCCTGCGCCTGCGCTTCACCAGGAAAGAAATCAATCGCCACAATCCGATCCAGCTCGCGACGAAGTTTTCTTACCATCTTCAGTTGGCTGACCGCGGTTTCCTCATTAAGGTCGTTTTTACAAACCTGAAGGCTCTCCATCAGGATCAGGTACTGCTGAGAGCGATCGAATAACGGGCGAATTTTCTCTTCGTCGGAAGTCTCTGCGTCAAAAACAAAGGCCGTTCCTCCCTCACCGCTGATTTCACGACTCATCTCGTTAAAAATCTCATGGCTCTGTTGCGCTTCAGGCAACAGATAAACGCCGTCGCGCAGCATGGCGGCACCGGTATTTTTTAATGCCCGCCAGACACGCATACGTAATGTGGCCTGCTCAGTGGGCAGTGTCAGAATAAGGATATGTAGTTTCATAGTGTAGAGATTAATACATATGGTAGAGATTGCTACATATTTTCAGTCTTTCTAACCGTACATATCGCTATCTTTTTATGGTGCTCATAATTGCTCTTATCGGTACCGGTCTTGCTACCGTTGCACTGGGCCTGCTGGCGGGCGACAGGGCAGGGGGAGTCGGGAACGGCGCTGGCAATGAAGATGCTTGCTTATATTCTGGTCGCCCCGGTCGCTGATGCATTATGCGGGCCTTTTTATTCATATCGCCAATACAAGACTTTACATTCCAGCCCTTACATCCTCCCCGGGGGGATGCTAATCTTTTTATACCGTTGTCATTGTCTATTGAGGAAAGCAATCAGCGATGTACCCGATGTTTAAACGTTCGCCCCGTTATGTTCTGATGATCGTCATCATGGCCATTGGCATGATGATGTCGTCGATGGTGACGTTTGCGTCGCACGGTACAAACGGCCTGACAGGCTACGAGATGAATCTGCATGACGCAGAAGTCACCATGTCAATGCAGGATCACTCTCACGATTCGGATATCCCTCAGTCTGGCCACGCAGGCCATCATCAGACAGACCATTTCCATGAAACCCCTGAGCAGCCGCCCTCTGTAGAGATTTCCCTCTCTCCTGTAACAGACAGATGGTTGCCGCTTGCCGATCTTCGTAGCCCGGTTAAGGCCACGGACATCATTTACCGTCCTCCCAGCATCCGCCAGATCTGATCGCTGTTACCGGCAGTTTTTGCTGCCCGGCTTTAATCAACTTCAGATTTAGCGGAGAGGCTATGTATAAAGACTCTATCCAGGCGCGTCGAGAGATTGCGCGTAATTTCACTGCACTCAATTATCGTGTTGATCCCCTGCACTGGCAGACGCTCTGCATGGGCGTTAATCGCGACCTTCAGGCCAAAAAAATGCGTCCGAATGTCCCGGTTCCTTCACGGCGTAAAGTCATTCCGTTCCTGAAAATGATGCATCAGGAAACGGGCTCGATGCTCAAAGCGATCCTTGCCTTTGGCTTTGATGGCCCCTGGACATCCAGCGGCGGTTCATTTCGCCTGGCGCGAGAAATTGGGTTCGACATCGCCCACTATGCGAAAAACATTCACCACAAAAACGGGAAAGTCACCTTCCTGGAAATTGGTGCCGCCTGGGCGGGTTTTCGCGCTGAGGAATGTGCCGGCCATCAGGCGACGATTTCCGGGCTTTCCGGGGAGTTCAGGGAGCAACTTGGGGAAAGCGTATTCCTGCACTTCACTAATCTCACACCGTGGCATGCATCGCTGCCAAAAGGCGTGACTGAGCATCCTTACGTGACAGCAGCCGGGCTGGGAGCGCTGGAAAACAGAGGTGTTCAGGCAGGTGAGGTCGATATTATCTACTCCCAGGCAGCGGCCTATTTCGAACAGGATTACACGGCTTTCCTTCGCAGCGCTGCACGCCTGCTGAAAGAGGATGGCGTCCTGATCTTCAACCATGACCCTGTTCTGGCGAGCGCGATGGATGAAGTCGCCTGGGAGCACGGACTGCGGCTGGTCAGACGTAAGCAAATGGGAGGAATGAATGGCGCGATTGCCCGTTATCACCGGCTTCGTTCGTCCCCGGTAAGTCAGATGGTCTTCCCCGGCGTAAAGCGGGCAGAGGATGAAGAAGTGGTCTGTGAATCACTGGTTATGTCGGCGCTTCGTCGCAACGTAGAGGTGTAACGCCCGATATGTTGACGCGCAGACATTTTCTCACCACCACAGGAGCGTTGCTGATGACAACATTACTGCCGGGGGAAACCCTGGCAGCCTCTCTGGCTGAAAAAGTCAGTGAAACATGGCAAAAAATAAACACCCGCCGCAATCAACAAGAGGCGATAACGCCGGGCTGGGTTTTGCAGTCGCTCGGGCTTAAACCTGGCTCAACTGAACTGCGAAGAGCCATTTTTGAGCTGGTCAGGCGGATACCCTATCAGCTCGGTGCATGGAATGGCGAAAGCATGAGTCTGTTTCAGCAGGGCTTTGGCGACTGCCGTCATAAAGCCGCTGCTGCCGAACGACTGCTGACCGATGGTGGCATTACGGCAAAGCGAAAGCTGGTGCGGTTTGACTGGGCTGATTTGCCTGTACCTGCGGATATTCTGGCAATTTTGCCGCAAACACAGGGATTTCATGACACTGTGGCTTTTGAGCTACAGGGCAAAACATACCTGTTTGATGCCACCTGGGATATGGCCTTGCGCGGAGCGGGTTTCCCGGTGATGCCTTCCTGGGATGGCAACTCTGATACCTGGCCGGTGACTTCCCGGATGTCGACGCAGCAAACCGTACTAATGCCGCAGCCAGGGCAGGACATTTACAGCACTAACCAGATGAGCTGGCCGCAGCGCGAGAAAACCATGGCGTTTAATCAGGCACTGAATAACTGGCTGGAGGTCATTCGGGCTAACCGTGATGACTGGTGCACCATTATCCATAGTGATATTGAAGCCACCCGGTTGAGCCTGAAAACCTGTCTGGGACAACTGAGTTAATTCCCTTCTCGTCAGGAGGGGCTGCGCAGGGAAGCGGCGATAACACCTTCGACACTTTTTATGCTGCTTCAGGTATAACGCTGGGATACCTGAAGCTTTTTTATTTAACATCCAAGATAACAGACGAATCAGTATCCTCCTCACCCGGATAAAGCTTGTCATTTTTTTCAGGTCCCTCTATGCTTTGAATATCCCCCTGGGGGGGATGTGATTTCAAACCAAGAGATTTCCTGATGCTCAACATTCTTTCTAATCGTACCTATCGCCACCTGTTTATGGCACAGGTTATCGCCCTTATTGGCACCGGTCTGGCGACCGTTGCGTTAGGGTTACTGGCCTACGATCTCGCAGGTGACAGAGCCGGGGCAGTGCTGGGTACCGCGCTGGCTATCAAAATGAGCGCCTATATTCTTGTTGCGCCCGTGGCGGCGGCTTTTGCCGATAAATTCCCGCGTCGCACCATGCTGGTAACACTGGACCTGGTTCGCGCTCTCGTGGCTATCACGCTGCCTTTTGTCACCCAGATATGGGAAATCTACATCCTGATCTTCATTCTTCAGGCTGCCTCGGCGGCGTTTACGCCTACTTTCCAGGCAACTATCCCGGATATTCTTCCTGACGAACGTGAATATACCCGGGCGCTGTCTCTGTCACGTCTGGCCTACGATCTTGAAAGCGTCATCAGCCCTATGCTGGCGGCTGCACTGCTGACGGTCATGAGTTTCCACAACCTGTTTGCCGGTACGGCAGTCGGGTTCCTTGCTTCAGCAGCTCTGGTTGTTTCCGTGACACTGCCGAAGATGAAAGCGTTAACGGTCAAACGCAGCATCTATGACAAAACTACACGAGGTATGCGCATCTTCCTGAAAACGCCCAGACTGCGCGGCCTGCTGGCACTCAACATGGCCGTAGCGGCAGCGAGTGCAATGGTTATCGTCAACACCGTCGTTCTGGTTCAGGCGGACTTTGGTTTCTCACAGCGGTCTACCGCTATTGCGCTGGCCTTCTTCGGCGTGGGGTCCATGGTATCGGCCCTGGTTCTCCCCAGACTCCTCGACAACATGAGCGACCGTATGCCGATGCTTGCAGGTACGGCGCTTTTAGTCATTGGCCTGGGGTCAGGCATTTTCCTGAAGGATTACATCACGCTGGTTGTGCTCTGGGCACTGCTGGGGGTGGGCTATTCACTTTCTCAGACACCGGGTGGTCGCCTGCTGCGCCGTTCGTCAACAGCGGAAGACAGACCGGCGCTGTTTGCCGCCCAGTTTGCACTGTCACATTCATGCTGGCTGGTGACTTATCCGCTGGCCGGATGGGTTGGTGCGGCATGGGGGACACAGGCTTCATTCATCGCCCTGACTGTTGTGGCAACATTGTCGCTGGTCACCGCCGTACTTATCTGGCGTCCTGAGCATGAAGTGTACGCTCAGGTTCACAGCCACAAAGACCCGGAAACAAACAACGAATCGACCCATGAGCATGATTTCGTCATTGACGATGAACATCCGTCCTGGCCGAAGAAAGAGAAGTAATTTCCCAAAAAAAGACAACGTATCAGGAGAGGATAAGCCGATAAAAAGTGTGACCATGGCGTTGATACACATTATCTTATCCCTTCCACCTGGAGAGGATAAACCATGACCGTTCATGCATCACACCCTGACATTATTAAAAGACTTAAACGTGCCGCAGGGCACCTGAAAAGTACCATCCAGATGCTCGAAGATGAGAAAGCATGTCTGGATATCGCCCAGCAACTGCACGCTGTGGAAAAGGCGATAACGAATGCGAAGCGTACCTTAATTCATGACCATCTGGATCACTGCCTGGAGGATGCCCTTCATGCTGACCACACGGAGTCTGATAAGACGCTTAGCGAATTTAAAGAGATAACTAAATATCTTTAAGGCAAGCGAAACATGACTGATTTTTCCACTCTTTTACAGCAAGGCGTGGCCAATGCCTGGCTGTTCATCCCCAGCGCTATTTTGCTCGGTGCGCTTCACGGACTGGAGCCAGGGCATTCCAAAACGATGATGGCCGCCTTTATTGTGGCCATCCGGGGAACGGTCAAGCAAGCGGTATTACTGGGGCTTGCCGCGACAATTTCTCATACGTCTGTTGTCTGGCTCATTGCGTTCGGCGGAATGTATATCAGTCAGAAATTCACTGCTGAATCAGCCGAACCCTGGTTTCAGCTGATTTCCGCCGTCATCATTCTCGGTACGGCGGCATGGATGTTCTGGCGAACCTGGCGCGGCGAAAAGCTGTGGAAGATGGAGCAGGAAGAGGAACACAGCCACGGTCATCACGATCATGACGAAACCCGCATCATCGATACGGGCCATGGCAGCGTTGAACTCTCGATTTTCGAAGAAGGACAACCCCCTCACTGGCGTTTACGCTCGCTCAGCGGCAAGAAATGGGAAGCTCGCGACATTTCTCTGGTGACCAACCGTGGTCCAGGGACATTTTCACAGGTATTTGATTTCGTCGAAAAAGACGGGTTTATGGAATCGGCCCTGGCGATCCCGGAGCCACACAGCTTTGATGTTCGCCTGTCTTTAGGCCATCGCGGCCATGTGCATGATTATGATGTGGAATTCCGTGAACATGAACACGACCACGATCATTCCTCGCTGGAAGGTCTGGATGTTAATTCTCGCGAATATCAGGATGCTCACGAAAAAGCGCATGCGAACGACATCAAAAAACGTTTTGCGAATCGCAGCGTAACCACCGGACAAATAATCCTGTTCGGCCTGACCGGCGGCCTTATTCCTTGCCCGGCAGCCATTACCGTTTTGCTGCTCTGCATCCAGGTGAAGGAATTTACGCTCGGTGCCGCGCTGGTACTGTGTTTCAGCATCGGTTTAGCGATCACGCTGGTTTCAGTGGGCGCAGCGGCGGCTTTCAGCGTTCGTCAGGCAACCAAACGCTGGAGTGGCCTGGATACGCTGGCGCGGCGGGCTCCATACTTCTCAAGCGTACTGATTGCACTTGTCGGCATTTACATGGGCTATCACGGCTGGATCGGCGTAACGAGCTGATTTTCTCCTGTATGAATCTCACGCCTGAACCCACCAACCGGTGGGTTTTATATTTCTGAAGCCCATCATATTTTTATCCCCCTGCCGGGGATAGGAATTGAGCTTTTATAGCCGCTCATTTATCATCGACAATATCCCCCATGGGGGATGTAAAATTATAAATGGAATCTGCTATGCAAAAACAATATTTCAGTCAGTTCGTCACCGGAGTGTTACTCACTTCGTTCATCGCCATTCCTGCTCTGGCAGCGCAAGGTGGCTTCTCCGCAGAGAAAGAGCCTGTCGTCACTGAGCACATGTATGCCGGTCATAAAGTTCAGCAGGAGAATAGTCAAAGCCGGATTCAGATCGTATCGTCAATGCACGAAGGGGCGTGGATCACACTGGAAGGCAATGTTGTCAGCCAGCAGCAGGACGAGTGGTATACGTTCCGCGACCCAACCGGTACCATCAAAGTCCGCATCCCGCAGAAAGTCTGGAACGGGCAGCACTTCGATGCTCAGGACCTGGTACGGGTCAGTGGACCGGTAAGCCATGAAAATGATGGTTCAATTTTATATGTTGCAGTTATCAGCAAACCCTAAAACACAATTCTGACGGGCTATGTTTTTTTATATATATAGTTCGTCAACCAAACGTCCGCTTCTCGCTCTTAGCGGACATTAGCATAGGCTATTTACCATAACGCCGCATTACGCGCACCGCCCAGACTGACTCAGCGCGTTTCTGGCATATCCCCGGTAAAACAAGTAACAAACCACCCGAAAATGAACACCAGAAACGCGACTTAAGAATCTACCCTATGAATGGATATGCACTCAACCGAATCGATCTTGGTTTCAATCTTTTTTATCGGGATCAGGCTTCTTTTTAGGTAACTTCGGGGGCTTAACTTGCTGATGACTTTGCGTTCGGCGCGTAAGCCAGGGATGGTCAGCTTTAGGTTTAACATAGTATTTTGAGCGTAAATCAATACGGGCATTATCCACTCGTTCATGGACACTCTTTTCATCATCCAGTGGTATAGGCTCCGGGCCATCAACATACTTTTCCCAGCCCAGCGCTTTCCCGTCATACAGAACGTTAATTTCACCGTCAAAGTTCTCGCATACAGTAACAACCGAATGCCTAAGTCGATATCCCCGGCCCTCACTGCGTACCTGAAACGCACTGCTTTTGTACTGGAAAGTGAGATTTTTAGACAGAACGCGCTTCGCCTGTAGGCTGAAGATATAACCCAGTTCCTCTTCAGAATGGTGCACATCAAGATGAGCATTATCAGTAGTACGAGGCGACGTAGCGAACCGGTTGTTATAGGCTTCAATAAAGGTCGGCAACCATGCATTTGCTGTTTCAATATCACTGATATTCTGAAGCCGCATTTCTTTGACCAGCCTGTCCTGTAGTGTCTGATTGGCGCGCTCTACCCGCCCTTTTGCCTGCGGGCTGTTGGCATGGATTGGCTCGATGCCCAGTGTCTTTATCGCACGAGTGAACTGGGTCAGCTCACCTTCCCGCTCTGGGTTATTTACCCTGAATATACTGTGTCTATCAGAGTAGAGAGCGAGCGGTACGCCATGATCATTAAGGTAACCCCGGAGGGTTTCCATGTAAGCCCGGGTTGTTTCAGCAGGCACAAAACGCAACGCCATCAACGCACTGGTGGCATCATCAATGAAAACGATCAGTGTACATCTGGGGCCTCGATTTTCAAACCAGTCATGAGGTGAGCCATCAATCTGGATCAGTTCACCGTAAGATGGTCGTCGCATGCGGCGTTGATATATACGGGCAATTTTACGACGGCGTTCACGCCATAACCCCTCTTCTATCATCCACTTTCTGAGAGTTTCAACGGATAAAGATAAACCGTGTATCTCGCGCAATTTTTCGCACGCAAACGTAGGTCCAAAATCAGCGTAACGGCCTTTGAGGAGTGAAATTACTGTTGCTCTGAATTCAGTAGAAAAGGAATTATTAGGACGCTTTCCACGTCGGTGGGAAACCAGACCAGAAGGCCCTTCATTTCTATACCGTTGCACCAGACGTTTAACCTGCCGAATAGAAATGCCAATGCGTGCCGCAGCTTGTTCCTGAGTAATATGTCGATTAATTGACTCCTGAATAATCTGAAGTCGGTGGAGTTCCTTATGACTCATCGTAACAGTCTCTTTGATCATGAAAAATCCCCCAGAGAATTGTCTGGGGACATTTTAGAATGGTTCAAAGGGGACATTACAGCTTGGTGTTAACACAGATATCACAAGCCTCGCCCAGCGGGCGGGGCTTATGTTAGCATTACCCCCTCGATTCACCTTTCCCGCGAACCAGAGCCTAACTCCAGATGAGCTACCAGGTCTTAGCCCGCAAATGGCGCCCCCAAACTTTTGCTGATGTTGTCGGCCAGCAACACGTACTGACCGCGCTGGCTAATGGTTTGTCGCTGGGCCGCATCCACCATGCGTATCTTTTTTCCGGCACTCGTGGGGTGGGGAAAACCTCAATCGCCCGTCTGCTGGCGAAAGGGCTGAATTGCGAAACCGGTATTACCGCGACCCCTTGTGGCGTCTGCGATAACTGCCGCGAAATAGAACAGGGCCGCTTTGTCGACCTGATTGAGATAGACGCCGCCTCGCGCACCAAAGTAGAAGACACCCGCGATCTGCTGGACAACGTGCAGTACGCCCCCGCGCGTGGCCGCTTTAAAGTCTACCTTATTGACGAAGTGCACATGCTCTCGCGCCACAGCTTTAACGCGCTGCTTAAGACGCTGGAAGAGCCGCCTCCGCACGTAAAATTCCTGCTGGCCACTACCGATCCGCAAAAGCTGCCGGTGACCATTCTTTCTCGCTGCCTGCAATTCCACCTGAAAGCGCTGGACGTCGAACAGATCCGCCATCAGTTGGAGCACATTCTTGGTGAAGAGAAGGTCGTGAGCGAGCCCCGCGCGCTGCAGCTGTTAGCCCGCGCGGCGGACGGCAGCCTGCGTGATGCGCTGAGCCTCACCGACCAGGCGATTGCCAGCGGCGACGGGCAGGTCACAACCGCCGCCGTCAGCGCAATGCTCGGCACGCTGGATGATGACCAGGCGCTGTCGCTGATTGAAGCTGTCGTCCAGGCTGACGGCCAGCGAGTCATGGCATTGCTGAACGACGCAGCCGCGCGCGGCGTGGAGTGGGAAGCTCTGCTGGTAGAAATGTCCGCGCTGTTGCACCGCGTGGCGATGGTTCAGCTTTCTCCGTCCGCCCTTGGCAGCGATATGGCAGCCATCGAACAGCGCATGCGAGAGCTTGCCCGCGTTGTTCCCCCGGCCGACGTGCAGCTTTATTACCAGACATTGCTGATTGGCCGCAAAGAGCTGCCGTGGGCGCCGGATCGCCGAATGGGCGTAGAAATGACGCTGCTGCGCGCGCTGGCTTTCCATCCGCGCAAGCCGCTGCCTGAGCCGGAAGCACCTCGCCAGGCGGCAAGCATTCCCGTGATTAACCCGGTCTCACACCAGCCAGCGGTAAGGCAGCAGCAGGCGGCACCGCCGCCGGACAGGGAAGCCTCTCCGCTGCCGGATGCCACCAGCCAGATCCTCCAGGCGCGCAGCCAACTGATGCGCCAGCAGGAGGCTGATAAAGCAAAAAAGAATGAGCCGGCAGCGCAACGACTAGCGCGGCCGGCAAAAAGCTCCGCGCTGGAACGTTTGGCCTCGGTGACCGAACGCGTTCAGGCGCGCCCTGCGCCGACGGCGCTGGAAAAACCAGCGAAGCCTGAAGCCTATCGCTGGAAGGCACAAAATCCGACGGAAGTCGCCCCTGAACCGGTCGCTACACCCAAGGCGCTGAAAAAGGCGCTTGAGCATGAAAAAACGCCGGAGCTGGCGCAGAAGCTGGCCGAAGAGGCTATCGAGCGCGATGAATGGGCGGCGGAAATCAATCAGCTGGTGCTGCCAAAGCTGGTACAACAGCTGGCGCTTAACGCCTGGAAAGAGGTGGACGGCAACCGGGTTTGCCTGCATTTGCGTCCTGGCCAGCGCCACCTGAATTCGCCATCGGCGCAAAAAACGCTGTCAGATGCCCTGAGTTCGCACCATGGCGAAGCGATAGAACTGACTATTATTGAAGATGATAATCTGGCTCGCCGCACGCCGCTGGAGTGGCGTCAGGCTATCTACGAAGAGAAGCTGGCGCAGGCGCGCGAGGCGATGAGCAACGACAGCAATATTCAGACTCTGCAAAGGTTCTTTGATGCTGAGCTGGATGAAGATAGTATTCGCCCTGTTTGATATGCCTCGCCTGGCGCGGCATAGTGTGAAACCCTGATAGCCACTCTCGCATTCTGTGAGGGCTGGCCCGATGAAAGAGAGAAGATTATGTTTGGAAAAGGCGGTCTGGGTAACCTGATGAAGCAGGCCCAGCAGATGCAGGAAAAAATGGCCCAGGCTCAGGAAGAAATCGCCAACATGGAAGTCACCGGCGAGTCCGGCGCGGGCCTGGTGAAAGTGACCATCAACGGGGCGCACAACTGCCGCCGTGTCGAAATCGACCCAAGCCTGATGGAAGATGACAAAGAGATGGTTGAAGACCTGGTTGCCGCAGCCTTCAACGATGCCGCTCGCCGTATCGGCGAAGCGCAGAAAGAAAAAATGGCTGGGGTGTCCAACGGCATGCAGTTGCCACCGGGCTTCAAAATGCCATTCTGATGCTTTTCCGCCTTCTCCCGCCCGGGAGAAGGCCGTTTTCTTACTCCTCGTCCAGCGCCTGATAGCTCTCCGCCAGAAAATCAATTAACGCCCGCACCGCCGGTAACTGCCCTCGTCGTGAAGGGAAGACCGCATGCACGATCTCCATTCTTGCTCGCCATTCTGGCAACACGTGAACCAGCTTGCCCTGCGCCAGCGCGTCGTTAAGCATCAGCTTCGGGAGCTGCACGACGCCAATCCCGTTCAGCGCCGCGGTACGCAGCGCGATCATATCCGTCGTCACATAGCGGGGCTTGTGGTGAACAATCACCTCCTGCTGTTCCGGGCCAAACAGGCACCAGCGATAAGTTTGCTGCGGCCTGTCCAGCGCCAGGCTTGGCCAGTGGGCGAGATCTGTAGGTGCCGCAGGCATACCCTGGCGGGCGACCAGATCCGGGCTGGCGACCAGGCACATGCTGCGGGTGGCCAGCTTGCGCATCACCGGGTCGCTGTCTTCCAGCGGCAAAGGACGCACGCGAATAGCTAAATCAACGTTTTCGTTCAGCACGTCCACGCGGCGGTTGGTTTCCTCAAGCTGAATCACAATCTGCGGATAAAGCTGCATAAAGCGCGCCAGCATATCGCCGACGTGGACATGCAGCAGCGCTATCGGGCAGGTGAGGCGGATCAGCCCTCGCGGCTCTGACTTGAGCGTGTCGATGGCTTCCTGCGCCGCTTCTGCTTCAATCATCATTGCCTTGCAGTGGCGGTAGAAAATATGCCCGGCTTCGGTGACCGTGAAGCTCCGCGTCGAGCGCTGCAGCAGGCGGGTTTCAAGCCGCTCTTCCAGCAGCGCAATGCGGCGGCTCAGGCGGGACTTTGGAATGTCGATAACCCGGCTGGCGGGGGAAAAACCGCCGTGGTCTACCACCTGCACGAAGTACCACAGATCGTTTAGGTCCTGCATTTCTATTGTCCTGATTATGGAACACTGAGTCCATTTTAGCACTCTACCGGGCTGAGCGTCTGACGGGTAAGCTTTATCCCATCAGAAACAACCCTTGTGGAGAGAATCATGAAATCAATTCTTGGCGTCTACACCGCACCGGCTTCCCACTGGGTGGGGGATGGTTTCCCGGTTCGGTCGCTGTTTTCGTACTCAAAATTTGCCGAGCAGCTTAGCCCGTTCCTGCTGCTGGACTACGCGGGCCCGGCGGAATTTAAGCCGAGCAATAAAGGCCAGCGCGGCGTGGATCAGCATCCGCATCGTGGCTTTGAAACCGTGACCATCGTCTACAAAGGCGAAGTGGCGCATCGCGATAACGCGGGCAACGGCGGTGTGATTGGTCCGGGTGACGTGCAGTGGATGACCGCCGGGAGCGGCATCCTTCACGAGGAATACCATTCTCCGGCATTCAGCGAAGCGGGCGGCAGCCTGGAAATGGTGCAGCTGTGGGTTAACCTGCCTGCAAAAGACAAAATGACCGCGCCTGGCTATCAGCCGATTACCGACGGCGATATTCCGGTGGTCGATTTGCCGGACAATGCCGGTAAGGTTCGCGTGATTGCCGGTGAGTTTGACGGAACCAAAGGCCCGGCCAGGACCTTCTCGCCAATCAGCATTTGGGATTTGCGCCTGAACCCACAAGGCGTTACGCAGTTGGCGGTGAAAGACGGCTGGAACACGGCGCTGGTGGTGTTGAAAGGCACGGTGCTGGTCAACGGTGAAGAGGTGGCGCGTGAAGCACAGCTGGTAGTGCTGGATGCCAAAGGCGAAAGCGTGACCCTCGAAGCCAATAATGACGCGGTGGTTCTGTTGCTCAGCGGTGAGCCTCTGAATGAGCCTGTGGTGGGTTATGGCCCGTTCGTGATGAACACCAAAGAGGAGATTCATCAGGCCATCGATGATTTTAATCAGGGCCGTTTCGGCAAAGACATCGCGTAAACATTTCCCCCGGCGAGCCTTCGTGCGGGGGATATCTTTTCCTATACCCATCCGCGGGGCTAATGTTAGGCTATAGCCCACTTTTTTCTCACAAGCCCGAGCGATGCAAACCAGTCCTTTACTCTCAGCCCTTATGGAATCCCTGCGCTGCCTGCCCGGCGTTGGCCCGAAATCCGCCCAGCGTATGGCGTTTGCCCTGTTGCAGCGCGACCGCAGCGGCGGCATGCGTCTGGCTCAGGCGCTGACCCGCGCCATGTCCGAGATTGGCCACTGTGCGGATTGCCGTACCTTTACCGAGCAGGAAGTTTGCTCCATTTGCTCCAATCCACGTCGCCAGGAAAACGGCCAGATTTGCGTGGTGGAGAGCCCGGCGGATATTCACGCCATCGAGCAAACCGGCCAGTTCTCAGGCCGCTACTTTGTCTTAATGGGGCACCTCTCGCCGCTGGACGGCATTGGCCCGAACGATATTGGACTGGATCGCCTTGAGCAGCGCCTTGCCAGCGAGCCGATGAAAGAAGTTATTCTTGCCACTAATCCGACGGTAGAAGGCGAAGCCACGGCGAACTACATTGCCGAGCTGTGCGCGCAGTACGGCGTTGAAGCCAGCCGTATCGCCCACGGGGTGCCGGTGGGCGGCGAGCTGGAAATGGTGGATGGCACCACGCTTTCACACTCGCTGCTGGGTCGCCATAAGATTAATTTTTAATCGGTTGGGGGAGGTTTTTGCCTCCTCCAGCTTGAAAAGGCACAAATCGCTACCATATCCCCCTCAACGTTTTCTTCATCCCGTATGATTTTGTTGAGGTATCAATGACCATGAAAGGACAAGAGACCCGCGGTTTTCAGTCAGAGGTAAAACAGCTTCTGCACCTGATGATCCATTCTCTCTATTCAAACAAAGAAATCTTCCTGCGTGAGCTGATCTCCAACGCCTCCGATGCGGCAGACAAGCTGCGCTTTCGCGCCCTGTCTGACGCCAGCCTTTACGAAGGTGACGGTGAACTGCGCGTTCGCGTCTCTTTTAACAAAGACAACCGTACCCTGACTATTGCCGATAACGGCATCGGCATGACCCGTGATGAAGTTATCGATCATCTGGGCACCATTGCTAAATCCGGCACCAAGGCTTTCCTCGAGTCCATGGGGTCTGACCAGGCGAAAGACAGCCAGCTTATCGGCCAGTTCGGCGTAGGCTTCTATTCTGCGTTTATCGTGGCGGACAAAGTCACCGTTCGCACTCGCGCCGCCGGTGCCAGCGCGGAGCAGGGCGTGTTCTGGGAGTCTGAAGGCGCGGGTGAATACACCGTGGCCGACATTGAGAAAGTCGATCGTGGTACCGAAATCACGCTGCATCTGCGTGAAGGCGAAGATGAGTTCCTCGACGACTGGCGCGTTCGTTCCATTATCAGCAAATATTCTGACCACATCGCTCTGCCGGTTGAGATTGAACAGCAGGAAGAAAAAGACGGTGAGACCATCGTTAGCTGGGAAAAAATCAACAAAGCTCAGGCGCTGTGGACCCGCAGCAAATCCGAAGTTAGCGATGACGAATACAAAGAGTTCTACAAGCACATCGCCCACGACTTTACCGACCCGCTGGCCTGGAGCCACAACCGCGTAGAAGGGAAGCAGGAATACACCAGCCTGTTGTACATCCCTGCGCAGGCGCCGTGGGATATGTGGAACCGTGACCACAAACACGGGCTGAAACTCTACGTGCAGCGCGTGTTTATCATGGACGATGCCGAGCAGTTCATGCCGAACTACCTGCGCTTCGTGCGTGGCCTGATAGATTCTAACGATCTGCCGCTGAACGTTTCCCGTGAAATCCTGCAGGACAGCCGCGTGACCCAGAACCTGCGCAGCGCGCTGACCAAGCGTGTGCTGCAGATGCTGGACAAGCTGGCGAAAGACGATGCTGAGAAATACCAGACCTTCTGGAAAAACTTTGGCCTGGTGTTGAAAGAAGGCCCGGCGGAAGATAACGCGAACCAGGAAGCTATCGCTAAACTGCTGCGCTTCGCGACCACGCACAACGACTCCTCCGCGCAGACCGTGTCGCTGGAAGAGTATGTCTCCCGCATGAAAGAAGGCCAGGAGAAGATCTACTACATCACCGCGGACAGCTACGCGGCGGCGAAGAGCAGCCCACACCTGGAACTGCTGCGTAAGAAAGGCATCGAAGTCCTGCTGCTTTCCGATCGCATCGACGAGTGGATGATGAGCTACCTGACCGAGTTCGACGGGAAAGCGTTCCAGTCAGTCAGCAAGACCGATGAATCACTGGATAAATTGACGGACGAAGAAACCGAAGAAGCGAAAGAAGCTGAGAAGGCGCTGGAGCCGTTCGTGGACCGCGTGAAAACCCTGCTGGGCGAGCGTGTGAAGGAAGTGCGTCTGACGCATCGCCTGACCGATACCCCGGCGATCGTCACCACCGACAGCAACGACATGAGCACCCAGATGGCGAAACTGTTTGCCGCTGCGGGCCAGGAAGTGCCGGAAGTGAAGTACATCTTCGAGCTTAACCCGGAGCATGCGCTGGTGAAACGCGCTGCGGATACGCAGGATGACGCGCAGTTTAGCGAGTGGGTTGAGCTGCTGCTTGACCAGGCGCTGTTAGCTGAGCGCGGCCAGCTGGAAGATCCTAACCAGTTCATCCGCCGCATGAACCAGCTGCTGGTTTCTTAAGTCCGATTGATTATCTGACAAAACCACCTGTATAGACAGGTGGTTTTTTTTCACTTAAATATTCAGGCACAGTAACTGCAGAAAATTTCATGCTTTAAAAAGTAAGGTTATTTTTCTGTCGGAATACGGGCTATGGATGTTGAATTTCAGATATTACAGCCACTTTATTTTGCTTTCCCAACCTTTCAGTTCCATGCACTGATTAAATAACCGGTCCCGGCTTTCGCTATTCACGTCCATCACATAGCTTTCAATTTCTGGCTTTTTTACCGCCCGG
This sequence comes from Enterobacter sp. Ag1, assembly GCA_000277545.1. Classification (GTDB taxonomy): domain Bacteria; phylum Pseudomonadota; class Gammaproteobacteria; order Enterobacterales; family Enterobacteriaceae; genus Cedecea. The sequence continues at coordinate 66,112 of AKXM01000046.1, read as the reverse complement.
GTTTTCTCGCCATCACACTCATCTTTTTTAGTACAGGCTTCGTAGTAAGTGGTGTACTTAGTACGTTGTGCAACCTCATTCCTTACCGGAAAAGCCTGCTGGGACTGGGTTTCACAGTCTCCTCGTGCGCTGGTGTACTCCTGCGCGTTACTGCGGGTTTTTACCCACTGAGATGTGCACCCGCTTAGCAGCAAACAACAGATAATGGCAATTAAGGGCTTATTCATGGCGGGCGCTCTTCCTTTTAGCAAAATAGATCTCCTGGTTAACAGCCTGACGCCAAACAGCGTCGGCAGGCTGTGTTGGCCGTCATTATAATTGCTGTACATAAACCTAATCTATATAGCAGGCCTTTTTCAGCCAGCCTGACGGTTCATAAATTACCAGGCGAAGACCTTATTATTCCCCCGATGAGATAAGGGATAAGGCCGCTGCTGAAAAATAAAAATGCTGTTTGGCTGAACCGATTCTGGCTTCCATCAGGGCCGCTAAGTGGTCGGGATTCAGGCGAAATCGAGGCCCGGGGCTTCAGCCTGAGCGCCTCCCTTTCTTGTGATGATACCGCCTTTAGTGGTATGGTTTTCGCCTCAAATTCGATTGAATAATTAAATGTATGGGGAATTACGCAATGCGTATCATTCTGCTCGGCGCACCGGGCGCAGGTAAAGGGACTCAGGCTCAGTTCATCATGGAGAAATACGGTATTCCGCAAATCTCCACCGGTGATATGCTGCGTGCTGCGGTTAAATCTGGTTCAGAACTGGGTAAACAGGCCAAAGACATCATGGATGCTGGCAAACTGGTGACCGATGAGCTGGTTATCGCCCTGGTTAAAGAGCGCATTGCGCAGGAAGACTGCCGTAACGGTTTCCTGCTGGACGGTTTCCCACGCACTATCCCGCAGGCAGACGCCATGAAAGAAGCGGGCATCAAGGTTGATTTCGTGCTGGAGTTCGACGTACCTGACGAGCTGATCGTTGACCGCATCGTGGGTCGCCGCGTGCACGCTGCTTCCGGCCGCGTTTACCACATTAAATTCAACCCGCCTAAGGTTGAAGGTAAAGACGACGTGACCGGCGAAGAGCTGACTACCCGTAAAGACGATCAGGAAGAAACCGTGCGTAAACGCCTGGTGGAATACCATCAGATGACCGCGCCGCTGATCGGCTACTACTCTAAAGAAGCGCAGGCGGGTAACACCCAATACGCTAAAGTTGACGGCACCCAGGCCGTGGCTGACGTGCGCGCTGAACTGGAAAAAATCCTCGGATAATTTCCCGCAGCGGCAAAAAATACCAGGGCATGCCCTGGTATTTTTTTGCCCCTATTTTCCCCTTTCACTGTAATCGGTTCTCGTTTCGCTCTTTTACGTTACAATTGACGGCAATTTACAGATAAGGGGTGGGAATGAATCAGGAAAAAATTGGCATCTTACTGGCTAACCTTGGTACGCCGAGCGCCCCGACACCGGCGGCGGTCAACCGTTATCTTCGTCAGTTCCTCAGCGATAAGCGCGTGGTAGATACGCCCCGCCTGCTTTGGTGGCCGCTGCTGCGCGGCGTCATTCTGCCGATCCGTTCACCGCGTGTCGCCAAACTCTATCAGTCCATCTGGATGGAAGAGGGCTCGCCCTTGATGGTATACAGCCGTCGGCAGGAAAAAGCGCTGGCGCAGCAGCTGCCGGACACGCCGGTTGCGCTGGGGATGAGCTACGGCGAACCGTCGCTCAAAAGCGCCGTGGACGACCTCCTGGCGCAGAACGTGACGCACATTGTGGTGCTGCCGCTTTATCCGCAGTTTTCCTGCTCAACCGTGGCGGCGGTATGGGACGAGCTGGGGCGTATCTTCGCCGATTACCGCAGTCTGCCTTCTATTTCCCTGATTCGCGACTACGCGACAGAGCCGGCTTACATCAACGCGCTGGCGGCCTCGGTCAAACGCTCTTTTGCCGAACACGGTGAACCGGACGTGCTGCTGCTTTCCTATCACGGTATTCCGCAGCGCTACGCGAATGAAGGCGATGATTACCCGCAGCGCTGCCGCGACACCACCCGCGAACTGCTGAGCGCCCTTGAGCTGCCGCCGGAAAAAGTGATGATGACCTACCAGTCCCGCTTTGGCCGCGAACCCTGGCTGATGCCGTACACCGACGAAACGTTGAAAATGCTGGCCGAAAAGGGCGTGAAGCATATTCAGGTGATGTGCCCGGGCTTCTCCGCTGACTGCCTGGAAACGCTGGAAGAGATGGCGGTCCAGAACCGGGAAGTGTTTATCGAGGCGGGCGGGACGAAATACGAGTACATTCCGGCGCTGAATGACGATCCGGCCCATATCGCGATGATGATGAATCTGGTGGAGCGGTATCGCAAATAGAAACCTGAGGCGGGGAATGCTACTATTCTCCGCCTTATTATCCAGCCCCGTAACGACACCATGAAATTTCCCGGTAAACGCAAATCCAAACACTACTTCCCCGTCAGCGCCCGCGACCCGCTCTTACAGCAAACTCAGCCTGAAGCAGAAAGCGGCTCTTCCTGGGTGGTCGGCATCGACCAAACGCTGGTCGACATTGAAGCCAAAGTGGACGATGAGTTTGTACAGCGCTACGGGCTGAGTTTTGGCCACTCTCTGGTGATTGAGGATGATGTGGCCGACGCGCTCTACAAAGAGCTGGTCGACAACAACCTGATTACCCACCAGTTTGCCGGGGGCACCATCGGCAATACCATGCACAATTACTCGGTACTGGCCGATGACCGCTCGGTGCTGCTCGGCGTAATGTGCCGCAATGTCGAGATCGGTAGCTACGCTTACCGCTACCTCTGCAATACCTCCAGCCGGACCGACCTTAACTATTTGCAGGGCGTTGATGGCCCGATTGGCCGCTGCTTTACGCTGATTGGCGACCAGGGCGAGCGTACTTTTGCCATCAGCCCGGGCCACATGAACCAGCTACGTGCGGATAGCATTCCGGAAGAAGTGATTGCCGGGGCATCCGCGCTGGTGCTGACCTCTTATCTGGTGCGCTGCAAGCCGGGCGAGCCGATGCCGGAGGCCACCATGCAGGCGATTGCCTGGGCGAAGAAACACAACGTGCCGGTGGTACTGACTCTGGGCACCAAATACGTGATTGCCGAAAACCCGACCTGGTGGCAGGCTTTCCTGAGCGAGCACGTTTCGATCCTGGCGATGAACGAAGAAGAGGGTGAAGCGCTAACCGGTGAAAGCGATCCGCTGCTGGCCGCCGACAAGGCGCTGGACTGGGTTGACCTGGTGCTTTGCACCGCCGGGCCGGTAGGCCTTTATATGGCGGGTTATACCGAAGAGACCGCGAAGCGTAAAACCCAGCACCCACTTCTGCCTGGTGCGATTGCCGAATTTAACCAGTTCGAATTTAGCCGCGCGATGCGCCTGAAAGACTGCGCTGAGCCGCTGCGAATCTACTCCCACATCGCGCCATATATGGGCGGCCCGGAGAAGATCATGAACACCAATGGCGCGGGAGACGGGGCGCTTGCGGCGCTGTTGCACGATATCACCGCGAACAATTACCACCGCAGTAACGTGCCGAATTCCAGCAAACACAAGCTGACCTGGCTGACTTATTCCTCGCTGGCCCAGGTATGCAAATACGCCAACCGCGTGAGCTATCAGGTTCTTAACCAGCATTCTCCGCGCCTGACGCGCGGCCTGCCTGAGCGGGAAGACAGCCTCGAAGAGTCTTACTGGGAACGTTAAGCTGAAAAGCTGAGCCTGAAGGCTCAGCTTTTTTCGGCGTGGGCAGGTGTCAGACCTGCCCTAAAAGAGAATTAACCCGTCACCGCTTCCTGTGTGACCGGCGGCACCAGCAGCCCAAGCATGGTATTGGCAATCTCCCTTTCTCCCATCACAACCTGATTAGCGCCACGCTCGGTGATGTAATCCACTTCGTCGTCGTAATGTGCGCGGGCGATGATTTCGATATCCGGGCATTTTGCTCTGGCCGTCGCGACGATTTCACCGGCTTCGTAGCCGTTAGGAATGGTCAGCAGCAGCCAGCGGGCGCAGTCCAGATGGGCCAGACTCATGATCTCTTCGTTAGCAGCATTGCCCAGCACGGCGCGGATCCCGCGCTCGCGCAGCTCATCCACGCGGCTGCGGGAGGTTTCGATCACCACCAATGGCACACCTTCGGCAATAAGCTTCTCGCCAAGCAGGCTACCGACGCGGCCATAGCCCACCAGCAGAGCGTGGTTGCAGATATCCACCGGGATTTGTTTCTCTTCCTCGATGGCTTCTTCCAGGGTTTGCTCGTCCAGCGTTTCGGTTTTCTCGAGGTAGCGCTCAAGCACGGCAAACAGAATTGGGTTCAGCATAATCGACAGAATTGCGCCAGCCAGCACCAAATTTTGCCCCGTTTGTGGTAACAGGTTCAGCGCCATGCCGAGGCCGGCCAGAATAAAGGCGAACTCACCGATCTGCGCGAGGCTGGTGGCGATGGTCAGCGCGGTCCGCTGGGAGTGACCAAACATGCGCACCAGCAGGAACGCCGCCAGGGATTTACCGAAGATGATGATGGCCAGCGTGCCCAGTACCGCCAGCGGTTCCTGAATCAGGATCAGCGGATCAAACAGCATGCCGACGGAAACAAAGAACAACACCGCAAACGCATCGCGCAGCGGCAGGGTGTCGTGTGCCGCGCGGTGGCTTAGCTCTGACTCATTCAGCACCATACCGGCAAAGAAGGCACCCAGCGCAAAGGAGACATCAAACAATTCAACCGCGCCGAATGCGATGCCCAGGGCCAGCGCCAGCACGGAAAGGGTAAACAGCTCGCGGGAACCTGTCGCTGCGCTGCGAGCCAGAATCCACGGCACAAGGCGGCGGCCAACCAGCATCATCAGGGCGATAAACGCCGCGACCTTCCCGATGGTGATAGCCATATCCAGGCTCAGGGAAACCAGCCCAACGTTGCCTTTTTCCATCATGCCGGCGACGGCTGGCAGCAGCACCAGAGTCAGCACCATCACCAGATCTTCGACAATCAGCCAGCCAATGGCTATTTGCCCTCGCTGAGTATCAATTAGCTGCCTTTCTTCAAGCGCGCGCAGCAGCACGACGGTACTTGCCGTCGATAAACAAAGCCCAAAGACGATACCGGTCATCACCGACCAGCCCATCAGCCAGGAAAGCGCCATGCCCAGCAGCGTCGCGACGCCTATTTGCGCGATGGCGCCGGGGATGGCGATGGCCTTTACCGCCATCAAATCCTTCAATGAAAAATGCAGCCCGACGCCGAACATCAGCAGAATCACGCCTAACTCCGCCAGCTCAGGGGCAAGTTTGGTATCAGCAACAAAACCAGGGGTAAAAGGTCCCGCCAGCACACCAGCTAATAAATAGCCCACCAGCGGAGATATGCGCAGCTTGTTAGCCAGCATACCCAGTAAAAAAGCGAGCACGAGACCACCAACAATGGTGGTGATAAGCGGTGTGGCGTGATGCATTCCGTCTCCTTTGGTTGGCCGATGTTCCAAAACGTTCTGTTACACAGTTTATGACAAATTCTTTATCGGCGTTTATGAATAATTGTTGAATTTTGAATAAAAAGCGCATTTCGATAAAAAATAGACTCTGAGTAGCATTTAACTCAGTTATCTGAGGCGACTGCCAGAAGGGTATGGAGACAGGATGCGGCCAAAGCAATACTTTGGCCGCTAAAATCTACGCTTTGTGGCGATTATCGGGCAGGAATATTGTCATAATGCCGAGTAACGGCAGGAAGGCACATATTTTGTAGACCAACTCGATGCTGGTGTGGTCAGCAATTAACCCGAGTACGGCTGCACCCAGGCCGCCCATCCCAAAGGCAAATCCGAAAAAGAGCCCGGAAACCATACCTATACGGCCAGGAAGCAGTTCCTGAGCATACACCAGGATGGCCGAGAAAGCGGAGGCCAAAATAAAGCCAATGATCACCGTCAGGACGCCCGTCCAGTAAAGTGATGCGTAGGGTAAAACAAGGGTAAATGGCGCGACGCCGAGGATAGAGCCCCAAATTACGTATTTTCTGCCAATCTTATCCCCCACGGGGCCACCAATCACCGTGCCTGCCGCGACGGCAAACAGGAATGCGAACAGGTGAATCTGGGCATTTTGTACGGATAATCCGAATTTTTGCATCAGGTAGAAAGTGAAGTAGCTGCTGATGCTCGCCATATAAAAGTATTTAGAGAAGATCAGCAGCAGCAAAATCGAGACCGCCAGAATCACTTTGTTGCGCGGCAGCGGGTTGACCACCGGCACGGCAGGGCGGCTTTTGGCGATTTTATGCTGAGCGGCGTACCAGCGGCTGATTTGCAGCAGAACCACGATAGCCAGCAGAGCAGCGAGCACGAACCACGCCACGTTACCTTTGCCGTAAGGCGCGATAATAATAGCCGCCAGCAATGGCCCCAGAGAGCTGCCGAAGTTACCGCCCACCTGGAACAGCGACTGCGCAAGCCCGTGACGGCCACCGGACGCCATACGCGCCACGCGTGAGGACTCAGGATGGAATACCGAAGAGCCTGTGCCTACCAGCGCCGCGGCGACCAGAACGGCCGGGAAGCTGCCCGCCAGCGCCAGCAGCACCAGCCCGCAAAGGGTAAAGCACATGCCGATCGGCAATGACCACGGCATCGGGTATTTGTCTGTGTAGTAGCCCACCAGCGGCTGTAGCAGCGATGAAGAGAGCTGGAAGGTCAGGGTAATCATCCCGATTTGCATAAAGCTCAGGGAGAATTCGGCCTGTAGCAGCGGGTAAATAGCCAGAATCAGCGACTGAATCATGTCGTTAAGCAGGTGGGAGAGGCTTATAGCGCCAAGGATCCCAAATGCGGTACGCGCTTTTTTTTGCTCCGGGGGCGTACCCGGCTGGGTGAGGGTTTGAGAGCTTGCCATAATTACCTGTACGAACGTTTATTGTTTTTAGAGCGGGCGGCGCAGGAGATCGCCCGGAAGAAATTCTTACCCTGCTAACATACTCGCGCAGGGGATTTGAAGAAAGTCGCATTTCGGAAAAGATAGCTGTCTATCCTGAACGCTATCTGTTATTTCTGCGCAGTTACATTTTGACATGGAGATTTGCAATGCGGTTTGCTGCGAAAACAATAACCACGGCGCTGCTGGTGGCATTGAGTTTAACCAGCGCTTCAGCGCTGGCCTGGGAAAAAGACAAGACCTATAAAATTACCATTCTTCATACTAATGACCACCATGGTCACTTCTGGCGGAATGAGTATGGAGAATACGGGCTGGCAGCGCAAAAAACGCTGGTAGACAGCGTGCGTAAAGAAGTCGCGGCGGAAGGCGGCAGCGTGCTGCTGTTGTCCGGCGGGGATATCAACACCGGCGTGCCGGAATCAGACCTGCAGGATGCTGAACCCGATTTTCGCGGCATGAGCCTGATTGGCTATGACGCCATGGCCGTCGGCAACCACGAATTCGACAATCCGTTATCCGTGCTGCGCCAGCAGGAAAAATGGGCGAAGTTCCCGCTGCTGTCCGCCAACATTTATCAAAAAAGTACCGGCGAGCGCCTGTTTAAGCCTTATGCGATTTTCAAACCTCAGGGCATTAAGGTGGCGGTTATCGGCCTGACCACCGACGATACGGCCAAAATCGGCAATCCGGAATACTTCACCGACATCGAATTCCGCAAACCTGCGGAGGAAGCCAAACTGGTGATCCAGGAGCTACAGGGCACCGAAAAACCGGACGTGATCATCGCCGCAACCCATATGGGCCACTATGATAACGGCAACCACGGCTCGAATGCGCCGGGCGATGTCGAAATGGCAAGAAGCCTGCCGGAAGGCGCGCTGACGATGATTGTGGGTGGTCACTCACAGGATCCGGTCTGCATGGCGCAGGAAAACCAGAAGCAGAAAGATTATGTGCCGGGCACACCATGCGCGCCGGACAGGCAAAATGGCACCTGGATTGTGCAGGCGCATGAGTGGGGGAAATACGTCGGGCGGGCAGATTTTGAGTTCCGCAACGGCGAGATGAAGCTGGTGCACTATCAGCTGATCCCCATCAACCTGAAAAAGAAAATCACCTACGACAACGGGCAAAGTGAGCGCGTACTTTACACGCCTGAAATCGCCGAAAGCCAGCAGATGCTTTCCCTGCTGACGCCGTTCCAGAACAAAGGCCAGGCCGCGCTGAAGGTGAAAGTAGGCAGCGTGAACGGGCATCTGGAAGGGGACCGCAGCAAAGTGCGCTTTGTGCAGACCAACCTGGCGCGCGTATTGCTGGCGGCACAAATGGCCCGAACCAGCGCGGACTTTGCGGTGATGAGCGGTGGCGGCGTGCGAGATTCTATCGAAGCCGGGAACATTACCTATAAAGATGTGCTTAAGGTGCAGCCGTTCGGCAACACCGTGGTTTATATCGACATGAACGGCAAAGACGTTGAGGAATACCTGACGGCGGTGGCGCAGAAAACGCCGGACTCCGGCGCTTACCCGCAGTTCTCTAACGTCAGCTTCACCTCAACCGGCGGCAAGCTGAGTAACCTGAAAATCAAAGACCAGCCGATTGATCCGGTCAAAACTTACCGCATGGCCACGCTGAGCTTCAACGGCACCGGCGGCGATGGTTACCCGGAAATCGATAAAAAGCCGGGCTACGTCAACACCGGGTTTGTCGATGCGGAAGTCCTGAAGCAGTACATCGAACAGAACTCCCCGCTGGACGTAAATGCTTACCAACCTAAGGGCGAGGTAAGCTGGAACTAAGCGTTAATCGCGGCGGGCGATATCGGCGAAGCTGGCATCCAGCAGTTTCGCCAGATCGCTTGCCGCGAGTTCGATATCCAGCCCGCGCTTGCCGCCGGAAATGTAGATGCTGGCAAACTCCTGTGCCGGAGCATCAATCACCGTTGGCAGGCGTTTTTTCTGCCCCAGCGGGCTAATGCCGCCCACCAGATAACCGGTGATTCGCTGCGCGACCATCGGATCCGCCATTTCAACCTTCTTAACGCCCAGCGCCTTAGCGACCTTTTTCAGATCAAGCTGCCCGGCAACCGGCGTCACCGCCACGGCGAGGTGTTTCATGTCGCCATTCAGCGCCACCAGCAGCGTTTTATAGACCTGGTCGGCATTTAGCCCCAGCTTACGGACCACTTCGTCACCAAAGTTGGTTTCCAGCGGATCGTGCTCATAGGCATGAATTTGAAAGCTGATTTTGTTCTTTTCGAGGAGTTTTACCGCGGGAGTCATGGTTTCCTTCTTTATTCGTTGTTTTGAAAACGCACAAAATAGTAATCATAGTGATATACTTGACGAGTAATATAGCGCTACATAATAGTGATGGCGTAAACCATCACATTAAGCGACAATTCAGCTTCGGTTGCTTCGGCAGCCGGGATAAACAGAATAATAAATGAAATTCCTCTTTGACGGGCCAATAGAAATATTGGCCATTTTTTTATCCTTTTTTCAGCATTTCTGGCAGGTTACCTTCGCCGTAAAGGTGCAACGCGCCGACCGCAACCACATAGCGCCCGGCGGGCAGCTGTTGCAGAAACGCCTGCCACTGGCGGTTTCGCTGATGCATCAACACGTCATACAGCGCATCGCCAAAGGTGTTCGGTAGCGCAATATTGCCCTGCTGCGGCGGCGTTTCCAGCCACCAGCCAATCATTATCTGCAGCAGCCGCGCGTTGGTGTGCCAGTGTTCCAGCGTGTCGTTCAGCAGCGGCAGCCCACCGTCAGGCAACCCCTTCAATAATTCTATCTGGCTTTGGGCACCTTCAAGCTCGGTGACCGGCACGCCGTAGCGCTGTGCAGCTTCCAGTAGCTGATAGTCGATGCCGTAGTCAGGGCGAAGGCCAAGCCGCTGTGCCTGATGTGCCTGTAAAATCAGTGCCACCTGCCAGGCGGGCTGGTGCTCAATGCTGCTCAGTGAAATACCTAACTCGCTGCACAGGCTCAGCACCTGCTGGTAATCGCCTGGAGCCAGACGAGCCTCCAGGTCGATGTCCTCCACTATTTCGCTGAACGGCGAATCGCCAGAGCGGATATCTGCCTCGACGATCAGCGCATCTGCCGCGCGAAGTTTGTCCACCAGGCGTGAGGAAAGCGGAGCCATGTCCCGGGTACCCATATGAATGCTGCCCACGAGGTGCAAATGGCGCTTGCCGGGGAGCGTGATATCAAGGGCAGGCCAGGGATAAGTAGAGGCTGTCAGGCTGGAAAGCAGTGCGCTAAGACGTTGGAACAAACCCATATCGCGATTCCCTGGCTAAAAAGCCATGCTAACGCCCTGGGCTGGAAGGGGAAAGGAAAAAGTCGGCCTTCCGCTCAAAAGGAGAAGGGAAGGCCGCAGAGAGGTTAGTCTTTCGGTTTAAAGCGCAGCAGGCGGTTGGCGTTGCTCACCACGGTGATGGAAGACAGCGCCATCGCGGCACCGGCAACCACCGGATTGAGTAGCGTGCCGGTCAGCGGGTAGAGCACACCCGCGGCAATCGGAATGCCAAGCGAGTTGTAAACGAACGCCCCCATCAGGTTTTGCTTCATGTTCCGCAGCGTGGCTTTGGAAATAGCCAGCGCATCGGCAACGCCCACCAGGCTGTGACGCATCAGCGTAATGGCGGCGGTTTCAATGGCTACGTCGCTGCCGCCACCCATCGCAATCCCTACCTCGGCCTGAGCCAGCGCCGGGGCATCGTTTATGCCGTCGCCGACCATCGCCACCTGGCGGCCCTGCTGCTGCAACTGCTTGATGGCGTCAGCTTTGCCGTCCGGCAGCACGCCCGCAATCACTTCATCAATGCCGACTTCTTTGGCGATAGCGTTGGCGGTCACCGGGTTATCGCCGGTGAGCATGACCAGGCGGTAGCCGTTACGGTGCAGGCGCTGGAGCGCACTGATGCTGTCGCTACGAAGCGGATCGCGGATGGCTAACAGCGCCATGAGCTGGCCGTCTGCCGCCAGCAGCACCGGGGTTGCGCCCAGACGAGCTTGAGCGTCAATGCTGTCGGCAAGCGGCTGAGTGTCCACGCCCTGCTCGTCGAGCAATGCTTTGTTGCCCAGCAGCAGTTTATGCCCGTCCACCTCACCGCTGACGCCCAGCCCGCGCAAAGTACGGAACGACGTCACTTCCGGCAGCGTTGAATTGCCTGCTTTTTCAATAATGGCGCGAGCAAGCGGGTGGCTTGAACCCTGCTCAAGCGCGGCCGCCAGCCGTATCGCTTGCACCTCGTCCACGCCGGCGCGGGTTTCCACGGCGACCACCTGCGGTTTGCCTTCGGTCAGCGTGCCCGTTTTGTCAAAGACCACGGTATCCAGCGTGCTGGCGCGCTGCAGGGCATCGGCATCACGAACCAGAACGCCAAATTCGGCGGCACGGCCCACGCCTGAAATAATCGACATCGGTGTGGCAAGGCCCAGGGCGCAAGGGCAGGCGATAATCAGCACCGTGGTGGCAATGACCAGGGTGTAAACAATTTGCGGTGCAGGGCCGACGAAGTACCAGATGGCGGCACTGATCAGCGCGATAGCGACGACGACCGGCACAAATACGGCAGAAATTTTATCGGCAAGCTGGCCGATTTCCGGCTTGCTGCTCTGCGCCTGGCGAACCATGCGGATAATGCGCGACAGCGTGGTGTGGCTGCCGGTGGCGGTGGCGGTGAACAGCACGCTGCCGTCCTGCACTACGGTCCCGGCGTGAATCCCGTCGCCGTTTGATTTTTGCATCGGCACCGGTTCACCGGTCAGCATCGCTTCGTCAAACCAGGCTTCGCCCTGGGTGATTTCCCCGTCAACGGGCACGCGGTCGCCGGTAGTCAGGCGCAGCGTCATTCCAGCGGTGACTTCCGCCAGCGGTAAAGTTTTCTCGCCTTCTTCCGTCACTACTCGCGCGGTCGGCGGCGTTAAGTCCAGCAGGCGTTCAAGTGCTTTAGAAGAGCGCTGACGGGCGCGCTGTTCGAGCATATGGCCGAGATTTATCAGGCCGATGATCATCGCGCTGGCCTCGTAGTAGAGGTGGCGGGCTTCCATCGGGAAGTGCTGCGGCCAGATATTTACGGTAATTGAGTAGAGCCAGGCCGCGCCGGTACCGAGGGCGACGAGCGTATCCATGGTGGCCGCGCGGTTCATCAGGCTGCGCCAGGCGCTACGGTAAAAATGACCGCCGGCAAAGACCATCACCGCAAGGGTAATAATCCCGATGGTCAGCCACAGGGAGCGGTTGCTCTCGGTGACCATCATGTTGTCGCCGATCATGCCCCAGACCATCACTGGGATCCCGACGGCGAGGGCGACAATCGCCTGCCAGCGGAAGCGTTTCATGGCGGCGTTCGCCGTTTCTTGCTGGCGCTCGCGGCGTTTCTGATCGTCTTCAATCGCTTCGGCACCGTAGCCGGCACTTTCCACGGCTTTGATCAGCGATTCTGCGGAGGCGGTGCCCATCACCAGCGCACTGCGCTCCGCAAGGTTAACCCGTGCCTGGCTGACGCCCGGTACATTTTGTAAGGCATTTTGCACCCGGGAGACGCAGCTGGCGCAGCTCATACCGCCGATCAGCAACTGCTGGCTGTCATCGTCGGTAGAGGCTGCCGGAAGCGAAGGGGCGACCGCTGTCAGTGCTTCCGACGGAGTTGATGACTCTGCCAGCGGTTCAGCCTTTGGGTGGCTGGCGACTTCTGCGCCGTATCCCGCTTGTTGGACTGTTTCCACTAACGCTTCCGGCGTGGCGCTGCCGGTAACGCGGGCGTGGGTTTGGGTGACTTCAGCCTGCTCAACGTCTGCACGCTGCTCGAGGCTCTCTTTGACGCGTTTAACACAATGGCCGCAGGTCAGGCCGTCCAGATTCAGATCCACAATGTGTGACATCGCGAGACTCCTGTATGATGGTGAGGTGAAATATTGACCGAAAGGATGATTCGGTTAACTATGAAAGAGGTTAAACCTTCCATCAAGGGGAAGGTCAAGGAGCAAAAATGAATATTAGCGATGTGGCGAAAAAAACCGGGCTAACCAGCAAGGCGATTCGTTTTTACGAAGAGAAAGGGCTGGTCACGCCGCCGTTTCGCGCCGACAACGGCTACCGCAGCTATACGCAAAAGCATCTCGATGAGCTGACGCTGCTGCGCCAGGCCCGTCAGGTTGGGTTTAATCTGGAAGAGTGCAAAGAGCTGGTGAGCCTGTTTAACGATCCGGCCCGGCACAGCGCGGACGTAAAAGCCCGCACTTTGCAGAAAGTCGCGGATATCGAGCGGCACATTATTGAGCTGCAGAATATGCGCCAGCATTTGCTCACGCTGGCAGAGGCTTGCCCAGGTGATGACAGCGCCGATTGCCCGATCATCGACAATCTTTCCGGCTGCTGCCATCGCCACGAGATTAACTAAACCGCTTTAATTTTGAGCGTTATGCCTTCCACGGCCAGCACCACAACTTCACAGCCCGCCGGGAGATCTTCATCGGCGGTGACTGGCCAACTGCTGTCGGCCACGCGAACATGTCCCCGGCCATTGACCAGCGCCGCTTCCAGGCGGAAACGGCGGCCAACCAGTTGCTGCCCGCGCTGATTCAGCACTTCACCTGGACTTTGCTGCCTGCGGCTGGACAGCCAGCGCCACCAGAGAAAGGCGGCGACCAGCGTCAGCAGGGCAAAGCAGACGCCCTGCGTTTCCCAGCCAAGCGGCAGCAGCCAGACCAGCAGGCCGGTGATTACCGCCGCCACGCCGCTCCACAGCAGATAGCCGCTGGCGCCGAGCATCTCCGCCGCCAGCAGCAGTCCGCCAAGCGCAAGCCAGAAGACGTGTGGGTGCGCGAGAATGCTGTCGATCATTTTTTACGCTCGGTGCCGCTCTGGGCAATAAGTTCGCTGATCCCGGCGATGGAGCCCATCAGGCTGGAGGCATCCAGCGGCATCAGCACCACTTTGCTATTATTGGCCGACCCGATTTGCTGCAGCGCGTCGGTGTATTTCTGGGCCACGAAGTAGTTCACCGCCTGAATATCCCCTTTGGCGATAGCTTCGGACACCATCTGCGTGGCGCGGGCTTCTGCTTCAGCACTACGCTCGCGGGCCTCCGCCTCAAGGAAAGCCGACTGACGCTCACCCTCAGCTTTCAGGATCTTCGACTGCTTTTCACCTTCGGCTTTGACGATTTCCGCCTGGCGGATCCCTTCGGCCTCAAGAATATAGGCGCGCTTGGTACGTTCAGCTTTCATCTGGGCGTTCATCGCATCAATCAGCTCAGCCGGTGGGCGCACGTCACGGATTTCGATACGGGTGATTTTAATGCCCCACGGGTTGGTGGCTTCGTCGACGATGTGCAGCAGGCGAGTGTTGATGTTGTCGCGCTGGGACAGCATCTCATCCAGCTCCATCGAGCCGAGCACGGTACGGATGTTGGTCATCGTCAGGTTGATGATCGCCAGCTCAAGGTTGCTGACTTCATAGGCGGCGCGCGGGGCGTCAACCACCTGAATAAAGCACACGGCGTCAATGGCGACGTTGGCGTTATCTTTGGAAATGACTTCCTGAGAAGGGATGTCGAGCACCTGTTCCATCATGTTGATTTTGCGGCCTACGCGATCCATAAACGGCACCACAAGATTCAGGCCTGGCATCAGGGTTTTGGTGTAGCGGCCAAAGCGTTCGACGGTCCATTGGAAGCCCTGGGGCACGATTTTTACCCCGGCAGCCACAATCACCAGCGCCACGAGAATTAATACGGGGATCACGATAAGCATTAAAAAACCTCCTGTTTGTTTTGCATTCAGTCTAACTGCTTAATTTGAAACATTCAGCAACATCCCTGTATCCGAGAAGAATTAATTGCTGTTTTAATTTTTATTATGCCTAAATGGAATGATTTTCATGGAGTAAGTTCATTTCACGCATGGTGTCAGCAGGCGTAGTATCGAATGCTTCGGCAGCTCGCGCTATCGGGCGAGCGGTATTTGGCAAGAACACTTATCCCGGTGAGGAAGCAATGGGAACAATAATAGCTGAGCAGCATCAGGCGAATAACAACCGCTGGCAGAAAATTGTGGAAGAATTAATTTCACCCATGGCGATTGATATTGACGGCAACGGCCCGGCAGATATTCGGGTGAACAATCCAGACTTCTTCAAGCGAATATTACAGGAAGGTTCTCTCGGCCTGGGTGAAAGTTATATGGATGGCTGGTGGGACTGCGACCGGCTGGACATTTTATTTACCCATATTTTGCGCCACGGCTTGGATAGCAAAATGCCGAAGCATTTCTCCGACCTGCTGCGTATTGCCGGGGCCAGAGTCTTTAATTTGCAGTCTCGCAAACGCGCCTGGATAGTCGGCAAAGAACATTACGATATTGGCAACGATCTGTTTGCCGCGATGCTCGATCCGTATATGCAATATTCCTGCGGCTACTGGAAAGACGCGGAAAATCTGGCAGAGGCGCAGCGTAACAAGCTGCGGATGATCTGTGAAAAACTGCAGCTCAAAGCGGGCATGAATCTGCTGGATATCGGCTGCGGGTGGGGCGGGCTGGCGCAGTATGCGGCGCAGGAATATGGCGTCTCCGTCGTCGGCGTAACTATTTCGGCGGAACAGCAAAAAATGGCCCAGGATCGCTGCCGGGGCCTGGACGTCGAGATCCTGCTGCAGGATTATCGAGACCTCAACAGCAAATTTGATCGCATTGTTTCCGTGGGCATGTTCGAACACGTCGGGCCAAAAAACTACAATACCTATTTTGAAGTTGCAGCCCGCAATTTAAAACCTGATGGCCTGTTCCTGCTGCATACCATTGGGTCGAATGAAACGGATTTAAACGTCGATCCATGGATCAACAAATACATCTTCCCTAACGGCTGTTTGCCCTCGGTGCGCCACATTGCCAGCGCCAGTGAAAAATATTTTATTATGGAGGACTGGCACAATATCGGGGCTGATTACGACAGAACGCTGATGGCCTGGTACGATAATTTCCTCCGCTGCTGGCCTAACATCTCGCGTAATTATGACGAGCGCTTCAAGAGGATGTTTAGCTATTATTTGAACGCCTGTGCGGGCGCATTTCGCGCGAGGAATATTCAGCTTTGGCAGGTATTGCTGAGCCCTAATGGGGTGGAGGGCGGGATCCGCGTTTACCGATAAACAAAAGGCCGGAATATCCGGCCTTTTTTCGTTCTCTCTGCTTAATACATCAACGCATAAATCTGACGGCGATATTTGGACGCCAGCGCGTCGCCGGTCCCCAGCGCCGCCAGAATCTCCATCATCATTTTGCGTGCCTGGCCGTCGGCGGCACCCAGGTCTTTTTTCAGGTGAGTGTAAAGCAGCTCCAGCGCTTCTTCGTTCCGGCCAACCTGATGCAGCTGCAGCGCGAGCTGGCTGGCGAGCTGGGCGTTGTCCGGCTCGTTTTGAACCTGCTGCTGCAGCTGCTGAATTTCCGGCGTGTCGGCGGCCTGTTTCAGCAGTTCAATCTGGGAAACCAGCGCCTGATAGCGGGTGTCCTGGTCCTGCAGAGGCACGGTTTTCAGCACCGCTTCTGCGTCTTCGCTGCGGTTCAGGGCAATCTGCACTTCCGCCAGCAGCAGGCCAATTTCGCTGTTCTGGCCGGACAGCTGCCACGCATCTTTCAGCAGCGGCAGGGCTTCGGCGTGCTTGCCTTCCTGCATCAGCTCTACGGCCTGCTGGGCTTTCAGCTCTTCTTCACGCGGCAGCACTTTGTCGAGCAGGGCGCGAATCGTTTCTTCCGGCTGCGGGCCCTGGAAGCCGTCCACCGGCTGACCATTCTGGAACAGATAGACGGTAGGAATGGAGCGCAGGCCAAACTGCGAAGCCACCATTTGCTCGGCGTCGCAGTCAACTTTAGCGAGAATAAACTGGCCGCTGTATTGGGCCGCGAGCTTGTCCAGGATCGGCGTTAACTGCTCGCAATGCTGGCTGCGGGCAGACCAGAAATAAAACAGCACCGGCTTAGCCATGGACTGTTCCAGCGTCTGATGCAGGTTCGCTTCGGTAATGTTAATAATGTTTTCTGCGGACATGGGCGATTCTCTGTTAAGCATTTGTTTTTTTACATGGGGGCTGAGGCCGGGACTTCAACTCAGCTCCGTAAAATTTTGTCCATTACGCACGCTGGCAGCAGGCGGCGGAGCACGGTAATCACGTGAGTTACCACGGTCACCGGGTAGCGCAGCTTCGGCCTTGGGCTTTCAAAAGCATGGCGTACTTTCGCTACCACCGCCTCCGGGCCGAGGGTAAACCGTGCGGCAATCCCCGGATTCTCTACCGGTTTGTCGCTTTGGGTTTGATTGACGTTATCGGTAAAGCGGGTGCGGATCGGCCCCGGCTCAATCAGGCTGACTTTAATCCCGCTGTGGCGAAGCTCCATGCGCAGCGCGTCGGACCACGCTTCAAGTGCATATTTACTGGCGGCGTAGGCCCCACGACCCGGCGTGGAAATCAGCCCCATCACCGAGCTGGTCATCACGATGCGGCCTTCCTGATGAGGCTGCATGGCCGGCAGCAGCAGCATGGTGAGCTGGTGCGTGCCGAAGAAGTTGGTGGAAAATTGTTGCTCAAGCTGTTCGCGGGAAATGGCGTTCAGCGGACCATACACACCGTAGCCACCGTTATTAAACAGCCCATACAGGCGGTTGCCGGTGATGGCAATCACTTCGGCGGCGGCGCGTTGGACGCTTTCCGCATCGTCAAGATCGAGCTCAATGCCGGTAAACCCAAGCTGATTCATGCGCTCTACATCGGCTGGTTTGCGGCAGGCGGCGAGAATGTTATAGCCAAGCTTCTGTAGCTCCTGCGCGCTGGCTAAGCCAATCCCGCTGGAGCAGCCTGTAATTAAAACGGATTTTTGCATAACTTTACCCGAAGGGCGCCCCGATTATTTATCAGTCGTGTTTAACTATCTCGTTGTATCCGACGCGGCTGTGCCGGTTATTTAGAGAGTAGCGGAGTCAGCCGCGTCGCCATCCAGTCGGCGATAAACGGCTGAGCATCCCGATTAGGGTGAATGCCGTCATCCTGCATCCATTGCGGTTTCAGATATACCTCCTCCATAAAGAACGGGAGCAGGGGAATATCAAACGCTTTGGCAAGCTGCGGATAAATAGCGCTAAACGCCTCATTATAGCGGCGTCCGTAGTTGGCGGGCAGGCGAATTTGCATCAGCATCGGCTGCGCACCGGCAGCCTTCACGTCGGTGATAACCTGGTTGAGGGTTTTTTCTACCGCCTGAGGCTGGAACCCACGCAGGCCGTCGTTGCCGCCAAGCTCCACTAAAACCCAGCGGGGCTGGTGCTGTTTTAACAGCGCCGGCAGGCGAGCCAGGCCCTGTGCCGCGGTATCGCCGCTGATGCTCGCATTCACGACTTTTGTACCCTGCGGCTGCCATTTGGCATCCAGCAGGGCGGGCCAGGCGCTGGTGGCCGCCATACGGTAACCGGCGCTCAGGCTATCGCCTAAAATCAATAGCGTGTCCGCCGCGGCGGCGCGGAAAGTCATCAAAGCCAGAAACAGGAAGGGCAAATGCCAGCGGAAAACATTGTTGAAGTTCATCATCTTAGTAAGTCCGTGGGTCAGGGTGAACACGAGCTTTCCATCCTTACCGGAGTTGAGCTGGTTGTCAAACCGGCCGAAACCATCGCCCTGATTGGCGAGTCAGGATCGGGCAAGTCCACGCTGCTGGCGATTCTGGCTGGGCTTGATGACGGCACGGACGGCGAAGTCCACCTTTGCGGGCAGCCGCTGCACAGCATGGATGAAGAGGCCCGGGCGGCGCTGCGCGCGAAGAACGTTGGCTTTGTGTTTCAGTCCTTTATGCTGGTGCCCACCCTTAATGCTCTGGAAAACGTGGAACTTCCTTCGCTGCTGCGCGGCGAAAACAGTTCGGCCAGCCGGGCGCAGGCTAAAGCGCTGCTGGAACAGCTGGGCTTAGGCAAACGCCTAGATCACCTGCCAGCTCAGCTATCTGGCGGGGAGCAGCAGCGCGTGGCGCTGGCTCGCGCGTTTAACGGCAAGCCGGGCGTGCTGTTTGCCGATGAGCCCACCGGCAACCTCGACAGGCAAACCGGCGATCGCATTGCCGACCTGCTGTTTTCCCTCAACCGTGATTTCGCCACCACGCTGATCCTCGTCACCCACGACGAACAGCTGGCGGCACGCTGCGACCGCCGCCTGCGGCTGCGCGAAGGCAAACTGTGGGAGGAAGCATGATAGCCCGCTGGTTCTGGCGCGAGTGGCGCTCTCCCTCGCTGCTGATTGTCTGGCTGGCGCTTAGTCTGGCGGTGGCCTGCGTGCTGGCGCTGGGCAGCATCAGCGACAGAATGGAAAAAGGGCTCAGCCAGCAAAGCCGCGAATACATGGCGGGCGACCGGACGTTGCGCAGCGCCCGCGCCGTACCGGACGAGTGGCTGACTCAGGCGCAAAGCGACGGCTTGAAGGTCGGCAAACAGCTGAGCTTCGCCACCATGACCTTTGCCGGGGACACGCCGCAGCTGGCCGATGTGAAAGCGGTCGACGGCGTGTACCCGATGTACGGCGAGCTGGAAACTAACCCGCCGGGCCTGAAGCCTGAGCCAGGCACCGCACTGCTTGCCCCGCGCCTGCTGGCTTTGCTTAACCTGAAAGTGGGCGACAACATTGACGTGGGCGACGCCACGCTGCGTATTGTCGGGCAGGTGATTCAGGAACCGGACGCCGGATTTAACCCGTTCCAGATTGCGCCGCGCCTGATGATGAACCTGGCCGACGTCGAGAAAACCGGGGCGGTGCAGCCCGGCAGCCGTATTAGCTGGCGCTACAAGTTTGGTGGTACCCCGCAGCAGCTGCTGCAGTATGAAAACTACCTGCTGCCTAAGCTTAAGCCGGAGCAGCGCTGGATCGGCATGGAGCAGGACGAAGGCGCGCTGGGCAAATCCCTGGAGCGTTCGCAGCAGTTCCTGCTGCTTTCTGCGCTGCTGACGCTGCTGCTGGCCGTGGCGGCGATTGCCGTGGCGATGAGCCATTACTGCCGCAGCCGTTACGACCTGGTGGCAATCCTGAAAACGTTGGGGGCGGGCAGGGCGGCGCTCCGGAAGCTGATTATCGGCCAGTGGCTGATGGTGCTGGTGCTCTCAGCCATTGCGGGAGGTGCCGTCGGCTTGCTGTTTGAGGCCGCGCTGATGCAACTATTGAAGCCGGTGCTGCCTGCCGCGCTGCCGCCAGCGAGCCTGTGGCCGTGGGTGTGGGCTATCGGCGCGATGGTCACAATCTCCGTGCTGGTGGGGCTGCGCCCGTACCGGCTGCTATTGGCCACTCAGCCATTGCGTGTGCTGCGCCGTGACGCCGTGGCCAACGTCTGGCCGCTGAAAATTTATTTGCCGGTCATCAGCGTAGTGGTGGTGCTGCTGCTGGCGTTGCTAATGGGTGGCAGTTCGCTGCTGTGGGCGGTGCTGGCGGGCACGCTGGTGCTGGCGGCGCTGTGCGGCCTCGTTGGCTGGGGCGTCCTGAAACTGCTGAAAAAGCTGACGCTGAAAAACCTGGCCCTGCGCCTGGCGGTTAACCGCCTGCTGCGCCAGCCGTGGGCGACGCTCAGCCAACTGGCGGCGTTCTCGCTGTCGTTTATGCTGCTGGCATTGCTGTTAGTGCTGCGGGGGGATTTGCTGGACAGATGGCAGCAGCAGCTGCCGCCGGAAAGCCCGAACTACTTCCTGGTGAACATTGCGCCGGAGCAGGTTCAGCCGGTGAAAACCTTCCTTGCCGACCATCAGGTGATCCCGGAGTCGTTCTATCCCATTGTACGGGCGCGCATGACGGCGATTAACGGCCAGCCCACCGAGGGCAACCCGGATGAGGCGCTGAACCGCGAGCTGAATCTGACCTGGCAGAGCCAGAAGCCGGATCATAACCCTATCCTGGCGGGAAGCTGGCCGCCGAAGGCCGGGGAAGTGTCGATGGACGACGGCGTGGCGCAACGCCTGAACATTAAACTCGGCGACAGCGTGACCTTTATGGGGGATACCCAGGACTTCACCGCGAAGGTGACTAGCCTGCGCAAAGTGGACTGGGAAAGCCTGCGGCCAAACTTCTACTTTATCTTCCCGCCGGGCGCGCTGGACGGACAGCCGCAGAGCTGGCTCACCAGCTTCCGCTGGGAGGGGAATAACGGCCTGCTGACCCAGCTTAACCGCGAATTCCCGACCGTCAGCCTGCTGGATATCGGGGCTATCCTGAAACAAATCGGCCAGGTGCTGGAGCAGGTCAGCCGCGCGCTTGAGGTGATGGTGGTGCTGGTGACCGCCTGCGGTCTGCTGCTGTTGCTGGCTCAGGTACAGGTGGGTATGCGCCAGCGTCATCAGGAGCTGGTGGTTTACCGCACGCTGGGCGCGGGTAAAAAGCTGCTCAGAACCACGCTGTGGTGCGAGTTTGCCGTGCTGGGGCTGGTGTCCGGTCTGGTAGCGGCCATCGGCGCGGAAACGGCGCTGGGCGTACTGCAAACGCACGTGTTCGACTTCCCGTGGGAGCCAGATTTGCGTCTGTGGATCGTACTGCCGGTCACCGGGGCGGTATTGCTGTCGCTTTGCGGCGGCTGGCTGGGCGTTCGTTTGCTGAAAGGGAAGGCGCTGTTCCGCCAGTTTGTCGTCTGAGGAGGCCGGGCAGGGATGCCCGGCTACCGCTATAAACTTTGTTATATTTCGCTATTTATTGCGTTAGAACATATTTTCTGCATTTATTGGTGTTTTTTTAATATCTATTAAGAAAAGACTGATGGATAACCGCACGAATTAATAAAAATCCCTCAGAAATCGGACTTAATAAGCGTTAATATGCCCCCGCTTATAATAAATATGGTTACTAGGGATCCACATGAAAGCAAATTTGCGCGCTTTACCATTACTGATTGGGGCCGGCCTGCTTGCAGGTATGGCATCTTTCGCTGCTAACGCAGAAATCACTGTCCTGAAGCAAGATCCGCAGGCCGGTAACCCGCTCAGCCGCCTCAATTTCACCGTGGGCGGCAGTATTCGTCCACAGTTTAATATGATGTCCGGCGACGGCGATAAAGGCTCTTACAAACGTAATGGCTTTGATGGCGGCACCCGTTTCCGCTTCGCGGCTGATTATTATCTGTTCGATGATATTAGCTGGATCAGCTATTACGAGCTGGGCGTGAATATTCCGGCGGTCTTCGAGTGGGACAACCACTATGCAGAAGGCGCGAACAATACTACTCGCCGTATGCTGTACACCGGTCTGAAAAGCAAAACCTGGGGTCAGCTGACCTACGGCCAGCAAAACAGCATCTACTATGATGTGGTTGGCGCGAAAACCGATATCTGGGACTACGACATGATCGGTCAGGCTCCAGGTAACGGCATGAACGGCGACTACGACGGTTCTTACCGTTCCCGCAACATGCTGAAGTACAAAAACACCTTCGGCGATGCGGACGTGTACGCTTCTTACCTGTTTGAAGATCACGACATCCGTGCCACCAACGGCATGCGCTACAAGCGTAAAGGCGGCGGCTCTCTGGGCGTGGATTACCACATCACCAAAGACCTGACCTGGGGTACCGCATGGAACTACACCCGTGCCGACATGCGTAACCCGACCGACGGCGACAGCAAGTCTTACAACCAGAACATCTACGGTACGGCGCTGAGCTGGAAACCGGACAACTGGACGTTTAGCTTCGGCGGCGGCTGGTACCAGAACTTCCTGACCACCAAGCTGAAAGACGTGAACAACTACTTCTCCGGCGACGCGTGGGGCATCGAGTACTTCGCGGGTTACACCATCCCGGTTGGCCAGTACGCGGTGAAATCCGTGCAGCCATACTTCATGGGTGACCGTCTGCAGTACGTGACCGGCCGCAGCTACCAGCGCATCGACAACGGTGTGGGCGTGAGCTTCAAACTGGATTACGGCTTCCAGGTGGACTACGAGCACGTCTTCACCTCCAGCACCGACAACCTGGGCGACATGAACCTGGTTCGTCTGCGCTACGATTTCTAATCGTGCCTCTGGCGGGTGGCAGCCTTGCTGCCCGCCTCATTCAGCGTTTCCTGCCTTATTTTTTATCTATTCAGAAACGGGTAAGCATGTTCGGGCCCTGAAGGCTTTGCGCCACTCTGTGGGCGTGGTTTTAAAACGCAGCCTGAAATGATGCCGGAGTGTTTCCGCTGAGCCGAATCCAGACTGCTCTGCCACCTGGTCAATGCTGATTTTCTCGCTTTCCAGCAGCGCACAAGCCTTTTCCAGCCGGAGGCTGAGCATCCACTCGCCCGGCGTGGTGCCGGTAGCATCTTTGAACCGGCGGATGAAGGTGCGGCGGCTCATGCCCGCTTGCCTGGCTAACTGCTCAATCACCAGGGGGGCATTGAGATGGTGGCGCAAGTCGTCCAGCAACGGCGCCAGATTTTTGGTGCTGCGTTTAGGAACGGGCTGTTGGACCCACTGTGCCTGGCTGCCTTCCCGTAACGGGGGCGTAATCATGCGCCGCGCAGTCCGGTTGGCGATTTCAATCCCGTAATCACGGCGAATAAGATGCAGGCAGAGATCGACCCCGGCGGCGCCGCCTGCGGAGGTGATCAGGCTGCCCTCATCGACGTAGATCATGCTGTGCTCCACCTGTACCGCAGGGAACCTGTTTGCGAGGATCTCGGTGCTGTTCCAGTGGGCGGTGGCTCGCTTGCCGTCCAGTAATCCTGTTTCGCAGAGAATAAAACTGCCGGCGCAAATCGACACTATGCGGGAACCGTTTTGATGGGCGCGTTGTAAGGCGGCAATCAGCGGCTCCGGGGCCGGTTCAAAAACATTTCGCCAGCCGGGGATGACAATGGTTCCTGCGTCTTCCAGCAGCTCCAGCCCGCCATCCACCACTAAACGCACGCCGCCCTGAGCGTCAAAAACGCCGTTCTCTAACGACGCGACGCGCAGGTCATAGAGAGGCTGGCCGAGCACTTCGTCCACGCGGCCAAAAGCTTCGACGGCAATCCCGAACTCAAAAGTGCAGAGACACTGATAGGCCAGCACAACCAGCCGTCGATTTTTCGGTCTAAAAGTGCGGTCTTGATCTGGAGAGATGCCCGGCATGGTTGTCCTGTCTCTAAAAATGGCACGATCTTGACGATATCTGACCTGAGCGTCGATTTCTACTCCACCCCGAATCTTTCATGCTGGCACCTTCTTAACGTTTGGCAGGAAATCAGTATGAAAAATCTCTTAGCGTTGATGGCGGTCTGCTTAGCCGCGTTGATGTCGGGCCTGGAAATATCCAGCGTCCCGGTTATCCTGCCGGTGCTGGAAAAGCAGATGCAGGCCAATTTCCGTGAACTGCAATGGATCATGAATGCTTACACCCTCTCCTGCACCGCGGTGCTGATGGCCACGGGGACGCTGGCGGATAAATATGGCCGCAAGCGTATTTTTATTATCAGCATTATTGGGTTTGGCCTGACGTCGATCCTCTGTGGCCTGTTCCGGACGCCGGAATGGCTTATTGTGGGGCGCTTTTTGCAGGGACTGAGCGGCGGGGCGATGTTAACCAGCCTGATTGCCATCCTGTCGGTTCAGTTTCCGGCAGGAAAAGCGCGCAGCCGGGCGTTTTCCGCTTGGGGGATCACGTTTGGTTTTGGACTGGGCTTTGGCCCCGTCATCGGCGGCGTGCTGGAGGCGTGGTTTAGCTGGCAATGGGTATTTCTGATCCACGGCGTTATTGCGCTGCTCACTCTGGCCCTGACGCTGAAAAATGTTATCGAGTCGCGCGAAAACACCACGACACCGCTGGATGTTGCTGGCCTGATGACGTTGAGCGTGGGCGTGGTGGGGGCGACCTGGCTCATCACCCAGGGCGGGAACATCGGGTGGGCCAGCCGTGAAGCCCAGTTCATCTTGTTGGGCACGTTTATCAGCCTGGCGCTGTTCGTCATTATTGAGCTCCGCCACCCGCATCCTATGTTTGATTTCTCCGTCTTTCGGATCAGGCCTTTCTCCGGGGCGCTAATGGGATCTGTGGGGATGAATTTCAGCTTCTGGCCGCTGATGATTTATCTGCCGGTTTATTACCAGATTGGGAAGGGTTACAGCATTATGGAGACCGGCATGGCGCTACTGGCCTACACTTTGCCCACGCTATTAATGCCGCCGGTCGGTGAAAAACTCGTGCTGCGCTTTGGGGCCGCACGCATCATCCCGCTGGGGCTGCTTGCTATCGGCCTGGGATTTGTGCTGATGAGGCTGGGCGTTATCTATCACGTCAGTTTACTGCCCGGCGCAATACTCTCGGGCATGGCGCTGGGGTTAATCAATACCCCGGTCACCAACACCACCACCGGCTCCGTGGGCGCTAACCGCGTGGGCATGGCTTCCGGGATTGATATCAGTTCGCGCCTAATTACCCTCGCCATCAATATTGCGTTAATGGGGAGCCTGCTGGTGGCGGGGATAGCCGAAAGCTTACAGAGCCATATCGACAGCGTGAGCGAAAGGTATGCCCTGGCCGAGCAAATAGCCGGCGGCACCAGAGCCATGCTCAGCAGCGACATGATTGTTCAGGCGCTGAATAACGGTTTTTCTGGCGTGCTGACCTACGGCGCTGTGGGCGTGGGCTGTTTGTCGCTGGCGAGTTATTTGCTGTTCAATGTCAAAACAAACGTTAAGCGCAAACGGGCGGAATCCTGCGCGGATTAAGCTCATCTCAATGCAAAGCGGGTTTTCCGCTTTGCTTGGTTGTTATTCGCAAAAGCCCTGTTCATGCCCGCCGCGCCTTCTCCTGCGAGCAAGATGAAATATTTTCAATTAACCCTGTTAACGGAATGTGCCATCTTATTCTGTCCAGTTGGATCAACAACTTAGTAAGCGGCCCGTGAAAGAGGCTCGCCTCAGGACACCACACATCATTCTGTAAGGGAGAATACCCATGGGAAATCATTTCGGCTGGCGCGTGGCGACCGGCGTTTTACTTCTGGCCAGCGGTCTGCAGTTTGCTCAGGCCAACAGCGACCCGCACACCATCGTCTTCGGCGTAGCGCCGGGGCCATACGGCGACATGGTCAAACAGGCCATCGCCCCGTCGTTAAAAGAGAAAGGCTATAAAGTCGTGGTGCGTGAGTTCAGCGACTACGTGCAGCCCAACATGGCGCTGGCCAACGGCAGCATCGACGCCAACCTGTTCCAGCACTCGCTGTACTTCGACAAATTCACCGCCGACAAAAACCTCAAGCTGGCGAAGCTGATTACCGTGCCAACCGCCGGGATGGGCATTTATTCCCATAAAGTCAAAAGCCTGGACGAGCTGAAGCAGGGCGACATTGTCACCCTGTCTAACGACCCGACCAACCTCGCCCGTGGGCTGCGCTTCCTGCAGTCCATGGAGCTTATCACCATCAAAGAGAACATTGACCCGACTAAAGCCTCCGAGCGCGACATCGCCACCAACCCGAAAGGCCTGGTGTTTAAATCGCTGGAAGCCGCACAGCTGCCGCGCACGCTGGACAGCGCCAGCGCCGCGCTGGTCAACGGTAACTTTGCGATTGCGGCCGGGCTAAAACTCTCTTCCGCGCTGAAACAGGAACACCTGGACGAGAATCTCAAAAACATCATCGCGGTGCGTGCCGAAGATGCGGATAAACCGTTCGCCAAAGACATCGTGGAAACCGTGCAGTCCCCGGCCTACGAAAAAGCGATCGACGATCCGCAGAATATTTTCAACGCCTTCCAGAAACCGGACTGGATGGTTGCCGCCGATAAAAAGTAATAGAGCAAAGCGGGCAGGCGGGATGCCTGCCTTTTGTCGCTAATTTGAGGTTGTCATGATTGAGATTGAAAAGGTCTGCGTGGACTTCCCCACGGGCCGGAGCCAGACCAGCCGGGCGGTGAACGATGTTTCACTGCACATTGGCGCGGGGGAGATTTTTGGTATTGTCGGCACCAGCGGAGCCGGGAAAAGTACCTTATTACGTACTCTGAACGCGCTCCAGCGCCCGAGTGAAGGCCGCGTAAAAATCGCTGGAACTGAGGTAACCTCGCTGCAGGGGGCCGAGCTGCGCAAAGCGCGTCAGCGTATCGGCATGATTTTCCAGCACTTCAATTTGATGCACACCCGGACGGTCAGGCAGAACGTGGCGTTCAGCCTCAAAGCCGCAGGCTGGGAACGCAGTAAAATCGGCCCGCGCGTGGCCGAAATTCTTGAGCTGGTGGGCCTGGCCGACAAAGCGAACCGCTACCCGGTGCAGCTGAGCGGCGGGCAGAAACAGCGCGTGGGCATTGCGCGAGCCATCGCTAACCACCCGGATGTTTTGCTCTGTGATGAACCGACTTCCGCGCTGGATCTGGAAACGTCGGCCACCATTCTGGCGCTGCTGAAGAAAATCAATCAGCAGTTGGGGATCACCATCGTGCTGATCACCCACGAGATGAACGTGATCAAGACGATTTGCGACCGTGTGGCGGTGATGTCCGGCGGCGAAGTGGTGGAATCCGGCGAGGTGTTCGACATCTTCGCGCATCCGCAGCATGAGTTTACCCGCCAGCTGGTGTCCCACACGCTGAACCTGACGCTGCCGGTGCGCCTGCTGGACAACATGCGCGGCGCGCTGCTGAAAATCATGTTCGTCGGTGACTCTGCTGAACAGCCGGTGCTCTCCTTCGCGGCGGTGAAATACGGTGTGGCGGTGAACATTCTGCACGGCAAGATTGAGTACATCAGCGACCGCGCGCTGGGCATTCTGGTGGTGGCGATCACTGCGCCCGGCAACCCGGCAGCGGTAGGGGATGCCATCGACCATATTCGGAAACATACGGCCTGTGTGGAGGTGCTGAATGGATGATTTAGTCGCGGACCTGACGATTGCCTTTGGCGAAACCTTCCAGATGCTGGGCATTTCCACGCTGCTGGCGATCATCGGCGGCCTGCCGCTGGGCTTTTTGATCTTCGTGACCGACCGCAATCTTTTCTGGCAGAACCGCGCGCTGAACATCATCAGCTCGGTGCTGGTGAACATCGTGCGCTCGGTGCCGTTCGTCATTCTGCTGGTGCTGTTGTTGCCGCTGACGCAGTTCCTGCTCGGTAACACCATCGGGCCGATTGCGGCGTCCGTGCCGTTGTCGGTGGCGGCGATTGCGTTTTATGCCCGCCTGGTGGACGGCGCGCTGCGGGAAGTGGACAAAGGCATTATTGAAGCGGCGGAGGCCTTTGGCGCCAGCCCGATGCGCATCATCTGCACCGTGCTGCTGCCGGAAGCCAGCGCCGGTTTGCTGCGTGGGTTAACGATAACCCTGGTCAGCCTGATCGGTTACTCGGCGATGGCGGGGATTGTCGGCGGCGGTGGCGTGGGCGACCTCGCGATCCGCTTCGGCTATTACCGCTACGAAACCCAGGTCATGGTGGTCACGGTCGTGGCGCTGATCGTGCTGGTGCAGATCGTGCAAATGTTTGGCGACTATCTCGCCAAACGGGCAGACAAGCGCGACAGGCATTAACCTTCTTTCTGGCCGGACGTTCGTTCGGCCAGCATAATTTTAGCTGCTGGCGAGGCTCATTTCCCGGCGGCTTTCTCCTGATAAGTCCCAGGCTGTAATTTTCTATAGCGTTTCATCATTCCTGCGAGTCGCCTCGAAGTTTGCCAATCTGTCTGATTTTTCATCTGGGTTACTGTGCAGCCATCCCGTATGATCGGAGGGATGAGCAAGAGATGAGGCCAATCAAGGCCAGAAAAGAAGCGCCCCCGAATAATGGAGATTTTTATATGGATATGCGTAATTTCCAACAATGTAGAGGGATGACGAAATCACCATCATGGACTTTTCTTGATGTCTTTCGCTGGAAAATACTTCCCGAAAAATTCGGCGGCGGCAGATCTTATGTCCGAGATTTTAAAGATGCATGGGTCAAAAAAAATCGTACTCTTATCAGAGCTGCAGCGTTTCGCTATAAACTTCCGCCAGAATTGCTCGCGGGTGTTTGCTGGATAGAGGTAGGCGGTGACCCAAATATCATAGATCGTTTTGCTTTTGAGGTTCGAGCCATAGACTGGAGCGGGCCTGCGTATACCGACCGTTATTTCACAATAACCTCCCCTCCGGCTAAAACCTCGTTTGGATTTGTCAGTATGCAGTTGCGTACTGCCGCTCAAACTATGGGGCTGGATGCTGACACAATGAGCACATCAGAGCTTCGCTCCCTGTCTCAGTGCCTTGAAAAAGACACCTATAATATCAATCTTGCTGCTATGCATTTACGCCAACTTGCCGACTATGACAGGTTACCCTCGCGGCTTAGTATGAATGATGTGAAAATTATTGGGGCGAGATATAACCGTGGTACGAGTCCGAGTCTGGAAAATATAAAAAAAGATACGCGATAGGGTGATTTTATTGTCAAGCATTGGCCGCACTTTAACAGACTGGTTTTGAAGTAGGGGGCAGAATGAGAGTGTTTATTAGGGTTGTACTTGTTCTGTTTTATCTATTGTGTATGGTTGCGATGTATTTATCTATGGTTGATAAATATGATGTCATATATGATATGGATTCGGCATTTTCCAGGGGGGCATTAGGTAATGGCAGCAATAATAATGCCGTTTTTTCAGGGGTAATATTACTCATTATATCTCTATCTCAGATGCTATTTTTTTACTTTGAGCAATCGAAGAAATGGAAATGGGCAGCGGCGATCATGACAGTATTGGCTTTCCTTTTTTTCTTTGCCAAATAAAGCTCATTTGGATTTTGGTAACCTTTAGCTGAAGTTAGATTTCATGTTTATTCCGAGCCCACGCAGATGTTTTGATGTGTGGGTGATAGTTTGCGGTTCAGAGAACTTGGTGGCATAGGGGGCGGCGTATCTTTGAAAATTTGTATCCAGGTTGCCCCAAATCTCACAGTTGCCCTTTTCCCGGCGATTGGCTAGTATCGCTCCAGCTTCTCGCAAGTCGTAAACGTTAACGTTATCCAACGTACATATTCTCCCCGGCATTCGGGGTAATTGTACTTGGGTAATATCATGGCACTATTCGCATCCCCCGTTGTTTCGTACCGCAAGCCCCACGTTCTGGGTTTTATCCTCTATTTCATCGTTGGCCTGGTCGACGGCGCGATTGTGCCTTTTTTCCCGCTGTGGGCGCAGCAGTCTGCCGCTATCCCGGTGGAGTTTATTGGCCTGCTGTTCGGCTGCTATGCCGGGGGCGAGCTGCTGGCCGCGCCGTTTATCGGCGGGATTGCCGATCGCGTGGGCAGAAGGCCCGTGTTGATTATTTCGGCGACCGGCGTTGGGGTGGGCTTTATCGCGCTGTTCTTTACGCACGGCGTTTTTGCCGCCGCCGCTGTGCTGATCGTTATTGGCCTGTTTGAATCGGTGCTGCACCCGACCATTTACACCGTGGTGGCGGACGCCACGCCAGCCTCGGAGCACCGCCGCCAGTTCAGCATCATGCGCGTGTGTTCCGGCGCGGGCGCGATTGCCGGGCCGCTGCTGGGCACGGTGCTGGTGCAAGAGGGGCTGGGCTACGTTTTCCTGGCCGGAGGTTCGGTGATGGTGGCCGGCGGCCTGTTGCTGGCGATCTCTCTGGCGGAAACGCGTCCGCTGGCCGCTGGAGTGGACGATGAGGCCGATGATGAAGAGGGGCTGAGCGCGCTGCTGCCCGCGTTCCGGGATCGCCGCCTGGCCGGGGTGCTGATTTGGGTGCTACTGCTGGGCGTGGCCGGGAGCTGGGTGGAGGCCGTCATGCCGCTGTACGCCAGCAATCAGATGGGGATGAGCGCCGCCAGTATCGGCTATTTGTTCGCGTTCGGGGCGGGGATTAATACGGTCGGCCAGCTGGCCTTAACGAAGCTGTTTGCCCGACGCTCTGCATTGTTTATCACGCTCAGTGCGGGTTTGGCGCTGATCGCTGCCTTTGTTTTGCTATTGGCACATCCACACGTCGTCACGCTGGTGATGGCGGTCTGCCTTTATTCTCTGTCGCAGATGATGACCGGCCCGCTGATCCCGACGGCGGTGAACAAGTTAGCCCCGGTGCGGTTACGCGCGACCTATATGGCGGCACTTTCGGTGGTGAGCGATCTGCAGGGATCTGTGGGGCCAGCGACCGGCACGGCATTGTTCGCGCTGGCGTTTACGTTGCCGTGGGCAGTGGGCATTCCGCTGGTTGGGCTGGCGGTGACCGGACTAGGGCTGACGCTCGCAGCCGGGGAAAAATCGGCTACTCGTTGACGCTGCGCAGCCAGGCTTCGACCTGCTGGTAATCCCCCCGGAAGACGATCTGGTCGGCCTTCTGGCTGAGCTGATAGCGATACATCGGGTCGTAATACTCTTTCAGCAGCGGCGACAGCCAGGCCAGATGGCCTTCGCAGGAGCCGGTTTTCCTCTGGGTTAACAAGGCTTCGTCCAGCCTGGTGGTGAACTGCTGAAAGCGTTCCATGCCCAGGCGGCGGCGGATGGCAAACAGACCGTGGTGCAGATACTCGGCGTAATCGCGCCACGCGGTTTCTTCCTCGCTGACGGATAAAAACGCCTCGCTCATCTGCCGGAAGTATTCGTTTTTGAGGCGCTCCAGCCGCAGCTCGAACGGATCCTCGATGGCCACAATCGGCGAGCGCAGCATCTGTTCCCTGAAGGCTTCGGGGATATGGCGGGAGCCAATCATCCGGCCTTCATCCTCTACAACCAGTGTTTTCAATTCGGTCGGGCTGATTTTGAGCAGAGTGACGGCGAGATTGTTTTCGAAGCTGGCCTGAGAAGGCTGGGCGACAATCGTGCGGCCAAACGACGAGCCGCGATGGTGCGCCAGCCCTTCGAGGTCAACGCCCCTTGGCAGGGAGCGGATCAGGATGGTTTTGCCGCAGCCTGTGTTGCCGCTGACGATAATCATCGGCGACTGAGAACGGGTGTCGATTACCTGCATGGCATGCTGGCGCAGGGCTTTGTAACCGCCGGTGACCAGCGGGTACTCGAGGCCGTTTTCCCGCAGCCACTGCTGCACGATGTGGCTACGCATTCCGCCTCTGGCACAGCATAAATAGCCTTCCGGCTGCTGGCGGCAGCTTTCCAGCCAGCGTTCGATTCGGCTGGCTTTTCGCTCGCCGCTGACCAGCCGGTGCCCCAGTTCGACGGCGGCCTGTTGGCCCTGCTGCTTATAGCACGTTCCGACCTGAGCGCGTTCATCGTCCAGCATCAGCGGTAAGTTATGGGCGGCGGGCATTGAACCCTGAGCGAACTCTACCGGGGCGCGAACGTCAATCAGCGGGATGTCGTTGAGCAGCAGGCGATCGTAGTCCTGCGTGTTGGGGCGTTTTTCCATGGCATAACCTTAGTCTGAAGCGGCGAAACGGGGGGATTGTGCGCTTCTGGTCAGGCAAAGGAAAGGGGAAGGGGGGAAATGGTCTGACCCTCTAAAGTCAAACAGAGGGTCAGACGAGGTGCGGTTTTACTTCACCAGCTTGCTCTGCGCCCAGGCAATGCCGCTGGCGTATTCGGCCGGGAGCAGGGGAACCAGGGCTTCCAGCGAGGCGCTCAGGCGGCCGGTGTCGCTGTCGTTCAGGTTGAGGTGCCCGACTTTACGGCCCGGACGAACGTCTTTGTCGTACCAGTGCAGGTGCACCAGCGGCAGTTTCAGCCAGGCATAATTCAGGTCGGTGCCGATCAGATTCACCATCACCGACGGGGCATTAACGACAGGCTGCGGCAGCGGCAAATCCACGATGGCGCGCAGGTGCAGCTCGAACTGGCTGATAGACGCGCCGTTTTGCGTCCAGTGCCCGCTGTTGTGCACGCGCGGGGCCAGCTCGTTGATCAGCAGGCCGGCTGGCGTGACGAAGCACTCCATCGCCATCACGCCGACGTAGCCCAGCTCGTGCATGATGGCGGTGAGCATGGTTTCGGCCTGACGCTGCTGTTCGGCGTTGGCCTGCGGGAAGGCAACGCTGGTGCGCAGAATGCCGTCCTGGTGCAGGTTGTGGGTCAGCGGGTAGAACACCGTGCTGCCGTCGTGGCCGCGCGCGCCTACCAGAGAAACTTCGCCGGAGAAGTTAATGCCCTGCTCGACGATGCATTCGCCGTAGCACTCTTCCGGCAGCTGGTCGGTTTCATCGGCACGTAAGCGCCACTGGCCGCGGCCATCGTAGCCGCCCACGCGGCGCTTCACGATAGCCAGAGAGCCCAGCTGGCTGAACACGTCCTGCCATTCATGGCTGCCGGAGAGCAACTGCCACGGCGCGGTGGCCAGGCCGAGCTTATCGAACAGCTGTTTTTGCGTCAGGCGGTCGGCGATGATCGGGAAGATATCGCGGTTAACGAAGGCGTTATGGCGCGCCAGTTCGCGGGTGAGCGCGGTTTCAGGCCAGCGCTCAATCTCGGCGGTGATCACGCTCTGGGCGAACGGTACGGCTTCCGGCTCGGCGTCCAGCCCGACAGGGTAAACGGCGATGCCCAGCGGCTCACCGGCCTGGCGGAGCATGCGCCCCAGCTGGCCGTTACCTAAGACACAAACGCGCTTCATGCTTCACTCCGTGGATCAGGATTATCCAGCACTTCGTCGGTCTGGGTTTGACGCCAGGTCGCCAGGCGCTGGCTCAGGTCTGCGTCATGCAGGGCCAGGATCTGCGCGGCCAGCAGGGCGGCGTTGGCGGCTCCGGCTTTACCGATGGCCAGCGTGCCGACAGGAATGCCGCGCGGCATCTGGACGATAGAATAAAGGCTGTCCACGCCGCTCAGAGCAGCGCTTTGAACCGGCACACCCAGCACCGGGACCAGGGTTTTCGCGGCCAGCATACCCGGCAGGTGCGCTGCGCCACCGGCTCCGGCGATGATAACCTGGTAGCCATTAGTTTCGGCCTGCTCGGCAAAGCTGAAAAGCTTATCCGGCGTGCGGTGGGCGGAGACGACTTCGACATGGTGAGGGACATTCAGGGCGGTAAGGATTTCAGCGGCGAACTGCATGGTGGCCCAGTCACTTTTGGAACCCATAACAATGGCGATACGCGCCGGGGTGTGCTCAGAAGACATGCGTCTCAAAACTCCTGTGGGTGTGCAGACATCATCGGGCGACGGGCGCCCGTATCAGAAGGGCTCAGAGAATAGCACGAACTTCGGGCAAGGAAAACGGTTGCGTGGTTAACGAATCGGCAAAAAAGCGGGCTTTTAGGTCAGAAAGGAAAATGAATCAGCTCGACGTTTT
Organism: Enterobacter sp. Ag1; assembly: GCA_000277545.1. Classification (GTDB taxonomy): domain Bacteria; phylum Pseudomonadota; class Gammaproteobacteria; order Enterobacterales; family Enterobacteriaceae; genus Cedecea. The sequence continues at coordinate 31,960 of AKXM01000046.1, read as the reverse complement.
CCGGCGTGACTTTGATCATCGACCCTTCTTTATGCCACGCGCCTAACACGCAGCGGAAAGCGGGTTGCCCGTTAGCCTCAAGTTCGTGAATCGCCGGGCGATGAGTGTGCCCGTGAATCAGCCATTGGACATTGTGGCGGGTAAGAGTGTCGACCACCGCCTGCGGGTTCACATCCATGATCTCCAGCGACTTCATATTATTCGCCGCCTGGCTGTCGGCGCGCATCCGGTCGGCGATACGCTGGCGAATAAACAGCGGCAGGGCGAGATAGAGCTTCTGCAGCCACGGCTGATGAACCTTGCGGCGAAATGCCTGATAGCCTTCGTCGTCGGTACACAGCGTGTCGCCGTGCATGATCAGGATTTTTCGGCCATAAACATCGAGGAGCTTTTCTTCCGGCAGCAGAGTCATGCCGCTGGCTTTGGCGTAGCGCTTGCCGAGTAAAAAGTCCCGGTTGCCGTGAATGAAATAGCAGGGAATGCCGGTATCAACCACCGCTTTAATAGCCGCGGCGATTTGCTGGTAGAGCGGCTCCGGCGCGTCGTCGCCAATCCAGGCTTCGAACAGATCGCCAAGAATATAGAGCGCATCCGCCTGGCGGGCTTCACCGGATAAGAAACGCAGAAAACCGGCGGTGATCGCCGGTTCTTCTGGGCAGAGGTGTAAATCTGCAATAAACAGCGTCGACATTATTCGCTGACGGTCACGCTTTCGATAATAACGTCTTCTTTCGGTACATCCTGGTGCATACCGCTGCGGCCGGTGGAAACGGCTTTGATTTTCTCAACCACGTCCATCCCTTCAACCACTTCTGCGAACACGCAGTAGCCCCAACCCTGCAGGCTTTCGCCGCTGAAGTTCAGGAAGTCGTTGTCGGCCACGTTGATGAAGAACTGTGCGGTAGCAGAGTGCGGAGCCTGGGTACGAGCCATTGCCAGCGTACCACGGGTGTTTTTCAGGCCGTTATTCGCTTCGTTCTGAATGGTGTCTTTGGTCGCTTTCTGCTTCATACCCGGTTCGAAACCGCCGCCCTGGATCATAAAGCCGTTGATCACACGGTGGAAAATGGTGTTGTTGTAGAAGCCTTCGCGGCAGTAGTCCAGGAAGTTTTTAACGGTAACAGGCGCTTTATCATCAAAAGTTTTGATGACGATGTCGCCGTGATTAGTGTGAAAAGTAACCATGCTTGCATCCTATGAGTGTCAGAGAGTACGGCGGCAAACGGTGCCGTCGTACCAGCACGCTGTTATAGCATAACGCTACATCATAGTCAGTAATGCAAAGCAGACTGCCGTCGGGGAAAATAATCGGGTAAGATAACCGGGAGTATTCTTCCACACGCTTACATGGAATCCCCTGATGTTAAAAATATTTAATACACTGACTCGCCAAAAAGAGGAATTCAAACCTATTCATGCCGGAAAGGTAGGCATGTACGTGTGTGGTATCACCGTTTACGATCTCTGTCACATCGGCCATGGCCGTACTTTTGTTGCGTTCGACGTGGTGGCGCGCTACCTGCGTTCCCTCGGCTATGAGCTGAACTACGTGCGTAACATCACCGACATCGACGATAAAATCATTAAGCGCGCCCATGAAAATGGCGAAGACTTTGTGGCGCTGGTCGACCGCATGGTCGTCGAAATGCACAAAGATTTCGACGCGCTGAACATTTCACGCCCGAACAGCGAGCCGCGTGCGACCAAACACATTCCGGAAATCATCGAAATTGTTGAACAGCTGCTGGCCCGCGATCACGCCTATGTGGCGGAAAACGGCGATGTGATGTTCTCGGTGCTGACCGACCCGAATTATGGCCTGCTGTCTCGCCAGGATCTGGATCAGCTTCAGGCGGGTGCACGCGTGGACGTGGTTGACGTTAAGCGTAACCCAATGGACTTCGTGCTGTGGAAAATGTCCAAGCCAGGCGAGCCTGCGTGGACGTCTCCGTGGGGCGAAGGCCGCCCGGGCTGGCATATCGAATGTTCCGCCATGAACTGCAAAGAGCTGGGCAACCACTTTGACATTCACGGCGGCGGCTCCGATCTGATGTTCCCGCACCACGAGAACGAAATCGCGCAGTCTACCTGTGCCCACGACGGCGAGTACGTCAACACCTGGATGCACTCCGGGATGGTGATGGTTGACCGCGAGAAGATGTCTAAATCCCTGGGTAACTTCTTTACCGTGCGTGACGTGCTGAAGTATTACGACGCGGAAACCGTGCGTTACTTCCTGATGTCCGGCCACTATCGCAGCCAGCTCAACTACAGTGAAGAGAACCTGAAACAGGCTCGCTCGGCGCTGGAGCGTCTGTACACCTCGCTGCGTGGGACCGACAGTAGCGTGGCGCCAGCCGGGGGCGAAGCGTTCGAAGCCCGCTTCCGCGAAGCGATGGACGATGACTTCAACACCCCGGAAGCCTACTCCGTGCTGTTCGATATGGCCCGCGAAGTGAACCGTCTTAAAGCGGAAGATCTTGCGGCGGCAAACGGACTGGCGGCGGCGCTGCGTAAGCTCTCCGCAATTCTGGGCCTGCTGGAGCAGGATCCGGAGCAGTTCCTGCAGGGCGGCGCGCAGGCGGACGACGGCGAAGTGGCGGAAATCGAAGCGCTGATCAAGCAGCGTAACGATGCGCGTCAGTCGAAAGACTGGGCGCTGGCGGACCAGGCGCGTGACCGCCTGAACGAGATGGGCATTGTGCTGGAAGACGGCGCGGGTGGCACGACCTGGCGTCGTAAGTAAGATTTAGAACGTGAAAAAGCGGCCTATGACAGGCCGCTTTTTTTATGGCTGGCCGCTGTGGCGCGGCCTTATTGGCAGGTGCTTTATTCCGGGGCTGAGGTGCGAATCAGGTAATCAAACGCGCTCAGGGAGGCTTTCGCGCCTTCGCCGGTGGCGATGATGATCTGTTTGTAAGGCACGGTGGTGCAGTCGCCTGCAGCGAATACTCCTTTGACGGTGGTTTCGCATTTCGCGTCGATGATAATTTCACCCATGCGGTTGCGCTCCACGCTGCCTTCCAGCCAGGTGGTGTTCGGCAGCAGGCCGATCTGGACGAAGATGCCGGCCAGGGCAACGTCATGTACGCTTTCGGTCACGCGGTCTTTATACTGCAGGCCGGTCACTTTGCTGCCGTCGCCTTTCACTTCCAGCGTCTGGGCGTTCAGCACGATGTCGACGTTTTTCAGGCTGCGTACTTTGTTCTGCAGAACCTGATCGGCCTTCATTTCCGGGGCAAATTCCAGCAGGGTGACGTGCTCAACGATACCCGCCAGGTCAATGGCCGCTTCCACGCCGGAGTTCCCGCCGCCGATGACCGCCACGCGCTTGCCTTTGAACAACGGGCCGTCGCAGTGCGGGCAGTAAGTCACGCCTTTGGTGCGGTACTGATCTTCACCCGGCACGTTCATGTTGCGCCATTTTGCGCCGGTCGCCACGATAATGCTGCGTGCTTTCAGCGTGGCGCCTGATGCCGTTTGGATCTGGTGCAGGCCGCCTTCGGTTTTCGCCGGGATAAGCTTGCTGGCGCTTTGCGTGTCGATCACGTCCACGTCATAGTCGTCCACGTGGGCTTTCAGCGCGCCCGCCAGCTTCTGGCCTTCGGTTTTCGGCACGGAAATGTAGTTTTCGATATCCACGGTATCCAGCACCTGGCCGCCGAAGCGTTCGCCCATCAGGCCGGTACGGATGCCTTTACGCGCCGCATAGACCGCCGCCGCCGCGCCCGCAGGGCCGCTGCCGACGATCAGCACGTCATAAGCCTCACGCTGGTTCAGCGCTTCCGCCGCGCGTTTTTCTGCGCCGGTATCAATTTTGCCCACGATTTCAGCCAGCGTCATGCGGCCCTGACCAAATTCTTTGCCGTTCAGGAACACGGCAGGCACGCCCATCACATTGCGTGCCTGAATTTCATTCTGGTAAACGCCGCCGTCGATAGCAGTATGGGTGATGCGCGGATTCAGCACGCTCATCAGGTTCAGCGCCTGCACAACGTCCGGGCAGTTGTGGCAGGAGAGGGAATAATAGGTTTCAAAGTGGAAGTCGCCGTCGATCTCACGGATTTGCGCCAGCAGATCCTGAGATTCTTTGGACGGGTGACCGCCGACCTGGAGCAAAGCCAGCACCAGGGAAGTGAATTCGTGACCCAGCGGAGAGCCGGCAAAGCGCGGGCCCTGGCTTGAGCCTGGGTTAGTGATTAAAAATGACGGTTTGCGCACCGGCAGGTCGTTATTAATGCTGAAAGAAACTTTGTCGGATAACTCAGCGATGTCTGCCAGCAGTTCTTTTACTTCAGATGATTTCGCGCCGTCGTCCAGCGTGGCAATCAACTCAACAGGTTTCGTTAGTCTCTCAAGATAGGCTTTGAGCTGGGTTTTCATTGTTGTGTCGAGCATGGTCAGTCTCCCTGGTGGCGAGAAAAAAACGGCTGCCGGAGCAGCCGTAAAATAAAAGAGGGTAACGCGGGTAAAACTTAGATTTTGCCGACCAGGTCCAGAGATGGAGCCAGAGTCGCTTCACCTTCTTTCCATTTAGCCGGGCAAACTTCGCCTGGGTGAGAAGCCACGTACTGAGCCGCTTTCACTTTACGAAGCAGGTCAGACGCGTCACGGCCAATGCCTTCGGCGGTCACTTCGATAGCCTGGATGATGCCCTGTGGGTCAACCACGAAGGTAGCGCGGTCTGCCAGACCTTCGTCTTCACGCATGTTTTCGAAGTTACGGGTCAGCGCGCCGGTTGGGTCGCCGATCATCGCGTATTTGATTTTAGCGATGGTTTCAGAGCTGCCGTGCCACGCTTTGTGGGTGAAATGGGTGTCGGTAGAAACGGAATACACGTCTACGCCCAGTTTCTGCAGTTCTTCGTAGTGGTCAGCCACGTCGCCCAGTTCGGTCGGGCAAACGAAAGTGAAGTCAGCCGGGTAGAAGAAGAAAACGCTCCAGCGGCCTTCAGTATCTTTTTCCGTAACTTCAACGAATTCGCCGTTTTTAAAAGCCTGGTTTTTGAATGGTTTGATTTTGGTATTAATTAAAGACATCTAAACTTCCTCCGTTTTGCGATGGGAGAAAGGTACCGAATTTTGAACTGCGTCACTAATGGGTAGGCTTTATTGAATCAAGAGGTATTTCCTAACAGCTATGCGACGGGCATAAAAAAGGCCACCCGTTGCGGGGGTGGCCGGTGTTGCGCGTTACAATTCCACTTTAAAAAATTATAACAGCGGCGAAATTACAGCACTTTAGCCTTAAAAAGGTCAATTCCCCGGTTCGTTGTAGTAGCGATGGTTGTAATCGTTGAAAACTATTAAAGGTCATCAGTCCTAAAATTCGCGGGATATTCTGAAAAGTCGAGGTGGTGAGCAAAGTAATGTCAGGGGAATTGCAGCTATATGACGGTAAGGTTAAATTACCGGCTGTTATTTTTCTGCATGAATAATCGCGCCAGGCCGCGCGAGGGTTGAGGTATTGGCATTGTCCGAATTGCTTTCTTTGGTGCTGTTTTTGGCAGCTATTGCCGTATATGCGGTAAAGGCGGGTCGAAATATCTGGTGGCTGTCGGTCATCTTACTGATGCTCGGGCTGTTTATCGTGCTTAACGTGACGTTGCTGGCCAGTAATTATTTTACCGGCGAAGGCATTAACGACGCGGTGCTCTATACGCTCACCAGCAGCATGACAGGTGCGGGCGTCGGCAAATACATTTTGCCTGGGCTGGGCCTCGCCGTCGGGTTGATTGCGATTTTTGGTGGTCTGACCTGGATTTTACGCCGGAAGAATCATCCTCATCATTTGGGCTACAGTGCCCTGGCGCTGTTTCTGGCCCTGTTTTCAATCAAAACAACGCCTGCCTACCAGCAGGTGGTGTCGCTGATTAAATCCCAGACCCGAACCGGCACGTCTGACTTTGCCGACTGGTATAAAGTCCCTGAAGGCACCATTAAACAGCCGAAGCTCAACCTGGTTTATATCTACGGCGAAAGTCTGGAACGCACCTATTTTGATGAGCAGACGTTTCCTGGCTTAGGGCCCGAGCTGAACGCTCTGAAAAGCCAGGCAATAGATTTCAGCCATACCGGGCAGATGGCGGGGATGGACTACACCATTGCGGGCATTGTGGCCTCGCAGTGCGGGATCCCGCTGTTCGCACCTTTCGAGGGGAACTCCTCGGCGTCAATGTCGAGCTTCTTCCCGAAGAACATCTGCCTCGGGGATATTCTTAAGGCATCCGGCTATCAAAACTACTTTATCCAGGGCGCGGACCTGCGCTTTGCGGGTAAAGACATTTTCCTGCAGTCCCACGGCTTCGAGCATATGTACGGCGCGCAGGAGCTTAAGGGAATGGTGGCCGACCCAAATTACCGGAATAACTGGGGCTTTTACGACGATACGGTGCTGGACGAAGCTTATGACAAGTTTATCGAGCTTTCTAAAGCCGGGAAGCGTTTCTCGCTGTTTACCCTGACGGTCGATACCCATCATCCCGATGGCTTTATCTCGAAAACCTGCAACCGCCGCAGCTACAGCTACGAGGGCAAAGAAAACCGATCTTTCAGCGCCGTTTCCTGCAGCCAGGAGCATATCGCGGCTCTGATAGACAAAATCAAAGCCTCGCCGTATTTCCGTAACACGGTGATCGTGGTCTCTTCCGACCATCTGGCGATGAACAACACGGCGTATAAATACCTGACGAAGCAGGACAGGCAGAACCTGTTCTTTGTCATTCGCGGCGATAAACCGCAGGCGGAAATAAAAGCCGTGAAGCGTAACACGATGGATAACGGCGCGACGGTGCTGGATATCCTCGGCGGGGGGAACTACATCGGCCTGGGGCGCAGCAGCCTGTCGGGCGAGTCTCTGTCGATGGTCTTTACCAACCTGAAAGAGAAGGTTGCCGAGTGGAAACCGGACGTGATCGATCTGTGGAACTTCCCGAAAACCATCAGCCGCTACAGCATCGATCAGAAGAAGAACACGTTCAGTTATTCTGGCGCGCACTTCAAGCTGCCGCTATTGCTGAAAATCGGCAAAGGCAAAATTGAACCGCTGCCGGAAAGCGAGTACTCCGCGCCGCTGCGCTATCAACTGGCGGATTTTAAAAGCGATGACCGATTTATCTGGGCCGATCGTTGCTACAAAATGGCGCGCCTGTGGGAGCCGCAGCTCGCGCTTTCTACTGGCTTGTGCGTGGCCCAGGGGCAGCTTGGTGGAGAGCCAACGGTGCGGCTGGTGGACAAACCGCTGGATGAATACAACGTGCAGTTTGACGAGCAAACGCTTAGTAACGATCGTTTCAAAAATAATGTGGCTCTGCTGAAGGCGGATGAGAACAGTATTCGCTACCAGGCGGACAGCTTTATCTTTAACGTAGCTGGGGCGCCGAAAAGCGTGAAGCAGTTCAGCGGCATTTCACGCCCGGAAGCCTGGGGCCGCTGGTCAAACGCCAATATGGCGCCCGTGGTGACCATTGAGTATCAGGATCCGCTGCCGACCACGTTTGATCTGGTGCTGGTGGCCAAAGCCTTTGGGCCAAACGTCGCCGAGCCGGTTTCGGTGAAGGTCGGTGATGAAGAGCAAACCATTACTTTCGGCGACCAGCTTTCTACCGTCACGCTGCGTTTTGATAACCCGGCAGGCAGCAAAGCGCTGACCATTGAACCACCGAAGCCGCAGCTGTCCAACGAAGGCAATATTCTGGGGCATGAACCGCGTAAGATTGGCGTGGGGCTGGCTGAGCTGAAAATTGTGCCGGTGAGCGGCTAACCCGTTCCCGGAGAGGGAACGGGCGGGGCAGGTCAGAGGATCTCGAGCACCTGTTCCGGCGGGCGGCCAATGCGGGCTTTGCCGTTGGCCAGTACGATTGGGCGCTCGATGAGTTTCGGGTGCTCAATCATCGCCTGAATGAGCGCTTCTTCGCTGAGGCTGGCGTCGTCCAGCTTCAGTTCTTTGTACAAGTCTTCTTTGCGGCGCATCAGCTCCCGGGCGCTGGTAAATCCCAGTTTCTTCAGCAGTGATTCGACGGTAGCTGCGTCAGGCGGCGTTTCCAGGTAGAGCACCACTTCTGGCTCGACGCCCTTTTCCTTCAACAGGTTCAGCGTTTCACGGCTCTTGGAGCAGCGCGGGTTGTGATAAATTTCGACCTTCGTGGACATACGAACTCCTGTTACATCTTCATATAAGGTTTAAAGCGCTGCTGAAGCTGGCGCAACTGATCGATCCGGGCGTCGTACCTGGCCTGCTGCAGACTGCCGAGTTTCACCTGCGAGCTGGCGCTACTGAGCATTGAAATAGCCTGATCCAGGCGGCCATTGAGCGCCATGACTTCGGCGCGAGCCGCTAACTCCTGATCGCGGTTGCCCAGTTTCCCCTGAGCCTGAGCCAATAAATCCCAGCCGTTGGTGTCGTCAGGGTGAGCGAACGTGTAGCGATTAAGCTGCGTTGCTGCCTCGGCGGTCTGCCCGCCTTCCAGGTAAGCATTGGCGAGGTTCAGCTGCAGCACCGGGTTATTCTTCAGGTCCGGGGCGTTTTTCAGCCGGTTGATCGCGTCGTTGGCTTTGTGCTGGCCGAGATCGATATCGGTGGCCAGATCGAGATACCACGGGTTGCCCGGCTGGGCGCTAATCAGTGGCTGAAGCGTTTTTCTTGCCTCGTCGTATTTATCCGCCTGCAAAGCCTGCAGCGCGCGACCATATTGCGCCGCGTTTTGCTCACGCACGTTGCCTTTTGACCAGGCATCCAGCAGATCCGGGGTTAGCTGATTGCGGCCCGAGTTATACATCCCCAGGGTGCGAACCTTTGCCATGTAGAAACTTTCCGAGGACTGAACCACCACCGGACGCATTTGGTTGGCGCGGTTGCGGGCATCCGCCAGGCGGCTTTCCGGCAATGGGTGGGTCAGCAGAATTTCCGGTGGACGAGAGGAGTAGCGGGCCTGATCGAGCAGCTTTTCGAGGAAGCCTGGCATCGCCTGAGGATCAAAGCCCGAACGCTGGAGTACCTGAATACCGATGCGGTCAGCTTCCTGCTCATTCTGCTGCGTAAAGCTGATCATGCCTTGTTGCGTCCCGGCCAGCGTTCCGGACAGGGCGGCCATCCCGGCCTGGGGGCTGGCCATCGCCAGCAGAATTGAGCCTAAGGCTCCCACCCAGGTCAGCGGCGCATTTTTCTTTTGATCTTCCATCGCACGCGCCAGGTGGCGCTGGGTAACGTGGGAGATTTCGTGAGCCATAACAGAAGCCAGCTGGCTTTCCGTATCGGCATAACGGAACAGCGCCGAGTGCAGCACCACATTGCCGCCGAAGAAGGCAAAGGCGTTGATTTCGTCGTTGTTGATCAGGAAGAAGTGGAACGGGGTCTTCACCGAATTAGCGTGGCTAACCAGCCTCATGCCCAGTGAGTTGATGTACTGCGTTAGCAGCGGATCGTTAATCAGCGGGGCGCTACCGCGCAGCTGGCGGACGTAAAAATCGCCCATCTGCATTTCCTGCGCGATAGACAGCGTGCTGCCCGCAGATGTTCCCATATCTGGGAGTTGGTCAGTCACATCCGCGCGCGCTGGCAGTAGGGTTCCTACCAGCAGCGAGGCCGTAAGTGTTGCAATCAGGGTCTTTTTCAACTGCCTAACCATAACTACTGTCCCGTTTAGTCGTTGTCAGATTTTGACACGATGAGTACAAGTTTGTTCGCTTAAAGAAGTGTACTGTAGGGCGTTGAAGCTGCGAAGATTTTATTTGGTGGATTCTCCTTTGTAATCCGCCGTAAAAAGCAAAGTCTTTGCGGTGACATTTCGATACAATTCGGCATCAAAAAAAACTTCACGGAAGGGATGTATGCTCGACATGTTGTTGCAGTGGTATCGCCGTCGCTTCAGCGACCCGGAGGCGATTGCCCTGTTGGTTATTCTGGTGGCGGGTTTTTGCATCCTGTTCTTCCTGCACGGTCTGCTGGCACCGCTGCTGGTTGCCATCGTTCTGGCCTATTTGCTTGAGTGGCCTACGGTGCGCCTCGAGCGTATCGGTTGTTCCCGAACGTGGGCCACCACCATTGTGCTGGTGCTGTTTGTCGGCATTTTGCTGCTGATGGTGCTGTTTGTGGCGCCCGTCGCCTGGCAGCAGGGCATCAACCTGATTCGTGATATGCCGGGGATGCTCAACAAACTTTCCGATTTTGCCGCCACATTGCCGAAGCGTTATCCGGCGCTGGTGGATGCGGGCATTATTGACGCCATGGCCGAAAACGTTCGCAGTCGGCTTTCCGGCATGGGCGACCAGGTGGTGAAATTCTCGCTGGCGTCGCTGGTTGGGCTGCTGACATTGGCTATTTACCTGATTCTGGTGCCGCTGATGGTGTTCTTCCTGGTGAAGGACAAAGAGCAGATGCTGAATGCCGTGCGCCGTGTTCTGCCGCGCAACCGAGGTCTGGCCGGGCAAGTCTGGCTGGAGATGAACCAGCAAATCACCAACTATATTCGCGGCAAAGTGCTGGAGATGATTGTCGTGGGCGTGGCGACCTATATCGGCTTTATTATTTTCGGGCTGAATTACTCGCTACTGCTGGCGGTGCTGGTTGGCTTCTCGGTGCTAATTCCTTACATCGGCGCGTTTGTGGTCACTATTCCGGTGATTTGCGTGGCGCTGTTCCAGTTTGGCCTGGGCACTGAGTTTTGGACGCTCTTTGGCGTGTATCTCATTATTCAGGCGCTGGACGGCAACCTGCTGGTGCCGGTGCTGTTCTCGGAGGCGGTGAATCTTCATCCGCTGGTGATTATTCTGTCAGTGGTGATTTTTGGCGGGCTGTGGGGATTCTGGGGCGTGTTCTTTGCAATCCCGCTGGCAACGCTGATTAAAGCCGTGGTTCACGCCTGGCCGGATGCTTCAGCGGTAGATGACGCGACGAGTCGGGAATAACAGGAAGAAAAAAGCCGACTAAGATGTCGGCTTTTTTATCTGTTCTTTATCTGTACTTAGGCGTTTTCGGTCAGCCAGTTCACAACGATATCGTGGTGGTTGCTGGTTTTGAAATCGTCAAACACCTTTTCCACTTTACCGTCGCCGTCCAGCAGGAAGCTGATGCGGTGAATGCCGTCGTAGGTTTTACCCATAAAAGATTTCTCGCCCCACACGCCAAACTGATTGCAAACCTCGTGGTCTTCATCAGAAAGCAGGGTGAAGTTAAGCAGCTCTTTCTCGGCAAAACGGGAAAGTTTTTCCGGCTTGTCGGTGCTGATACCCAGCACTTCCACGCCACGCTTTTTCAACTCATCCATGTTGTCGCGCAAACCACATGCCTGCACGGTGCAGCCTGGTGTCATCGCTTTTGGATAGAAATAAACCAGAACTCTCTGTCCCTGGAAGTCGGTTAAATTTACTTGTTCGCCGTCCTGATCGGGCAAGCTAAATTTCGGTGCAATATCACCGGCTTTCAGTGGGCTCATCACTACTCTCCGTCTTTAATCATCTTGCTGTGGGTTAACCACGTTAATAGTGCCTTCTGCTTTCAGTTCTGTACATAGGGCTTTAAACGCTTGCTCGATAATTGTCGCATCCTGTGAACCGGGGCTGTGGGCCGTGATCTGAATATACAGACGTGGCCCCACGCCGTTTTCAGCGGGCTGAGTGCGGGAAACAAGCTCGGCAATGTTCATTTGATGGGTATCAAACAGATGGGTAAATCGCTCAATCAGGTGCGGCGAGTCTGCCACTTCAACCTGCACCCAAACCGTGGCCGGCGTGGCCGGTCTTTCCTGTGCGGTTGTGCGTTTCATCACAATTAACAGATCGAGTTCGGCGCCCTTTAGCGGCAGAGTGGATTCGATCAGGGTTATCGCGTTCCAGGTGCCGGAAAGCAGCATGATAAAGGTGAACTCTTCACCCAGCATCGCCAGCCGGCTGTCTTCGATATTACAGCCGCAGCTGCTTACGTGACGTGTGATGGTATTGACGATACCCGGACGGTCCGCCCCCAGGGCTGTGATAACCAAATAATGGTGTGATGAGGGTGTCAAACGTGTTCTTCCTGTCAATCGGTGAGATTCACATTAGGAAAGCATAAAAAAAGTATGCTGCCAACCGCTTAGCGCCTTCTGGCGGCTTGCTTTTGCTATGGCACCAAACGTAACATTGGAGAACATGTTTGCACAGAGGGTGGCTAATGTTTACGGGAAGTGTTGTCGCGATAATTACGCCGATGGATGAGAAAGGTAATGTCTGCCGGTCCAGCCTGAAAAAACTGATTGATTACCATGTCGCCAGCGGAACATCGGCGATTGTCTCGGTAGGGACTACCGGCGAATCGGCTACCTTAAGCCACGACGAACACGTCGACGTAGTGAAGCTTACCGTGGAACTGGCGGACGGGCGTATCCCGATCATTGCCGGTACCGGGGCTAACGCCACTTCCGAAGCGATTTCCCTGACGCATCACCTGCAGGACAGCGGCATTGTGGGCTGCCTGACGGTCACCCCGTATTACAACCGGCCTACTCAGGAAGGCCTGTTCCAGCACTTTAAAGCGATTGCTGAAAGCACCCATCTGCCGCAGATGCTGTACAACGTGCCGTCGCGTACCGGCTGTGACATGCTGCCGGAAACCGTTGGCCGCCTGGCGAAAATCAAAAATATTATCGGTATCAAAGAAGCCACCGGGAACTTAAGCCGCGTAAACCAGATCAAAGAGCTGGTTGAAGATGACTTCATCCTGGTGAGCGGCGATGACGCCAGCTCGCTGGACTTCATTCAGCTTGGCGGCCACGGCGTGATTTCCGTGACGGCAAACGTAGCCGCGCGTGAAATGGCAGAAATGTGTAAACTTGCCACCTCAGGGCAATTTGCACAGGCTCGCGAAATTAACCAGCGTCTGATGCCGCTGCACCATAAATTGTTTGTAGAACCTAACCCTATCCCGGTGAAATGGGCCGCGAGGGAGTTGGGTCTTGTGGCAACCGACACCTTACGCCTGCCGATGACGCCGCTGACCGACGCCAGTCGCCCGGTGATTATCAGCGCGCTTAAGCATGCCGGTCTGCTGTAAAGCTTAGGGAGATTTGATGGCTTACTCAGTACAGAAGTCGACGGTGGCAAAAGTTGCTGTTGTTTCGCTCGCCATGCTGTTAGCGGCGTGCAGTTCCGATCAGCGTTACAAGCGTCAGGTTAGCGGCGATGAGTCCTACCTGGATGCGACCCCACTTGCGGAAATCCACTCTCCGGCCGGGATGATCCTGCCGATTCAGAATGGCGACTACAACATTCCGGTCACCAACGGCAGCGGTGCTGTAGGCAAGCAGCTGGATATTCGCCCGCCGGCGCAGGCGCTGGCATTGGTGAACGGGGCTCGTACTCAGTTCACCGGTGATACCGCCACGCTGCAGGTTGAAGCTAACAAGGCAAGCGGCCTTTGGCCTCAGGTGGTCAGTATCCTGCAAGCCGGGAACTACGCTATTGCCCAGCGCAACGATGCCAGCCAGACCCTGACAACCGACTGGGTTCAGTGGAACCGCGCTGACGAAGACGTCCAGTATCGTGGCCGCTACCAGATTAGCGTGCAGCCTCAGGGCTACCAGCAGTCAGTCGTTGTTAAGCTGCTGAACCTGGAGCAGGGCGGCAAGCCGGTGGCGGATGCTTCATCTCTGCAGCGCTATAGCGCGCAAATGCTGAACATCATCAGTGCCGGTCTCGATAAGTCTGAAACGACCCGTCAGAATGCGCTGGACAACCGCAGCTCAGCGCAGCTTGACGTGCAGAGTGCCGCGGATGATACCGGGCTGCCAATGCTGGTCGTTCGTGCGCCGTTCAACGTCGTGTGGAACCGTCTGCCGGCCGCGCTTGAAAAAGTGGGCATGAAGGTCACCGATACAACCCGCTCTCAGGGCAATATCGCGGTAACCTACAAAGCGCTGTCTGACAGCAGCTGGAGTGATCTGGGGGCGAAAGATCCTGGGCTCACCAACGGCGACTATAAGCTGCAGGTTGGCGACCTCGATAACCGCAGCAGCCTGCAGTTCATCGATCCGAAAGGGCACCCGCTGACGCAGTCTCAGAACGATGCACTGGTCGCTGTCTTCCAGGCAGCATTCAGCAAGTAATACTCAAGGGCCGGTTAATTCCGGCCCTTGTTTTTTAAGCCTTATGTATTAACCCCCCTCGATTGCGCAAGCGATCGCTATACCTGGAGTAAGAAAGATGCAAAAGCAAGCTGAGTTGTATCGCGGCAAAGCGAAGACCGTTTACAGTACCGAAAATCCGGATCTGTTGGTGCTCGAATTCCGTAACGATACGTCAGCAGGTGACGGGGCGCGCATCGAGCAGTTCGACCGTAAAGGCATGGTAAACAACAAGTTTAACCATTTCATTATGGCCAAACTGGAAGAAGCGGGTATCCCGACCCAGATGGAAGCGCTGCTTTCTGACAACGAAGTGCTGGTGAAGAAACTCGACATGGTGCCGGTAGAGTGCGTGATTCGTAACCGCGCCGCGGGTTCACTGGTGAAGCGCCTTGGTATTGAAGAAGGTATTGAGCTGAACCCACCGCTGTTCGATCTGTTCCTGAAAAACGACGCCATGCATGACCCGATGGTCAATGAATCTTACTGCGAAACCTTTGGCTGGGTGAGCAAAGAGAATCTGGCCCGCATGCGTGAACTGAGCTACAAAGCTAACGACGTACTGAGCAAACTGTTTGATGACGCTGGCCTGATCCTCGTTGACTTCAAGCTGGAGTTTGGGCTGTTCAAAGGCGAAGTGGTGCTGGGTGACGAATTCTCCCCGGACGGCAGCCGCCTGTGGGACAAGCAAACGCTTGATAAAATGGACAAAGACCGTTTCCGCCAGAGTCTGGGTGGCCTGATTGAAGCGTACGAGGAAGTTGCTCACCGTCTCGGCGTTAAATTAGACTAACTACGCAATCGTTTACGTTGCGCAATGGGGTGCGTTTTTGCGCACCCTGTTTTTTCGCTGTCTGTTCTTATGGTAATCCTGCCGGTAACCACCTACGATCTATACTCTAAATAATTCAAGTTGTAGCACAAAACGCGTGGTCGTTTTGAACAGCGCTTGCGCTGGCCCCAAAGGGGTGAGGCCATAGTGCTGAATCACGCGGCAAGGCCGTGAGTCCTCAGGCGCATAGCTAACTATGTGACTGAGGTGAGCGGGTGCGGCCAACGCAGCTGCAGCTTGAAGTATGACGAGTATTCCATTACAGGTTGTGAATGAGGACGAGCGTATGCGTTGGCAAGGACGTCGCGAAAGCGACAATGTAGAAGACAGGCGCAATGACGCCTCTGGCCCTGGAATGAGCATGGGCGGCGGCGGTTTTCGCATCCCACGCGGAAAAGGCGGGCTGGTGCTGCTGGTCGTGGTCATTGTGGCAAGCTATTACGGCGTCGATCTTACTTCCTTCCTGTCCGGCGAGCCGCAGGTTTCTCAGCAGTCTTCCCAGCAGCGCTCCATCAGCCCGAAAGACGACGAAGCCGCCAAATTTACCTCGGTCATTTTGGCGACAACCGAAGATACATGGGGTGAAATTTTCCAGAAGATGGGGCGTACCTACCAGCAGCCTAAGCTGGTGATGTACCGCGGGGCAACGCGCACCGGCTGCGGTACCGGCCAGTCCGTGATGGGGCCGTTCTATTGCCCGGCGGACAGCACCGTTTATATCGACCTCTCCTTCTACGATGATATGCGCAACAAACTTGGGGCGGGCGGCGACTTTGCCCAGGGCTACGTCATTGCTCACGAAGTGGGGCATCACGTGCAGAAGCTGTTGGGTATTGAACCGAAAGTGCGCCAGCTACAGCAGAATGCTTCTCAGGCCGAAGCTAATCGCCTGTCGGTAAAAATGGAACTTCAGGCCGACTGCTTCGCCGGCGTCTGGGGCAACAGCATGCAGAAACAGCAGGTGCTTGATTCAGGTGACCTGAAAGAAGCGCTCAATGCTGCTGAAGCCATTGGGGACGACCGCCTGCAGCAGCAAAGCCAGGGCCGAGTGGTGCCGGACAGTTTTACCCACGGCACTTCCGAGCAGCGCTATACCTGGTTCAAACGGGGTTTTGACAGCGGCGATCCGGCCCAGTGCAACACCTTCGGCAATACGCTCCGTTAATCGATGACCGCAGCAACTTTCATCGCGCCGATGCAGCAGGCAACGGCGCATATGCGGCAGACGGGCATCCGCCGGCTGATGGTGCTGGCCGGTGATAGTCAGTGGAGCCGCGAGCAGGTTGCAACGCTGTCGACTTCTTTACCCGGAGACTGGCTGTGGGTTGGCTCTTCCCCTGAGTTGCCTTTGCATTGCGCGCCCTCGGCAGTGCGCAGCATGCTTGGGCGTGAGTTTCAGCATGCCGTTTTTGATGCCAGGCGAGGGCTGGATGCCGCCGCCTTCGCTGCACTTTCCGGGATGCTCAAAGCGGGCAGTTGGTTGCTGCTGTTGACGCCTGAGTGGTCGCGCTGGGCTTCGCTTCCGGATGAAGATTCCGGCCGCTGGAGCGATGCGCCACAGCCGATTCCGACCCCCCATTTTGTTTCCCATCTTCAGCGCTGCATACGGCAAGATTCAGAAGCCGTGCTGTGGCAGCAGCATGAATCATTCACCCTGAATCCTTTTGCTCACCGCCCGGTCTGGCAGCCCGCCAGCGGTGCGCCGGAGCAAGAGCAGGCCGCTATCCTTGATAATTTGTCCGGGATGGCGCGCGGCGTGGCGGTAGTAACGGCGGCCAGAGGCCGGGGGAAATCTGCGCTGGCGGGCATGCTCGTTGACCGGACACCAGGTGCTTGTCTCGTGACAGCGCCCGCGAAGGCTGCCACCGACGTGTTGGCAAGCTATGCGGGCGAATCATTTCAGTTTATGGCCCCGGACGCGCTGGCCGCAGAGCGTGAATTCGCGGCATATGACTGGCTGATTGTGGACGAGGCCGCCGCTATTCCGACCCCGCTGCTACGCCAGCTAATAGAGCGTTTCCCCCGCGTTTTACTGACCACGACGGTGCAGGGGTACGAGGGAACCGGGCGCGGATTTTTACTGAAATTCTGTGCGGCATTTCCGTCCCTCAAGCTTTTCACGCTGAATACGCCGATCCGCTGGGCGCCGAACGATCCGCTGGAGCAGGTGATTGACAAGATCATGCTTTTTGATGAGCCGGATCTGGCGCAATTCCCGCAAGGCAATCCCGTTTTACAGGTTGTTGAGCAGGCAGACTGGCTTAGTAACCCTGAGCAATTAAAGCAGATGTATCGGCTGCTTTCGGGCGCACATTACCGTACCTCGCCGCTCGACTGGCGGCGGATGCTTGATGCGCCCGGCCAGCATTTTATCGCGGCCATTATCAAAGAGCAGTGTGCAGGCGCTTTGTGGCTGGTTGAAGAAGGTGGACTCGATGCAACGCTAAGCCGTTGCGTGTGGGCCGGGTTCCGGCGCCCGAGAGGCAATCTGGTGGCACAATCGCTGGCGGCACATGGCGGAAGCCCATTGGCCGCTACGCTTCGCGGGCTGCGTATCAGCCGCATTGCGGTTCATCCTCTGCGTCAGCGCGAGCATATTGGTGCCAGCATGATTGAACATGCGCGGCAGGCGGTGAATCATCAATGTGATTATCTTTCGGTCAGCTTCGGCTATACCGATGAACTGTGGCGCTTCTGGCAACGCTGTGGTTTTGAGCTGGTGCGAATCGGAAGCCACAAAGAAGCCAGCAGCGGCTGCTACAGCGCTATGGCACTATTGCCTCTGAAGCCCGAAGGCAGGTTGCTGGCAGAAAATGAGCGGCGGCGGCTACGGCGAGACTGGCCGTGGCAAAAAGACTGGCTTGAATTGTCTTTGCCTCTTACCGCGGATTGTCCAACAGAACTGTTGGCCGAAGACTGGGAAGAGTTATCCGGTTTTGCCTTTGCCCATCGTCCATTGGAAGCCTGTCTGGGGACATTGAATCGCCTTTTGCTGGCGTCCGTTTTACCGCTGCATGCGCTTCGCGGGCGCCTGCAGCAACATGAAAGCAACGAGACGCTCAGCCAGCGGCTGGGGCTTCCCGGCAAAAAAGCCCTGCTTGCACTGATGCGTGAGGAAGCCCAAAGTGCGTTGGAAAATCTCGATCGGGATCGTACGGCGGAGCTGCACCACGGCATTATGCAATTGCAAAAATTCCACTAACTTGTTCAATGAAACGGCATGGTCATCCCCATGCAGCGGCGTATAGTTGTCTCCATTAACCAGGAGAAAACCATGAAACATGACCATTTTGTTGTCCAAAGCCCCGCAACGCCAGCCAGCCAGCTGGTACTGCTGTTCCACGGCGTAGGCGACACGGCTAAAGCCATGGGCGAAATCGGGAGCTGGTTTGCACCAGAATTTCCTGATGCTCTGGTGGTCAGTATTAGCGGGCCGAATCAAAGTGGCGCAGGTCGGGAGTGGTTTTCGGTGGCAGGCGTGACGGAAGAAAACCGTCAGCAGCGCGTGGATGCCGCGATGCCTGAGTTTATTGACGCCGTGCGTGACTGGCAGCGGCAAAGCGGCGTGCCGCCCACGGCGACGGCGCTGATTGGCTTCTCGCAGGGGGCTATTATGGCGCTGGAGAGCAT
The DNA here is from genome assembly GCA_000277545.1 of Enterobacter sp. Ag1. Classification (GTDB taxonomy): domain Bacteria; phylum Pseudomonadota; class Gammaproteobacteria; order Enterobacterales; family Enterobacteriaceae; genus Cedecea. The sequence goes on along the minus strand of AKXM01000046.1, from coordinate 13,403 downwards.
TAAGGCTCAGCCGGGTCTTGCGGCTCGGGTCATTGCTTTTAGCGGGCGTTATGCGGAGCTGCCGCAGCAGGCCTCCACCAGCACCACAATCCATCTTATCCATGGCGACAACGACAAAGTGATCCACGCGACACACGCGGTGGATGCCGCCGAGAAGTTACTTAGCCTGGGCGGGGACGTGACGCTGGATTTGATTGACGATCTGGGGCATGCGATAGACGACCGCAGCATGAAGGCGGCGCTGGATCACCTGCGCTACACCGTGCCGAAGCACTATTTCGATGAGGCTTTGAGCGGCGGCGCGGCACCAAAAGATGATGATCTGATTGAGCTGCTGTAAATATCCGTCTCACTCCGGAATCGCCCGGAGTGAGACAGACTGCTATTTCTTCTTAGGCCAGTCGTCCTCGTCATCCCACTTATCGTTAAAATCACGATGCGGCGGAAGCTCAGGCTTGTCTGCCATGTACTTCTTCGGATCGATTCGGTTCAGGTCTTTAATGACGTTAATAAAAATCCCCAGCAATAACACCAGGACGATAATCCACCAGTAATGCGATAGCCATTCCATGCTGATACCTCTTCAGTTGACTGCCCGTCAGGCGACAAGCTGTTCCATAATGCGCTGATACATCCGGGCCAGCAGCTGCAGGTCGGCGGCGTTAACGCATTCATTGATTTTATGAATGGTGGCATTCACCGGCCCCAGCTCAACAACCTGAGCACCCATGCGGGCGATAAAGCGCCCGTCAGATGTACCGCCCGTGGTTAACAGCTGCGGTTTAATTTCATTATAGTGCTCAACGGCGTTCACTACCGCATCCACCAGCTTACCGCGTGACGTCAGGAACGGCAGGCCGGAAAGCCACCACTCGACGGTGTAGCGCAGTTCGTACTTATCCAGCAGGGCGACGACGCGCTGTTTGATGTCTTCATCGGTTAGCTCGGTGCTGAAGCGGAAGTTAAACTGCACAAACATATCGCCCGGAATAACGTTGTTGCTGCCAGTGCCGGCTTTAACGTTGGCAATCTGCATGCTGGTGGCCGGGAAGAACTCGTTGCCCTTATCCCACTCAATGCCCGTCAGCTCTGCCAGCATTGGCGCTGCGCGATGTACCGGGTTATCGGCCAGATGCGGGTAGGCAACGTGGCCCTGGACGCCGTGAATGGTCAGGTTACAGGTCAGGGAGCCGCGACGGCCATTTTTCACCACGTCGCCAACGACTTCGGTACTGGACGGCTCGCCAACCAGGCAGTAATCCAGACGCTCGCGGCGCGCCATCAGCGCTTCAACAACCTTCACGGTGCCGTTGGTTGCGCTGGCTTCTTCGTCGGAGGTAATCAGGAATGCCAGACGGCCTTTATGATTGGGGTGCTGGGCGACAAAACGTTCAGCCGCTACCACCATCGCCGCCAGCGAACCTTTCATGTCCGCCGCGCCACGACCAAACAGCATTCCGTCGCGAATCGTGGGCTCAAACGGCGGGTTAATCCAACGGTCGGCATCCCCTGATGGCACCACGTCGGTGTGCCCGGCAAACGCCAGCGTCTCCCCCTGCCCACGCCAGGCCCAGAAGTTCTGGGTGTCGCCAAAATCCATGTGTTCAACGGTAAAACCAATCGCGCGCAGGCGCTCAATCAGCAGCGCCTGGCAACCGGCATCATCGGGGCTCAGGGAAGGACGACGAATAAGCTGTTGCGTCAGCTCAATAACCGGGCAGGACATAGGACTATACCTCGTTGATAAACTGCTGATAATGAGTTTCGTTGAAACCCAGCAGCATAGGCTGACCGGGCGCGCAGAGCAATGGGCGTTTGATGATTGCCGGCATCTCCAGCATCAGCGCCGCCGCGCTTTGTGCGTCATTAATGGATGCGCGATGGGCCTCATCCAGCTTGCGCCAGGTTGTGCCCCGCGTATTTAGCAGCGCTTCCCAACCAAGCTCAGAGATAAAACTGTTCAGCAGCGTGGCATCCAGCCCGTCAGCTCGATAGTCGTGAAACTGGTAATCCACGCCCTGAGCTTCTAAAAAGCGGCGCGCCTTTTTGATGGTGTCGCAATTTTTAATGCCGTACATGGTGATCATAGTGGCGGTCGGTTCCGTTTTAGTTTGCCATAGGGCGACCATTCTGCCGCAGGTGAGGGGAATTATCGAGCCGCGATTCAGTGCTAAACCGTTATTCTGCTAACGATATATTTGTGATGGTGCTCAATAGTTGACCGCTCAAAAAAGGTTCAACTGCAGGATATATCCGCGTATACTTGCGCCAACATCAAGAGAGGCGGTTATGATCGAGCACGAATTAGGGCAGTGGAAAGACTTCATCGAAGGTATGTTGCGCAAATAAGCGTTCCGGCATAAAAAGCAACGGCGCGATATTCTGGTACTGAATACTCTGCGAACATCAGCAAAAAGGCGACCTGAAAAGGCCGCCTTTTTTGTGGCTTATTGCCCGAGAGTTTAGTCGTGGTGCTCTTTGAGCGGGAAGCGTCTGCGCACCAGGACGAAGAACAGCGGCACAAAGAAGATGGCCAGCACGGTGGCGGAGATCATCCCGCCCATCACGCCGGTGCCTACCGCATGCTGGCTGCCGGAGCCTGCCCCGGTGCTGGTCGCCATCGGCAGAACCCCGAAAATAAACGCCAGGGACGTCATTAATATCGGGCGCAGTCGCTGGCGGCAGGCCTCAAGCGTGGCGGCAACCAGGTCCTGGCCTTTGGCGTTCAGGTCGTTGGCAAATTCGACGATTAAAATGGCGTTTTTCGCCGAAAGGCCGATCACCGTTAGCAGCCCGACCTGGAAGTAAACGTCATTCTCAAGGCCTCGCATCCAGGTGGCGAGCAGGGCGCCAATCACCCCAAGCGGTACCACCAGCATGACAGAGAACGGCACGGACCAGCTCTCGTACAGCGCCGCAAGGCACAGGAATACGACCAGCAATGAAATGGCGTACAGGGCAGGTGCCTGCGCGCCGGAGAGGCGTTCCTGGTAGGACATGCCCGTCCACTCGAGACCAAAGCCGTTCGGCAGCTTGCTGACCAGATCTTCCATAATGTCCATGGCGGTACCGGTACTTAACCCAGGTGCCGCTTCCCCGACAATTTCCAGCGCGGAATAGCCGTTGTATCGCTCCAGGCGAGGCGAGCCTGTTTCCCACCGGGAAGTGGCAAAGGCGGAGAACGGCACCATGCCGCCTGTTTTATTACGCACGTACCAGCTATTGATATCGTCCGGCAGCATGCGGTACTTGGCCGCAGCCTGGACATACACTTTCTTCACGCGCCCGCGATCCATAAAGTCATTCACATAGCTTGAGCCCCAGGCCGTTTGCAGGGTGTTGTTGATATCATCGATGGAGACGCCCAGCGCCTGAGCCTTACGCTGGTCGATATCGATTTGCAGCTGCGGGCTGTCGTCCAGGCCGTTGTGGCGCACTCGCGTGAGCTGCGGGTTATTGCCGGCCATTTCCAACAGCTGGTCACGCGCCTGCATGAGCGCATCGTGCCCCGCGCCGGCATGATCCTGCAGCTCCATATCAAAGCCTGCGGCGTTGCCCAAACCGTTAATCGCTGGCGGGCTGCTGGCAATGACGCGCGCTTCTTTGATCTTATTAAAGGCTTTGGTGGCCCGTTCAATGATGGCAAACGAACTGCCGTCGGCGCTGCGTTCGTCCCAGTCCTTCAGGCGAATAAACATGCGCGCCACGTTTTGCCCGTTCCCGCCCGGGCCTGCGCCAATGGTGGAGAACACCGACACGACGTTGTCTTTCTCTTTGGTGAGGTAATACTGCTCCACCTGCTGCACCACTTTGGTTGTCTGCTGCTGCGTTGCGCCGCTCGGAAGCTGTACTGACGTGGTGAACACGCCGCGGTCTTCCTGGGGCAGGAATGACGTCGGCAGTTTGAGGAACAGGAACACCATGCCGCCAAGCAGCAGGGCATAAATCAGCATCCAGCGTAGGCTACGGGAGAGGATTCTTGCCACGCCGTTTTCGTAGCGTTCGGCACTGCGGTTGAAGGTGCGGTTAAACCAGCCAAAGAAGCCTTTCTGGCCGTGATGCTCACCTTTATGCAGCGGCTTAAGAATGGTTGCACACAGGGCTGGGGTGAGGATCATCGCCACCAGCACCGAGAGCACCATGGCGGCGACGATAGTGACCGAGAACTGGCGGTAAATCGCCCCGGTTGTGCCGCCAAAGAACGCCATCGGCACGAACACGGCGGAGAGCACCATGGCGATGCCGACCAGCGCTCCCTGGATTTGGCCCATGGATTTGCGTGTCGCCTCCCGAGGGGAGAGGCCTTCCTCGCTCATAATTCGCTCGACGTTTTCTACCACCACGATGGCGTCATCCACCAGCAGGCCGATAGCCAGCACGGTGGCGAACATCGTCAGCGTGTTAATGCTGTAGCCGAAGACATACAGCACGGCAAAGGTGCCGAGCAGCACCACCGGTACGGCAATCGTCGGGATAAGCGTGGCGCGGAAGTTTTGCAGGAACAGGTACATCACCAGGAACACCAGCAGAATCGCTTCCAGCAGCGTTTTCACCACGTCGGTGATTGAGGCTTTAACGAACGGGGAGGTTTCGTAGGCGATTTTAGCTTCCAGACCGTGTGGGAAAAACTGCGAAAGCTCTTCGATCTTGGCGCGGGCCAGCTTGTCGGTTTCCATTTCGTTGGCACCGGAAGCCAGCTTAATGCCAAGCCCGGAAGCGGGCTGCCCGTTGTAGGTGCTCAGGAAGTCATATTTCTCCGCCCCCATCTCAACGTCCGCCACATCCCCCAGCGTGACCAGCGAACCGTCCTGATTCACCCTCAGCGTAATGTCTTTGAACTGCTGCGGTGTTTGCAGGAGCGACTGGGCATTGATGGTGGCGTTCAGCGCCTGTTTGTCCAGCGACGGCGTGCCGCCAAGCTGGCCCACGGCAATTTGCGCATTCTGGGATTTGATGGCGGTGACCACGTCCTGGGTGGTCATCTGGTAGTTGATGAGCTTATTCGGGTCGAGCCAGATACGCATGGAATACTGCGAGCCGTAAGCATCGACGCTGCCGACGCCGTTCACGCGGCTCATCGGGTCCTGTACGTTACTGGCCACGTAGTCAGCGATGTCCTGCTTATCCATGCTGCCGTCGGTGGAAACAAAGGCCACCATCAGAATATTGGTGTCACCGGTCTTGTTCACCGTGACGCCCTGAGTCTGCACGTCCTGCGGCAGCTTTCTTACCGCAGACTGCAGCTGGTTTTGCACCTGCTGTACCGCAGAGTCCGGGTCCGTCCCGGCCTTAAAGCTCAGGGTAATGGTGGCCTGACCGGCGCTGCTGCTTTGGGACGACATGTACATCATGTTGTCCAGGCCGGTCATGCTTTGCTCTATCACCTGCGTGACGGTGTTTTCCAGGGTTTGCGCGGAAGCGCCTGGATAGTTGGCGGTGATCCTTACGTTGGGTGGCGCAAGATCGGGATATTGTTCGACGGGCAGTGAAAAAATAGCCAGTGCCCCGGTCAGGCAAAGTAAAATTGCCAGCACCCAGGCAAAAATGGGGCGAGAAATGAAAAAATTCGCCATGCGGTCAGGACCCCTTAAAAGCTTCTAATTGTTATCAATAACCGCATCACTGTAGCTTTAACCGCTTAGTCAAACGTGGAGAAATCTAGGAGATAGTGTAAATATGCTATGGAATTGGCAGGATTTGTAACCATACCGTTTATTGGGTCGTTTTAACCCCGGCTTTCCAAAAATAATACCGTGGCCGCGACGCGTGACCTTACCTGCAGCTTACGAAGCAGGTTACGGATATGCACTTTTACCGTCTCTTCTGAAATATGCAGCCCGCTGGCAATTTGCTTATTTGACAGCCCACGGGCCACCTCTGACAGCACGTCCAGCTCACGCTCAGTGAGAATAGCAAACGGATCGCTGCTCTGCCGCTCACTCCCACGGTTGGTAATATACTCGCGTACCTGCTCGCTAAATGCTTTTTCACCCGTCAGGCAGCGGTGAATGTCCTGCAATAAAACCTCCGGATCGCTGTCTTTCAGCAGGTAACCATCGGCCCCGGCATCAATCAGCGTAAAGATATCGCTGCGGGCGTCGGACACGGTCAGGATAACCACGCGGGCGCTGATCCCGTCCCGGCGCAGGGCGTTGAGCGTATCGAGGCCGCTCAGGCCCTTCATGTTCAGGTCGAGCAGAATCAAATCCGGCGACAGGCGATTCGCTAAACTGATGGCCTCCGCACCGCTGCTGGCCTCACCGACGACCGTAAACGTGCTGTCCAGCTCAAGCAACTGGCGCACTCCGCGCCGCATCAGCGGGTGATCGTCCACGATTAAAACCTGGTATACCGTTTTCTCAGACATTGCTAACTCCTGACTAAAGCTAATTATTGTTATGGCTCCCGGCGTCAGCCGGAGGCGCAGAGGTAAAGTGGACTTCTACTCGCGTTCCGCCCTCTGGCGGACGGGATATTGTCAGCTGGCCGCCAAGTCGGCCTGCGCGTTCGTGCATGATATTCAGCCCGTAGTGACCTTCCGGCTCTTCAAGGCTGGCGATCCCGTGCCCGTTGTCAAATACCGAAGCGAAATGCTCGCCGCCGCTTTCTGAGCGGCAAACCACCTCAATATGGCTCGCATTGGCGTGTTTAATCGCATTCAGTACCGCCTCCCGGATGATTTGCAGCAGGTGGATTTGCTGCGAAGCGTCCAGAACCTGAGTCGGCATGCTGCATTTCAGGCTGATGTCTGCCTGGGTTTGCTCGCGCAGCGGTTCAAGCAGCTCCTGCAGCGCGGCGGGTAAATCTGCCTGCTGCAGCGTCAGGCGGAAGGTGGTGAGCAGCTCACGTAGCTGGCGATAGGCGTCGTTTAAGGCCTGGGAAAAATCCCCGACAATTCGCTGTGCGGGCAGGTTTTCCTCGGGCACCGCGCGCTTGAGCAGCGTCAGTTGGATACGAAGATATGAGAGCACCTGGGCCAGAGAGTCATGCAGCTCGCGGGCAATCGTAGCCCGTTCCTCCATTAACAGCAGTTGCTGGTAGTGTTTTTGTGCCTGATTAAAGTACACACCTCGCCCCAGCATGGTGGCCACGCTTTTCATCAGCTGTTGGGAAGGGGCTTTATCCGGTGACTGCCAGCGCAGCGTGCCAAAAGCGCTGTCCTGCTGAACCAGCGGCAGCGTATGCCATTTTTCGTCCGGGACCGGGGAGCCTTCCGTCAGCCGCCAGTTTTCACCCACCTGCATTTCCAGGGCGCTGATCGCCTCATGCTGGTGGATGATTTGCAGGATCTGCATGAAGCAGTCGCGATTGATGGTGCTGACGTTCAGCGCCTGGGAGCAGCTGTACAGCACTTCGAGCATGCGGTTGGCTTCCTGCAGGCGCAGGGTCTTTTGCTCCACCTGCTGCTCTAAGGAACGATAAAGTTTTTGCAGCTCATCTGCCATGCGGATAAAAGCCTGTGCCAGGGCGCCCAGCTCATTGGGCAGAGAGCGGTCAAGGTTCGGGAGGGTAAATTCGCCGCGCTCAATAGCTTTACTCGCTTCCACCATGGTATTGAGCGGCATGACCACCTGCTGGAGGATGCGGCGCAAAGTGAAGAATACCAGGGTAAAAATAGCGATAAAACCGACCACCGAAGCCGCGACAACCTGCATCATTTTTCGCTCGGCATAATGCTGCAGCGCCAGCACAAACAGGTCGATTTGTTCCACGTAGGCGGCAATGTTATAGCGGTACCAGTCGATGTCTTCGTTCTGAATATGCTGTTGCATTTGCTGCCAGGCCTGCTGCAGAGCGTTATAGCGGGCTTGCACCTCAGCAGGCACCCAAAACCGGTTAAGCTGCAGCAATGTTGGGGCGTTCAGCGACTGTTGAAACTGCTGTAAATGTGCCGCAATAGCCCTGGGGTTACTCTGAAGATCGTAGCCCAGACGGTAGCTCTGCATACGCAGCGAGCCCGCAATGTTCACTGCTTCTGCGTCTTTCAGGCTGCTGGCGAGCGTCAGCATCGCGATGCCGGTGGAAAGCAATGACAGCAAAACAATCGAAAAGAAAGCGCGGGCAAGGCTGGTGGAGACCGAGCGTTTGACTGTCACGGGGGAATAACCCTTTAAAGTATGCGGTGGAGCGAAACCTACCAGAATCTGCCTGAGACGCAAACGCCTGGCGGTGACTTTTTCGCCCCAGCGCGAAAAATGCAGCCGTATTTAACGCAAGCTTTGCGACAGCATAACGTCTGTCTTACATCTGCTGATTCCTCCCCGTCACGCCGAAACCGTGCACCTCTTTGATCCGACAACGGCATTTACCCCTTTATGGGGATGCTTTTGTAACCCCTCGTCACATACCTTAAGTGCCGTAAAAACCGCAGAGAATACGCGGATAAAAAGAATGACGTTTCTACCCGGTGTCGACCTGGCCGGGTATTTTGAGCAAGGATCTGCCCAATGGCTAAACTGACCCGTCGCGGCCTGCTGACCGGGGGCTGGCACAGTTCTACTCCCGCTGTTCGCCCTCCATGGAGCGGTGATGAAAACCATTTTCTTCTGGACTGCACGCGCTGCGATAGCTGCGTGACCGCCTGTCAGAGCCGGGTGCTTCGCCGTGGCCAGGGCGGCTACCCCGAAATCGACTTTAGCCGGGGCGAGTGCACTTTCTGCTACGCGTGCGCGGACGCCTGCCCTCAGCGGCTTTTTGCCCCGCAATCAGCGCAACCCTGGGCACTGACTTTACAGCTCGCCGAAACCTGTCTGGCCTGGCATCAGGTGGAATGTCGCAGCTGCGAAGATGCCTGTGAACCGCAGGCCATCCGGTTCATCCCCACTCTGCAGGACGTTTCCCGTCCACAGATTTCTTTGTCTGCCTGTCACGGCTGCGGCGCTTGTGTTGCCGGGTGCCCAACGTCAGCCATCACCCTGAGGCCACAAAATGCACACTGACTGGCACGTATGCGGCCTGGTGGTTCAGGCCAGACCTGAACATGTTGCTGCCGTACGCAGCGCGATCAACTCGCTGCCCGGCAGCGAGGTTGCGGTTGACGATATCGACAGCGGCAAACTTGCGGTGGTTATTGAAGCCGCCGAAAGCAACATGCTGCTGGAACAAATTGAGCGGGCACGCAATATCTCCGGCGTGCTGGCGGTGTCGCTGGTTTATCACCAGCAGAATGAACAAGGTGAGGAAGCACCATGAAACTCAGTCGTCGTAGCTTTATGAAAGCGAATGCCGTTGCCGCAGCTGCCGCGGCGGCGGGCCTCAGCGCACCGGGCGTGGCTCGTGCGGTGGTCGGCAAACCCGATGCCATTAAATGGGACAAAGCGCCGTGCCGCTTCTGCGGTACCGGCTGCGGCGTGCTGGTGGGGACCCAAAATGGCCGCGTCGTCGCAAGCCAGGGCGACCCGGAAGCGCCGGTCAACCGAGGGCTGAATTGCATTAAGGGCTACTTCCTGCCAAAGATCATGTACGGAAAAGATCGTCTCACCCAGCCGCTGCTGCGCATGAAAGACGGGCAGTACCACAAAGAGGGCGAGTTCCAGCCGGTAAGCTGGGAAAAAGCCTTCGACGTGATGGAAGATAAATTTAAGAACACCCTGAAAGAGAAAGGCCCGGACGGTATCGGCATGTTTGGCTCCGGCCAGTGGACGGTGTGGGAAGGCTACGCCGCCGCGAAGCTGTTCAAGGCAGGCTTCCGTTCGAACAACATCGATCCGAACGCGCGTCACTGCATGGCGTCTGCCGTCGTGGGCTTTATGCGCACCTTCGGCATGGATGAGCCGATGGGCTGCTATGACGATATTGAGCAGGCGGACGCCTTTGTGCTTTGGGGCTCCAACATGGCGGAGATGCATCCGGTGCTCTGGTCACGCATCGCTAACCGCCGCCTGACCGATGAAAACGTCAAGGTTGCCGTGCTTTCGACCTTCCAGCACCGCAGCTTCGAGCTGGCGGACAACGGTATGGTCTTCACGCCGCAAAGCGATCTGGCGATCCTGAACTACATCGCCAACTACATCATTCAGAACAACGCGGTGAACGAGTCGTTCTTTAAGCAGCACGTTAACCTGCGCCGTGGCGTGACGGATATTGGCTATGGGCTGCGCCCGACGCACCCGCTGGAAAAGGCCGCGAAGAATCCGGGATCTGACGCTTCCGAGCCGATGAGCTTCGACGAATACAAAACGTTTGTCGCCGAGTACACGCTGGAGAAAACCGCTGTAATGAGCGGGGTGCCGAAAGACCAGCTTGAAGCGCTCGCGAAGCTCTACGCTGACCCGAATAAAAAAGTGATTTCCTACTGGACGATGGGCTTTAACCAGCACGTGCGCGGCGTCTGGGCGAATAACCTGGTTTACAACCTGCATCTTCTGACCGGGAAAATCTCTCAGCCAGGCTGCGGGCCATTCTCGCTGACGGGGCAGCCGTCCGCCTGCGGCACCGCGCGTGAAGTGGGCACTTTTGCACACCGCTTACCGGCAGACATGGTCGTCACCAACGAAAAGCACCGGGAGATCGTCGAAAAAACCTGGCAGCTGCCCGCCGGCACTATCCCAGCCAAAGTAGGTTTGCACGCAGTGGCGCAGGACAGGGCGCTGAAAGATGGCAAGCTCAACGTGTACTGGGTGATGTGCAACAACAACATGCAGGCCGGGCCGAATATCACCGAAGAGCGTATGCCGGGCTGGCGCGATCCGCGTAATTTCATCATCGTCTCCGATCCTTATCCGACCATCAGTGCGTTAACGGCGGACCTGATCCTGCCGACGGCAATGTGGGTTGAGAAAGAGGGCGCCTACGGTAACGCCGAGCGCCGTACGCAGTTCTGGCGTCAGCAGGTGAGCGCGCCGGGCGAGGCGAAGTCCGATCTCTGGCAACTTGTGACCTTCGCGAAACGCTTCAAGGTCGAGGATGTCTGGCCTGCTGAGCTTCTCGAGAAAAAACCAGAATACCGGGGCAAAACCCTGTTCGACGTGCTGTTTGCCAGCGATGTGGTCCGCAAGTTCCCGGTGACCGAACTGGCAGCAGAGCAGCTAAACGACGAATCCCGCGAGCTGGGCTTCTACCTGCAAAAAGGCCTGTTTGAGGAATACGCCAGCTTTGGCCGCGGGCACGGGCACGATCTGGCCCCGTTTGACGAGTATCACAAAGCCCGGGGCTTACGCTGGCCGGTGGTCGACGGGAAAGAAACCCAGTGGCGCTACAGCGAGGGCCACGACCCGTACGTTAAGGCCGGGGAAGGCTTCAAGTTCTACGGTAAACCGGACGGGAAAGCGGTGATCTTCGCGCTGCCGTTCGAGCCGGCGGCAGAAGCCCCGGACCAGGAGTACGACCTGTGGCTATCTACCGGGCGTGTGCTCGAGCACTGGCATACCGGCAGCATGACGCGCCGCGTGCCGGAGCTGCATCGTGCCTTCCCCGAGGCCGTCACGTTTGTGCATCCGCTGGATGCCCAGGCGCGCGGTCTGCGCCGTGGCGACAAAGTGAAGGTGATTTCTCGCCGTGGTGAAGTGGTTTCCATCGTCGAAACCCGTGGCCGCAATAAGCCGCCCCGAGGCCTGGTCTACATGCCGTTCTTCGACGCCGCGCAGCTTGTGAATAACCTGACGCTCGACGCCACCGACCCGCTCTCCAAAGAGGCGGATTTCAAGAAGTGCTCCGTAAAGCTGGCGAAGGTGTAACGCGCAATGCCCTTCGGTCGCGGCATCGCTAAGTGTCCGGAGGGTGTTTTCAGAATAACAATTCGATGGAGCCTGGGAGCTAAATCATGAATAACCAAGGCCTGATGAAGGCGTTGTTTCAATGGGGAGCGGCATTCACTCTGGTTGTCAGCGGTGCGCTTTGGGCGGCAACTGACGTGGATCTTAAGCAATCGCCTGAAGTGTCCGGCACCCCGGAAGGGGCTGTGCTGATGCCAAAGCAGCAGCAGCGGATGGCGCTGAACTACGTTAACCAGCCGCCGATGATCCCGCATAGCGTGGACGGCTACCAGGTCACGACGACCAGTAACCGCTGCCTGCAGTGCCACGGCGTTGAAAGTTACCGCACCACGGGGGCTCCGCGCGTCAGCCCAACGCACTTTATGGATAGCGACGGCAAGGTGCTTTCGAACGTGGCGCCTCGCCGCTATTTCTGCCTGCAATGCCACGTGCCCCAGGCGGATGTTGCCCCGATTGTTGAAAATACCTTCGAGCCATCTAAAGGGTTTGGGAAATAAGTTATGGATAAATCAACTCGTCAACCCGGCATCATTAAACGCGTGTGGCAGTGGTGGCGCAGGCCGAGTCGGTTAGCGCTAGGCACGTTGCTGCTGATTGGCTTTGCTGCCGGGATAATTTTTTGGGGCGGTTTCAACACCGGGATGGAAATGTCCAACCGCGAAGAGTTCTGCATCGGCTGCCATGAAATGCGCAATAACGTGTATGAGGAATACATGGGCACGGTGCATTACAACAACCGCAGTGGCGTGCGTGCGACTTGCCCGGATTGCCATGTGCCGCACGAATGGGTGCCGAAAATGATCCGTAAAATTCAGGCCAGCAAGGAGCTGTACGCTAAGGCCTTTGGGCTGATAGACACGCCGCAGAAGTTTGACGATCACCGCCTGGCGATGGCGCAAAACGAGTGGCGGCGGATGAAAAACAATAACTCCCAGGAGTGTCGAAACTGCCATAACTTCGACTATATGGATTTCACCGCGCAGAAAACCGTGGCGGCCAAAATGCACGATGAGGCGATCAAAGACGGAAAAACCTGTATTGATTGCCATAAAGGCATAGCGCATAAGCTGCCGGATATGCGAGAGGTTGAGGCGGGGTTTTGATCGAGTCAGAGGACCTGATGAGGGTTGCTTATGAAGGATCAGCTAAGGTCCCGTTCACTTCCAAACCTGTTTAATATGTCACCATCGAATTAGTGAACGGCTCAGGGGAGTCACCGTCACTCCCCCGAGACCCCGGACTCCCGGCCAAATAAATCGACCGCTGAAGCGGCAGACCTCCGTTTTATCTCCCAGTCCTGGGTCGACTGAGATGCGCTCCCGACGCTCTCAGCCTCCGGCCGTTCCCGACGCCCGGACCCTGGCCAGTCGGAGAGAAAACGGAGGCGATTTAAGCCGGAACCGAGCCTCGCTTTAAGCTCAAAGCAACGCTGAACGCAACAGTCGCTGCAAGTCACACCGCCACGCCCTTGTCCCCGGCTCTCATCGCCCCAGGCTATGACCCAACTCAGGCGGGGTTGAGCTGTCGGGAACAGCGAAAGAGAGCGATCGTCGGGAACGAATCGCGAACGACCCCGAATGTTTGGGTGATGGCCGGTGGGTTTACCGCTTCAGCGGCGATGAGCTCGCCGGGCGCCGGGGGTTGTCAGGGGGCATGGCGTTGTATGAACTGGCACATAGGTAACACTTT
>AKXM01000045.1 GCA_000277545.1 Enterobacter sp. Ag1 | reverse complement strand
CCCCAGACATTCCTCACCCGTCCGCCGCTCGTCACCCAGAAGCAAGCTCCCCGTGCTACCGCTCGACTTGCATGTGTTAGGCCTGCCGCCAGCGTTCAATCTGAGCCATGATCAAACTCTTCAATTTAAAAGTGTTTGATGCTCAAAGAATTAAAACTGTTTATAAAATCAGTAGTCACTCTTCAAGACTTGATATTTGTTTGCATCCGAAGATGCTGAGATATCAATCCTGCGAGTGCCCACACAGATTGTCTGATAAATTGTTAAAGAGCAGTGAGTCAGTCGCTTTCGCTTGCTAACTCGAGGTGGCGTATAATACGCTTTCCTCTTTCAGAGTCAATCCTTAATTTCAGGATTTTTCACTCTCATCGCCGCCGTTACTCTGTGATGTTGTTCACATGTTCCGTGTCGATGGAGGCGCATTATAGGGAGTTCTCCCGGCGCTGCAACACTAAAATGACAGAAAAATGACTGACTGCTGCATTCCACAGCAAAACCCCGCCTTATACCCTTTTGCACACAGACTTATCCACAATCCGGATTTGAACTTAAAATTCGCGAGCGCGACGCAAACGTTTTCGCTACAATGCACCGCGATAAAATGGACACCCCCGATGGGGGCGTTAGCTGAGTTTTCGTCTCTTCTTTTCCTTAATTTCCCTTTTCTGCGCCGCCAGAACTAAGGTGAAGACTAAAATTCAGCTAACGCTCTTCTATATGCGAACCAAAGCCAAGGGATAAAACCATGTCACAACGTCGTCCTGTACGCCGCGCACTGCTCAGTGTTTCTGACAAAGCCGGTATCGTCGAATTCGCTCAGGCCCTCTCCCAACGTGGAGTGGAGCTACTGTCCACCGGCGGAACCGCCCGCCTGCTGGCAGAAGCAAACCTGCCGGTAACCGAAGTCTCCGACTACACCGGTTTCCCGGAGATGATGGACGGACGCGTCAAAACGCTGCACCCGAAAGTTCACGGCGGCATTCTGGGCCGTCGCGGTCAGGACGATGCCATCATGGCGGAGCACGCCATCTCTCCTATTGATATGGTCGTCGTTAACCTTTATCCATTTGCCCAGACCGTTGCCCGCGAAGGCTGCTCTTTAGAAGATGCCGTTGAGAACATCGACATTGGCGGGCCAACCATGGTTCGCTCCGCAGCCAAGAACCATAAAGATGTGGCGATCGTAGTAAAGAGCAGCGACTACCAGGCGATCGTTGCCGAGCTGGACGCCAACGAAGGATCCCTGACGCTGGAAACCCGTTTCGATCTGGCGATCAAAGCTTTCGAACACACTGCGGCCTACGACAGTATGATCGCTAACTACTTCGGTAGCCTGGTCCCGGCCTATCACGGCGAAAGCAAAGATCCTGCCGGGCGGTTCCCACGCACGCTGAACCTGAACTTCATTAAGAAGCAGGATATGCGTTATGGCGAAAACAGCCACCAGCAGGCCGCCTTCTATATAGAAGAAGAAATCAAAGAAGCATCCGTGGCAACCGCGGCCCAGGTTCAGGGCAAAGCACTCTCCTATAACAACATCGCGGATACCGATGCGGCGCTGGAATGCGTGAAAGAGTTCGACGAACCAGCCTGCGTTATCGTTAAACACGCCAACCCTTGCGGCGTGGCCGTCAGCGGTTCCGTACTCGAAGCCTACACTCTGGCTTATAAAACCGATCCAACCTCTGCCTTCGGCGGCATCATCGCTTTCAACCGTGAGCTGGATGCAGAAACCGCACAGGCCATTATTTCTCGCCAGTTCGTCGAGGTCATTATCGCCCCTTCCGCCAGCGAAGAAGCGCTGAAGATCACCGCGGCCAAACAGAACGTTCGCGTCCTGGTTTGCGGCCAGTGGCAGAAACGCACGGCTGGCCTCGATTTCAAACGCGTCAATGGCGGCCTACTGGTTCAGGATCGTGATTTGGGTATGGTGACAGCAGGCGATCTGCGCGTAGTCACTAAACGTCAGCCGACCGAGCAAGAACTGCATGACGCGCTGTTCTGCTGGAAAGTGGCGAAGTTCGTTAAATCCAACGCCATCGTTTATGCCCGTGACAATATGACCATCGGCATAGGCGCAGGCCAGATGAGCCGCGTCTATTCCGCAAAAATTGCCGGTATCAAAGCCAGCGATGAAGGCCTGGAAGTAAAAGGTTCTGCTATGGCTTCTGATGCTTTCTTCCCATTCCGCGATGGGATTGATGCCGCCGCCGAAGCTGGCGTGAGCTGTGTGATCCAGCCGGGCGGTTCCATTCGTGATGATGAAGTCATTGCCGCCGCCGACGAGCATGGGATCGCAATGATCTTCACCGATATGCGCCACTTCCGCCATTAATTACCGGAGCGTTTATAGATGAAAGTTTTAGTTATTGGTAACGGCGGGCGCGAGCACGCGCTGGCCTGGAAAGCGGCTCAGTCCCCTTTAGTACGTACTGTATTTGTTGCACCAGGTAACGCAGGTACCGCGCTGGAGCCAGCGCTGCAGAACGTTGCTATCAGCGCGACAGATATTCCAGCTTTGCTTAGCTTTGCGCAGAACGAAAACATCGACTTAACCATCGTCGGTCCGGAAGCGCCGCTGGTGATTGGCGTGGTGGATGCCTTCCGAGCCGCTGGCCTGAAAATCTTCGGGCCTACCGAAGGGGCTGCACAGCTGGAAGGCTCGAAGGCTTTTACCAAAGACTTCCTGGCTCGCCACAATATCCCGACGGCGGAATACCAGAACTTTACCGAAGTTGAGCCTGCGCTGGCTTACCTGCGCGAGAAAGGGGCGCCCATCGTAATTAAGGCCGACGGCCTGGCAGCAGGGAAAGGCGTTATTGTGGCGATGACGCTGGAAGAAGCGGAAGCTGCCGTCAATGACATGCTGGCCGGGAACGCGTTTGGCGATGCGGGTCACCGTATTGTTATTGAAGAGTTCCTCGATGGCGAAGAAGCCAGCTTTATTGTGATGGTAGATGGCGAGCACGTTCTGCCGATGGCCACCAGCCAGGATCATAAACGCGTTGGCGACGGCGATACTGGCCCGAACACCGGCGGCATGGGCGCTTATTCTCCCGCTCCGGTTGTGACTGACGAAGTGCATCAGCGCACCATGGAACGCGTGATTTGGCCAACCGTACGCGGTATGGCTGCCGAAGGGAATACCTACACGGGCTTCCTGTATGCCGGGTTGATGATCGACAAGCAGGGTAACCCGAAGGTGATTGAGTTCAATTGCCGCTTCGGCGATCCAGAAACTCAGCCCATCATGCTGCGTATGCAGTCAGATCTGGTCGAGCTGTGCCTCGCCGCCTGTGATGGCAAGCTGGATGAGAAAGATTCTAAGTGGGACGAACGTCCGGCTCTAGGGATCGTGCTGGCGGCGGGCGGTTATCCGGCCGACTATCGTAACGGCGACGTTATCCATGGTCTGCCACTGGAAGAAGTGGCCGATGGCAAGGTGTTCCACGCCGGGACTAAGCTCAGCGAAGATGACCGCGTGCTCACCAACGGCGGGCGCGTATTATGCGTGACTGCGTTGGGCGAAACGGTAGCCAAAGCGCAACAGCGCGCGCTGGAGCTGAAAAAGGATATTCATTGGGAAGGCAGTTTCAGCCGCTCGGATATCGGTTACCGCGCCATTGCGCGTGAAAACACTAAGTAATCTCGACAGTACACACTAAACCGCCCGCGTGGCGGTTTTTTTATACCTAGAAATCGCCAGGCTTAGGCTGCCAACTGCAGAAGTTCTGGTTCGCCACCAGCAGCAGCTGTGAACCTTCCGGGGCTTCAAGCCAGGCAATACTGACGTCAAGGGAGGAGTTGCTCTGACGGCGCGCTATATGGCTCAGGGAGGCGCTATCAAGCTTTGGCGATAACGTTTCACCTTCGCAGGTCGTTACCGTGCCGTTCTGGTGCCAGCGCCCCTGGCGCAGCACAACGTGGCCGATGCGCAGCGCTTCGCTAGTCTCACGAATACGATTGGCGTTGAACTGGTACAAAGCCACCTGATCGTTAGAAAGCTGCTGCTTCTGGCTATTCACTTCCCGCTGCATAAAGCTCAGCTCGCCGTGGTCGTCAAAGCGGACTTTGACATGCTCCGGCTGCTTGCCCTGAATATTGAGTTCGATAAAGGTCAGTTTGTCGCCCTGCCAGCGGTATTCCCCGGTGGTGGTGGCGCCGTGCTGCCACGGGCTAAACGCGGTAAGGATATGGGTAGATTCATCGGCGTTGTCTTTTCGCCAGATGCGCACCACGCCCTGGTCGGCAACATAGCCGGTAGCGGTAAAAGGAGGGAGTTTGTTACTGCTGCATGCCGTGAGCACCAGAACACCCGCCAGCGCCAGCAGCGGACGCCAGACGGACAAAAGGGGCGTAAACGCCCCTCTGTTAAAACTGTTCACTGACACGCGTTAACTTACTTAACCGCGTCTTTCAGTGCTTTACCAGAAACAAATGCCGGCACGTTAGCAGCAGCAATTTTGATTTCTTTACCGGTCTGCGGGTTGCGGCCAGTGCGCTCAGCACGGTGGTTCACTTTGAAGGTACCGAAACCAACCAGTTGTACAGCATCACCTTCTTTCAGAGACTCAGTAATTGCAGCCAGAGTGGATTCCAGAGCAGCTTTAGCCTGTGCTTTAGACAGGTCAGCCTTGTCAGCAATTACATCAATCAGTTGAGTCTTGTTCATAAGTTATCCTTACAATGTGTTTATCGCTTGCTAAGCATCGAGTGCGACGGAAATGCCTAAAAAGCACTCTCCTGCATACACGCACCGATAGCCACTTTTATTCGCCCCACAAATGTAGACCAGACGGGGGGTTAATTGGAAGCCTCCAGGGAGGACAAATCAGACTGTATGTCACGTTTTACTGTCTTACTGCTGCAAATTTATACCGATATTACTGATGCCGGCCTCACGGAGGTCAGCACGAAGCCCTTTAATGAGCTCAATATCGCGTTCTTCGCAGTCCGCCAGCAGCCGGAAAATCTCCCACTGAATGTCCCATTCTTCTTCTACCGCCGGGTTTGCTCTCAACTCCTCGTCGGTCATTTCACGACCGGCCTGAGTCATTTCCAGCATCGCCACCGAAGTGATTGAACATTTACTGACTTCAATTGCATGCTCCAGCGTTTCACCCGAGAGACGCGAGTGAATAAGCTCACTCAACGCCACGCACGCGTCAATCGCCGGATAGACACCGTAAATATCATAGTCGTCAGCCGCAGGAATTGCCTCTTCAAGTTTCTCTAACTGACTATCAAAGTTCACTTTGGCGTCTTTCACCGTTTGGGTTTCCCAAACCAGGTCCAGGATCTTGCGATAAAGCTGAGGATCGCCAAAGCCGGTTTGCTGGCAAAACATGGCGTAGTTCGGGTACATACGCTCGCACAAAGAAGCCATGAAGGTGACGTGCTGCCAGCTTTCCAGCTTCTCCAGGCGTAAATGAATAGGGTTCTGTAACATGACGGTGTCTCAAAGACGGAAAATTAGCGGCAGTTTACCTGAATCACCTGCCGATTGCTTGCAGGCGCTTAAAAGCCGGGCGCCCGGAGGCAACGGCATCGGCCCAACGGGTTGGCTCCGGCAAACGGTAGCCGGCCATGCAGCGCTCCACCCACTTTAATGCGCCGTCGAGGCTTATGCGGTGCCCGGTAGAAATAAACAAAGGATTACAGCGTTTTTTACTGCGCCAGACCCAGGCCAGCTGCTCGCCTTTGTCCATCAACGGCGCACGAGCGTCGGGCTCGTCCCCCAGCGGTTCAAACTTCCCGCACAGCCGCTTTTTCGCCACGCCAATCGTCGGCACATCCACCAGCAGCCCAAAATGGCTGGCAACCCCTAAACGACGGGGATGCGAGATGCCGTGTCCGTCCACAAACACCAAATCGGGCTTCTGCGAAAGCATACCCCACGCCTCAAGCAGCGCGGGATATTCGCGGAAAGATAAAAAGCCGGGGATATAAGGCATGGTGGTGGCAATTCTTGCCACCTGATATTCAACCAACTCAAGAGACGGGTAGCTCAACAAAACGATGGCCGCGCGGGTGACGTCTCCGCCTTGTTCAAACCCCACATCGGCCCCGGCGATCAACCGCGGCGGATCCTGGTCAAGACGATCTTCGCGGATCACCTTTGAGGCCAGATCCAGCTGTTGCTCTCGCAGTATGGTGAGATCCATCTCTTGCTACCTTAAGCCTGGTGGTATTGCGCGGACAGGCGATGCACGGCTTCCACAAAGACGCCGGCATGCTCTGGTGGAACGTCCTGGTGAATGCCGTGCCCAAGGTTAAAGACGTGTCCTTCCCCCTGCCCGAAACCAGCCAGAATGGTGGCAACTTCTTCTTCGATACGTGCCGGCTGAGCGTACAGCATGGAAGGGTCCATGTTGCCCTGCAGCGCGACTTTATGGCCTACGCGACGACGTGCATCTGCAATGTCCGTTGTCCAGTCGAGGCCCAGTGCGTCGCAGCCGGTTTCCGCCATCGCTTCAAGCCACTGCCCGCCGCCTTTGGTGAACAGCGTCACCGGTACACGGCGGCCATCGTTTTCACGCAGAAGGCCATCGACAATTTTGTGCATGTAGTAGAGCGAGAATTCTTTGTAATCGCGCCCGCTCAGCACGCCACCCCAGGTGTCAAAGATCATTACCGACTGCGCGCCCGCGCGGATTTGCGCGTTCAGATACAGCGTCACGCTCTGCGCCAGCTTATCCAGCAGCAGGTGAAGCGCTTTCGGGTCGGCAAACATCATTTTCTTAATCACGGTGAAGGCTTTGCTGCTGCCGCCTTCCACCATATAAGTGGCCAGCGTCCACGGGCTGCCGGAGAAGCCAATCAGCGGCACTTCACCCTTCAGTTCACGGCGAATAGTGCGCACCGCGTTCATCACGTATGCCAGCTCGCCTTCCGGATCGGGAATCGGCAGCTTTTGAACGTCGGCCAGGCTTTGAATCGGGGAGCTAAAGCGCGGGCCTTCCCCGGCTTCAAAGTACAGCCCAAGCCCCATCGCATCCGGGATGGTCAGAATGTCCGAAAAGAGGATCGCCGCATCCAGCGCGTAACGGCGCAATGGTTGCAGAGTGACTTCGCAGGCCAGCTCAGCGTTTTTGCACAGCGACATAAAGTCACCCGCCTGAGCGCGCGTCGCCTTATATTCCGGTAGATAACGCCCTGCCTGGCGCATCATCCACACAGGGGTGACATCTACCGGCAAGCGCTGCAGGGCGCGCAGGTAACGATCGTTCTTCAGTTCAGTCATGTTTACCTTTCCTTTAGCTGTATCGCCGCAGTCTATCATTCATAGTCCGCGCGACACAGGGCGACGGTATCTTCAATTAAGCGGCGCGCCACGGTGCCCGGCGGCGGTAACAGCGGCAGTTGGTCATAGCGATACCAGCCCGCATCCAGCAGCTCCTTCGGGTCAATCTTGATTTCACCGCTGTGATAATCCGCCATAAATGCGGTCATCAGCGACTGCGGGAACGGCCAGGGCTGGGAAGTCACGTAGCGCAGGTTTTTCACCTGAATACTGCTCTCTTCCATAACTTCGCGAGCCACCGCCTGCTCCAGCGTTTCACCCACTTCGACAAACCCGGCCAGCACGGTGTAGACGCCGTTGCGGTGGCGCGTGTGCTGAGCCAGCAGGATATGATCATCCTTACGAATAGCGACAATAATGCAGGGGGCAATTTGCGGGTAATAGCGTTCCCGGCAGTGCCCGCAGAGCATTGCCCATTCGCTTTTGCTGAAGTGCATTTCATGGCCGCAGTAACCGCAATACTTATGCGAGCGATAAAACTCGGCCAGTTGAACGCCTCGCCCGGCCAGCTGGAACAGGCCCACATCGCGATCCAGGAGCTGACGCAGCGAGCCCATATCCGAGCGGCGGTTTTCACGAATCAGCCAGACGGGCTCACCTTCCCACTCACCGATATCCAGGGCGCGGCTGCCTACGAGTTGAAATTCTTCCGCGCTGCCGTGAGGTAAGTCACCCTGAGGCAACCATATTTTTTGCTCATGGCTGACTATCCACCAACCATGATCTAAGTTTTGAATAACACGTTCCATAACCTGGTGCACATCCCCGTGTTCACTGATATAAACAATTAGTTTTTACTTTTTTGGGTTAGTTTGCGTTCAATCTTTTAACTCACGGAGTCTCAATCATGCTGAACCAGTTAGCCAATCTGACTGAGCGCGTTGGTGGTAGTAATGAGTTAGTTGACCATTGGCTGCAGGCCCGTAAGCACCTGTTGGTCGCCTATTACAACATGGTCGGGATCAAGCCTAACAAGGAATCGCACACCGCGCTCGACGAAAAAGCGTTAGACAATTTTTGCCACGGCCTGGTGGATTACCTCTCTTCCGGTCATTTCAGTATCTACGAGCGAATCATCAGCAACCTGGAAGGCAGCAGCCCGCTGCTAAGCGCAGCCCAGCTCTACCCTCAGTTGGAAGCCAACACCCAGCAAATCATGGATCTCTACGATTCCCATCTGGAAAACGCCATCGACCGCGACAGCTGGGTCGAGTTTCAGCAGGCGCTGTCGGAGATTGGCGAGTGCCTGGAGTCCCGCTTCACCCTTGAAGATAAACTAGTCCTCCTGGCTATTGATAACAACCTCGACGGCAGCGCCAGCGATCCTGCCGGGCTGGCAAGTCCAGCTTGAGTTGTTAGCTATTAACGAGTAATTTACAACTTTCCCACCGCAAGGTGGGATCATTCTTGTCGGAGTGCCGAGTGCGTTATGCACCGGCTGAGACCGTTAATTCGGGATCCGCGGAACCTGATCAGGTTAGAACCTGCGAAGGGAACAAGAGTAATTCTGTCTTTGGGTACACCCGTTCTCAGGCGGCCCATATCCATTACTCCTTCCGTTGTCCTGACAAGCCATATCCTGACTAAACCTGGAATGAGCTATGTCTGCATCTGAAAAAAAACCTGGCCGCCGCGAACAGCGCGCCGCCGCCCAACACTTCATCAACACGCTTGAAGGCACCGCCTTCCCCAACTCCCGACGCATCTATCTGATCGGATCACGTGAAGATATCCGCATCCCGATGCGCGAAATCCAACTCAGCCCAACGCTCACCGGCGGGAGCAAAGATGCCCCGCAATATCAGCCGAACGAGGCGGTTCCCGTCTACGATACCTCCGGCCCCTATGGCGATCCCGACATCGCCATAAACGTGTTAAACGGGCTAAATCCCCTACGCAGTGCCTGGATCGACGACCGCGGCGACAGCGAAACGCTGGGTGACCGCAGCTCCGCTTACACAAAAGCGCGTCTTGCCGACGGCGGCCTGGACGAGTTGCGCTTTGAAACTCAGTCCAAACCTCGCCGGGCAATAGCCGGGCAATGCGTCACCCAGTTGCATTACGCCCGCAAAGGCCTTGTCACCCCGGAGATGGAATTCATCGCCATTCGCGAAAATATGGGGCGCGAGCGTATTCGTGATGCCGTCCTGCGCCACCAGCATCCCGGCGAAGGGTTTGGGGCCCGCCTGCCGGAAAACATCACGCCGGAGTTTGTCCGCGATGAAGTCGCCGCCGGGCGAGCGATTATTCCCGCCAATATCAACCACCCGGAATCAGAGCCGATGATTATCGGCCGCAATTTCCTGGTGAAGGTCAATGCCAATATCGGCAACTCGGCAGTCACGTCTTCTATTGAAGAGGAGGTGGAGAAGCTGGTGTGGGCCACTCGCTGGGGGGCAGACACGGTGATGGACCTCTCCACCGGCCGCTACATTCATGAAACGCGGGAATGGATCCTGCGCAACAGCCCGGTGCCCATCGGCACGGTGCCCATCTACCAGGCGCTGGAGAAGGCGAACGGTATCGCCGAAGACCTGAGCTGGGAGATGTTCCGCGACACGCTGCTGGAGCAGGCAGAGCAAGGCGTGGATTACTTCACCATTCATGCGGGCGTGCTGCTTCGCTACGTCCCGATGACCGCGCAGCGCCTGACCGGGATCGTGTCGCGCGGTGGATCGATTATGGCGAAGTGGTGCCTGTCCCATCATCAGGAAAACTTCCTGTATCAGCACTTCCGTGAAATCTGCGAAATTTGCGCCGCCTATGACGTTTCCCTTTCTCTGGGCGATGGCTTACGCCCGGGTTCCATTCAGGATGCCAACGACGAAGCGCAGTTTGCCGAACTGCATACGCTGGGCGAGCTGACCAAAATTGCCTGGGAGTACGATGTTCAGGTGATGATTGAAGGCCCGGGGCATGTGCCGATGCAGATGATTCGCCGCAACATGACCGAAGAACTGGAGCATTGTCACGAAGCGCCTTTCTATACCCTTGGCCCGCTCACAACCGACATCGCACCAGGCTATGACCACTTCACCTCCGGCATTGGCGCCGCCATGATCGGCTGGTTTGGCTGCGCGATGCTTTGCTACGTCACCCCGAAGGAGCACCTCGGCCTGCCGAACAAAGAGGATGTTAAGCAGGGACTAATTACCTACAAAATTGCCGCTCACGCCGCGGACCTGGCCAAAGGGCATCCCGGCGCACAAATACGCGACAACGCGATGTCCAAAGCACGCTTTGAATTCCGCTGGGAAGACCAATTCAACCTGGCGCTCGACCCCTTCACCGCCCGCGCTTACCACGATGAAACGTTGCCGCAGGAATCCGGCAAAGTCGCGCATTTCTGTTCCATGTGCGGCCCTAAGTTTTGCTCCATGAAAATCACCCAGGAAGTGCGCGATTACGCCGCAAAACAGGCGAGAGATGCTGGCATGGAAGATATGTCCCAGCACTTTCGCGCCCGGGGCGGCGAAATTTATCTCAGACAAGAGGAAGCATAATGTCCAGACTCACTTTCCCTGCCACCTCACGCCGACTGGGCCTTTATCCGGTCGTCGACAGCGTGGAATGGATCGAACGTCTCCTCGGGGCTGGCGTCAAGACTATCCAGCTCCGCATTAAAGACAAACGCGATGCAGACGTTGAAGCCGACGTCATCGCAGCCATTGCGCTGGGCGAACGCTACAACGCTCGCCTGTTCATTAACGATTACTGGCGACTGGCCATCCAACACGGTGCCTACGGCGTACACCTCGGCCAGGAAGATATGGATGTCGCCAACCTGGCGGCGATAAGCGAAGCCGGACTGCGTCTGGGGCTTTCAACCCACGACAACATGGAAATGGATCGCGCCTTAAGCGCAAACCCGTCCTACATCGCGCTGGGCCATGTCTTCCCCACCCAAACCAAGCAGATGCCCTCTTCCCCTCAAGGGCTGAATAAGCTGGCAGAACATATTCAGACGCTGGGTGATTACTCCACCGTCGCCATCGGCGGAATAAGCATCGATCGCGTACCTGCCGTCTTAGCCACCGGCGTGGGCAGCGTCGCCGTCGTCAGCGCCATTACACAGGCTCCCGACTGGCGCATCGCCACGGCGAAGCTACTCGACCTGGCGGGAACTGGCGATGAATGACGCGGATTTTATGCGCTATAGCCGCCAGCTACTGCTGGAAGACGTGACGATTGAAGGGCAGGAAAAACTGCTGTCCAGCACGGCGCTGGTCGTCGGTCTGGGCGGCTTAGGTTCACCTGCCGCGCTGTATCTCGCCGCCGCTGGCGTAGGCAAGCTTATCGTCGCGGACGATGACAGGGTGCATATCAGCAATCTCCAGCGCCAGATCCTGTTCACCTCAGAAGATATTGAGCGCCCGAAATCTTCCGCAGCCCACCAGCATCTGCAGCGCCTGAACCCAGGCGTAAAAATTGTTCCGCTGGCAGAAAGGCTAACGGGAGCTTCTCTGACAGAAGCCGTGCGCGAGGCCGACGTGGTGCTGGACTGCAGCGACAATATGGCAACCCGCCAGGCGGTAAACGCCGCCTGCGTGGCCGGGAATACGCCACTTATCACCGCCAGCGCCGTCGGTTTTGGCGGCCAGATGATGGTGCTAACACCGCCCTGGGAACATGGCTGTTACCGCTGCGTCTGGCCTGACGAGAGTGAACCCGAACGCAACTGCCGCACTTCCGGCGTCATCGGCCCGGTCGTGGGCGTGATGGGCACTCTTCAGGCGCTGGAGGCCATTAAATTACTTACCGGCATGACGCCTGCTGCTGGCGCTTTGCGCCTGTTTGACGCCCGGCAACATAGCTGGCGCACTCTGGCGATGCAAAAATCAGCCACCTGCCCGGTCTGCGGAGGTCGCGATGCGCATTCAGTTTAACGATGAATATCTGGAATGTACGGCCGGCCTGACGCTCGCAGCCCTTCTGGCCCAGCTTGATCAGGGCAAAGTTGGCGCGGCACTGGCCGTTAATCAAACTATCCTCCCACGTGAACAGTGGAGCAATTATCTGCTGCGCGAGGGCGATACCATTCTGCTGTTTCAGGCAATTGCCGGGGGCTGACATGTTACAGATTGCCGATAAAACCTTTTCCTCCCGCCTGTTCACCGGCACCGGAAAATTCTCCTCCAGCCAGATGATGATCGACGCGATTCGCGCTTCTGGCTCACAGCTTGTCACCATGGCGATGAAACGCGTGGATTTACGTGGCCATCGTGATGATATTCTTCAGCCACTGCAGCAGGCGGGCGTGCATTTGCTGCCCAATACTTCCGGGGCGAAAACGGCAGAAGAAGCTATTTTTGCAGCCCAGCTTGCCCGCGAAGCGCTGGGAACGAGCTGGGTTAAGCTGGAAATTCATCCTGATGCCCGCTATTTACTCCCGGACCCGATTGAAACGCTGAAGGCCGCCGACGCTCTGGTCAAACAGGGATTTGTGGTGCTGCCTTACTGCGGCGCCGATCCCGTGCTCTGCAAACGTCTGGAGGAAGCCGGCTGTGCGGCCGTGATGCCGCTCGGCGCGCCCATCGGCTCAAATCAGGGTCTGCAAACCCGCGCGCTGCTGGAAATCATCATTGAGCAATCCCGCGTGCCTGTTGTTGTCGATGCGGGGATCGGTGCACCAAGCCATGCAGCCGAAGCGTTGGAAATGGGGGCTTCTGCCGTGCTGGTCAATACCGCCATAGCGGTCGCCCGTGACCCGGTACAAATGGCGCAGGCGTTTCGCCTGGCCGTGGAAGCCGGAAGCCTTGCGGCACAGGCCGGGTTAGGATCTCGCCACCAGCAGGCTCAGGCCTCCAGCCCGCTGACCAGTTTCCTGCAGTTTAGCGAGGAGAATGCCTGATGGCAGAAACCTTTACCGACCGCTGGCGTCAGCTGGACTGGGACGATATCTCCCTAAAAATTAACGGTAAAACGGCGGCAGATGTCGAACGCGCGATTAACGCCTCCCGCCTGACGCGAGAAGACTTGATGGCTTTGCTCTCCCCTGCCGCCAGCCGTTACCTGGAGCCTCTTGCTCAGCGGGCGCAGCAGCTTACGCGTCAGCGCTTCGGCAACACGGTCAGTTTTTACGTGCCGCTCTATCTCTCTAACCTGTGCGCCAACGACTGTACTTACTGCGGCTTTTCCATGAGCAACAAGCTTAAGCGCAAAACGCTGGATGAAGCGGAGAT
Organism: Enterobacter sp. Ag1; assembly: GCA_000277545.1. Lineage (GTDB taxonomy): Bacteria > Pseudomonadota > Gammaproteobacteria > Enterobacterales > Enterobacteriaceae > Cedecea. The sequence continues at coordinate 14,363 of AKXM01000045.1, read as the reverse complement.
TGAGCGGGAATGCGCGGCTATCCGTGCCCTGGGGTTCGAACACCTTTTGCTGGTGACCGGCGAGCACCAGACCAAAGTCGGCATGGATTATTTCCGCCAGCATCTGCCGGCTATCTGCAGCCGCTTTAGTTCACTGCACATGGAAGTCCAGCCGCTGGACGAGCATGAGTATGCCGAACTCAAAACCCTCGGGCTTGATGGCGTGATGGTGTACCAGGAAACCTATCACCCGGCGACCTACGCCCAGCACCACCTGAAAGGTAACAAGCAGGATTTCTTCTGGCGGCTGGAAACGCCCGACAGGCTGGGCCGCGCGGGTATCGATAAAATCGGCCTTGGCGCGCTGATTGGGCTGTCGGGCAGCTGGCGCACCGACTGTTTTATGGTGGCTGAACATCTGCTCTGGCTACAGCAGCGCTACTGGCAAAGCCGATATTCTGTCTCCTTCCCGCGCCTGCGCCCGTGCACCGGCGGCGTAGAACCCGCCTCAATCATGACTGAGCAACAGTTGGTGCAGACGATCTGTGCGTTCCGCCTGCTTGCGCCGGACGTGGAATTGTCGCTTTCTACCCGAGAATCACCGTGGTTCCGCGACCACGTGATCCCATTGGCGATTAACAACGTCAGCGCGTTTTCGAAAACACAGCCCGGCGGCTATGCCGATAATCACCCGGAACTTGAGCAGTTTGCCCCACACGATGGCCGAACGCCGCAGGAAGTTGCCGCCGCGCTCCGTCACTCAGGTTTGCAGCCGGTCTGGAAGGACTGGGATCATTTTCTGGGAAGAAACGCGCAATCCTGATGTAACACACGGCAATGGAAAGGATAAGTTTCGGTGTTTGCCGAAAGAACATCGATCGGTCGTTGCCGCTTCTTTGCCGTTCAAATACTGCCGCTCCGGTCAGCGCAGATGACTGACCGGAGCGGCAGCAAACGCTTTCTCATGCCGCTCCGCCTTCACAACTGCCGTCTTGATTCTTCGAGAAAAAGCAAAAATGTAACCGGTTTCAGTTTTCTACGGTTTCTTTTGTGATACCTGACACACAATCGGGTTAAAGCGGTTGTTGCCGCCCCCTCTGCCGGATAAATATCTCTGTATCCTTCGGACATTGAGAGCGAACTATGAAAAATATCGTGTTGTGTTGTGCTGCAGGTATGTCGACCAGCATTCTGGTTCAACGTATGGTTGATGCCGCACAAAAGAAAGGCATCGAGGTCTCAATCAAGGCTGTGCCCGTGGCAGAGTTTAAAGAGAACATCGAACGCGCCGACATCGTTCTGCTTGGTCCGCAGGTGAAATATGAGCAGGCCAAACTTCAGGCCCTTGCCGATCCTCTGGGTAAAAAAGTCGCCGTTATCGACATGATGGATTACGGTTTGATGAAAGGCGACGTGGTGCTTGATAAAGCCCTGAAAATGATGGAGTAAGATGTGGAAGATTTAGAATCAATTATTATGGAACTGCTGGTCAACGCCGGCAGCGCACGTAGCCAGGCCCTGACTGCTCTGCAGCTGGCACGTAAAGGTGACTTTGAGGGTGCCGAGAAGGCAATGGAAGAGTCACACGAATTCGTGAAACACGCCCATAAAATCCAGACCCAGCTGATTGGTCTGGATGAAGGCTCCGGCAAACTGCCGGTAAACCTGATTACCGTTCACTCTCAGGACCACCTGATGAACGCCATGGTCATTCAGGATCTGGCTACCGATATGATTGAGCTTTACCGCCGCCTGCCGCTGGTGAAATAAGCCCTCTTTGCCCGACCCTAAAATGCCCGCATCGCGGGCATTTGTTTTTGTCTATTCCTGGGCACATCGTCAACAACTGAGCATTTAGTCAGTTTCAGGCATAAAAAAACCCGCCGAAGCGGGTTTTTTATTTCAGGCATATCGCACGATTACTCGTCGTTACCGCCCAGGCCTGCGTTCAGCAGTTCTGCCAGGCTGGCAGAAGCATCTTCAGCAGTCACCTGAGGTGCCGCAGGGATTTCACCCGCTGCACGGCGACGCATACGATCCTGGTGGTACGCATAACCGGTACCGGCCGGGATCAGACGACCCACGATGACGTTCTCTTTCAGGCCGCGCAGTTCGTCGCGTTTGCCCGCAACGGCTGCTTCGGTCAGCACTCGAGTGGTCTCCTGGAACGATGCCGCGGAGATGAAGGACTCGGTTGCCAGAGAGGCTTTGGTGATACCCAGCAGATCGCGTGCAAAGGTCACGTTGATCTTGCCGTTCGCATCCAGTTCGCGGTTAGCGATCTTAATGCGGGAGTATTCAGCCTGCTCGCCTTCCAGGAAGTCGGAGCTGCCTGCGTTAACGATGGTGGCTTTACGCAGCATCTGACGAACGATAACTTCGATGTGTTTATCGTTAATCTTAACGCCTTGCAGACGGTAAACGTCCTGTACTTCGTTAGTGATGTAACGAGTTACAGCGTACACGCCACGCAGACGCAGGATGTCGTGCGGAGACTCTGGACCATCGGAAACAACATCACCACGTTCAACACGCTCGCCTTCGAACACGTTAAGCTGACGCCATTTCGGAATCATCTCTTCGTATGGCTCGCTACCGTCTACCGGGGTAATAACCAGACGACGTTTCCCTTTGGTTTCTTTACCGAAGGAAATGATGCCGCTGATTTCAGCCAGGATTGCCGGCTCTTTCGGACGACGGGCTTCGAACAGGTCAGCAACGCGTGGCAGACCACCGGTAATATCCTTGGTACCGCTGGATTCCTGTGGAATACGCGCCAGGGCGTCACCGGAGCTGATCTGAATACCATCTTCCAGCTGAACAATCGCTTTACCCGGCAGGAAGTACTGAGCCGGCATATCGGTGCCAGGGATCAGAACGTCGTTGCCTTTAGCATCAACGATTTTCAGAGCAGGACGCAGATCTTTACCACCCGCAGTACGCTCAGCAGAATCCAGAACGACCAGAGAGGACAGACCGGTAAGCTCATCGGTCTGACGAGTAATGGTCTGGCCGTCGATCATGTCGGTGAAGCGAATGAAACCACTCACTTCCGAGATAACCGGCATGGTGTGTGGATCCCAGTTTGCTACGGTTTCACCGCCGGCAACCTGCTCGCCATCACCTTTCGCCATCACAGCACCGTAAGGCACTTTATAGCTCTCTTTGGTACGACCGAATTCGTCGATCAGTTTCAGCTCGGTGTTACGAGAAGTGATAACCAGTTTACCGCTGGAGTTCACAACCGACTTAGCGTTGCTGAGTTTGATGCTACCTTTGTTCTTAACCTGAATGCTGGATTCAGCAGCAGAACGGGATGCCGCACCACCGATGTGGAACGTACGCATCGTCAGCTGTGTACCAGGTTCACCGATGGACTGTGCCGCGATAACCCCGATAGCTTCACCTTTGTTGATGATGTGACCACGTGCCAGGTCGCGACCGTAGCAGTGAGCACACACGCCAAAGTCAGTTTCGCAACCTACTACGGAACGGACTTTCACGCTGTCAACAGAGTTAGCTTCCAGCAGATCACACCACTGTTCGTGCAGCAGCGTGTTGCGTGGAACCAGAATGTCCGCAGTGCCAGGCTTCAGAATATCTTCAGCAGTCACACGACCCAGTACGCGATCGCGCAGCGGCTCTTTAACGTCGCCACCTTCGATAACTGGCGTCATGGTGATGCCTTCCAGGGTGCCACAGTCGTCTTCAGTAACGACCAGATCCTGGGCAACGTCTACCAGACGACGAGTCAGGTAACCGGAGTTCGCCGTTTTCAGTGCGGTATCCGCCAGACCTTTACGAGCACCGTGAGTGGAGATGAAGTACTGGAGTACGTTCAGACCTTCACGGAAGTTCGCGGTGATTGGCGTTTCGATGATGGAGCCATCTGGCTTAGCCATCAGGCCACGCATACCGGCCAGCTGACGAATCTGTGCTGCAGAACCACGAGCCCCGGAGTCGGCCATCATGTAGATGCTGTTGAAGGAAACCTGCTGCTCTTCGACGCCGTCACGGTTAATCACGGTTTCGGTTTGCAGGTTATCCATCATCGCTTTGGATACACGATCGTTCGCCGCAGCCCAGATATCGATAACTTTGTTATAGCGTTCGCCAGCGGTAACCAGACCGGACTGGAACTGCTCCTGGATCTCAGCAACTTCAGCTTCCGCTTCGCTGATGATCTCGTATTTTTTCTCCGGGATGACCATGTCATCAATACCAACGGATGCACCTGAACGCGCTGCGTAAGCAAAGCCGGTGTACATCGTCTGGTCCGCAAAAATAACGGTCGGTTTCAGGCCCAGAATACGGTAACAGGTGTTCAGCATCTTAGAGATTGCCTTTTTGCCCAGCGCCTGGTTGACGATGGAGAAAGGCAGGCCTTTCGGTACGATCATCCACAGAATGGAACGACCAATGGTCGTATCAATCAGGCTGGTTTTCGCAACGAATGTACCCTGAGCATCTTTTTCGTATTCAGTGATACGCACTTTAACGCGCGCATGCAGAGAGGCCAGGCCAGCGCGATAAATACGCTCAGCTTCTTTAGGGCCAGTCAGCACCATGCCTTCGCCTTTGGCGTTAACACAGTCGCGGGTCATGTAGTACAGACCCAATACAACGTCCTGAGAAGGAACGATGATTGGCTCGCCGTTCGCTGGGGACAGGATGTTGTTGGTAGACATCATCAGCGCACGCGCTTCCAGCTGAGCTTCAAGCGTCAGTGGAACGTGTACTGCCATCTGGTCACCATCGAAGTCGGCGTTATAGGCCGCACAAACCAGCGGGTGCAGCTGGATAGCTTTACCTTCGATCAGAACAGGTTCAAATGCCTGGATACCCAAACGGTGCAGGGTTGGTGCACGGTTCAGCAGTACCGGGTGTTCACGGATAACTTCATCCAGGATATCCCAAACGACAGCTTCTTCACGCTCAACCATTTTCTTAGCAGCTTTGATGGTGGTCGCGAGGCCACGCAGTTCCAGCTTGCCATAGATGAACGGTTTGAACAGCTCCAGTGCCATTTTCTTCGGCAGACCGCACTGATGCAGACGCAGGTATGGACCTACGGTGATTACAGAACGACCGGAGTAGTCAACACGTTTACCCAGCAGGTTCTGACGGAAACGACCCTGCTTACCTTTGATCATGTCGGCCAAAGATTTCAGAGGACGTTTGTTAGAGCCGGTGATGGCACGACCGCGACGGCCGTTATCCAGCAGGGCATCTACCGCTTCCTGCAGCATACGTTTTTCGTTACGTACGATGATGTCAGGAGCCGCCAGATCAAGCAGACGTTTCAGACGGTTGTTACGGTTGATCACGCGACGGTACAGATCGTTCAGATCTGAGGTTGCGAAACGACCACCATCCAGCGGTACCAGCGGACGCAGATCTGGCGGCAGAACCGGCAGAACGGTCAGGATCATCCACTCTGGTTTGTTACCAGACTGAACGAACGCTTCCAGCAGCTTGATACGCTTGGTCAGCTTTTTACGTTTGGTTTCGGAGTTGGTTTCGTTCAGCTCTTCACGCAGAGTTTCACACTCTTGCTCCAGATCCATGCTCTTCAGCAGGGCCTGAATAGCTTCCGCACCCATCTTCGCATCGAATTCGTCACCGAACTCTTCCAGCGCATCCAGATACTGCTCTTCAGTCAGGATCTGACGGCGCTCGAGGTTGGTCATCCCGCCTTCGATAACAACATAAGATTCAAAGTACAGCACGCGCTCGATATCACGCAGCGGCATATCCAGCAGCAGGCCGATACGAGATGGCAGAGACTTCAGGAACCAAATGTGGGCAGTTGGAGAAGCCAGTTCGATGTGGCCCATACGCTCACGACGAACTTTAGTCTGGGTAACTTCTACGCCACACTTCTCACAAATGACACCACGGTGCTTCAGGCGCTTGTACTTACCGCACAGGCACTCGTAGTCTTTCACTGGCCCAAAAATACGGGCGCAGAACAGACCGTCACGCTCTGGTTTGAACGTACGGTAGTTGATGGTTTCCGGCTTTTTAACTTCACCGAAAGACCATGAACGGATCATGTCTGGCGATGCCAGAGCAATTTTGATCGCATCAAACTCTTCGGTTTTAGTTTGCGCTTTCAGAAACTTTAATAAGTCTTTCACGGATTTGCTCCCGTCGGAGTTAGCACTCTGTGATGCCCGGCGTTAGCCGGGCACCCTGGACCTTTTGAGCAACGATTACTCGTCTTCCAGCTCGATGTTGATACCCAGCGAACGGATCTCTTTCAACAGAACGTTGAAGGATTCCGGCATGCCCGGTTCCATCTGATGATTGCCATCCACGATGTTCTTATACATCTTGGTACGGCCGTTCACGTCATCAGACTTAACGGTCAGCATTTCCTGCAGGGTATAGGCAGCGCCATATGCTTCCAGCGCCCACACTTCCATCTCACCGAAGCGCTGACCACCGAACTGAGCCTTACCACCCAGCGGCTGCTGAGTAACCAGGCTGTAAGAACCGGTAGAACGCGCGTGCATCTTGTCATCAACCAGGTGGTTCAGTTTCAGCATGTACATGTAACCTACGGTTACCTGACGCTCAAACTGCTCACCGGTACGGCCGTCGAACAGGGTGATCTGGCCAGAAGATGGCAGACCGCCGAGTTGCAGCAGCTCTTTGATTTCCGACTCTTTTGCACCGTCGAATACCGGAGTAGCAATCGGCATACCTTTTTTCAGGTTTTCAGCCAGGCGCAGAACTTCTTCGTCGGTGAAGGTATTCAGATCAACCTTCTGACGAACGTCTGTACCCAGGTCATACGCTTTCTGGATGAATTCGCGCAGTTTCGCGACTTCCTGCTGCTGTTTCAGCATGGCGTTGATCTTCTCGCCGATGCCTTTCGCCGCCATACCCAAGTGGGTTTCCAGGATCTGACCGATGTTCATACGAGATGGTACGCCCAGCGGGTTCAGTACGATGTCTACCGGCGTGCCGTTTTCATCGTATGGCATATCTTCGATCGGGTTGATCTTGGAGATAACACCTTTGTTCCCGTGACGACCTGCCATCTTGTCACCAGGCTGAATCTGACGTTTAACGGCCAGATACACTTTCACGATTTTCAGCACGCCAGGTGCCAGGTCATCGCCCTGAGTAATTTTGCGGCGCTTAGCTTCGAGTTTCTTCTCAAACTCATGCTTCAGCTCGTCGTACTGCTCTGCCAGCTGCTCCAGCTGGTTTTGCTTCTCTTCGTCGGTCAGGCCCAGTTCCAGCCAGCGGTCACGTGGCAGTTTGTCGAGCTTGTCAGCTTCAACACCACCGGAAACCAGCACGGCATAGATACGGCTGAACAGACCCGCTTCGAGGATCTGCAGTTCTTCAGACAGGTCTTTCTTAGCCTGCTTCAGCTGCATCTCTTCGATTTCCAGCGCACGTTTGTCTTTTTCCACGCCATCGCGGGTGAAGACCTGAACGTCGATAACAGTACCGGAAACGCCGTTTGGTACGCGCAGGGAAGAGTCTTTAACGTCAGACGCTTTCTCACCGAAGATTGCGCGCAGCAGTTTCTCTTCTGGCGTCAGCTGGGTTTCACCTTTCGGCGTTACCTTACCAACCAGAATATCACCGCCGGTCACTTCAGCACCGATGTATACGATACCGGATTCATCCAGTTTGGAGAGCGCAGCTTCACCCACGTTAGGGATGTCAGCAGTGATCTCTTCTGGCCCCAGTTTGGTGTCGCGAGACACACAAGCCAGTTCCTGAATGTGGATGGTGGTGAAACGGTCTTCCTGAACAACACGCTCGGATACGAGGATGGAGTCTTCGAAGTTGTAACCGTTCCAGGGCATGAACGCTACGCGCATGTTCTGGCCAAGCGCCAGTTCACCGAGGTCGGTAGACGGACCGTCTGCCAGCACGTCGCCACGTTCGATCGGCTCACCCAGGGACACGCAAGGCATCTGGTTGATGCAGGTGTTCTGGTTAGAACGGGTGTACTTGGTCAGGTTGTAGATGTCGATACCCGCTTCGCCCGGGTACATCTCGTCTTCGTTAACTTTGATAACGATACGGGATGCATCAACGTACTGAACGGTACCGCCACGTTTAGCTACGGCAGTAACACCGGAGTCAACGGCTACAGCACGTTCCATACCGGTGCCAACCAGCGGCTTATCAGCACGCAGAGTTGGAACCGCCTGACGTTGCATGTTCGCACCCATCAAAGCACGGTTGGCGTCATCGTGTTCCAGGAACGGGATCAGGGACGCACCGACGGAAACCACCTGCTGGGTGGAAACGTCCATGTAGTCAACCTGGTCGTTGCTGAACAAGCTGGATTCGCCTTTGCTACGGCAGGTAACGAGGTCGTCTACGAAACGGCCTTCTTCGTTCAGGTTGGTGTTCGCCTGAGCGATAACGTAGTTACCTTCTTCGATAGCAGACAGGTAATGAATTTCGTCGGTCACAACGCCGTCAACCACGCGACGATACGGAGTCTCAAGGAAGCCATATTCGTTAGTCTGTGCGTACACGGACAGGGAGTTGATCAGACCGATGTTTGGACCTTCAGGGGTCTCGATTGGACACACACGACCGTAGTGGGTTGGGTGTACGTCACGTACTTCGAAGCCCGCGCGCTCACGGGTCAGACCGCCTGGGCCCAACGCGGAGATACGACGTTTGTGCGTAATCTCGGACAGCGGGTTGTTCTGGTCCATGAACTGAGACAGCTGGCTGGAACCGAAGAACTCTTTCACTGCCGCAGAGATTGGCTTGGCGTTGATCATATCCTGAGGCATCAGGGTATCCAGATCGCCCAGAGACAGACGCTCTTTCACCGCACGCTCAACACGTACCAGGCCAACGCGGAATTGGTTTTCCGCCATTTCGCCTACGGAACGGATACGACGGTTGCCGAGGTGGTCGATATCATCCACTTCGCCCTGGCCGTTACGAATACCGATCAGCTTGCGCATAACTTCGATGATGTCATCTTTGCTCAGGATACCGGAGCCTTCGATTTCATCACGCAGCAGAGAACGGTTGAACTTCATACGACCTACCGCGGACAGGTCATAGCGGTCTTCAGAGAAGAACAGGTTCTCGAACAGGCTTTCAGCTGCTTCACGCGTTGGTGGCTCACCAGGACGCATCATACGGTAGATTTCAACCAGCGCGCTCAGGCGGTCATTGGTTGGATCGACACGTACGGTCTCGGAGATATAGGCACCATGGTCAAGATCGTTGGTGAACAGCGTTTCAATACGCTTGTGGCCTGACTGGCTCAGTTTGGCCAGCAGATCCAAAGACAGTTCCATGTTCGCCGGGCAAATCAGCTCGCCGGTAGAAGCATCAACATAGTCTTTAGCCGCAACTTTACCGGCGATGTACTCAACAGGAACTTCGATATGTTTGATATCGTCTTTTTCCAGTTGGCGAATGTGGCGCGCGGTAATGCGGCGGCCTTTTTCAACGTACACTTTGCCGTCAGCTTCGATGTCGAAGGATGCGGTTTCGCCACGCAGGCGCTCCGGTACCAGCTCCATCTGCAGCTTGTTGTCACGGATTTCGAAATTAACTTTCTCAAAGAACAGGTCAAGGATCTGCTCAGTGGTGTAGTTCAGTGCGCGCAGGATGATGGTCGCAGGCAGTTTGCGGCGACGGTCAATACGCACGAACAGGTTATCTTTCGGGTCGAATTCGAAGTCCAGCCAGGAACCACGGTAAGGGATGATACGTGCGTTATACAGCACCTTCCCTGAAGAGTGGGTCTTACCTTTGTCACTGTCGAAGAACACACCCGGGCTACGGTGAAGCTGAGAAACGATAACGCGCTCAGTACCGTTGATAACGAAAGTCCCGTTGTCGGTCATGAGCGGAATCTCGCCCATGTACACTTCTTGTTCTTTGATGTCTTTAACGGTGCCTTCCGGCGCTTCGCGCTCGTAGATCACCAGACGCAGTTTCACACGTAGCGGAGCAGAATACGTCACGCCACGGATTTGACATTCTTTAACGTCAAATACAGGTTCGCCCAGGCGATAGCTCACATACTGCAGCTCGGAGTTGCCGCTGTAGCTTGCGATCGGGAATACGGAGCGGAAAGCAGCTTCCAGGCCGTACTGTCCTTCGGGATCTTGCTCGATAAACTTCTGGAACGAGTCAAGCTGGATAGAAAGGAGATAAGGAATGTCCAGTACTTGTGGACGCTTTCCAAAATCCTTACGAATACGTTTTTTCTCGGTATAGGAGTAAACCATTAGGGTTCCTCAGCTCGCTGACAAGTCGACCCATCTGCCCGTCGAAAGGGGCAGTTTATGCAACACTATTTTGTGGACCGGAAAGTGGAACACTCCCCGCAATACCTGTTTCTATCACTCTTAAACCATTTCATTGCGCTTTACCCCGGAACTCCCGGCGTAGAAAGTCGCAGTATATTAAGGCGTCGATAGAGACATGCATTGAATGGAAACCAGCAGACAAACAGTGTGAAACACCACTGGTACCCTACAGCGCAAAAAGGCTGGTGACTAAAAAGTCACCAGCCATCAGCCTAATAACTTAGGCTGCAACCGGAAAGGTTGGCTTATTTAACTTCAACTTCAGCGCCAGCTTCTTCCAGAGATTTTTTCAGAGCTTCTGCGTCGTCTTTGCTGATGCCTTCTTTCAGAACGGCATTCGGGGTTTCTGCCAGGTCTTTAGCTTCTTTCAGACCCAGGCCAGTTGCGCCACGAACTGCTTTGATTACGGCAACTTTGTTAGCGCCAGCAGATTTCAGAATAACGTCGAACTCAGTTTTTTCTTCAGCAGCTTCAGCTGGGCCAGCAGCAACAGCTACAGCAGCAGCAGCAGAAACACCGAATTTTTCTTCCATTGCAGAGATCAGTTCTACAACGTCCATTACGGACATAGCGGATACTGCTTCAATGATTTGATCTTTAGTGATAGACATTTAAATTGTTCCTGAATATCAGAATAAGTTTATACGTAAGCGAATACTTGATAAAGAAAACGGCGATTAAGCAGCTTCTTTCGCATCGCGTACAGCAGCCAGAGTACGAACCAGTTTGCCAGCCGAAGCTTCTTTCATGGTTGCCATCAGGCGTGCAATTGCTTCTTCGTAGGTCGGCAGAGTTGCCAGGCGGTCGATTTGGGACGCCGGGATCAGCTCACCTTCAAAGGCAGCGGCTTTGACCTCAAATTTTGCATTCGCTTTAGCGAACTCTTTGAACAGACGAGCAGCAGCGCCCGGGTGTTCCATAGAATATGCAATCAGGGTCGGACCAACGAACGCGTCTTTCAGGCACTCAAACTGAGTACCCTCAACAACACGGCGCAGCAGGGTGTTGCGAACAACACGCATGTAAACGCCGGCTTCGCGACCTGCTTTACGCAGTTCGGTCATTTTGTCTACAGTAACGCCACGGGAATCCGCAACAACCATAGACAGCGCGCCTTTGGCTACTTCGCTGACTTCAGCAACAATCGCTTGTTTGTCTTGAAGATTTAAAGCCATTAGCTTTTGCTCCTGGGTTTTAGCCGGGACAGAAGTCCCGAAACTCACTTCGCGCTTAACCACAATGGAAAAACGCGTCTACATACGGTGAGCAGAAACAAGCTAAAGACTATCTAAAAATATTCTTCAGGTTCTGTCACCGTCTACGCAGGGAATTAAGTTTCTTGCGAAACACCTGCGGTCTTGGACGGAGGCCTGGATAAGGCCAGGCTCCAACCGAAAATTCTTTGTGTCCTGCATTAACAGAACAACGGGCGTAAGATATTAGACTAATCTTTCGCCCGCGTAAAGGCGATTATTAGTTCGCCACAGCCGCGGTCAGACCGGACTGATCAACGGCAACACCAGCACCCATGGTGGTGGAGATGCTAACTTTCTTGATGTACACGCCTTTTGCCTGAGATGGTTTTGCTTTTTTCAGCGCAACCAGCAGAGATTCCAGGTTTTCTTTCAGTTTGTCAGCGTCAAAGTCCACTTTACCGATGGTGGTGTGGATGATGCCGTTTTTGTCGTTACGGTAACGAACCTGACCTGCTTTAGCATTTTTAACTGCTTCAGCAACGTTAGGAGTTACGGTACCAACTTTCGGGTTTGGCATCAGGCCGCGTGGACCCAGAACCTGACCCAGCTGGCCAACAACGCGCATTGCATCTGGAGATGCGATAACAACGTCGAAGTTCATTTCGCCTTTCTTGATCTGGTCAGCCAGATCTTCCATACCTACCAGCTCTGCGCCAGCAGCTTTAGCTGCTTCAGCGTTAGGGCCCTGAGCAAATACGGCTACGCGAACGGAACGGCCAGTACCGTGTGGCAGTACAGTTGCACCACGAACGTTCTGGTCAGATTTACGAGCATCGATGCCCAGGTTAACAGCAACGTCAACGCTTTCAACGAACTTAGCGGTAGCCAGTTCTTTCAGCAGAGCGATAGCTTCGTTGATGTCGTACTGTTTGGTAGCATCAACTTTGTCACGGATCACGGACATGCGCTTGGTCAGTTTAGCCATTTCTTAGTCCTCCACTACCAGGCCCATGGAACGTGCAGTACCTTCAATGGAGCGAGTCATCGCTTCAATGTCGGAACCAGTCATGTCGGCAGCTTTGGTCTGCGCGATTTCCTGCAGCTGAGCGCGGGAAACTTTACCCACTTTGTCTTTGTTCGGCTTACCGGAACCAGACTTGATACCAGCCGCTTTCTTCAGCAGAACTGCTGCTGGAGGGGTTTTGGTAACGAAAGTGAAAGAACGGTCAGCGTAAACGGTAATAACAACCGGAATTGGCAGACCTTTTTCCAGGGATTCAGTTTTTGCGTTGAACGCTTTACAGAATTCCATGATGTTCACACCCTGCTGACCCAGAGCTGGACCAACTGGCGGACTTGGGTTCGCCATACCAGCTGCAACCTGCAGCTTGACGTAGGCTTGTACTTTCTTAGCCATTCTAAAATCCTCTGATTGGGTAATAGCGCCTCAAGAAGGCTCCCCGTGAATAAACGTCTTACGTGTACTGGACACATAAAAACAAAAGGCGCGAAATTGTATGCCAATTTCGCGCCCTGTGCAATGAATAATCGCTGCTTAAACGATCAAATTATCAGGCTTTTTCCACCTGAGCAAAATCCAGCTCAACCGGCGTCGCACGACCAAAGATGGAAACGGAAACCTTCAGGCGGCTCTTCTCGTAATCCACTTCTTCCACAACACCGTTGAAGTCCGCAAACGGACCGTCATTAACACGAACCATTTCACCTGGTTCAAACAGCGTTTTCGGACGCGGCTTGTCACCCACCTGCTGCAGGCGGTTCATGATCGCATCAACTTCTTTATCGCTGATTGGGGCTGGACGATCGGAAGTCCCGCCGATGAAACCCATCACGCGCGGAACGCTACGCACCAGGTGCCAGCTCGCGTCGTTCATCACCATCTGGACCAGAACGTAACCTGGGAAGAATTTACGTTCGCTCTTACGGCGTTGGCCACCGCGGATTTCAACAACCTCTTCGGTTGGAACCATCACTTCGCCAAACAGCTCTTCCATATTATGGAGTTTGATATGTTCGCGCAGCGACGTGGCTACACGACCTTCAAAACCGGAAAACGCCTGAACGACGTACCAACGCTTTTTAGGGGCTTCAGACATCTCAGAACCTCAGGCCAGTAATAAAAGATACCAGGCGGACCAGAATACCATCCAGCCCCCACAGAATCAGTGACATCACAGCGGTAACCGCTGCCACGATTAAAGTGGTGTGCAGAGTTTCCTGGCGAGTAGGCCAAATAACCTTACGTACTTCCGTTCTTGCTTCACGAGCAAACGCTACGGTTGCTTTGCCTTTTACCGTCAGCAGCGCAACACCACCTGCGGCTGCAATCAGAATGACCACAGCCAGTGCACGAAGCGGCAGAGTGATATCACGATAAATGTAGTTGCCCACGATTGCCACGAGCAGCAAAACGACTACTGCCAGCCACTTCATCGCTTCGAGGCCACGCCCGCTCCCTTGAGCTTCGGTATTCGCACTCATAAACCAACCTGTCACAATAAATCAGACAAACACTTTTGCCCCGCCACTGCGAGGCAAACCAAACCGAATGGCTCTTTTCAGACACTACCCGGCATAAACGCCATCTTCAGAGCCTGTCTCAGCAATGATTATCGGTAAAAAATCACTGATGAGCCAGGTTCTGGTTCGAAAGCGTACAAAAAGGGCATCAAATGATGCCCTCTTCTTGTGCATTGCGTCAAATGTTATCAGCGATTAAGCGATAACTTTAGCAACAACGCCTGCACCAACGGTACGACCACCTTCACGGATTGCGAAACGCAGACCGTCGTCCATCGCGATTGGGTGGATCAGGGTAACAACCATTTTGATGTTGTCGCCT
>AKXM01000044.1 GCA_000277545.1 Enterobacter sp. Ag1 | reverse complement strand
TACGCCAGGTGTAAAAGGTGGCGTCGGAAATGGCGTGCTTACGGCAGAGCTCACGGGCAGAAACCCCGGCTTCAGCCTCGCGGAGGATACTGATGATCTATTCGTCGGAAAAACGCTTCTTCATGGGGATGTCCTCATGTGGCTTATGAAGACATTACTAACATCGGTGTGTATTAATCAACGGGGAGCAGGTCAGCGGGCAATGGGTGTTACGTGGTCGACCTGACTCATCAGTATGTCTGCCGTGACGGCCGTGTCTCTGCTCAGCTGGCGCCAGGCCATGACTGACGACAGCAGTGTAGTCAGGATTGCGGGTACGAGAATTCCGGCAGCAAGCGCTCTTTTTCGTAATTGCATTATTTGTCCTGTGAGGTCTTTCCATGAGTACACTATCACTATTTAGTGACGTTATAGTCATTAATCCCTTTCCATTTCAGTGTTATTTAAACAGGTGACGCAGCGGGATGTACTCTGTAATGAATATAAGCGCAGGTTTTAAGGCGGGTAATTATTTTTTTTGAACAGGGTGGATATCGTTCTGACAGCCTCATTCATTTTCGTTATCTCTGCAGAAATCTGGCTGCTTTCGGGGAGCAGGATATGGCGGACTGGCATGCTGATAAGTCTTTATCTGCTGCAGTGAGAAGAATGCTGCTCTGGACCAGGAAACAGGTCTGCTGTCAGGATTATTGGGTAATTACCTTCGAAGGGAGAACTAAGCTGTGACACTCAAAATGACCATTCTGGTCGAAAACCATCTTTCCCCGCACGCGGCTGCAGGAATGCAGGCCCGTGCAGGCCTCTCCATTCTTCTGGACGACGGAGAGAGCCGGATACTGTTTGACTCCGGTGCGGATGAAACCGTTGTTCGCAACGCCAGGCTGATCAACGAGCCGCTGACAGACCTGGACGCGGTTGTATTATCCCACGGGCATTACGATCACTGCGGCGGAATAACGTCTCTTGCCCCCGGGACGAGGATTATCTGTCATCCCGGCATTTTACAGGAAAGGTATGCCGCCGTCAGGCTTCCAGGAAAGGTCATTCCTCTTAAGAAACTTTCGGTCGTGGAGCGTTTTCGCGGACTTAACGTGGAGTACAGTAAAATCCCGCGGGTCGTGGCAGGACGTTTTGTCTGGAGTGGTGAAATCCCCGTGGAAAGCCCGAAGCCTTGGGGTTATACCGATTACAGGAACGCCACGCCTGATTATGTGTCTGATGAGGGTGTGCTTATCTGGTGCTCATCACGCGGGCTGGTCATTATAACCGGGTGTGGCCATCGTGGGCTGGAGAACACCGTTCGCCACTGCATGAACATTACGGGGGAAAAACGCGTGTACGCCCTTATCGGGGGATTTCATCTGCGGGCAGCATCACCGCTCAGGCTGATAAGGCTGAAAGCTTTTTTGCGTGAGATCGCACCTGAGCAACTGCTGGGCTGCCACTGCACAGGAAGATGGGGAAAACTGTGGCTCAGGAACACGCATCCTGTCGCCTGCGGAGATACCGTTATTTTTGAAGAGTAAGTCTGTGATACAGGCTCATCCTGTCATTCGGTCTGCACCTGTCTCGTTTGTGTCGTCTTACTGTCAGGCCCGTGTCGTGTACTGTGCCGGTAGGAAATGCGAATATCTTAGCCGCTACCAACATACACCAGATATGAGGTTATCGATGACCGTCGCAGAGAAAGTGAAAGCCCTTCGCCTGAAGAAGGCCTGGTCTCAGGAGCAGCTGGCAGAAGTCGCCTCGCTTTCAGTCAGAACGGTTCAGCGTACTGAAAAAGGGAAGAAACCTGGTCTTGAAACGTTGAGTGCGCTTGCCTCAGCCTTTGACGTCAGCGTATCTGAGCTCCTGGAAGAGGCCGGGGATGCCGTTAACACGCTGGATGAACGTATCAGTGATGCCAGAGCCCAGGTTGCCCGGGAAATGACGTTTTGGCGGATACTAACAAGGGCTCTTCTGACATGCACCGCAATGATGGTTATAAACTATCTGCTTACTCCGGAAAGTTACTGGTCCCTTGTAGTGACGGCCATATGGTGCACTCTGGTTATGTTCAGGGGGGGCAGGGTGTTTGTTATTCATGATCGGCTTAAGTCATGGCAACAACGCAGGTTGAATAAACTCCTCCGTCCGGGCACAAAAAAGGAAAATAACCTTCGGGCAATCAAGTAAAACGCTGGAGCCATTCTCTGCGGCTAAATGTAATCATCATTAAGCGAAAAGGAAAAACGATGAACCTGTCTGAATTTTTACTTCATGTACCGTTCTGGGTCTGGCTCCTGCTGATTTTTTTACTTCGCCGTGGTTTTGCCGCCCTTTATGACAGAGAGATGAAAATCGGACGGCTTTTTTTGCTCCCTGTACTGTTTCTTGTCTGGGGAGGCTACGGAGTTATGACTGAAACAGAAAGGGCAGGAGTAAGTCTCACCATGATGGTCGCAGGATTACTCGCGGGAGGAGCACTCGGCTACTGGATGTGGGGGGCACAAACTCCCCTGCAGGATTCAGGCAACCCAGGTACGGTTATCAGGGCCGGGACGCCGCTGACGCTGGGCATGATCGTTATTACTTTTTGTACAAAATTCATTCTTACTTCAGCCCTCTTCCTTCAGCCTGGCCTTGCGGCGTCAGCGAGCTTCTGTCTGCTAATGGGTGGGCTCACCGGACTGAATGATGGAGTATTCTGGGGAGGCACACTAAGGATATTTATACCATGGTACAACAAACATCTCACTCAATTGTGAATTGAACCATTTATGTGTATTTTATTTTTAATAGTAACTCCTCAAATGTATTCCAAAAGGGAAAATTATGCTGATAATTATGAACGGGTTGCCGGGTTCTGGAAAAAGTACTGTAGCAAAAATGTTGTGCGAAAAATTGAGCGCTGTGTATTTACGGGTGGATACTGTAGAGCAGGCCATTCTTTCGGCGTTTGAAACAGAGAGAAAGCCCGGGCCTGAAGGGTATTTTGTCATATATGCATTAGCACGTGAGAATCTTAAGCTAGGGTCAACGGTGGTGACAGATTCGGTTAATGATATTAATCTTGTGCGTGATGCTTTTCGTGATATAGCTATATCACTGGAAATTCCATTCATAGAAATTGAAATAATTTGTTCGGACAAAGAACAGCATCGGCATCGAGTGGAAAACAGAGTTTCAGATATTCCCGGTTTGACTGTACCTGACTGGGGAAAAGTGCAAAGCCGTCACTATGAACGATGGTACAGGGAACATATTCAACTTGATACAGCGAAATTAACAGTTACTGAGTGTGTAAACAGAATCCTGGCATTAACAGAGCAAGACAGGATTGGAAACAATCTAACTATACATCGGTAGTAATCGTTAATTTTTCTTACGCTGTATGAACGTCTGGTGTATCGAACGTGGCGTGATATTTAGGAGCTTATCGGATAGCCGCCACCGTAGCCTCGTACCAGATAAGGCTCTAAGCTTCGTCTAAGACAGGCGTCGTATTACTTTAATCACCAGGCATCAAGGCCTTCCCATGCTTTAAGAGAACGTGCCCGGGCAGTCTGAGTATACGTTTATTCAAACAACAGCGCTTCGCTCAGAAGCCAGCTCCTGAAGGTTTTGACCACAGGGCGCATGATTCTGGATTTAGAATATGTCAGCCAGTAGCTGCCGGCGTTGACCTCAGTTTCGAAGGGCTGCACAACCTGCCCGGATGTGAGCTCCCGTGTAAACATTTTCAGGGGAACCAGCGCCGCGCCGCCGGAATGTATAACGGTCTGGATCATCAGTCCTGACGAGTCATAGACCGTACCGCTGATGACAGCAACGTCCTCGCCGGCCTCACGGAACCAGTCTTCCCATTCATTGATCCGGTAAGAACGGAGCAGCCTCTCGTTCAGCAAATCACGTGGTGCGCGAAGCCGCCCGGCCATTTCCGGGTCGCATAGCACGCCAAACGGCGCGTCGAATATTTTTTCATTATTGGTTGAGGGCCATATCCCGGTACCAAACCTGATAGCCAGATCGAGCCCCTCTGCAGCAATATTGACGATATTATTGTTAATACGCAGACGGACATCCACATGGGGATGAAGCGTCTGGAAACGCCCCAGCCTGGCCTCAAGCCAGCCAAGGGCAAACGTGCCTACACAGCCCAGCGACAGGACTTCCTTATATTCCCCGCCTTCAAACTTATGATAAATATTTTCTATTGTCCGAAACGCCTCGTGCAGTCCGCCATAGAGGATCGCGGCTTCCTCTGTGAGCTCCAGACTGCGGGACTGTCGTCTGAAAAGCGTGATACCCAGACGCTCCTCAAGAATTCTGATTTGCTGGCTGACGGCGGCTGGGGTAACGAAAAGCTCTTTCGCGGCCCGGGTAAAGCTGAGGTGTCTGGCGGCAGCCTCAAAAGATTTGAGGGCCTTCAGGGGAGGTTTTTTTCGCATAGGACATCCTTTAGATTTTCTTTAAATTAATACAAATTTTTATCGTTTGCCAGCATTCAAGATTATCAACATAATCCCGCTTCCTGACCGGTGCGACATACTTGTTATTTATTGCGAAATTTATAATTAATTAAACCGGGCTTTAAATTTTTATTTGCGGCTGGCGATTATTCGCATTTATCTGCGGATTAACACAATGAATGCATCCCAAAGTATTCATTAACATCTCGGTAATCAGCTCACTGAACAATATTTATTAGGGAAACCTGGATGAAGAGAAAATCACTGTTTCTGGCCGTGGCCAGCCTGCTGGCCGCCAGTTATGCCAATGCTGGCCAGATGACGACCGAGCAGCAAATTGCTGAGAAATCTGCACAGATATTTCATGACACTAATCCTCCGGCTATGGTCATGGCCATTATTCAGAATGGTCAGGTGACATATCGTGCCTATGGTGAAACGGCTAAAGGCAACCATACCAGCCCCACGCCCGACTCGCTGCTTCGGGTCGGCTCTATGTCAAAAATTCTGGCCTCAGAGCTGCTGGTTAAGCTTGCCGATAAGGGAGCGCTCAGGCTGACCGACACGCTTCAGAAGTATGCTCCCCCGGGGATGACAGTACCTGAGGTGAGCCGCGGCAATCCCGTTACCCTGATTTCGCTTGCCACACATACCAGCGGGCTGCCGCGACTTATCCCGGGTCAGGCACCAGCCGGCTCAGCTCCGTTCACGTGGCCGGACAGGCCTGCCCGCTGGAACTGGCTGAATCAGAAGCCGACCCTGACCGCGCCGTGGGAACAGGCGCAGTATTCTAATGTGGGATACGATCTGCTGGCCGATGCTATGGAAGCTGCAGGTAAAAAACCCTACCTGCAGCTTATGCGGGAAAATGTGACGGGCCCGCTGGGCATGAAAGACACCACCACCCAGCCTGACAGCGCTCAGTGTCAGCGGCTCATGGAAGGCTCTGGCATCGATCCTGCCGGTCCCTGCACGGATACAACGGCAGCCGCCGGCAACGGCGGGATGTATTCCACCGCAAGGGACATGGCGAGCTGGATGCAGCATCTGTTGAATATCCGTCATCCTGAAAAGCCAGCGCTCAGAGCCGTTCAGCAGGCAATGTACGTGCAGAGACAGCAACTCAAATCCATTACGGGTCTGGATTTAGCAGGGAAAGCGCAGGGGCTGGGAATGGGTTGGGTCTTTATCCAGCCTTCGGTTGACTCCCCGGTAATGATCCAGAAAACCGGTGGTGGCGGCGGTTTTATGAGTTATATGGTTTTGGTCCCCGGCGAAAAAACGGGGATCTTTGTCTCTGTGACAAAAGTGGATCTGGATATGTTCTCAGCCTTAACGCGTGAAACGAACAGCCTTATCCCGCTCCTGTTAAAAGCAGCCCCCGGGGAACGCATCAGTCCGGCTTCATAACGGGTCGGGTGGCAGCATCTGACTCCATAAAAAACGGGTGCTGTCAGCGGAAATGTGCCCGGATTTCGCCAGAACCCGGCTCCTCGCAGAACAACACCTGTAATGTATTTCCCTGGGTATATTGGGGCAAACTCGATAATCGATAGTAAGACTGCCTGGGCAACTCACTATGTGACGACAGGTATCACGTATTGCCTGAATTCTAACCTGAACCTGAATATTGCTTACAAATTCAACAACATCACGGGGCTGCCAAAAGTTCACTCAGAATAACGAAGATGCTTTGATAATGGGCATAACATACCAGTTCTGATAGGACCCTCAGGTTGCCAGGGCAGTAATCAGAATGATGCAGAGTGACGTGTATTTCGGGTTGAGGTTGCATCAGATGCTTCACATGGTCCGAAAGTGCACCAACAGTCTGGCCGAAGAGGTCCTGTTGGCTCAGTATTTAACTTTTAACACATTAATTTAACATGCAAAATAAAGGATACTAATATGAAAATGATTCGACTTATGATAATCCCCTTGCTGGCTGGAATGTGCACGCCAGCACTATCTACACCAGTCAATATCACTGATACAATACAAACCACAGAAGACCATATCAAAGGTCGGGTTGGTTTTACTGAAATAGACTTTTTATCCGGAAAGGTACTGGGTAGTCATCGCCATGAAGAACGCTTCCCTATGATGAGCACATTCAAAGTTTTGTTATGTGGGGCAGTATTAGCACGCGTTGATAAAGGGCTTGAACAGCTTGAACGCAGAATTACCTATAATGAGCATGACCTGGATGACTATTCACCAGTAACCAGTCTGCACCTTGCAGATGGAATGTCGGTTTCTGAATTATGTAATGCTGCCATTACCACCAGTGATAATACTGCTGCAAATTTATTGCTATCAACAATTGGCGGGCCGGAGGGATTAACCCAATTTGTGCGAAGCACTGGTGATAATTATACACGGCTAGATCGACACGAACCCAGCCTGAATGAAGCGCTACCTGGCGATGAGCGTGATACTACCACTCCGGCTGCAATGGCTCAGACGTTACGAAAATTGTTAAATGGGAGTCTCCTCAAGATAGCATCACAGCAAAAATTAATAACGTGGATGCAGGAAGATAAAGTTGGCGGGCCTCTGTTCCGCTCTGTACTGCCAGCTGGCTGGATGATAGCGGATAAAACAGGAGCAGGTGAACACGGCTCTCGTGGCATCGTTGCATTGTTGGGGCCCAGAGGAAAACCATCCCGAATAGTTATTCTCTATATTACCAATACTCATTCATCCATGAATGAACTTAACGAACATATTGCAGGGATCGGAGATTCAATTATTAAGCACTGGTAATATGTTTTCAAAGATTAGTTCACTCCAGACCCACACTTTGGTATTCCGGACTGTAAGATGAGTGGCTAAGACAACTTGTTTTCCATGTAATTAACAGGTGAATCTTGGCCGCTTTCAGAGTAGGTATCTCATCGTCTAGGTGAAAGTTATCTGTAGCGATGCAGACTGCGTAGGCAGTGAATGAGCCGACAAATTATCTATGTAATATTTGAGGTAATTTGGGTAATGTACTTCACCAAATCATCCAGTTCGATTCGTTCACCGGGCAGAGAGCTGATGGCCTGAGGTAGGTAATCAGTAAAATATTTTATTCCGCTTGTAAGTATCCCGCTTAACCGAACCATTCACTTTTAGAGATCTTCCGACATACTGATTATGTTCCCGAGGAGATCGCCATGCGTAAAGCACGATTCACCGAACACCAGATCATCGCTGTGCTGAAGTCCGTCGAAGCCGGACGCACCGTCAAAGATGTCTGCCGCGAAGCGGGTATCTCTGAGGCCTCTTACTACAACTGGAAAGCGAAGTTTGGCGGGATGGAAGCCTCTGATATCAAAAAGATGAAAGATCTTGAGGACGAAAACCGCCGCCTAAAACAGATGTTTGCCGACCTGAGTCTGGAAAACCGCGCACTAAAAGACGTCATCGAAAAAAAGCTTTAAAGCCAGCGATAAAGCGTGAACTCGTCAGCTATCTGAAAGAGGTGTTTTCGATGAGTGTACGTCAGGCATGCAGGATGTTATCGCTGAGCAGGACGGTTTATTTTTACCAGCCCGATACCCGGCACAATGAACGGGTGATCCAGGCACTGACTGAGCTGGCGGAGCGCTATCCGCGATACGGTTTTAAGAAGCTGTTCCAGCTTCTGCACAGGCAGGGGCACACCTGGAACCATAAGCGTGTTCACCGGATTTACTGCCTGCTGAAACTGAATTTTCGTCGTAAGGGTAAACAACGTCTGCCGGTACGCAATCCGGCTCCGTTGATAATGCCGGAAGCGCTTAATCAAAGCTGGTCCATCGATTTTATGCACGATGCGCTGGTCTGTGGCCGGCGCTTCCGTACCTTTAATGTGGTGGATGATTTTAATCGCGAAGCCCTGGCGATAGAAATCGACCTGAATATTCCGGCTCAACGGGTCGTCAGGGTGCTGGACAGGATAGTGGCAAACCGTGGATATCCGCTGAAGATGCGTATGGACAACGGGCCAGAACTGGTCTCACTTGCGCTGGCGCAATGGGCCGAAGACCATGGTGTGGTGCTGGAATTTATTAAACCAGGCAAACCGACACAGAATGCCTTTATCGAGCGTTTTAACCTGACGTACCGGACAGAAATCCTGGATTTTTATCTGTTCAGAACACTGAATGAAGCACGGGAAATTACTGAGCGCTGGTTGATGGAATATAACAGCGAGCGACCTCATGAGTCCCTGAATAACCTGACGCCGGAAGAGTATCGGCTGATGGCTGAAAAACCAGAAACCTCAAAAAGTGCGTGGAACTAAAACGGGTGTACTTACAAAATGTTTACTTCGTATATGGCTTATTACTTTTCTTTCGTGCAGTTTGGGCTGGAAGGCGGGCATCTTTCAGACAATGCTGATTAAGTCTTTCTG
>AKXM01000043.1 GCA_000277545.1 Enterobacter sp. Ag1 | reverse complement strand
CGGGCACCGGCTGCTGCGAAGCCGATAAAGGTAGCCACATACGCGCCGCCAGCCGAGTTCCGTCTTTCAAAACAATCCACAAATGTTCCGTCACGCTCACGCTGTGAGGGAATTGCGTAATAAGAGTTTTCATGAAGCTCCTGCCATCGCGTTTAACTGACGCTGACCCAGCACCTCATCCAGCCAGGAAGGGCGCATTTCCGGCACGGAAGTCAGCAGTTTCTCGGTGTAACTGTGCATTGGTGCGCTGAATACCTGCGCGGTTGGGCCCTGTGCGACGACGTTGCCCTGATACATCACGGCAACCTGCTGAGCAATGCGTTTTACCGTGCTCAGGTCGTGGGTGATAAACAGATAAGACAGCCCCAGCTGTTCCTGCAGGTTTCTCAGCAATTTCAGCACTTCTTCCGCCACCAGCGGGTCAAGGGCGGAGGTTGCTTCATCGCAGATGATAAGATCGGGCTTCGCGGCCAGCGCTCGTGCAATACACACGCGCTGCTTCTGCCCCCCGGAAAGCGAGCCAGGATAGCGATCAATCAGATAATCAGGGAGTTCAGTCAGTTTCAGGAGTTCCAGAACCCGCGCGCGAACCTGCTGTTTATCAAGGCCAAAATAGAACGCTACCGGGCGGCCAATCGCCTCCAGCACGGTTTGCCTTGGGTTAAGCGCCACATCGGGCAACTGATAGATCATCTGGATACGGCGCAGCGTCTCTTTATCACGCTGCGGGTAACGGTTGGCCAGCACCTTGTCAGCAAAGGTAACGCTGCCTTTCGTGTCAGTCAGCAGGCCGCAGAGCGCCCGGGCCAGCGTACTCTTCCCGCTCCCGGACTCGCCGATAATGGCCATCGTTTCTCCTTTGGCAATGCTGAGGGAAACGTTGTGGACGACCGTTTTACCGTTGTAGCCCGTAGAGAGATTATTCAACGCCAGTAGCTGCCCTTCAGGTTTACTTTCGGCATGCACCGGCGTTAAAGCGTGGGCGCGTTCGGACACCAGTCGCTGCGTGTAGCTTTCTGTTGGCTTCTGCAGAATATCGACGGTGCTGCCGCACTCCACTTCGCTCCCCTGTCGCAGCACCATAATGCGGTCGGCAATCTGTGCGACAACCGCCAGATCGTGAGTGATATACAGCGCGGCGGTATTAAACTCTCTGACCAGTTTGCGCAGCATCACCAGCACTTCGATTTGCGTCGTCACATCCAGCGCGGTGGTCGGTTCATCCAGGACCAGGACATCAGGCTTGCAGGACATCGCCATCGCCGCCATCGCTCGCTGCAGCTGCCCGCCCGAGAGCTGATGTGGATAGCGCTGGCCGATAGCTTCAGGCTCCGGGAGATCAAGCGCTTTAAACAGCGTCACGGCCCAGTCCTGGGCTTCTTCCGGACTCATCAGGCCATGGCGAAGCGGCCCTTCACAAACCTGCTTGCCGATGGTCAGCGCCGGGTTGAACGCGGCGGCGGCGCTCTGCGCCACATAGGCCACGCGCTTACCGCGAAACTCACGTTTCTCTTTGCTGGATAGCGCCACAATATTTTGCCCGCCCACCAGCACTTCACCGCCCGCAATCCGGCAGCCAGGTCGGGCATAGCCCAGGGCCGCAAGACCGATAGTTGATTTCCCCGCGCCGGACTCGCCAATCAGCCCCAGAACTTCGCCAGGCATCAGGCAGAGAGAGACGCCTTTCACCAGCGGCAGCCCCTGCTCGGTTTCAATGCGTAAATCACGCATCTGTAAAATCGGTTGTGTCATCCCTCTTCTCCCAGCGAAAGGTTGTTACGCACCAGCAGCCAGTCGACCACCAGGTTGACGCCTATCGTCAGCAGGGCAATAGCCGCAGCGGGGTACAGCGGAGCAAACTGGCCAAAATTGATGGCCTGTGCGTTGTCACGCACCATGCTGCCCCAGTCCGCCCACGGTGGCTGAATGCCCAGCCCAAGGAAACTCAGCCCGGCAATAAACAGGAAGGTAAAACAGAAACGCATACCGAATTCCGCCAGCAGCGGCGGCATCGCGTTAGGCAGAAACTCTTTACGGACGATCCACCACAGCCCTTCCCCACGCAGGCGCGCCGCCTCAACATATTCAAGGCAAACGATCCCCTGCGCGACCAGACGAGCAAGACGGAAAACGCGAGTCGCGTCTAACAGCGCAATGGTTCCGACCAGCACCGGAATAGAGGTCCCCAGCACGGACAGGACGATCAGCGCCAGGATCAGCACCGGGATCGACATCAGCGTATCGACGATACGGGTGAGCACGACGTCCACCCAGCGCCCGTAAATCGCGGCGGTAAAACCGGTAATAATGCCCACCACAAATGAAATAGCGGTGATCGCCAGCGCAATCGCAATGGTGGTTCGGGCGCCAAACAGAATACGCGACAGCATGTCTCGCCCAAGACTGTCGGTGCCGAACGGCATTGAACTCGACGGCAGCATCCAGATGTCACCCACCTGAGCCGTTTCGCTGTGCGGCGCCAGCCAGGGCGCAAAAAGCGCGGCAATCAAATTGACGGCGATGATGGTCAACCCTAATATTGCCGACAGCGGCACCGTGCGAATTTTGATATTTTTCATGGCCTACCTCGCATGCCGCAGTCGTGGGTTACACCAAATGGCCAGCAGATCTGCCGCCGTATTCAGCAGGATATAAGTCCCGCCAAAAAGCAGCCCGCAGGCCTGCACCACCGGCAAATCTCGTTTTGTCACCGCATCCACCATCAGTTGCCCGATGCCCGGATAAACAAAGACCACCTCAACCAGGATGACGCCCACCACCAGATAGGCCAGGTTGAAAGCAATCACGTTGATGATTGGCGCGAGCGCGTTGGGCAGCGCGTGGCTGAGCACAATGCGCCAGCGGGAAAGCCCTTTTAGCAGCGCCGTTTCGATGTAGCTGCTGGACATCACCGCGCCGACGGAAGCCCGCGTCATGCGCAGCATGTGCGCCAGCACCACCAGCACCAGCGTCAGCATCGGCAACGTACAGGCATAGAGCCTGTCGAGAAGGCTGGCATCCGGGTCGACCAGCGCGAGGCTGGGGAACCAGGCCAGGCGAATCGCAAAGAAGATCACCAGCACGTAGCCGACAAAAAACTCCGGCACCGAAATGCTCATCAGCGTCAGCGTGTTCGCCAGGCGGTCAAACCAGGAACCGCGCCACACCGCAGAAGCAATCCCCAATACGACCGCCAACGGAATCGCGATCAGCGCGGCATATAGCGCAAGAAACAGCGTGTTCGCCAGACGAGGCAGCAGCTCGGCGCCAATAGGCTGGTTGTTGGCAAGCGAAGTGCCTAAATCACCGTGCAAGACGCCGGACAGCCAATGCAGATAGCGATAAACCGCCGGCTGATCCAGCCCAAGCTGGAGACGCAGCGCGGCGATGGTTTCCGGCGTGCCGTTTTGGCCGAGGATGGCGCTCGCCACGTCGCCGGGCAACAGCTCGGTGCCGACGAAGATCAGAACCGAAACCAGCCACAGCGTCAGCACGCCCAGCAATAAACGATGAAGGATCTGTTTTTTCATTACGACTCCAGCCAGACGCGTTCAGCCAGGCGGCCACCCATAAAGTTGAAGAGCGGATGAGGTTTCACACCGCCGACTTTTTTGCTGGTGGCGTCCAGATAGTCGCCAAACAGCGGGATCATCGCGCCGCCGTCATCCCGGGCAATGCTTTGCAGCTCCCCGTAGATCTCTGCCCGCTTTTGGTCATCAAGCAGCGATCGCGCCTGAATCAGCAGGCTGTCGAACTTGTCATTCTTCCAGTGGGTATCGTTCCATTTGGCGGTGGACTGCCAGGCGGTGGAGAACATCTGATCCGCCGTTGGACGCCCGCCCCAGTAGCCCATGCTAAACGGCGCTTTCATCCAGACGTCATCCCAGTAGCTGTCTGCCGGCTGGCGTTTGATGCTGACCTGAATCCCCGCTGCAGCGGCTTCCCCCTGGAACAATGCGGCGGCATCCAATGCCCCGGCAAAGGCAGCATCAGAGGACGACAGCTCAAGCGGCAGCGCGCTTAGCCCGGCTTTTTTCAGGAAGAACTTAGCCTTGTCAGGATCGTAGGCGCGCTGTTCCAGGCTTTTATTGAAGAAGCGATCGGTTTTCGGGATCGGATGATCGTTGCCCAGCGTGCCGTAACCCCGCAGCACGGTGGCCAGTAATTTCTCGCGATCGATGCCGTATTTAATCGCCGTCCGAACGTCATTGTTGTTGAACGGTGATACGCGGCAGTCCATCAGGAAGGTGAAATGCTGCCCGCCGGCCGCCCGCACGATGTTCAGCGCCGGGCTGCGCTTCAGGAAATCGACGGTCTTAAAGTCCACGCGGTTGATGGCGTGGACCTGGCCCGAAATAAGGGCGTTGGTACGCGCGGTCGCATCGTTGATCACCAGCACTTCAACGGCGTCCACAAACGCGCGGTTTGGCTTCCAGTAATTCGGATTACGTTTGAAATAGGAACGCACGCCCGGCTGGTACTGATCAAAGACGAAGCCGCCGGTGCCAATCGGGTGTTTCCAGTCGGTAAAGCCGTCCGGCACCACAACGAGGTGGTAGTCCGCCAGCAGGAACGGCAAGTCGGCGTTGCCGCTGTCCAGCGTCAGGGTAATTTCGTTCTCACCGCTCTTCTTCAGATCTTTGATGGCCGCCAGCTGCGTTTTAATGGCGCTGCGAGACTGATCGCCACGGTGGAGGTTAATCGAGTAAAGGATGTCTTCCACGGTAAGCGCCTTGCCGTTGTGGAAGGTCACGCCCTGACGCACTTTAAAGGTCCACTCCTGCGCGCCCGGCTTCGCTTCCCAGCTTTCCAGTAGCTCCGGCGTGGCCTGGTTATTCTCATCAATTTCCACCAGGCCGTTCATCAGCATGTATGCCTGGTTAAGCGGCACCCAGTCGCTAAAGAGCGTGGGATCCAGAGAATCGCTGGTATTGCCGCCCGACATGCCCAGCTTCAGCACGCCCCCTTTTTTAGGCGTCGCTTCGGCAGCAAAACCCGCCAGCGGCGACAGCGATAACGCACTGCCCATACCAATCAGCGCCGCCGTATTGATAAATGAACGGCGGCTCATGCTCACGCCCTGCAGGTATTTTTTTTCGTCTGAACGATCGTCTTTCATTTATTTTTCTCCGTTATTATTTGTTTGTCTGACCACCGGCCAGATGCCATAGCACATCTATTTATGATTTATATCAAAACAGCTAAACACTGAGGCATGAGTTTTTCGTATCAGACTATGAAAAAAATGCACGGCAGAACCACGGCAAAAAAGATAATTTCCCGTTCACGGAGTCACATCAGGAAAGAAAAAGTGGAACTGCATACCCTTGTAGGTTTAATTGGCGTGTTTTGTTACCTGCTGGCATACGCCCTGGTCCAAATGCGAAGGCTATCAATAGATTCAAATGGTTATGCTGTACTCAACATCGCAGGCTGCGTGGGCGGGCTGTATTCTCTTAGCCATGATTTTAATTTAGCGTCGGTAATATCGCAGTCGATGTGGCTGGTTTTCACACTTGTAGGTATGCATACTTCTTATCGTCGACGCGCAGAGATGAAAAATAAAATAGTGCCTTTGGATTTAGAGACGATAAATAAACCAAAGGATTAAATGTGATTCATCACTTATTTCCCGTCGTATTGTATAAGAAAACGTTATGGCTAATAAAATAAGCAGATAATTTATTGATGACCAAAATATTAAAATAATCGTCTTATGTGATTTACATCTATTTTCTGCTTATTCCGTCAAAGATTGGCGCTGTAGCCAGCTCATCACATGGCGAACAATCGGCTTCATGTAGCGATCCTGGGGGATAAGCAGGAAACATTTACTGGCGGCGGCCAGCTTGCCAGGGTGCGCCGCGACAAGCTCGCCCCGGTTAAGATAATCCTGCACCAGCCCTTCCCAGCCGAGTAATATCCCGTCGCCGCGCACCGCCGTCTCCACCAAAAACGGATAGTTATTGGCTCGCCAGGTTTGCCCTGGCACAAAGCTCAAAACATTTTGCGAAGCAAACCAGTCGCTCCACCCGGTCCACTCCCGCTGGGGATCGTCCTGAATCAGCAGCGTGTGCTGCAGCAGCGCTTCCGCCGGTGCGTCTGAACCAATGCGGGACAGAAAAGCCGGGGAGCACATGGGGTAACAGACTTCATCGAAGAGCGGCGTGGCGTGAAAACCGACGGGCACGCTTCGCAGGTAAAAAATAGCCAGATCAAATTCCGATGAACGCAGCTCCGAGAAGTTGTCGGTAATTTTCATGCGAATCTGCAAATCTGGCAGCTCACGATGCAGGGCAGAAAGCCGGGATGACAGCCACAGCGAACTCATAGCGCTGGTACAGGCGATAGTGACCTGTGGCAACCCGGTCCAGCCCATCACTTCTGCCGTGGCATGCGACAGGGCCGCCAGCTGCTGCCTGACCCGCTCGGCATAAGCTTCACCGCGTGGCGTGAGCAGCACTCGCCGCTGGGTTCGGGTAAATAGCTTGCAGCCGAGCATCTCTTCCAGCTGCAGAATTTGCCGGCTGGTCGCGCTTTGCGTCAGGTTTAACTCCTCCGCCGCACGAGAAATGTTGCCATAGCGGGCCACGCATTCGAAGGCGATAAGGGTATTCAGGGGCGGTAGAGGCTCGATCTGCATCAAAGAAGCCTTAGAAGGCAACGGCACGGTCATAACACACTAATAAGGAAGGCAAGAACTGACAAGCCTGATGCATTAGAAATACATCAGGCTTCTCATGCGGCCATGCGTGAATGCATCCGCTCAGCGCCAGTGCACAGATTATTTACTCCACGGAATAATCGGTACCGCGCTGATGGCGTTCTTAGGAGAGCCTTCTACGACCCGATCAGAGTAGGCAAGGTAGGCCAGCGCATTGCGCTTCGCATCATAGAAACGCACCACCTGCAGCTTTTTAAACACCAGCGAAGTTCGCTTCTGGAACACTACATCGCCCTGCGCTTTACCCGCTTTTATCTTATCGCTGAGCTCAACCGGGCCTACCTGCTGGCAGGAAATGGCCGCATCAGACGTGTCTTCAGCTAATCCGAGGCCGCCCTTGATACCCCCGGTTTTTGCGCGGCTGATATAACAGGTCACATTCTTCACATCAGGATCGTCAAACGCCTCGACGACAATCTTGTGGTCGGGACCAAAGACTTTAAACACGGTGTCCACCGATCCGATCTGCTCCGCGCTCGCACCGTAGCTTACGGCCAGAAGCGCACTGCAAAGTGCTAAAGCTTTATATTTCATATTGTTACCATTGTATAAAAATTACCCTACGGGACTATTCAACAATTGGACAAAAAACCGTTGAATATCACATTATTAGCAAAACCTGCCTCCATAATCGGCAAATTTGGCACAACTTGTTAAATAAAAACGGTGAATGCATAAACTACAAAAATGCTATTATCCGCTACCTTAGTAAACAGGCATTCGCTTGTATGGATGAGGATATTTTATGGATCAGGCTGGGATCATTCGCGATCTTCTTAGCTGGCTGGAGGGCCACCTCGACCAGCCTCTCGCCCTTGATAATGTGGCGGCAAAAGCAGGTTATTCCAAGTGGCATTTACAACGGATGTTTAAAGAGGTTACCGGGCACGCTATTGGTGCCTATATTCGCGCCCGCCGACTCTCCAAATCCGCCGTTGCTCTGCGCCTGACTGCGCGCCCTATTCTCGATATTGCGCTTCAGTACCGCTTTGACTCGCAGCAGACGTTTACTCGTGCGTTTAAAAAGCAGTTTGCTCAAACGCCGGCGCTCTACCGTCGTTCTCCTGACTGGAGCGCCTTCGGTATGCGCCCGCCGCTGCGTCTCGGCGAGTTTACGCCGCCGCAGGCCCACTTCATCACGATGCCGGAAACGCATCTGGTTGGGGTCACGCAAAGCTACAGCTGCACGCTGGAGCAAATCTCCGACTTCCGTAATGAGATGCGCATCCAGTTCTGGACGCAGTTCCTCGGCAACTCACCGACCATCCCGCGGGTGTTATACGGCCTGCATGAGCCTCGCCCAAGCTCGGAAAAAGACGACGAGCAGGAAGTCTTCTACACCACGGCGCTCACGCCTGAGCTGGCGAATGGTTTCCTGCCGGATTCACATCCGGTGGTGCTGGAAGGGGGGGATTATGTTCAATTTAACTACGAAGGGCTGGGCACCGGGCTGCAGGACTTTATCCTGACGGTTTATGGCACCTGCATGCCATCACTCAACCTGACGCGCCGTAAAGGTCAGGACATCGAACGTTTCTATCCTCAGGATGAAACGCGGGATCAGGATGTGCCGATGCATATCCGCTGTGAATACCTGATCCCGGTTCGCCGTTAACGCTGGATTTCATCCAGAGCAGGGGCATCAAGGTGCGAGATGTCTCCTGCTGTTTCAACCACCCATCCAGATGCCAGCCACGGGCTGTGCTGATAATCCACGCGGGAAATCGAGCAGTTGCGCAGACGCAGTCGACGTTCCGCCCACGCCGGTAAACCAAGAATCGTACTCACCAGTCCGCCCAGCGCCATACCGTGACTCACCAGCAGCGGTCGGCTTCCGGCCGGCAGCTCCCGGCAGGCGTTCAGGGCTTCGTGCATGCGGTTACTCAGTTCCAGCATGCTTTCGCCTTCGGGAATACGCCCGTCCGGCGTGCCGTCAACTAAGCGCCGCCGCCAGCCCTCTTCCTCTTCGGTTAGCGAGTCCATTTTGCGGCGTTCAAGCACGCCCATATTGAGCTCACGCAGGCGGGAATCCAGGATAATCTCGCAGCCGCAGGCTTCGGCGATGATCTCTGCGGTGCGGCGAGTACGGCCTAAATCGCTGCTGATAATGTGGGTGATGCCAAGGGCTCTGGCTCGTTCGGCCACTTGCCAGGCCTGACGCTCTCCGTTTTCAGTCAGCGCGCTGTCTGACTGCCCCTGAATGCGGCGCTCAGCATTCCACTGCGTTTCGCCATGACGAACAAGGTATACCTGTAACATGCGTTTTTTCCGTTATACTCCGGTCACGAAATATCGAGAGTTCTGACTTATTATGAACCATGTCGTAGCTGCAACAACCAATCCCGCCAAAATTCAGGCGATTCTGCAGGCGTTTAGCGAGATTTATGGCGAAGGATCCTGCCATATTGAGCCCGTGGTCGTCGATAGTGGCGTGCCGGAGCAGCCCTTTGGTAGTCAGGAAACGCGAACTGGCGCACGATGCAGAGTAGCGAATGCCCGGGAGATCAGACCAGATGCCGACTTTTGGGTCGCTATTGAGGCCGGTATCGACGAAGGGAGTACCTTCAGTTGGGTGGTGATCGAGAATCGACAGCAGCGCGGTGAAGCCCGTTCGGCGACCCTGCCACTGCCAGACATCATTCTGCAAAAAGTCAGCGCAGGCCACGCTCTGGGGCCGGTGATGTCCGACTATACGGGTATCAATGAGATTGGGCGTAAAGAGGGAGCGATTGGGGTGTTCACCGCCGGAAAGCTCACGCGTAGTAGCGTTTACCATCAGGCGGTGATTCTGGCGCTAAGTCCATTTCATAACGAGATTTACTGCCGGGAAAATATTTAGCGGTTTGAGCTGCCACCCTGCAGCAGCTCTTTTTCCAGCCACGCCCGTAGTTCCGTCGGCGCAGCTTTCAGGCTGTTAGAGCCGCGGGTGATGGTTGCAATCCCCGCGCCCAGTTCATTCTTCAGCTCACGCTGGCTAAGCTCACCGCGCAACAACTCTTCGATGATGCGTACTCGCGTGCCTAACGCCGTACGCTCATCCGGCGTCAACAGCAGCGTCAGCAGCGGCATGTGAAGCTCCTGCCCAAAAGCTTGCTGTAACAGCCCCACAAAGCGGAGCCACTCTTTATTACTTTGCTCGGCCTGTTCCGCCGAATACTGAGAGAGCTGAGTCATGTCAGGCCACCATACTCTTTAACTAGTACGGCAGCATAACATACTCTCTGCGCAATCAGTAACGCCGCTGCCACTCGCTGTCAGACAGAATCTTGTCCGGCTGCCCCATGAAATGGCGGTAATAGGCATCGTAGGCCAGCACGTTTTTCACATAGCCACGCGTCTCAGAGAACGGAATGCTTTCCACGAATGCGATGGCGTCAATCCGCCCTGCGCTGTTACCCAGCCAGGTCCGCACGCGCCCCGGCCCTGCGTTATAGGCGGCGGAAGCAAAGATACGGTTGTTCTCAAACTGCTGGAACACATACTGCAGGTAGCTGGTGCCAATATTGATGTTGGTGTCAGGATCCAGAAGCTGCACCGGGCTGCTGTAGCCTGGAATACTGAACATCTTCACCGTATGGGTGGCGGTGCCCGGCATGATCTGCATCAGGCCGCTTGCCCCCACCGGGGAACGCACTTTCGGGTTCCAGGCACTTTCCTGGCGGGCAATCGCCATGGCATAACTTTGTGGCACAGTTTTGCCGCTAACGTAGCGGGCAAAGGTGTCTTTATAAGCCAGCGGGAAGCGCTCTTCGAGGTTGTCCCATAGCTTGCCGGCAATGGTTGCCTGCACGCTGAGATCCCACCAGTCCTGCTCAAAAGCATAGCGCGCCAGCCCGGCCTGCTCCTGCTTGCTGCGGCTGGTGACCAGATTTGCCCATTCGCTCCGCGCGGTGTTGTCCATATTCCAGTACATCAGCTCGCGGACGCGGGCCATTTCAGGCCCCTGCACCAGCGCAGGATTAACAGGTTCGGCTTTATCCACGCGCAGGGGGTATTCTTCCCCAAGCCGCTGGGCGGCAACCATCGGATAGAAACCACGCTGCTGCATCAGGGCACGAAGAATACCTTTCGCTTCGTCTTCACGTCCCCGCTCCAGCAGTAAATCAGCCTGCCAGTAGCGCCATTCGTCTTTCTCTTTGGCTTCCATTGGCAAACGCGCCAGCCAGGTATTCAGGCCTGTGCGATCGCCCGCACCCAGCGCCATGCGCACGCGCCGCTCAATCAACGAGGTGGACTGGGAACGCATAATGGCGTCATCCCGCCAGCGAGCCTGTTCATCCGTTACGTCGCTGCCCATCAACCGCCAGGCCACAACGTCACGCAATTCCTGCACCTGCTCCTCGGTCAATTTCTGTGCCTGAGCCAGGGACGGGATCATCAGGCGAGCATTCTCTACATCCTGACGGGCAACGCTTGCAAAGGCGATAGCGGCCGCCTGACGAGTGAAATCCGTCGCCCCCACCGTATTAGCGAAGGTCAGCACCGTGCCAGGATTATTTTGCAGGCTGACCAGGGCGCTGGAGATGGTCTGATATTCCGCTGGCATCTGGTTCGCCAGCGCGTTCACCAGCGAGGTATTCCCCTCTTTCATCGCCAGACGAATTCGCTCAAGGTAAGCCAGCGGATCCTGCGTGCCGGAAGCTCGCCACGCCGAAAACAGCGCATCACAGCTTGATGGCTGGCTCTTTCCCGTCAGCCAAAGTTCTTTCGCACCGGCCCAGGCGGCATCCGCTTGCCCGGTATTCCATTTGGCAAAGTAGTAATTACATTTTGCTTCGTTAGTGGCAGGCGGCTCGGGGCTAAAGGCCAGCAAACCTTGCCAGTCCTGCCGCCTTGCCAGCTCGTTAACAAACCGGGAGCTTAAGGTTCGCGCCGGAGGCAAAGTTGGGTTCGCCTGGATAAATTGGGCCACCGCCACGGTCGGCTCGTTCATCAGGTCATCGGTGAGCTGGCGGTATTCAAGATAAGGATAAAGGGGATAGGTCTGCAGCGTGGCCATGAGCTGCTGCACCACGTCCATTTGCTTGTTATCCCAGGCCTGTTTAATTTGCGCGTAGCGGTTGCGCTGCTCATCGAGAGAATCTGCACGTACCGCACCGTTTAACATCACCAGGCTAACGCCCGCGGCAAGCAACTGCCATACGACTTGTTTGGCTTTTACCACACCTTCTCCTCATTATTTTCCTGACGGCATCATGCCTGCGCTGCAATAAGCGAATGCATTCATGCTAACCAGGGGAGACGCAATACGCCACGTCCGGAAGGGATATTTTGGTCATGAAGCGTATAAAGGCGCCCTGCGCGGCAGAAGCACGATACCCCGCTGGGATTAGACCGTGAAAACGGCTACACTTCGCCTTTGTTAAGTACCATCTTACATCACGATAAAAGAGGCAAAGTCGCACTGTGGCTCAATTCGTTTATACCATGCATCGTGTCGGCAAAGTTGTCCCGCCGAAACGACATATTCTGAAAAATATTTCGCTCAGCTTCTTCCCTGGCGCCAAAATCGGCGTACTGGGTCTGAACGGTGCCGGTAAATCCACCCTGCTGCGCATCATGGCCGGCATCGATACCGATATCGAAGGCGAAGCCCGTCCACAGCCAGGCATCAAGATCGGCTACCTGCCGCAGGAACCTAAGCTGAACCCGGAACACACCGTACGTGAGTCCGTAGAAGAAGCGGTTTCCGAAGTGGTTAACGCGCTGAAAGGCCTGGACGAAGTCTACGCCAAATACGCCGAGCCGGACGCGGACTTCGATAAGCTGGCCGCGCAGCAAGGCAAGTATGAAGAAATCATCCAGGCGCACGACGGTCATAACCTGAACGTGCAGCTGGAGCGCGCCGCCGATGCCCTGCGCCTGCCGGACTGGGATGCAAAAATCGAGAAGCTGTCCGGGGGTGAACGCCGCCGCGTTGCGCTTTGCCGCCTGCTGCTGGAAAAACCAGACATGCTGTTGCTCGACGAACCAACCAACCACCTGGATGCAGAATCCGTGGCATGGCTGGAACGCTTCCTGCACGACTTCGAGGGCACCGTGGTGGCGATCACCCACGACCGTTACTTCCTCGACAACGTCGCCGGCTGGATCCTCGAGCTTGACCGTGGGGAAGGTATTCCATGGGAAGGTAACTACTCCTCCTGGCTGGAGCAGAAAGATCAGCGCCTGGCACAGGAAGCCTCAACGGAAGCGGCTCGCCGTAAATCCATTGAGAAAGAGCTGGAGTGGGTTCGTCAGGGCGCTAAAGGCCGTCAGTCTAAGGGCAAAGCCCGTCTGGCACGCTTCGAAGAGCTGAACAACACCGAATACCAGAAACGTAACGAAACCAACGAACTGTTTATTCCACCTGGCGCACGTCTGGGGGATAAAGTGGTGGAAGTTAACAACCTGCGTAAATCTTACGGCGACCGCCTGCTGATTGACGATCTGAGCTTCTCCGTACCGAAAGGCGCCATCGTCGGCATCATCGGTCCGAACGGCGCGGGTAAATCTACCCTGTTCCGCATGATGTCCGGTCAGGAACAGCCTGACAGCGGCTCTATAACCCTCGGTGAGACCGTGAAACTGGCTTCCGTTGACCAGTTCCGTGACGCCATGGATAACAGCAAAACCGTCTGGGAAGAAGTCTCCGGCGGCCAGGATATTATGCGTATCGGCAACACCGAGATGCCAAGCCGCGCCTACGTTGGCCGCTTTAACTTCAAAGGCGTCGACCAGGGCAAACGCGTGGGCGAGCTGTCCGGCGGTGAGCGCGGTCGTCTGCACCTGGCGAAGCTGCTGCAGGTTGGCGGTAACGTTCTGCTGCTCGATGAACCAACCAACGACCTGGATATCGAAACCCTGCGTGCGCTGGAAAACGCCCTGCTGGAGTTCCCGGGCTGCGCGATGGTTATCTCGCACGACCGCTGGTTCCTGGACCGCATCGCTACCCACATTCTGGATTACCAGGATGAAGGTAAAGTCGAATTCTTCGAAGGGAACTTCACCGAATACGAAGAGTACAAGAAGCGTACCCTCGGCTCAGATGCCCTGGAGCCAAAACGCATCAAGTACAAGCGCGTAACCAAGTAAATGCAAAAGGCACCTTCACGGTGCCTTTTTTATGGTGAGTTCACCCGTAGTACTTTTCCCCTCACCCCGGCCCTCTCCCAGAGGGCGAGGGAGAAAAACGACACATAATAGTGTTTATTCCCCCTCCCTCTGGGAGAGGGTTAGAGTGAGGGCCAGCGTACGCTTTACCGCTGCTCGCCCATCATCTCTTTCACCAGATCCACGCAGCGCAGGAAGCGCGAGTCATAGTCGGACTCTTCGACGTGAATAAACTCGATGTTGTTCTCTTTGAGCATCTCCACCAGCAGGTTCTGGAACGATTTTCTGTCCACATCGCTGCCGAGGCTGCGTAAACCGTCAGCCACCCACGGCGTATTATTTTCCAGCAGGATAACCAGATCAAAGCGGTACTCATCGATCAGCGCCTGTACAAACGGGTGCTCGCGGCCTTCATATTTCTTGCAGAAGGCCTGAGTGGTCACAAAGTCGGTGTCGATAAACGCCACTTTATTGGCGTACTTCACCGCAAAATCGACGTACTGCGCATGGCCGATGGCAATTTTGTCGTAGTCGGAATATTGCAGCGCCATTTCGTCACCGCCCAGGTGCGAGAAAACGTAATCCCGCCCGTATTCCCAGGCGCTGGTGGTATTGAAGATGTTGGCAAGCTTGTTCACCATCCACGACTTCCCGCTCGACTCGCCGCCAAGTATCGCCACCGTGCGCACAAAGAACGGTTTTACCTCAGTAGGAATGTATTCCCAGTAGCGGAACGGGTTTTCACGGATTTGTGTGCCGCTGATGTTCATAAAGGTTCGCTTTGGATCGACCACCACCGTTTCGATCCCGAGGTGTTCGGTAAACTTCGCGGCGTCCCCTTCTTCCGAGGTATAGATCCGGTCTGGCGAAATACCTTTGCTGTCCATAAACGCTTTAATCCCCCGGCTCCAGACGTCCCAGCCGTGGGGATAAGGCTCCATTCCCTCCTCGTTAAAGGAGTGAATGCGGATATTCTTCTGATATTTAAAAGTTTGCAGCAGCCAGCGCAGGCGGTCACCGGTGGTTGGCTGCTGGGACATCGCGCTATCGTCAAACAGCGCGCGGTCGCGGGGCTCATCATAGCCCATGATGATATGCAGCTCGTCCACCTGGCTACAGGCGCGCTGGATCAAGTAGATATGCCCGGTATGTAGCGGATAAAACTTACCGAACACCACGCCGACTTTCTTTTCGCGACGCGGGAATTCCAGCCCAAGGAAGCGGTGCAACGCCTCCAGTTTTTGCGCGCTGGGGCTTTTGATTTTCGCGTTCAGTAACTGGCTCAGGTAGCCTTTAGTCATGCCGCTGGCATCCGCCACCTGCTGTAAAGTACAGCCCTGCTGACGAATAGCCGTTTTAATATAGTCGAATGACGACACGCGCTGCCTCCTGCCGAAGCGGGAACGGTTCCCGCAAGTTACTCAATTATAAGTCGTCGAATACAGAAAGCGCATCAGCAAGTTTTTTCACGCCGAAGACCTGCATCCCTTCAGGAATTTTTTTCGGTACGTTGGCCTGGGGCACAATTGCGCGCTTAAAGCCGTGTTTCGCCGCTTCGGAAATACGCTCCTGGCCGCTGGGTACCGGGCGGATTTCACCCGCCAGCCCGACTTCCCCAAACACGACTAAATCCTGCGGCAAGGCTCTGTCGCGCAGGCTGGAAACCATCGCCAGCAGCAGCGCCAGGTCGGCGCTGGTTTCGGTAACCTTTACGCCGCCCACCACGTTCACAAACACGTCCTGATCGGCCATTTGCAGGCCGCCGTGACGGTGGAGTACGGCCAGCAGAATCGCCAGGCGGTTTTGCTCCAGACCAACGGCTACGCGGCGAGGGTTGGACATCATCGACTGATCCACCAGCGCCTGAATCTCAACCAGCAGCGGACGAGTTCCTTCCCAAACCACCATCACCGAACTGCCCGGCGTCACTTCATCGCCCCGGCTAAGGAAAATGGCCGACGGGTTGCTGACTTCACGCAGTCCCTGCTCGGTCATCGCGAACACGCCCAGCTCGTTCACCGCCCCAAAGCGGTTTTTATGGCTGCGCAGGGTACGGAAGCGGGAATCGGCGTCGCCATCTAGCATGACTGAACAGTCGATACAGTGTTCGAGGACTTTTGGCCCCGCAAGAGAACCGTCTTTCGTGACATGCCCGACCATCACGATCGCCACGCCTTTCGTCTTCGCAAAACGCGTCAGGTAGGCCGCAGTTTCACGCACCTGGGCCACGCTGCCCGGCGAAGACTGCACGTCCGCCATGTGCATGACCTGGATCGAGTCGATCACCATCAGCTTCGGCTGCTCTTCCTCAGCGATCATACAGATCTGTTCGATGCTGGTTTCCGACAGCATATTGAGGTTTTGCGTCGGCAGGCCTAACCGATGCGCGCGCATCGCCACTTGCTGAAGCGACTCTTCGCCAGTGACGTACAGGGTTTTCATTTGCTCGCTCAGCTTGCAGAGCGTTTGCAGCAGCAGCGTTGACTTCCCTGCGCCGGGGTTACCGCCGATCAGAATGGCGCTGCCCGGCACTACGCCACCGCCCAGCACCCGGTCAAATTCTTTAAAACCGGTGGAGAAGCGCGGCAGTTCTTCCAGGCTGATGTCCGAAAGCTTTTGTACGCGGCTGACGCCCGCGCTCCCGGCATAGCCGGAGAGGCGCTCGTTGCGGGCAACCTGCGGAGAAGCGGCGATGCGCACTTCGGTAATGGTATTCCACGCGTGACAGGCGCTGCACTGCCCCTGCCAGCGCGGGTAATCCGCACCACACTCGTTACAAACAAATGCGCGTTTTGGAGCTTTCGCCACCTTTATACCTCTTGTTAACGTTCTTCCTGAATCAGGCTGCCGGAAAGGATGCAGAACACGCCCATCAGATCCGCATGACGGATACTGACTTCGCTCTTCTCGTTCACCTTCGGCTTAGCGTGATAGGCAATCCCCAGGCCTGCGGCGTGGATCATCGGTAAATCATTGGCCCCGTCGCCAATCGCAACGGTTTGCGCGGCGGGGATTTCATTTTTTTCGGCCAGGCGCTTCAAAGTGACCGCTTTGAACTTCGCGTCCACAATCTGCCCCAGCACTTCGCCGGTCAGCCTGCCGTCGCAAATTTCAAGTTCGTTGGCGACCACCGCCGTCAGGTTTAATGTGTCGCGCAGGTATTCGGCGAAGAAGGTAAACCCGCCAGAGGCAATCGCCACTTTCCAACCCAGCGTATCGAGATTTTGTACCAGAGATTTTAGCCCCGGCATCAGCGGTAGCTCGTCGCGAACCTGGCGTAAAATATTAGCATCCGCGCCCTTCAGGGTCGCCACACGCTGGCGAAGGCTGGCGGTAAAGTCCAGCTCGCCGCGCATTGCGCGTTCGGTGACTTCAGCCACCATTTCACCCGTTCCCGCCAGTTTGGCGATCTCGTCGATACACTCGATCTGAATGGCGGTGGAGTCCATGTCCATGACCAGCAGACCAGGCGTTTTCAAATGTGGGATTTTGCCCAGCGGCGCCACGTCCAGCCCGGCTTCATGCGCAAGCTTGGTCGCGCGCGGCGTTAAAGAGCCGGCCAGGCGAATAACCTGATAATCTTCCACGCACCAGGCGGTCACAATCACCATCGCCGCTCCCAGCTTGCGCTGGTATTTGGTCAGACACTGCTTGTCCAGATTACGCCCGTACAGGAGCCAGCCACTGCGGCCAGCGCGGTAGTCCAGCGGCATCACTTCGTCGCCGCTCAGGGAAAGCGGCAACCCAGGCCAAAGTGAAACATCGTTAGGCAAATCGCACCAGGTCAAACTGTTTGGCATTGCGGCTCCAGAATCAAGTAAACATACCCTTTTGCAGTCGGATTGCGGGCTGATGGCAAGGGATTTTTCTCCTCGCGCTGGCGTAAAGCCTGAGCTTCTGCCCTTTGAAGGATGCAGGGTATCCGGGTAAAAACAACGCATGAGGCTACCTTGTCCGCCTTGCTTCTGGCAACATTAAAGTAAGCAATTTTCCAAAGGTGCATCATGGTTCGGGTAAAATTTAAATTTCGGCTCCATCGCGCAGTGATTGTGCTGTTCTGCCTCGCACTTTTGGTGGCGCTAATGCAGGGCGCGTCCTGGTTCAGCCGGGGCAGCCAGCAGGCGCGAAACGTTCAGTTAGAGGAGCTGGCCCGCACCCTCTCCCGTCAAGTCGCGTTTAATCTGGTTCCCGTCATGAAAACTGAGAATCCGGATGAAAAACGCATCTCCACCGTGCTTAACCTTTTGACTAAGGATAGCCGTATTCTGGATGCCGCCGTGTACGACAGCGAAGGTGACCAAATTGCGCGCGCGGGGGAAAACATTGAGGTTCGCGATCGCCTGGCGCTGGACGGCCAAAAAGCCGGCAGCTACTTCAACCAGCAAATCGTCGAACCTATCACCGATAAAAGCGGGCCTATCGGCTACCTGCGCATTACCCTGGATACCCACACGCTTGCCACCGAAGCTAAGCAAGTGGACAACACCACCAATATTCTGCGCCTGATGCTGCTGCTCGCCGTCGCAATCGGTATTGTGCTGACCCGCACGCTGCTGCACGGCAAGCGCACCCGCTGGCAGCAGTCACCGTTCCTGCTTACCGCCAATACGAAAGTAAAAGAGGAAGACGAGCCTAAGTAAAGCTCCCTCAGTAAATTCGCCGAGATAGCGTCATGCTAAGATGACGCCATTCTTCTGGGAAAAGGATCTTTGTTATGTCGACTTTGCGTTTGCTAATCTCTGACTCTTACGACCCGTGGTTTAACCTGGCCGTTGAAGAGACTATTTTTCGGCAGATGCCCGCCACTCAGCGGGTTCTGTTTCTATGGCGTAATGCAGATACGGTGGTGATTGGCCGCGCCCAGAACCCCTGGAAAGAGTGCAATACCGGGCGCATGGAGCAAGATAACGTTCGGCTGGCAAGGCGCAGCAGCGGCGGTGGCGCGGTGTTCCACGACCTGGGCAACACCTGCTTCACTTTTATGGCCGGCAAACCCGAATACGACAAGAGTATTTCCACGGCTATCGTACTGAACGCCCTGGCGAGCCTTGGGCTGGAAGCCACCGCATCCGGGCGCAACGACCTTGAGGTCGAAACCGCCGAAGGTACGCGCAAGATTTCAGGTTCCGCCTACCGGGAAACCCTGGATCGTGGGTTTCATCACGGCACTTTGCTGCTGAATGCCGATCTGAGCCGCCTGGCAAACTACCTCAATCCCGATCCGAAAAAGCTCCAGGCCAAAGGCATTACATCCGTAAGAAGCCGGGTCGCCAACCTCAGCGACATCAAGCCAGGCCTGACCCACGAGCAGATAGCCGACGCGATTACGGCTGCGTTTTTCGTCCACTACGGCGAGCGTGTGGAACCCGAGCATATCTCCCCGGAAGCGCTCCCCAATCTGCCAGGGTTTGCCGAGACTTTTGCCCGCCAGAGCAGCTGGGAGTGGAATTTTGGTCAGGCTCCGGCCTTTACGCACCTGCTGGACAACCGCTTTACCTGGGGGGGCGTTGAGCTACATTTTGACGTCGAAAAAGGGCATATCACCCGCGCCCAGGTGTTCACCGATAGCCTGAACCCTGCCCCGCTTGAAGCGCTGGCCGCCCGGTTAAAAGGCTGCCTGTACCGCAGTATTTTGCTGCAGCAGGAGTGCGAAACGCTGATTTACAGCTTCCCGGAACAGGAAGCCGAACTGAGAGAGCTTTCAGCCTGGATTGCTCAGGCCGTTCGTTAAGCGAGCCGCCGAAGCCGCTCGCTTAACCGCTCGACTTGCTCAGCCATTCCCGCCGCAATTTGCCGGAATGGCTCGCTCAGCATCACATTCAGGCTAAGCTCCTGCCAGTAGCGCTGCGCCCAAGGCTGCATCTCGAGCCACACTTCGCCGGGGACGTCGGCATCAATATTAATCTCAATGCAGCCTGTTCGCATATTGCCTGAACTGCCCGGAGCCCAGGCCATAGGCAGCATATCGTAGACCGGTGTGAGCTCAAGCGGACGGTCAGAGAGAAAAAAAGAGAGGTTCCCGGCATGCATATC
This sequence comes from Enterobacter sp. Ag1, assembly GCA_000277545.1. Taxonomy (GTDB): domain Bacteria; phylum Pseudomonadota; class Gammaproteobacteria; order Enterobacterales; family Enterobacteriaceae; genus Cedecea. The sequence goes on along the minus strand of AKXM01000043.1, from coordinate 68,639 downwards.
GCTGTTACCAATCAGTCGGCCAAACGCCCAAATGCGCTGCACCTGCCGAAGCGTGGCGGCCTCAACCATCCCCTCTTCTTTTAGACGCGTCACGGCTTTAGGCCAGCTAAGCACGCCCGCCGCATATTCACTTTGCACGCTTTCAAGAGAGACAATACTGCGCCGCCCGAAAACGCCCACGCAGTCAAAGCGCTCAACTTCGAGAAAGACCTGCCCGCTAACCGTCGAAAGTAGATCACACCGTGCGGCAGCAATCCCTACATCATTTAGCAGCGTTAAAGCGCTAGCCTCAGCGGCCAGTAGATCCGCCCATCGACGCTGGTTATCGTTCCGCATAGCCGGGGTGAACTTCACAAGAGCATGTCGTGGCCCGCGAAGCGTTTCACTGTAGCAGGTGAATTTAGGCTGCTCGCCTCCGGCGGATGAGCCGACAATTTCACCGTCTATCGCCCTGTGAGCAAGCTCAGCGTAAACCTTCAGGCGTTCATTATGAGGAATGGCTTCGGGAACGTCTTTCTCTGTCCACAGGCGATAACTCTCTTCGCCCACCAGCCAGCCCCCCAGATTTTCCTGCCGCTGCACAGAGAGCGCCAGGAGCACATCCTCTTCTCGCCACAGCCGAATATCTTCCGGCAAATCGCTGTCTTTAGCTAACTCACGCCCCCAGGCTCGCCCCAAAAACCCCTGAGGCCGGAGATCGGTCAGGTACCAGGGCAACCCGTCAAACCAGCGGCTGTCGCCGTTGTGATGCACAACGAGGCAACTGCCTTTCGGCCACACGGGATAAAGCACACCAAATACCCAGGCTTTACCGACGTCGTCAATCTGCCAGAGCTGAAATTCGCGGTGCTGCCTTACCGGGTGTTTTAATCCGTACAGCGTCGCACGAGCTGAACCGAATTTGATAACGTCAGGCTCAAGCGCTACCCGGCGAGAGAAAGTCGCCTGGCTGATACCCAGCCGTTGGGCCAGCGTTCTGGCTGGAAGAGGCCCGGTAAGAAGAATGTCCGCTAGTTCGCTCATGTGAATAGATTAATGAATAGATACTTGAATTGATTTATAGTCTTGAATGCCAGATAGGTAAAGAGGATTAACCCAAAATAAGAAATAAAATGAATAGATAAATGGCATAAAAAAGGCGCCCTAAGGCGCCCTTTAAACGAGAAGAAAAACTTACTCTTTGTCGCCCAGCAGGACGGATTCCAGAGCAATTTTGATCATGTCGTTGAAGGTAGTCTGACGCTCAGCGGCGGTGGTCTGCTCGTGAGTACGGATGTGGTCAGACACGGTGCAGATGGTCAGCGCTTTTGCACCGAACTCAGCCGCTACGCCGTAGATCCCGGCTGCTTCCATTTCCACACCCAGAATGCCGTATTTTTCCATCACGTCGAACATGGACGGATCCGGCGTGTAGAACAAGTCTGCAGAAAAGATGTTGCCCACGCGAGCGTCAACGCCCAGCGCTTTTGCCGCATCAACCGCGTTACGAACCATATCGAAGTCCGCGATAGCCGCGAAGTCGTGATCCTTGAAGCGCAGGCGGTTAACTTTAGAGTCAGTACACGCGCCCATACCGATCACCACGTCGCGTAGCTTAACGTCTGCACGAACCGCGCCGCAGGAACCCACGCGAATGATTTTCTTCACGCCGAAGTCGGTGATTAGCTCTTTCGCGTAGATGGAGCAGGATGGGATGCCCATACCATGGCCCATAACGGAGATCTTACGGCCTTTGTAAGTCCCGGTGAATCCGAGCATGCCGCGCACGTTGTTCACTTCACGCACGTCTTCCAGGAAGGTTTCCGCGATGTGCTTGGCGCGCAGCGGGTCACCCGGCATCAGTACTACGTCAGCGAAATCGCCCATTTCTGCGTTAATGTGTGGCGTAGCCATTGTGTATTCCTTGATTTTAAAAGTTAGCAATCAGGCGGGCAACCGCCCGCCCAAAGGGATCACAGCATGTTTTTGCCGTAGTCCATGTCGGAAAGACCGAAGTACTTCGCTACCGTCTGGCCGATATCCGCGAAGGTTTCGCGGTGGCCAAGAGAACCGGCTTTCACTTTCGGGCCGTAGATCAGCACCGGAATGTGCTCGCGAGTATGGTCGGTACCCTGCCAGGTTGGGTCACAGCCGTGGTCCGCGGTAAGGATCAGAATATCGTCCTCTTTCAGCAGCGCCATCAGCTCTGGCAGGCGACGGTCGAACAGCTCAAGGCCGCCCGCATAGCCGGCTACGTCGCGACGGTGGCCCCAGGAGGAGTCAAAGTCGACGAAGTTGGTGAACACGATGGTGTCGTCGCCGGCTTCTTTCATCTCTTTGATGGTGGCGTCGAACAGCGCATCCAGACCGGTTGCCTTCACTTTTTTAGTGATGCCGCAGTTGGCGTAGATGTCCGCAATTTTACCCACGGAAACAACCTGGCCCTGCTTCTCATCAACCAGCTTCTGCAGCACGGTGGCGGCAGGTGGCTCGACTGCTAAGTCGTGACGGTTGCCGGTACGCTGGAAGTTACCCGCTTTATCGCCAACAAACGGACGCGCGATAACGCGGCCAATGTTGTAGCCGCCTTCGGTCAGCTCTTCGCGCGCAATTTCACACAGCTCATAAAGCTTATCCAGGCCGTAGGTTTCTTCGTGGCAGGCAATCTGGAACACGGAGTCAGCGGAGGTATAGAAAATCGGTTTCCCGGTTTTCATGTGCTCTTCACCCAGCTCGTCCAGGATCACGGTCCCGGAAGAGTGGCAGTTGCCGAGGTAGCCCGGCAGGTTGGCACGCTTGACCAGTTTGTCCAGCAGCTCCTGCGGGAAGCTGTTGTCGTGGTCGCTGAAATAGCCCCAGTCAAACAGAACCGGCACGCCGGCGATTTCCCAGTGGCCAGACGGGGTGTCTTTGCCGGAAGAAAGCTCGTGTGCCCAGCCGTAAGCGCCGATAACTTCTGCGTTACCGTCCATGCCTGCTGCCACTTTGCCGGTGGAGCCTTCATGAGCTTTTACCAGCCCAAGACGAGTCAGGTTAGGCAGGTTCAGGGGGCCTTTACGGCCTTTGTCAGCTTCGCCTTTAGCGCAAGCCTCCGCGATGTGACCGAGGGTATCAGAGCCGACATCTCCGAAGCGCTCTGCGTCTTCGGTAGCACCGATGCCGAACGAGTCCAGCACCATAATAAACGCACGTTTCATATTATTCTCCGTACCTTGTGCTCTATAAAATAGGGATCAGATCAGTATACCGTTATTCGGTGATTCGGCGATAGACCGTTGGTGTTTCCTGCGGTGCTTTTTCGTCAATGCTGATTGCCGCTTTCACCGCCTTCGCGGCTTCCTGCCAGCTGGCTTCGTCTTTGGCGTGGATCACCGCCAGCGGACGTTCGCCGTCGATAGATTCTCCCAGACGCGCCATGTCGGTAAAGCCGACGCTGTAATCAATGGTGTCGGAAGCCTGACGCCGACCGCCGCCCATCGACACCACCGCCATGCCCAGCGCGCGAGTGTCCATCGCCGAAACAAACCCGGACGCTTCGGCATACACTGCCTTGCTCAGCATTGCCGTCGGCAGGTACTTCGCGTAATTTTCAACGAAGTCACTCGGGCCTTTCTGCGCGGCAACCATGCGGCCAAACACTTCGGCTGCTTTGCCGTTGTCCAGCACCGCCTGAAGCTTCGCGCGTGCTTCAATTTCGTCTTTGGCAAGCTTGCCGGAAATCAGCATTTCCACGCACAGCGCCATTGTCACATCGAACAGACGCGGGTTGCGGTATTCCCCCGTGAGGAACTGTAGCGCTTCACGGACTTCCACGGCGTTACCCGCGCTGGAAGCCAGCACCTGGTTCATGTCCGTCAGCAGCGCGGTAGTCTTCACGCCTGCGCCGTTGGAAACGCCAACGATAGCCTCTGCCAGCTGAGCTGACAGCTCGTAAGTCGGCATAAATGCGCCGCTGCCTACTTTCACGTCCATCACCAGCGCGTCCAGCCCTTCGGCCAGTTTTTTCGCCAGAATGGAAGCGGTGATAAGCGGGATAGAATCCACCGTCGCGGTAATATCGCGGGTGGCATAAAAACGTTTGTCCGCCGGTGCCAGCGAGCTGGTCTGGCCGATGATGGCCACGCCGACGTCCTTAATAATGTCGCGGAAGCGGTTATCGTCCGGGAAGATATCGAAGCCCGGAATCGCCTCGAGCTTGTCCAGCGTCCCGCCGGTGTGCCCCAGGCCACGGCCTGAAATCATCGGCACATAGCCACCGCAGGCCGCCACCATTGGGCCAAGCATCAGCGAAGTGACATCCCCCACGCCGCCGGTGGAATGTTTATCCACAATCGGGCCGTTGAGGTTAAGGCTTTTCCAGTCCAGCACGGTGCCGGAATCCCGCATCGCCATTGTCAGCGACACCCTTTCCGGCATTGTCATGTCGTGGAAGAAAATGGTCATCGCCAGAGCAGCAATTTGCCCTTCAGAGACGGTGTTGTCGCGAATGCCGTTGATAAAGAAGCGAATCTCTTCGTCGCTCAGTACCAGGCCATCACGTTTTTTACGAATAATTTCTTGTGCGAGAAACACGGCAACCCCCTGGGAAATGCGGGTAAAGAGCGGCGGAAAATCCGCCGCAATTAAAGATTACTCTGGATAATTCGAGTCGCAGGCAGAAGGCAAAAGAGCTCATCCCCAGGAGCTTACTGAAGTAAGTGACTGAGGTGAGGGAGTGCAGCTAACGCCCCTGCGGCTTGAAGTATGACGAGTAATTAGTAGCTGCTGGCGCTTTTACCGTCCCCATGGCCCAGCGCTTTCAGCAGGCTGGCTAACAGGCTGGACGCCCCGAAGCGGTAATGACGGGAGTCGGCCCAGTCGGCGCCGAACAGATCGTCCGCGATAGCCAGGAACTGCGCAGCATCTTCAGCGGAGCGAACGCCACCGGCTGGTTTGAAGCCTACAGTTTTTTCCACGCCCATATCGCGGATCACTTCCATCATGATGCGAGCGCTTTCCGGCGTGGCGTTAACCGGCACTTTACCGGTCGAGGTTTTGATAAAGTCGGCACCGGCTTTAATCGCGATAGTAGACGCTTTGCGGATCAGCTCTTCGGTCTTCAGCTCGCCGGTTTCGATGATCACTTTCAGCAGTACGTTAGCGCTGGCGCAGGCGTCTTTACACGCTTTCACCAGGTCGAAGCCTACCTGCTCGTTACCGGCAATCAGCGCCCGGTATGGGAACACTACGTCCACTTCGTCTGCACCGTAAGCGATAGCGGCGCGGGTTTCTGCCAGCGCGATGTCGATATCGTCGTTACCGTGTGGGAAGTTGGTCACGGTCGCAATGCGGATGTCCGGGGTGCCCTGCTCTTTCAGGGTTTTACGGGCGATTGGGATGAAACGCGGATAGATACAAATCGCAGCGGTGTTGCCGACTGGGGTTTTTGCCTGATGGCACAGAGCGATGACTTTCTCGTTAGTGTCATCGTCGTTCAGGGTAGTCAGATCCATCAGTTTCAGCGCACGCAGGCTGCTTTGGGTTAAATCGGTCATAACGCTCTCCAACAAAAGGGAAATAAGTCTCCGGCCTGGAAACTCAACACGTTGGAGCGGACTTGGTTCCTTGAAGAAGAGTGGTCACCTGAGTCACCCTCACGTTGAGATCCTTCCCACCGCACATTGCCGGTTGCAATGTTAGAATTCTAACACCCACCACCGATGCAATTTTGTGTCTCGCCTCACAAAAGCCAAAGCGTGAATTGCAAGCTTTCATAGAGTATATGTGATTAAAGGAACAAAATAACGCGCTAAATTGCGCCAGGACACAAGAAAATGGCTGGCAGGGCGCCAGCCATCGGTTACCGCTTAATGTTATTATTATAACATTTATATTGCAGGCTACAGCGCCAGGAAAAGCCCGGCGATGGTGGCGCTCATCAGGTTAGACAGCGTCCCCGCCGCCACGGCCTTCATGCCCAGCTGAGCCACATCGTGCCGACGGTTTGGCGCCATGCTGCCCAGGCCACCGATCAGAATGGCGATAGAAGAAAGGTTAGCAAATCCGCACAGCGCGAAGGAGATAATTGCTTTGGTATGGCCGGACAGCACCTGCAGGCCCGCCGCAGCCACTTCGGCATCATCCTTCAGGTAAGCGCCGAAGTTCAGGTAAGCAACGAACTCGTTGATGATCAGCTTCTGGCCGATAAACGATCCGGCCACCATCGCCTCGCTCCACGGCACGCCAATCAGCCAGGCTACCGGGGAGAACACCCAGCCCAGCATCAGCTCCAGCGAAAGCTGCGGATAGTTGAACCAGCCGCCGATACCGGAAAGCATCCCGTTCAACAGGGCAATCAGCGCCACAAACGCCAGCAGCATCGCCCCGACGTTCAGCGCCAGCTGCATCCCGGAGGCTGCGCCCGAGGCCGCCGCATCCAGCACGTTAGCCGGGCGATCTGGGTCGTTTTTCATCGACTCCAGCTCCGGCGTGTCGTTCGGGGTTTCCGTTTCAGGCAGCATTATCTTGGCAAACAGCAGCCCGCCCGGTGCGGCCATAAAGGATGCGGCAATCAGGTATTCCAGCGGCACGCCCATCTGCGCGTAGCCCGCCAGCACGGAGCCCGCCACGGAGGCAAGGCCACCGCACATCACGGCAAACAGCTCAGAGCGAGTCATGGTCGAGATGTAAGGGCGAACCACAAGCGGCGCTTCGGTTTGGCCAACGAAAATATTTGCCGTCGCCGACAAGGATTCAGTGCGCGAGGTTTTCAATACCTTACGCAGGCCGCCGCCGAGAATACGGATCACTAACTGCATCACGCCGAGGTAGTAAAGCACGGCGATAAGAGAGGAGAAGAAGACGATGATCGGCAGGACGCGCAGCGCAAAGATAAAGCCGCCGCCGCCAAAGACTTCAAACATTTTGTCAGACACCAGCCCGCCAAACAGGAAAGAAATCCCTGAATTGCCGTAGGCGATGACATTAGCCACCCCTTCAGACATCGCGAGCAGGACTTTACGCCCGACCGGAACGTAAAGGATCAGCGCCCCGATACCGATCTGGATAAGCCACGCACCAATGACGGTGCGCAGGTTGATCGCTTTGCGGTTGCTGGAAAGTAAAACGGCGATCAGCAGCAATGCCACCATGCCGATCAATCCCATGAGAATTTGCATACAGTATCCCTGTGTATCAACTGGAAAGATTCGGGCTTTAGCAGCCCCTTTTTAGCGCGCGGATTATAACCACAGGGGCGAGAAAAGTGCCGGAGCAATCACGTGTAGGGCGAAATGTATAGAAACATTTACATAGCAAGGTGATGAATATCACACTTTGAGGGAGACTCATTAGAAGGCGAATAATTCGTCTGCGTTTTTTTTCAAGGCATTAGCAATGATTTCTGCGGGCTCCGGGCGTAATTCACACAGCGCATCGAAGACCCTGGCGGCACGTTCCGGCCGGTTGTGCTGCCCCTGCCAGCCGTTCAGCGGCATATCCGGCGCATCGGTTTCCAGCAACAGCGATGAAAGCGGCAAACGGGCCATCACATCCCGGGTTTTGCTGGCTCGCGGATAGGTGATGGTGCCACCGACGCCAATGCGATAGCCCATTGCAATAAACCGTTCCGCCTGCTGTAAGCTGCCGGCAAAACCATGCACCACGCCGGTTCTGGGCAAGTTGTGACGCTTCAGGTGCAGCGCCAGCTTGTCGTGGGTACGGCGGGAGTGGAGCAGCACCGGCAGATCGTAACGCTTTGCCAGCTTCAGCTGCTCGCTGAGGATAAACTCCTGCCTGTCTAGCTGCGGATCTTCGCGATAAAGATCCAGCCCAATCTCGCCGATGGCGATCAGCTTCTCCGGCTTTTGCCGCAAAAGATCCTCCAGCGCGGCCAGCCCCGTATCATCATGCTTTTCAATCACAATCGGATGCATACCCAGGGCGGCATAAAGCGCCGGATAATTCTGCGCCAGCGCGAGTACGCGATTGAAACGCCCCGCTTCTATTGCTGGCACAATGATTTTACGAACCCCGGCCTCAGCGGCCAGCGCGAGGCTGTGCTCTTCATCCCCGGTGAAGGGGGGAAAATCAAAGTGGCAATGGGTGTCGTAGAACGTAAAACTCACGCAAGATCCTCATTATCAAACGCCGCATCATTCGCCTGCAGGCCAGAGCTAATCGGCTTGACCAGCGATTCGTTTGCCGCCGCAGCAGGAGGAATGACCAACGGGCCGGGCGTATTAATGCGCGGCAAATGACGCCTTAACGGCGGTTTAGCCACCAGCAGTTTGCCAATGGTGGCCAGGAAATAGCGCCCGCACAAGCGCCCCGTTTGATAATCCGCCGTCAATGAAGGCAGGCGGCTGCCGAGCGCGCTGCTTAATAGCGCTTTCGGGGGGTAAATCTCAAAGATTCGCAGTTTACCGGGCGGCTTCTCAATGAAGCTTTGGATTTCACGGTAGCTTTCCTCGTGGTGCTGCACCAGATTCAACAGCGGCTGCAGGCTGCTGTCGCCCAGCCAGCGTTCCATATGTTTGAACCACTGCGGCGTGTAGTACATCTGTGAAGGTACGGTGCGAATGACCACCAGCGTATCTGCCCCGCGATTAACCGCTTCCCGCACAGGCACCGCATCGCTGATGCCGCCGTCCTGATAGCTGACGCCGTCAATATCCACGCCTGAGCGGTAAAAACCGGGAATGGCGCTGGAGGCTTTCAGCAAATTTAGCCAGGTATCCGTGGTCGGCGAAAAGTAATTCGCCGCATAGTCATCACTGCGGCAGGCGCACATGAAGAACTCTTTTCCCTGTTCAAACAGCGGGTCGGCACTGGACATCGACAGCGGCAGTCTGGCGGCGGTCGACTCAATCAGCCAGTCGAGATCGATCAGATGCCCTCCGCGCGCAAAGCGGAGCGGATTGAAGAAATCCCTCGTCGTCGTGAAGCGCGTGATGACGCGACGCGCGTATCCCGGCTGGTTACAAACGTAAGCGGAAAGATTCTGCGCCCCGGCAGAGGTACCAAGGAACAGATCAAAAGGGTTGAATTCCGCGCGCATAAACTCGTCCAGAACCCCAGCCGTAAAGATCCCGCGCTGCCCGCCCCCTTCACAAATCAGAGCGAGTTTTCCAGGACGAAAAGGTTTAGTCGCCAGCGGCGCAATATTGCCGAGCGTTACGGGTATACGATTTCCCACCTGCTTTCCTGAATTGCTGTTGTTGTGAATTTCTACCCTATACCCATAGCGCGCTAAGTAAAACGGCGAAAGCCAGTCACGAGGACTGGCTTAAGGTTGCTGACAAAGCGGGAAAAGGCGTGGTTTTTCCCTCTTTGTGGTGAGCAGCCGAAAATCAATGAATTGATTTTCCTGTTTTTTTTAACGAGCCGTCTGGTCGTTCTTTTCTGTCGACAGCGGTTTGTCGACACTATAAAGCCAGTCACGAGGACTGGCTTTTCTTTTGTATCGGCATGTTACTCAATGAGCGTTGCTAAGGACGTCTGCGCCCCATAAACAGGCTGACCAGGAACAGAATGATCCCGACGATAAAGACAATTTTTGCAGCACCTGCTGCGGTACCCGCCAGACCACCGAAGCCCAGGGCCGCAGCGATCAACGCTATTACCAGAAAAATAATGCCCCAACGAAACATAGACTCTCCTTAACCATAGTGAATCTTATCGCTTCTTCACGGGCACCGAATGGCTAACCCGCAGGCGATAATGTGTAAGGGTGGTGCTTATGGCTTCCCGGCACGCGTCCAGAAAGCCATTTCGGGTGCTGCTTTACTTCACTTTCAGATCGTTTTTAACGCTTTTCACGCCTTCAACAGCTTTAGCAATGCTTTCAGCCTTCTCAGACTGAGCGGCGGATTTCACCTCGCCGGACAGCTGAACCACGCCGTCAGTGGTTTCTACTTTGATATGACGCGACGGCACAATGCTGTCGGCCAACAATTTCGCTTTGATCTCGCTGGTCGTGGCCGCATCACCGGCATAGCCTTTCACCGACTGTGTTTTCACATCGCGAACGTGAAGTTTGTCGCTCACCGAGGTTACGCCTTCCACTTTTTTCGCCGTGGCAACGGCCTGCTCGGCCTGAGCCTGGCTCTCAACAAAACCGCTCAGGGTGACCACTTTATTGTCGGTTTTGACCGAAATATCGGTACTTTTGATGTTTTTATCGTCAACCAGGGCTGCTTTGACTTTCGCTGTGATGCCGCTGTCGTCCATGAAATTACCGACTTTCGTCATGGAGCTATCGATTTTTTTCCCTGCACTATCGGCGGTAGATTCCGTTTTATTAAGCAGAGTGTCTTCCGCAAAGGCGCTGGTGCTTGCCAGTACAGAACCCAACACAACCGCCAGCAGAGTTTTTGAAATCTTAGTCGTAGTCATCGATTAATTCCTGTAGGTTTGCTCATCATTTGAGCTTTCTCGCTTCCCGTAAGCTGAAAAAAATCAGCTATTAATATTGAGATGACATGAGAAACGCCAACAAGACACCAGAAAATGATTAATTCCCGGATCTTTCATCCAATAAAATTGTCATCACTTTGTTAAATATAGATCACAATCATAAAAGTGCATGACGTGTTGATGGAAAAATCAGCAATGACGCAGGATTCGCGGGAAATTAAGAGGATTCTGCAAGGGATTAAAAAGACAGGGAAAGTGAGAAGAACGCGGCGAACGCCGCGCTCTGGCTGATAATTAGTGCTCGCGCGTTTTACGGAAGGTCACGTCAGGGTAACGTTCCTGGGTAATGTTTAGGTTTACCATCGTTGGGGCGATATAGGTCAGGTTGTCGCCGCCATCCAGCGCTAACTGAACTTCGTTTTTACGTTTGAATTCTTCAAACTTCTTAACGTCATTCCCTTCAACCCAACGCGCCGTCGCCACGTTGACCGATTCGTAAATCGCTTCCACGTTGTACTCGCTTTTCAGACGAGCAACGACCACATCGAACTGCAGAACCCCAACCGCACCAACAATAAGGTCGTTGTTGGCAATAGGACGGAACACCTGTACCGCGCCTTCTTCAGACAGCTGCACCAGGCCTTTAAGCAACTGCTTCTGCTTAAGCGGATCGCGCAGGCGAATACGGCGGAACAGTTCCGGGGCGAAGTTCGGAATACCGGTGAACTTCATCATTTCACCCTGGGTAAAGGTGTCGCCGATCTGAATCGTGCCGTGGTTGTGCAGGCCGATAATATCGCCCGGATAGGCTTCTTCCACGTGAGAACGATCCCCGGCCATAAAGGTCAGCGCGTCAGAAATAATCACGTCTTTCCCGATACGCACCTGGCGCAGCTTCATGCCTTTTTCATACTTACCGGACACCACGCGCATAAAGGCGACGCGGTCACGGTGTTTCGGGTCCATGTTGGCCTGGATCTTAAAGACAAAACCGGTGAACTTCTCGTCCGCCGCATCCACCAGACGCGTGTCGGTTTTACGCGGCATCGGAGCCGGCGCCCACTCAACCAGACCATCCAGCATGTGGTCGACGCCGAAGTTGCCCAGCGCGGTGCCGAAGAATACCGGGGTGATTTCACCGGCCAGGAACAGTTCATGGTCGAATTCGTTGGAAGCCCCCTGCACCAGCTCCAGCTCCTCACGCAGCTGCAGAGCAAGATCTTCCCCGACGGCTGCGTCGAGTTCTGGGTTGCTCAACCCTTTCACGATGCGCACTTCCTGGATCGTGTGGCCTTTACCGGTCTGGTAGAGGTAGGTTTCATCTTTATAAAGATGGTAAACCCCTTTGAACAGCTTGCCGCAGCCGATTGGCCAGGTGATTGGCGCGCAGCCAATCTTCAGCTCGCGCTCAACTTCATCCAGCACTTCCATTGGATCGCGAATGTCGCGGTCCAGTTTGTTCATGAAGGTGATGATCGGCGTATCGCGCAGACGGGTAACTTCCATCAGCTTACGGGTACGATCTTCTACGCCTTTTGCGGCATCGATAACCATCAGGCAGCAGTCAACCGCGGTCAGGGTACGGTAGGTATCTTCGGAGAAGTCTTCGTGCCCCGGAGTATCCAGCAGGTTGACCAGGCTGTCGCGATACGGGAACTGCATTACCGAGGTGGTGATCGAGATCCCACGCTGTTTTTCCATCTCCATCCAGTCGGATTTGGCGTGCTGGCTTGAGCCACGGCCTTTTACCGTCCCGGCGGTCTGGATAGCCTGTCCGAACAGCAGCACCTTTTCAGTGATGGTCGTTTTACCGGCATCCGGGTGAGAAATAATGGCAAAAGTGCGGCGTTTAGCCACCTCTTGCAGATAAGGAGACAAAGTCATAATTACATCTTCTGTAAGTGCGCGCGGCCTTGAGCCACGCGGCGAGTGAACGTTATTTGGCGGCTATTTTACCCATCATTGCGGGTTTAACAATCAACAATCATGGCTTACACAGCAGTTGCTCCAGTTCACTTAGCGAGGTGACCTGCCAGGTCGGTTCAATCCCTTGCGGCGCGGTGCGCCCGTGGGCGTTAAGCCAGCAGGTTGCTATCCCGGCGTTAATGCCGCCCAGAATGTCGGATTCTGCCGTGTCGCCAACCATCAAAACGCGGTCGCGCGGCGGCTGGTTCATCTGCTCGAAGGTATAGTCGAAAATGCGGCGATCGGGTTTGGCTACCCCTACCTGCTCGGAAATCACCAGCAGGTCGAAATAGTCACGCAGGCCGGTGCGCTCGAGGCGAGTCTGCTGCAGCGCGGTAAAGCCGTTGGTAATAATGCCAAGTTTAGCCTTGCCCTTCAGCGCATTCAGGAGAGAAACCGCCCCGGGCAGCGGGGCGCAAATTTCGGCCATGGCGGATAAAAACGCATCGTTCAGCTCTGCTGACGGCACATTCAGCCGCCCTGCCCAGTCCTCAAAACGCCTGAGCTGCAGCTGCAGCGCGGTAATCGCCCCGTTCTGGTAGTCGACCCACAGCGGCTTGTTTACCGCCTGGTACTCCTGGAAATCATCTGCGGTAAAGGTCACGCTGTAATCGAGAAACATGCGCTGCAAACCGCCGAACGCGTCAAAGGTAAACAGCGTTTCGTCCGCATCGAATAAAATCCAGTCCCAGTTCATCCACACACCTTTTAAAAATTAACCAAGGGGGAGCGCCATCACGATCGCGTCTTCCCGACCTTCTTTTGCAGGATAATAATTGCGACGCACCGTCGCTTCGTTAAAGCCCAGGCTTTCGTACAAGGTTCTCGCCGCAACGTTAGAGGCACGCACCTCCAGCCACAGCGTAAAGACATCCCGTTTTTCAAGCTCGGCAATAAGATGCTCAAGCAGTGCTTTCCCAAGCCCTTGCCGCTGATACGCTGGATCAACCGCAATGTTGAACAGCGTGGCTTCATCGAGAATGACCTGCGTCACCGCAAAAGCGGCAAGTTTGCCGTCAACGTCCAGCCGCAAATTGAAATAGCGTTCGCCTTGATTGCTGGCAAAGGTTTTTTCACTCCAGGGAAAAGCATGACTGCGCAGCTCAATGGCATACGCGTCCGCCAAATCATTCGGCGTCAGGGAAGAAATCGTGTTCATGTTCGCAAATCTGTTGCCACAGCGCCTGTCGCGCGTTGCCATTGTGATAAAGCTCGTCAAGCGCAGGGGACGCAAGCTGCGCGCCGCTGAGCGTCAGCGGCTGCTCAACGCCCAGGCGCCAGCTATTGCAGCGGCTGTCAGGCGGCATCATTGCCGCGCGCTCCGGCGTCAGTTGCATTACTTGGTCGGGGCTTAACGCTATGCTGCGTAAAATGTCCTTCACCAGCGGATCGCTCAAGGCTGGTAGCGTCTCAGCCACCATCACTAAACGCACGCCCGCGGGCAAAGAAACCGCAATTTCGCCCTGTAGCGCCGTCGGACGGCGCAGCACCCACTGGGTAATACCCAGTTGCTGTAACTGCCAGTCGCGTCGGGAAGGGGAAGTCATAGCGAAACCTGTTGAGAGCGTAATTCGGGCGGCAAATATAGCAAATTCATCGAATCCACGCCATTAAAGCTCTATAATCCACGCTCTGATTTTCCAGGAGCTATTTGATGAGTGCGTTTACCCCGGCGAGTGAAGTACTGCTGCGCCACAGCGATGATTTTACCGAGAGCCGTGTGTTGTTTGCCGGTGACATGCAAGACGACCTGCCGGCGCGTTTCGACACCGCCGCCAGCCGCGCCCACACCCAGCAATTCCACCACTGGCAGGTATTAAGCGCGCAGATGGGTGAGAACGCACAATATGGCCTGGTGGTCAGTGCGGATGACATTGCCGACAGCAATACGCTTATCTACTACTGGCCGAAAAACAAGCCAGAAGCTCAGTTCCAGCTAATGAATATTCTGTCGCTGATGCCGGTTGGCACCGATGTTTTTGTCGTCGGCGAAAACCGCTCTGGCGTGCGTAGCGCAGAGCAAATGCTGGCTGAAATTTGCCCGCTGACAAAAATCGACAGCGCGCGCCGCTGCGGTCTGTACCATGGCCGCCTTGAGCAGCAACCTGCGTTTGATGAAAACAGCTGGTGGGGTGAATACCCTCATGAAGGGATGACCGTGAAAACCCTGCCGGGCGTCTTTAGCCGCGACGGTCTGGATACCGGCAGCAAACTGCTGCTTTCCACGCTGACGCCGCACACCAAAGGCAAAGTGCTGGATGTTGGCTGCGGCGCGGGCGTCCTGGCGATTACTCTCGCCAGCCACTCGCCAAAAGTTCGCCTCACGCTTAGCGACGTTAGCGCACCGGCGGTCGCCGCCAGCCGCGCAACGCTTGCCGCTAACGGCTTTGAAGGGGAAGTGATCGCCAGTAACGTCTACTCGGAAATCAACGGCCGTTTCGACATGATCATCTCCAACCCGCCATTCCACGACGGGATGCAAACCAGCCTCGATGCAGCGCACCAGCTTATTCGCGGTGCAGCCCGCCATCTGAATATGGGTGGCGAATTGCGCATCGTGGCGAACGCCTTCCTTGCCTACCCGAACGTGCTGGACGAAGTATTTGGTAGTCATGAAGTTATTGCTCAAACCGGCCGCTTCAAAGTTTACCGCGCCGTGCTGACCCGGGCGGGTAAAAAGCGCTAAACGCGTTAAGGTGCCGCTTTTTGCATCAGTCGGAAAAGCGGCATCAAATTAAGTGTTGACGTAGCTCAGAAAACATCTAGAATGCGCCTCCGTGGTTGTGATACTTCGGTATTACAGGTATGCGAAGGTGGCGGAATTGGTAGACGCGCTAGCTTCAGGTGTTAGTGTTCTTACGGACGTGAGGGTTCAAGTCCCTCTCTTCGCACCAACACAACCACGAAAGATATCGTTCGCACTGCGCGAAGGTGGCGGAATTGGTAGACGCGCTAGCTTCAGGTGTTAGTGTTCTTACGGACGTGAGGGTTCAAGTCCCTCTCTTCGCACCAATGCGAAGGCGATATCAAAACTCTTCAGATGCAAATCTGAAAACTGTGCGAAGGTGGCGGAATTGGTAGACGCGCTAGCTTCAGGTGTTAGTGTCCTTACGGACGTGAGGGTTCAAGTCCCTCTCTTCGCACCACTTCTTATGAAGTGACCCTCTTTATCTCCCCCAGCTTGTTTATCTCATCGATCCCAAATTCATCACAATCAACAGCAATCCGCTGGCAAATGCTACGCACGATGGCAGTAAAACAAAGTGTCTTAACGTTTTATGGTAGAGCATCAATGCCGTGGCAAGCAACCCGATAACCACCAGCACACGCCACTGACTGAAACTGAGATCCAGGCAGGCAAGCAGCGCCACGGCAAGCCCCGCCACCATTACACTCCAGCCACTTTCGAGTCGTCGTTGCAGCATTTTTACGCCCCATCATGATAATGATAACCAATATCATATGATAAATTTTCTCAACTGTCAGCGTAAAAACGTGCGCGACCTATAGCTGAAATAGCCAGGGTTGACGTGTCATTTAATGACAGATTTTCAGTAAGGTGATAGATTGAGCGCCGGCTTTAGTTTGCCTTATAAAAATTCCAATAATTGCCAGAAAAGTCGATAACTCGCTTTTCATTAATACGACACACACAACACCTGACGCGCTTACCCAAGACACAATCGTTCTATGACAGCCCAAACCTGGCGAGCCTTACTCAAAGCAAAGCAGCTGCTTTCTTTACGTTTATTTTTGCTGCTCAACGCCCTGGCAGCCGCTTTTTCTATTCTCTTTCCGCTCTATTCGACAGTGCGCATAACGCCGCCCGTTGTCGCCATTCTGCTGATGAGCCTGGCCTTGCTTGCCTGGCAGATGTGGAATAATAAGCAGCTGATTAACCTGAATATTATCTCGTTATTTTTCGGGTTATTATGGGCGGTGCATATTTTCATTAAAAACGCGGCCATCGCGGACCTGGACACCTCATTTCTGGTGATTAGCCTGATGTCGGTGCTTTTTATTGGCGCTATTGCATTTATTAATAATATTGTGGCTTTCCTGCTGCACAGCCTGCCCGTGGCGCTGGTCGTACTTTGGCTGGGTAATGTTGACCAATGGCTGAGGGTAATTTATTCCATTGCGCTGCCCGCTATCGGGATCGCTATTCAGCATATTATTCAGAAACGTAATGACCGTTTCACCCAGCGGCTGATGAATAAACTGCTTGAAGAAAAAGAGACACTGACCGATCTCAGCATGCTCGATCCTTTAACCGGCCTGTACAACCGCCGCGGCTTTCAAAACCGCCTCGAGCACATTCAGGCCTCCGGCAGCGGCAGCCACTTCGTTTTGCTGCTGGATATCGACCACTTCAAGTCGTACAACGACCACTACGGCCATGCGATGGGCGACCAGGCGTTGATCCGGGTCTCGGCGGCGATTCGCGATGCCGTGCGTTCAAGGGATCTTGTCACGCGCTACGGCGGGGAAGAGTTCATGATTATGCTCACCAACATCGACGCGGAACGCGCGATGCAGTCGGCGGAAAGGATCCGCCAGCGCGTTTTCGATTTGGACATCCCGCATATGTTTAATACCCAGGTCGCGACCAACGTTACCGTCAGTATCGGGCTTGCGCCATTCACTGAAGGCAGCATAGACGATGCCCTGAGCCTCGCGGATAAAGCGCTTTATCAGGCCAAAAACCGAGGAAGAAACAGCATCCTGACCAACGAAATGCTCGCCGTGAATTAACCCGGCGAGACGCGCCAGATCGCAAAAACAGCCATCACCGAGCGGTGGCGGTGAATTCACCTTGCCAGAGATTTCGCTCACCGTTAGTATTGCTAATCATTATCATTTAGATTACTCCCTGACGAAAGTATGGCGCTTCACTCCCTCCAGCTCAGCGATGACAGCGGTTGCTTTGTTCTTCCCTGGTCCCCAGCGACAGGCCCGCAGGCAGATTCGCTGCGGGAGTATTTTGCCGCGCACCGCCCGTACTTCAACGACATCATCAAATTAAACGAACAGGCTCCCGCCACAGCAATGACGCTAAGCGAGTGGCAGCGTCCCACCACGCTAACCTCTCTGATGGCGGCCTACGGCGACCATATCTATCGTCACCAGCCTGAGCTTACCCGCGAGCACAAACCGCTGAAGTCTTTGTGGGCGCAATGGTACATCGGCCTGCTGGTGCCACCGATGATGATGGCGTTACTGACTCAGCCTAAAGCGCTGAATATTGCCCCCCAGTATGTGCGGGCCGAGTTCCACGAAACGGGCCGGGCAAAATGCTTCTGGATTGACGTGACTGAAGATTGCCGGGCAAGCGAGCTGCCGCTCCATCTGCGGCTAGAGCAGTTTATCGTTGAAGGTTTGATGCCGGTCGTAGCGGCGCTGGAAGCCAGCGAAGAGATCAACGCCCGGCTTATCTGGAGCAACACCGGCTACCTGGTGAACTGGTTCTTCGGCGAGCTAAAACCACTTCTGGATGAACAGAGCCTGGCGGCGCTGGTGCAGACCTGTTTCTTTGAAAAACAGCTTTCATGTGGCCGGGAGAATCCACTCTACCGCACGGTCATTTCGCGTGAAGGCATTCTGGTCAGACGCACCTGCTGCCAGCGCTATAAGCTGCCTGACGTCCAGCGCTGCGGCGACTGTACTCTGAAATAGCAAGCGGCGGAGAAATAGCAAACGGCGGGTTTCCCCGCCGTTCTTCATTCCGCTAAACCATTAAGCCAGCTGTTGGCTCCCTTCCTCGCTCGCTCTCTGAGCTTCTTCTTTCTCCTGTTCCAGCAGCTGCTTCTCGTACACTTTGAAGAACGGGAAGTAGATGATGGACGACACGCAGGCCAGCAGAATCACCAGAATTGCGGCACGGAAGTCCCAGCCCAGCGCCCAGGCGGCACCGATTGGCGCAGGCGCGGTCCACGGTACCACGGAAATCACGCGACCAATCAGATCCAGCTTCATCGCGCCCCAGGCCAGCACGGCGTTGACCATTGGCGCCAGCAGGAAAGGAATAAAGAATACTGGGTTCATCACAATCGGCGTCCCGAAGATCACCGGTTCGTTAATGTTAAAGCAGGTTGGCACGATGCTCAGGCGGCCAATGGAACGCAGGTGGGCAGATTTACTGCGCAGGTAGCAGATAACCAATCCCATCGTTGCCCCGGAACCGCCGACCACGATGAAGAAGGTCCAGAACGCTTCCATAAAGATATGCGGCAGAGGTGCACCGGCAGCCAGCGCGCCCTGGTTAAGGCCCAGGTTAGTCAGCCAGAACATCTGCAGCATCCCGGAG
Source organism: Enterobacter sp. Ag1 (assembly GCA_000277545.1). GTDB lineage: Bacteria > Pseudomonadota > Gammaproteobacteria > Enterobacterales > Enterobacteriaceae > Cedecea. Next base: position 49,993 of record AKXM01000043.1, on the reverse strand, counting down.
ACAATCGCCGCCCCGTGGATACCCGCAAACCACAACAGGTGAGCAATCAGTACGGCAAGGAGAATCGCCGGCAGAGAATCCGCCGCGGACACCAGCGGTTTGAACAGCGCCATAATGGCCTGAGGGATCAGCATATCGAACTGGGACTGAATAAACAGGCTCAGCGGATACAGCGTCAGCACCACAACCAGCACCGGGATCAGCAGATCAAAGGAGTTTTTGATCATCGGCGGCACCTGATCCGGCAGCTTGATGCCGATGTTATGCGCCTTCAGGAAACGCATCATCTCTACGCAGTAAATCGCCACCAGGATTGCGGTGAAGATCCCGGTGCCGCCAAGGCTGTCCACCGGCAGCGTGCCTTTGGTTTTCGGGGCCGCAACCACCAGGAAAGCCATCAGCGACAGCATGGCGCACATGAAAGGATCGAGCCCGTGCGATTTAACGTAGTGTTTACCCAGGTTGTAGGCGATCGCCGCACAAATGTAGATAGACATGATGCCCATCGTCATATCAAACGGCGTTAAAATCTGCCCTTCAAACTGCTTCGCCAGGTCGAGCCAGGCGCGAGCAAAGCCCCATGTCGTGGTGGGCGAAAACGGGGGATAAGCAAAAACCAGCAGGAACGAGCCGACAATCATAAATGGCATCGCAGAAATAAAGCCGTCGCGAATGGCCATCACGTGACGCTGGGAAGAAATGCGGCCAGCTATCGGGCTAACGTAGTTCTCAACAAACCGAAAAATTAAATTAAAAGCAGCATGGTTGGAAGACATAGTGGCTCTCCTGTCAGGCTATCAACGCGAGTGCGTCGGCGAGAATTCTGTCGCCGCGCATCATTCCGTAATCCATAGAGTTAATGACCGTGACCGGGATCCGTTTGGGCGCGGCCTGAGCCTTAAAATCTTCCAGACGGTATTTGATCTGCGGACCGAGTAAACAGCAATCAAATTCAGGCATAACATCCGTGAACTCTTCGATACCCACCGCCTTGATCTCAACCTCAATATGTTGATCCTGGGCGGCCTGTTTCATCCTGTTCACGACCATACTGGTAGACATACCAGCGGCACAGCATAAAAGGATACGTTTCATAGACGACTCTTATTATTAGGTACAGGGGGTGGTTACAGGATTCAGTATTCCTCGCGGAATTTATTACTGCAACCGGTTACTGCAACCGGTTTCAGTGATTGTGAAGGAGATCCAGAAATTTCTGACAAGGCGGGTATGAGATAAGTATAAGCGGTTTACAGAAAGCACAAGCTTATGCGAAATTATTTGCCACCTGGATCAGGAGAAAATCATGAGTTTGCAGTCCGTGCGGCAATTCTTCGCCGACCATGCCCCCGATATAGACATCATCGAGCTAAACCAAAGCACCGCTACCGTCGCACTTGCCGCCGCCGCCCACAATGTGGCCCCCGGACAAATAGCCAAAACGCTCTCATTAAAGGTCAAAAACGACATTATTCTGATCGTCGCGAAGGGCGATGCTCGTCTTGATAATAAGAAACTTAAAGAAGCATTTGGCTCTAAAGCGCGCATGCTCAGCAGCGATGAAGTGGTGAACTGGACCGGGCATCCGGTCGGCGGCGTTTGCCCGTTCGGGCTGGAAAACCCGCTGGCGGTGTTCTGCGACATCTCACTCCGCCAGTACGATGAAGTGCTGCCAGCCGCAGGGGCCATTCACAGCGCCGTCCGCATTTCACCTGAACGCATGGCCGAACTCACCCACGCCAAATGGGTGGACGTCTGCCAGTAATTGCCGTCTAAGTGACGCAAAGCTTGATCTGACGCGGCTAATGAAGCGATGCGCTCATGTTAAATGGATAAACGTTAAGCGCATTTTCTTCTCTTTAGTCAGGATCAAGCATGCAGCCAGATGTTGCTTCCCAGCGGGACGTCACTCGTTTATGTATTCAATGCGCGCTCTTTTTACTGCAGCACGGGGCAGAAAGCGCGCTGGTCGAGGAGCTTTCAACCCGCCTTGGCAAAGCGCTGGGGATGGACAGCGTGGAAAGCTCAATCTCCGCTAACGCCATTGTACTTAGCACCATTAAAGACAATCAGTGCCTGACGACTACCCGCAAAAATAACGATCGCGGGATCAACATGCACGTCGTCACCGAAGTACAGCACATCGTGATCCTCACCGAACACAAGCTGCTGGATGCCAGGGACGTTCTCAAACGCTTCGAACACATCAAACCGCTGCGTTACCCACGCTGGCTGGTTGTCCTGATGGTGGGTCTTTCCTGCGGCTGCTTCTGCAAACTGAACAACGGTGGCTGGGACGGGGCGTTTGTCGCCTTTGTCGCCAGCTCACTGGCGATGTATGTCCGCCAGCTGCTCACCCACCGCCAGCTTCATCCGCAGATCAACTTCTGCATCACCGCGTTTGTCGCCACTACCGTTTCGGGCCTGCTTATCGCCAAAGGCCCATTTGCCGCAACTTCCAATATTGCGATGGCCGCGAGCGTGTTATTACTCGTCCCCGGTTTCCCGCTGATTAACGCCGTGGCCGACATGTTTAAAGGCCACGTTAATACCGGGCTTGCTCGCTGGGCGATGGCCAGCCTGCTCACGCTGGCAACCTGCATTGGCGTGGTGATGGCAATGGCGGTATGGGGGCTAAGAGGATGGGCATAATCGAATTTCTTCTGGTCCTGCTTCAGGATATGGCGCTGTCTGCCGTGCCGGCGGTGGGCTTTGCGTTAGTCTTTAACGTACCTCAGCGCGCCCTGCCTTACTGTGGGCTTCTCGGTGCCATCGGCCACGGCTCGCGTATGGCGATGATGACGGCGGGTTTAAACATCGAGTGGAGCACTTTTCTGGCGTCGATTCTGGTCGGCATCATTGGTATTCAGTGGTCACGCTGGTATCTTGCTCACCCGAAGGTCTTTACCGTTGCGGCCGTCATTCCTATGTTTCCGGGGATCTACGCCTATACCGCGATGATCTCGGCGGTAAAATTGACGCACTTTGGCTACAGCGATCCGCTGATGATCCAACTGGTGACCAACTTCTTGAAAGCGTCATTTATCGTGGGGGCGCTGTCCATCGGGCTCTCTCTGCCGGGGCTGTGGCTTTATCGCAAAAAGCCCCGGGTCTGATCGCACAGACGAAATCGCCGTAAAATAAAATTTGCTATTTAATCGCGCGCTATCTATATTGAGAAACATGAAGAAGACATCCACCGAAACGAACGCCCTGCTGCTGGACAACCAGCTTTGCTTCGCGCTCTACTCCGCCAATCTGGCGGTGAACAAGCTCTACCGCCAGCTGCTTACGCCGCTGCAGCTCACCTATCCGCAATACCTGGTGATGCTGGTGCTGTGGGAGCAGGACGATGTCACGGTGTCGCAAATCGGCGAGCGTCTGTTTTTAGACTCAGCCACCTTAACGCCACTGCTAAAACGGCTTGAAAGCGCAGGGCTGCTGCTACGTCAGCGCTCCCGCGAAGATGAGCGTCAGGTGGCAGTCACGCTGACCCAGGAAGGGAAAGCGCTGCAGGAAAAAGCGCTGGGTATTCCAGACTCCGTGCGCTGTGCTTCTGCCTGTAGCGTAGACAGCATGATGGCGCTGAAAGCGCAGCTGGAAACTTTGCGCAGTAATTTAAATACGTAATAATTAATCGTCGATACTGTCGGCGATTTTTAAAACATCATATAAATCGCACGCTATTTTATAGCACATACTAAATGTAAGATGAGGAACCTGCCATGTCTTTAGAAAAAGTCGTTTACACCGCAAAAGCCAAAGCCACCGGTGGCCGTGAAGGTCGTGCAACCTCTTCCGACGGCGTACTGGACGTCAAACTGGGCCTGCCAAAAGAGATGGGCGGCGCGGGTGGCGAAGTCACCAACCCTGAGCAGCTGTTCGCGGCGGGCTACTCCGCATGCTTCCTGGGCGCGATGAAGTTCGTCTCCGGCCGCGATAAAATCTCCATGCCGTCTGACGCTTTCATCGAAGGTGAAGTCGGTATCGGGCCACTGCCAACCGGCTTCGGTATCGAAGCGAAGCTGAATATCCACCTGCCGGGGATGGACGCTGCCGAAGCGAAAAAACTGGTCGATGCGGCACACATTGTTTGCCCATACTCCAACGCAACCCGCGGCAACATTGATGTGACCCTGAACATCATCAACTGATGCTACAGCCGGGGAAACCCGGCTTTTTCTCCTGCCCCCACGGTTTAAGACAACTCTCAATCCCCCTGCTTCCGGCCAAAGCGCTATACTCACGCCTGAAATCTCCTGCACCGCAGGCAAACAAAGCGAGTATCACAAGATGAAAGCAAGGAATAAAACGCTCTGCGCAATGGCGCTGGCAGCAGCCTTTTTCGCGGGCCAGGCAACGGCTGCAAACTGGCAGGAACAACTTTCCAGCGCCGCCAATGAACTGACTAAAAGCGGCAATGCCACTACTACCAGCAATGGCGCTCAGACCGGCGGTCTGTCTCTCTCTTCACTGACCAGCCTGCTGAACGGCAACAGCAAATCTCTCAGCTCAAGTACGATGACCAATGCGGCTGGCGTGATGGAGTACTGCGCGAAGAATAAACTGGCTTCCGTCACCAATACCGACAACATTAAAAACCAGCTGATGACCAAGCTGGGGCTGGAAAGCAGCACCAAGCCTGCCGACAAGCAGGACTACAATCAGGGTCTGATGGGCTTACTGAACACGGCCAACGGCCAGAAGCTGGATCTGAACAGCATCGGCAACTCGCCGCTGGCTGAAAAGGTGAAAACCAAAGCCTGCGATCTGGTGCTCAAACAGGGCATGAATTACCTGTCGTAACGGCACAAAAAAATGGCCTCTTGCTAAGAGGCCATTTGAGGTTGCTGACAAAGAGGGAAAAAGCGTGGTTTTTCCCTCTTTGTGGTGAGCAGCCGAAAATCAATGCATTGATTTTCCAGTTTATTTCTATGGCGACAGATTGCAGAATTTTATGCGCTTGGGGTTTGTCATCAGTCTGAAATGGCCTCTTGCTAAGAGGCCATTTTGTTTTAGTTTGCCAGCGAGCAGCTGTAGTCCAGCATCTCTTCCGCCGAACCCTGGTTCCCGCCCAGCAGCTGACGAGGGTTAGCCAACAGCACCACATCCCCCTTCGTTGTCACCACTCGCGCCAGGCCAAAGTTTTCCATCTCATCGCCCTGAGCCTTCACGTACTCCGCCAGCACGGTAAACGGATTCGCCTCTGCCGGGACTTTTCTCGCCAGATATTTATGGCCAAGGATCTCCGCACCAAACGGCTGCCACTGGTCACCGACTTTGTCGGCAAGCTGGTTAATGGATTGATACACCTCAGGGCGCAGGCAGGACAGGTGAATGTGCAGCTGATTCTGAGAGCGTCCGTAGCGAGAGTTGATCGCTAACACCAAATCATCGTCCCGAACCGCTTTTGTGGTTTCATCCAGCAGATAGTGGCGATTCTCCCACGCATCCAGGAAGTAATTTGGCGCACCGTTTTCAAGGATTTTCGGGCTCTCGATACCGGTGATTTTGTCCGTCGGCATCAGCAAATTATGCAACGGGCCTTTGGCATCTTTAAATACCAGGTAGCGCCCGGCCAGATCGACTTTCAGGCAAGGCGCTGGGGAGTGGTTCTGCTGCTGATTGGGAATGCACTGCTGGCTGATGATATTCCACAGAGCATCACTGTGGCGATGCAGCAGCCACAGGCGGATTGCGACGGCGGCCACCAGCAAAATCAGCAGCACAACCACCACGCGCAGGATCTTTTTCATGTCAGGTTTTCCTTGTAAAGTCAGAGTACTTTTCGTTGTTGTAATAGGCGGACAATAAGCTGGAAGCAGGCTTCTATTTGCGGCGCGAACGGCTCAGTGCTGCGCATCAATGCCACGGTGCGGCTCAGCGAAGGCTGCTGCAAATGAATCACTTTCAGCTCGGGGTCCTGCAAAAAGGTGGTGTAAAGCTGCGGTAAAATCGCCACCGCCAGCTGTGAGCGCACCAGTCCATAAAGGGTTTCAATAAAATCAACCTGATAGCGCGCATTCAGCGTCAGGCGCTGGCTTTCCGCCATCGCCGCGACCAGCCGGCTGATATTCCCTTTTGAAAACACCGCGATGTCCCGCTTCACCAGGCTTCGCCACGGCGCGTGGCTGGATTCTGCCAGAGGATCGTGACAGTTGACTACCGCCACGAAGGGATCTTCCTGCAGCGGATGGATCTCCAGCGTTTTGGGCACCGAGCTGTCCAGCGCCCCCAGGCCAAAGTCCAGCTGGCCGCTTTCAAGCTGGGCAATCAGCGCGTCATTGGTGCGGTCGTGAAACTCCACCCGCAGGCGAGGAAAAGCCTCTGCAATACGTTGAGGAATATCGGGAAATAAAAGGCTGCCGACCGAGGGCACCAGGCCTATGCGAAGCGTGCCGTCACCGCCGTCCTGGACAATGCGCTGCATGTCGTCAAAAGCGCGCTGCGCGACGTTGAGCACGCGTTCGGCATGGGGCAGTAGCGCTGCGCCCAAGTCCGTCAGCGTCACTGCCGCAGCGGTTCTGTTAACCAGCTTTCCGCCCAACACGGACTCAATCTGCCGTAACGCGCTGCTTAGCGCGGGCTGGCTAATGGCCAGCCGGTTGGCGGTATCGGTGAAATGACGAAGTTTGGCCAGCGTCACAAAATACTGGATCTGTTTTAACGAGAGTGCGGGAAGGCGCTGCCAGGGTTCAGCCATTGGAGTATCAGGGTTGCCAGGTAAACGTTTGCCACAGGATAAACGTTTCTTATCGGCTGATAAATTAAATCATCTGGGCAAAGCGTATTCCCCTGCCTAGAGTAGCCGCCAGAGCCCCTGTTTTGGAACCTGTCATGACTCCTGCTGATTTACGTCGCCGCGCGGTGAAAGCCGCTCTCGGCGAAACGCCTTTCGACCTGCTGCTCATCAATGGTCGGATCGTGGATATGGCCACCGGTGAAATCCGTGAGGCGGATGTCGGTATCGTCGGTACGCTCATCGCCAGCGTACATCCACGCGGCAGCCGCGAAGATGCCGCCCAGACTCACGATCTCGCCGGAAACTATCTCAGCCCAGGGCTGATGGATACCCACGTCCACGTTGAAAGCTCCCACCTGCCGCCCGCGCGCTATGCGGAAATTGTCGTCGCCCAGGGCACCACAACGGTTTTTTGGGATCCGCACGAACTGGCGAACGTGCTCGGTATTGAGGGCGTGCGTTACGCCGTTGACGCCAGCCGCAACCTGCCGCTACGCGTGATCTGCGCGGCCCCGTCCAGCGTGCCTTCAACGCCGGGCCTGGAAATGTCCGGCGCTGATTTTGCCGGGAAAGAGATGGAAACGCTGCTTTCATGGCCGGAAGTCGCCGGCGTAGCCGAAGTGATGGATATGCACGGCGTGCTGAACGGCAGCGAAAGAATGCTGGAGATTCTTAACGCTGGCCTGGAAAGCGGCAAACTAATTGAAGGACACGCCCGCGGCCTGAATGGCGCAGGATTACAGGCCTACCTTGCCGCTGGCGTGACGTCAGATCATGAACTGACTTCCGCCGCCGACGCGCTGGAAAAACTGCGTGCCGGGCTGACCCTGGAGATACGCGGTTCACATCCGTATCTGCTGCCGGAGATTGTCGCCGCCCTGAACGGCCTGCCGCATCTGTCATCGCAGGTCACCGTCTGCACCGACGACGTGCCGCCGGACATGCTGCTGGCGAAAGGCGGTATCGTTGCCCTGCTGAACTTGCTCATCGAGCACGGCATGAAAGCCGAAGATGCTTTGCGCCTGGCCACGCTGAACGCCTCGCTGCGCCTGCAACGCCCGGATCTCGGCCTGATTGCCGCGGGCCGCACTGCCGACCTGGTGGTCTTCGATTCGCTGGAGAAACTGAGCGCTCAAACCGTTTATGTCGCCGGGAAGCTCGTCGCGGAACAGGGAAAAATGTTGGAGCCCGTAGCGGCACCGTCCATCGTTCCCCCGCGAGACACCGTCCGACTTCAGTCTCTCAGTCCGAACGATTTTGTTCTCAAGGTGCCAGTGAATAATGGCCGTGCGCGCCTGCGCCACATCAAGGGTGCTCGCTTCACCCAGTGGAGCGAAGTCGAGGTAGAAGTCCGGCGCGGTGAAGTTCAGATCCCGGACGGCTTCAGCCTGATTTGGGTTCAGCATCGCCACGGTCGCCATGAGGCAAAACCACAGCTGGCGCTGCTCGAAGGCTGGGGTGAGCTGCGCGGCGCGATTGCCACTACCTATTCACACGACTCGCACAACCTCGTTGTCCTCGGCAGAGATCCGCAGGACATGGCGCTCGCCGCCAACGCGCTGATCGCCTGTGGAGGCGGGATGGCGCTGAGCCAGAACGGACAGATGCTGGCGAAGGTGGAAATGCCGATTGCCGGGATGCTCTCCGACCTGCCCGCCGCCGACCTGGCGCAGCAGTTTGCCCAACTCCGTGAATTGAGCAATAAAGTCGCCGACTGGGAGCCACCGTACCGGGTTTTCAAGGCCATCGAAGGCACCTGCCTGGCCTGTAACGCCGGGCCACATTTGACCGACCTGGGATTGACGGACGGCAGTACTCGCCAGATCGTCGACCCGCTTATTGAATGCCACGAACACCCGGCAGACGCACACACAACACATTAATCCGGAGAGCCAAGTAATGGCCGAAAATTCAGTGTCTCAGGCTGCCAGCGAAAGCTGGCTGGAGCGGCGATTCCAGCTTCGCAGCCGCCAAAGCAAAGTGAAAACCGAATGCCTCGCGGGCATCACTGGCTTTCTCGCCGCCGCCTATTTGCTGGTTGTTATCCCTGGCCTGCTGGCCGTGGGCGGGATGGATAAAGGCGCGGCAACCACCGGGACGATCGTTGTTTTTGTCCTCGGCACGCTGCTGATGGCGTTTTACGGCAACCTGCCGTTTATTGTCGGGCCGGGCATCGGCGGTTCGGTGCTGGTCGGCGTGACGCTTGCCGGGAGCGAGCATATTGGCTGGCAGATTGGCCTCGGCATCGCCTGCTGGTCAGGCATTCTGTTCTTTGCGCTTACCCGTCTTGGCCTGCGTGAAGTGGTCACGCGCTCGGTACCGCAGTCGATCAAGCTTGGGCTGACGGCCTCCATCGGCCTGTTTGTTGCGGTGCTGGGCTTCCGCAACGCCGGGCTGGTGCTCGCCAACGCCAAAACCAACGCGCTGGCGCTCGGTGACTTCACTTCTGCTGGCGCTGTCGTGGCGTTGTGCGGCCTGTTCCTGGCGATTGCGCTTCAGGCTCGCCGCGTGCCGGGAGCCATTTTATGGGCGATTCTGTTTGCCACTCTGGTCGGTATTCCTCTGGGCGTCACTCACCTGCCGCAGAGCTTTATCGCCATGCCGCACTCGCTGACGCCGGTGCTGGGGCACGTGGATATGCTCGGCGCGCTGAATATCGCCTTCCTGCCGTTCCTGTTTGTCTTCTTTGCCTCAGAGTTTTTCTCCACCATGGGCACGACGCTGGCGGTGGGTGGCGAAGCTGGCCTGCTGGACGAACATGGCAACATGCCGCACATCAACCGCCCGTTTATGGTGGATTCTATTGCCGCCGCGCTAGGCCCGTGGGTCGGCATTCCGGCGGCTACCGCGCTGATTGAGTCTTCAGCGGCGGCAGAAGCGGGCGGTAAAACCGGCCTCACCGCGCTGGCGGCAGCGGTAATGTTCCTGCTGATGCTGCTGTTTACCCCGGTGGCATTGATGATCCCGAAAGAGGCAACCGCGCCCGCGCTGATCCTTATCGGCCTGAACATGTTCAGCGGCCTGCGCAAAGTGGATCTGGGCAACTTCACCGAAGGTCTGCCGGTGCTGATGATGGTGATGATCACGCTTATCGCCAACAGCTTCGGGACCGGGATCGCTGGCGGCCTGCTGTTCTATATCATCATTAAGGTGATTGCCGGTAAATGGCGTGAAATCCCGGTGGGGCTTTACCTGCTGGCCATTCCGCTGGCGTACTACTTCGCCACGTTGGTGAAGCACTAGAAACAGAAAAGCCTCTCAAACGAGAGGCTTTTTTCTTAACGGCCAATTTAGCCGTTATTTTGAATCTTCTTGATGATATTGGTGGTGGAGCAGCCATCTTCGAAGTTCAGTACCATCACTTCCCCGCCGTTGGCCCAAACTTCTTTGCTCCCGGCAATCTGTTCTGGTTTGTAGTCGCCGCCCTTCACTAAACGATCCGGCAGGACTTCACCAATCAGGCGCTGAGGCGTGTCTTCTTCAAACAGTACCACCCAGTCCACCGCTTCCAGCGCAGCCAGCACGATCATGCGCTGATCCTGCGGGTTAACCGGCCGGGTTTCCCCTTTCAGGCGTTTGGTTGACGCATCGCTGTTAACCGCGACAATCAGGCGGTCACCCAGCTTGCGCGCGTTGGCCAGATAGGAAACATGGCCCGCATGCAGAATATCGAACACGCCGTTGGTCATCACCACGCGCTCACCGCGCTTGCGGGCAGCGGCAACCGCAACTTTCAGCTCGGCTTCGGTCATCACGCCAAAACCCGTTTCCGCGCGACCGCGCACCGCGTTTTCCAGCTCGACCGGAGAAACGGTTGATGTCCCCAGCTTGCCAACCACCACGCCAGCTGCGGCATTCGCGAAGTAACAGGCTTCTTCCAGCGAGTTCCCCGCCGCAAGCGTTGCCGCCAGCACGCCGATCACCGTGTCACCGGCCCCGGTCACGTCATAGACTTCCTGCGCCTGAGTCGGCAGATGGAAAGGCTCAATGCCCGGCTGCAGAAGCGTCATGCCTTGCTCTGAACGCGTCACCAGCAGCGCCGACAGTTCATAATCGGCGATAAGCTTCATGCCACGTTCCACCAGCTCGGCTTCGGTTTTGCACTTGCCGACCACGGCTTCAAATTCTGAAAGGTTCGGGGTCAGCAGCGTTGCGCCACGGTAGCGCTCAAAGTCTGTCCCTTTCGGGTCGATGAGCACCGGGACTTTGGCTTCGCGAGCCAAGCGAATCATCTGCTGTACGGTCGCCAGAGCGCCTTTTGCGTAGTCGGAAAGCACCAGCGCACCAATTTGCGGCAGCGCCTGGCTGATACGTTCGTGCAGCGGCTCAGGATCGACGCCCTCAAACCCTTCTTCGAAGTCGAGGCGAATCAGCTGCTGGTTGCGGGATAGCACGCGCAGCTTGGTAATCGTCGGGTGAGTCGGAACAGAAACGAAGTCACACTTCACGTTGACCCCGGCCAGGCTCTGGCTGAGCGCGCGCGCCGCATCGTCAATGCCGGTCAGGCCAACCAGGCGAGAATTCGCGCCCAGCGAAGCAATGTTCATCGCCACGTTAGCCGCGCCACCAGGGCGTTCTTCGATGGTATCGACTTTCACCACCGGCACCGGGGCTTCCGGCGAAATACGACTGGTTGGGCCGTACCAGTAGCGATCCAGCATCACATCACCAACCACCATGACGCCTGCACGGCTGTATTCGGGCAGCGTTACTTTCATTCCTGACTCTCCAGCGAGGGATAAAATTTTGCGCGGGATGATAACATAATTACTCTCCCGCGTGCGTTTGCGGCTCGCCAAGCCAGGTTTGCCAGCTCCTACGCACCTGCTCACGCTCTTTCGCAAAGGCGTCCAGCGCAACGTGGCCCGGCAATTCCTGCAGCGCCAGATGGTGCAATTCATCCCGCAGCGTGACATAGGCATGCGTCAACGCTTTGGCCTCGGCTTCATCCATGATGTCGTTCTGCGCCATCAGTTCCAGGATGCGCACGTTATCGGACCAGCGGGTTAGCTTCGGCGCTTCGCTGGCATAGCGCAGCACCAGATATTGCGTAATAAATTCGATGTCGGTGATCCCACCCTCATCGGCTTTAATATCAAAGCGATCGCGGTGCTTATTGCCCAAATGCGCGCGCATTTTTTCACGCATCTCGCGCACTTCTACCTGCAGGGCTTCCCCTTCACGCGGCGTGCACAGGATCTCGCGGCGGATGGCGTCAAACTGGCGGTTAAGCGCCGGATCGCCGTACACCACGCGGGCGCGAACCAGCGCCTGATGTTCCCAGGTCCAGGCTTCATTCTTCTGATAATCAGCAAACGATTCTGCGGTGGTGACCAGCATACCTGCCGCACCGGACGGCCTGAGGCGAGCGTCAACTTCGTACAAAATCCCGGTTGAGGTACGAGTGCTAAACAGATGCATGATGCGCTGCGCCAGGCGCAGATAGAACTGACGGCCATCGATTTCACGCTCGCCGTCCGTCATCACTTCCATCGGGCAATCATGCAGGAAAACCAGATCCAGATCGGAACTGTAGCCCAGCTCCCAGCCACCGAGTTTGCCATAGCCCAGCACGGCAAAGCCGCGCCCTTCTCTGTCCTGCAAATGACGAGGCTGGCCGTAGCGCGCCACCATTTGCGCCCAGGCACGCTGCACCACCGCATCGAGAATCGCTTCCGCAAGCCAGGTCAGATGGTCGCTGACCTTCATCACCGGCAAGGTGCCAGCGATATCGGCCGCCGCCACGCGCAGCATCTGCGCCTGCTTGAACTGACGCAACGCTTCCAGCTGCTGCTCTTCGTCTTCGTCCGGCACGCGCAGCAGATATTGACGCAGTTCGTCGCGATAGGCGTCCATTGCCGTGGGCTGATACAGCGTATTAGGGTCGAGCAGTTCATCCAGCAGCAGCGGATAGCTGGCAAGCTGCGCGGCAATCATCGGCGAGGCCGCACAGAGCGTAATCAGGTGTTTAAGCGCGCCGGGGAATTCACTTAACAGTTCCAGATAGGTTGTGCGGGTGAGGATCCCAAACAGCAGCGGCGTCAGACGGGAAAACGTCAGCGGCGCGTCGGCCCGTGAACAGACTTCACTCAGCAGGTGCGGCAGAAGTTGATCCAGCACCTGGCGGCCACGTGGGCCAATGGTGCGCTTGTCGATCTCCTGCCGGAAATGGCTAACTTGCTTCAGTAACTCTGCCCGCGCCTCAGCGCTCAAATGACTCAGCACCGCCGTGTTTTCATCGGCGTCCAGGGCGTCGATCCACAGCTCGCGCCAGCCTTCAGCAACTTTATCTTCACCGGCCTCCGGCTCATCGTCGCCAATCAGATCGTTAAAGACCTGACGCACGTCGTTCATATGCAGCTGCAGCGTTTGCTGCAGGGCTTCCCAGTCAGTCGCCTGCATCGCCCAGGCCAGCCGGGCACGGTTTAGATCGTCACCGGGCAAGGTCTGCGTCTGCTCGTCGTTGATGCTTTGCAGTAAGTTTTCCAGCCGACGCAGGTAGAGGTAAGCCGCACGCAGTTTCTGGGCATCTTCTTCCGGCAGCAGATGAAGCTGTTGAATGGCTTCCAGGGTAGGCAGCAGCGAACGGGACTGCAGAGAAGGCTCCCGGCCACCGCGGATGAGCTGGAAGACCTGCACGATAAACTCGGTTTCGCGAATGCCGCCGGCGCCGAGCTTAATATTGTCCGTTAGCCCACGGCGACGGACTTCGCGGGCAATCATGCCCTTCATGTTTCGCAGGGACTGAATCACGCTGAAGTCGATGTAGCGGCGGAACACAAATGGCCGCAGCATGTTGCGTAGCTCCTGGCTCCAGACATCGTCGTTGTCGCCCATAATCCGCGCTTTTACCATCGCGTAGCGTTCCCAGTCGCGCCCCTGCTCCTGGTAATAATCTTCCAGCGCGGCAAAGCTCAGTACCAGCGGACCGCTGTCGCCAAACGGACGCAGACGCATATCCACGCGGTACACAAAGCCGTCCTGCGTTGGCTGGTCGAGGACTTTAATCAGGCGCTGCCCCATGCGGGTGAAGAACTGGGCGTTATCCAGTTCACGGCGCCCGCCCTGGGTGGAGCCGTTTTCCGGCCAGGCAAAAATCAGGTCGATATCGGAAGAGAAATTCAGTTCGCCTCCGCCCAGCTTGCCCATGCCAAGGATCAGCAGCGGCTGCGGCTCACCGGCGGCGTTGCAAGGCGTGCCCCATTCGCGGCAGCAGGCGGCATAAAGCCAGTCACGGGCGGCAACAATCAGCGTTTCTGCCAGCACGCTCAGCTGCTGCAGCGTGCTTTGCGTATCCACCTGCTCCAGCGACTGCGCCCAGGCGATACGCACCATGATACGGCGACGGAAAAACCGCAGCGCTTTCATCAACGCCGCTTCGTCGTGCACATCCTGCAGATCCTGCTGCAGCCAGGCGGCATAATGTTGCCATTCGTCAGCCGTAGGGGCGTCCTGCTGCAGGGTTTGCAGCCAGGCGGGATACGCCACCACGCTGTCACCAACAAAATCACTTATCGCCAGCACCGCGCGAGCTTCTTCGCTCAGTGTCAGGGAGTCAATCTCTTGCGGCAGGCGCGGTAAAAACGCCTGCAGGTGCTGCTGTAACAAAGGGGTCAGCGCCATCATGGTGGGTATCCGTTACCAGTCTATTATTTCCCGCTGTGCAGCCAGAAAGGCGCCTGCGAGATCGCTTCGTTTCGGTAATGCTCAATTTCTATGCGCTGGCGGGTAACAATGGCGTGACGCAACCCCTGCCAGTTTTCCAGCCACGGCTGGGTTTGCGCATCGCTGTACACCCCGGCCAGCAGGCGGATAGCATCCGTCTCACGCGCCAGACGCGGTAACTGGTCTGCGTATGCATCCCCCAGCGGGCGCTGGAACGTCTCTTTTAACTCAGCCGCATGGCGGGAAAGATGCGTATCCGCGAAACGTTTAAAGGAACTATCCAGCTTCGCGCGGCCTTTCTCATCAATGAACGGCTGCCACTGGCGCTCCACCAGCCAGCGGGTCAGCGCCAGCTTAGCGCTGCTCGCCTGCGCGCTATAGACAATCACTTCAGCTTTTTCGTCACCGGCAAAGCGTGCTTCGAGCGCAATCAGCTGCTCACGTAAGTGGGTGCTCGCTTTTCTTGGAATGATGCCGCCAAAAAGCGCGAGGGCATGGCGCACCAGGCCCACGGCGTCAATCACCTGCTGCTTAGCCGCTTTCGCGCCGCTAAGCCATAATTCTTCATGGTACAGCCAGTGGGCGAGCGCCAGCTCCAGAGCACCTTCCAGCCCCTGCTCAACGTTGGCTTTAGCCGGCGGATACAGCACGCCCAGCGGTTTCACTTCGCGCACCGCATTGCCCTGGGCCAGGTGATAGCCCCGTGCCGCCTTGCTCAGGCTGCCCTGACGCAGGCCAGGTTCGGTGACCAGACTTTCCGCCAGGGCCAGTAAATCCACCGTCTCACCGCTCAGCAGCTCAAGTTCAAGCTCGCAGATGGGCGTCTGGTGCTCACCGGCTTTCACTTCACCCAGATCCAACGCCAGTTCAATGCGGCTTTCACCGTGAGTAACTACCCACTTTTCGCGCGCAAAATCCGTACTGAACAGCGGCTTCACGTCGGCCTGTAAAGTCGCCACGTCCAGCCCTTCCGGCCAAACTTCTGCTGGCAGTAAAGCAAGATCCAGCTCGGGCTTGCTTAGCGCCACGTTGTATTCAGGGCGCTGATGCAGCCCACCGGTCACTCGCCCGGCGATTTTCATCGTCATTTCGTATTGCCCGGCATCGCCGCGAATACGTAGCCCCATGTCGTGGCGGCGCAGCAGGTTATCCGCCGTTTCATAATAAATATTGAGCAACTGACGCGGGTCGCTGTGCTCGCTCGGCAGGGCATTTAATTTGTCGCGCAGCGCGTCAAGCGCTACAGGATTAACGATGAATTTAAGTTCGATTTCCTGGGCCATGTCTTCTTTACTTATGTTTACGTCACACCAGGCGATCGCCTGGCGAACTAAATAGCGTCGATTAGGTCTGTAATAGTACGACAAAATACCCTGTCGGGTAGCGAATTTGCGGTAGGGCGGGAACACCGGGTGGTCAAATTGACATCAGGATGATTCTCATTCAGGTTTACGGATTGCGCCGTCAGACTGTTGCCACTACTATCGTTCCACACTTTATGAAAATAACGACGAAATAATGCAGAAATTACGCCTGATTTGCCTCACTTTGCTCTCCCTTAGCGTTTCCGTCGTGGCTCATGCCGAAGAAAAACGTTATGTCTCTGATGAATTAAACACCTGGGTCCGCAGCGGCCCGGGCGATAACTACCGCCTGGTTGGCACCGTCAACGCAGGGGAACAAGTCACGCTGCTGCAAAGCAACGAAGAAACCAAATACGGCCAGGTACGTGACAGCAACGGGCGTACCTCCTGGATCCCCCTCGCGCAGCTAAGCACCACCCCAAGCCTGCGTACCCGCGTTCCCGATCTGGAAAACCAGGTCAAAACGCTGACCGACAAGCTGAACAACATCGACACGACCTGGAACCAGCGTACCGCTGAAATGCAGCA
Source organism: Enterobacter sp. Ag1 (assembly GCA_000277545.1). Lineage (GTDB taxonomy): Bacteria > Pseudomonadota > Gammaproteobacteria > Enterobacterales > Enterobacteriaceae > Cedecea. Next base: position 33,694 of record AKXM01000043.1, on the reverse strand, counting down.
GAAAGTGGCCCAGAGCGACACCGTGATTAATGGCCTGAAGGACGAGAATCAGCAGCTCAAAAACCAGCTTATCGTCGCCAAGAAAAAGGTGGATGCCGCCAACGTCCAGCTTGACGACAAACAGCGTGCCATCATCATGCAATGGTTTATGTACGGCGGCGGCGTGGCAGGGTTTGGCCTGCTGATTGGCCTGCTGCTTCCGCACATGATCCCAAGCCGCAAGAAGAAAGACCGCTGGATGAACTAGCGACGGCACATTAGCCGTTGATTCCCCCTCGCATCTACACTTACCATTCGTGGTTCAATAACGGTGCCTGGGGTGTAAAGCGTGAAGATTTATCTTGTCGGTGGTGCGGTTCGTGACGGGTTATTAAAACTGCCGGTTAAGGATAAAGACTGGGTTGTGGTTGGGGCGACGCCTCAGCAAATGCTGGACGAAGGCTACGAGCAGGTCGGAAAAGACTTCCCGGTGTTTCTGCATCCTCAATCCCACGAAGAGTATGCGCTGGCCCGTACCGAAAGGAAATCGGGCCAGGGTTATACCGGCTTTACCTGCTATTCGGCCCCGGACGTCACGCTTGAACAGGATCTCCTGCGTCGCGACCTGACGATCAACGCTATTGCCCAGGATGAGAATGGCGAGCTTATCGACCCGTATAACGGCCTTGCCGATATCGAGCGTCGCCTGCTTCGCCATGTTTCACCGGCGTTCAATGAAGACCCGCTGCGCGTGCTGCGCGTGGCGCGTTTTGCTGCACGTTATGCCCATCTTAATTTCCAGATAGCGCCAGAAACACTCGCCCTGATGCGCTCCATGACGGACAACGGCGAAATTGCGCATCTCACCGCCGAACGCGTGTGGAAAGAGACGGAAAATGCGCTGACCAGCCGCAATCCGCAGGTCTTTTTTGCCGTACTACGCGAATGCGGCGCCCTGAAAGTTCTGTTCCCGGAAATCGACGCGCTTTACGGTGTCCCCGCGCCGGCCAAATGGCATCCGGAGATCGACACCGGTATTCATACGTTGATGACGCTGTCTATTGCAGCGCAGCTTAGCCCGGCGGTAGATGTGCGTTTCGCCACGCTGTGTCACGATCTCGGAAAAGGGCTGACGCCAAAGGAAAAATGGCCCAGCCACCACGGCCACGGCCCGGCGGGCGTTAAGCTTGTGGAGCAACTTTGTGCTCGCCTGCGCGTACCAAACGAGATTCGTGATCTGGCTAAACTGGTCGCAGAATTCCACGACCTGATCCATACCTTCCCGATTTTGCAGCCCAAAACGGTGATCAAGCTGTTCGACGCCATTGACGCCTGGCGCAAGCCGCAGCGCGTGGACCAAATCGCCTTAACCAGCGAAGCAGATGCTCGCGGGCGCACCGGCTTTGAGGCCAGCGATTATCCGCAGGGCAGAATGCTTCGCGCGGCCTGGGTTGCCGCGCAGAGCGTAACCAATAAAGAAGTGATAGAAGCAGGCTTCAGCGGCCCGGCGATCCGTGAAGAATTAACGAAGCGGAGAATTAAGGCCGTTGCGGCCTGGAAGGAAGCGAATTGCCCCCAGCCGCAAGGCTGAGGGCCGCTGCCACTAGGTGAAGATAAAGAACACCACGGCGGCAACAATAAAACGGTAAATCGCAAACGGAATAAACGAAATACGCTTGATGAGTTGCAGGAAGGTTTTGATGGCGACCAGCGCCACGATAAACGCCGTGACAAAGCCCACGGCAAACATCGGCAGATCACCCATCGTCAGGAAGCCGATGCTCTTGTAGAGATCAAGCGCCGTCGCCCCCATCATCATTGGCACCGCCAGCAGGAATGAGAACTCAGAAGCCGCATAGCGACTAACGCCCATCAGCATCCCACCGGAAATCGTTGCCCCGGAACGAGAGAACCCCGGCCAAAGCGCCAGACACTGGAAGCAGCCAATCATAAACGCCTGACGATAGGTGATGTCGTCCACGCCTACGGCACGCGGTACCTTTGGCTTAAAGCACTCGGCGACAATCAGCAGCACGCCGCCAACCACCAGGGCATACATCACGTTGACCGGGTTAAACAGCGATTTAATGGCATCGTGCAGGACAAGGCCGAGCACTACCGCCGGGATCATAGCAAGCAAAATATGAATCAGAGAAAGACGGCCGGTACCTACCCCTTCATGCTCAGGAGGACGACCAAAGTGGATACCAATCAAACCAAACAGACGACGCCAGAACATCACCACCACGGCGAGAATAGAACCCAGTTGAATAACCACTTCAAAGGTTTCCGCCGTTTGCCCCTCGAAGCCTAAAAGATGCCCTACGATGATCATGTGCCCGGTAGACGATACCGGTAAAAACTCCGTTAAACCTTCCACAACGCCAAGAATGGCGGCTATCGCCAACGTTGGTAAATCGCTCATCACTTACCCCTCATCCCGAAAACGAACACAAAAAAACGGCACACGTTTGACGCCTGCCGCAAAAAGATACATCGTTAAGACCAGCCTTTCGCCGTTTGGTTTAACGTTCAGCCCATTATTTGCTTTGTTTCAGATTACCGCCACGCTCGATGATAACGCCCACGTTAGCGGCCTGTGCAACAGCGCCGGGCTTGCTCACCTTCAGCCGAATCCACGGTGAATTAAAGCGGGTCAGCAGCAGTTCCGCAACCTCTTCAGCAACGCGCTCCACCAGCGCAAAACGCCCCCCGCTCACGTGCTTTATAACCGCTTCGCTGACATCCGCATAGCTGAGGCAGTCGCTGACATCATCACTGCCTGCGGCTTTGCGGTTATCCCAGGCCATTTCGATATCGAACACCAGCTTCTGTTCAATGGTTTGTTCCCAGTCGTAAACACCAATAGTGGTGATTACCGAAAGTTGCTCTATAAATACAATGTCCATCACGCCCTGCCCGGTTTTTAGTCATGCCGGATACCACTTCCGGCGAAATATGCGTATTATCCACAGATGCAAAGAAGACTTCGACACTTTCAACATGGAACAGCGTTATGAGTGCAATCGCGCCTGGTATGATTCTCCTCGCGTATCTTTGCGGCTCGATTTCTAGCGCCATTCTGGTGTGCCGCATTGCCGGTCTCCCCGATCCACGCGAGAGCGGCTCCGGTAACCCAGGAGCAACCAATGTGTTACGCATTGGCGGCAAAGGTGCAGCCGTAGCGGTACTAATTTTTGATGTGCTGAAAGGCATGCTGCCGGTCTGGGCGGCCTGGGCCTTGGGTGTGACGCCCTTCTGGCTTGGCCTGATTGCTATTGCCGCCTGCATGGGCCATATTTGGCCAGTATTCTTTAAGTTTCAAGGCGGTAAAGGCGTCGCCACGGCGTTTGGCGCCATTGCACCTATCGGCTGGGATTTAACCGGCGTGATGGCCGGAACTTGGCTGCTAAGCGTACTTCTGAGCGGCTATTCTTCCCTCGGTGCCATTATCAGCGCGCTGATAGCCCCGTTTTATGTCTGGTGGTTCAAACCGCAGTTTACCTTCCCGGTGGCAATGCTCTCCTGCCTGATCCTGATGCGCCATCACGACAATATTCAGCGCCTGTGGCGAGGCCAGGAAACGAAAATCTGGGCGCGATTTAAAAAGAAAAAGAAAAAAGACGAGTCTGAATAAGACAGGATTATTCGAGCCCTGTAGAAACAACAAAGGAGTGATAAATCACTCCTTTTTCTTAGGTAAATCAGCTAAGCACTAATCCTTCCAGTAATTATTCGCCGCAGCAATCGTCTGGAAATGAATCGCGATGACCTGAGATGACGCAATCAGCGCATCGGCATCATTCGCGTAGACCGGACGCAGTTTTTTCAGCACTTCCGGGTCCGGCTGTACGGTTTTGACTCCCCGACGGCTCAGCGTCACCGCCAGTTCATATCCTGCCTGCGGATCGTCAGCGATCAGCGTTGTTAACCATTTATCGCTCATATTGTCCCACTCATTATCGTTATTGTATAAATTGCATTTATTATGCACTTTAAGTGCACGACAGTTATCAACATAATCCTGGCAAAAATCAATAAAAAAGCCCGCTATCTCAGCGGGCTTTAGCTCTGGTTTAACATGTATTCTGTCGTTTACCGCGCGGGGAAAAACATCGCGGCCAGTTCTTTACCCGGCTCATCTGCCCGCATAAAAGCTTCCCCCACGAGGAAGTTGTTCACGCTAGCTTCACGCAGGCGAACCACATGTTCGCGCGTAGCGATGCCTGACTCGGTCACAACCATGCGATCCGCCGGCAGCTGTGCCAACAGGCTGATGGTGGTTTCTATCGTGGTCTCAAAGGTGCGCAAATTGCGGTTATTGACACCGATAAGTGGCGTGGTCAACCGGAGCGAACGTTCCAGCTCATCGGCATCATGCACCTCTACCAGCACCGCCATGCCCAGCTCGTGGGCCTGCGCCTCAAGCTCCTGCATCTGGCCATCTTCAAGCGCAGAAACAATAAGCAGGATGCAATCCGCCCCCATCGCCCGGGCTTCCACAACCTGCCACGGATCGATCATAAAATCTTTGCGTAAAACCGGCAGGTCGCAGGCAGCTCGCGCCTGCTGCAGATAGGCCGCGCTTCCCTGGAAGAACTGTTCGTCGGTTAGCACCGACAAACATGCAGCCCCACCCTGCTGGTAAGAAACGGCTATCTCAGCGGGATTGAAATTCTCACGAATCAACCCTTTCGATGGGCTGGCCTTTTTCACTTCGGCAATCACGCCCGCCAGGCCTGCATCACGCTTATGACGCAGCGCGGCAACAAAATCACGGTGGTTCTGAGCAGCGGCCTGTTCGGCAAGCTGGCTCAGGGAAATTGCTTTTTTGGCGGCGGCAATTTCTTCATGTTTAACGGCGATAATTTTGCTGAGGATATCGGACACAGGGTTCTCCAGGTTCAGTCGGGTATCACCTTAGAGTGCCGGATCCTGAGCTGAAAGTACCGGGCTAAGGCTGCTTTCGTTTGTTGCATATTATTACACTCCAGAGATGCAGCGCGGGATGTGGGGAACTTAAAGTGGAGAGGAACAAAAAAACAGTTTCACCTGCAAAACACTTTTACTGAGGCCAACATCTTGAATACAACATCGCACTCAACGGCGCTGGAAGCATCGTCACAGTGGCTGCAAACGCGGCCGGGCGAAGCTTGCCTGATTCGCGTCTCTGCGGAGCAGACCGGTGGACTTTACTCGGTGGTGGAGATCGTTTCACAGCCGGGCGACGGAACGCCGCTTCACGTTCATGCCAACGAAGATGAGTATGCCCTTGTCCTCGAGGGCACTGCCCGGATTGCCTACGGGGAAAAGGTTATTGATGCCAGCGCCGGCGAATCGCTGCTGTTAAAAAGAGGTATTCCACACGCATGGGCCAACGGAACCGATAAGCCCATGCGGCTGCTAATGACCTGTACACCCGGAGGCGTTGAGCAGGCGCTGCGGCTGATTGCTGCTCAGGATATGGACCAGCTGATGGCCATTGCCGAACAACTCGCAGTGACCGTGCTGGGCCCAACGCCTTTCTAGCCCAAATAAAAAAGGAGTGGTTCCCACTCCTTTTTTCTCGTTTATCAGGCGGCGGGTAGCTCTGCCAGCGGCCAGCGCGGGCGAACGCTAACGCTCAGCTCGCCGGAAGTACCTACTTTGAGGCGAATCATCCCGGCATAGGCGATCATGGCACCATTATCGGTGCAAAATTCCGGCCGCGCGTAAAACACTTCGCCGCGACGTTTGGTCATCATCTCGGCCAGCTTAGCGCGCAGGGTGCGGTTGGCGCTCACGCCGCCCGCCATCACCAGACGTTGAAAGCCGGTATGTTCGAGCGCACGTTTACATTTAATCGACAGCGTATCCACCACCGCATCTTCAAAGGCGCGGGCGATATCCGCGCGAGTTTGATCGTCAGCGTCGTTATCACGAATGGTGTTTGCCGCGAAGGTTTTCAGGCCAGAGAAGCTGAAATCCATGCCCGGGCGGTCAGTCATAGGACGTGGGAAGGTGAAACGCCCCGGCGTACCCTGGGCCGCCATTTTGGAAAGAAGCGGCCCGCCTGGGTAGTCAAGCCCCAGCAGCTTAGCGGTTTTATCGAACGCTTCGCCTGCCGCATCATCGATAGACTCACCCAGCAGTTCATATTTACCAATGCCGGTGACGCTGATCAATTGGGTATGGCCGCCGGAAACCAGCAGCGCGACGAACGGGAACTCGGGCGGATTGTCTTCCAGCATCGGCGCCAGCAGGTGGCCTTCCATGTGGTGGACCGGCACGGCAGGCACGTCCCAGGCAAACGCCAGCGAGCGGCCAATGGTTGCGCCAACCAGAAGCGCGCCAACCAGGCCCGGCCCGGCTGTGTACGCCACGCCGTCGATATCTTTGGCGGTTAATCCAGCCTCTTTTAGGGCAGCCTGGATAAGCGGCACGGTCTTGCGAACGTGATCGCGGGAGGCCAGCTCCGGCACCACGCCGCCGTAGTCAGCGTGAAGTTTCACCTGACTATACAATTGGTTGGCTAATAACCCTTTCTCATCGTCATAAATGGCGATGCCGGTTTCATCACAGGATGTTTCGATTCCCAGTACACGCATGGCTTGTTTTACCTCTTTGGCCCGGCGCGAAGTTTAATCCCGGTGGCTTCCTTTGTAAAACTTTGCTGCCCCAGGACGGGACTAATGGTGTATAATCTGCGGCCCTGGAAGATACCGGCCCTAAAAGCCAGGTTTCTGGTCGTTCGGTGCTTTACAAAGCAGCAAGAGTTGCAGTAAAATTCCGCACCATTTTGAATTAAGCTGGCCTGTATGCCAGCGGCAAACCGAATTATTAAAGGTGAGAGTTACATGCCGGTAATTAAAGTACGTGAAAACGAGCCGTTCGACGTAGCACTGCGTCGCTTCAAGCGTTCCTGCGAGAAAGCAGGCGTTCTGGCGGAAGTCCGTCGTCGTGAGTTCTATGAAAAACCAACGACCGAACGTAAGCGCGCTAAAGCTTCTGCTGTGAAACGCCACGCGAAGAAACTGGCTCGCGAAAACGCACGCCGCACTCGTCTGTACTAATCTTCTGAGGATTCACTCCTCAACATCAGACTGAGTAGTAGTTATAAGGCCGTGCTTCCGAAAGGAATGCGCGGCTTATTCTCGTTTATAAACTGACATATCCCTGAGCTTTTAGGCCACCGCCTGAGAGATGACGGATATAGCATGGGGCCTATGGCTGGACGAATCCCGCGTGTTTTTATCAATGACCTGATCGCTCGCACCGACATCGTCGACCTGATCGATGCTCGCGTGAAGCTGAAAAAGCAGGGCAAGAACTACCACGCATGTTGTCCATTCCATAACGAGAAAACCCCCTCTTTCACCGTGAACGGTGATAAACAGTTTTACCACTGCTTTGGCTGTGGCGCACACGGTAACGCCCTCGACTTCCTGATGAACTACGACAAGCTCGAGTTTGTCGAAAGCGTTGAAGAGCTGGCGACCATGCACAACCTTGAAGTGCCGTACGAAGCGGGCAACGGCCCAAGCCAGATCGAACGACACCAGCGCCAAAGCCTGTATCAACTGATGGACGGCCTGAACGCCTTTTATCAGCAGTCCCTGAAGCAGCCCGCCGCAGAACCGGCGCGTCAGTATCTGGGCAAGCGTGGCCTGAGCGATGAGGTCATTAGCCATTTCGCCATCGGCTATGCGCCACCCGGCTGGGATAATGCGCTTAAACGCTTTGGCGGCAACAGCGAAAACCGCCAGGCGCTGACGGACGCAGGCATGCTGGTCACCAACGACCAGGGCCGCAGTTACGACCGTTTTCGCGAGCGGGTCATGTTCCCGATTCGCGATAAACGCGGCCGGGTCATCGGGTTTGGTGGACGCGTGCTGGGCGATGCCCTGCCGAAATACCTGAACTCCCCGGAAACCGACATTTTTCACAAGGGCCGCCAGCTGTATGGCCTGTATGAAGCCCAGCAGAGCCAGCCGGAACCGGCACGCCTTCTGGTAGTCGAAGGATATATGGATGTGGTGGCGCTAGCGCAGTACGGCATTTCCTACGCCGTTGCTTCCCTGGGTACCTCCACCACCGCCGATCATATTCAGTTGCTGTTCCGGGTGACAGATAATGTCGTCTGCTGTTATGACGGCGATCGCGCAGGACGAGACGCGGCATGGCGAGCGCTGGAAACTGCGCTACCTTATATGACGGACGGTCGTCAGCTGCGGTTTATGTTCCTGCCCGACGGTGAAGACCCGGATACGCTGGTGCGCAAAGAAGGAAAGGACGCGTTTGAAGCGCGGATGGAGCAGGCTCAGCCGCTCTCCACGTTCCTGTTTAACAGCCTGCTGCCGCAGGTTGATTTGAGTACGCCAGACGGAAGAGCGCGACTAAGCACGCTGGCTCTGCCGCTGATTAGCCAGGTACCCGGCGAAACGCTGCGTATCTATCTGCGCCAAGAGCTGGGCAACAAGCTCGGTATTCTGGACGACAGCCAGCTTGAAAAGCTGATGCCCAAACAGGTCGAGGGGGCAACACCTCGTCCGGCGCCTCAGCTAAAACGCACAACCATGCGTATACTGATAGGGTTATTGGTACAGAATCCGGAACTGGCTCCGCTGGTCCCGCCACTAAGCGGGCTGGATGCCGCAAAGCTGCCGGGTTTAACGCTGTTTAGCGACCTGGTTGACGCTTGCCTGGCGCATCCGGGGCTGACCACCGGGCAGCTACTGGAACAATATCGTGGCACAAATGAGGCCACAACCCTTGAAAAACTCTCGGCGTGGGACGATATAGCAGATAAGGACATTGCTGAAAAAACGTTCACCGACTCGCTGGACCATCTTTTTGAGTCGGCGCTGGAGCTGAGGTTTGAAGAATTAATGGCACGTTCCAGAACGACGGGGCTGACCCCTGCGGAACGTGAAGAAGTTCGCGTGATCACGCAATCACGCGCCAAAAAATAGATTCGCGGCTTAACTGCCGAACATTGATCGGGTCACCCCCGAACGCCGCACGGACGGGCTGCGGCATAAAAATAAATCAGCCCTCGTACGTTATTGTTGGCGGCAACGCCTACCGACACAACCCTAATACTGAAGTGTGGATACCGTCTTATGGAGCAAAACCCGCAGTCACAGCTCAAGCTTCTTGTCCAACGTGGTAAGGAGCAAGGCTATCTGACCTATGCCGAGGTCAATGACCATCTGCCGGAAGATATCGTCGACTCCGATCAGATCGAAGACATCATCCAAATGATCAACGACATGGGCATTCAGGTGATGGAAGAAGCCCCTGATGCCGATGATCTTTTGCTTGCTGAAAACTCTAACAGCACCGATGAAGACGCGGAAGAAGCGGCTGCCCAGGTGCTGTCCAGCGTGGAGTCCGAAATTGGACGTACCACCGACCCCGTGCGTATGTACATGCGCGAAATGGGGACCGTTGAACTGTTAACCCGTGAGGGTGAGATCGATATCGCGAAGCGTATCGAAGACGGTATCAACCAGGTACAGTGCTCGGTTGCCGAGTACCCGGAAGCGATCACCTATCTGCTGGAGCAGTACGATCGCGTTGAAGCTGAAGAAGCACGCCTGTCCGACCTCATCACCGGCTTTGTTGACCCTAACGCGGAAGAAGATCTCGCGCCAACCGCAACCCACGTCGGCTCCGAACTCTCTCAGGAAGAGATGGACGACGATGAGGATGAAGACGAAGAGTCTGATGACGACAGCTCCGACGATGACAACAGCATCGACCCGGAACTGGCGCGCGAAAAATTTGGTGAGCTGCGCAAGCAGTACGAACTGACTCGCGACACCATCAAAGCGAAGGGCCGCAGCCACGCTGACGCCGCCGCGGAGATCCTGCAGCTGTCTGAAGTGTTCAAACAGTTCCGCCTGGTGCCGAAACAGTTCGACTACCTGGTCAACAGCATGCGCGTCATGATGGACCGCGTTCGTACCCAAGAACGTATCATCATGAAGCTGTGCGTTGAGCAGTGCAAAATGCCGAAGAAAAACTTCATCACGCTGTTCACCGGCAACGAAACCAGCGAAACCTGGTTCAACGCGGCCATTGCGATGAACAAGCCGTGGTCTGAGAAGCTGCATGAAGTCTCCGAAGACGTTCACCGCAGCCTGCAGAAACTGCAGCAGATCGAAGAAGAGACCGGCCTGACCATCGAGCAGGTAAAAGACATTAACCGTCGCATGTCCATTGGTGAAGCGAAAGCGCGCCGTGCGAAGAAAGAGATGGTTGAAGCCAACCTGCGTCTGGTTATTTCTATCGCTAAGAAATACACCAACCGTGGCCTGCAGTTCCTCGACCTGATTCAGGAAGGCAACATCGGCCTGATGAAAGCCGTGGATAAGTTTGAATACCGCCGTGGCTATAAGTTCTCGACTTATGCAACCTGGTGGATCCGTCAGGCTATCACCCGCTCTATCGCCGACCAGGCGCGTACCATCCGTATTCCGGTGCACATGATTGAGACCATCAACAAGCTCAACCGTATTTCGCGCCAGATGCTGCAAGAGATGGGCCGTGAGCCAACGCCGGAAGAGTTAGCCGAACGTATGCTGATGCCGGAAGACAAAATCCGTAAAGTGCTGAAAATTGCCAAAGAGCCTATCTCCATGGAAACGCCAATCGGCGACGATGAAGATTCGCATCTGGGTGATTTCATCGAGGACACCACCCTCGAGCTGCCGCTGGATTCTGCCACCTCCGAAAGTCTGCGTTCCGCAACGCACGATGTTCTGGCTGGCCTGACAGCGCGTGAGGCGAAAGTCCTGCGTATGCGCTTCGGTATCGACATGAATACCGACCACACGCTGGAAGAAGTGGGTAAACAGTTCGACGTTACCCGCGAACGTATCCGTCAGATCGAAGCGAAGGCGCTGCGCAAACTGCGCCACCCAAGCCGCTCTGAAGTCCTGCGTAGCTTCCTGGACGATTAATCGGTGTCAAAAATTGAAAAGCTCCCGCCAGGGAGCTTTTTTTTGCCTTGAATTTGCGGTTTCTCCCGCCTCCCGCAGGCACCTCTTTTTCACTTCTCTCTCCGTACACAGCTTTTAATTCCCCCTTTTCCCTCAGGGAGATTATTTTCATTCCCTCTCACCCTCCTGGAGCCTCTTTTATTTTCCCCTCTCCCTCCGGGAGAGGGCCGGGGTGAGGGAAAACGGCAACACCTTACCTACCGCCCGCGCGCCGACAGCGACTCATTCAGCTCTCTATAGGCCTCCACCAGCTTATCCACCGTGATGCGGCTCAAGCCACTCGGATTAGGCAAAATCCACACCTCGGTATCACCGAGGGTAATCTCCTGTCTGCCCCATTTCGCGCCACGCTGCCTGAACGCCTGCTCAAACGCCTGCTTGCCCAGAATCGCCAGCGCTCCCGGCTGGTACTCCTGCATCTTTGTAATCAGCTCTCGCCCGCCAGCACGCAGCTCCTGCAGTGCCACTTCGTTTGCCTGCACGGTTGGCCGCTCCACCAGTTTCGTCACGCCGCAGCCGTAGGAAAGCAACAGCTGCGCCTCCTCAGGCTTGAGCTGGCGGTCCGTAAAACCCGCAAGATGAAGCACTTTCCAGAAGCGATTGGCAGGATGAGCAAAAGGCAGCCCGAGATGAGCGGATGATTTTCCCGGATTAATGCCGCAAAACACGACCCGAAGGTCAGGCTGAAGGATATCGCTAACCATTGCATTTCTCATCTGAAGGAATCGAGCGGGAAGTATAAGGGATTGATTAGCCATTGTTTATAAAATCAGCACATGTAATTTAAGCGCTGGATTGCCATCGACAGTTACATTATAATTCAGCGCCACGGCCCCTTAGCTCAGTGGTTAGAGCAGGCGACTCATAATCGCTTGGTCGCTGGTTCAAGTCCAGCAGGGGCCACCAGACAAAAAAGGCTGACGAGAAATCGTCAGCCTTTTTGCTGTGCGGGTCATGGGGATTTCGTTTAAACCAGTGCCCGAAGCTCTTCTTTCATGTAGGCAGAAAAGTATTCAGGGTTTTTAATCACGAGGCGGTTACCGGACTCAACCTTGTCCGCCCAACCGGCGACTTTTTTCGTGAAGTCGGTGTTCCATCCCTCCTGAACACCACGAGCCGTAACGTCGGCAGCACTTGCCGGGACGCCCAATTGCTTCAGATACCTAAGCATTCCCTTCGCGGTGCTCTCATCCATAGGGTGCGGCACAGAGGCCGAGGTATTCATACCGCCAATGAAGTCTAACGCTTTATCAATCGCTGTTGGCATAATTTATCCTTAAAATTAACCACTTAATCAATAAGACTGTGACAAGCGAGATCAAATGTACCATTAATCAAACTTCATTTTTTCAGGGTCAGTCACGTTTATGACCAGTACAAAGGGTTCTTTGCTTCCCGCCAGCCCTATTTCCGTTGTTTTATCACTCAAAGCCGGCATGGTGAAGAACATGCCAGCCTGTAATATCGAGCGGGAAAGGCAATGATTGATAAACGTTCCCAGAGGATCGCAGAAACGAAAAATAAAGCCTCACGACAATGAGCAGTCGCAAAATTAAAGCGTCTTAAAGTCTTTAGAAAGATCGAATTTCTTATACTCTTTTACCTTCAATCTTCCACTGGCAACCCCATCACTAATCTCTTTAATAAAATAATCGATATCGTCACATTTATTATTATCAGGAAGTTCTGGGTAGTTATATTCCCACCATTTCAAATGTAATAACTCATTAATTACATCAGCATTAAAACGGTATTTAATTACCCTGGCTGGCACACCTGCAACAACGGCATAAGGAGGCACATCCTTTGTCACCACAGCGTTTGCAGCAATAACTGCGCCATCACCGATGGTAATTCCCCCTTTTAAAACCACATCATTGCCGATCCAGACATCGTTGCCTATTACAGGATTTTTTTGCGTCGTATCAAACGGTTTTAATACCCACTGCCGATTAAATTCAGTCCTGGCATATTTATCAAATCCCCCGTTGTAGGTCAGCATATGTGTGGTAAATCTGTCCATGGGATGATTGCCACCCATCACCTTTACATTCCCAGCAATACTGCAGAATCTGCCGATGACAGTATTGCCTGAAAAATGGCAACTTGGAAATGAAAACGCGCCCACGCTGGAAAAATTACGTATCGGCATAGTGGAATACTCTTCGGCGATAACATTATCATCAATTTTTATTTTATCGCCTTTGACGAAACGCAATAAACTTCTCTCTTTATAAACCTTCCTGCCTTTGTGACCTAAAAATATCTTATTATCCGCACAGTACTCATAATGTCTTTTTGTCCATCTAAAGGTATAACCATTATTATTTTCTTCAGTAAACTTAAATAATTCGCTTTTCATATTCTCAACATTTATAAGATTGTCACTATGTTAAAAATAAAGATATCCCACCCACCTGTTTTTATCAACTTCGCAAAATGAGGTGAATTTAGCCTAAAAACAGTAAGGCCCGAGTAAACTCGGGCCTTAGTTTTAAAACAGCTTACGGCAGATTTTAGAACTGCTCCCAGTTATCTAAACGGCCACCGTTCGCGGCAAGCTCTGGCCTGCGAGTGGTAGAAGCCGGTGCGGGTTTATCCTGGCGGGCGTTAGCTGCGGCAATGACCTGCCCGGTATTGAAGATACTCATCAGCTGCACCAACCGAGTAGCCTGATCGCTGAGGCTCTCAGCGGCGCTGGCAGACTCCTCCACCAGCGCAGCATTCTGCTGCGTAACCTGATCCAGTTGAGTGATCGCCACGTTGATCTGCGCAATCCCCTGCCCCTGCTCTTCCGTCGTCACGCCAATTTCAGAAATAAGCCCGGCCACGCGGTGGGACTGTTGCACCAGGTCATCGATCGTCGTTCCCGCCGAACTCACCATATCCGATCCTTTTGTTACCGTACGCATGCTGTCCTCAATCAGGGCTTTGATCTCACTGGCCGCCGAAGCAGAACGCTGCGCCAGCGAGCGAACTTCCCCGGCAACTACTGCAAAACCGCGCCCGGACTCCCCTGCACGAGCGGCTTCCACGGCAGCATTCAGCGCCAGAATGTTCGTCTGGAATGCGATGCCGTCAATAACGCTAATAATGTCGCCAATTTTCTGTGAGCTTTCGCTAATTTCACGCATCGTCAGCACCAGATTATTAACGGCACTCCCGCTTTGCGTGGCCGTTTCGCTGGCAGAGTTGGCCAGGCGAGTCGCAGTGCGCACCGTCTCGGCATTCTGCTGAATTGTCTGGCTCATTTGTTCCATCGAAGCGGCCGTTTCCTGCAGGCTGGCCGCTTGCTCTTCGGTGCGTTGGCTGAGATCGGTGCTGCCAGCCGCAATCTCGCTGGCACCCACGGAGATAGAATGGCTGCTGTCTCGCACTTCACGCACAACCCCGAGCAGACGGCTACGCATCTCATCCATAGCCGCGAGCAGGCTTCTGGTGTCCCCTTGCTTCAGTTCAACGGCGGTATTGAGCTGCCCCTCAGAAACTTGTTTGGCCACGGAGACGGCATAAACGGGCTCGCCGCCAAGCTGGCCTTTCACCGATCGCCCGATGCTCCAGGCAATCAAAGAGCCAATCACGGCACTGATAATCGTAATAATCAACAACAAGTTACCGGCAAAATGAGCTTCCTCCACATAGCCACGGGCCATGCCCACCGTGCTACCGGAATGATCGCTAATCATCTCGCTGAGCGCATCGAGTACTCTGGCCTGGGGGCCAACCACTTCGCTGATGACTAACGCGCGGGCGGCATCATACTGCCCCGCCGCGCTGACGCTCATCACCTTGCGAAGCGCCTGGGAGTATGCCGGGCGAACATTGTTCAGGTTGTCGAACAGCTCGCGAGAATGCTTAAGCCTCAGCGCCTTATCCAGCTGTTTCAAGAGGACGTTGTTGTCCGCGATACGCTTTTCGAGTACCTGGTTGGTTTTTGTAATGTAGTCCCGACTCTCAGCTTCGGTATGCGGCAGCGTGGTGAACAACGCCATATCACGAATATCGTGGGCATTGTCCGTAATATTATCCTTAATCTTTACGATCAGCAGCAAATTCACCAGGCGGACATTGGCAGCATAATTAAGGTTATTTCCAACAGAAACCAACTGCGTTCTGGCAAATAATGCGACAAAGAATCCAATAGCGATGACCAGCGCAAAGCCAGCCCCCAGCATAGTACTAAGGCGCATATTCTTCAGTTTGTTCATAAATCCCTCTGAGCTTTAATGGTTATATCGCAGGCAATAAGAGGAGGTAATTGGTAGAAATCACATCAACGGTTGCGACGGTGTTTTTTTAATTATCGATTTTTTATCGGCAGCCTGAGAGACTTCTTTAGCCATTATTTATAATGATCTGGCCACATAAAATAATGACAAAGAGATGACAAGTAATGAACGAATTAATGTTCTAAACAGAATTAAAACTACTATTTTTAGGAGTGGCAGCCCCGTTCCATTGTGTGGTTAACGGGACTGAAATTAGCGCTTTATCTGTGCAGGATTTATTTATCTGCGATGAAGCGATCGTCGTCTCCCACCGGGATATAAACGCGCACCCACTCCTTCCCATCAACGATATCCCAGCTGTGCCCTTCGCCGGCGGTATCTGCTGCAAGCAGTACTGTACCTGGCTCGATGATGAACGTAGAGCCGTCGCTAACCTTAAACTTCAGCTTGCCTTTCAGGGTAACCACATACTGCTTTTTCGGTGCCGGATGCACCCCTTTCTGCCACTCTTCAAAGGTATTACTGAAATAGAGATTTTCAGAAGAAAGTTTCGCCAGAGAGGGAATTGAACCTTTTACAAACGCAGAGTGATTATCAGCCGTGTTAATCAATTTTATCGCTGGAATACGGTGTTCGCTGGCATCTGTCTTTGTGGCTTCGGCATGTCCAAGCATTGAAACAAGCAAACCTGTGGTGGCCAACATAAGCCGTGTTATTTTTTTCATGATCGTGTCCAGAGTTAATTTCAGCCAGCACTTTTTCGGTGAATAAAGCACCGTAACAAAAAACAAAATTCAAGGTTAGTACACCAGAGGTGGTCAATTTCGTCAATATCATGCACGACAAGTTTATTTAGTTAATAAATTAAATATATATAAAGAAAATGTGGAGTGAAAAAACATCCAGGCGGGCATTTCAATACAGGCTAACTTTGATTGTCATTAAACGGTAAAAGAATATTTTAGAACAAAATAAACTAAATACAGAAGGTGATAGCCATAATTTAACTTAACGCTTTATTCTAAAAATACAGGAATAGCGTCAACCTGGTAGCCGAGTGAATTCAGTTCAGGGGTTGAACACATGCAAATAAAAACGCTGGTGTTTAACCCAGCGTTCAGTCAGCCACAGGCGTTATCAGAGCTTTTCGCCGTTGCTCTCAATCACATCTTTGTACCACTGGAAGGATTTCTTACGGCTGCGGCTCAGGCTGCCGTGGCCTTCGTTGTCTTTATCGACGTAGATAAAGCCGTAGCGTTTTTTCATTTCGCCCGTCCCGGCGGAGACCAGGTCGATACAGCCCCACGGGGTGTAGCCCATCAGGTCAACGCCGTCTTCCACTACCGCTTTTTTCATTTCTGCGACGTGCGCCGAAAGATAATCGATGCGGTACTGGTCGTCCACGAAGCCGTCGGCCTGCGCCACGTCAATCGCCCCGAAGCCGTTTTCCACAATAAACAGCGGCAGCTGATAGTGATCCCAGAACCAGTTCAGAGAGTAACGCAGGCCCACCGGGTCAATCTGCCAGCCCCAGTCGGATTTTTGCACATACGGGTTAGACACGAGGCTTTTTGATTCGTCGTAGTCAAACTGCGGGTTGTCGGCGCTGGCTTTGGTGGCAAACGACATGTAGTAGCTGAAGCCAATGTAATCGACGCAGCCTTCGGCCAGCGCCGCGAGATCTTCGTCGGTAATATCCAGCTCAAAACCACGGCGCTCGAAGTAGTTCAGCAGGTGCTGCGGGTACTTACCGCGCACGTGCACGTCGGTGAACCAGTAGCGGCGGTGCATCGCATTCATCGCCATCATCATATCGCCTGGCGCACAGGTCAGCGGGTAAATTGGGCACATGGCAATCATGCAGCCAACCTGCAGCGCAGGGTTGATTTCACGGGCTGCACGCACCGCCAGAGCGCTGGCAACCAGCTCATAGTGAGACGCCTGATACATCACCGGCTCGCGATCTTCACCCGGCTGATACTTCAGGCCCGAGTTGGTGAACGGCGCGAAGTCTTCGTGGTAGTTGGCCTGGTTGTTGATCTCGTTGAAGGTCATCCAGTACTTCACTTTGTGCTGATAGCGAGTGAAGACCACTTTCGAGAAGCGCAGGAAGAAATCAATCAGCTTACGGTTACGCCAGCCGCCGTATTCGGTGACCAGATGGTAAGGCATTTCGAAGTGCGACAGCGTAATCACCGGCTCAATGCCGTGCTTCAGGCATTCGTCAAACAGGTCGTCATAGAACTGCAGGCCGGCTTCGTTCGGCTCCAGCTCGTCGCCCAGCGGGAAAATACGCGTCCAGGCGATGGAGGTACGGAAGCATTTGAAGCCCATCTCGGCAAACAGCTGGATGTCTTCTTTGTAGCGGTGGTAGAAGTCGATCGCTTCATGGTTAGGGTAGTTTTTTCCCTGCAGCACGCCATCGGTAATTTCACGCGGGACGCCGTGGGCGCCGGCCGTCATCACATCCGCAACGCTAACGCCTTTGCCGCCCTCTTTCCAGCCACCTTCCAGCTGGTGCGCCGCAACCGCGCCGCCCCACAGAAAACCTTCTTTGAATCCAGACATATTCTCTCCCTTAATTAGAGATCGCATGCTGCGACCGATAGTGCTGATTAAAATGGTAGACCGCGCCAATGAGTCCGGCATCGTTGCCGTGACTGACGGTGTCGATATAGTCGTCGAGGGTGAACCAGGCCAGATATTCGCGCAGCAGCGCAAGGAAGCCTGGGCGTTCCACAATGCCGCCGCCGAGCAGGATTTTTTCCGGGTCGAACAGATTGACGAGGTTATAAAGGCCGGTGCCGAGATCGTTGAAGAACGCGTTCACCATACGCTGGCACGCCACGTCGCCGGCATCAAAGCGGTCGAAAATCTCTTCCCCGCTGACGGCCTCAAGCGGCTTGCCGACATACTCCGCGTAGTCTTTGCGCAGGGTTCTCAGGGTGCAGGTATCGTTCATGGTGTAGCGGCGAACATCGCGTGGGCCAGGGCGTTCGGTCAGCATGTAACCGAATTCTCCCGCCCGGAAGCGCGCGCCGTGTACCAGTTGGTTATTGCAGAAAATCGCTCCGCCGATGCCGGTGCCGATGGTCAGTACGAGGAAGTTGCTCATCCCCGCCGCTTTCCCCTGCCAGCGTTCAGCCAGCAGGACGCAGTTGGCGTCATTTTCGATGGCAACAGGCAGCTGCGTGCTTTCTTCCAGCCATTCTTTGATGGCAAAGTTGTCGAAGCGGCGGATGGCCCCGCCCATTTCGATAAAGCCAGTGTGCGGATTGACATAGCCAGGGGCGCTGATCGCCACGCCTTCACAGCCGGGATGCTCGGCAATCCACGCTAAAATGGCCTGTAAAATTTGCTCGCCATCGCTGTCGTCGATCGTCTCTTTGCCCTTTGCCAGTATCTCGCCCTGCGAGTTGACGATCCCCATTTTTAAAGCCGTACCACCGATATCAAATGCGGCGATATTCATACGCTAATTCCTCCTGCATATTTCCGGCTCATCGTTTATTTCCACTGAAACGAGGAAACTATTTCGCACCGGTCATATTCATGCCTGGTAAAAGGAATACAAAAATTGACGAGTTCAATTTTTAATTATCAGTTCTGAAAACGAAGAAAATCTTAATCAATGGGAGGCGCATCAGGCAATAGAAGGGGGATAACACATTGAACAACTTTTGAACCTGTCAAAAGATATGATATACAGTGAGTTACCGCTGATATTCATCTTTCAGAAGCGACAGGTTCATTTTCATGAACATTATTGAACCTCTTTTTAAAGCAGAACTGTGACCGACGTGGCGAATGCAAGGTCAGCCACAGCGGCTAGCCCGCCTTACGAGGCAAAAAATACTTCACCTGGAACTCGAACACGTTGGTGTAGAGGATCGAGTAATCAATCGGGCTGTGGCTGGCGTCAACGGACTGGGTTTCCATGCGGATAATCGGGTCGCGGGTACTGATGTGCAGCATTTTGGCAATCTCGGTTGACGGCAGAATGGGCTGAAACGCCTCGTAGCAGCCGTGAATTTTGACGCCGCATTCATCTTCGATGTAGGAAAATTTCGAACGCTTCATGTGGTTGACCGTCAGGTCGGGGAAGCGGTTCACCGACAGCCAGGTCTCTTCCAGCTGCATCGGCACGTTGTCGATGTGGCGCAGTCGTTTGGCGTAATAGACCGGTTCGCCGATGGCCAGCTGCAGGCGGCTGGCAATCTCTTCCGATGCCTGCTGCAGCTCAAATCTCAGCACCTGGCTGGACGGTTTTTTCCCTTCACTTCGGGCAATCTCGGTGAAGCTGTCCAGATGCGTAACCGAAGCCTGAAAATGTTTATTTCGCACATAGGTGCCGGAGCCGTGCCTACGCTCAATCAACGCCTCATCTTCCAGCACTTTCAATGCTTTACGCAAGGTATTACGTGACACATTGTAGAACTCAGCCAGCTCTTTCTCCGAAGGGAGGATGTCGCCGATATGATAAGTTGGGCTGCTGATCCTGTTTTTTAGTAAGTTAACAACATCTTTGTATACCACTTTTGAACCTCCTGAACTTATTTAAAAACAGTCAATTACCGTTCGAGTCATAATAAAAGCGCAACACAGGTCCATTTTCACTTTGCTTTCTGCACCACTCGGGCATGACTAACTGTGATCGAAATGGCAGATGAACGCATTGATATTCATTAAGTTAGCCGCTGGTTGATTATCTACGAAGCGTTAAGGGGAAAAATGAAGAATATATTATTGGTTTGTGCGGCCGGGATGTCTACCAGCATGCTGGTGAAAAGAATGCAGGATCACGCCAGCGCGGGAAATATTTCGGTCAATATTAATGCACTGGCGATTGCCGAGGCGAAAGAAAGAATTAAAAGAAATGAAGCAGATGTTGTTCTGCTGGGACCTCAGGTTCGCTTCCAAAAAAGTGAAATAGAAGAAATCGCCCAGGGGAAAATTCCGGTAGCGGTAATCGACATGAAGTATTACGGGCAAATGGATGGCAAATCAGTTCTTGATTCCGCACTGAATTTACTCGGTGAACACTAAGCTTTCCAGCCAAAATAACAACCCAATGGGTAATTGATTAGGTTTATCGTTACGCGACCTGCTATTAAGCAGAGGCTTCGCCAATAAACTTATATCATCAGTCAATATCTCTCTAATGATAAAGGGCGCATCATGAGTATTATGAATGCCTTTGAGCGCGGTATGGAAAAGCTCCTTGTTCCTATTGCGATTAAATTAAACTCTCAGATACACGTCTCGGCCATCCGCGATGCATTTATTTTGTCGTTCCCCATCGTTATGGCCAGCTCGCTGATCGTGCTGATTAACTTTGCCATCCTTTCACCGGATGGTTTTATTGCTTCACTGCTGCATCTCGGCGTGTTATTCCCTAACTTAGCCGAAGCTCAAAACATATTCTCCCCGGTGATGAATGGGTCGGTGAATATCATGTCGATCATGATTGCCTTCCTGGTCGCACGTAATATCGCTATCAGCTATCAGCAGGACGACTTGCTGTGCGGCCTGACCGCTATCGGCGCGTTCTTCGTGGTCTATACCCCTTATCAAATGATGGGCGGGCAGTCGTATCTGACCACGCAATATCTGGGGCCGCAGGGGCTTTTTGTGGCGGTGATTGTCGCGCTGATTACCGGGGAAATCTTCTGCCGCCTGGCGCGTAACCCGAAGATCACCATCACCATGCCAGACGCCGTACCGCCGGCGGTTGCACGCTCATTTAAAGTTTTAATTCCTATCTTCTTCGTGATGATCTTCTTCTCGGTGCTGAACTACTGCCTGACGAAAATCTCCCCGAATGGCCTGAACGAACTGATTTATACCCTGATTCAGGCCCCGCTGAAAAACATGGGCACCAATATCGTCGCGGTGCTGGTACTTGGCGTGGTCACCAACTTCCTGTGGGTGCTGGGCATTCACGGGCCGAACACCACGGCGGCGATTCGCGAGACTATTTTCTCCGAAGCTAACCTCGAGAACCTCTCTTTTGCCGCATCCAACGGCACTACGTGGGGGGCGCCATACCCTATCACCTGGGGGAGCATCAACGACGCCTTCGCCAACTACGGTGGCTCGGGAATGACGCTCGGCCTGCTGCTGGCTATTTTTATTGCCTCCCGCCGTGCCGACTACCGCGATCTGGCGAAAATGGCCTTCGTGCCGGGCCTGTTTAACATCAACGAACCGGTGATTTTCGGCCTGCCCATCGTGCTGAACCCGATCCTGATCATTCCGTTTATTATGGTGCCGTTCGTCAACTCTTTGGTGGGCTACACCTTCGTCACTCTGGAGATTATTCCACCAATTGCCTATGCCGTACCGTGGACAACGCCGGGGCCGCTCATCGCCTTCTTCGGCACCGGGGGGAACTGGATGGCATTGATTGTCGGGCTGCTATGCCTGGCCATCTCCACGCTAATTTATTTACCGTTCGTTATGGCCGCCAATAAGGTAAATGCAGCACAGGCGGCGCAGTAATAAATAAACCGATGATAGCAATTTAATTTCCACCCGCCTCCGGTTATTAAAACCGGAGGCAAATAATAATTATACTTCTGGGACATTCTATGAATTCAAATTTATTGAAGGTTAGCTTATTGTCTTCATCCATCCTTCTGGCGTTATCCTCAACCCACGTAATGGCAGCCAAATTAACGGTAGAGCAGCGTCTGGAATTACTTGAAAAACAATTATCAGAAAACAAATCAGAATTAAATAAAACTCAGAAAGAATTGGCCATATATAAAGATAAGGTCGCCCAACTGCAGCCAACCGGTAACAACGTGCAGTCTGGCCCGGCACCGGTCAATCAGACGGTGTATTCTCCGGTAGCCGACAACATCGAGAATGAAAATAATCATCTCGATACTAAGCCGGCACCAACGCCGGTGAAAGGCACGCAAAAAGTGGCCGTGGTCAATAACGAAGGTGGCAAGACTACCGTAGAAAACGTTACCCTGAAAGACATCAGTAAATACATTAAAGATGATATTGGCTTTAGCTACGAAGGTTATTTCCGTTCCGGCTGGGCAGCGGCCAATCGCGGGTCGGCTCAAACCTACGCCGCCGGGTCGCTGGGTCGTTTCGGCAACGAAATGAGCGGCTGGTTCGACTTAACGCTGAACCAGCGCGTCTACAACCAGGACGGCAAAACCGCCAACGCCATCGTGACCTACGACGGTAACGTCGGGGAGCAGTATAACGACGCCTGGTTTGGCGACAACAATGGCAACGAAAACATCATGCAGTTCAGCGATATTTTCCTGACCACCAGAGGCTTCCTGCCGTTTGCACCGGAAGCAGACTTCTGGGTCGGGAAGCACAAGCTGCCTGAGTACGAAATCCAGATGCTCGACTGGAAATCCTTAACTACCCAGGTGGCGGCGGCCGTCGGGATCCAAAACTGGAACCTGGGCGTCGGCCAGCTTGACGCCTCCCTCAGCCGCAACGACGTCGACGTTTATTCCCGCGACTTCAGCCACACCACGCAGATGAACACCAACTCGGTTGACCTGCGCTACCGCAACATTCCGCTGTGGGAAAAAGGTTCGCTCTCGCTGATGGGCAAATACGCCTTTGCCAATAAAACTGACGACCAGAAGGACAACGAAAATAACGGCTCCTTCTTTAAACTGAAGGATACCTGGATGGCGACGGCCATTGTGCGCCAGGATCTGCCGCGCGACACCTTCAACGAGTTTACCCTGCAGGTGGCCAATAACTCTTATGCCAGCAGCTTCGCGAACTTCTCGGGAGCCAGCAACTCCATGGCACCGGGCCGATATTACTACGGCGACCAGACGGACGGCGTGGCCTGGCGTCTGATTTCGCAGGGGGAAATGTACCTCGCGGACAGGATCATCATGGCTAACGCGCTGGTTTACTCCCAGGGTAGCGATGTTTATAGCTATGAGAGCGGCGCCCACAGCGACTTCAGCAGCATTCGGGCCGTGATTCGCCCGGCGTGGATTTGGGATACCTGGAACCAGACCGGCCTGGAGCTGAGCTGGTTTACCCAGAAAAACAAAACAGAGCAAGGGGTTAACCTGAAAGAGTCGGGCTACAAAACCACGCTCTATCACGCTCTGAAGGTTGGCCCAAGCCTGCTCGGCTCGCGGCCTGAAATTCGTTTCTACGGCACATACCTGAATATTCTGGACAACGAGCTGTCAAACTTCCGCTTTAACGAAAACAGCAAGAACGAGTTTATGGCTGGCGTTCAGGCTGAAGTGTGGTGGTAATCCTCTTTTGCTAAGTGCATAAAAAAACCCGTCTTCCAGACGGGTTTTTCTTTTCTGTCAGCTCGCGCCCGCGCAGCTGTCCGGCACGTTATTCAGCCCTTCAGCCCCGTGGGTGAAAGATTTAAATCGCTTTTGATCGTCCAGTTTGATGATGTACAGCGAATCAAAATCGCTGCCCGGCCATTTTGGCACCACGGTTGGGTCGCCGCCGGTTTTCTTCACCAGCTTTTGCGCCGCTATCACCAGGTTTTTGTGCTCCCACGAGACAAAAGTCAGGCGGCCGCTGCTCTGAGTTTTCAGTAAATCATCCGCCAGTTCGTCCGTCTGCTCCGCGTGGTAATGCAGGTCGATGGCCTGAGAAAGGCGGATTGCGGTCGGCGTGATGGTGGTTAACGGGCGCAGCGAGCTGCCGGTTTTGTTCTCTTTCGGCGCGGCGGCGTAGATGGCATCCGGTTTGCCGTACTGGCTCAGCAGAACCGACGGCAATTGCAGCGCGCGATTCAGCCCTTTGCAGGTGAGCTGCCCGCTATTGTTAGCCGGTTTCTCACCGTGGCGCAGGAAGACTATCGTGCTGTCGGCATTCGCTATCATCGGGGTCAAGAAGGCACTGCTCAGCAACACAACAAGCGCTTTTTTGATCATGTTTTTCTCGTTTTTATCAGGGAATGAAACTTTTACTATAGAGAAGAAACCGAGGAAAAAAACAAAACATTGGTAAGCAGACGTCACGCCTGCCGCGCCGGGTTCAGCGATTAACAACTGGCCATCGTTTTGCTATTCTGACGTCCGTTAACGTGATGATATATTCTATAAAAACCAGTAAAAACAATTAATAAGGAAAAGACGTGAGCACCCAGAACGAGATGTTTAACAAAGAGATTGCGTGGTCTACTCGCCACATGGTTCGCACCCTCAAACAGGTTCAGGCGCTGCCCGACTTAAGCCACGTTCGCATCGCCTGCAATATGCATCTCGACCTGAAAATGATCCCGCTGGTTGAAGGCCTGCTGAAGAAAAATGCCAAAGTCTTCCTCACCACCTGCAACCCAACCACCGTACAGGATGACGTTATCGCTTACCTGGTCGCCGCCGGGGCGGAAGCCAGCGCATGGCGCAATATGAACGACGCCGACTGGCGCGACTCGTGGGAAAAAGCCATCGCCTGGCGCCCAACGCATCTGTGCGAAATGGGCGCGGACATCACCACGCTGCTGCATCAGCGTGGCGAGTTTGGCGACGTGGTTGCCTGCCTGGAAGCAACCGGCTCCGGGGTCAACCGCCTCGCGGATCTGCGCCCCGGCTATCCAATTTTTAACTGGGACGACCTGCCGGTAAAAGAAGGCCTGCATAACCGCCACATGGTTGGCCTCACCGCCTGGCAGACCTTCTTCCAGACCACCCACCTCACCCTGCACGAAAAGAAAGTACTGGTGATTGGCTATGGCCTGGTGGGCCAGGGCGTTGCCGCCGCCGCCAAAGCCTACGGAGGCCAGGTGATGGTTGCCGAGTTAGATCCGGCCCGCCGCCTGCAGGCCGCCTATGACGGCTGGCACGTGGTTGATATTCATGACGTGATTGCCACCACTGACGTTGTCGCCACCGCCACCGGCGCGAAAAAAGTCGTCAGCGCAGCGGTACTGGATAAAGCCAAAGACGGCGTGTTTGTGCTGAACGTGGGCCACGTTGCGGAAGAGATCGACTGCGGCTACCTGCAGCAATATCCGACCGAAGAAGTGATGCCGTTTATCAACGCGTACCAGCTTAACGGCAAAACGCTTTATCTGATGGCGAACGGCTCAATGCTGAACCTGACCGCCGGCTTCGGCGACAGCCTGAACGCCTTCGACGTGACGCTGGCCGTGATGGCAAGCGGCATCAAACACATCGTGACCGACGGCCAGCACGCTGAAAAAGCGGTTTATTTACTGCCGCAGTCCGTGTGGGAAAAAGCCCTTTAAGCTGCCTTCCAGCCCCGATCAAGTCAGGCCTCTGCGGAGTGCCTGACTTTTTTTTCGTTTTCGCCGAATAATTTCCCCACCCCGATTGTTTACTCCTTACAAGAACCTGAGGAAGAGACAATCATGAGTTACCTGCCCCCCGAAGCTACGCCGCCTCACAAGCGCTACGACGCCTTTAGCATGGCCCTCCACTGGCTAACCGCCTTCTGCGTGATATTTCTGTTTGCCAGCGCGCACATCTGGGAAGTCCTTGAACGCGGCACTCCGCTTCGCAAAGGCCTGCAATCGCTACACATTTCGTTCGGCATTTTGCTTGGGGCGGTGATGGTCGTCCGACTAATCTGGCGCATCAGCGCCGCTTTTTCGCCGTCACGAAAGCTGGAGAAAGTGCCGATGCCAGGCGCGTTTCGCATCGCCGCTCATGCCACCCACGGCGTGCTTTACATCCTGTTGCTGACTCAGATCACGCTTGGCTTCCTGTTCCGCTGGGCGCAGGGCGAACCCTTCTGGTTCTTCAACCTGTTTGAAGTTCCGGACGTGTTTAACATCGATCCGACGCTGCGCCATACCCTGGCGATGCTGCACAACAACGTGGCCTGGGCGCTGATCCTGCTGGCGGGCGCGCATGCTGTCGCCGCCCTGATCCACCACTATGTTCTGCGTGACGGCACGCTGCGCCGCATGCTCCCCGCCTGCAAAGGCCACTCTCGTTAACCTACAGGACGACACCATGAACATGCCTTTAACTCGTAAACTGCTGCCTTTGCTGTGCCTCGTGACCAGCGGACTTTTCTACTCCGCCACCGCCAGCGCCATGGGCGACGATGATTCCAAAACGCCGGACTGCCCGAAAGGCCAGGTGTACGACAGCAAAACCAAAACCTGTACCGTGGAAAAGAGCAGCATGTTAAGCGACAGCGACAAGACGCAATATGCTTACCATCTGGCAAAATCAGGCCGGTATCAGGAGGCGTTAAACCTGCTGGATACCCTGCAGCAGCCCAACACGCGTGAAGCCTGGAACTACCGGGGTTACGCCACAAGAAAATTGGGGCGCACCGACGAAGGAATCGGCTATTATCAGCGCTCCATCGCCCTGGATCCGCACTATGCCAAAGTGCGCGAATATCTTGGCGAAGCGTGGATGATTAAGGGCCGCCCTGACCTGGCGAAAGCCCAGTTAGCGACCATTAAAACGCTCTGCGGAACCGGCTGCGAGGAGTATCGCGATTTAAAAGCCGCCATTGACGGGCACCCGGAGTCCTAAGGCTGAGGGCATAAAAATCACCGTCAACGAAGTTCGTTTACAGCTGGCCCAGCACCTTGCCCGCCTCTGGCGTTACGGCATGGTGCTGTCCCGCAATCGTGATGTGGCTGAAGATTTGGTTCAGTCCACCTGCGTGCGCGCTTTAGAGCGCTGCAGTCAGTTTCAGTCCGGGACGCGGATAGACCGCTGGCTGTTTGCGATTTTGTACTCTATCTGGATCAACGAAATTCGCGCCCTGCGCGTTCGCCAGGGCCAGGGCTTTGTCGACAGCGACGAACTGAGCCAGCTGGCAGACAGCGAAAATACCGAAGACAAGCACCAGTATCACGCGCTGCTGCAGCAGGTTAGCGAGCTACCTGAAGCCCAGCGCAATACCGTGTTTTTAGTGTATGTCGAAGGCTTTACCTATCAGGAAGCGGCCGACACGCTGGCCATTCCCATCGGCACCGTGATGAGCCGCCTGGCCGCCGCGCGTCTGACGCTGGCCAGGCACCTGATGCCGACGATGAAGAAGGAGCTCCAATGACGCGTCAATCCTTCTCCGCTCCGTGGAGCGATGAGGCTATCGTGGCCTGGCTGGACGGCGAAATGCGCGAGGATGAACGCCACGCCTTTGAGCAGCAGTTGAATAACGACGCCGATCTGGCCGCCCGCGTTGAGCCGCTCATGCAAAGCCATCTGCCGCTGGAACAGGCTTTTGCCCCACTTTTGGAAGAAGCGCCAGTCGATAGAATGCAGGCCAAACTCAACGTGCTGCTGCATCAGCCGGTGAACATGAAGCCGCAAACACAAGGCGTTAGCCGCCGCAGCCTGATCGCCGCCTCCCTCAGCTTCCTCGCCGTCGGCGTGCTGGCCGGGCGCTTTATTCGCCCCGGCGAGCAAAAACTTAGCGGCGAGCCAGAAATTCGCGACCTGATTGCGCAGTACATGTCGCTTTACAGCGCCGAAACGCTAGCGGACATCAACGTCACGCCTCAGGCGCTGCAAAACGGCCTGAACCGTATGCAGCAAGATATCGGCCTCAGGCTGCAGCAAGGTGAAGTTGAGCTGCCGGAAGCCGAGCTAAAAAGCGTCAGGATGCTGCGCTACGACAGCACCTCCATCGCGCAGATGGCCTACCTGCACGCCAGCTACGGGCCGATGGCGCTGTGTATTTCCCGCAGCAAGGCAGCCGACAGCCCTACGCTGAAGCACGAAGTTCGCCGCGGCCTTAACCTCGTCTGGTGGCGCAGTAAGGGGTATGAATATGTGCTGATAGGCCGCAACCCGCAGCAGGATTTACAGCAAAGCGGCGAGCTGCTGCAGCGGCAGTTCGCGTGAAATAAGGGCCGCATCCGCGGCCATTTACAGCGAAGCGTTTAAGCGCCAGGACGTTCGTTCCAGGCGTCCGTATACTGAATATTTCCATCAACAATACGACAGGTAATTTTTTCATAGTGCAGGCTGACGCTTTCGTTATGCTTCATTTTATCGTTTCCAGCCAATTTCACATTTGGAACACCACAGTTAACGCCCGTGATTTTTGCATTCTCCATATATACCGTGTAGTAGCAAACCTCCTGCCCCGCATCGTTTATCCGGTAAAACCAGACCTCAGCATTTCTCAGTGTCTGCCCTGCGGCTTTATAAAGGTAAGGTGTTGAGCTATCAACTACCTTCGCCATCTTCAATGTCTACAGAACCTTTTATATCTGCACCACCATCATCTTTAAGCCACATATTGGGATAAATTGGCGTTTTAGTATTTCCTTATTTTGATTATTAAATTAATTGCTATCAGGTAAGCTGCAATGGTAATGGCTACTACGCAGATAATATCGATATAAAAGTAAGCGTCATAAATTGACTCTGCGTTGATATTCCCCGCTATAAACAGGGCGATCTTGTTCGCAACTTGACGGTTAACATAGTTTTCTGGATTATCTAAACGTATCATTACCATTGCGCCAATAAACAGGAGCAACCCTATTTTAAGCAATCTACGGGCAAGCGTTGGCAATTCCACTGGCAACCACCTCAATTTATCCGAGAGCGATGGGTAACTTCATACAGTGAGTAATTAGCATTAGAACTCACTCCTGATAGCTCTGAATAACTTCACAGTTATAAAATAAATCAATATTGTTACAGATAAATCAGTAATGATAGAGATATAAAAATAGAGATCATAAAAATTATCAGCACCAATCTCTCCGGGACCATACAGTATGTTGCCTAGCTGAGTGGCCAGGTCATGATCGAACCATATTTCAGGATTCCCAATTGTACGACCTATAATCAGTGATAAGATTAAAAAATAGAGTGTTTTTCCAACATTACGGACACGTGTTGTTATCGCCATAGACCACGACCTCAATCCAACCACGGGCCATCAAGAACTTAATACAAGGCACACGAATAGGTGTTGTGCTCAGCAACGCATTTCTTATTATTGCATAATATGAATTATTCAGCAGCATCTTTCCATGTAAAGCCATAAGTCATCCATTGCTTAGTACAATAAGATTTATGGATAATAATTATATTTTATAAAATAAACTAGACTTACCTCTCAAAGAGTTCATTATTTATGACACTCTTCTCATTTAAAATAAAAATAACATCACAAGCTATTCATTCAATAAATCATCCACGCCAGATCATTCATTAAATGAATATAAATGCAATCCAGCTAAACTACCGTTCTAAAAAAGAAAGGATATACAGAGCAAAAAAAGCCAGCTAATTAGCTGGCCTTTTCGAGAATTAACGCCCGGGCTCGTTCAGCGGCCAGGACTCGAACAAATAACCGTCGAAGTTAATATCATCGACGTCGGACAGCTCCAGCAGCCGGTTTTTGACGTTTTCCAGGTGCTGCCACATCGCGTGTTTGGCCGCTTTGGCGTCTTTCTTGATCAGCGCCGCAAGGATTTGTTTATGGTCGGCGAGCCACTCTTGCCGATAGTGGTTGTTCTCCAGATGGCTGTGCAGCTGGATCCACATCGGGTTGTTTTCACGCCACTGCCAGGATTGTTTAAACAATTCCACCAGCATGCTGTTGTGGGTGGCCTCGGCCACGGCAAGATGGAACTGCCTGTCGCCGCTTTCGTTATCCCCGGCAGCCAGTTCCTGTTCTTCTATCTGCAAGGCCTGACGCATTTTCAGAATATCTTCCCGTGTGGCCTGCTGGGCGGCAAACTCCGCGATATTGCTTTCCAGCAGCTGGCGCGCCTGCAATAGCTCAAACGGCCCGGCATCGTTGCACTGGCTCGTGCCGACCGGAGGGTTAACGAGTTTATCCGGCATGGCAACCACAAAAATACCCGCCCCACGGCGGACTTCCACCAGCCCTTCAATCTCAAGCATGATCAGCGCTTCGCGCACCACGGTCCGGCTCACCGACAGCAGCGCCGCAATTTCACGCTCGGGCGGAAGACGATCCCCCAGGGCATATTGCTGCCGCGCAATCATGTCGCGCAGCATCACGCCCACTTCCTGATAAGGCCGCTGCGGCTGCGCGGCAGGTTTGTCCTGGATTTGCGGTTTCATCTTTACTCACGGCAGGTAGGGAATGAGCCGGACTATAGCATAACTGGTTGACCCATTCCCTGGCCCGACGAGGGCTATTTACCAAAGAACGCGCGCTGGATAGCCATCTCAACGCCACGCACTTCTGCCAGCCCCTTCAGACGGCCAATCGCCGAATAGCCTGGATTCACCTTTTTATTCAGGTCATCCAGCATTTGATGGCCGTGATCCGGGCGCATCGGAATCAGTTCACTTTGCCCTGCTTCTTTCCGGCGCTGTTCCTCTTCCACAATGGCTTTCACCACTTCATACATATCCACGTCACCATAAAGGTGTGCGGCCTCATGGAAGGTTTTAGGATTTTCTTCCCGCAGCGTTGAGCGCAGGTGCGTGAAGTAGATACGAGGCCCGAAGCGTTTAATCATGCCGACCACGTCGTTATCGGCCCGCACGCCGTAAGAGCCGGTACACATCGTAAAGCCATTCGCCGGACTGTTCACCGCCTCCACCATCCACTGCATATCCTCCACAGTTGAAACAATGCGCGGCAGGCCAAGGATGGGGCGCGGAGGATCGTCCGGGTGAACCGCCATTTTGATGCCAACCTGCTCCGCAACGGGGATAATGGCCTCAAGGAAGTAGGCAAAGTTTTCGCGCAGCTTCGCTTTGTCGATATCTTTGTAAGTGTCCAACTGGGCGCGGAACCGCTCGAGCGTGTAGCCCTCTTCCGCGCCGGGCAGGCCAGCGATGATGTTGCGGGTCAGCCGCGCTTTTTCATCCTCTCGCATTTCCGCGAAGCGTCGGTTTGCCTGTTCAATTTCTTCCGCGCTGTAGTCAGCTTCAGCCCCTTTGCGCTTCAGAATATGCAGCTCAAACGCGGCGAATTCGATTTGGTCAAAGCGCAGCGCTTTGGAGCCGTCCGGCAGCGGGTATTCGAGATCGGTGCGCGTCCAGTCCAGTACCGGCATAAAGTTGTAGCACACGGTGTAGATGCCGCATTCCGCCAGGTTACGCAGACTTTGGCAGTAATTGTCGATCCACAAATCGTACTGCCCGCGATGGGTTTTGATCTCTTCGTGGATAGGCACGCTTTCCACCACCGACCAGACCAGCCCGGCGGCCTCCACCACGGCTTTGCGTTTCAGTATCTCTTCGACCGGCCACACTTCACCGTTCGGAATATGGTGCAGCGCGGTGACGATCCCTGTCGCCCCCGCCTGCCGGGCGTCGGCCAGACTAACCGGATCGTTTGGACCATACCAGCGCCAGGTTTGCTTCATAATATCCCCCCACAACTCAAATTGGTTGACCAGTAAACACTGATGATTAAGCACCTCTTTAGGTGCGTGATATAGCGTCTAAGTTCGGCCAATTCGGCAAGCGTGTCAATCAGGAAGGGATAATTGGTTAACCAAAATCACAATTTAACACACAACATTAGGCAGGAGAGGGCAAAAGATATCAGACATCTACAAACTGCGGGCACAAAAAAACCCGCCGTAGCGGGTTTCTTCACTTCTGAAACGTCAGGCTGGATTACAGCGCAACAACGTTAGCAGCAGCTGGGCCTTTAGCGCCGTTCTCGATAGAGAACTCAACTTTCTGGCCTTCGTCGAGGGTTTTGAAGCTGTCGCTCTGGATTGCAGAGAAGTGTACGAATACATCTTTGCTGCCATCGGTAGGAGAGATGAAGCCGAAACCTTTCTCAGCGTTGAACCATTTTACTAAACCAGTCATTTTGTTAGACATAGATATTACCTTTTCAGTTTCTTGAGCCACTAAACGCGGCGAACATGGTCTGTTCAGCAGAGTTGGACTTATTCGGGCACTTAGGAGGAGACTCGAGAAGAAGGGATATCTAAGATAGCGCTTGAACTGAGGACTGCTTTACTAAAACTGCTTTCATAAGGTCTGTGTTCCAAACCGGGTGCTAATCTCTCACGTCCGCCGCCATTTAGCAAGTACAGCAGGGAAATAAAAAAAATTCTCATTTAAGGGGGACATGAAACTGTTGGCTGTTCACACAAGTTATCTATAAAGAGAGCGGCTTAAGTTCCGTTCACCCGTATCTCTTTTTACCCTACAGGTACAGAGACAGTGAACGTGTCAGGGGGCACTACGCTGTATGAACCGGTCACATGGGTTACAGAACTGACCGGTCACATGGGTTACACCTTTCTCTCAATCTAACCTCAGGATACGGTGATTGATTCTGTCGTAATGCGCCAGTATCAGTTCACCAAATCCTATTTCGTCGCATTGCTCATTCAACGGTTTCATCCAGACCCACTCATTTCGTAGCGCTTCACTCAGAAATATTCGGGTACTGTTGAACCATAAATCTCCTCTCTGCGCGACTCTCAACATTCTGGCATTATCCGGGACAGGCATTTCTGTTCGTGGCCCCGTAAACTGTCTTTCCGAAGGTTTCCAGACCGAGGCCGGCGTTTTACCCTGAAGCGCTTTATGCGGCCTTATCTCGTTGAATTCCTTTCGCCATCTGTCAAACCATTGTTGCTGTTCTTCCAGAGAAGAAAATGAGCAATGTTGGTTGAGCGCTTCCTTCATTGTCCGGTGCATTCTTTCGTGACGCCCGTTTTCAGTCGGTTTACCTGGCCGGATACGTTCAGGAATAATGCCACATTTTAATAACCAGACGGACATGACACTCAACCCCCACACCCCATGTCCGGCAAAGGGTGCACCGTTATCAGTCCGTAATAATTGGGGCATGCCGTTTTCAATAAAAATGCGCTCGAGGCAGGAAACGACAAAGGCATTATTAGGGGAATAGGTCGCCTCACTGGCGAGGATGATCCGGCTGCAGTTATCCGTCAGCGTGAGCGGGTAACACCATTTCCCGTTAGCATGTTTAAATTTCCCTTTAAAATCAGCACTCCAGACATCATTGGGCTCTTTGACCTCATACAGAACATGGGGCTGTGTCGGCTTGAATCGAGCAGGGGGGCGTGCTTTTACCAATCCATGAGACTTGAATATCTGGCCGACAGTGCTTGCGGCAGGGACACCGGGAGTATCCAGATTGAGCAGATATTGCCTGATTTTTTCTGGCCCCCACAGCATGTACTGCTTTTTAGTTTTCAGCAGCAACTGAACCATCGACTCAGGAATGGTGTTTTGATGATGGCGTGCCCTGGAACGGTCAGCCAGAGAGTTAACATCTTCGCCTGAAAAACGAGCTAACCACTTATAGCCCGTTTTACGGCTGATATTGAATCTGCGACAGGCATCGCTGACAGATAATCCGTCTACAAGGCATGCCATGACAAATTGCATTCGTTGCATGGTAACAGTCTCAAGCCAGGGCACGATAAACCTCCTCACTCAGTTTACCGTACCAGTTATAACCTGTTACCCATGTGCCCGGTTTAAAGTGTTACCTATGTGCCAGTTCATACAACGCCATGCCCCCTGACAACCCCCGGCGCCCGGCGAGCTCATCGCCGCTGAAGCGGTAAACCCACCGGCTATCACCCAAACATTC